>NZ_JAQZSM010000005.1 GCF_028745735.1 Roseinatronobacter alkalisoli
CAACAGGCTCCGTCCAATGGCTCTTCACCAGATACGGCCTCTCAACAAAAGGCATCATCGCTGCAGCCCAAAAAACGCTGCAGCGCAAAGGATAAGCAATGCGCGTACTCGCAATCGATCAGGGGACGACCAACACCAAGGCTGTTCTGGTGGATGATCAGGGCCGCGTGCTGGCCAGTGCCAGTGCGGCGCTGACAACCGACTATCCCCGGCCCGGTTGGGCGGAGCAATCGGCCATGTCTATCTGGACCTCGGTGCGCGATGTGATCGGGCAGATTGTCCGGTCCGAAGGGGTGCCGGACGCCATCGGCATCGCAAACCAGCGCGAAACACTGGTGGTCTGGGACGCCGGAACTGCACAGCCGATATGCCCCGCACTGATCTGGCAATGCCGCCGCACGGCAGAAAGCTGCGCCGCGCTGATCGCAGCCGGTCATGATGCGGAGGTGGTTGCCGCCACCGGTCTTGGGATCAACCCGCTGTTTCCGGCCAGCAAGCTGGCATGGGTATTTGCACATGTGCCGCAGGCGCGTGCCTTGCATGAGCAGGGCATGCTCAGGGCGGGCACGGTGGATACATGGCTGTTGTGGTGCCTGACCGCGGGGGCGTCCTTTGCCACCGATCATTCAAATGCGTCCCGCATGCAATTATTTGACACGCGAAATCTGCAATTCAGCGCCGGACTTGGCCGGATTTTCGGCGTCCCGACAGACTGCCTGCCAACGCCGCACGCATCTGACAGCGAGTTCGGTGAAACCGCTGCGGGGGTGACGGACCTTCCTGCGGGGGTGCCGGTTCTGGCGATGATGGGCGACAGCCATGCCGCCCTTTACGGGCATGGCGTGCGCGCGCCGGGGCAGGTGAAGGCCACCTATGGCACCGGATCAAGCCTGATGACACTGACGCCAACGCGGGTAAACTCGGCGCATGGTCTGTCGGGCACCATTGCATGGAGCACTGCGGCAGGGCCGGTCTATGCGCTGGAAGGCAATATTACCGTGTCGGCGCAGGCAGCGTCATTCATGGCCGGGCTGATGGGCGTGGCGGACCCGGCTGCGCTGTCGGCGTTGGCGCAGACAGTTCCCGACACTGGCGGTGTCTGTTTTGTGCCTGCGCTTGCAGGGCTGGGGGCACCGCATTGGGATGATGCTGCGCGCGGCCTGCTGGCGGGTATGACCCTGAGCACCACCCGCGCCCATGTTGCCCGCGCCACATTCGAGGCGATCGCCCAGCAGGTTGCCGATGTGTTTGATGCGATGGGGCGCGATGTCGGCCAGCCGCCGGAACGGATCAGGGCCGATGGCGGCGCGTCCGGCAATCCATTTCTGATGCAGCTTCAGGCGGATATGCTGGGTTGCCCGGTGCAGACTGCCGATATCGCTGAAATCGGCGCATTGGGGGTCGCTGCCATGGCGTTTGGCAATCTGGGCGTGGACATGCCCTTGCCTGCACCTGCGCAAACATATTCGCCACGATTGTCCGCCGATATCCGCGCGTCCCGCCGGACCGCGTGGCAACAGGCAATCCAGCGTGCCGGTTTTACGCCATAGGGAAATGCGCATTCAGCCCGGATTGTCAGGAAACGCGCTGTCAGTCCTGCGGGCGGGGTACGCCCGTATCGGCGGGTTTGCGGGTGTTGCGCCACAGAATAGTCAGCACCACTGCGGCGCTTAGCACGATTGCCGTCAGATTATGTGCCACCAGCACCAGCCCGGCAAGGCTGAGTACCCATTTTTCCCAACGCGCCACGCTTGTCTTGAAAAACCCGATATAGGCCACTGACAGCGCAACGATAGACAGAACCCCTGATGACAGTGCCAGCATGAAATCCCACCAGGTGAAATCGATGAACAACAGCGCGGGCGCATAGATGAACATCATCGGCACCAGTGCCTTGCCCATCGACAGGCGGAACGCGGTCATGCCGGTTTTCATGGGGTCGGATTTGGCGATCCCTGCGCCGGCATAGGCGGCCAATGCCACAGGTGGTGTGATGTCTGCCAGAACCCCATAATAGAACACGAAGAAATGTGTGGCCAGCAGTGGCACGCCCAGTTGCTGCAACGCGGGCGCGGCAATGGCAGCAAGAATGATGTAGGTGGGGGTTGTGGGGATACCCGCACCCATGATGATGCAGGCGATGGCAACGAAAATCAGCGCGAAAAACAGCGTTGTGCCATTTTGCGACAGGAACCCGAACGGGTCCAGCGCGGAAATCGCAGCCCCCATCCATGCGGCCCCATCAATTACGGCACCGGAAAACTTGAATCCCATGCCGGTCAGGGTGGTTACCCCCAGAATGAAACCTACACAGGCACAGGCGGCGGTGATGGCGATGGATTGCTGCGCGCCGCTTTTCAGCGCGTCCTGCAGCTTCATCGGTGTCAGCGCACTGCTGGCATCCATGCGCCGCCCCAACCCGACAAGTTGCAGGGTTACCGGAATATAGGAGCACACAATCGTCAGGATGATCCCCCAGAAGGCGGCAAGGAAGGGCGTGAATTTCATCAGCAAAAGCGTGACCATCACCACCAGCGGAATGAACAGGTGCCATGACCGGACCAGCACATCCAGAAATTGCGGCAGCTTGTCAGGCGCGATCCCTTCCAGATTCAGGCGCTTGGCTTCCAGATGGACCATGAACAGCGTTGACAGATAATGAAACGCTGCCGGTATGATCGCGATCAGGATCAGTTCATTATAGGGTACGCCCAGCATTTCGGTCATCACAAAGGCCGCGGCCCCCATGATCGGCGGGGTTACCTGTCCCCCGCAACTGGCCGAGGCTTCGGTCGCGGCGGCAAAGCGGCCTGAAAATCCCTTGGCCTTCATCATGGGAATGGTAAATGCGCCAGTGGTGACCGTATTGGCCACGGGCGAGCCGGAGATCATGCCGAAAAACCCCGATGACACGACGGCCACTTTCGCGGGTCCGCCCGCATAGCGACCCGCGACAATGCTGGCCAGATCGATGAATAACTGCCCCAGCCCGGATTTCTGTGCCAGCACCCCAAACAGCACGAAATGGAACACGAATGTTGCCACGACACCGATGGCGATGCCATAAATCCCTTCGGTGCCCAGATACAGATGGTTGACCAGCCGGATGATATTATAGCCCCGATGCGCCAGATCACCCGGCAGATAGGGGCCGAAAACAGCATAAAGCAGCGCCAATGTGCCAATCACCGGCAGTACCTCGCCCATGGTGCGGCGGGCGGCTTCCAGCACCATGATGATGGCCAGCAGGCCCATCACATAATCCAGCGGTTGCGGGAACCCGACATTGCGAATGAAAATTTCGTCAAAGAATATAATCAGATACAGGGACGACCCGCCCCCGGCGATGGCCAGCGGCCAGTCCGTCACCGATACCCGGTTGCCCTGCCCACCCAGGGCGGAGATGGGCAGCGCGGTCAGGGCCAGCGCAAAGCTGACACCAATCAGCCCCCAGCGCGCCATGTCAGGTATGCGCCCGCTCAGCGCATCGGCCAGTTGCACGCCCAGGAAGACATAAAACGCAGCGAATGCCAGCCCGAACCCCCAGGCGCGCACGGGCTTTTCCACGCGCGCACGCGGAAACAGCAGGAATACCAGCGGCATGATGAAGCTCATATGCACGGAGCGGTGCATGACTTCATTCAGCAAACCGAAACCGGATGTGTAAATGTGGAACACACTCAGCACGATGCAGGCCAGCGTCACCGCAAACCCCGTCACCCCCGTCAGCCGCCGGAAATTGGTTTCGCTGTCATACTTGCGGACAAGCGCTTCCATTTCCGCGTCGGTCAGGGTGCTTTGGGGTGCAGATGTGCTCATCGCGGGGTGTCCTTGCAGTCGGGCGACAGAATTTCAAGCGGGGTGGCGGGCCACTGGGTCAGGTCGATTGTCGTGTCACCGGCAATCAGGCGGTTTTCATGCGCAGGTGCGCTGCGCAGGATCAGGCGCCCCACGTCGCGGTGCAACTCGATCGCCATCTGGTCATTTTCCACGCGCCAGCCAGTGCCGTCATGGGCCATGCCGGGGCCATGGGCCGCAAACCGCTCTGCGATCTGAATGATCTGCCCGCCATCGCCAAGGATATAATCGGCCTGCACCATCGTCAGGGTCACGGAATTGCGCCAGACCAATGTGAAGGGTCGCGCAGGCAATGTTGCCAGCACCACGCCGTCATGCAGGCGAACCACATCAATCGCGCGCTGTGCGCAGTCATGGGCGGCACCGGGGCCGCCCGCAACCAGCGTTACGATGGCAAGCGCATTCACGCAGCACTTGCCGAAGCCGATCACTCGATCAGGCCCATTTCGCGGTAGAACCGTTCCGCACCGGGATGCAGCGGCACCGACACCGATTCCAGTGCGGTTTCCAGCGAAATCTGGCTGCCCATGACATGGACCTGCGCCAGTGTTTCGGTGTTTTCATACAGCGCCTTGACCATGGCATAGGCCAGATCATCGTCCAGATCAGCATGGGTGGCCCAGATGGCGCGCACGGCCAGCGTTTCCACATCTTCGTCAATGCCGCGATAAGTACCCGCGGGCAGGGTGACCGATGCGTAATAGGGCTGCACTTCCTGCAGGGCAGCAATTTCAGGGCCGGTCAGGGGTACAACAGTGACGTCATGCCCATTGGCCAGTTCCGTGATCGAGGCTGTGGGAATCCCCGCCGTGATCAGCGATGCGTCCAGATTGCCATCGCGCAGCTTGTCTGCCGATTGCGCGAAGGACGAATAATCCTCGGACACGTCTTCGCGGGTCATGCCATGCGCGTCCAGCAGGTCACCCAGAAGCTGCCACTGGCCCGAACCCGGTGAACCGGACGATACTGATTTTCCCGCCATTTCCGCGAAGCTGGTGACATTTGCACCCGCGCGCGCCACAAGCTGCACGGTTTCAGGATAAAGCGAGCCAAGCGCGCGGATATTCTCGGCGGCATTGCCTTCGAACTGGTTTGCACCGCGATAGGCGGCATCCAGAATATCAGCGGCGATAAAGGCGGTTTCAATCTCGCCCTGCGCCAGCAGACCGGCATTGGCAACCGACGCGTTGCCGGTTTCCGCCGTGGCGGAAATACGCTTGCCTTCCAGTTCAGCGGTGTTGGAAATAAGCTGCGCCAGCATCCCGCCCAGCGGGTAATATGTGCCGCCGGTGCCGCCGGTTGCGATGCCGACAAACACACGTTCCTGCGCCATTGCAGGCGCACCAAGCGCCATTGCCGACAGCGTCAGCGCGCAGAAGGATTTCGTGATATGCTTCATAGTGTTACTCCTTGTTGGGGTTTCTTCATTCGTGATCAGGACAGGTCAAGCGCCGCGATTTCGCGCAGCATTGGTCCCAGAACCGCGCGCAGGCGTGTAGCGCGGCCCTTATCCCAGGCCCAGGGCGGGGATTGTTGCATATAGGTGGACTGGGCCAGTTCCATCTGGATGGCGTGAATACCCTGATCGGGCTGGCCATAATGCCGCGTTGTCCAGCCGCCGACAAAGCGGCCGTTCAAAACGCTGGTGAAACCGTTCGCATCAGCGCAATGGCGCATGACAAGCGCCTGCAGGGCAGGCGCGCAGGTCACTCCATGATTGGTGCCGATATTGAAATCCGGCAAGGTGCCTTCAAACAGGAACGGAATCTGTGACCGGATGGAATGACAGTCATAAAGAATGGCAAAGCCATGCAGCGCCTTTACACGGGCCAGTTCCGCCGCCAGTGCCGCGTGATAGGGCGCGTGGAATTGCTTGCGTCGCGATTCGATGTCCATGGCACCCGGTTCCTGTGCCCAGATCGGGTTCCCGTCGAAATCAGTCAGCGGAATAAGGCCGGTAGTGTTCTGGCCGGGATAAAGGCTGGCCCCCGAAGGGTCGCGGTTGGCATCAATGACATAGCGGTGAAAACGTGCGGAAACGATGGTCACATCATCCACCAACCCCTCATGAACGCGGTCCATGTGCCAATCGGTATCGGAAATCGCGCGTCCTGTGTCATTCAGGGCTATGCGCACATCATCGGGAATACAGGTTCCGGCATGCGGGATGCCCAACACCAGCGGGCTGTTCCCCTGATGGATGCCGAAGGGCAGATCCTGTGGGTTGGCTGATGTGATGTCGTTCACTGGGCTATTCCCTTCGGCTGAAGTTCGTGTCATTAATATGCGTAAGCATAATAATAGTGTCAATATGAAGATGAACAACGATCAGATGATTTGGGCACGGCAGGCCTTGCTGCCGAACGGATGGGCAAATGATGTGCTGATCTGCGTTGACGCACAGGGGCGGATCGCCTCCGTCACCGCAGATGCGCCACCTCAGGGGCATAGGGTGGACACGCTGCTGCCCGCGCCGGTGAACCTGCATAGTCACGCATTCCAGCGTGCCATGGCTGGCATGACCGAAGCGCGCGGCCCCGATCCGCATGATACATTCTGGACATGGCGGCGGTTGATGTTCCGCTTCCTAGACCACCTGACTCCCGATGACGCCCGTGCGATCGCGGCCATGGTGCAAATGGAAATGCTGGAAGCGGGTTTTGGCGCGCTGGCGGAATTTCACTATCTGCATCACCGGCCTGACGGGCAGCCCTATGACAAACTGTCCGAAATGGCGGATGGAATTTGCGCCGCCGCCGAACAGACGGGCATGGGGCTGACGCTGCTGCCGGTGCTGTACCAGTATGGGGGCTGTGACCGCCGCCCCCTTGCGCCCGGACAACGGCGTTTCGGCAATGACCGTGACCAGTTCGCACGACTGTTTGCAGATTCGGAGAAAACCATCGGCGCGCTACCCGAAGACAGCGCCATGGGCGTGGCACCGCATTCCCTGCGCGCTGTGCAGCCAGATGATCTGGCATTTTGCACAGAACTGGCGGGGACGCGCGTTATGCATATGCATCTGGCGGAACAACAGGAAGAAGTCACCGAAATTCAGGCCGCATTTGGCGCCCGCCCGGTAGAATGGTTGCTGGACAATGCCCCGGTATCCGCCCGGTGGTGTTTGATCCATTGCACCCAGATGACCCCGGCTGAAACTGTGGCGCTGGCCCGGACACATGCGGTTGCGGGTCTTTGCCCGATTACTGAAGCCAGCCTTGGGGACGGAATATTCGATGGCGCACGCTATCTGGGGCATGGCGGCAGGTTTGGCATTGGCAGTGATTCCAATATCCGCATTTCGCTGACCGAAGAACTGCGCGGGCTGGAATATTCCCAGCGCTTGCGTGACCGGCGCCGGGCTGTGCTGGCAGTTCCCGGCTATTCGACAGGGCGTATCCTGTGGGAAGGCGCTGCATCGGGCGGCGCGCAGGCCGCCGGGCGCGCGGCGGGTGCCATTGCAACGGGGCTTTGGGCGGATATGGTTGCACTGGACGGGCAAACGCCCGATCTTGAAGGGCGCGACGGGGATCTGTTTCTTGATACCCTGATATTTTCCGGCGATAATCGTTGCATTGCTGATGTGTGGTCAGCAGGCCGGCATGTTGTGCGTGCTGGTGAACATATCAACAAGGCTGCGATCGTCGCGGATTACCGGCGCGTTCTGGCACGATTGAGAGATGCGATGTGACAGCGCCGTCTGGCAAGGTTGACTGGAAGGCCATTCGCCGTGATCTTCTTGGCCGTATCCAGTCGGGTGCGTGGAAACCCGGCGACCAGATCCCGCGAGAGGTGGAACTGGCCGCGCATTATGACTGCACACGGTCCACTGTCGGGCGCGCGCTGCGTGATCTGGCAACAGCAGGGTTTCTGGACCGCAAGCGCAAAGGGGGAACCACCGTTTCGGCGAACCCTGTGCGCAAGGCCCCACTTGATGTGCCCATTATCGCCGAAGCCATCCGCAAGGCGGGGCATGTCGCCGGGTATCATATGCTGGATGCAGGTGTCAGACCTGCCAGCCCCGCCATCGCGGCAGAGATGGGAGTGCCTGCAGGCACCTCGTTCCTGTTCGTATCAGCGCTGCATCTGGCCGATGACAGGCCCTATCAGGTTGAACAACGCTGGTTACTGCCCGCCACAGTTGTGGGGTTGACGCCAGAGATACTGGAAACCATGCCTGCCGATGAATGGCTGTTGCGCAATGTACCGCTGACGCGCGCGCATATCGCGATCGAAGCCGCGCACCCCCCCGCCGAAGTGGCGGACGCCCTGAAGATTGCGCCCGACATGCCCACGCTGCTGATTACACGGACAAGCTGGCGACAGACGCGGTTGATCGGCATGTTGCGGCTTTATCACGTACCCGGGCATCGATTGCTGACCGGGATATAGCCAATATCCGGTTGTGCCGGTCGGGGAACGCGGCCTGCATCCACCCGTTTTTTGCCATGGCCTGCCGGATCAGTAACGCCCTGCGTGACGCCGGGCAGCGCATGCGGTGTTACAATCCGAACTCGGCGCGGATTTGCGCGCTGTCCGCGCCGATCAGCGGCGCGGCGGCGCGGGTGCCGGGGCGGATGCCGTCAATGCGCAGCGGTGTGCGGGTCGTGGCCACCGACAGTTCGTCCCCACGTGTGACTGTCTGCAGCATGTCCAGCCGCTGGAACGCATCGCTTTGCAACAGCGTGGGCCAGTCCATGACACGGGCACACCAGATATCTGCGGGTTCCAGCAGGTCCAGCCACGCGCTCAGCGGGCGTTTGGCGATGGCAGCGGCAATCACTGCCTTGATCTGGTCGCGCGCAGTGAACCAGCTTTTCGGGTCATCGCACCATGGGGCCAGTTCGGGTAGGTCCATGATGTCCATCAGTCGGGGCAGGGGGGTCATTGCCAGCGCCAGATACCCGTCCGTCGCGCGATAAATCCCGTAAGGGGCGGCAAGATAGGCATGCGCACTCCGGTCTGCTGCGCGCTGCGGCAGGCGGCCACCGTCGTTCAGATGGGTGGTCAGCACTTCGAATTGCAGGTCAATCAGAACTTCCAGCAGACTGGTTTGCACCAACCCCCCGCGCCCGGTGATTCCGCGCCGCACCAGCGCGGCAAGAATGCCCTGAACCGCCGTCGCACCTGCCAGCATGTCCGCAATAGCCAGACCGAAGGGAACCGGCCCCTGATCCGCATCGCCGTTCAGCCACATGATCCCTGAACGTGCCTGTGCCAGCAAATCCTGACCGGGACGGGCAACCCACGGACCATCTTCGCCATAACCAGAGATTGACGCGTAAACCAGGCGGGGGTTCAGGGCGCGCAGTTGCGTATAATCCAGGCCCAGCCGTTCGATCACACCGGGGCGGAAGTTCTGGATCAGCACGTCTGCCTGCGTGATCAGTTTGCGCAGCGCCGCAAGGTCATCCGGCGATTTCAGGTTCAGGGCCAAGCTTTCCTTGCCGCGGTTTATGGCATGAAACAGCGTGGAGTCGCCACCAAGTTCGGTATCGGACAGATACAGGCTGCGCGTCAGGTCGCCGCCATCCGGGCGTTCGATCTTGATCACCCGCGCGCCCAGATCGGCCAGCCGCAAAGAACAGTATGGTCCCGACAGGAACTGGCTGAGATCGAGCACCAGAAGCCCGGCAAGCGGGGCGGTTTCATCATTACAGGTATCTGTCATGGCTGTTGGCCCTTTAAGCTTGTCAGCATGTGTTTCATATGTGAAATTCGCCGAAGGGGAGTGCGCTGATGCCGACAACAGGGACAGAAGGTGCCGCTGCACAGAAATATACGGCGCCAGCGCTGGAAAAAGGGCTGGATATCCTTGAATTGCTGTCGACCGAAGATGCCGGGCTGATGCAGACTGACATCGCACGGCAGTTGAACCGCTCCGTCAGCGAGATTTTCCGGATGCTGGTGGTGCTGCAGGCGCGGGGGTATGTCGCGCAGAACCCCGAAACCGACCGCTACATGCTGACCACCCGCCTTTTCGAGATTGCCCATCGTACCCCCTTGATCAAGCGACTGACGGCCTTGTCCGGTCCGGTGATGCAAGGACTGGCGCGGGATGTGAACCAGTCTGTGCATCTGGTGGTCATAAGCGGGGATGTCGTGCTTGTGGTCGGGCAGGTGGACAGTCCCGGCAACAACATCATGAGCGTGCGGTTGGGCGCCCGGATCGAGATGTGGCGCGCGTCCTCCGGCAGGGTGATCATGGCGCATCTGCCCGAAGAAGCACTGACCGATGCGCTTGCGCGGGTACCGCTGCCTGCGGAACTGAATGAAGCGACGCTGCGGCGCGATCTGGCCAGAATCCGCGAAACCGGGCACGAAGTCAGGGACAGTTTCATCGTGCGCGGGGTCGTCAATATTTCTGCCCCGGTGATAGACCATACCGGCTGGGCAATCGCGGCCATGACCGTGCCCTATATTGAACGGTTTCAGGACACAGTGACGTTTGAAGAATGCCGTGCCGCATTGCTGCGCGCCACCACGATGCTGACGCGCAATCTGGGCGGCGGCATTGCACGCGATACCGGGCAGGGGCTTCCGGATGATCCTGACACTGCGCTGGACCACCGGGACTAGTCCAGTTCCGGCGGTTGCGCCGGTATTGCCATGGCGCGAAAGCAGGCTTCAACCAGCGCCATGGTCTGATAGGCATCCTCTACACCAGTGAACAGCTGTTCATCCTCTCCTGCGTCGAACCGTTGCAGGTTGCGCATCGGTCCCATGAACGCCTCTATGAACCAGCTTCCGGTCAGCGGCACCTGTTCCCAGTCGCCGCCATTGCGGCAGAACCACAGCTCGTCCGGCTCACCGTTCGGATAGTCATAGCACACACCAAGCTTGACCATCATCGCACCTTCCGTCCCCTCGATCCGGAACCCGGCGGACTGAAACTTGCGACCGCAACGGTGGTTATGGTTGATGCTCATGATCGCGCGCAATGGCGCCGGATAATCCAGAATGACCGATGTGCGCGTCTGCGCGAAATCTGCGGCGCGCGGATCGGCAATGCTGCGGGCGAAAACGCCTGTCGGGTTGCCCGCAAGCGCGCGGATCGTGTCAAGGTAATGGATCGAATGCACGGCAATCTCGACCCGTTCCATCGGGATCAGGAACGGGAATATCTGCCATGGGGTATAGATGTTCAGGTGGACCTCTATCTCAAGCAATTCACCGATGCGACCGCGTTCGATGAATTGCCGCGCCGCCATCATCATTGGCGCAAAACGAAGCTGAAAATTGACTGCGGCCTTCAGCCCCTTCTCGCGGCAGATACGGCGGATGTCGCGCGCCTGCGCTTGATCACTGCCCATGGGTTTCTGGATCAGCACCGCTGCCCCGTCGGGCAGGGCGGTCAGAATGTCGTTGATCGCGTGGGGCGGCACTGCAATGTCATAGACGGCACCGGTGCCATGGGTTGCCGCATCTGCGACTGATGCGTGAACATGCGCGATGCCATGGTCGCGGGCAAGCGCCTGCGCGCGGCCGGGATCCAGATCGGTGACCCCCACAACCGGCAGCCCTGCCATCGCATAGGCGGGCAGATGCGCGTCGCGCACAATGCCACCCGCGCCGATGATCACAATCGGCTTGGCGCGCGACGGCGCGGGCCAGTCCTGTGCGGTGGTGGTGGTCGTCTTCGTCACGGTGTGTCCCCCTGCTGCTTGCGCATTTCCACGAGCAGGACATGTTCGCAATACATGACTGTCTTGTCATTCTGATTCCGGGTGTCGCATATCTCGACAACCTGTCCGAAACCGGGTCTTTTGGGGTCAGCGGCCTTGCGCCCGATCGTGACCGTGGTGCGGATGGTATCGCCGGGATGAACCGGCGTCGGAAAGCGCAGCCTTTCATAGCCATAGGTGAATGCGCGCGGATTTATCTCGGTCGCGGTCAACCCGATTCCGATGGCGAAAGTCATGGTGCCATGGGCGATGCGCTGACCGAAGGCCTGGGTCTTGCAGAATTCAGCATCCATGTGATGCGGGAAAAAATCGCCCGAATGCCCGGCATGAACGACGATGTCGGTCTCCGTGATGGTGCGCCCGAATGTTCGCCGCGTATGGCCGGGTTCATAATCTTCAAAGTAGCGTTCGTTTTCCATGGTTTCCTCCTGTCAGTCTTCCAGAGTTTTTATATACGAAAAAAGATTTGACAAGTGAAAAGTTTTACTGCTACTTGATCCGCAAGGCCCGGCCTGCACCGCATGGCTGCGCAGTATTGCAACCCGGAACGGTTCGCGGGCAACGCCGTCACAATGGCAAGACAGCCGCGAAGGAGGCCAGGAATGACGAAGCAGATTGTCCTGCGGGGCATGACATGGGACCACGCGCGCGGTTTTGACCCGATGGTTGCGACATCTCGCACGTTTGCGCAGGACCATCCCGGGGTCGTGATCACGTGGGAAAAGCGGTCATTGCAGGCTTTTGCTGACCGGCCAATTGCCGAAATGGCCGAAACCTATGACCTGATGGTGATTGATCACCCCCATGTCGGAGAGGTCGCGCGCCACGGGCATTTGCTGGCGCTGAACGGGCGCGGGCGCGACGCGGAACTGGCCACCCTTGCGGCGCAGTCGGTGGGGGCGTCCCATCCGTCCTATGAATTTGACGGGCAGCAATGGGGGCTGGCGATAGATGCAGCGACGCCGGTTGCCTGCTATCGCCCCGACCTGATCGACACGGCACCGCGCCGCTGGGATCAGGTGATCGCGCTGGCGCGTGCGGGCAAGGTCGGGTTCGCGCTGATCCCGATTAACGCGCTGATGACATTCTTCGGGCTGGCCCGGAATCTGGGCGTGGCTATTGCTGAAGACCCCGCAGAACTGATCGCACCGGATGCCGCCGCGCAGGTATTTGATGCATTGCATGAGATTGTGGCGCTGATTGACCCGCGCTGTCTGACACTGGACCCGATCGGCATTTATGAATGGATGGGACGAAGCGATGTGGCACCTGCCTATTCGCCCTTTGGGTATGGGTATACCAATTACAGCCGTAACGGCTATTGCCCCCATCCGCTGGTTTTTGCTGATGCGCCGGGTTTTGGGGATAACGGCCCGCGCGGCACAGTGATTGGCGGCACCGGTATTGCCGTGTCGGCCCGCTGCCGCAACCCGGATGTGGCGGTGGATTACGCATTCCACATCGCAGGTGCAGACTGTCAGCGCGGGCTGTTCTTTCAGTCCGGGGGCCAGCCCGCCAATGCCGCCGCATGGGAAGATGACGCCTGCAACACCGCGACGCGCAACTTTTTCCGCAACACCCGTGAAACGCTGGAAACATCCTGGCTGCGGCCACGCTATGACGGGTATATGCGCCTGCAGGAACAGGGCGGCGATATTGTCCATGCATGCCTGCGCGGCGAGATTGATACCCCGGCGGCAATCATGCAGTTGCAGGCCGCCTATGCCGAAAGCCGCAAATGATGAACGCGCTGCCACAGAACAAGCGGCCACTTGCCGGGCTTCTGGTGCTGGATTTCAGTCAGTACCTGTCGGGGCCGTTCTGCGGGCTGAAACTGGCGGATCTGGGTGCGCGTGTCATCAAGGTCGAACGACCGGGCACTGGCGATCCCTGTCGCGGGCTGTTCATCTCGGACCCGGTCGGCGGCGAGAACCCACTTTTCCACGCGATCAACCGCAACAAAGAAAGCATCACCGCGGATCTGCGCAACCCGCAGGACCGCGCGCGGTTGACTGCGCTGGTCGCGCAGGCCGATGTTCTGATCCAGAATTTCCGCCCTGGCGTGATCGCGCGGCAGGGTCTGGGCTATGATGATGTCGCGCAGATCAACCCGCAGCTGGTCTACGGGTCAATTTCGGGCTTTAGTGATACGGATTGGCGCGATCTGCCGGGGCAGGATCTGCTGGCGCAGGCGCGGTCAGGGCTGATGTGGCTGACCGGCAGCGGTGACCATCCGCCAATGCCCATGGGGCTGTCAGTTGCGGATATGCTGGCGGGAGAGGCGCTGACGCAGGGTATCCTTGCCGCACTGGTCGGGCGCGGCGTGCATGGTCGCGGCGCGCTGGTGGAAACCAGCCTGCTGGAAGCGCTGCTTTCGCTTCAGTTTGAAGTGCTGACCACGCATCTGAATGACGGCCACCAGCTGCCGCAACGGCCCGCGGCGAATGGCGCGCATGCCTATATCGGTGCGCCCTACGGGGTTTACGCCACAAGGGACGGTCATCTGGCGAT
Organism: Roseinatronobacter alkalisoli; assembly: GCF_028745735.1. GTDB lineage: Bacteria > Pseudomonadota > Alphaproteobacteria > Rhodobacterales > Rhodobacteraceae > Roseinatronobacter > Roseinatronobacter alkalisoli. The sequence goes on from NZ_JAQZSM010000005.1 coordinate 14,055, forward strand.
TGCCATGACACCATCGCTGCGTCATCTGGCCGGGCTGATGCAGATCGACGGGCTGGACCCCTGGCTTGATGATCCGCAGGCGGCGCGCGCAGCGCGCGATGACATCAACGCGGTGATCGCGGCACAGGTCGCAACGCGCAGCACCACTGAATGGCTGGCGATGTTGCAGCCCGCCGATATCTGGTGCGCCGAGGTGCTGGACTGGCACGCGCTGATGGCGGCCCCGGCATTTGGTCAGTTGGATATGGTGCAGCGGATTGGTGGGGCGACCGGGCTTGACACGCTGCGCGGCCCGTTGCGGCTGGACCGGCAGACATTGGCATCGGGGCGGGGCGCGCCACGCTTGGGCGCGGACACTGCGCGGGTTTTTTCTGAATTCGGCTGTGACGCAAACGCGGCGCGCGGCTGAACTGATATCGCCGCCTGTATGGCGGAATGTAGCGGGGCCGGGAAGAGGCGGCCCGGAAATGGTAATCAAGGGAGGAACGAAGAATGACGACACGAATCCTGAAGGCGCTGGCGCTTGGGGTGGCATTGCCTGCCCTGACAGCGGGTATGGCGGCTGCTGAATATGATTATGGCAGCTTTGATGGCACGGTTCTGCGGGTCAAGCTGATCGGTGGCGCGCAATATGAGCCGCTTTATGCCGAGATCGGCAAATGGGAAGAATTGACCGGCGCGACGGTCGAGATCCTGAGCCGCAAGAACCATTTTGAACTGGACCGCGAAATCAAGCAGGATATCGCGGCGCGCACTCTGAACTGGTGCGTCGGGTCGAACCACACATCCTTTGCACCGCAATACGGCAATATCTATGCCGATCTGAATGATCTGATCGACCCCGAGGTGCTGGCCGGGTTCACGCCATTGCTGCTGGAACATTCGACAGTCGGCGGGCGGCTGGTACAACTGCCGCGCCATTCCGATGTGTCGAACCTGTTCTATATCAAATCGCTGTTTGAAGATGCCGACAATCAGGAACGTTTCGTGGCGGAATATGGCTATGATCTTGCACCTCCTGAAACCTGGGAACAGGTCGCAGATCAGGCGAAGTTCTTTGCCAACCCGCCCCAGTTCTATGGCACCCAGTTCGTCGGCAAGGACGAAGCCATAACCGGGCGTTTCTTTGAACAGCTTGTCGCGAATGGCGGCCAGATGTTTGACGATGACATGCGCCCGGTCTTCAACTCGGAAGCCGGTGTTGCGGCGCTGAGCTGGTTTGTCGATCTGTATGAGGCGGGCGCAGTCCCCGCAGGTGTGCCGAATTACTTGTGGGATGATACCGGGCTGGGCTTTGCATCGGGTACCGTGGCACTGAATCTGGACTGGGCTGGCTGGTCGGCATTCTTCAACGATCCCGAAAATTCAAGCATCGCCGGCGATGTGGGCGTGGTCCGCGCGCCAAAGGGCACAGCGGGGCTGCGCAGCGGCTGGTCGGGATCGCATAGTTTCTCGATCACCGAAACCTGCGGTGAAAAGGAAGCGGCGGCAAGCTTTGTCACTTTCCTGACCGATCATGACCGCCAGATGGTGGAGGCGCGCACCGGCATCCTGCCGACACGCACCGCAGTCTGGGACGATGCGATTGCCGAATTTGACAGCCGTGGCGACAGCTTCCTTGTTGAAGTGTTCGAGACTTTCCGCGCGTCAATGGCCGAAGATGCGTTCACCCCGCCGCTGATTCCCGAATGGATCGAGGTGTCGAACGTGCTGTGGCCGCAGTTGCAGGCAGCAATGGTCGGTGACCGCAGCCCGCAGGATGCGCTTGACCGGGCGGCTGCCTCCGCCGTCGAAGTCATGGAGGATGCGGGCTATTACTAGGCCCGCATGAACGGGCATTTGCCCACCCTTTCCCTGCGCGGTGGCACCGCCGCGCAGGGCCTTGAACGGACCAATGCATGATCGCCTTTCTCCGCACACGCCGCACAGCGCTAATACCGCTTTTGCTGTTGTCGCCCGCATTGCTGACGATGCTGTTTGTCGTCGCACTTCCACTGGGGTTTTCGTTCTATACCAGTCTGACCGCCTATCGGCTGGTCCGGCCCGAAACGATCGAGATATTCGTAGGCCTGCGCAACTACATCCGCCTGCTGGAGGATTGGGAATTCTGGCGCGTATTCGGCCGCACGATCCTGTTTCTGGCCATCGCGCTGAATGTCGAATTCCTGCTGGGTCTGGGCATCGCGCTGCTGATCGCCAAGATCACCTGGGGTCAGCGGACCTTGCGCACGATCATGATGTTTCCGATGATGTTTTCCCCGATCCTTGTCGGGTTTCAGTTCAAGTTCATCTTCAATGACAATATCGGCATTCTGAACAACGCGCTGCAATCGCTGGGCCTGACCGACCGGGCCATACCGTGGCTGGTGGACGGGCGGCTGGCGATGTTCTCCATTATCTTTGCCGAAGTCTGGATGAGCACGTCGGTATTTGCCATCCTGTTGCTGGCAGGGCTTTTCGCCATGCCGCGCGACCCGCTGGAGGCCGCCAAGGTCGATGGCTGCAATTCGTGGCAGGTTTTCCGCCATATCACTCTGCCGTTCATCATGCCCTTTGCCTTTATCGCGATGACCATTCGCAGTCTGGATGTGGCGCGGGCCTATGACATCGTGCATGTGATGACGGGCGGTGGTCCGGCGGGCCGGACCGAACTGTTATGGACGCTGATCGCGCGCACCGGCTACATGGATGCGCGGATGGGGCAGGCCAATGCGATGGCCTATCTTTCGACGCTGCTGTCGATCGCCTTTACCTGGTATTTTTACACGAAACTGATGCAGGCGCGCAGATACATGGGGGGTGTGCAATGAGCAGAACCGCAATACCGGTCCGCACCGCCGACAGGCCCTTGCCACGCCCACCGCTGAAAAAACGCGCACAGGCGTTCGGCTTGTGGCTGCTGACATTCCTGCTGATGGTCATCATGTGCGTGCCCGGTCTTTGGGTGGTACTATCCGCCTTCCGTCCCAACCGCGAGATTCTGGCCAAACCGCCGATCTGGGTGCCTGAAACCCTGACGCTGAATAATTTTGCCAAGATATTCGGCATCGGGCAGGATCAGGTGGCAATACCGGTGCTGGCGTATTTTTCCAATTCGCTGATCATCGCGCTGACCTCGACTGTCATTGCGCTGATCATCGGCATGTCAGGCGGCTATGCTTTCGCGCGCTACCGGTTCCGGTTCAAGGGTGGCATCTTTCTGGGGCTTATGCTGTTCCGCGCGGTGCCGGGGATTGCGCTGTCGCTGCCGATCTTCATGGTCTGGTCGCGGCTTGGTCTGATCGATGCCAAGCTGGGTCTGATCATTGTCTATATCTCGTTGAATGTGCCGTTCACGATCTGGCTGATTGACGGGTTTTTCCGGCAAATCCCGATGAGTCTGTCTGAAGCCGCGCAGGTCGATGGCTGCACCCGCTGGCAGGCGTTCTGGAAGATCGAGTTTCCGCTGGCCCGGTCCGGTATCGCGGCGGCGGGGGTCTTTGCGTTCCTGACGTCATGGAACGAATATGCGCTGGCCAGCCAACTGACACGTTCGACCGACAGCAAGACGCTGCCGGTGGGGCTGATGGATTTCACAGCGCAATTCACGATTGATTGGGCAGGCATGTGCGCAATGGCGGTGATCATCATCGTTCCGGCGCTGATCATGACCTTCCTTGTGCAGAAACACCTAATAGCCGGACTGACATTCGGCGGGGTCAAGGGATAAGATATGGCAGGCATTTCCATAAGGGCGGTCGAAAAGGCCTATGGTGCGGTGCGGGTGGTGCATGGCATCGACCTTGAGATTGCACATGAAGAATTCGTGGTGCTGGTCGGGCCTTCCGGCTGCGGAAAATCCACCACGCTGCGGATGATCGCCGGGCTGGAGGATATCTCCGGCGGGGATGTCTGGATTGGCCAAACACGGGTCAATGACCTGCCGCCGCGCAAGCGCAACATCTCCATGGTGTTCCAGAACTACGCGCTTTATCCGCATATGAATGTGCGCGACAATCTGGGTTTCGGACTACGCATCGCGGGACAAAGCCCGCAGGTCGTCACCGAGCGGGTGAACGAGGCGGCGGGCATCCTGGGACTGTCGGAACTGCTGGACCGCACGCCTGCGGAATTGTCCGGCGGCCAGCGCCAGCGCGTGGCAATGGGCCGCGCCATCGTGCGTCACCCCGATGCGTTCCTGTTTGATGAACCACTGTCGAATCTTGACGCCAAACTGCGTGGACAGATGCGCGCCGAGATAAAGAAGCTGCACCAGAAGGTGCGGACAACGGTGGTCTATGTCACCCATGATCAGGTGGAGGCGATGACGCTGGCGGACCGGATCGTGGTCATGCGCGACGGTCATATCGAACAGGTCGGCACGCCGATGCAGGTGTTCAACCATCCCGTCAACACCTTTGTCGCAACTTTTATCGGTTCTCCGCCGATGAACCTGCTGCCAGCGGTGATCCATGAAGGGCAGGTGCTGCTGCGTGATGGCAGCCTTGTTCCGGTGCCCGCTCGCCTGCGTGCGAAAACGCATGAAGGGCAGGACGTGGTTCTGGGCATCCGGCCAGACGATATCTGCCCGGTCGGCCATGGACTGGGCGAAACGGACGAGGGCACCGACATCGCGCTGACAGTGGATCTGGCGGAACCGCTTGGCATGGAAAGCCTTATCTATACCAGTATCGCCGGGCAGGAAGTGCAGGCCAAGCTTTATGGCCCGCGGATTGTTCAGGCGAGTGAGACGCTGTCCTTCCGGCTGGCACTGGACCGGGCGCATCTGTTTGACGCGGCTACCACGCGCTCGCTCGACGTGCTCTGATGGCGTTGATCCGGTCGGTTGAAATCAGGATGGTGGATCTGGCGCCTCGCACGCGCCGGACCGACGCAATCCAGAGTTTTGTCAGCCAGGAAACGCCGCTGGTGACAATCACTGATGCCGACGGGGCGCAGGGCACAGGGTATTGTTATACGATCGGCACGGGTGGCGCTGCGGTAATCAGCCTGTTGCAGCAGGTTTTCGCGCCCCGGCTGATCGGCCGGGAGGCAGAGGAAATCGAAAGCATCTGGCGTGATCTTCTGTTCGCCACGCATGCCACATCGGTGGGCGCAATCACCTCTCTGGCGCTGGCGGCAGTGGATATCGCGTTATGGGATATGCGCTGTCGGCGGGCGGGCCTGCCGCTATGGCGCATGGCGGGCGGCGCGAAGCGGTCGGTGCCGGTCTATTCCACCGAAGGCGGCTGGCTGCATGTGGAACCGCAGGCGCTGGTCGATGATGCGCTGGCGGTTCAGGAACAGGGCTTCGCGGGGGCCAAGGTCAAAATTGGCCGCCCGCATCTGGCCGAAGATGCCGCGCGCCTTGGCGCGGTGCGCGCGGCTGTCGGCGATGCCTTTCATCTGTTCACGGATGCCAATCAGGCCTTCAGCCTGTCGCAGGCGATGCTGCGCGCGGACATGCTGGCCGATCATGCCATCGGCTGGTTCGAAGAACCGATGCCCGCTGACGACATTGGCAGCCATGCCGCCCTTGCGCGCCATTCGCGCGTCCCGGTCGCTGTGGGCGAAAGCCTGTATTCGCTGGGCCAGTTCAAGGATTACGTGCAACAAGGTGCAGCCAGCATTGTGCAGGTGGATGCTGCGAGGATCGGCGGGATCACACCATGGCTGAAGGTCGCCCATCTGGCAGAGGCTCATAACATCATGGTCTGCCCGCATTTCCTGATGGAATTGCATGTCAGCCTGATCTGCGCAGTGCCGAATTCCTGGATGCTGGAATATATTCCGCAGCTTGATGCGATCACCACATCGCGACTGGATCTGCGCGCCGGTCAGGCACACCCGCCCGACACGCCGGGAATAGGCATCGACTGGGACATGGCGGCAATCGCGGCACAGACTGTGGCGGGCAGTCATTCGCAGACAGGGAAAGGGTAGCATGATGGAACGTCATGGCAGCGTGATCCGGGTCCATCCGGACCATATTGCAGAATACAAGCGGCTGCATGCCGCGGTCTGGCCAGAGATTCTGGCGATGATCACGGCCTGCAACATCCGCAATTATTCGATCTATCTGAAAGAACCTGAAAATCTGATGTTCGCCTATTTCGAATATCACGGCACGGATTTCGCAGGCGACATGGCAAGAATGGCCGCCGATCCCCGCACGCAGGAATGGTGGGCCGTCTGTATGCCCTGTCAGGTGCCCATGGGCGCGCGCAAACAAGGCGAATGGTGGGCAGAGATGCAGGAGGTGTTTCACCATGACTGACACATCCGCCCATTCGCGCAACGCCACATATCTGCAACATGGGGAATTCTGATGACGGATATCACGACTGATCCCCGGCTTTTGCTGCTGGCCCCGGATGACACGGTTTATGTGCTGCGCGCGCAGATCGACGCCGGCGAAACAGTGCTGGTCGAAGGGCGTGCGGTCACGGTTCCCCATCGTCTGGGGCTGGGCCACAAGATCGCGCGGCAGCCCGTCGCGCCGGGGGGCAAGGTGGTGAAATACGGCGCGCCCATCGGTTCCGCGAGCCATGCCATCGCGCCGGGGGATCATGTGCATACCCATAATCTGCAAAGCGACTACACACCGACCTATTCGCTGGACTCAGCACAGGCGCACACATCAGGGAGCACGGGATGAACACGGCGGGACAAATGCGTGGCTGGCTGCGCGCAGACGGGCGCAAGGGTATCCGCAATGTGGTTGCAGTGGCCTATCTGGTCGAATGTGCGCATCATGTCGCGCGCCAGATCACGGTTGCGCAGCCCGACACCGCGCATGTGATCGGCTTTCCCGGCTGTTTTCCCAACCCCTATGCCCAGACGATGATGGAGCGGCTTTGCACGCATCCCAATGTGGGCGCGGTGCTGCTGGTGTCGCTGGGCTGCGAAAGTTTCAACCGGTATCAGCTTGAACAGGTGGTGCGCGACAGCGGCAGGCCGGTGCGGACCCTGACCATCCAGAATGACGGTGGCACACGCGCAACCATTGCGGCGGGCCGGGACTGGGTGACGCAACAGGCGGCAGCACTGGCACAGGCCCCGAGCGTGCCGATGGATATATCCGAATTGGTTGTCGGCACGGTCTGTGGCGGATCGGACGGCACCAGCGGGATTACCGGCAACCCGGCTGCAGGGATCGCCTTTGACAAACTGGTCGCGGCAGGTGCAACCTGCATATTCGAGGAAACGGGCGAATTGATCGGCTGCGAGGAAATTATGGCATCGCGTGCGCAGACGCCCGCACTGGCTACTGAACTGCGCGCATCGGTCGCCAAGGCGGCGCATTATTACGCAACGCTGGGCTATGGCAGTTTTGCTGCGGGCAATGCCGATGGCGGCTTGACCACAATCGAGGAAAAGTCGCTGGGGGCTTATATGAAATCCGGGCAGTCGCCGATTTCAGGCTTGATCAAGCCTGGCGATATTCCGCCGCGCGGCGGGCTTTACCTGATGGATGTGGTGCCCGATGGCGAGGTGCGCTTCGGTTTCCCCAACATTTCGGACAATGCCGAGATTGTCGAGATGATGGCCTCTGGCGCGCATATGACACTATTTGTGACCGGGCGCGGTTCAGTCGTCGGGTCGGCCCTTGCGCCGGTGCTGAAGATCGCGGCCAATCCGCATATGTACCGGCGGCTGGCGGATGACATGGACATAAACGCGGGCCGCGTTCTGGAAGGCGAGGCCACGCTGGAACAGGTGGGCGCGGAAATCTTTGACCATGTGCTGGCACTGGCCGCGGGTGCGCAAAGCAGGTCGGAAGAACTGGGTCATACCGAATTTATCCTGACTTACAAAAGTTTTGAACCGATCGGCCCCGCATGCCTGCCGGTCTGACGGACCGTCCGGCATATGGGGGCCGCAATGACAAGGAGCGAGCATGGGACGACTTGACAACAAGACAGCGCTGGTAACAGCGGCGGGGCAGGGGATCGGGCGGGCAAGTGCGCTGATGATGGCACGCGAAGGCGCGCGGGTCATCGCCACGGACATCAACCCGAAAACGCTGGAAGCGCTTGCGGCAGATGCACCGGCAGGACTGGTGGAAGTTCGGCTGCTTGACGTCTGCGATCCAGCGGCGATTTCCGCACTCGCGGGGGACATTGCGCCGGATGTGCTGTTCAACTGCGCGGGTTTTGTCGCCAGTGGCACCATTCTTGATTGCGACGAGGATCAGTGGGCATTCTCACTCGATCTGAACATGACAGCGATGTACCGTATGTGCCGGGCTTTTCTGCCGGGCATGATTGCGCGCGGGGGCGGCAGTATCATCAACATGTCCTCGGTCGCGTCGTCGGTGATCGCTGCGCCCAACCGCTTTGTCTATGGCGCAACCAAGGCCGCCGTGATCGGCATGACGAAGGCCATCGCCGCTGATTTCATCGCCCATGGCATTCGCTGCAACGCGATCTGCCCCGGCACCGTGGAAAGCCCCTCGCTTGAAGAACGCCTGCGCGCGACCGGCGACTACAATGCCGCGCGTGCCGCATTCATTGCCCGCCAGCCGATCGGACGGATCGGAACGCCCGACGAAATCGCGGCGCTGGTGGTCTATCTGGCCAGCGATGAAAGCAGCTACACCACCGGAACCGCCCACGCGATTGATGGCGGCTGGTCAAACATCTGAAAGGACGACAATGAAACTTCTGCGCCATGGCCCGCAAGGGGCCGAAAAGCCCGGTCTGTTGCATGATGACGGCACCATCCGTGACCTGAGCGGCATTGTGAAGGATATTGGCGGCGATGTGCTGTCGGATGCAGGTCTTGCCCATCTGCGCACAGTTGACGCCGCCGCGCTGCCGGTCGTTGCACCGGACACGCGGCTCGGCCCCTGTGTGGGGGGCACCGGAAAATTCATCTGCATCGGGCTGAACTATGCGGATCACGCGGCTGAATCGGGCATGGCAGTCCCGTCAGAACCGGTGATCTTCATGAAGGCAACAAGCGCGATCTGCGGTCCCGATGACGACGTGCGCATTCCGCGGGGATCGGTCAAAACCGACTGGGAGGTTGAACTGGCGGTCATCATCGGCACCAGGGCCAAATATGTGTCCGAAGCCGATGCGCTGGCCCATGTCGCGGGCTATGCGGTGACCAATGATGTGTCCGAACGCGCCTTTCAGGCCGAACGACAGGGCCAGTGGACCAAAGGCAAAAGCTGCGACACGTTCGGACCGCTTGGCCCGTGGCTGGTGACGCGCGACGCTGTGGCCAACCCGCAGGATCTGGCGATGTGGCTGACGGTCAACGGCGAAAAGGTTCAGGACGGATCGACCCGGACCATGGTTTATGGCGTCGCGCATCTGGTCAGCTATCTGTCGCAGTTCATGACGCTGCATCCGGGCGATGTGATTTCGACCGGGACGCCGCCGGGCGTGGGGCTGGGAATGAAACCACCGCGCTATCTGAAACCCGGCGATGTCGTGGAACTGGGTATCGCGGGGCTGGGCCAGCAACGCCAGCGTTTTGTGGCTGATGACTGAAGCACGCCCGCATCAGCACGAGAGGTCTGCCATGCCCGCGCTTATCGACACCCATCTGCACCTGATCTATCGCAAGTCGCTGGGCTATGGCTGGACGTCGGAAATACCGGCGCTGGCCACGGGCGATTTCACCCTTGATGATGCGCGCGCGCTGATGGGGGACCGGGTGGCGGGCGCCGTGTTCATGGAAGCGGCAGTTGATGATGCCGGTTACAAGGACGAAGCGCGGCTGATCGGCGGGCTGATAGGACAGTCCGGTGGCGTCCTGCTGGGGCAGATCGCGTCCTGCCGCCCGGAAGAACCCGCCGGGCTGGATGACTGGATCGACGAAGGGCAGGGGCTGGGCGTGGTCGGTTACCGCCGCGTGCTGCATGTGGTGCCCGACGCATTGTCGCAATCAGATATTTTTCGACGTAATATCAGTATGATAGGCGCGCGCGGCCTGACATTCGACATGTGTTTCACGGCGCGGCAACTGGGGCTGGCACAGGCATTGGCACAGGCCTGCCCCGATACGAAGCTGGTTCTGGACCACTGCGGTGTTCCCGACATTGCCGGTGGCGGGTTCGATGCGTGGCGCGCGGGCATAGACGCAATCGCGAAGCTGCCGCATGTGACCTGCAAGCTGTCGGGCCTTATGGCCTATTGCGCGCCGGGCACTGCCGGTTTTGCGACAATCCGGCCTTATGTGGATCACGTGTTCACGCGCTTCGGGCCGGACCGGGTGGTGTGGGGCAGTGACTGGCCGGTGGTGAACCTTGGTGGTGGTCTGGTGGACTGGCTGGATGTCACGGCGCAAATCCTTGATATGCTTTCCGCCGAAGAACGCATAGCGGTGGCGCATGGCAATGCCCGACAGGTTTACGGGCTTCCTGCGGCCCCCTGATCATCGTGGATGACTCCGCAAGGCTGGTCCTTTCCGGTCGCAATGGACCTTCATCACCCCCCCACGTGGCTGCGTGTCCGCCAATCGCCGTTCAGGCCACCAATGCGCGGTAGAGCATGGACCCCCAGGAACCGGACCTTTCGCGGAATTGGTGGCGTTTCGTGGCCAGTGCGGCGCACAAAGCGCCGTATTCGGCCGGGGTGTCCACAATGCCCCGCAGTGCGGCTGTCAGCGCGGCGCTGTCGTCGGCGGGGAAGGTGACGCACGCACCGGGCAGCAGCGCTTTGGCGGGAACGATGGAACTGAGCAGCGCTGGCACCCCATGCACTGCCGCCTCGACCACCACCAACGCCAGACCTTCGGCAAAGTCAGTGCGGGTGGGGCAGATCAGCAGATCAGCGGCGTCCAGCCGGTCATGCACATCGCGTGCCTGCAACTGACCATGAAAGGTAATGCGCGCCGCATGGGGGGAGGCCGCAATAGCCGCGCGCAGCGGCGCATCTGCGGTGCCGGTCCCCGCAATGTCCAGCGTCAGGGTGGGGCGGTCGGCGGCAATGGCGTCAAACGCGCCAAGCAGGTCGAACACCCCTTTGTTCGCCTCTATCCGGCCCAGATACAGCAGGCGTTCTGCGGTGGGCGCGGGTGTCAGGGTTTCGGGATACCAGTCGGGCAGAACCTGTGGAATCTCGGTGAAGCTGCGGGTGCCGGAAGGACCGCTGAGTGCCGCGACCTGTGCGGCGCATTCACCGGACGTATTCACAACGGCATCAACCCGGCGCAAGGCCCATGATTTTGCCCGCAGCCGCAGCCGAGCCTTCAGCGAAACCGGGCGGCGGCCCATCGGCCAAAAGGTGTTATGCGCCGTCAGAATGACACGCCGCGTCGCTGGCAACCCCGCGATCAGGGCATTGGGCGCATCAGTACCGACAATAATGACATCAGGGCGGAAATCACGCAGATGGCGTAACACGCAGGCGGTGAAGGCGCGTTCGTCCAGCCGGTAACCGATGCCGCGCCTGCCGCGCCTGCGCGGCGTATGAATGAAACGGAAACGCGGGTCGGGTGCGGCGGGCTGCCTGTCCTGTTCGACCAGCATCAGCACATCTGCTGCAAGCGCGTCTGCAACGCTATAGAACATCGAGGAATAGGCGATTACCGGGGTGCGTGGATCATGCGCGCCCTTCTGCCAGTGATCGAAGGTGCCAACGGCATCACCCGGCCCCGCAACGAAGGCGATGCGCAGCGCGGATTGCGCGCCCAGTCCAAGGGACTGCCGGACAGCATGGGCGGCATCGGGGGGCAGGGAAACAGATTGGGTGACGGGTTCTGGCATAGCGGGATTTCACATTTGGTCAGGAACAGGAAGCCTAACCCAGCTGACCTGCCGCCAAAAGGGGAATTCGCGCAGCAGCTTTGCTGTTCTGCCTCTGGCGGCAAAATGATAACACCCACGCGCAGGGTCGTCTGGCGTGGTTGCTTTTGCATTCAGGCGCGGTCATGTCCGGTGGACCCGCAGGTCGCAGAACGGCCGGACTCATGGCGCGGCGGCCGCTTTCGGCCTTTGCTGCGCCCCGGCATTGCCGTTTCCCGGTTGTTGATTAGGCGACCATGGCCTTGTCGCGGCCCATCGCTGCGGCGATGTCTGATCCTTGCGCCGCAAACCGCTGCACATCGTCCGAAACCTTGTCGATCAGCGCTGCGTCATGGCTGACCAAGGCGATTGACAGCCCTTCATCGCGGGCCAGATCGGCCAGCATCGTGATGACGTCGCGTTGGGTAATGGGGTCAAGGCGCGAGGTCGGCTCGTCTGCAAACAACATGCGCGGTTGTGCCAGCATCGCGCGCAGTAGGGCAAGCCGTTGCAATTCGCCACCCGACACTGCACCGGGCCTGCGCGCCAAAAGTGCGGGATCAAGGCGCAGGCGGGCCAGCAGGGTTTCGATCCGCCCTGCGGGGGCCCGATGAAGTCGCGCCACATCCGTAAGGGTCTGGCCCAGACTGCGCTTGCGTGCAAAGGCCGCGACGGGATCCTGATACAGCTTCTGGCACGCTGTCGGGGGCAGGTACGGTGCGCGGATCACCTGCCCTGCATCGGGGGGCAGCAGGCCCAGAAGCGCATCGCCAAGACTGGATTTTCCACAACCCGATGGCCCGGTGATACCAAGGATACGCCCGGTCTGCAGCGTCAGGTCAAGCCCTTCCACCAGCACCTGTCCCCGCCGGGACAGTGTCAGACCCTGGGCGCGCAGGACCGTTTCCCCGGTCCCGGCACCTGTTTTCCGTGCGGGCAAGTGTTCCGGATCGGCGGCGATCAGGTCGCGGGTATACGCGGCTTTTGGGTCGGCAAAGACCTGCTCAGTCAGACCGGTTTCGATCACGGTCCCTTCGCGCAACACGATCAGCCGCCCGCCAATCATGCGGGCAAGTGCAAGATCATGGGTAATGACCATCAGCCCGCCGCCCTGGCCGAGTTCCCCCAGCAGCAGTGCGGCAACATCGTTGCGTCGGGCGGCATCCAGCCCCTTCGTCGGTTCATCAGCAATGACAATCGGTGCCCCGCCTGCGCGGGCGGCGGCAATGGCCACGCGCTGCGCCATGCCACCCGACAATTCATGCGGATAGCGCGCCACGGCCGCGCCCAGCCCGAAGGCCGCCAGATCGTTTCCTGCCTGCATACGGGCTTGCGCGGGGGCAAGGCCACGGACCAGCCTGTGTGCCTCTGCCACCTGCGCGCCAGCGCGCATCAGTGGATCAAGTGACAGCCAGGGTTCCTGTGGCAAGACCGCAATCTCGCGCCCCCACAGCTTGCGGAATGCCGCCCGGTCTGCGCCTGCGCGCAGGCTGCGATTGCCCAGTCTGACCTGTCCTTCAGCGCGCAGGTTTTCCGGCAACGTGCCCATGATGGCCTGCGCCAGCAGGCTTTTGCCCGAACCCGTCTCGCCCAGAATGACCAGCGGCTCGCCCGGTTCAAGTGTGACGGAGACAGGGTCCAGCAGTCGGTTCGTGCCGTCGAAAACCGCAATGTCGGTTGCGTGCAGAAGTGTCATGCTTTTTGTCCTCCGGCCAGCAGGGTCAACCCCAGAAGCAGTGCAAATGTGGCAAGCACCGGGGTCAGCAGCGCCATGGGGGCTTCGCGCCAGTAGGGCAGCAGTTCCACCATCATCAGGCCCAGTTCGGGCGTGGGCGCGCGCATTCCGACACTGACAAACCCAAGTGCCGCGATGCCCATGATCGCCGTGGCCGTGCCAAAGGCGGCAGCAGTCAGCATCAGGGGGGCAATTTCGGGCCAAAGATGCGTGCGGAACACATAGGGCCAGCGAAACCCCAGCAGCCGCGCTGCCTGCACTGCCGGGCTGGCCAGCGTGGACCGCGTGGCCGCGCGCGTCAGGCGAAAGAATTCCACCCATAAAACCAGCGACAGCCCCGCCCAGAAGCCCATGGCAGTGCCCGGCATGATGGCCAGCACGATCAGCACCAGCAACAGCCCTGGTAGTGCCATCAGCGCATCGGCAAGGATCATCAACAAGCGTTCGACCCAGCCGCCCCGCGCAGCAGCCAGCGTGCCAAGGACCAACCCGGCCGCGCCAGCCGTGACCACAGCCGCCAGCGCGATGGCAGGCGACAGGCGCAGCGCATGCGCCAGCCGGTGCCAGAGCGACCGGCCCAGATGGTCATAGCCGAAGGGGGCGCCCGAGTCCGGCCCGGCCAGCGATTTCATCAGCGACTGCGCGAAGGGATCACCGGGCACCAGTAACGGACCAACAAGCGCGAAACCCAGCATCAGTGCCAGCACCACAGCCCCGATCGCGCGACCTGGCGGCAGGGTATTGGAAAATGTCGTCATCTTGCCCCCCTCGGATCGATCCGTGTGACAGCCAGATCAATCAGCGCGTTGACCAGCACAAAGCCAAGACCCAGCATCAGCGCGGTGCCTTGCACCATCGGCACGTCGCGTGCAAAGACCGCATGGACCAGCGCATGCCCGATGCCCGGCCAACCAACGATGGATTCAATCACCACGACACCTTCAACCAGTGTGACGAATTGCAGACCCAGATAGGTCAGCAGTGGCACCGAAACATTGCGCAGACCGTGCCGCCACAGAACCTGACGGCGCGACAGCCCTTTCCATTGGGCGAAGTGGTAGAAGGGCATCGCCGCAATGCTGGCCATGGCATCGCGGGCAATCCGGGCATTCACCGCAGCCAGTCCCAGTGCCAGCGCCAGAGCAGGCAGGATGAAATGCCGCGCCTGTCCGTGGCCTGCCGCAGGCAGCCAGCCAAGCTGCACCGACAGCACAAGGATCAGGATCAGCGCCATCAGGAATTGCGGAATAGCCTTCAGGGCCGCGGACACAACAAGCAGCCCCCGGTCCAGCGCGCCCCCCGGCCGCAGCCCTGCAAGCACGCCCAGCGGCGGGCCGATCAGTAATGACAGGCCGACTGCGGTCAGTGCGAGCCAAAGTGATGCCCCCAGTTGATGGGTGATTTCCGCGATCACCGGCTGCCCCGATACCAGCGATACGCCGAAATCGAAGCGCAGCAGATCGCCCATCCATTGCGTGAAAGCCGGGAACCAATGCCCCCCCAGCCCCAGTTCTGCGCGCACCGCATCGGCGGCGGCGGTATTCACATTGTCGTATCCGTAGCGCCCCGCCGCAATGCGCCATGCGGCGTCACCCGGCAGGCTGCGCATCATGGCGAAAGTTGCCGCCCCGACAAGGACCGCCACGGTGGCGGCCTGTACCAGTCGCGAAATCAGGATATTCATTCGGTGAACCGCAGCCTTGCCAGACCGAAATTGCGTTCCCACGGGTCAATCACCGCCCCGTCGATTCCGGCCTTGACTGCCAATGTCTGCTGATACCAGGCAATCGGGATCACCGGCAGTTCGGTTTGCAGAATGGCGCTGACACGCGCGCGATCCGCGTCTGTCCCTTCGCCACGCGCAATGGCTTGCGCCAGTGCCACAATCTCGGGGTTATCCCAGCCCATCGCGCCCCAGTCACCGGTGGGCGCATAGTCCGACAGGATAGTACCGATCGGTTCGGGGATCAGCGCGAAGTTGCGCGCCAGAAGGCCCAGTTCCAGCGTGCCGGCCTGATGGCCCGCCGGAATTTCCGACGAGTTGGTGCTGTTGATCGTCAGTTCCACCCCGATGGTGCGAAATTGCTGTTCCAGCACAGCGGCTACAAGCGGCAATTCCGGCCGGTCCGGGTAGGTGGTCAGCGTCAGGGCAAAGCGCTGTCCGTCGCGGGCCAGAATGCCATCTGCGCCCGGTGCCCAGCCCTGTTGCGCCAGCAGCGCCTGCGCTGCGGCAACGTCATATTGCAAAGGATCCATCCCAGCATTGTGCCATGACCCGATGGCAGGCGGGAACAATTGATCCGCCCCTTCGGGGTAACGCAGCACCGCTTGCGCAAGGCCTGCGCGATCAATGGCAAGGCTAAGCGCCTGCCGCGCTTCCGGCGTGTTCAGAAACGGATGCGCGGCGTTCACCTTCAACAGCAGCGTGCGCGGAATCGCCACCGATATTACCTGCACCGCTTCAGATTGTGACAGGCGCGTCACACTGGCTGGGTCGAGGTTGAAAACGAAATCCGCATCGCCCGATTCCGCCATCAATGCGCGTGTCTCTGCCCGGCTGACGGCGGTATAGCTTACATCCGGTACATGGGGTTGCGCGCCCCAGTAATCGGCAAAGGCTGTGGCACGTAGCGACAAGGGCGGCGTCAGATCGGTTATGCGGTAGGGGCCGGTGCCTATGACCGCCACGGCCTGCCCGTCCGGACCATAGGCGGCAGGGGCCAGAATCTGCGTCCGGCTTTCGGCCAGAAACGCAGGCAGCGCGGCGCGTGGTTCCGTCAGGGTGATGACCACGGCATCATGGTCCGCTGTGATTGCCGCAACCGGCAACCCGCTGATGGGGCCGGGCTTAGCCCGCGCGATTTCCAGTGCATTGACTACTGCCGCAGGCGTCATCGGGCTGCCATCATGGAAACTGACATTCTCGCGCAGGGTGAATCGCCATGTCAGACCATCCTCTGATGTGTCCCATTCTGTGGCAAGACCCGGCAGCAACCGGCCCTGCGGATCTGCATCCACCAGCGTTTCAGCGATACCCATATTGGTGAAGATATGGCCGGTGGTCGAAGGGTCGGGCGACTGAATTTCAAACGGCGCGGCAACGCCTATCATGCTATCCGCAAGCGCAGGCGTGCCAAGTGACAGACCGAGCAGAGCGGCGATGAGCGGGCGTTTCAACTGTATCATCATGATATCCTAAGGTCATAGCTTCGTTGCAGGTCAAAGCACCGCGTTCATGCGTGGCGGCGCCCGGTCCCACAGTTTCAGGCCGACGACATGCCGGGGATTCGGGAAGATAGTAGTTATGTAATATGATAACATTACGCAAGAGGGACACAGGGCAACGTGTATAATTGCGCCGGAAATGCAGATGCCCGCTACACCCGCACATGGCGCAGAAAACCGGGCGCCGGATTTCCGGACCTTGTATGTCATGCAGTTGGAATAGAGAAAGACACCCGTTCACCCCATTTGGGTGCGATCATAGTGTCTTTAGCTAAATACTTGATCTGATAACAAGATTTGGCGCAACAAGGATGTGTTCGGGCGATTTTCGGCCTTCTATCCGCGATAGTAGTGTGCGCGCGGCGATTTCACCCAATCTGGGCGCGTCCTGATTAATGCTTGTCAGATCGATCAGATGCATGCGGGCCGGGGGGCTGTCATCGCAGCCGATGATGGCCAGATCTGCGGGCACGCGAATGCCGCTGGTTTTCGCCAGGTTGATCATGGGGACGGCGTGCAGATCACTCCAGCAATAGAACGCGGTGGGGCGGTCGGGCGCGCGCAACAGCGTCAGCATGTCCGCCTCCATCTGCGCTGTCCGGTCCGGCAATCGTATGATGCGGCTATATTGTTCCAGCCCGGCGTTAACCATGGCATAGGTATAGCCCGCTTCGCGTTCAAGAACGACATCATGGTCACTAAGCCGCGTGTGTTGCAGGCTGGTCATCATGATATCGCGGTGGCCGCGCGCAATAAGGGCGTTGACCGCCATCTGCGCACTTTCGCGGTCGTCGGAATTGACTGTGTCATAGACCTGCGACACCGGTTCGTGGTGGCCGATGACGACCATCGGAATTTCACCCGCCGCCTGTGCCATCGGCGCAGAACCCAGATGTGGCGAAATGAGAATCAGCCCGTCCATCTGGAAATCGACCATCCGTTCGATCAACGAGGTTTCCAGCTGTTCTTCGGCTTCACCCACGCCGATCATGGTCTTGTAGTTCAGCGCCCGGAGTGTGGCGTCGATACCCGCAATCACATCCGACAGAAACGGGTTTGCCATCTCGACCAGCAGAATGCCGACTGTTCTGGTTTTGCCGCGCATTCCACGGGCTGCCATATTGGGGCGATAGCCCAGAGTTTCGATTGATTTAAGAACCTTGGCGCGCAATGCGTCACTGACGCCGTAAGCATCGCGCAGCACTTTTGACACGGCTGCGACAGAAACGCCTGCGTCATCCGCGACAGTGCGGATTGTGACTTTGGTCTTGGGTGTTTGCGTCGGCATTTCATGGCGCTCCCTCGTTGCTGAACAAAAATACAGAAAAACGCTTGCCAGACAATCCGTTTTGTATAATGTTCTACGTAGAACGATATACGAAATATGGTCCGGTCTCTCAGACCCGCGGACCGGACATCGGGGGGATTTATGAATATCGACGCAAAAACCCGTGGATTCGGACGGAATTCGCTGCGCGTGCGTGACTGGACAGGGCAGATGATTGCGCCGCTTGCTGATGCAGGTGCGGGGTCGCAGGCAAGCTTTGTTGCGACGGATTTTCAATATGACGGCGGCAATGCCGTGTTGCATGTTTCGGCGCAGGGTTTGTACCGGGCTTTCATCAATGGCAGGCGGGTGGGCAATGATGTCCTGACGCCGGGATGGACCTGCTATGACGACCGCATCGCTTATCAGAGCTATGATGTGGCGGATCTGTTGCGCAAAGGTGCAAACCGTATCGAAATCTGGCTGGGTGATGGCTGGTATAGGTCAACATTGATGTGGCGTGACATCAAGATCACGAATACATGGGGTGACCGGATTGCCGCGATCGCCGATCTGGTTGTCGATGGCCAACCGCATCTGGCGACATCCGGGGCGTGGGCGTCTGGTTTGTTGCCGGTGACGAAAACCGGAATCTACTGGGGCGAGGATTTTGATGCCCGCCTTGACACGCTGGACGCGACCGACGGGGTAGAGGTGCTGGCGTTCAACACCGCCCTGCTGGTTCCGTCCGAAACTCGTCCGGTCACCGAATTGCCACCGATTGCCCCGGTCAAAAGCTGGCAGGACAGTGCAGGGCGCAGGATTTATGACTTTGGCCAGAATGCAGTCGGCTATCAGCGGATCACGGTGAGGGGTGCTGAGGGCGCAAGGCTGTATATTGACCACGCCGAGGTGCTGGACAAGGACGGTGCCTTTGACAACCGCAACTACCGAGCGGCGCGCGCGGCATTTTCCTATACTTTGAAGGGGCAGGGCGAAGAAACCTGGGCACCGATGTTTTCCTTTGTCGGCTTTCGCTATGCGCGCGTTGCCATCACCGGCGATGCAGAACTGATCGACATTGTTTCCGTCCCTGTTACATCAGTGCCGCAAATTGCGGGCGGGTTCGATTGTGCTGTGGCCCCTGTGAACCGGCTGGTGGAGAATACCGTCTGGTCACAGCGGGGCAATTTCATTGAAGTCCCGACCGATTGCCCGCAGCGCGATGAACGCCTTGGCTGGACAGGCGATGCGCAGGTTTTTGCGGGAACCGCGTGCTGGCTGGCCGATTCCGAAGATTTCCTGCGCAAATACCTGCGCGATGTGATGCATGACCAGCGGCCGGATGGCGGCATTTCGCATTTTTCACCTGATCCGACCCTGCGCGCGCATTCTGCCGCGCCGGGGGACTGGGCGGGATCGACTGGCTGGGGCGATGTGATTGTCATCATGCCATGGCAACTTTATCTGCATTACGGGCGCGACGACGTGCTGCGCGAATGTTTTCCCGCCATGGTCAGATGGCTGGACTACCTGTGGAGCATTTCTGACGGTCCCATCATCCGCCCGCATGCGGTCTGGGGTGAGAAGGGATTCACCTTCGGGGACTGGTTGCAGCCCACAGGCGATAGCCGCAAACCGCGGCCAACAGTGTCCGACGACTGCGCCGCAACCCTGTATCATGCGATTTCCACTGATCTGGCCGGGAAAATCGCGCAGATCATTGGCGCGCAGGCAGAAGCAGACCGCCTTGCTGCCCGCGCCACGGAGATACGCCGCGCATTTTCTGCGGAATATTTTTCGGCCACCGGGCGGCTGGCGCATAATGACCAGACATCTTACGCGCTGGCGTTCCTGTATGACCTTGTGCCTGATCAGCATTTCGAGGCCGCGAAAGCCTATTTCCGCCGGGTCATCGAGGATGCTGACTACCTGATCGGCACAGGCTTTATCGGCACGCCGGCCCTGTTGCCCGCGCTGACCAAGCTGGGCATGACCGATCTGGCAGAACGGGTGTTTCTGAACCGCAAGGTGCCGGGCTGGCTGTATCAGGTTGAACGGGGTGCCACGACGATCTGGGAACGTTGGGATGCCATTGGCGAGGATGGCACAATCTATGACCCGATGATGAACAGCTACAATCACTATGCCTATGGCGCGGTGTGTCAGTGGTTGTTCGAAGATGTTGCCGGTGTCCGCCCCGTGCCCGAAGCGCCGGGTTTTGACCGGGTGCGGCTGAACCCCACCATCCTGCCGGAACTTGGGCAGGTGTCGATGTGGCATGATTGCCGTCACGGGCGGATCGAAGCCGCGTGGAAGATGGACGGGAACCGCGTGATTTACACTGTCACGCTGCCCGAAGGTTGCGAAGGTGAGATTGTCGCCGGAAGTCTGAAAAACGCCAGCGCCGAGGGGCGGCTTCCGGCTGGACGACACGAAATAAGCTTCGATCTGTGAAGTTGCACAAGGATAACCGGACGAGGAGGTCCGGTTGATAATGGGAGGAACCGAAATGACAGTGAAGCATACCGGACTGACGGCGCTGACCTCAGTGCTTGTTCTGGCGTCAGGGGCTGCGGGCGCGCAGCAACTTTCGATCCTGATCGACAACAACCCCGATACCATCGCCATCACCGAAGCGCTGACAGCGGCCTATAGCGCAAAAAACCCCGGTGTGAGTTTTGACATCGAAACCCGCCCCGGTGGGGGCGAGGGGGAAAACGTCGTCAAAACCCGTCTTGCGACCGGGGAAATGGGGGACATGTTTTCCTATAATGCCGGCGCGCTGCTACAGGCATTGCGCCCCGCGCGCACGCTGGAGCCGATAAACGACATTCCGAATTTCGGCGCGATCTTTGACAGTTATATTTCGACCGTGTCCGACCCCGACGGGAATGTCTACGGCGTTCCGCACAAGGCGGCAATGGGCGGCGGGATCCTCTATCATGTTCCGACATATGAACGCCTTGGTCTGGAAATACCCCTGACATGGGAAGCGTTCATGGAAAACAACGCGGTAATTGCGGCGGATGGGCAGGTCGCGCCGATTGCGCAGACCTATCGCAACCCCTGGACATCGCAGCTTTTCATCCTGGCGGATTACTACAATGTTCAGATGCAGGAACCTGATTTTGCGGATAGGTATACTGCAAACGAAGCAAAATATGCGACGACACCAGCCGCGATGCGCGGGTTTGAGCTGTTGCAACAAGCCTATGAGGCCGGTTATTTCAACGCGGATTTCGGGGCCGCGACCTATAATGACGGACTCAGAATGGTCGCGTTGGGCGAGGCGGCGCATTATCCGATGCTGACCTTTGCGATTGCCGCGATTCAGCAAAACCACCCTGATGAACAGGATGATGTGGGGTTCTTCGCGCAGCCGGGCGATTCTGCGGATGCAAACGGTCTGACGGTCTGGATGCCGAATGGTTACTTCATTTCAAAGGACAGTGCCCATATCGACATTGCCAAGGATTTCGTGAATTTCATCGCGACGCCCGAAGCCTGCGATGTGATTACCGAAAGCGTTGGTGCGGGCGGCCCCTACCTGATCGAAGGGTGCACATTGCCGGATGATGTCCCGACAGCGGTGGCGGGGATGCTGCCCTATTTTGAACAGGCGGGGCGCACAGCCCCGGCGCTTGAATTCCTGTCCCCGATCAAAGGCCCGGCGCTGGAACAGCTGACAGTCGAAGTTGGTTCCGGCATTCGTGATGCGCAAAGTGCTGCGGCGTTGTATGATGGTGATGTTGCCAAACAGGCGCGTCAGCTCGGTCTGCCGAACTGGTAATCCTTCCGCCGGTTCATGCAAACGGCCCGTGCAATGCGCGGGCCGTTCATCACCAAGGATGCCCGATATGAAACGCAAGTCACACTATCCCTATTGGTTCATGTTGCCCGCGATTTCTGTGTTTTTCGTGCTGTTCATCGTGCCCACCCTTGCGTCCCTGTATTTCAGCCTGACCATCTGGGACCCGTTCGAGGCCCGCTTTTCCGGGTTTGAAAACTACGTTCAGTTCTTTTCTGAACCGTTTCTTGTGCGCGGTGTCGTGAACACAGTGGGCTTCGCGATTGTGACATGCGTGCTGAAAACCATATTGGGGCTTTTACTTGCTGTCCTGCTGACCTCCGGGGTCTGGGGGCAGGGGCTTTTGCGGTCCATCGTGTTCTTTCCTGTGCTGGTATCGACTATTGGTGTTGGCCTGCTGTTTCAGGAAATGATGCACCCGACACAGGGGGCCATCAATGTGGCGCTGTCCTGGATTGGCATAAACGGGCCGGGATGGCTGACCAACCCGTCGCTTGCGTTGTTTTCGGTGGCGTTGGTCGATGTGTGGCGCGGGGTGGGTCTGGCAACGCTGATCTATATCGCGGGTCTGGCGACCATCAGCCCCGATTATTATGAAGCCGCGCGCATTGACGGTGCCACCCGCCTGCAACAGTTCTGGCGCGTGACCGTGCCGCTGGTCTGGCCTGCAACGACAACTGTGGTGATGCTGTCGCTGATTTCCGGGCTGCGCCTGTTCGATCTGGTCTGGGCGATGACACGCGGTGGTCCGGGCTTTTCGTCCGATGTGCTGGCCAGCGTGATCTATAAGCAATACCAGTCCGGCTTCTGGGGGTTATCGACTGCAGGCAATGTCATCCTGTTCATCATGATTGCGGTGATCATCGCGCCACTGACCTATTGGTTCAATAAACGAGAGGTGGAGTCATGAAGCGCCGCCAATATGTCATCGGCGCAGTGTCTTTTGCGGTCGCTTTCGTGATCTTCGTGATCCCCTTCATTTTTGTTGTGATCAACGCAATGAAATCGGCGGCTGAATCAGCAAGGCTGGATTTCAGGCTGCCGCAGAAATGGCAGTTCTGGCAGAATCTGACGGATGTTGTGCAGGCCCGCGACTACATGCTGCTGCTTGCCTATTTCAATTCAACCGTCATCACGGTTGGGGCCGTGACCTTGCTGGTCATCTTCGGGGCGTTGGTTGGGTATGTTCTGCAACGCCGTCCGTCACGGTTCAGCAGTTTCGTTTATGCGTTCGTGCTGACCGGTCTGATGATACCGCCCGCAGTGGTGCCGACCATCTGGGTTTTGCAGGAAATAAACCTGTTCAAGACGCTGCACGGAATGATCCTGATTCAGGTTGCCTATGGGCTTGGATTTACGGTTTTGTTGTACCGGGCGTTCATCGCCTCGATCCCGCGCGATCTGGATGAAGCCGCAATTGTGGATGGAGCGCGCCCGCTTCAGGTGTTTTTCCGCGTGATCCTGCCATTGTTAGAACCGGTAACCGTGACTGTGATCGTCGTGCAGTCCATCGCGATATTCAACGATTTCACCCATCCGCTATATTACCTGCCGGGCCGCGAGAATGTGACCGTGCAACTGACGCTGTATAATTTCCAAAGTCAGTTTGTCAGCCAGATGAACCTGTTGTTCATGAACATCCTGCTCGTGACGATTCCACCACTGATCGTGTTCATCTTCTTTAATCGCCAGATCGTTGCCGGAATGACTTCTGGCGCGGTGAAAGGATAGACCATGTCGCGTGTTGAACTGAAACAATTGCGCAAAAGCTACGGTGCCGTCGAGGTCATGAAAGGCATCGATCTGGTGGTGGAACCGGGCGAATTCTGCGTTTTCGTCGGGCCGTCAGGTTGTGGCAAATCCACCTTGCTGCGGATGATTGCGGGACTGGAAGAACAGACATCAGGGCAGATCGAAATTGCGGGCCGTGATGTCAGTTTTGACGAACCCTCAAAACGGGGTATCGCCATGGTGTTCCAGTCCTACGCGCTATATCCGCATCTGAGTGTGCGCGACAACATTGGTTTTGGCCTGTCGCTGGCGCGGCGGCCAAAGGCCGAGATCAGGCAGAAGGTCGATGCAGTGGGCGAAATCCTGCAACTTGGGCCATTCATGGACCGCAAACCCAAGGCGCTGTCCGGCGGGCAGCGCCAGCGTGTTGCGATCGGGCGCGCCATTGTCCGCGACCCGCAGGTTTTTCTGTTCGATGAACCCTTGTCCAACCTTGATGCCGCGTTGCGCAGCCAGATGCGCCTTGAACTGACCGAACTGCATGCGCGGTTGGGCGCGACCATGATTTATGTGACCCATGATCAGGTCGAGGCGATGACCATGGCCGACAAGATTGTGGTAATGAACGCAGGCAGGATTGAACAGGTCGGCACCCCGATGGAACTGTACCAACGCCCGGCAACCCCCTTTGTTGCAGGGTTTATCGGATCACCCCGGATGAACCTGTTCGACGGCGATGTTGCGCGGCGGATGGGTTGTGATGTTTACGGAATCCGGCCTGAACATCTGCTGATTTCCGAAAGCGACGGGCGCTGGACGGGGCAGGTGCGCCATGTGGAGCGGCTGGGCGCGGATACGATCCTTCATCTGGACGTGCCGGAGCTTGGCGCGCTTGTTGCCCGGACGGATGGCAATTGCAGTTTTCACCCGGGGCAGGTCGTTCAGGCGTCACCGCAACCGGACATGGAATTTTTCTACGCGGCGCCGGGTTGACGGTATGACCGCGCGGCGGCACCCGGAAATGCCCAAATTTTACGCCAAGATCCTACCGGAATGCCGCATTGCAGCAATAAAGCTTCCGGACTGACTTGAATCGGGCTATGATTTTACTACGTTTACAGAAAGGCTCCTCCTCCTCCCGGGGCTTTTCATACAAGGCGGCGATGCTCTCCTCCTCCCGGCATCGCCGCCAATTGTATTTCATGCAATGCGGGAATTGATGACCGGCCCTTCACGGGGCGGGTTACCGGCCAGCCGCAAGTGCCCGGAGAAAGCAGCGCGCGCCCAAGGCGCAGCTCAGCGGTGCTTGCCGGGGGTTTTGGTTCGCTTATTTCCGCGCGGCCCGGTCTGGACAGGCGTGTTGGCGCGGTTTTCATCCAGAAGTTTACGCCACCGCGCCAGGCGCGCGGGGTCCAGCGTCCCGGCGGCAACGGCCGCCTGAACTGCACAGCCGGGCTCATGCGCATGGGTGCAATCGCGGAACCGGCACAGGGGCGCAAGCTCGGTGATTTCGGCAAATAACTGGTCCAGCCCGGCCAGATTATCGCTGACATGAAGGGTCCGCATTCCGGGCGTGTCAATGACCCATCCGCCGCCGGTAATCGGGTGCAATGAGCGGGACGTGGTTGTGTGGCGGCCCTTTGCATCATCTTCGCGAATGCTGCCGGTTAACTGCGCATCTTCGGGTGATTTTCCCGCAAGCGTGTTCAGCAAGGATGACTTGCCCACCCCGGACGACCCGACAAGTGCAACTGTCTGCCCCTCGCTGCACCAGGGGGCCAATTTCAGGGCCGCATCCGGGGCATTCGCGTTCAGGGCGACCGCATCCAGCCCGCGCTGCAACCCGGATACCTGCGCCAGAAAGGGTGTGGCGTCGTCAACCTGATCGGCCTTTGTCAGCACGATCACGGGTCTTGTGCCTGCCTCGTTCGCAAGGGCCAGATACCGTTCCAGCCGCGCCGGGTTCAGGTCATCATTGCATGATGTCACGATGAAAAGCGTGTCGACATTGGCCGCGATCAGCTGCGGTACGCGCCCCCCTTCGGTGCGGCGTTGCAGCAGGGCCTTGCGGTCCAGCCTGCGGGTCAGCATTCGCGTATCGCTGTCCACCAGCACCCAGTCCCCGACGGCATAATCCGCCGTATGCACATGCGGCGGCAGGTTCAGCCGGACCGTGCCAAGCTGCGAGGCGGCGGTCATTCTGGCCCGGTGGACAGTTGCAATGCGCATGCGGGCAAGGCCCGATTCTTCCGGTTGCAACTGATCGTCAAAGAATGACGACCACCCAAGGGCTGCCAATGAATGCGATGTCTGTTCTGCGCAATGGGTCACGCATACTTGCATGAGCGTGATGCAAGCCGAATGCAAGCCCCGCTGTGCAGAACTTCGCGCCAAATCCGCGCAAGCCCGTCAGCAGAAGCGTGTTCAAAGAGATTCCGGCAACCACAGGACGGGATCAAAGACCGTGGAATATGCGGTGCGACCCGCAGCCCGCCCCTGCGCCGCATCAACCATCCGCGTCACCAGATTTCGGGTCAGTGCTGCAAGTGGTGTGGCGGTGGCCAGCAACGCATAGCGGTCCGTCAGGGCGGCGGGGTTGGGCACGGGCCAAAGCGTGGCAAAGGATATCCGCCTTGCGGAAATGCTGATCGTGACGGGTGCGAGACCGGACCTTGCCGCGCTTGCCAACCCGGAACGCGCGCTGAAGGCGCTGTTGAAACAGGCCAAAGCGGCCTGAATGAACAAGGAAATGACCATGACCATATCCCGGCCCACCGTTGCGGATATCCGCGCGCTGAAGGGTAAACGCCCGAAGATGCGGGTGTCTTCGGGGCGGATCTGGAAGTTGTGTCCGACCGCGTTGCTGCCGAAATTTCCGGTCGCACGCCGCTGGGCATGGGGGCCAGGGCGGGGGCGGACGCGCAATATCTGTTTGCCGAAGATGTGCTGGGCTGCACCAGTGGGCACAAGCTGCGTCACGCCAGAACCCATGCCGATTTTGCGACCGAGTATTCGCGGCTGCAACGGTTGCGGGTGGCAGCGTTCGCCGCATTTCAGGCCGATGTGGAACAGGGGGTCTATCCTGCACCCGAACATCAGGTGGCCATTGAAGATGCAGAATTCGCAGGGTTTCTGCAGGGACTGCACGCAAGCTAGGGCTTGTCATTGAAACGCAGCCCCTCCCGCACGGAGAGGTCGGGAAAAACCTGACGGTTCCGGCGGCGCGCGCATGCTGCACGACAGGCTTGTCCGATGTGATATCTTGATGCAATATATTGTGAATGCGTTCGGACCGGCCGCACTGGTCCGCGACGATTGAATATTTGTCCTGAAATGCAATCCTTATGAGGCTGGTCATGAAACGTCTTCTTGTTGGAATGGTGTTGTTTCTGGCCGCCTGTACTGTCGCGCCGGTAGAAGACGCCCCTGCGACACATTCCTGCGTAACCGCCCCATCGGGTCTGGTTGAATGCAGCGAGGTGGAATGACCGGGTTCAGACAGTTTCCGATTTCTGAGATGATCTTTCGCGCATTCTGCATGGGGATTGCCCTGCTGGTGGTCGTGCCGATGCTTGGCTATATTGCTGCGCTGCCCCTGATGCATGTGATCGGCATATGTGAGCCTGACGCGCCCGTATTGTGTGAATTTGCGGCAAGCGATTTTGCCCTTCTTGGCGCGCTTCCGGCTTTTGCATGCGGGGTGGGCATGTCAGTATGGCTTGATCGCCGCCAGCCTGCGGCAGGTATATAATCTGGCCTGTGCATCCGCCTAGCGTATTCGCCGCCCTGCCAGGATCATGGCGATCCCCAGCCCGACTGGAACGATCAGGGCCGCAACAGCGCCCAGCGAAAGTGTCGGCAAGATACTGCTACACCCTGCTGTGTTGAAGCTGCATCCGAAACGGTCCAGCAGCCACCAGCCGCCCACAAACAGGATTATCAGAACCGTTCCTGCCAACTGAAGCATGATGCTTTTCATAAGTTGTGGCTTCCCAATTGCTGACATTTCCGGGGCCTGCGTGCAGCGTATCTCAACCCAGATAAACCTGCACTGTCAATGTGGATTTCAACAGAACGCAGATACTGAACTAATGCATGCGCCTTTGCCGCTTGTGCGTGCTGGCAGGCCGGAACACGGCGCCATCTTGGCGGTCACAGGAACCATCCGGGGAACCGGCGCCTGATCGTCCGTATGACGCGCGACATCTGCTACATCATGGTCGCAAAATGGCGTCGCTGTTCGCCGCCGCTTCGCGCGGTTCAGCCGCTGAGTGCCAGGAGGGTTTGACCTGTGTCGCATTTACGTCCCTGTCCTGAACAGCCTGTGGCACGTGTGGTGGAAAGACTGCCACCCGGATCATTTCTGCAGAATGCCGTGCGCGACATCTCGGATATGCCGGGAAAACGCCGCCAATGTCCGTGGGCGTGACGGGTTTTTCAGATACGCCAGTGAAAAGCTGTGCTGTAGCGCGGATGAAAACGGCCTGCATACCAGCCCATCCCCGGATTCACCCCGCGCAAGAAGCGCATTGGCGATTGTGACACCCAGCCCTTCGCGCACAAAACTGCACGCCGCGCTGACGGCCTGCGTTTCTATCAGGATTTCCGGCCTGATTCCGGCCTGAAGGAACAGTTGATCCAGTTGAACGCGAAACGGCCGGTTCCGGCCCAGCAGGATCAGACTTTCTGCGCGCAGGTCAGCAGGCGCAATCTGGTGTCGCCGCGCAAGCGGGTGATCCGCCGGAAGCACGACATCCGTGCCGACGGTGACCAGATCAAACGAATCGAGTGCCGGATGCTCGACCGGGGCCTTGACGAAACCCAGATCAACGCGCCCCGACGCGACCGCGGCAACAATTTCGTAATAGGACATGATTTCGGCAATGATTTTCTGACCGGGCCGGTCCCCCTGTAACCGGCGCATCGCGGGTGCGATGATCCGAGTCACGACACCCGCAGGCGCAGCAATGCGCAGCGGCATGGCGCTACGATCAACCTGATTCAGAAGCCCCTCGACACCGGCAAGTGTGCGCTCAACATCCGGCAGCAGCAATTCGGCCACCTCGCGCGGGGTCAGCCTGCCATTGGCGCGGATGAACAACCGCTCGCCCGTTGCAGCCTCGAATTCTGCCAGCAACCGGCTGATTGAAGGCTGCGAGACCCCCAGCAGTTTTGCTGCCTCTACCGTTGATCCGGTCTGCATGATTGCCCTGAAGGCGCGGATGTGGCGAATTTCCATCTATTCGTTATACAAATACCTTCATCAAAAATCATCATAAGATTGCAACATGATCTATGAAAACCGATGCTTCAGGCAAATCAGTGGGTTCATGCACCCACAGGACTGCCCACGCATAAACAGGGAGTGCAGTTTTGGTCTATGTCATCAGACGCTTGTTGCAGGCCGTCTTTCTGGCGCTGGTCATGTCCTTTCTGGTGTTCACCGGCATTTTTGCAGTGGGCAACCCGGTGGATATTCTGATCGACCCGGAGGCAACGCAGGCAGAGCGGGTGCGGTTGATCGCGCAGCTTGGGCTGGACCGCCCGTTCCACGAGCAATACCTGATATTCCTTGGCAATGTCCTGCAGGGTGATTTCGGCAACAGCTTTGTTTATAACCGCCCCGCGCTTGGCCTGATCCTTGAACGCATGCCCGCCACGCTGGAACTGGCATTTGCGGCGATTGTCATTGCCGTGGTGCTGGGCATTCCGCTGGGCATGTATGCCGGGTTGCGCCCCGGAAGCGCTGGCAGTCAGGCCGTCATGGCGGGGTCCATTCTTGGGTTCAGCGTGCCTAATTTCTGGCAGGCGATCATGCTGATCATGATTTTTGCGGTCATGCTGGGCTGGTTTCCGGTATCCGGGCGCGGGCAGGTTGGCGAATTCTTCGGTGTCCGGTCCAGCCTGTTCACGCTGAACGGTCTGCAACATATCGCGTTGCCCGCGATCAATCTGGCAATCGGGCATCTGGCGCTGGTCATCAGGCTGGCACGGTCAGGCACGCAGGAGGTGAAGGCGCAGGATTTCATCCGCTTCGCCCGCGCCAAGGGGCTGCATGAATCGCGTATCGTGCTGGTCCATTTGCTGCGCAACATCCTGATCCCGATCGTCACGCTTGTGGGCATGTCCTTTGGCGGGCTGATCGCCTTTGCCGTGGTGACAGAATCCATCTTCGCATGGCCCGGCATGGGCAAGCTGATCATCGACTCAATCCGCCAGCTGGATCGCCCTGTCGTGGTGGCCTATCTGATCGTGATTGTCGTGATTTTCATCATCCTGAACCTGCTGGTTGATCTTCTGTATTCGCTGATTGACCCGCGCATCCGGCTGGACGGGGCGAAGCAATGAGCGAGACCGCAATATCCGCCGCTGCGTCGCCGGACGTAACACCCCCGCCAGAGCGCCCGGTGTGGCGGATCATCCGTGATTTCCGCAAAAGCCCGCTTGCGCTGTTCGGGCTGGCGCTGCTGGTGGTGATTATTGCCGCGGCCTTTCTGGCACCATGGATCACGCCGCAAAACCCATATGACCTGCGCAGTCTGAATATTATGGACAGTCGCCTTGCACCGGGCGAGGTTGGGTTTTCCGGGATTTCCTTCTGGCTGGGCACGGACGGGCAGGGGCGTGACATGTTCTCGGCCATATTATTTGGGCTGCGCATTTCACTGATGGTGGGCCTGATCGCCTGCACGGCGGCGCTGATCATCGGGCTGACACTTGGCCTGATCGCGGCGTATTTCGGCGGGCGGATCGATACTATCGTCATGCGGCTGGTTGATCTGCACCTGTCCTTCCCGCCCATTCTTGTGGCGCTTATTCTGTTGGCAATACTGGGGCGCGGGCTGGAGAATATCATTTTCGCACTCATCATCGTGCAATGGGCGACATTCGCGCGCATGGCCCGCGCCACCGCCCTTTCAGAGCGTGGCCGCGAATATGTTGAAGCGGCCCAAAGCCTTGGCCTGTCGCAAACGCGCATTCTGTTTGGCCACCTGCTGCCCAACTGCCTGCCGCCGCTGATGGTGCTGTATACGGTGGAAATTGCCAGTGCGATTGCGCTGGAAGCGACGCTTTCGTTCCTGGGCGTTGGCCTGCCTGCCACGCAACCCAGCCTTGGCCTGTTGATCGCAAACGGGTTTCAGTTCGTGCTGTCCGGCCAATACTGGATCAGCGTGTTTCCCGGCATCGCGCTGCTTCTGCTGATTGTCGCAATCAATCTGGTGGGTGACCGGCTGCGCGATGTGCTGAACCCAAGGAACATTACATGAGCCTGCTGGAAATCGACAATCTGCAGACGCATTTCTTCACCTCTGGCGGGGTGGTGAAGGCGGTGGATGGCGTCAGTTATCATGTGAACCGGGGCGAGGTTCTGGCGGTGGTGGGCGAATCCGGGTCGGGAAAATCGGTCACCGGCCTGTCGGTAATGGGGCTGATCGATGCGCCGGGGCGCGTGGTCGGTGGCTCTATCCGTTTTGACGGGCGCGAGATTGCGAACTTGCCATCGCATGAGATGCGGCAGCTGCGCGGTGCGCGCATTGCCATGATCTTTCAGGACCCGATGATGACGCTGAACCCCGTCCTGCGGGTCGATACCCAGATGGTCGAGACGATCCATGCCCATCGCGATATGCCGAAACAGGAGGCATGGGCGCTGTGCCGCGACACTTTGGGCCGTGTGGGCATTCCGGCCCCTGACGAGCGCATGTGCGCCTACCCACACCAGTTTTCCGGCGGCATGCGCCAACGTGTAGCCATCGCCATTGCGCTGCTGAACAAACCCGACCTGATCATCGCGGATGAGCCGACAACAGCGCTGGATGTAACCATTCAGGCGCAGATCCTGCACCTGATGCAAGGGTTGGTCGAGGAGGACGGCACCGGCCTTGTCTGGATCACGCATGATCTGTCGGTGGTGGCGGGTTTCGCCGACCGGGTCGCGGTCATGTATGCGGGCGAAATTGTTGAACAGGCCACGACTGACGGGCTGATAGAGGCCCCGCAACACCCATATTCGCGCGGACTGATCGGGTCTGTCCCATCGCGCAATCGGCGCGGCGCGCGGCTGGCGCAAATTCCGGGCGGCGCGCCCCCTGCGGTGAACCGCCCTGTCGGGTGTCGCTTCGCACCGCGCTGCGCCTATCGGATGGAGGGGTGCGCCGCGCCGCAGGTGTTGCGCGACAATGTGCGCTGCTGGCGCGCTGCTGACTTGCCAGCCTTTGAAGAGGTGCTGGCATGACTGCGCTTCTGACCCTTGAGAATGTGTCCAAACGGTTTTCCAAGCCGCAGGACATTGCCGTGCGGCTGGCGCGTCGGCTTGGGGCGAACATCCCCAATGAAACCGTGCATGCGGTGGATGACGTGACGCTTTCGGTGAATGCGGGCGAAGTGGTGGGTTTGGTGGGCGAATCCGGCTGCGGCAAGTCCACCCTTGGGCGGGTTGCGGCGGGCATCCATGCGCCCAGCGACGGGCGGCTTTTGTGGAAGGGCGAACAGGCCACCGGCACGCGCGAAGCACGGCTGAAAGTGCAGATGGTGTTTCAGGATCCCATGTCCTCGCTCAACCCGCGGCACAGGGTGGACCGGATCATCACTGAAGCACCGCGTTTCCATGGCCAGATCACGGCACGCGAAGCGGATAGTTTTGCCGCCGCATTGTTGGAAAAAGTCGGGCTGGACCCGAATTTCCGCGCCCGCTATCCGCATCAGTTTTCCGGCGGTCAGCGTCAGCGCATTGCGATTGCGCGGGCACTGGCGGTGAAGCCGGAAATCATTGTGGCTGATGAATCCGTGTCAGCGCTGGATGTGTCGGTGCAGGCGCAGGTGCTGAACCTGTTCATGGACCTGCGCAGCGAACTGGGGCTGGCATATCTGTTCATCAGCCATGATCTGGGCGTGGTTGAACATATCGCGGACCGGGTTGTCATCATGTATCTGGGCCGCGTCGTGGAAGAGGCCCGCACAGAAGATTTGTTTGCCAATCCGCTGCACCCCTATGCGCAGGCCCTTCTGAATGAAGTGCCCCGCCTGACGACCGGCAAGCGCCGGTTTCAGCCGATCAAGGGGGAAATCCCTTCACCACTCAACCCGCCAACGGGTTGCCATTTTCACCCTCGTTGCCCCTTGGCCGACGGGGAATGCCGTGCCCTGCGCCCTGCGCTACGTCAGGTCGCACCGGGGCGCACAGTTGCCTGTCACAAAGTGACAGGCCCATAACAGGGAGATACGAGACCATGACAAAACTATCGCAATACTTGGGTGCAACGGCGCTGGTCGCCCTTATGGCTGGTACTGCCGGGGCGCAAAGCATTACCGCAGGGCTTGCTGCTGCGCCATCCTCGATGGACCCGCATTTCGCCACCACGGGCCAGAACCAGCAGCTTGCTGCCATCCTTTATGACCGGTTGATCCATATCGGCCCCGATGGCAATTTTGTCCCCGGTCTGGCAACGGAATGGAGCGTGTCGGACGACCGCCTGACCTGGACCTTCACACTGCGCGAAGGCGTTACCTTCCATGATGGCAGCCCGTTCACGGCGGCAGATGCGGTGTTCACATTCGAACGCATCCCCGAAGTGCCCAACAGCCCCGCGCCCTTCACCCAGCGCCTTGCCGCGATTGAAAGTGCTGAAGCTGTGGATGACCACACGCTGGTCATTACCACATCGGCACCGGCACCGGGCCTGCCCACGGACCTGTCCACCATCTATATCGTGTCGCAAAACGTTGGCGACGCGGAAAGTGCCGATTTCGACCGTGGCACGGCGGCTATCGGCACCGGGCCTTACCGTCAGGTCAGCTATAGCCCCGGCGAAAACCTGATGATCGAACGCAATCCGGATTATTGGGGCGATGCGCCGGATTTTGAGGATGTCACGATCCGCTTTCTGGAGAATTCGGCCAGCCGCGTGGCGTCCTTGCAGGCGGGCGAGGTGGATTTCATCGATGCAGTGCCGCCCAATGATCTGGACCGCCTGCGCGGGATGGATGCGGTGACTGTGGTGGCGGCCCCTTCGGCGCGGATGCTGTATATGGGCGTTGATCAGATGGAAGACACCACCATCCGGATTGACCCGTCGGTTGGCAACCCGTTCCGCGACCAGCGCGTGCGCGAGGCGCTGAGTCTTGCAATTAACCGAGAAGCCATCATCGACCGTATTCAGTTCAATTCCGGTGCGCCTGCCAACCAGTTCGCGCCAGAAGGTATCTTTGGCCATAACCCCGACATTCCACAGCCCGAATATAACCCGGAACGCGCCCGCGAGTTGCTGGAGGAAGCAGGCTATGGTGATGGCTGGTCGATGACCATTCACGGCCCCGCCGGGCGCTATGTGAACGACACCGATGTGTTGCTGGCCGTCGGGCAGATGTGGTCTCAGATCGGCCTTGATATCGAGGTAGAGAATGTGCCCGCCAATGTCTATTTCGGGCAGGCGACAGCGCGCGAATTCTCGGCCTTCATGGTTGCCTTCGGGATTACTACAGGCGAAAGCAGCCTTGCATTGCGCAATGTGCTGGGAACCGCGGACGAGGAACGCGGCTGGGGCTCCAACAACCGTTTCCGCTATTCCAGCGAGGCATTTGATGACGCCCTTGCCCGCGCGTTTGACGCATTCGAGGATGATGAACGCGAAGCCGCCCTGCAGGAAGCCGCCGCCATAGCAGCCGAAGATGTGGCGGTCATCCCGCTTTACTGGGAAGGGAACAACTGGGCCGTGCGCGGAGAGATAGAGTTCACACCCAGCCCTGATGGCCGTTCGCTGATCACCAATATCAGCCAGCGGTAAGCCCTATGCCTGTTGTCAGCCACACGCCCGATGCAGACACACTACGCGACATCATGGTGCCCATGCGTGACGGTGTCCGGCTGGCGACAGATGTGTTTTTTCCACAGAATGCGGGCCGTGGTCCATGGCCCGCGATCCTTGAACGCACGCCCTATGACAAGCACGAAGCGCGGGTGAATGAATATACCCAGCGTCATCCGCAGGTCTTTGGCCGCGAAGAACTGGCACGGTTCTTCACCGATGCGGGCTTTGTCGTGGTGTTTCAGGATTGTCGTGGACGCTACGGGTCAGAAGGTCGTTTCACCAAATACCGGGGCGAGGCTGAGGATGGTTTCGACACCATCGGTTGGATTGCGCGGCAGGACTGGTGCGACGGGCAAGTGGCCACGATGGGCATGTCCTACTCCGCTCATACCCAGATGGCTGCGGCCTGCCTGAACCCGCCTGCATTGGCGGCCATGATATGCGATTGCGGTGGGTTCTCCAACGCGTATCAGGGCGGTATCCGTTTTGGTGGGGCGCTGGAACTGAAACAGGTGACATGGGCCTTCCGCCATGCGCTGCGGTCCCGCGCGGCTGCCGCCGACCCGGTGGCGAAGGCCGCCCTTGAAGCCACTGATCTGCGCGACTGGATGCACCGCCTGCCATGGACACAAGGCCATTCCCCGCTATCGCCTGTCCCTGATTACGAGCAGTTCCTGTTCGAACAATGGACACATAATATGTTTGACGACTACTGGAAAATTCCGGCCCTTTATGCCGCCGGTTGGCATAAAACCATGCGCCGGATTCCCAGTGTGCATATCTCCGGCTGGTATGATCCCTATGCCGTTACAGCGGTTGAGAATTTCACCGGCTTGCGTGACGCCGGACATGAGACAAGCCTTATTCTGGGTCCATGGACCCATGGCGACCGTTCGCGTTCCTATGCGGGCGATGTGGATTTCGGCGCGGATTGCACGTTTGATACGGGCATGGGGCAGGATTTCGTTCAGTTCCGCATCGACACATTCCGCCGCCATCTGCTGGGGGCCGAACTGCCGCCCGGTCCGCGCGTGCGGTATTTTGTAATGGGTGGGGGCGATGGGCGGCGCAACGGCGCGGGGCGCATGTATCACGGCGGCACATGGCATGTCGCGAATACATGGCCGCCCGAGGATTCGGTGCCCACCAGATTGTTTCTTGACGCAATGGGCCACCTGACCGGGGCGCCGCCCCAGGCTGTGGGTGCGCGGTCCTTTCTGTTTGATCCGGAAAGGCCGGTGCCGACAACAGGCGGACCGATCACCTCTGGTGCGCCGTTGATGGTCGGCGGTGCGTTCGATCAGACAGAGCGGCCAGACCTGTTCAACGCCACTGCGCCGGGAATGCCGCTGGCCAGCCGCGCTGATGTGCTGATCTTTGAAACCGCGCCGCTTGACCGGGCCGTGACGATTGCGGGCGATGTGTCTGTGTCGCTTTTTGTCAGCTCGGACCGCCCGACAACGGATTTCACCGCAAAGCTGGTGGATGTGTACCCTGCTACGTCAGATTACCCGCATGGCTATGCTATGAACCTGTCAGACGGCATTCTGCGCACATGCTATCGCGACGGGTTTGACAAACAGCGCCCGCTTGAAAGTGGCGAAATTGTCGAGGTTCTGGTGCGGCTTTACCCGACCGCAAACCGGTTTGAACCCGGTCATCGCATCCGGCTGGAAATATCGTCATCCAATTTTCCGCGTTTTGATGTTAATCCCAACGATACGGTCGGGAATGACCTGAGTGGCACGAAGTTCAGGGCACTTAACGCGGTGCATTGCGGGCCGGGGCATTTATCCTGTCTTCTGGTGAACCTGCTTCCCTCTCGTTAGAGAACCGCAAACCTGCCACTGCCTTCCGGGGGGGGGTGGTCGGACTGTCTGCTTTATGCGAACCTGCGCGCAATATTCTGCTGCGAGCCGTGATGCGCAGCGATTGACTTGGCATATTGTGCGAGTCAAATGTAAATATAGCCAAAAAACATAACGGAAATGGTATACAGATGTCGCAACGCACAGCCCTGTCGGGGCTTCATGACGATTTTATCCGGCGCGGATTGCGTTTGCCACATCTTCGGTTGCTGGTAGCGTTGAAAAGTACCGGGCAGATGTCAGGCGCTGCATCGAATATCGCCATAACGCAACCGGCGGCGTCACGGCTGATGGGGGAGCTTGAGAAGATCGTTGGCGCCCCACTTTATGAAAGGCACGCCAAAGGCGTGTCCCTGACACTTTCGGGGTCGTTGCTGGCCGACAAAGCCCATGCAATGCTGCGTCAGCTGGACGATGCAAGGAACGAAATCCGCGAACTTGTTGACGGTGTTCGCGGTCACGTCCGCATCGGGGCTGTGACCGGGCCGGCATTGGAAATCGTTATTCCCGCGCTGCGTAAACTGCGCGACGCATTTCCGGAAATCGAGATTTCGGTTGATGTGGAAACATCAGATAAACTGATCGACTCCTTATTATCGCGTGATCTGGATTTTTATATCGGGCGCTTGCCGCATGGCATTGACGCGCGCGCTGTGCGCATGCGCTGTATCGGACCGGAACCTTTGGCACTTATTACGCATGTGAATCACCCGCTGACGCAGCTGCGCAACGTGTCGATACACCAGTGTCTGCCCTATGACTGGGTCATGCAGCCGCCGAACGGGTTGATGCGCCGCGAAGTTGAAACCTATCTGCTGGAAAATGGTTATCCGATCCCGGAGCGTATCCTGAGCACATCGTCGCTGCTTCTTACATTGGGGATCATCAGCGAGACCAACGCAATTGCGCCGGTCGCCCGCTCGGTCGCAGAGTTCTATTCACGGCGCAGCGGTCTGGGCGGCAATATCGCCTTGCTGGACATGGTCGACGAAATTGCCATCTCGCCCTATTCCATCGTGCTTCCGTCCGGAACGGAGCTGTCACCAGCGGCCCGGCGCGTGCTGTCCGCGCTTGAGCTGCAGCCTGAACACGCGCCCTGATACGCTATGACCCCCGCGACAACCGGCCGACAGCAAAATGCATCAGCTGATGCCTGACGGCCGGTCTTGCTGTGCTTATTCCGCTGCCTTCGCCATTGCGTCGTCGTGCAATTCTGTCTCGCGCTGGCGATAAGCGTCTTCGGCTGTCTGAATGTAGTTGCGCGCAAGTGGCAAGACATTCTGATCGCGCACCATCTGAATCTGGTGGACAACAAGCCCCTGATAGCGAAAAGCGCTTTCGGATGCGGCAAGGTAGAATTCCCACATCCGCGCGAAACGTTCGTCATAAAGTGCGACCGCCTGTTCCCGTCTGGCCATGAATCGCTCCCGCCAGTGGCGCAGAGTTTCGGCGTAATGCAGGCGCAGCACCTCTATATCTGTGACCACAAGCCCCTGCCGTTCGATTTCAGGCAGCACCTCGGAAAGGGACGGCATGTGACCGCCGGGAAAGATATATTTCAGGATCCAGGCGTTGGTTTCAGTCGGTGGCGTTGTCCGGCCAATATAATGGAGAACCGCAACACCGTCATCGGCAAGCAGACTGCGGACCTTTGAGAAGAACTCATGATAACTTTTGCGCCCCACATGCTCGAACATCCCGACTGAAACAATCCGGTCGAAACGTTCGTCCAGCAAGCGATAGTCCCGCAGTTCAAAATTCAGACGACCCTGAAGACCTTCGTCTTCCGCCCGTGCCCGTGAAACGGCAAGCTGTTCTTCAGACAGTGTAACGCCCTTGACGCGCGCTTTGGCGTAACGGGCCAGATATATGCCCAGACCGCCCCAGCCTGATCCGATATCCAGCACGCTGTGTCCCGGTTGCACATGGAGCTTGGCAACAAGATGCCGCTTCTTGGCCATTTGCGCATCTTCCAGTGTAGTTTCCGGCGTTTCGAAATAGGCGCAGGAATACTGCTGGTCGCTGTCAAGGAACAGTTCGTAAAGTCGTCCATCCAGATCATAGTGATGGGCAACGTTCCGCTTTGATTTGCCGACCGAATTATAGCTGGTGAAACGCAGCACCAGCCGGAACACGCTGCGCGTGACGCGCGACATCCCCGGGGGGTCATCGGATCCGAGATTCTGAAAGATGACAGCAAGAAGATCATAGATCGATCCCTTGATCATCTGTACATCACCATCCATGAACCCCTCACCCAAGGCCAGGTCGGGGTTCAGTACCAGACGGAACACCCTGTCCCAGGTTGCGATGCGGATGTGAACCTTCGTGCCGGTCTGATCGCCCATCCGGTAGCGCTGTCCGTCCGGGCCATCAACGATAAGCGTTCCGCTACGGAAGATTGCGGTGATCAGGGCTTCAAACCGCTTGCGCGCAAATTTGCGCATGACCTTTGGCATTATCTTCATTTCCGTACACGCTGTTATTCACAGAACGCTGCTATCCGGCGAAATGGTGTCGGATAAACAAAACCGGATACAAATTGAACATGTTCAGCAACGTTCAATATTGCCGGGGGATAGGCGCCCGGAGAAGCCACTCGGCGAAGCCGAGTCCAGTTCAGCAAATTTTTTGAAGGATGCTCCGGAATTTGTAAAGATGTGTTCAAGCTAGGGGTTTACTTTTTTGAACAGGTGTGTGCCGGACTGACATGCAAACGGATGATCAGTTCGCGGATTGCGGAATATCATTGGTCCGGCCCCGGGCATCCGGAAATGCCAAGTAAACCGGCATGATCACGCCAGACGGGCCATTGTGTTCCTTGTGCAGTATCGGCGATAGTGCCCGGATGATACGCCCGTTCCTGAACAACCAGCACGCCCGCCGCCTGTTTCTGGACCGGCATCTGTTGTTGCGTCCGGGGTCAGGCCCCGGCAAAGGCAAGGATCTGGACGGCGTACTTCAGGGCCTTGGTTTTGTTCAGGTCGACAGTGTTAACACACTTGCGCGTGCGCATGATCTGATCCTGTGGTCCCGCCGTGGGCAGTACCGGCCGCAGGCCCTTGAACGCCTTGTCGCAGCGTCCCGGACTGCGTTTGAACACTGGACCCATGATGCCGCCGTTATCCCGATGCAGTTTTACCCGATGTGGCGCCTGAAATTTGCCCGCGACGCGGCGCATATGCGGGCACGCTGGCCACAATGGCGCCGCGACGGGTGGCAGGCCGAACTCGATACCGTGTTGCAGCATATCGCCGATAACGGCCCCGCCTGCTCGCTTGATGTTGGCGGGGATGAAAAGAAAGGGACATCGGGGTGGTGGGACTGGCACCCGTCCAAGACCGCGCTGGAATTCTTGTGGCGGTCCGGGCAATTGGCGATCTGCCATCGTCGGGGGTTCCGGAAATTCTATGACCTGACAGAACGTGTCATCCCGGCTGTGCATCTGAATATCCGCCATGATGATCATGAAGTCATCGACTGGGCCATGTCAGAAGCGCTGCGACGGATCGGTTTTGGTACACATGGTGAACTGGCCGCTTTCTTCGATATCGTGACCAATAGCGAAGCAAAATCCTGGTGCGCGGCAGCACTTGCCCGCGGCCATATCATCGAAGCGGATATCGGGATGGCGGACGGGTCCGTGCGGCGCAGCTTCACGACCGAAGTCGCCCTGAAAAGTGCCGCTGCGCTGCCCGAGCCGTCTTCGCGTGTGCGCCTTTTGTCGCCGTTTGATCCCGTTTTGCGTGACAGGGCGCGCGCAGAGCGCCTTTTCGGTTTTCGCTACCGGATTGAGATATTCGTTCCCGAAGCCCGGCGGCAATACGGGTACTATGTCTTTCCGGTGCTTCAGGGTGACCGCATGATTGGGCGTCTTGATGTGAAGCGCGCGAATAACGCGCTTGTTGTGCGCCGCTTCTGGCCGGAAGCCGGTGTGCGGATGGGAAAGGCGCGGATAGCTGGTCTGTTGTCGGAACTCGACCGGGTGCAGGCCCTCGCCGGGGCGCACACTGTCCAATACGGGGCGGATTGGATGCAGGTCTGACCCCCCCCCCACCGCAAGTTGAGAAATACTTTCCCGCTCGCGGCGCTAAGTTTAACATCAGTAATATGAGTATTTCTTTACATTTAGGCGTGATCTTCGTATTGTCCGCCGGATGAAGGCGTTGGAAACCCGCAGATGTAAGCCAAGGATTTGGAAAAATTCAAAGGTTCAATAGAAGATCAAGAAATATCTGGCCATGGGTGACGGTAGCACAACAGAAATTCGTTGGATGAAGGCATATCATGTGTGTTATGATGTTAAGGCCGTAATTCCAGCGGAAATGGTGGGGCGCACATATGAAGTGTGATGTTATCATCAATGGCGGCGGGCCGGTTGGCATGGGGCTTGCTATTGAGTTGGCGCAGCGCGGGTGCGATGTCACTGTGATAGAGCGGTATCACAAACCGCAGCCGATACCGAAAGGCCAGAACCTTACCCAGCGCACCACAGAGCATTTTCATTTCTGGGGTTGCGAAGCCGCGCTGCGCAGTGCCCATCCCATTCCTGAAGGTGGTGGTATCGGGGGGCTTACGGTTTATGGCACGCTGCTGGGAGATCATGCGCAAAACTGGCTGGACCGTTCCAAAGTGGGGCAGTTTTATCACACCCGCCATGCCCGCCTGCCACAATACGTGACCGAGCGGGTGCTGCGCGACAGGGTGGCGGAATTGCCCAATATCGAAGTGCGTTATGGATTTGAGGGGGTGGCGCTGGCCCAGGATCAGAACGGTGTGACG
The DNA here is from genome assembly GCF_028745735.1 of Roseinatronobacter alkalisoli. Lineage (GTDB taxonomy): Bacteria > Pseudomonadota > Alphaproteobacteria > Rhodobacterales > Rhodobacteraceae > Roseinatronobacter > Roseinatronobacter alkalisoli. The sequence goes on from NZ_JAQZSM010000005.1 coordinate 55,001, forward strand.
CTGGAAATTGCCAGACGGGGCGGCACATCGACCGAAAGCCTGCGCGCGCGCTATCTGGTCGGTTGCGATGGCAGTCATTCCTTTGTGCGCAAAGCGGCGGGCATCACCGAAACACGAGAGGACCACGAAAGGCAGATGGCGCTGCTGGTGTTTGAAAGCGAAGAGCTGGACCGCCTGCTTGCGCGCTATCCGGGCAAGGCATTCTACAATGTGCTGAACCCGGAAAATGACGGGTATTGGTGGTTTTTTGGCCGGGTCGATCACGGCAGAAGCTGGTTTTTCCATGCCCCGGTGCCGACAGGGACCACCGCAGAAAACTATGATTTCGCAGCGCTGCTGCACCGCGCTGTCGGGCAACGGTTCGACCTGCGGCTGGATCATGTCGGGTTCTGGGATATGCGGTTCTCGCTTGCTGACCAGTACCGCAAGGGCCGTGTTTTTATCGCAGGTGATGCAGCGCACAGTCACCCACCCTATGGCGGATATGGGGTCAATAGCGGGCTGGAGGATGCGGTGAATCTTGGCTGGAAGCTTGCCGCAACCGGCGCGGGTTGGGGCAGTGAAGCGCTGCTCGACAGCTATCAGGAAGAGCGGCGCGCAGTGTTCGAATCGACCGCACGCGATTTTATTGCGCGTTTCATTGAGCAGGACCGCGCGTTTCTGGAGCAATATGACCCGGTACGGAACGAAGCAGCGTTCCGGGATGCCTGGGCGCGCCGTGCCGATATGGATGAGGTGGTGAATTTTGCGCCGAACTATGCCGGATCATCGATTGTCAGCGGGTCGGGCGGGCAACCGGGTGCGCGGGGTGATCACTGCTTCAAAGCGCGGGCGGGGCATCATCTGGCACCCGCGCCGGTGAATGGCGCCGGGCATTTGTATGATGCGCTGGGGCCATGGTTCACGCTTTTCATTTTTGATGGTGACGTGGGCGCGCGTGCGCACAGGTTCAGGACTGCGGCGGCGGCACTGGCCCTGCCGCTGGTCATACGTCATCTGCCTGACCCGGCGCTGGCCGAAAGATATGGTGCGGCTGCGGTTCTGGTCCGGCCTGATCAGTTCGTGGCCTGGGCTGGGTCTGATGGCGTGGCGGCCGAAATCCTTGGTGCAGCGATAGCTGTGCAGGACTCGGTCCTGCGGGAACGCATGTCCGATTCTTAGAAACATGCTGGAACTGCCTAATTTTCCAGTTTTTCCGAGAGTTTTCTGTTGAATCCTGCCTATTCATCATTGTCTGGACATTAAGCTTTATAAAAAAAATATATAAAAATAATTAGTTACATGTATTTTATGGTGGAGTGCTGAGCACACGAAGGGTTGATCATATGGCTGCAATAAATTTCATCTGTAATATGATTATTAGTTGCTCTATATCCAAATCTCGCTTAGCCTGACCGAAGAACGGCAATGGTCGGAACGGTGTTTGATGCCCTGGGGGAGGGCGTCGCCGATACCGGCAGGGGGGATACCAATGACAGCTATGGCAAAGGTCGTGACGGCGGGGGCATTGCTATTGTCGGCATCAGGCAATGCGCTGTTTGCGCAAGCCACGCCGGATAATTTCAGTGTCGCGGTAGCGGAAGAACCGGACACGCTGGACATGACGTCCACCGCGCATGCGCCGGGTGCGCGCGTTAGTCTGGAAAACATCACCGAAGGATTGTGGAGCACGGCGACGGATGGCGCGCTGACCTCAACTGTCGCTGATTGGGAAATATCCGATGACGGGCTGGAAATCGTGTTTCGTATCCGTGACGGCATAACATTCCATTCCGGCGACCCGCTGACCGCAGAGGATGTCTTGTTCAGCCACAATCGCATGCTGGAAAATGCCCCACAATACGCCCGCCGGGCGCGCGCGCTGGACGCGGTGGATGTCGTGGACGAACGTACCGTCAGGTTCACATTCCATACGCCGGACGCTGGCATGATGCCCTCGCGCAGTCTGTCGATTGTGTCAAAAGCCTATTTCGACCGCGTCGGTGAAACCCAGTTCATGCGCCACCCTGTCGGCACCGGACCATATGAATTCGTGTCCTACACGCCCGGCACCCAATTGGTTCTGAAGCGATATGACAATTACCATGGTGATCTGCCGCAGGTTGAGCACGCAACCCTGCGCTATGTGCGCGAAGCGGGCACCCGGCTGGCGCAGTTGCAGGCCGGTGAGGTGGGCATGGTGATGGATATTCCCTATCCCGATGTACCCAGACTGGAAGCGGACGGGTTCAGGATGGAATATCTGGCGGCACATCCGACCATCGCGATTCAGTTCCATAACCTGAACCCGGATGTGCCGTGGTATGATGTCCGTGTCCGCAAGGCGATGGCCCATGCCGTGGACCGGCAGTCCATCATCGACGGCTTGCTTGCCGGGGTTCCGGAAGTGACAGCAACCGTGGCAGAGGGGGAACTGGGCCATGACCCGACGATCACGCCCTATGCCTATGACCCGGACCGCGCGCGCGAACTGTTGGCGGAGGCCGGGTATCCGGACGGGTTCGATCTGCCGCTTGATATCTGGGGTGGTGGATTCGCTGGGCTGCGCGAAACGGCTGAGGCCGCATCGCTGTATCTGCGTGAACTGGGCATCAATGTAGAGGTCCAGACACTGGATGCCGCGCAGTTCCTGGGCAAGATCCGTAATGTTTCCGGTGATCCGGAAGGCGTGTATGTTGGTATCAGTGCCTTGCCCTATGCCAATCAGTCCGACCCGATAGAGGCGCTGAACGTGGCCTATACATCGCGTTCTCCCTTCACGCCGTTTCGGGATGACCGGCTGGACCAGTATATCGACGAAGCCAACGCGCTGCTTGATCCCGACGCCCGAGGGGAGGTTCTGAAGAAGGCCTTTGGTCTGATGCATGAAGAAGCAGCCGTGATCCCGCTTTGGAATTTTGTCGCGGTCTACGCCATGGACAGCGGCGTCAGATTCACCCCGACCGAGAAGTTCTTTCCAGTGGTGATGCTCAAGGATGTCAGCTTCGAATGACCGGGAATTGCGCGCGCGTGGTCCATTCCCCACGCGGGCTGATAGGAGATGCAGGACACATGAAAGATCTGACCAACGAAGCACCGATCTGGCTGCCAAACATGACGCCGCAACTGGAATTCGCTTTTGCGACCAAGGTGACAGTGAACCCGGCGCGCAATATCGGCAATCTGCACGGCTCGGGTGAACGGCTGATCATGACGGTTGGCGGCGGTACTGTCGAAGGCCCCGGTATTCGTGGTGAAATCCTGCCCGGTGGCACCGAATGGCCGCTTGTGCGCCCCGATGGTGTGGACAGCATTGACGCGCGGTATTCGTTCGAAACCGATGACGGTGTGCTGGTGAATATCCGTAATACGGGATACCGCGTGATCGCGCCCGAATTGCGCGACCAGATGAAAACGCGCGTGGTGGATGCGGGACAATACTATTTCCGCACCTATTCCGTGTTTGAAGCCCCGGTCGGCAAATATGACTGGCTTACCCGCACTGTGTTCATAGGCTTTGGCGAGCGGCATCCGGAAACGCTGCACCTGTGGTATTATAAGGTGCTCTGAACGTGGCAGACTATGATTTCATCATCGTGGGGGCCGGGTCTGCGGGTTGCGTGTTGGCCAACCGGCTAAGTGCTGATCCGCGCCACCGCGTGCTGTTGCTGGAAGCGGGCGGCAGCGATGCACACCCCCTTATCCGGATGCCGCTAGGTTTCATGCGCGCACTTCGAATGCCGCAGTTTACATGGCCTTATCTGTCGGAACCCGAAGAACGCACAGGCAATCGCGCAATCCCGATACCGCGGGGCCGGCTGATGGGGGGGTCATCTTCGATCAACGGCATGTTCCACATTCGCGGGCATCGCGGCGATTACGACGAATGGCGTGATCTGGGCTGCGACGGCTGGGGGTACGATGATGTTCTGCCCTATTTCAAACGGTCCGAAAACCATTGGCGCGGCGAAGGCGCCTATCACGGCGGGTCCGGTCCGGTCAGCGTGCAGCCGATCAGGAATGAGGCGCTGTTTCACGAACCGCTGCGCGATGCTTTCGCCGCTGCCGGGCACGTGATTACCGAAGATTACGACGGCGCGGTGCAGGAAGGCTTCGGGCCGGGAAACATTGCGGTGGACATGCGCGGGCGGCGGGCATCGTCATCGCGCGCCTATCTGACGCGCGACGTGCGTGCGCGGGCCAACCTGACTGTGCTTGACCACACGACGGTCGAACGGCTGAGTTTCGACGGGGACCGGGTGAGCGGGGTTGAAGGAATGCGCAAGGGCAAGCGGCACAAATGGTGTGCGGCGCGCGAGGTGATCCTGTCTGCAGGCGCATATAATTCGCCGCAGATCATGATGGTCTCGGGGCTTGGTCCGCAGGCCGAACTGCGTGCGCATGGGATCACGGTGCGCCGCGACCTGCCGGAGGTGGGCCAGAACCTGCTGGAACATCCCCGGCTTGACCTGATCTATGAAGCCGCACAGCCTACAACATTTTCCAACCGCCTGCGCTATGACCGCGCGGCGCTGGCCTTTGCCCGATGGGCATTGACCGGGAAAGGGCCTTTTGCCAGTCATGTGTGTTCCGGCACAGCGCTTCTGCGCGTGTCCGAGGGGGCGCAAAGACCCGATGTGCAGCTTTTGTGCTCGCCCATATCGATCCGTGCGGATCTGTGGTTTCCGGGGCTGACTGCGCCGCCGCCGCATGCGTTCTATGCATCAATCTGCCTGCTTCATCCCAGAAGCCGTGGTCGGATGGCGCTGCGTTCCGGTGATGTGCGCGATGCGCCGCGCGTGCATCTGAACCTGCTGGGTGACGACGAAGATATCGCAGTGCTGCGCCGCGCCCTGCGTGAAGCGCGCCGTGTCTACGGCATGGAAAGTCAGGCCGCGCTGATCGGCAAGGAAATCATGCCGGGGGCCGAATTTACGGATGACGATGCAATCGATGCAGCAATCCGGGCGAAAGCGGGGGTGACCCAGCATCCGGTCGGCACATGTCGGATGGGGCGTGACGCGGGTGCTGTGGTTGCACCGGACCTGAAGGTGAACGGCATTGCCGGGCTGCGGGTGGTCGACGCGTCGATCATGCCGACAATCCCCGGCGCGAACACGAATGCCGCTGTCTACATGATCGGTGAAAAAGCCGCCGACATGATTCTTGGGGACGCGGCCTGAGACAAAATGGGAGGACCGGAGCAGTGGCTTCGACCGATATGACGAATGAAACAAGCATACAGGCCCCGCCACGAAAGCGGCGTTATGCAATGCGGCGGGTATTCGAGTACCCGATCATCCCGGTGCTGTTGCTGTTGCCGATGGTTGTCTGCGGGCTGTTCGGTCCGTGGATATGGCCGCACGACCCCACTGCCATCAACTTTACTGTCAGGCAGACACCACCCGTATGGCTGGAGGGGGGCGAGTGGCGATATTTTTTGGGCACTGACCAGTTCGGACGCGACCTGCTGTCGCGGTTGATTGAAGGGGCGCGGATTGCGCTGATCGTTTCAACCGTCACGGTCACGACGGCGGCCATCATCGGCACTGCCGTCGGCATGCTTGCGGGGTATTACGGTGGTATCGTGGACACGATTCTGATGCGAATCGTGGACGTCAAGATGTCAATCCCGCCAGTGCTGCTGACCATCCTGATCGGGGCGGTGTTGGGTGGTGGTCTGACGACGATTCTGGTCGCGATCATCCTTGTGTTCTGGGCCGATTACGCGCGCGTGATCCGGGGTGAGACGCTGGCGTTGAAGTCGCGCGGCTTCGTGCAGCTTGCGCGCGTCGCGAATGCCAGCGACTGGCGCATTTTCACCCGGCATCTGCTGCCCAACCTGCTGCCAACCTGCATTGTTCTGATCACCCTGCAATTCGGTGCTGCGCTGGTGATCGAAGCCGCGATCACCTTTATCGGGCTGGGTATTCAGCCCCCTGCATCTGCATGGGGGCTACTGGTCGCGGATGGGCGGGCGTATCTGACTTCAGCATGGTGGATACCGACCTTTGCCGGGATGGCGATTGCCCTGACGGCTCTTGGCGCAAACCTGCTGGGTGACTGGCTGCGCGATTACTTCGATCCCAGACTGAAGAAGAGGTAAGCCATGACGAATTACATACTCAAACGGTTGGGACTGGCCGTCATTACGGTGCTTGGCGTGCTTCTTCTGATCTTTGTTGCCACCCGGATGTCCGGGGACGTGGCGCTGCTGATGCTGCCACAGGATGCCAGCGACGAACAGATTGCGGCCTATCGCGCCCGGCACGGGCTGGACCGCGCGATCCCGGTTCAGTTCCTGAACTTCATGCGTGGTATGCTGACTCTCGATTTCGGGGAGTCGCTGCGCTATCAGCGCCCCGCGCTTGAAGTGATCCTTCAGCGCTTGCCTGCCACGGTAGAGCTTGCGCTGATGGCGTTCGTTCTGGCGCTTGTGGTCGGGGTGTCGCTGGGCCTTGTCGCGGCCTATTACCGTGGCGGATGGGCGGACCGCAGCATTCGCACCAGTGCAGTTCTGCTGCAGTCAATGCCGAATTTCTGGATCGCGATCATGGCGATTTTACTGTTTGCGGTAATGCTGCGCTGGTTGCCCACGTCCGGGCGGGACGGGGCCGCATCGTATATCATGCCCGCCATGACGCTGATGTTGTTTCCGCTGGCCGCAATCATGCGCATGACTCGATCCGCGATTCTGGAAACGATCGAGAGTGAGTATGTCAAGTTCTTGCGCATCAAGGGCGTGTCCGAAGGGCGCATCCTGTGGCGGCATGCCTTGCGCAATGCGCTGATCCCGGTGATCGCGCTGTCGGGTCTGCAACTTGGCAACCTGATGGGCGGCACTGTGATTACCGAAACGATCTTCAACTGGCCGGGACTTGGCAGTCTGATGATCGAAAGTTTCATCAGCCGCGACTACCCGGTGATTCAGGTGGGTGTGTTGCTGATTGCGACGTTCCTTATCCTTCTTAACCTTGCCGTGGATCTGTTGTTCTGCGTCGTTGACCCAAGGATCAGATACGCATGAGCAGTCAGGAAAAACTTGAACCATTCGTGCTGGATGTCGCGGGTCTGACGGTTGAGATTGCGGGCCGCGAGGGGCGCGTAGTCCGCCCCGCGCGTGATCTGACGTTCCGGGTGGGACGGGGTCGCGTTGTCGGTGTGATCGGGGAATCCGGCTGTGGCAAAAGCATGACTGCGCTGTCGGTGATGCGCCTGTTGCCCGCATCCGCGAAAGTGACCGGCGGCACGGTCCTGTTCAATGGCGAAGATCTGCTGACAAAATCGCCCCGCGCGATGCGTGCGATCCGCGGCAAATCCATCGGTATGGTGCTGCAGGATCCGTCAGTGTCGCTTGATCCGCTGTTCACCATTGGTGACCAGATCGACGAGGCATTGTGCATGCATGGCCGGATGCCTGCCGCCCGTCGCCGCGCGCGTGCCATTGAACTGCTGGAAGCGGTGGGCATTCCCGCCCCGCAGGACCGGTTGACGCAGTATCCGCATGAATTGTCCGGCGGAATGTTGCAACGTGTGGTCGCCGCCATCGCGATTGCCTGGAACCCCGCCCTGCTGATTGCGGATGAACCGACAACCGCGCTGGACCCGACGATTCAGGTTCAGGTTCTTGACCTGCTGGGCCATTTACGTGACACGCTGGGTGTATCGATCATGATCATCACCCATGATTTCGGCGTCGCTGCGCATATCTGCGATGACATCATGGTAATGTATGCGGGTGAGGTGGTTGAAACCGGGCCGGTGCGCCAGATATTCGACAACCCCGGCCATCCCTATACCCGCGCGCTGATGGAAAGCTCCACCGTGCCCAAAGGTAAGGGCCGCCTGCCCACCATCGAAGGTCAGCCACCCGATCTGGGGGATCTGCCGCCCGGCTGCGCCTTTGCGCCACGCTGCCCGCTGGCGAATGAGCAGTGCCACCACGCGGCGCCACCCCGGATACAGTTGTCTGATATCCACCAAGCCACATGTTGGTACGCGGGAGAGGGAATGACATGAGCGATATAATTCTGGAAACCCGCGGGCTGCAAAAGTATTTTTATCTGAAATCCGGCCTACCATTCCGGCGTATCCCCAAAGTGGTCAAGTCGGTGGACGGGATTGATGTTGCCCTACGCGCCGGAGAGACCCTTGGTCTGGTCGGTGAAAGTGGTTGCGGCAAATCAACCACAGCCCGGTTGATCCTGCGTTTGCTTGACCCGACCGGCGGCAAGATCCTGTTTGACGGCAAAGAGGTGCAGAACGCGACAGGTCAGGCGCTTCACGATTTCAGATCGAACATCCAGACGGTGTTCCAGGATCCTTACGGTTCGCTCAACCCGCGCATGAAAGTGCGCGAGATTATTGCCGAGCCAATGCAGGCGGCCGGGAAGTATTCTGCCAGACAGATTGATGTGCGTGTCGCCGAATTGCTGGAACTGGTGAACCTGCCAGCCAATGCCGCCCGGCGCGGACCACATGAATTTTCCGGTGGTCAGCGCCAGCGTATTGCGATTGCGCGCGCGCTTGTGCTGAACCCAAGGCTGTTGATTCTGGATGAACCGGTTTCGGCGCTGGATGTTTCCGTGCGGGCGCAGATTCTGAACCTGCTGGACGACCTCCAGGAAGAACTGGGGTTGGCCTATTTCCTGATTTCCCATCACCTTGAACTGGTTGCGAATAAATGCGACTGGATCGCGGTCATGTATCTGGGTGGCATTGTCGAACAAGGCCCGGCGCGTGAAATTGCGGATAACCCGCGCCACCCCTATACGCAGGCGTTGTTTTCGTCGGCGCTGAAGGTCACGCCTGACCGGGCAGCGGCCCCGGTCAGAATGATCAGGGGAGAGGTGCCTTCACCCCTGAACCCGCCAACCGGGTGCCATTTCCATACCCGTTGCCCAATGGCCATGCCGATCTGCCGACAGGAAACCCCGCCAGGCGTGCCGGGGCCGAATGGGTCAGTGGCCACCTGTCATGCGCTATGCGGGCAAAAGGCGTTGGCGTGATGGTGTCATTCAGATGTCGGCCTGACGCAGCGCCAGCGTGACCGCGCGCTGCAATGGCACGCGGCTGAATTCGTCGTTTTCAACAATGAACCGCCGGATCAGATTGCGGAATGTGTCGGTATCCTTTCCCAGCACGGCCAGAACTTTCTGAGATGCTTCGAAGGCCAGCGGGTGACCGTCAGTGATCAACTGCTTGCCCGCATCGGTCAGACGCAGAAGCCTGCGGCGACGATCATGGGGATGGGCATCGCGCATAATGAAGCCCCTGCGCACCAGTTCTGTCACCAGTGTCGCTGTGGTCGAACCATCCAGCGCCAGCCAGCGCGCCACGCTGATCTGTTCGACCGGCTGGCCCTTGTCGACAATCCGCAACACACCATAGCGGCGCGGCGTCAGCCGAAGTGATTTTGTTGTTTCGATAAAGACGCTTTCCAGCGTCTGATGGGTGCGGCGCAACAGGAACCCGAAGGCGTTATACAGGTTGGCATGTTCGGGGAAATCCCTGGCGAGCGTGGATTCGGTGCCGAATCTTGTCGTCCCGTCGGGGCGAATCCAGTCGGGGGCATGTGCGGGCACATCATCAATCAGGCGGCGCAGCAGCGCAGCCAGGCATTCGCGTTCCGCTTCGGTGAAGAAACCCAGCAGCCTGGCGTTATTGCGCACAGCGTTGTCACGCGCCAGCATGGCACAGGCGCGGCCCGCGCGGGTGGTTACGATTTCCTTCCTGCGGGCATCCTGGCTGGATTGTTCCCGACGCACGAAACCATGCTCCACCAGACCGTTCACCACCATTGAAATTGTGGTGCGGTCAACGCCGATACGCCGAGCAAGTGTGATCTGATCAATTTGCGGTGTTTCCGAGATTACGACAAGCGATGACATCTGTGTCGGCGTGATTCCCAACTCCCCCAAATCCTCCATGAAGGAGGACACAGCGATCTGGTTCGCCCGACGGATCAGGAAACCGGGGCGGTCGTAAAAGCTCGACAATTCTTCGATCATCGCAAGGTCATTGCCGTCGATATCCGGGCGTGTCTCCGTAAACCCGTCAGTAGACATTTCTTTCATTTTTTTCAGGTATCCTGAACTAATTACCAGTAATATGCGGCAGCATCGTTGCGACGCTGATGATCTTGAACACTAGACAGAAAAATGGCCTTCGCGGCAAGTCAAAAGCGCGCAGGTGCGGCATTGTGCCTGTGCGGTGCACCTGTCGGAGCTGGCGGTGTGGCATGGAAAACGGTGCTTTCCATGTCTGATAGATTGTCGAAAACCTGTCCTGAAAACTTGACTTTAAAAAACATCAGTAATATGAACAATTATGCAAAACGCCGGGTGATCCATCTTATCATCCGGGCGGGCCGCCGCGTGGAGAGGTGCCGCGCAGGGCCATTGTCAGGGAGGGCGAAATGAAATTCACGAAAGCCGCCGTTGCGGCGCTGATTGTTATGTCCATGACGGGACCGGCATTGGCGCGAAGTGACAGTATCAATTCGCCATTCGTGGTTGCGATCAACCACGAGCCGGACACACTGGACCCGTCGATTTCGATCAACACGGTCCTTAGTCGCCCGACGCTTGAAAACATCATCGAGCCCATCGTGGCGCTGGATGCCGAGGGTAATCTTGTGCCGGGCGTTGCGGATTTTTCCTATTCCGATGACGGGACGGTGCTGACCTTCACCATCCGGGACGGCGTGACCTTTCACAACGGAATGCCCCTGACGGCGGATGATCTGATCTTCAGCCATGAACGCATGGCCGAACGTTCGCCGATCTATCAGTCGCGCTTGCGCAATTTCGACCGGGTTGAAAAGCTGGATGAACGCACCGTGCAATTCGTGTTCACATCGGCTGATGTGACCTATCTGCCACCGCGCAACCTGTCGGTGCTGTCAAAGGCCTATTACGATGAAGTGGGCGAGGCGGAATTCGTGGCCAACCCTGTTGGCACGGGGCCTTACACATTGGTCAGCTACACACCCGGCCAGTCGATGGAGATGCAGGCCTTTGAGGGGTATCATGGTGGTGCCCCCGAGGTGAAGAACCTGCGCTTCGTGTTTGTTCATGAGGACAGCACCCGCGTTGCCATGCTGCGCACGGGCGAAGCCGACCTGATACTGAACGTACCCTTCACTGAACGCCATGCGCTGGAACGGGACGGCTTCCAGATCGAGGAAGTCGCGGTCACGCCGACCGTGTCGGTGCAGTTCACCATGAACAACCCCGATGTGCCATGGCATGACGTGCGCGTGCGTCGCGCGGTGGCGCATGCAATCGATGCTGACAGCATCGTGGATGGGCTGTTTGAAGGTGTGCCAAAACGCCACGTCGCCTTCGGCCCGAACGAGATCGGGTTTGACCCCGAACTGGAACATTACGGCTATGACCCGGAGCGCGCAAAAGAGCTTCTGGCCGAAGCCGGGTATCCTGACGGGTTCGACATGCCGCTGATCTGGTGGCGTGGTGAAAATGCGGGTATTCGCGAAACCGCAGAGGTCGTGTCGATCTATCTGCAACAGGTCGGTATCCGGGCCAATGTATCCAGCCTTGATGTGCCGGATTTCGTAGGCAAGATCCGCGCCGCCAAGGGCGAGGGGTCGAGGGAGGCATGGGTCGGGATCACGCCGACACCGCTGGCTGAATATTTCGACCCGACCATCGCGCTGGCCTTCACCTTTTGGTCGCAATCGCCTTTTGCTCAGTGGCAGAACGACGAATTTGACGCATTGGTGGCACAAGCGGTGCAGACCGTAGACCCCGACACACGCGCGCCGCTGGTAGTTGAGGCCACGCGCATTCTGCACGCGGATGTGCCGCAGATACCGCTGTGGAACAATGTGTCCGTCTACGCCATGAAGCCGGGCATTTCCTACACACCTGCACCACGTCATCTTGTGCGTTCTACCATTGCGGATGTGACGTTGAGTGCCGAATGATCACCGTATCCGGGCGGAATTCCGACCCGGATACAACGGCGGAGTCCCGGAAAATGCAGGAACCGGCACTGAAATTGCTGTTCGAGGCCAGCGGTCAGGTCAGCCCGCCCATGGTGATCGGACAGGTCAGGGGGTCGCGTCGGCAGGTCATTCCGATAGAACCTGACGGCCCGTTCGAGGGCGAGCGTATCCGCGGGCGCATGGTTTCGGGCTTTGACTGGCAATGGGTGCGCCCGGATGGCGTGACAGCGGTAGAGGCCACCTATCTGCTGGAAACCGATGACGGGGTGCTGGTCGAATGCCGCAACACTGGCATCCGGCACGGCCCGCCAGAGGTTATGGCCCGTATGGGGCGCGGCGAACTGGTTGATCCGTCGGAATATTATTTTCGCGCGACCCCGGTCTTTACCGCGCCCGAGGGTAAGTATGACTGGCTGAACCGCTCGCTTTTTCTTTCGACAGGCGCGCGTTACCCGGACGGGGTGCGCCTTCGGTTTTATGAGATCACATGACGCCTGGGCGGCGTCCCGAAATGACGAGGCAGATTATGCAACCGTTTCCCGACCACCCGAGTTTTCAGGGCTTCAACAAACCCTCGCGCGTTGAGGCTGACATAAGGGATCTGGAGGTCATCGGAGAGGTGCCCTCAGACCTGGATGGCGTGTTCTTTCGCGTCGCGCCGGATGCGCAGTTTCCGCCCAAGCTGGGCACTGACATCCCGTTCAACGGCGATGGCATGGTGTCGGCGTTCCGGTTCAGAAACGGGCGGGTTGATTTCAAGCAGCGCTATGTCCGCACGGACAAGTTCAGACTGGAACGCGACGCCGGAAAGGCCCTGTTCGGGGCCTATCGCAACCCGCTGGACGACGACGAAAGCGTGAAAGGCGAATACCGGGGCACGGCCAACACCAATGTCGTGGTCCAGAACAAGAAGCTCTGGGCGCTGAAAGAAGACAGCCCGCCGGTGTTGATGGACCCCTGGACGCTGGAAACCGAAGGGTACAGCGATCTTGACGGCCAGATGACCAGTCAGACCTTCACCGCGCACCCCAAGTTTGACCCGAATACCGGTGATATGTGTGCCTTTGGTTATGCCGCCAAGGGCCTGATCACCAAGGACATGGCCTATTACGAGATCAGCCCCGACAACAAGATCAAGCACGAAGTCTGGTTCGAACTGCCCTATTACTGCATGATGCATGATTTCGGCCTGACAGAGGATTACGCCTGTTTCCATGTCGTGCCGATCGTCGGTTCATGGGAACGGCTGGAAGAGCGCAAACCGCATTTCGGGTTCGACACCACCAAAGAGGTTTATCTGGGCATTTTGCCGCGCCGGGGCGATGCAAAGGATATTCGCTGGTTCAAGGCCCCCAACTGTTTCGCAAGCCATGTCATGAATGCCTTCAACGATGGCGAGATGGTGTATTTCGACGTGCCCATGGCCAGAAATAACGGCTTTCCGTTCTTCCCTGATGTCCACGGTGCGCCTTTTAACCGCGCGGAGGCCGCAGCAGTCATGACCCGCTGGGCGGTGAACATGAACGACAAGTCGGATAACTTTCATTCAATGACCCGGCTTTCGGATTTCGTGGGTGAATTTCCACGGATTGATGACCGCTATGCCGCTATGCCCTATCGGCACGGCTTCATGCTGGCGCAGGATCTTGATCGTCCACTGGAATTGCCCAATGGGCGCTCCATGTCCGGGCTGATGCCCAATCTGCTGGGCCATATGGACCATGCCACGGGCAAGACGAAGCAGTATTTCACCGGCACGACATCAACCTTGCAGGAACCGGCCTTCATTCCGCGCCCCGGTTCCGTCAGCGAAGGCGACGGTTATCTGGTCGCGGTGGAGAATGTGCTGGCAGAGCACCGCTCGGACCTTGTGCTGTTTGATGCGATGCGCATTGACGAAGGGCCGATTGCGCGGATGCCGTTGGAATTGCGTCTGCGCGGCGGGTTGCATGGCAACTGGGTGCCTGCGTCAATGCTGCCGGAAAACCCGGCCGCATGAACAGGGGCTACGATCATATCGTTGTTGGTGCGGGGTCGTCAGGCTGCGTGCTGGCCGCGCGCCTGTCCGAAGACCCCGCCGCCCGTGTATTGCTGATCGAAGCGGGCGGGTCCGAAAAACGCCCCAGTGTGGCAATGCCGCTGGCATGGTTCAAGGCGATGAACGACCCTTCGCTAAGCTGGGGTTATGCAACTGAACCCGAACCCCATGCCGATAACCGGGTCATCCCGGTGCCGCGGGGCCGGGTTGTGGGGGGGTGTTCGTCGATCAACGGCATGATGTATTCGCGCGGTCATGCCCGTGATTACGATCTTTGGGCACAAAAGGGGCTGACTGGCTGGTCTTTTGACGAGGTGCTTCCCTATTTCATCCGGTCGGAAGATAACTGGCGCGGGGCATCACGCCATCACGGGGCAGGGGGGCCGCTGACGGTCGCACGGCATCAGACAGATGACATGGTCTATCCCGCCCTTGCCCGCGCGGCGCAGGAACTGGGATATCCCGTGATCGAGGATTTTCACGGCGACCAGCAAGAAGGGTTCTCGACGCCTGATTTCACCGTCCACAAAGGGCGTCGCGGGTCAACGGCTGCGCGGTTCCTGCGCCCTGCGCTGTCACGCCCGAACCTTGAGCTGATGTCGGGGGCGCTGGTGCATCGCGTGCTGGTCGAAAACGGGCGCGCCGTGGGCGTGGAACTATCGCGCGGGGGCGGCGGCAGGACCGAAGTAATCCGCGCTTCGGCCGAAGTGATCCTGTCCGCAGGGGCGTATGGATCGCCGCAGATTCTTATGCTGTCGGGAATTGGCCCTGCGGATGAGCTGCGCGCGGTCGGTGTCGAACCCTTGCATGATCTGCCGGGCGTGGGGCGTAATCTGCAAGACCATGCAAGTGTCGCGCATTTCTATGATGCAGCCGGGAATTTCACCTTTGACCGCGAATTGCGGCTGGACCGGCTGGCGCGTTCGGTCATCCGGTGGCAACTGACCGGGACCGGTCCTGCTGCGGGATTACCGGTCGGGATACAGGGGTTCATCCGCAGCCGCGACGGGCTTGACCGCCCGGATCTGCAAACGCTGATCAGCCCGGTTGCGATGAATAATGACGTGTGGTTTCCGGGGTTGCGCCGGTCGGTCGGATCGCGGTTTTCCGTGGCCAACGTGCTGCTTCACCCCGAAAGCCGGGGTTGGGTGCGGCTGGCCTCAAACGATCCGGCGGCGAAGCCGCGCATCCGCCTGAACCTGCTGGACGCTGAAGCCGACCGCCTGGCGTTCCGCCGCTTTGTTGCTCTGACGCGCGACTTCTTCGCGACAAAGGCCGGGGCATCATTGGTTAAAGGCGCGGTGCTGCCCCCCGATGCCCTGACCAAAGCCGACGCAATTGACGGCTATGTGCGCGCGGCTGTGCGCACCGCGATGCACCCGACCTCTACCTGTGCCATGGGCACGGGGGATGATGCGGTGCTGGACGCGGACCTGCGGGTGCGCGGGATTGATGCCTTGCGTGTCGTGGATTGTTCGTCAATGCCGGATATACCGGGCGGCAACACGCAGGCCCCCGCCATCATGCTGGCCGAGAAGGCCGCCGATCTGATCATGGGCCGTCCCGCGCCCGCCGCCCGTCATCAAGAGGAGGTCGCATGACAACCCCCGATCCGCTGGCACTTATGCATGAACATGCTTTCGACATCCGCATCAATTTCGACAAACGCTGGAGTACCGGACCAATCTATGGTGGGGCGCAGCTGGGTTATACGTCGGTGGGTGTCGGGTCCATGGTTGAAGGACCGCTGCTGAACGGGCAGCTTGTCGATTATTCTGGGGCTGACTGGCCGGTGGTGCGCGCGGATGGTGTGGTGGAACTGAACGCCCATTACATGATCCGGGCGGATGATGGCGCGCTGATCTATATCCGCAATCTGGGATATGTTCACCGGCCCTTGCGCACGCAGGGGCAGGGGCCGGACGATCCGCCCGATGTACCCGCCTATTTCCGCTGCACCCCCTATTTCAAGGCCCCGGAGGACGGCCCCCATGCATGGCTGAACCGCACAGTGATTGTGGGCGTGGCCGTGCGCAAACCCCATGTGACCCCGGATGATCCGCCGGACCATTCGCTTTTTCGCTATTACGCCATCCGCTGAGGGAAACCTGATATGAACCAGATGTTCGACCCTGCCCGCCCAGATGCGCTGTGCGCTGAACTGGCTGCCGCCCCCCGCAAATTGCTGATCGACGGTGCGTTCCACGACGCAGAGAAAGGTCAGGTGCTTGACGTGATCGACCCTGCCACGGGCCGGAAATTCGCCGAGGCCACTGCCGGGGGCGCGGCGGATATTGACGCAGCTGTCATGGCGGCCCGTCGCGCGTTCGACGATGGTCGCTGGACCGGGCTGCCACCCGCGCGGCGTCAGGATTTGCTGCTGAAACTGGCTGATCTGATCGCGCGCGATGCTGAAGAACTGGCGCTGCTTGAAACTATGGATAACGGCATGCCCTTCATGATGGCGCGCATGGGCGGGGCCATGGGCGCTGTTGGTATGCTGCGCTACTTCGCGGGCTGGGCCACCAAGGTAAGTGGCGAAACCATCACCCCTTCATGGCCCGGTGAATGGCTGGGCTATACGCGGCGCGAACCGGTGGGCGTGGTCGCCGCGATCACCCCGTGGAATTTTCCACTGGCAATGGAAGTCGGCAAACTGTCGGCAGCGCTGGCTGCAGGCTGCACTGTGGTCCTGAAACCGGCTGAACAGACGCCCCTGTCCGCAGTGAAACTGGGCGAGTTGATCTGCGAAGCAGGCTTTCCCGATGGTGTGGTCAATATTGTCACCGGTACAGGTGCGGAAGCTGGCGCGCCGCTGGTTACCCATCCCGGTATCGACAAGATTTCCTTCACCGGATCGACCGTGGTGGGCCAACATATTCTGCGCGAAAGTGCGGGCACCATGAAGCGGGTGACACTGGAACTGGGCGGCAAGTCGCCCACCTTCATTTTCGCGGATGCCGATCTTGGTCGCGCCATCCCGGCGGCAGCGCAAGGGATATTCGGCAATGCCGGACAGGTCTGCGCGGCGGGATCGCGGCTGTTTGTGCATGAAAGCGTCTTTGATCAGGTGATGGAGGGGATCACCGAACGCGCAAAAACCCTGAAAATCGGCGCAGGTCTGGAACCGGGAACCGAGATGGGCCCGCTGGTCAGTGCCGTGCAGCGCGACCGGGTGATGGGCTATATAGACGCGGGGCGCAATGCGGGCGTAAGCCTGCTGACCGGTGGTGGCACATTGGGCGAGGGTGGATATTTCGTCGAACCCACAGTGCTGGTTGAACCGGGTGCGCACTTGTCGGTTGTCCGTGAAGAAATCTTTGGCCCGGTGCTTTGTGCCATGCGCTTTGGCGACGATGACCTTGACGCGCTGGCCGCGCGCGGCAACGATACGC
Organism: Roseinatronobacter alkalisoli; assembly: GCF_028745735.1. GTDB lineage: Bacteria > Pseudomonadota > Alphaproteobacteria > Rhodobacterales > Rhodobacteraceae > Roseinatronobacter > Roseinatronobacter alkalisoli. The sequence continues at coordinate 72,381 of NZ_JAQZSM010000005.1, forward strand.
AATACGGTCTGTCTTCGGCCATCTGGACGCAAGACATCACCGCCGCCCATAAACTGGCCAATCGGCTGCGCGCGGGAACTGTGCGCATCAACGGTTCCGGCCCGCCCGATCCCGCATTGCCGCTGGGCGGCTATAAGGCATCTGGCTTCGGGCGCGAAAACGGGCGCGCGGGGCTGGAAATCTTCACTGAACTCAAGACGGTCACCGTCTCGCTCAACTGACGCCATGGAGGGCATCATGAACACCACGATGAGAGAGGCCGACACCTATCCGGTCCTGAAACTGCATATTGACGGCGAATGGATCAAGGCGGGCGCCCGCCGGACCTTCGATGTGCTGAACCCCGCGACCGGGGCCGTGCTGGCACATCTGCCGCTGGTCGATGCCAGTGATCTGGACAGGGCACTGGATGCGGCTGACCGCGGGTTCAGGCTATGGCGCAAATCCACGCCAGAGGAACGCGCGGCGGTTCTGAACGGTGCGGCGCGACGGCTGCGCGAGCGTGCTGATACGATCGCGCGCAATGCGACGCTGGAAGAAGGCAAAACCTTCGCTGAAACCCGGCTGGAAGTGATGGTCACTGCCAACCTGTTTGAATTCTACGCGGGCGAAGCCAAGCGTACCTACGGCCGCGTTCTGGTGCGACCCGAAGGCCAGCGTTCCATTGTTGTCAAGGAACCTGTGGGGCCGGTCGCGGCCTTTGCGCCGTGGAATTTTCCGATCGCGAACCCCGGCCGCAAACTGGGAGCGCCGATTGCTGCGGGCTGCTCGGTTATCCTGAAACCCGCCGAGGAAGCGCCAGCTTCGGCCATGGCGGTGGTGGAGACGTTGGTGGATTCCGGCCTGCCCGCCGGTGTGTGCCAATTGGTCTTTGGTGTGCCCGACGAAGTGTCGCGCCATCTGCTGGCCTCGAAAGTCCTGCGCAAGGTCAGTTTTACTGGCTCTACGGTGGTAGGCACCCACCTGATGAAGCTGGCCGCCGACAATGCATTGCGCACGACGATGGAACTTGGCGGCCATGCGCCGGTTGTAGTGTTTGATGACTGTGATTTCGACCGGACAATCAACATGCTGACAACAGCCAAAATCCGCAACAGCGGGCAGGTTTGCGTGTCGCCCACGCGGTTCTACATTCATGAAAACATTCATGACCGGTTTGTTGCGGCAATCAGCGAACGGCTGTCGCAGGTCAAGGTCGGGAACGGGCTGAACCCCGATGTGCAGATGGGGCCGATGGCCAATGCGCGCCGCCCCGAAGCGATTGAGGGGCTGTTGCAGGACGCGGTTTCAAAAGGGGCCGAAATCCGCACAGGGGGTGAGCGTATCGGCAATGAGGGGTTCTTCTTTCAGCCCACTGTGCTGGCCAATATGTCGAATGACATGCGGATCATGAATGAAGAACCTTTTGGCCCCGTCGTGTCCATACTGCCGTTCCGTGACTTTGACGAAGTTGTTGCGCAGGCCAACAGGCTGCCCTTCGGACTGGCCGCATATGCGTTTACTGAAAACGGGCGGCTGGCCAACCGAATCGGCGCAGCTTTGGAAAGCGGCATGGTCGGGATAAATGCAGTGGTCATGGCCGCGCCCGACAGCCCGTTCCAGGGCGTCAAGCATTCCGGCCACGGGGCCGAGGATGGGCCCGAAGGGGTTGAGGCGTGCCTCGTCTCGAAGGTCATACATCAACTTTGAGTGTTTCATCAGAAGGTCGGGGATCGCCCGGCCCAAGGAGGACGAAAAATGAAGATCGACATGCTGATTGACGGCGCACCCGTCAGTGCGAAAAGCGGCAAGACCTATGAACGTATCGACCCGTTCACTGGCGAGGTTGCGACAGTCGCGGCGGCAGCGACCGCTGATGATGTGCCGGGGATCGTTGCATCCGCGCAGGAAGCGTTTGAAGGCTGGTCCCGGACCGGGCCGAACGCGCGCCGCAAGATCCTGAACAAGGCCGCTGATATTCTTGAAAGCAAGGTGGATGAATTCACCAGACTGATCATCGCGGAAACCGGTGCAACTGGGCCTTGGGCCGGGTTCAACGTGGCGTTTGCGGCGGGGGTCTTGCGCGAAGCGGCGTCGATGACTACCCAGATCACGGGCGAGATCATTCCGTCCGACAAGGCCGGTTCCATGGCGATGGGCCAGCGCAAGCCGCTGGGCGTCTGTCTTGGCATGGCGCCATGGAACGCGCCGGTCATCCTGGGGGTGCGCGCGATTGCGATGCCGCTGGCATGCGGCAACTCGGTCATTCTGAAGGCGTCAGAGGCATGTCCAGGCACGCACCGGCTGATCGGGGATGTACTGGCGGAAGCCGGGTTGCCCAAAGGTGTGCTGAATGTGGTGACCAATGCCCCCGAAGATGCCGCCGATCTGGTGGCAGCGCTGATCAGCCATGATGCGGTGAAGCATGTGAACTTCACCGGGTCTACGGCTGTCGGGCGGATCATCGGCCGGCTTGCGGGTGAGAACCTGAAGCCCGTGCTGCTGGAACTGGGCGGCAAGGCGCCGCTGGTTGTTCTGGATGATGCCGATATTGACGGTGCGGTGAATGCCGCCGTGTTCGGGGCGTTCATGAATCAGGGCCAGATCTGCATGTCCACCGAACGCATTATCGTGGACGAAAAAATTGCCGATGATTTCGTTGCGAAACTGTCTGCGCGGGCCGCGTCGCTGCCTGCGGGCGATCCGCGTGGCAAGGTGGCGCTTGGCGCGCTGATATCCGAAGCCGCCGCCGAAAAGATGGACTCGCTGGTGGATGACGCTGTGTCGAAAGGCGCGAAGCTGACCGCAGGCGGTGCGCGCAAGGGCGCTGTAGTGCCCGCCGGTGTACTTGACGGGGTCACGCCCCAGATGCGTATCTACCGTGAGGAGAGCTTCGGCCCGGTCAAGTCGGTCATCCGCGTGAATGGCGATGACGAAGCGGTGCGCGTGGCCAATGACACGGAATACGGCCTGTCAGCGGCGGTTCATGGCGGGGATCTGAAGCGTGCGATGGCCGTGGCTGACCGGATCAAATCCGGTATCTGCCATATCAACGGGCCCACTGTATCGGACGAGGCGCAGATGCCCTTTGGCGGCGTCAAGGCGTCGGGGCATGGCCGGTTCGGCGGCAAGGCCGGGATCGACGCCTTTACGGATTGGCGCTGGCTTACCATCGAAGACCCGCACAAACAGCATTACCCGTTCTAAGTCGCAGTCAATGCGTGCCGTGTTCATTCGCATTCACGCGGGCACGCATTGACGTATTGTTTTACCAGTAAAAGCTCGGAACTGGATATCACTTCCAGGAGACATGCGTTGAGTTGGAGCATAATCGCTTCAAGCCGAAACCGCGCCCTTGGCGAGTGGCTACTGGCATGAAGGGGGCGCCCATAGGCACGGAATCGATGGCGCAGCCTGCTGCGCCATCAGTGGGCCGTCCCGCGGCCTGCCGATACCGCCAGCGACAGGCCAAGCCTTGGATGTCGGGGTATTCCGCCTGCATAAAGTGAACTTCTAAAACGTGGGACCGGCAATCCCCAGCCCACCGCTGGCTTGATCAAAGCGGTAACGTTCCCTTCAGGCCAGAACCGACCCGCGCTTGCGTGGAACCTGATATGGTCGGACGACAAGCGTGATCGATGGCTGGCTGAAGCCGCCGACCGTCCGGGGCGATGGCGCTGCGGACGGTTTTTTTGTGGTGAACCTGTAAAGGAAAGGGGGGGGGCGGCAATTCAGGTGCCGCCCCTGTCAGCTGTGTCAGATCAGATCTTGAAGACCTTGCGCGCGTTGTCTTCGAAAAATGCTTTCTTGATCGCGTCATCTACGTCCATATGATCGAAGACGCCAACCTCGCCCTGAACGAACTGCCACGGATAATCCATTGCGTACATCATCCGGTCTTTGCCGATCACGTCCTGCACGTATTTCACCGGCGGCGTCCAGCCCACACCAGAAGAGGTGTAGTAGAAATTATCGCACAGATAGTCCCATGCCCGACGCTTCAGCGGCTGAACATTCGGGTAGCGCCCGGTTTTTGAGATATGTCCGTGCATATAGTCGATTCGGTAGAGCCAGTAGGGCAGCGCCTCGCCGCAATGGCCCAGAACGATGTTAAGTTTGGGGAACCGGTCGAACAGGCCCGACACCACAAGCCGCAGCGCATGCAGTCCGGTTTCGCAGGCAAACCCATAGACTGCGGCGTCCAGCCCGCGCGGCAGGAACGGATCGATCATGTCGGCGGGTGGCGTGTTGGGGTGCAGATAGATCGGCACATCCAGCGCCTCGGCGGCTTCAAACAGGCCCCAGTATTTTTCATCGTCCAGATAAACGCCCATCGTGTGGGAATTCAGGATACCGCCGCGCAGGCCCAGTTTGGTCACGCCGCGCTCCAGCTCCTTCTCGGCCTGACCAATATCCAGCGGTGAAAATGCGGCAAGGCCGACAAAACGGTTGGGATGCGCCGCGATCCCTTCGGCAAGCATGTCATTGGCCATGGTAGCAAGCGCGCTTGCCTGCGCGGGTTCAAACACCTGCACACCGGGTGATGACAGGGCGAGCACGGCCATGTCTATGCCGCTTTCGTCCATGTCCCGCAGCCGTTCGTCACCCAGCGACTGAATGCGCCGGTTATGGGCGCGCGCCTTGTCGGTGGTGGATTTGCCGAAAAACCCCCACAGGCTGCGGAACCCCGGGTCGGTTATCGTGCCATCGTCCAGACCCTTGATGTACAGATCCATGATTTCCGGCGGCAGCCATGCTTCCTCGGCCGCGATCCGCTTATAGGGTGGGTTTTCAACACGCGGGGGCATGGCGGGATAGCGTTCACTCATTCAGTGTTTCCTTCAGGTTTCAGGCGCAGCGCGCCATCGGTGTGCGTGCCTTCACGGCGCGCGATGAAAATAGCCGCGACCACACCCAGGATGGCGATGATCAACGCCGCCGTGGATGCGGGTGGAATAACGGCAGTCGTGGCCCCTATGGCCAGCGCAAGCACCCCTGCACCCAGCCTTCGCACCCTACCGCCATAGGCGCGGGGATTTGCCAGAACTTCGGCCAGCAGGAACCCGGCGACGCCCACAGTTGCGACCGATACGGCAATTTCATGCCATGTACCCTGCCAGACCAGTGCGGGGTTCAGGGCAAAGACGAAGGGCAGCAGATAGGCCGTGATTGCCAGTTTTATGCCGGTCACGCCGGTCTGCCACATGTCCGACCCCGCGATGGACGCAGCCGCATAGCTGGCAATTGCGACCGGCGGGGTCAGCATTGACAATAGTCCGAAATAGAAAATGAAAAGATGCGCGGACATCTGGGCCACGCCCGCCTGCACCAGCGCAGGCGCAAGCAGGACGGAAATTACCACATAAACCCCGGTTGTCGGCATTCCCACGCCAAGGATTATCGCAAGCGTGGCTGTTGCCGCCAGCAGCGCAAGCACCCCCCCCGCGGCGGCGATTTTGCCAAGCGCCAGCGTCAGGGCGAATCCCAGACCGGTGACATTGATGGTGCCGATCACGATACCCGCCACCGCACTGACAAGGATCACCGGAATCAGCGTGCGCCCTGATCTGGCAAGAATATCTGCAAAGAACCTCAATGACAGCATTTCACGCGGTGTGCGGATCAGGTTCAGCGCCAGCGCACTGATGGCCGAATAAAGCGCGGCCTTGCCGGGGCTGTAGCCCAGCACGAACAGAAACCAGATCAGCACACCAAGGGGTGCTATCAGGGGCCATGCCCCGGCCAGCGCGCCGCCCACGCGGGGCAGGTTTTCGCGCGGCTCGCCCATGATCCCGTGGGCGGCCGCAAACCGGTCCACCTGACGGTAAAGCAGGTAGTAATAGAAGGCTGCGGGCAGGAATGCGGCAACGACTACATCAGCATATCCCACCTGCAGGAATTCGGCGATGACAAAAGCTGTCGCCCCCATCACCGGCGGTGCGATCTGTCCGCCGTTTGACGCCACGGCCTCGATGGCGGCGGCATGGCGTGACGGGAAGCCTGCGCGTTTCATCATCGGAATTGTGACAACGCCGGTGGACATGACATTGGCGACTGTTGACCCGGACAATGTGCCAAACAATGACGAGGCAAGGATCGCGACCTTCGCGGGGCCGCCGCGCCTGTGCCCCATCAGCGCCATGGCCAGCCGCGTCATTGCATCGGACCCGCCAACAGCGGTCAGCACCACACCAAAGACGACGAACCCCAGAATCTGGTTTGCCGCCACATTCAGGACCAGACCGGGCACACCGTTGGAGTCGCTATAGATGTACAGCAGGTAACGCGCGGGCCGCAGATATGCGCCTTCAAATATTCCCGGCCCCAGCCAGCCCAGAAACCCGTAGGCCATGAAAATCAGCCCGAGCACGGCCAGAACCAGACCGCAGTTGCGCCGCGTCGCCTCCACAGTTCCGGCGATGGCGATCAGCGCAGGCACCCATTTTTCCGGCCCGCGGATATGCGCCGTAAGCAGCCAGCCTTCATAGTTCCAGGCCAGCCATAGCCAGCCGGACATCGCCAGAACGCCGAATGCGACATCCGGCCAGCGCCACAACCCATTGCGCGGGGCGGCAAGGAAACCGGCAAGAACAGCCACGCCAAGCACTGTGGCCAGATATTGCTCGGTGATGACAACCATGCCCAGACGCGCGGGCAGGTCCAGAATCCACGCGATTCCCAGCACCGGCAACAAGGCGGTGATAATGCGACTGCTCACAATGGTTCCCCCGGTGCTCTGGTGCCTGACTTATTCCAGCCCGGTTTCGCGCACTTCGTTCTCGTCTGACCAAAGCCCCCGGTCCTTGAAGAACGCGACTGCAGCCGGGTGGTAGGGCACCGTATTGGTGGGGGTGGACAGACGGTCCTGCGCCGCTTCGGCCAGCGGTGGATAATCCGCTTTCAGGCCGGGCAACGCATCGTACAATGCTGTCAGGATCGCAGTCGCATCCGCGTCTGAAAGATCGGACGACACGGTAATAAAGACATCATAGGCCGAAACTGTCACCGGTTCGGTGATTTCGGGCATGCGCGGGTTCGGGGCAATTTCCGTCAGGTAGACGCCATTGAAGATGCTGTCCAGGTTTTCATCCGTGGCACCTGCGCCCGTGATCGACAGATACCGGATGCCGCCGGGAATGGTCGCATGTGCCTGCTGGGTCAACGGAATGCCAACTGCCACGCCTGTCGCATCGACATTGTCCTCAATCAGTGCGTTGATGCCCTGTTGCAACCCGGCGACGGTCACGCCTTCGACGTCATCGACCTGCAGCCCGCCTGCTTCAAGAATGGCGGTGTTCACGCGGCCAGTTGCGGCCTGCGCGGAAAAGCTGGTGATGACGCGCTTGCCGGCCAGGTCGGCCACTTCGGTCATCCCGCTGTCGGCGCGCACGGTTAACGCCTGACGCAGGGGCCACAGCCGGGCCAGCACCCGCATACCGGTATAGGGGTCATTACCGTACTCGCCACGATACCATGCCCCCACATCAATAGAGGAATTCAGCCCCAGCGTCACCTCGCCCGCGTCGATCAGTGGTATGTAAACTGATGAACCGGTGAACGGTTGCACTGTTACCTGACGCGCCAGCGTTTCCTGCAAAGCGGCGGCCAGCCCGCCCGCAATGGTGTAGTACAGCGTTCCCTGCGGGTTGGTCCCGATGGTGATCCGTTCTTGTGCCGTGGCCGGTACGGTTGCGGCAAATGTTGAAGCTGCGGCAATGGCCGCGATCAGAAATCGTTTATACATGTGATCCTCCCAGACCGGGCGGGTAGGGCCCCGCCGCGATAAAAGGCTACCATTGGTTGATTGAATGATTTAATGAATATTAAAAGATTATTTATGCAGTAAGTATATGAATGGCGATCAATCATCTTACGCTGCGCCAGCTTCAGGCGATCAAGGCGATCTATGATACTGGCCAGGTTTCGGCGGCGGCCGAACGGCTTTCGGTTTCGCAATCCTCGGCCAGTGTGCTGCTCGGGCAGGCGGAGGCGACACTGGGCGCACGGCTTTTCGACCGGTCTACGCGGCGTGTCGTGCCCACCGAAGCGGTCGAGCAGATCATTGGTATCGTGACACGTATTATGGGGGATGTGTCGGCCATCGGCACCGCGATAACCGATCTGCAGGAACTGGAGCGTGGCGTTCTGCGCATAGCGGCGACGCCTGCCACGGGCATTGCGCTTCTGCCCCCCACGGTCAAACACTTCATCGCCGCCTATCCCCGCATTGCGCTGGACATGAATGATTGCGCCCCGGATCAATTCTTCCCCCTGATCCGCGAAGAGAAGGTGGATTTCGGCCTTGGCATTCCCCCCCATGACCGTGCTGAATTCGACTGGCGGCTATTGCACCACGACCCGATTTATCTGGTGTGTCGTCGGGACCACCGGCTGGCGGCGCAGGAAACCGTGCGCTGGCGCGATCTGGACGGCGAACCGCTGATTGCACCGCGCCGCAATTACGGCGTGCGCACGCAGATCGAGGATACACTTCGCTCTGTCGGCGCGACCGCGAATCTGCGGGTCGAGATCGGCTTTCTTTACAGTGCCGAATGGATGATTGCGTGTGGCATGGGGCTCGCGGCGTTTCCTTCGCGGCTGGCGGGGGCGATCAATGACCCGGATCTGGTAGTGCGCCCGCTGGTCGATCCGGTTGTCACCCGGTCAATGGCGGTGATTTCAAAACGCGGGCGGTCGCTGTCACCCTCGGCACAGCGTTTCGTTGATATGCTGGCGCGTGATTTGGCGTGAAAGAGATGCCAAAAGGCGCGGAGCAAGGCCGCAGGTGGCCCGCGCTATCGGCGGACCCCGGCCCGCCGATAGCGCGGGCTTGGTTCATTCCCCAACGCCACCCGTTCAGGCCAAATGCAGCAGTCATGTGGTGCGCGCCGGTGATGGCTATTCCTGTGATGTTGCCGTTTCAGCCGCGGTGGATGATGCTGTGGGGGCAAAGGTCAGGCTTATGCCCGCGCGCGCCAGCACGGTCATGGTTTCATCATCCGGCGGGCTGTCGGTAATGACGGTATCGAATTCGGACAGTCCCGCCAGCCGGTGCAATGCTGTGCGGCCAAAGCGCGTCTGATTGACCAGCAGGCACCGGTGCTGCGCGGCATCCATCATCGCGCGTTTTGCGCGAATAACGGCGTCATTCATATGAAACACATCCAGCCCTGCGGCCGCCGGAACCGAAATAAAGGCGATATCTGCGCGCAGGTGCGATAGTGCGTCTTCGGTGACCACACCGAAATAGGCGTGGTATTTTGCCGAATATACCCCGCCCAACGCAATCAGCCCAAGGCCCTGCTCGGCGCGGTGCTGGTCGATGATGGCGGCGTTATTGGTGATGACGGTCAGCGGTCTGTGCGCCAGCAATCCGGTTCCCAGACCTGCGGCTGTGGACCCGTCATTGACCATGACTGTCATGCCCGGTTCAACCAGTTCCAGTGCGGCGTTGACCATGGCGGTTTTCGCGGCCAGCCCCTGTTGGGCGCGAAAACGGAAATCGCTTTCGAACAGGGTTCCGGCCTCGATTGTGGCGCCACCCCTGATCTTGCGCAGCAGGCCCTGGGTTTCCAGATCGTCCAGGTCACGGTGAATTGTCATTCTGGACACCACAAAGCGTTCGGCCAGATCATCCATATCGACAGCACCATGACGCACCAGAAGGTCCATGATGGCTTGTCGGCGGTCGTCGCGTTTCATTGGCGTTGTCCCTGTTTCCGCATAAATATAACATAGGTATCATCTAAAACAACAAAAATTATGTGATTTTGTTGTTTATTGTTGTTATTATCTTGTTTCCTGCCTATGTTCGCGGAAACATCATCAGGCAGGCCCTTTACCCTGCTGACCGCCCGCTAACCCAAAGGAGATGCTGGAATGAAATTCTTTGTTGATACCGCCGTGATCGCAGATATTCGCGAACTGAATGATTATGGCCTGCTGGACGGGGTTACCACCAACCCGTCGCTGATCGCCAAATCCGGCCGCGATTTCAAAGAAGTGATTGCCGAGATCTGCGGGCTTGTTGATGGGCCTGTATCTGCCGAAGTGGCCGCGATGGGCTTTGACGGTATGGTGGCCGAAGGCGAGCATCTGGCGAAGATTGCGTCAAATGTCGTCATCAAGCTGCCGCTGACGCTGGACGGGCTGAAGGCCTGCCGCCATTTTGCGCGCAACAGCATACGTACCAACGTGACACTGTGCTTTTCACCCAATCAGGCGTTGCTGGCGGCCAAGGCAGGCGCTACCTATATCTCGCCCTTCCTTGGGCGGCTGGATGATCTGGCGCTGGACGGGATGGAACTGATCCGCGACATTCGTGTTATCTATGACAATTACGGGTTTGAAACCGAAATCCTTGCTGCGTCCATCCGGTCGGCCAACCATGTCAAGGAAGCGGCCCTTGCGGGTGCAGATGTGGCGACCATTCCGCCTGCGGTGATCCGCAGCCTTGCAAACCATATGCTGACCGATAAGGGGCTGGAGCAGTTCGCCAGGGACTGGGCGGCGACCGGGCAATCCATCCTGTAGGTGCCGCGCCATTCCGGCGGTCATGTGAATAGTCCTTTCGCGTCTGCGCCATGTCAGATAGGGCGTTTCTGCGTCGTATCTGGCGTGCCACCTGAAACGGACAGTCACCAATGCGCATCGCCATCGACGTCACCATGGATTATCAGCTTGCTGGCGCAGAAACGGTTCTGCTGACCCTCGATGCGGCTGAAACCGACGGGCAGAAGGTACTGCAAAGCGCGCTGGACATTGCCGATGCGACCCTGCATCGCATTCCCGGCGAGGGCGGCACAGGCGCACGGGTTTGCGCGTCTGTAACAAGCGACCGGCTGAAGCTGCGTTACAGCGCGGTGGTGGATGTCACCCGTTCCGAAATCATGCTGGACGCCCTGCCACAGGCTGGACTGGGGGCCCTTCCGCCAGAAGCGCTAAGTTGTTTGCGCCCGTCCAGATTCTGCCAGTCCGATCTTTTTGTGCCGTTCATGGGCCGCAGGTTTGGCCATCTGAAGGGCGGGGCCAAGGTGATTGCGATACGCGACTGGGTGAAGGCGGAAATCGCCTATGTCAGCGGGAGTTCCACCCCAACGACGACCGCCATGGAAACATTTGTGTCACGCGAAGGGGTCTGCCGGGATGCAACGCATCTGTTCTGCGCGCTGGCGCGGGCGGCGGGTATTCCGGCGCGCTATACCTCTGTCTATGGCGCGGATGTTCACCCGCCCGATTTTCACGCGGTCGCGCAGGTCTGGCTCGACTCGGCATGGCATTTCATCGATCCGACCGGCATGGTCGCCGCTGACGGGGTGGTGATTATCGGCTGTGGGCGCGATGCCGCGGATGTGGCCTTTATGGAAACCGCAGGGAATGCCTATGTTGTCAGTCAGAATGTGCGGGTTACGCGGCAATAGGCATTTCCGCCGGTGCCTCCCCCTCCTCCTGCGCGATATGTTGACATGTGGCGGCGTTCCATGCCTATTGGCGTTTGTCATGGTTCCCCGCAGCAATGCGGGGATGTAAAAGGGAAGCCGGTGCGGATTGCCATTCAATTCCGGCGCTGGCCTCGCAACTGAAAGCGGCGCGCGCGGCTGAAATACCTTCGGGATCAGTATGTCCCGCGAAGGCCAGCCAAGCTGCTATCCGCAAGCCAGAAGACCTGCCTGACAGGAAATGACACCCACAGGCGGCGGGCCTTGGGATGCATGCGCGATGAAGGGCAGGTTGCGACCTGTCGCATTCTGCTGTGTCCCGCACCTGACCGCTGACTGAAAAGAGGGACTAAACCTTGACACCCACCACACCCACACCGCCATTTCGCGCCGACCATGTTGGCAGTCTGTTGCGCCCTGCGGCGATTGCCGACGCCCGCAAGGCGGGTTTGACCGGGGCGGAACTGACCGCAATTGAAGACCGCGAAATTCCGGCGCTTGTACGCATGCAGGAAGATGTCGGCCTGAAGGTGGTCACCGATGGCGAAGCGCGCCGCGCCTTCTGGCATTATGACTTCATGGGCATGCTGGACGGGCTGGACATCATTGAAACCGGCAGCGATGCGCTTGGGTTCAAGGGCGCAACCATAAGTCAGGTGCCGCAGATCACGGCAGAACTTGATTTCCCTGCGGATCACCCGATGCTGGAGCATTTCCGCAAACTGGCACAGATGACCACGGTCTGCCCGAAGATTTCGATTCCCGGCCCGTCGGCGGTGCATTTCCGCGTGACCCCGGACAATAACAAACACGCCCCCTATGCCGATCAGGACCAATTCATGGCCGGTATTGCCGCGACCTATAAAAAGGCCGTGCAGGCATTTTATGCGGCGGGATGCCGGTACCTGCAACTCGATGATATTTTCTTTGCCTATCTGGGCGACGAAAAACAGCGGGCGATCCGCGCAGCCATGGGGCAAGACCCTGATTGGCTGATCGACCGCTATGCATGGATGCTGGAAGAAGCCATCAAGGACCGTCCTGCCGATATGATCATCGGCATGCATATGTGCCGCGGAAATTTCCAGTCTACTTTTGTGGCTACCGGCGGGTATGATGCGGCGGCGGATGCGATTTTCAACCGTACCAGTGTGGATGTCTATTTCATGGAATATGACACTGACCGCGCAGGCGGGCTGGAACCGCTGGCATTGCTGCCGAAGGGGAAAAAACGTGTTCTGCCCGGTTTCATCACCACAAAAACCCCCGAGCTGGAAAGCATGGACAGCCTGCGCCGCCAGTTTGATGCGGCGTCAAATTTTGTGGATATGGACCAGCTGGGCATTGCGCCACAATGTGGTTTTGCCTCGACCGAGCATGGCAACAAGATCACCGAGGATGACCAGAAGCGCAAGCTGGACCTTGTGGTCAGACTAGCGCAGGACTTGTGGGGCGAGGTCTGAATATATGAAATTGCGGCGGGCACACCGGCCCGCCGCAATGCTGTATTCGCGTTACTGCCGCAGCAGCGGTGTGATCCGGCGGATGGCAACACGGCGGTTGCGTTCTTCCGCCTGCAGGGTCTGAATGCGCAGATAGCGTTTGCCATAGCCCTGAACGACCAGATTTTCCGGCGGAATGTCGAAAAACTCTGTCAGGGCCAGCGCCACGGATTCCGCGCGCCGGTCCGACAGCGCCAGGTTATATGCCGCAGGGCCGGTTGCGTCGGTGTGCCCTTCGATCAGGAAAATCTCGCGCGGGTTATCCGCGACCAGACGTTCCATCAGCCGCCCGACCTGCAACAGTTTTGATGCTTCATGCGGGCGTACATTCGCGCGGTTTGTTTCAAACGTAATCGGGTCAGGGCTAAGCAATGGCAGGGTTTCGCGCAATTCGCGCCATTCACGGATCTGGCGCAGGGAATAGCTGCGATCCAGCGCGCGCGCTTCTGCTTCTGCTTCGTGCAGCATGGCAAATGCCAGTTCCGGGTCGGTGCGCTGGGTGATGCGCAATTCGCGGGTGCGTGGCGGCGGCAGCACCGTCACATCAACAGCGTCCACCGGGCGCGTGTCGTCCACCAATTCGATGATGGTGCCATCCGGCAGTACGCGGTCACGGCGCAGCACACGGCCCGTGGCATCGCGGATGGTCAGAATCTGCGTGCCGTCCAGACGTTCCCAGCGGGTGCGCGTGGACCCGTCGCTGTAGCGTTCAATCCGTCGGGTGGAACCGTCTTCCAGAAGAATGGCATCATCATCGCGCCACAGCTGCAAATCGCCACCGCCCTGATCAACGACAACACGTTCATCCGACCGCGCCACGACACGGTTCTGGTTGATGACCATCCCCACGGCCAGCGCCCCAAGGGCAACCAGACCCGCGCGTTCCAGATCGCGGCGGTTGCTGCTGCTGCGTTGGGTGTGCGCCAGTGCGTCTGCGTCAAAATCCAGTGCCAGGCGCGATTCAAAGTCATCGCGGCTGCTGCGTGTCTGTTCGGCTGTGATCTGTTCTTCGCTGACTTCGGGGTCTTCTGCATCCGTATCCGCGTCAGCGTCATCTTCGCGGGCGGCCAATGCGGCGGCGGATGTGGTCTGTTCGGTGGGGTCACTGTCGGCAGGGGTTTCCTGCGTCCCCAGCATCGCCCCAAGCAGGCCAACTGCCGATGACACGCCCGGATCTTCCAGCATGCGATCAATGGCCGCCTGTTGGGTGGCATCCAGTTCCGCCGGGGTTTCGGCAGGGGCCGCAACTTCTTCTTCCGGTGCGTCCTCGATCACCAGTTCGGGGGCATCCTGGGCCATTTCGTCTGCTTCGGCCAGAAGCTCCGCGCGTTCCGCTTCCAGTTCCTCTTGTGTCATCTCAACTTCGGCTTCGGTGGTTTCCGGCTCCAGCGCGGCTTCATCTTCCGGCGCTTCCACCTCGGCCTCTGCTTCCAGCTCTGCTTCGGATTCTACCTCCGCTTCGGCTTCTAGCTCTGCCTCTGCTTCCAGCGCTTGCTGCATGGCTGCGGCAGTGTCGGCGGCCTCGTCTTCTTCGGTTGGTGCCGGTTCGTCTTCCACCGGGTCGTCGGTCAACAACTCATCAAGCAAATCTGATGGCGCAGGGATGCTGTCATCCTCGGTCGGCAATGGGTCCGGCTCGGTCAGTTCTTCTGGCATTTCCTCAACGGGCACTTCCTCAATGGGTGCCTCTTCCGGCAGTTCAGGATCGTCCAGCGCCTCAAGGGCTTCGGGGGATGGAAATCCCGCTATCGCTGCGTCTGTCTCGCGCAGAATATGCTGCACGTCTTCCAGTGTGTCGGGATCATCCATAATCGTTTCCGGGTCGTCAAACAGGACTTCACATTGCCCATCAAGCGGATCCTCGGCGCATTCGCTTATGACTTCGGCCAGGGGCGCGCAATCCGTGCTTAGCGGGTCCAGAATACAGATTTGCGCCGCCGGTGTGAAAAGCGCCAGATCGTCATCCGAAATCGCATCGGACTGTGCCGAAACCATGACAGGGGGGGATGCCAGACACATGGTCAGGGCGGTTGTGGCGTATAATTTTGCGTTGCGCATCTGAACTCTCTTTCAACAGGTAAGGGAACCGACCGGAAGTGTCGAACCGGTTCAGTGGTGTGTAGCGCCGTGATGCCGTGACAGCACCCCTGGCAGGCTTCCAGTCCGGGCAGAGCCATTGACGCGGCCTGCATGTCGCTGCTGTGCCCTACGTCTCGGGTCGCTGAATATGACTGAAACAACAATGCAATTCAGCGTGAATGCAGTAAGGACCGCAAGTAATGTGATCTGATCCATGGTCCGAACTCCCTGACGCAACAGCATACCGGATAGAACGCGCGAATGCGCGGCGGGTTCCCTGAAACCTTTGATGATGTATCACGCCACATGTTAAACCATTGTCAGATCAGGTGGGAACAGGTTGTTTTCAGTCGCAAGCGGCCCTTGGTTTATGCGCAATGCTTGCGCCATAGGTGGGGCGTGAATGCAATGAACGCGCGGGATATTCCGCGCGCAACCAGATGCAGCGTTCAGGTGCCGGGTTTATCCGGTATCAGGTTCAGTTTGCGCAGCCGGTATTCCAGCTTTGCGCGCGTCAGACCAAGCGCACGCGCCGCGGCAGAAACATTCCCTTCGGCCGCCTGAAGCGCGTTGGCATAGGTTTCTGCCTCGATCTCGGCGAAGGTCAGCCCGTCAGTGGCGGGTTCTGCCGATGCAGCACGCCGCACGATCCGCCCGGACATATGCAACCCTTCGACGAATTCGGGCATTTCCTCAACCCCGGTAAACAGATGCGAGATTTCCAGATCACCGCCCGGTTCGGCATAAATAACCCCGCGTTCGATCATATTCGACAATTCGCGCACATTGCCGGGGAAATCATAGCGCAGCAGCAGACCCAGCGCCGCGCCGGAAATCTGGCGCAGGGGTTTGCGGTGCTTGCGGCTGTGCAGGCGCAGGAAATGGTCGATCATCATCGGCACATCGTCGCGCCGTTCGCGCAGCGGCGGAATGACGATCGGTAGCAGCGACAACCGGAAATACAGGTCTGACCGGAACGCCCCTGATTTCATCGCTTCGCGCGGGGCTGCGGAACTGGCGGACATGATGCGCAGTGGCTGAGGCGGGTTATCTGCGGTCAGCTGCGTCGCCAGCAACGATTGTTGCGCCGGCGGCAATGCAAAGATATCGTTCAGAAACAGTGTTCCCCCCTTGGCACGTGCCAGCGCCCCGTCAGGACCGAGCAGGGGCAGGGCGGTCTGCCCGTCATCCCAGCCGCCGCAATTGACAGTGATGAACGGCCCCTTCGGGGTGCGCCCGATATCATGCAGGCGGTGTGCGAAATATTCCTTGCCGGTGCCGGGTTCACCCAGAAACAGCACCGGTTCATCATAACCCGCGACCCGTTCCAGCAAGCGTTTGGCGCGTTCGATCCCGGCCGTACGCCCGATAATCTGATGTGGAATTTCCGGTGCTGATGTCGGCGCCTTCAGGTCGATGGGTGGCGTCCATGGTGCGGCCTGCGCCGGGGGCGGGGCGGGGGCACGGCTGAAATTCTGAAGCTCGGGCACATCCGCCCCCCAGGCGGACGCATTGCGCCCGATCACCACGCAGCGTTCCGCCCCCATGCCGGCGCATTCAACTTCGCGGAAGATGACGGGCTGGCCCAGAAGCGCCGACGTGAACCCCGCCGGCGCGCCGACCTGCATCCAGCACGTCGGACATTCAGAAACACCAAAATGGGTCAGGTGTTCCTGCGCTTCGGTGCTGTCATGCCAATGAAATTCGCCATGGTAATAGCCACGCTTGATGTCAAATTCGAAGCGCTTGGTGGTAACCTTGACGAAGCCTTCCATCGTGTGAATCCGCGGTCCCGCAGCCAGTGCGGCAGTCAGATCCTGCTGGTTGAAGCGTTTCTGCACCAGATCGGCATATTGTTTGCCCTGCACCCAGCCCGCGCGGTAAAACAGGCTGCGCGCGGCATCAATGCCAAGCGCGTTGATGGCTTCCTTGCGCAAGTTTCCCAGAACGCGGGTCTGCATCATGATCATGCGTTCATCGTTCAGCCAGATGCGACCATCGCCAAGGGCGAATTGCAGCGCGCCTGCCAGATCGGCCAGCGTGGGCGGCGCACCTTCTTCCAGCAGACGACTGTCGCCGCGTGCAGTGATTCTGGGGGCGTGGCGTGATGCCTCCGTCAGTGAGATGCGTTTGGTCATTTTCTTCATTTAGTGAAATGGAAACAAGAATTCATTAAAACATAAAACGACGCTGCGGCGCAATATTTATTAAAAATATATAAATATCAATCTGTTAAACAAAATATCAGACAGGGGAAATTCTCTGTTGATAAAATACAAGTCCTGCGCAGACCTTTCCTCAGTGTCCGGGGGGGGCGTCAGTACATCTGCAATACTGTTGCGGGGCGCGCGAAAATCCTCCGAGCCGGAGCAGGACCTTAGGGAGGTTATTACCATGGACGGAACCACGCATAGTTTTATTGCCGCCGACAGCTGGAGCGGCATGATCTTTTCCGGTGGCTGGCGGCTTGCGAATGGCGGGGTGGCGGATGTCACCGCACCGGGCGACGGCAGCACGGTTGCCACCGTGGGCAACGGGTCGGCGCAGGATGTCACGAAGGCTGCCGCTAAGGCGCGCGAAGCACAACCGGCGTGGGAAGCAACGCCTGCCCATGAACGCGCCCGTATCCTGAATGCTGCCGCTGATCAGTTGCAGGCCAATGGTGATGAACTGATCCCCTGGATTATCCGCGAGACGGGATCGATTCACCCCAAGGCCGCGATCGAGGTTGAACATTCCGCAGGATTTTTGCGTGCGGCCGCAGCAGCGGCACTGGAACCCGCAGGCCGGATCATCCCCAGCCAGGACGGCCGCCACGAAGAACTGTTGCGCGTGGCCCATGGTGTGGTTGGCGTGATTTCGCCATTCAACTTTCCACTTATCCTGTCGGTGCGGGCGATTGCCGCCGCGCTGGCCACCGGCAACGCAGTGGTGCATAAACCCGACCCCCGCACCCCGATTTCCGGCGGCATCATCATTGCGCGCATTTTTGAAGAAGCGGGCCTTCCTGCGAACCTGCTGCATATCATTCCCGGCGGGGGCGATGTGGGCGCGGCGCTGTGTGAGAACCCGGATATTGCCATGGTCAGCTTCACCGGATCGCCGGAAGTGGGGTCAAAGGTCGGCGAGGCCTGCGGGCGCAACCTGAAGAAGGTGCAACTGGAGCTGGGCGGCAAGAACGCGCTGATCATTCTGGATGATGCCGATTTCACCGCCGCTGCGGCAAACGCGGCCTGGGGCACCTGGCTGCATCAGGGCCAGATCTGCATGGCGACTGGGCTTATCCTTGCGCCTGCCGCGATGGCCGACAAGCTGGCTGAAGAACTTGCCGCCAAGGCCGCACGCCTGCCGGTCGGCAACCCGGCATCGGACCAATGTGCGCTGGGTCCGCTGATTTCCGATCATGAATCCGTGCGCATCAAGGGCATTGTTGACGATGCGGTGGCCAAGGGGGCAAACCTGCTGGCTGGCGGCACACCGCAGGGCCGCATGTTTCCCGCCACAGTTCTGTCCGGCGTAAAACCAGGCATGCGCGCATTTGAGGAAGAAATCTTCGGCCCGGTTGCCGTGATTGTGGCCTATGACAGCGACGATCACGCGGTAGAACTGGCGAATATGTCCGATTATGGGCTTGCCGCAGGGATCATCGCCAAGGATCTTGGTCGCGCGCGCGCCATTGGCAACCGGCTGCGTGTGGGTCATCTGCACATTAATGACCAGACCGTGATGGCCAGCCCCTTCGCACCCTTCGGCGGGCGTGGTCGCTCTGGCAACGGCTCGCGCATTTCCGGCCCGGCAATCTGGGAAGAATTCACCCAATGGGTCTGGGTTACCACCCGCCCTGACGCGGTGGTCTATCCTTTCTAAGCGCATCCAACACGCCCCGCATAACAAGATGGCCGTCCGGACCTGTCCGGTACGGGCGGCCCCCTGCATCCGAAAGAAAGACCATGACCTTGAACGGAAAAACGATTGTCATCACCGGCGCCTCTTCGGGAATTGGCGCGGAAACGGCGCGGCTCGCGCGCTTTCAGGGCGCGCATGTCATTGGCATGGACCGCAATGATCCGATGATTACCCTTGATGAATTTGTGAAGGTTGACATGGGCGATCCCGCCGCCATTGACACCGCTGTGGCCGCATTGCCGGACCGGATTGACGCGCTGGTAAATGCTGCGGGCGTTTCGGGCGTGGCGGAGAAAGACCTTGTTGCACGGGTCAACTATCTGGGTTTGCGTCATCTGACCGAAGCGCTGGTGCCGCGCATGACGGGTGGCGCGGTGGTCAATGTCACCTCGATCCTGGGGTATGAATGGCCGCAGCGGCTGGACGCCCACAAGGCGCTGGCCGAAACCGCAGGCTTCAAGGCCGGGCATGACTGGCTGGCCGCGAACCCTGTCGCACAGGAAACCTGCTATCAGTATTTCAAGGAAGCGCTGGTGGTCTGGACCAAGAAGCGCGGCTACAGCCTGTTCATGGACCATGACATCCGCATGAATGCGGTCGCGCCCGGCCCGGTATTCACGCCGATCCTGGGGGAATTCGTCCAGATGCTGGGCGAAGAGCGCGTGGCCGCCGATGCCGCGAATATCAAGCGTCCCGCAATTGCGGATGAAGTTGCGCCGCCGATCCTGTTCCTGTGCTCGGACGCCGCGCGCTGGGTAAGCGGGATCAACCTGCCTGTCGACGGCGGAATCGACGCGTTTTACACCTGAAGGAGATAGCCGATGTCTGCCGAACAACTGCACGCGATTCTGGCTATGGGGGCCGAGAACCCACCCCCCGCCAATGGCGGTCCGCAGGACATGCGCGACTGGTTCGAGGCGATGATGGCCCCAACCCCGACCGCAGACGGCATCGCCGTCGTGCCGGTGACGATCAACGGGCTGGACTGCGAGATCCTGCACCCCGCGAATCTGGCGCCGGACCGGCTGGTGGTCTATGTCCACGGCGGCGGCTGGCTGTTCGGCTCGCCGCGCTCGCATCGGGTGATCGCCTCTAACCTCGCCCGCGCCAGCGGCTGTGCCGTGCTGTCGGTGCAGTACCGCCTGGCCCCCGAGAACCCTGCACCCGCCGCGCATGACGATGTTTTCGCGGCTTACGAGTGGGCGCTGGCGCAGGGTTACCCGGACCGGACACTGGCGTTGGTGGGCGACTCGGCCGGTGGCAACATGGCGTTGGCCACGGCGATCCGCGCGCGTGACGCGGGGCTGCCCCTGCCCGCCGCGCTGGTCTTGATGTCGCCGGCGCTGGACCTGACCGGTCAGGGTGCCTCGCACAGCGAGATGGCCGATGCGCCGCTGGTTGATCGTGGCCTGATGGGCCTGTTCACCGCGCTTTATCTGGGCGATGGCGATCCCGCCTCGCCCGCCGTCACCCCGTTCGATGCCGACATGACCGGCCTGCCGCCGACCCTGATCCATGTCGGCAGCTGGGAGTTGCTGCGCTCGGACAGTCAGACACTGGCGGCGCGGATGCAGGCGGCCGGGGTCGCGGCCGAACTGCGCCTGTGGGACGGTATGTGCCACAATCACCAGCTGTTCGCGCCCTTTCTGGACGAGGGGATGGAGTCCCTCGATCAGGCGGGCGTATTTCTACGCGCGCATCTGCTGCAGGACGCGCGCCTGGGCGCGCAATGACAGGCCCCGGGTGCCCGCCCATGTGGGCGCCCGGCAAAGTAACCCAAGGGAGGATAATCATGACATCTCACACCCCACCGCTGACCCGCCGTAGATTCACCGGCCTGATGGGCGGCGCGGCGCTGGCCGCACCGCTGATTGGCACCCGCGCATTCGGGCAGGGGTCGAATGTTTACAAGATCGGCTATATCGGCCCGCGATCTGGCCCGCTGGGCATTTTCGGGGCGGCTGACACTTATCTGATAGACACGATCCGCGCCAATCTGGCAGGCGGGGTTGATGTGAACGGCACGCAGATGCAGGTCGAGATTATCACCGCCGACACCCAGTCGGACCCGGTGCGCGCCAGCCAGATTACCCGCGACATGATCAATTCGGAAAACCCTGACCTGATCCTGACGCACTCGGCCCCTGAAACAGTGAACCCGGTGTCAGATGCCTGCGAAGCGGGGGCAACGCCGTGCCTGTCCACTGTCGCCCCGTGGGAGGCCTATTATTTCGGTCGCGGGGGCCGCCCCGGCGAGCAGACGTTCAAATGGACCTTCCACTATTCCTTCGGGTCGGGCAATTTCCTGAACCTGTATAACGGGCAATGGTCGCTGCTGGACACCAACCGCAAGGTGGGCACGCTGATCCCGTCCGATGCGGATGGGAACGCCATCCGCGCAGGGCTACTGCCCGCGTTGGAACAATCCGGGTGGGAGGTGATTGATCCCGGCCCCTATGAAAACATGTCTCAGGATTTCACCACCCATATCAATGCCTTCCGGGATGCGGGTGTGGATATTGTGGTCTGCTTTCCGTTCCCGCCGGATTTCCCGGTATTCTGGCGGCAGGCCGCGCAGCGCGGTCTGGCACAGCGGCTGAAGATTATGCAGATGGCCAAGGCAGGACTGTTCGCCGCCGAAATGGAAGCCCTTGGCGATCTGGGGCATGGGTTGTGTACCGGCGTTTACTGGCACCCGGCCTTTCCGTTCAATTCGGTGGCGACAGGATTGTCGAATGCCGAACTTGGCGCGGGCTATGAAGCCGCGACCGGGCGGCAATGGGCGCAGGCGTTGGGGGCTTCGGCATCACTGTTTGATGCGGCGCTGGCGCTGGCCACGCAGGCGGGCGACCCCAAGGACAAAGAGGCAATGGCTGCGGCTCTGCCGATGCTGCGGGCAGAAACTGCCGTGGGTACGGTTGATTTCAACACTGGTCCGGTGGCGAATTGCGCGGTCAGTGGGCTGGCGGGCGGCCAGTGGAACAAGGCCAGCGACGGGCCGTGGCAGTTCCAGCTTGATCTGGTGTCAAATGCCGATTTCCCGCAGATCGAGCTGACCGCCGATTTCCGGCCCCTTGCCTTTGGCTAAGTAAGAACAGCGCAGGGCGCGCTGCGTCCTGCGTCCTCACCGGACCGGAAGGAATAAATCAGAACATGGCCAGCATGACGGCAGAACCGATGCTAGAAGCGCGGGGGATTGGCAAATCCTTCGGGGCGTTAAAAGTGCTGCATGATGTGGATCTGCGCGTCATGCCGGGCGAAGCATTGGGCGTCGTCGGTCCCAATGGCGCGGGCAAGACCACGTTGTTCGGGGCGATGGCGGGGGCTTTCCCCATCAGTTCGGGCACCATCCGGCTGGCGGGTCAGAACCTGTCGGGCAGCAACGCGGCAGAACGGTGTCGCATGGGGTTGGCGCGCACCCATCAGGTGCCGCGCCCGTTTACCGGGTTGACGGTGTTTGAGAACATTCATGTTGCCGCAGTGGCAGGGGCGGGCCTGTCCATCACAGAAGCCACGACCCGCGCCACCGGAATTCTGGAACGCACTGGCCTGACAGCTTATGCCAACCGCCCCGCCGGGGCGCTGGGGTTGCTGGACCGCAAGCGGCTGGAAGTGGCGCGCGCGCTGGCGACGGGGCCACGGGTGGTGCTGCTGGATGAAATCGGCGGCGGGCTGACCGAAGCAGAACTTGATGAACTGATCGCGCTGATCCAGGGGCTGCAGGCCGAAGGGCTGACGATTATCTGGATTGAACATATCCTGCACGCGCTGCTGCGTGTCGTTACCCGGCTGGCCTGTATGGCCGAGGGCCGGATTCTGGCCGAAGGTGACCCGCGCGACGTGATTGCCCATGCGGATGTGCAGCGCGCCTATCTTGGGAGCAGCCCGGAATGAGCGCGCTTAAAATATCAGATATGGTGGGGCGGCATGGCCTGTTGCAGGCGGTCAAGGGGCTGTCGCTGGACATTCCCGAAGGGGAAACCCTGGCCGTGATCGGTGCCAATGGCGCAGGAAAAACCACCATGATGCGCATGATCGCTGGCCTGCATCCGGTGGCCGAGGGCGAAATCGCGCTGGCGGGCACCCCCATCACGCAGATGCCCGCGCATGCCCGCCTAAAGGCAGGTATTGCCATGTCGCCCGAAGGTCGCCGCCTGTTCGAGGATATGAGCGTGCGCGAAAACCTGATGATCGCGGCGGAAAACGGGCGGCGCGGCGACTGGACACTGGCCAGTGTCTGCGATGCCTTTGGCCAGATCACGCCCTTGCTGGACCGGGCCGCAGGCGGGCTGTCGGGCGGGCAGCGGCAGGCGGTGGCGATTGGCCGCGCGCTGGTGGCCAACCCGTCGGTGTTGCTGCTGGACGAGGTGTCGCTGGGCCTGTCCCCGGCGGCAGTTGAGGGGCTGTATCAGTCGCTGGAGGGCCTGAAAGGACATCTGACTATGATTGTCGTTGAACAGGATCTGACCCGCGCCATGGCATTTGCAGACCGCATCATCTGTCTGGCCGAAGGGATTATCGAACTGGACGGAAAGCCGCAGGATCTGACCCGCCAGCAAATTACCGACGCCTATTTCGGCATTCACAAGACACCGGAGGGCGGACATGCTTGAATCACTGATCCAGGGCATTTTGCTGGGGGGCTATTACGCGGTTCTGGCCGCTGGCCTGTCGCTGATGTTTGGCGTGGTGCGGTTTATCAATCTGGCCCATGGGGATATGGCTGTGCTGGGGGCAATGGGCGCATTATGGCTGGTGCAGACCATGGGTTTTGGGGTTCCGGCGGCGATTGCGCTGACCTTGCCTGCCATGGCCGCGCTTGGCTGGCTGATGCAGCGGCTGATATTCGAGCGCGCGCTGGCAGGCGGTTTCCTGATTCCTATCCTGACAACAATCGGGCTGGCGGCGGCGCTGCAAAACGGCATGTTCGCGGTGTTCGGGTCGGACACGAAATCGCTGGGCGCGCATATCGGGGCGCTGTCATGGTCAAGCTGGCAGTTGCCGGGCAATATCTTCATCGGCAAGCTGCCGGTCTATATGTTTGTAACCGCCATTGTGGTTCTGGGTGTTCTGCATCTTCTGCTGACGCGCACACCGTTTGGCCGTGCGGTGCGCGCTACCTCCACAGATGCTGAGGCCGCAGCTCTGTGCGGGGTGGATGCGCGGCGCGTGCATCGCTGGGCGGCGGCGATTGCCGTGGCGCTGGCCGGTCTGGCAGGCATTTTTCTGGCATTACGCGCGCAGGTGACGCCCTTTTCCGGACCGATGATGCTGATCTTCGCCTTCGAGGCTGTGGTGATCGGGGGGATCGGGTCATTGCGCGGCACGCTGATCGGCGGCATTGCGCTTGGCGTGGCACAGACTTTTGGCGGAATGATCTCGCCGCAATTTTCCATTCTGGCCGGGCATTGCCTGTTTCTGGGCGTGCTGGCCTTCCGGCTGATGCGCGTTGCTGCCAATGACCGGGGCGGTTGGCGCAGTGCCATTGTGGCCGTGTTCCTGCACCGGGACAGATTGCGGAGAAAAGCATGAAAACCACCCATATCCTGCCAATGCCCCTGTCCGACCGCTGGCTGATAGGGCTGGCCTGTCTGGTATTTGTGGCATTGGCCCTGTTGCCGCTGGTTGCATCTGCGCTGGTCGTGGACAAGCTGACGCTGTTGTTCATTCTGATAATGTTTGCCGTTATGTGGAATCTGCTTGCAGGCTATGCCGGGCTGGTATCCGTCGGGCAACAGGCCTTTGTGGGGCTTGGCGGCTACGCCATGATCCGGCTGGTGGAGGCGGGCCTGCCGCCCTTTCCCGCCATCTTCATGGGCGCGGCGCTGACCGGGCTGGCTGCGTGGGTTCTGTCATGGTTCGTGCTGCGCATGAAGGTAGGCGAATTTGCTATCGCCACATGGGTCATTGCCGAAGCCATCCGTGCTGTCGTTTCGTTTGATCCGTTGATTCAGGGTGAAACCGGCACCTCGCTGGTGGCGTTGAACGCCTATGCGCCCGAAATTCGCCGCCTTACGGTCTATCTGCTGGCGCTGGCCAGCATGGGCGTGATGATCTGGGGCACATGGCGGCTGCTGCACGGGCGCATCGGCGCGCAAAGTCAGGCGATCCGCGACGACGAAGGTGCTGCGGCGTCAGTGGGCATTTCAACCTTTCAGGTCAAGCAACGCATATACATCATCGCGTCAGTGGGCTGTGCGCTGGCGGGCGCGTTGTGGCTGGCATCGGCCATCACCTTTCAGCCGCGCACGGCCTTTGGCGTGCAATGGTCGGTTTTCATGCTGTTCATGGTGCTGGTCGGGGGGCTTGGCACCTTCATCGGCCCGATACTGGGCGCGCTGCTGTTTTTCGCATTGCAGGAAATATTCGGTGATTTCGGTGCGTGGTATCTGGCGGGGATCGGTATCGTTGCGATTGTCTTCGCGCTTTATCTGCCGCGCGGGCTGGTAGGCCTGTGGCTGGATCGTGGTTGTGACGAGCCGTTGTCAATGCGTAAACGGCTGGGTCTGGCGCCGGGGCAAACACCGCGCGCATGATCAGACCGACCTGATCCACGCGCGGCGGGGAATTGCCGGACATGCGCCAGCGGTCTCCTTATTGTGCCGCAACCCCCTGCGAGAGATAGGCGCGCCATCCCCCAAGGGCGGTGATATCGCGCGCGCCGTCAGTGCCCGCAGCCTCACACAGGAAACCCGTCACCTGAGATCCGTCACACAGCACGATACTGCCCAGACCCAGTGGCGCGGGGATTTGGCACATCAGATGCCCCAGCGCGCGTTTCGGCAATGCCCATATTTCCAGCGCGATGCGGGCCCCGCCTTTGGCTTCGCGCACCAGCCCCGGACGGTCCGGTGGCCCGCCTGCAAGCGCGTGGAAACTGTAGCATGGCGCGGTTTCTGTCGTCCTGACAAACCTGCCCCCCAGCGACGCAAGCTGATGGTTCAGCGGCAGGCCGGACATATGCGCACCGCAGACCGCCAGCGCAATCTCGTCCCCTGACGCGGCGTCGGGTGCGGCCACGGCCTGCCCTGACAGGGCCAGCGCTTCGGCGGCCAATCGCGCATCATGCCCCGCGGGGGCGATCAGCGTCAGGCTGCCAGGCCTGCCATCCGCGCGGGGGGACATGGGCACAGTCAGCGCGCACAGGTCCAGCAGGTTTACGAAATTAGTGTAGGTGCCCAGATTGGTATTCGGCGTGATCGGGTCAACATCCAGATCGGCCAGCGTATAGAACGTGGGGATACTGGGCACCGCCAGCAGATCAACCGAGGCGATCAGCGGTGCGCAAATGCGGCGCAGCTCCGCCAGCCGGTAGATGCCGCGAAACGCATCAGTGGCACTCAGGCCCTCGGCTTTGCCGATGATGGCGCGGGTGACGGGGTGAACGGCATCCGGCTTCTGCGCCAGTAAGGTTTCGATGACCGTATGCCGTTCGGCCACCCATGCCCCGTCATACAGCATATTGGCAACGTCATAGAAGGGCGTGAAATCCAGCTCTACGATCTGTGCGCCGCGATTGCGCAGTGCGCCCAGGTTCGCATCAAATGCCGCTGCTTGCAGCGCATCGCCGAAGAATTCGCGCGTGGCGGGGTCGGGAATGCCGACTTTCACATGCGGGGGTGCGGGGCGCAGCGGGGTTGCGGGAATGTCGCGGGCATAGGCATCGGCAGGGTCATACCCGGCCATGGCCTGTAATACGGCATGCGCATCGGTCACGCTGCGCGCAAAGACCGAGATTGTATCCAGCGTGCGGCAGGCGGGCACGACACCGGTTGCCGACACCATGCCGAGAGTCGGTTTCAGCCCGACAATGCCATTGAGCGCCGCAGGCACTCGGCCCGACCCCGCCGTGTCGGTGCCAAGGGAGAAGGGCACAATTCCATGCCCGACCGCCACCGCCGACCCGGATGACGACCCCCCCGGCACGATTTCCGCATCCAGCGCGTTGCGCGGCACGGGCCATGGTGTGCGGATGCCCACAAGCCCGGTTGCGAACTGGTCAAGATTGGTCTTGCCTATGGGAATGGCACCTGCCGCGCGCAGCCGTGCGATCGCGAATGCGTCCTTGGCGGGCGTATAGGCCCAGTCGGGGCAGGCCGCGGTTGTGGGCATGTCCGCCACATCGATATTGTCCTTCACTACGAAGGGAACGCCCCAAAGCGGGCGCTCTGGGTCATAGGCCCCGAGCGCCTGAATATGCATGTCCAGTTCCGCCAGACTGGCCAGATGCAGGAAAATGCCCGGATCATTCACTGCCTTGATACGGGCAAAGATTTCCTGAAGGACATCAGCAACCGGAACGCCTGCCGCATAGGCAGTGTGCAGGTCACATATGGTCAGGGGGGAGGGCAGTGACGACATGTCTTTTCCTTTATTCATTCTGCGGCATTGGTCAGCGCTGCAGCGGGTGGCGCCGGCGGTTTTGGCGCTGAGTTCAGCAATTCGCGGGTATAGGGGTGGGTGGGCGCGTCCATGACCGCAGCCGTCGGACCTTGTTCCACAATCTGGCCATCCTGCATGACAATCACATGGTCACATAGCAGCCGGACCACGTTCAGATCATGGCTAACAAACAGATAGGTCATGCCAAGGCGCGCGCGCAGATCGGCCAGCAGGTTCAGCACCACGGCCTGAATGGACACATCCAGCGCCGCTGTGGGTTCGTCCAGGATCAGGAATTTCGGGTCAAGTGCGATGGCGCGGGCGATACCCACCCGCGCTTTCTGCCCACCCGACAACTGATGCGGATAGCGCGACAGCAGGTGTTCGGGCAGGCCGGTCAGGTGCGCCAGTTCCCTGACCCGCGCGCGCAGGGCCGCCCCGCGCAATGCGCCAAGGCGGCGCAGGGGTTCGGCAATGCTGTCAAAGGCATTGTGGCGGGGGTTCAGGCTGTCGGTTGCGTCCTGAAACACCATCTGAATCTGGCCGCGCCGCGCATCACGCAGGAAACGTTCCGCCGGGATGCCGCCGATTTCATGCCCGTCAAAGACAACCGCGCCCGATGTCGGGTCCAGCAGGCGCACCAGCATCGATGACGTGGTGGATTTCCCGCAGCCGGATTCACCCACCAACCCCACGGATTGCCCTTCGCGGATTGTGAAGTTGATGCCCTTAACGGCATGAACCGGGCCGGATTTGCCGGGATAGATCTTGACCAGATCGACAACTTCCAGCAGCGCGCGCCCCCCCACATCATGCGGCAGATCGGGGGTGCGGATTTCAGGCGGCAGCAGGTCGCGGATGTTGACGCCGGGGCGGGGCGTGGCATCGACCAGTTTGCGGGTATAGGGATGGCGAGGGTTCGCGAACAGATCACCAGACGCGCCGGTTTCCACGATCTGACCGTCCTTCATCACGGCCAGCCGGTCGCAATATTCCGCCGCCAATCCCAGATCATGGGTGATGACGATGGCGGACATGCCACGTTCGCGGATCAGATCACCCATCAGGTCCATCACGGCTTTTTGGGTGGTGATATCAAGGCCGGTGGTGGGTTCATCTGCGATCATCAGCTTGGGGCCGCAGGCCAGTGCCAGTGCGATGACAACACGCTGGCACATACCGCCCGACAGTTCGAACGGATAGGCATGGTAGCGCCCTGCCGCATCGCGGATTTTTACGGCCTCCAGCGCTTCAATGGCCTTTTCATGCGCATTGGCGCGGGTGGCGCGTCCATGCTGGCGCAGCACGTCTTCGATCTGGTGGCCCACCTTGCGGATGGGGTTCAACGCCGCGCGCGGGTTCTGAAAGATCATCGAAATCTCCCGCCCGCGCACCTGGCGCATGGCGGATTCGGATGCGGCGCGCAGGTCGCGCCCGTTCCAGGACACATCGCCCTGACTGATGCGGCCACCTGCGTCCAGAATGCGCATCAGCGCATAGGATGTCACCGATTTGCCCGACCCGCTTTCGCCGACAATCCCCAGTGTTTCGCCCGGTGCCAGATCGAACGAGATGCCGCGCACTGCGTCTACCTGCCCCTTGCGGGTTCTGAAGGCGACGGAAAGATCCTTGACTGACAACATGGGAATCAAGTCCTTCTGCGGGGGTCAACAAGGTCGCGCAGACCGTCGCCCATCAGGTTGAAGGTAAAGACCGCCAGCATCAGCCACATCCCCGGAAACAGCGCGACCCACCAATGGCCGGAAATGATGTAATTCGCCCCTTCGGCCACCATGATGCCCCATTCCGGCGTCGGCGGGCGCACGCCAAGGCCCACAAAGGACAGGCCCGCCGCGTTCAGAATGGCCCAGCCCATGTTCAGTGACACCTGCACCATCATCGGGGGCAGTGCATTCGGGAAGATGTGAAACGCCAGCGTGCGCAGATGACTGTTGCCCGACAGGCGCGCGGCAAGGGCAAAGCCTGCTTCGCGGCGTATATTCACCTCTGCGCGGACAACACGGGCATAGAAGGGAATGTTGATGATCGCGGTCGCGTAGATGATATTCTCAATGGTGTTGCCAAGGGCGGCCACAATTCCCATGGCCAGCACGAACAGCGGGAATGCCATGATGGTATCCAGAATGCGGTTCAGCACCGCATCCAGCCAGCCGCCCCAATAGCCCGCAATCGCGCCAAGCACGGACCCGAACACGAACGAAATTGCCACCGCCAGGACCGAAATCGTCAGGTCCAGCCGTGTCGCGACCACCACGCGGCTGAACACATCGCGGCCCAGTTGGTCGGTGCCGAACCAATGCGCGGCAGACGGGGGTTGCAGGGCCTGTGCGGCATTGGTGGCCAGCGGGTCATAGGGCACCAGCCATTGCCCGACCAAAGCCTGACCGACAAAAAATGCAAACAGCCCGAAGGACAGCGCCGTAACCGGATTTTCGCGCAGAATATGGCCCAGATGGGTCAGCATGCCGTTACTGGTCTGGGTGGGGGCAAGATCGCTCATTTTGAAGAAAACCCGATGCGTGGATCGATCAGCGCATAGCTGAGGTCGATGATAAGGTTGATCAGCACGAACAGAAGCGCCATCGCCAGCACGAAGCCCTGCACAGCGGCATAGTCAGACTGCACCAGTGCCTCGACCGCGTAAGACCCGATGCCGGGCCAGGCGAACACCTTTTCCACCAGCACATTCGCGCCCAGCACAAAGGAAAACACCATACCCAGCGTGGTCACAACCGGCAGCAGTGCGTTGCGGAACGCATAACCGAACAGCACTTTGCGCGGGGTCAGGCCAGCGGCGCACGCGGTGCGGATGTAGTCCGATGACAGCGCGGTCAGCATGGCGGCGCGGGTCATGCGTGCGATCGGGGCCAATGTGAACAGCGCCAGCGTGATCGCGGGCAGCGCAAGCTGTTTGGCCGCCCCTGTGAACGTGCGCAGATCACCATCCAGCAGGGAATCGATCAGGAAAAACCCGGTCACGCGCGGCGGGTCGAAATAGACGAAATCCAGCCGTCCCAGCGGCGAAGGTGCCCAACCCAGCAGGTAATAGAAGATATAGATCAGCAGAATGCCGGTGAAGAAAGTGGGCAGCGACACGCCCGCTGTCACCAGCACGCGACACAGGTGGTCCACCCATGACCCCTGCCGCACGGCAGCCAGCACGCCCAGCGGAATGGCAATCAGGCAAGACAGCAGCAGGGACGTCAATGTCAGTTCCAGCGATGCGGGTAGTCGCGTAGCCAGATCGGTCAGCACTGGCCGCCCGGTGGCCACTGACTGGCCCAGATCCCCTTGCAACAACGCCTGACAATAGATCAGGAATTGCTGCGGCAGTGACTTGTCCAGCCCCAGCGCCGCGCGCACCTGTTCAATGCTTTCCGGCGTGGCCATCTGGCCCGCAAACTGCACTGCCGGATCGCCCGGCAATGCGCGTGTCAGCAGGAAGCTGATGATGACAACCCCGATGACAACCGGAATGGTCTGGACCAGCCGCCACAGGATCGGAAGCCACCGGGTTGCCATGTTATGCCCCTGCGCCGGTCAGTGGGCGTACATCAAGCTGGCGGTGGAACCAGAATTCATACCCGTCTGCGCCGTTCATCGCCACATTCAGCGCGGGCTGATACAGCGGAATGCGCGGCAGATCCTCTATCACGATCTCGAACATCTGTTTGATCAGCGGCGCATATTCCGGGTCATCCATGGCCATGTGCAATGTCTGTTCGGTCAGGTCATGCACAGCCGGGTTGTCATAGGCAGACGAATTGAACAGCCGGTCTTTCTGGTAGGCCCAGAAAAAGTAATAGCAAGGCGTGTTCAGCCAGCCCCCGAAGTTTTCCAGATGCATGTCCAGCGTCTTGTCCACCAGCGCGACAGTGCGCCAGTTTGCACCCGGAATACGGTCAACAGTCACGTTGATGCCGATCTGCGCCATTGCTTCCTGTATCAGCAGCGCGGCCGGTTCCATCCAACTGACCAGATCAAGGCTGATTGACAATGTTACATCAAACCCGTCTACAAAGCCCGATTTTGCCATATGTTCGCGTGCAAGATCCAGATTTGTGTCATAGGGAAAGGCGCGCGGCCATGCTGTGTCGGTTATTTCCGTGTCGCCACCCCAGAGTTTGGCACCGCGCCCATAGGCGGCAGCTTCGAAAATCGCCTCATAGGGGGTGGCATAGGCCACGGCCTTGCGCACATCAGAATCCTGAAAGGGCGCGAATTTACTGTTCAGGCACAGCGCATGGATGCAGTTTTCAACCGGTGTGGAATGGACGGTCAGCTTGTCGGCCAGTTCCGCCGCATCGCGGTCAGGAATGTCGAAACTGATCTGCACATCGCCGCGTTCCACCAGTGCGCGGCGTGTTGCTGCCGAAGGCACCTCTCGCAGGATCACGCGCCTGATGGCGGGCAGGTCGCCGCCGACCCATGCGTCATTGCGTTCATAGACCAGTTGTTGGCCCTGATCCCAGCGCGCAATCTTGTAGGCACCGGACCCGGCAGGCGTGGTGTGCAGATATTCCATGGCCCATGGGTCGGCCTCGGTGGCGTGCGCCCTGGCCACTTCCGAATTGATGATGAAGGGCACAGGTACCGCAAGGTTCGGCAGCGACAGTTTGGACGGATAGTCCAGCTTCACGACGAAGGTTTCGGCGTCCAGTGCTTCGAACTGGTCGGGGCGGAAAAAACCGCCTGCCGCCATCTGCGTGGTGGGGAACCCCCCGGCAGACACGGCACGGTCAAAGGACCATTTTACATCTTCCGCTGTTACCTTGCGCCCGTCCCAGAAGGTGGCATTCGGTTTCAGCTTGAAGGTAATGGTCAGCCCATCGTCAGAAATGGTCCAGCTTTCGGCCAGTTCGGGTACTATTTCGTCGTAGTCATAGGACATTTCACCCGAAGGCAGCTGTTTTGCGCCAAACCCCACCAGCCGGTCATAGCAGTTGACAGCCACCTGATAGCTGGCGCGGTTGGTGCCGACACGGTGCAGATCAAGGCTGTTGATGGTCTGGCCAAAAACCGTGACCAGCGTGTCACTGCCTTGCGCGCTGGCAGGCAGCACCCGCAGGAAGGGCAACAGGCCCGCACCAGTGGCGGAAGCAAGGAAAGCACGGCGATTGAGAAGGGACATGGCAGGGCTCCTGATGATTCTGGGCGCGTATGGATGCATTGCGGACACGATACCTGCTTGCAGCATATTCCGGAAATGCTATGATTTCACAATACTGATGCAAAAAATGAACAACTATGGACAGGCCCGACATGCGCCACATGGAAACCTTTCGCCTGATAGAGGCTGTGGCGCGCGCGGGGTCCATCCGCAAAGCGGCAGAGGATGCGGGGCTGACGGCATCGGCACTGAACCGGCGCATTTCGAAATTTGAGGATGAATTCGGCGATCAGATTTTTGAACGTCTGGCGCGGGGTGTGCGGCTGAACCCGGCGGGCGAGCTGATCCTGCAGCATTACCGCAGCCAGCGTTCGGACATGGCGCGGGTACAAAGTCAGGTGGCGGATCTGTCGGGTGTACGGCGCGGCCATGTCAGGATTGCCTGTTCGCAGGCGCTGCTGCCCTATTTCCTGCCGGAACAGATTTCGCGCTACCGCCGCGACCATCCGGGCGTGACTTTCAGCGTGATCGTGCGCGATCGCTCGCGGGCCGAAGCGGAACTTGCCGCGTTCAACTGTGATCTTGCGCTGGTATTCGAACCGGTGGTGATGGTCGATTTCGAAGTGATTGCCATGTCACCCCAGCCCGTCTGTGCAGTCATGGCCGCTGATCACCCGCTGGCGGCCAAGCCGGAACTGCGGTTGCGCGACTGTCTGGACCACATTCATGTCGCCCCGTCTGCGGAATATGGCGTGCGCCACCTTCTGGACAATGCGGCGCGCGCCATGCGCCGGAAACTGTCGCCGGTGCTGGAAACCGAATCCTTTGAACTGATCCGTCATTATGTCATCAAGGAACATGCCGTGGGCTTTCAGATTCCCATCGGGCTGAATGCCGCGCGCCAGTCCGGTATGGTCATCCGCGAAATTTCACCGCGCGATATATCGCAGGGTGTGCTACTGCTGGGCCAGCTTCGCGGGCGTTCGCTGCCTGTCGCGAGTTCCAGATTTGCAATGCAACTGACGCAGGTTCTGGAAGCCCAGCCGCCGGAAGATGCCGGTTCCGGCACCGCATGAACGCCGCATCACCCCATCGCAAACCAGTCCGGCTGCAATATGTCGGAAATTGCCACAGTTTGCCCTGTGGATATTGATTGCACCAGCGCAAGACCGGTAGCCACTGACAGGCACCCCGCGCGGGTGTCGGGCGCGGCCATATGCGGCAGGTCCGGCATGCTGTCGGGGGCCAGAAGATAGCCCAGCATGACCGGGTCCGCGCCGCCATGATCCCCTTGCGTTTCAGGGATCGGAATGTTGCGGGGTGCATGGCCGGACCTGTGCAGGACAGTGGACATGTGTTCGTGTTCATGCGCGGAACGGGTGCCGCCGAAAATGCCATGCAATTCTGTGTGCTGGTGATGCAACTCGCCTTCGGTGCCGATGAAGGTGACCTGAAGCCCTTCCTGCGGGGCATAGGCGGACAGGGTATAATTGGCCACTGCCCCGCTGGCATAGCGGATATGGGCCTGAAGCGTGTCCTCGATGGTGATTTCCGGGTCGAAGATGCACAGATCGCGATGATACCCG
The DNA here is from genome assembly GCF_028745735.1 of Roseinatronobacter alkalisoli. Taxonomy (GTDB): domain Bacteria; phylum Pseudomonadota; class Alphaproteobacteria; order Rhodobacterales; family Rhodobacteraceae; genus Roseinatronobacter; species Roseinatronobacter alkalisoli. The sequence continues at coordinate 106,384 of NZ_JAQZSM010000005.1, forward strand.
TCCGCCCCTTCGGCGGCGCGATACATCGCGTCCAGCCGCGCATCTGCGCCAAGGTCCAGCGCGAAGGGGCAGTCCAGTTTCACGGCGCAACCGGTGCAGCGCTTGCCATGCTGCGCCAGCCCATAGCGTTCCGCGGTTTGCGGGGTATAGAAGGCGCGCTGTCCACTACCCGCCACGCTTTGGGGCGCACTGTCCAGCCACCAGTTCAGCAGATCGAAGTGATGGGTGCATTTATGCACCTGTAACCCGCCTGAATTTTCCATTTGCCGGTGCCAGCGGCGGAAATAATCCGCGCCGTGTATCCGGTCCAGTTGCCAGCGGAAATTAACCGCCACCACCTGCCCGATCGCGCCATCGGCCAGCAAGTCACGGATCTGGCTGCGCGCGGGGGCATAGCGGTAGTTGAAGGTCACCTTGACCGTGCCGCGGCTGCGGGCCTGCGCAAGCGTGATGGCGCGCAGCGATGCGGCATCGACCGTCAGCGGCTTTTCACAGATCACATCGCACCCTGCATCCAGCGCTGCAATGACATAGGTTGCATGCAGGTGGTCAGGCGTCGCCACGATGACCACATCGGGCGTGGTTTCACCCAGCATGCGCGCGAAATCCTGCGCGGGATAGGCACCGACCCCACCACCGGCATTGCGCCGGGACATGTTCAGGCGCACCGGGTTGCTGTCGCACAGGGCGACAAGCTGATGACGGTCGGCAAACGGCCCGGTCAGCGCCCTGACAAACATTTCATGGCGCGATCCGCACCCGACTATGGCGTATCGCATCTGATCAGGCCGCCTGTTCCAGCGCCGCGTCCACGCGCTGGCCGTCGCAGTCAAAGACATGCATATCAGCAAAATTCAGCCCGACCGTGACATCTTCGCCCGGCTTATGGCTGTCGAGCCCGGCCCCGTGAAACAGAAGCGTTTCCCCTGAAGGCAGGTCCACATAAACCAGCGATTCACTGCCAAGATATTCCACCAGACGCACCTTGCCCTGTGCGGACACGTCACCCGCGCCCAGCTTCACGGCTTCGGGGCGCACGCAGATGGTGGCGGTGCTGCCCTTGTCGGGCAGGGCGATGGTCCTGAAGGCGCCAAAATCAGCGCTGTGGATGCGCCCTGCCGCCAGATCCAGATTGACAGGGAGCATGTTGATCTTGGGTGACCCGATGAAACCGGCGACAAACAGATTGGCCGGACGGGTATACAGCTCATGCGGGGTGCCGACCTGTTCGATTTTGCCCCCGCGCAGCACCACAATGCGGCTGGCAAGGGTCATCGCTTCGACCTGATCATGGGTAACATAGATCATCGTGGCCTTCAGCCGGTTGTAAAGCGCGGCCAGTTCAACCCGCATCTGCACACGCAATTCCGCATCCAGATTGGACAGCGGTTCGTCAAACAGGAACAGCTTTGGTTCGCGCACGATGGCGCGGCCAATGGCGACGCGCTGCTTCTGTCCGCCTGACAACTGGCGCGGTTTGCGATCCAGCAGTGGTTCGATCTGCAACGCGCGCGCGGCGTCATCCACACGGCGCTGGACCTCTGCACGGGGCATTTTCAGGTTCTGCAACCCGAAGGCCAGATTCTTGCGCACTGTCATATGCGGGTAAAGCGCATAGGACTGGAACACCATCGACAGATCACGGCGCGCGGCAGGCACGTCATTGACGATCTGCCCGTCAATGGACAGCGTGCCGTCGGAAATTTCCTCCAGCCCCGCGATCATGCGCAGAAGTGTGGATTTACCGCAGCCCGAAGGCCCCACCAGCACCAGAAATTCCCCGTCATGAATGTCAAGGTCCAGCCCTTCGATGACGCTGACTGCGCCATATCGTTTGGCAAGGTTGCGAATGCTAAGTCCAGCCATCAGTTCAATTCCTATTTCATGCCAGAGGTTGCGATGCCGCGGATGATAAGTTTCTGGAACAGCACGAAGAAAATCAGCACCGGAACCAGCGACAGGACCGACATTGCGAACATCTGTCCATAATTCGACTGGCCTTCCTGATCCAGAAACAGGCGCAGTGCCAGCGGCACGGTATAGCTGTCGATGTCGTTCAGATAGATCAGTGGTGCCAGAAAATCCTCCCACACCCAGATCATCGAGAAGATGGCCGCAGTGGCCATGGCGGGCAGCGACAGCGGCAGGATGACCGCCCAGTAAATCTTGAAGGGCGAACAGCCGTCGATCATGGCCGCTTCATCCAGTTCACGCGGGATCTGGCGGAAAAACTGCATCATCAGGAAAATGAAGAACCCGTCCGCCGCCAGAAAGCGCGGCACCACAAGCGGCAGATAGGTGTCCACCCAGCCCATTTTCAGAAACAGCACGTATTGCGGGATCAGCACGACATGATAGGGGATCATCAGTGTCATCATCATCAGCCCGAACAGCAGGGTCTTGCCGTTGAACTGCAACCGCGCAAAGGCATAGGCCGCGAAGGAACATGATATCAGGTTGCCTATGACCGACAGCACCGTGACAATGGTGGAATTCCAGTAGAACTGCGTGAATGAAACCGGCAGCCCGAACCAGCCTTCCGTATAGTTGGACCATTGCGGTTTCGCAGGCCAGAGCGACAGGCCCGAGAAGATTTCCGCTTCCGGTTTCAGGGATGATGCGAACATCCACAGCAGCGGATACAGCATGATCACCGACAGCGCGATCAGGAACACATGTTTCAGCAACCGCGCGTGACGTTCGCGCGTCTTGCGGCGGGCTTTCATCCGGGCTTCGGCGCGGGCAAGTTCTGCTGCGCCTGCGGCCAGATCAGTCGCGTTCGTTTTCATAATGCACCCAGTATTTTGACGTCGCGAAGGCAATTGCCGTGATGACCGCAATAATGACCAGCAGAACCCAGGCCAGCGCCGAGGCATAGCCCATGCGGAAAAAGCGGAATGCTTCGTTGAACAGATAGACCGTGTAGAACAGCAGACTGTCGGCAGGTGCGCCCGTCCCGTTCGAGATGATGAATGCCGAGGAGAAGGTCTTGAACGCCTCGATGATCTGCAGCACCAGGTTGAAAAACACCACCGGCGCCAGCAAGGGCAGGGTAATGCGGAAGAACTGGCGCGGTCTGGATGTGCCGTCTATTTCGGCCGCCTCATACAGATCGCGTGGGATGCTGCGCAGCCCAGCCAGAAATATCAGCATGGGCGAGCCGAACTGCCACATCGCCAGAACCACCATTGTATAGATCGATGTTGATGGCGTGGTGATCCAGCCGATGCCCTGAATGCCGAACAGCGCCAGAAACTGATTGACCACCCCGTCAATGCCGAACATGGCCCGCCACAGAATGGCGATGGCAATGGACGCGCCCAGAATCGACGGCAGATAGAAAATCGCGCGATACATCCCGATACTGCGCAGCCCCTTGTCCAGCAGCATGGCCACGGCCAGCGCCATTGCCAGACGCAGCGGCACCGCCAGTGCGACATAGGTGAACGTGACTTCCAGCGCTTTCCAGAAACGGCGGTCGCGTTCGAACATGTAGCGGTAATTATCCAGCCCGACCCAGCGGGGATCGGACACCATGTCATAGCGTGTGAACCCAAGGTAAAGCGAGGCCAGAATGGGACCAAGCGCCAGCAGGAAAAACCCCACAAGCCACGGGGTCAGAAACAGATAGCCAGCGGCGTTTCGGCGGAAAAATCGGCGCATCTGACAGAGCCTTTCAGAAAGATGGGGCCTTTCAGCAAGACGGGGCCTTTTGACGAATGGAACGGCCCGCACGCATCTGCATGCGGGCCGCGTTATTGGCTGTTAGGTCAGCGCGCGCGTTCAAGGATGAAGCCCGCATCCTCGATGAAGCGGCTTGCGGCCTCTGCTGCGGGGACATAGCCCAGAACCACGTCGGTGCCGGTACGCATGAAATTGTCACGCACTTCGCCCGCGCCTTTGGGTTTGCTGGTCGGGGTTGGCCCGATCTTGTCCTGAATGGCGCTGAAATAGTCGATCACGCGGGTGTCTACATCAGACAGGGACGGCAGCAGTGCTTCACGGCCCAACTCACTTGGCGGAATGCCGCGATCAAGTCCAAGCGTGACAAAGGCTTCCGGGGCGGTGATCCAGTGGTTGATATAGGCGATCACCGCGTCCTTGTCGCCCGCATCGCGCGTCATGGCCAGGAACATCGACGGCAGCACGAAATGCCCGTAATCCATGCCCGCACGATGGGGCACCATGGCTGCGCCCACGGGGTCTGTCATCAGACTCTGGACTGCGCCTACCTGATTGGCGTAGCGGAAGGTCATTGCGGATGTCCCGCGCACGATGCCCAGCTCGCTCATGCCCTTGTCAAGCTGGACAGTGGCATCCGGCCCTTCAACAACCCCGGCGGCGCGCAATTCGCCCCAGAATTCCCAGTACTCCCGCACGGTGTCTTCGGACACGACAAGATTGCCGTCAGCGTCGTACATGTCGGTCCCTGCCTGCCGACACCAGACTTCGAAATTCTCGATATACAGCGACAGGTCTTCGGATCCGGTAACAGCGCCACCGGAATGTTCGGTGATGCGTGCGCAGATCGCCGCGAAATCATCAGTCGTCCAGGTCAGCGGATCGAATTCGATGCCCGCTTCGTCGAAAATGCGCTGGTTATAGGGGATCGCCTGACTGGTGGACCCGATGCTGATGCCGTAAAGTTTGCCACCAATCGTGCCGACGTCATTTGCCCCGGCATCATAATGATCCTGCCGCAAACCGTTGCCGACATATTCATCCAGCGGCAACAGCGCCCCGCGGCTGACATATTCATTGATGAAACCATGATCCATCTGGACCACATCCGGCATGTTGCCGCCTGCGGTCTGGGTTGCCATCTTGGTCCAGTAGTCGCCCCAGCCGATTGCTTCGCCTGATACGCGGATACCCGGATTTGCGGCCTGAAACTGTTCGATCAGGCGGAAGGTGCGTTCATCGCGGGTGGGGTTGCCCCACCAGAAATGCCGGACGCGCCGGTCCTGTGCAAGGCTGCGGGTTGCGGGAAATGCAGCTAGGGCGGCTGCGGCGCCTGCGCTGCCCATCAAGGTTCTGCGGGTAAGTTTCATGTGTCCTCTCCTCCTCCGTCGGGACTGGATGCGGGGCTGAAAATGGCCCTGCGATTGTCAAACATATGTCTGCAGGAATTCACTCAGGCACAGCATTGCCATGGCCTGCCCATAGGGCATGGATGTCAGCGGAATCTGGCGGTAGAAATCCAGATCATCGCCCATTGCAGTGCCAAAGGACACTTGCTGCAATTCGCCATCCGCGCTGATATTGTCGATCACACCCTTGATGGCGCGTTCGGCCACGGGCAGGAATTCGGGGTCCAGATAGCGCTTGCGCACCCCTTTCAGAAGCCCATAGGCAAACCCCGCTGTGGCTGATGCTTCCAGATAGCTGTCGGGGTCATCAATCAGCGTGTGCCACAGCCCGCTTTCATGCTGGGTCTGCGCCAGTGTCTGCGCCTGTCTGCGCAACAGCGACAGCAGGTGTTTGCGCAGCGGATCGCCTTCCTTCAGGTCCAGAAGTTCGATGAATTCGGGGATGGCGATGGTGATCCAGCTATTGCCACGCGCCCAAAGTGCGCGCGCAAAATTATGATTGCCGTCAAACGACCAGCCATGAAACCACAACCCGGTTCTGGTATCGGCAAGATACTGGGCGTGGATCAGGAACTGATATTTCGCTTCCTCCACGAATTCCGGTCGGTCCAGAACCAGCCCGATTTTGGCCAGCGGCATGACACTCATCATCAGGGTGTCATCCCACATCTGTTGGTCATTGACGCTGTTATAGACGATATGCTGCAAACCCCCTTCACGGGTGCGCGGCATGTCATACATCACCCATTCCGCCCATGTTTCCAGATAGGGCCGCCAGACGGGGTTCGGCGCCTGTTCATACAGACATGCCAGTGTCAGAAAGGGCGCGACAGTGTTGATATTCTTGGTAGGCGTGCCTTCGGCCAGCCGCGCGGCAAACCAGTCGTCAATAATGGCGCGGGCACGTGCGTTGCCGGTGGTCTGACTGTATTTGAACAGCCCATACAGGCCGATTCCGTGCGTCCATTCCCAGCCAGCCCAGCCCTTGGTGTCGATCACGCGGCCATCTTCCAGCCGCAACAGGAATTCGCCGGTGTCATCCGTGATAGAGATCAGGTTTTCAGTCAGCCGATCAATCAACCCGCAAACATCCTGCCGGGAAATGAACCGATTCTTCTGACGCAAAAGCGGGTGCATGGGCAGTGATTCCTTGTCAATTCTCGGGGCGACATTATTGAAACGCTGTTTCATAAATTAGGAAAGCATATTTATCAAACGCTCGCAACCAAAAATTTCTGCCATCTGAATGCCCATTAAAATTAGCAATATCAGTGAGTAAGGCTAATATGGTTTGGCTTCTTGACAGGCAATGCTAAACATTTCAAAATGATGTTTCAGAAAATATGAACGTGTGACATGGCCGAATCAGTTTCAAAAACCGAAAATGTTGCCGCCGCGCTGAAGGTGTTTGCGGTGCTGGAAGCGCTGGTACAGGATGGGCAGGTCAGCCTGGCCGATCTTGCCAAGCACGCAATGACATCAAAAGCGACCGCGCACAGGTTGCTTCACACGATGATTGACCTTGGCTATGTTGAACAGGACAGCGATACCGAACGCTTTCGCCTGACACTGAAACTGTTCAGCCTTGGGGCACGGTCCCTGAACGGGCAGTCAGACCTGCTGCGGGTGGCGGATCTGCAAATGGGGCGGCTGTCGCGCGCAACCGGAGAATCCATAAATCTGGGCATACTGGATGAGCGTGAACAGAAGGTTGCCTATATTCACAAATACGATTCCGCCTATAGCCTGTCGATGAAATCCACACTGGGGCTGCGCAACCCGCTACATTCGACATCGTTGGGTAAGGCCCTGCTGGCCTGGCGGCCAGAGGAAGAGGTGCGCGACCGACTGGGGCAGGGGCCATTGCCGCAGATCGCGCCGCGCACTGTCACAGATGTCGACGCACTGATTGCCCTGCTGCGTCAGTATCGTAGTCTGGGCGTCGCAGAGGAAATCGAAGAAAGCGAGGCAGGCGTGCGCTGCATGGCCGTGCCGGTGCTGGACCACATGGGCCGTTCAGTCGCCGCGATCAGCATTGCCTTTCCGATTTTCCGGTTCGAGGATGCGCGCAGGTCCGAATATGTGGCCCTGCTGATCGCGGCGGGCGAGGCGGCGTCGCATGCGCTTGGGTTCGAAGGCAGCCTTACAGGGCCATCGGCGCAGGGAATTTTGTAATGCCGGTGGTGGTGTGTTTTGGGGATTCCAACACCTATGGGTCCGTGCCCAATGCGGGAACAGGCCCCTGGACACGCTATGACCGCCAGATCCGTTGGCCGGGGCGCATGGCGGCAGTGCTTGGCCCTGACTGGCATGTGATCGAAGAAGGCCTGCCCGGTCGCACCACCTGCCATGACAACCCGTTTGACGGCGCGCATAAGAACGGCGCGCGCCTGTTGCCTGCCATTCTTGAAAGCCATGCGCCCATTGATGTGTTCGTCCTGATGCTGGGCACCAATGACCTGAAGGTGCTGCATGCGGTCAGTGCCACTGATATTGAGCATGGATTGCGCGTGCTGGGTCAGCGTGTGCTGGCCAGCAATGCAGGCCCTGATCAGCGCGCGCCCCGGCTTCTTCTGGTTGCGCCTGCCCCCGTTGCGGAACTGGGCGCAGCGGCCGAACGGCTGGCGGGCGGGGCAGCAAAATCGCATCGCCTTGGGTCGATGATTGCAGCGCTGGCGCAGGAACTGGGTGCAGGGTTCGTGGATGCGGGCGCGCATGTGCAGGTGTCAGACATTGATGGCGTGCATTTGTCGGCCACCGCTCATATCACGCTGGGCCAGGTCATGGCGCAGGCTGTCCGGCAGATGGATTAGCGCTTGTCGCGCAAAGCCGCCCGCAGATTTCCGCTTTGCGAAGGCGGTTTTGAAGCATGGCCAATCTCATAAGAAATAGCTATAGTAAATTGTGAATCCCGTAGCCATGCGGCACTGTCCGGGGCGTTACTGTTCAATGACATGGAGTCGCACAGATGACGCAATCCCACCTTCCCCACCGCGTGGCGTTCATAGGTTTTGGCGAAGCGGCGCGGGCGTTTCTGGTTGGCTGGGGGGATGCGCGCCCGCCGCATGTGTCCGCCTTCGATATTAAGACACAGATGACCAGCGCCGCGATGCAGGCGCAGTATCAGGCCCATGGCGTTGACGGGGCTGCTAATCCGGCGGCCGCGCTTGAAAGGGCGGGGTTGGTGTTCAGCGTGGTTACAGCCGATCAGGCGCTGGTCGCGGCGCAATCTGCCGCGCCTTGTCTGGCGGCGGGCGCGCTGTGGCTGGACTGCAATTCCTGCGCCCCTGACACCAAGGCACAGGCCGCAAGGATCATTGAATCCGCCGGTGGGCGCTATGTCGATGTGGCGATCATGGCCCCTGTTCACCCCAAGCGCCACCTTGTGCCCATGCTGGTATCAGGCCCGCATGCCGCCGCCGCGATTGATGCGCTGGCCGCGCTGTCCATGCGTCCGGACATTGCCGGGGACAAGGTCGGGCAGGCGTCCTCCATCAAGATGCTGCGGTCGGTCATAATCAAGGGGATGGAAGCATTAAGTGCGGAATGTTTTCTTGCTGCGCGCCGCGCCGGGGTTGAAGAGCAGGTTCTTGCCTCCCTTGAACGGTCTGATCCGGACATCAACTGGCGCGCGCGTGCCAGTTACAATCTGGAACGCATGATCGTTCACGGGGCAAGGCGCGCGTCTGAGATGCGCGAAGTCGCTGCGACCGTGGCCGCGCTTGGTCTGCCGGATGGCATGAGCGCAGCATCGGCGCAGTGGCAGGCACAGATTGCCGGGCTTGAACTGGACCCCGGCGACGATGATCTTCTGGTGCGTATGGACCGGATACTGGGCAGGCTATGACAAGGCATAATCTGCGGCATTTCAGGGTTTTTCTGGCAGTCGCTGAATTGCGGTCTCCGTCCGCCGCCGCCCGGCGGTGCCGGGTGTCGCAGCCTGCCGTCACCCAATCGCTGAACAAGCTGGAACGCACCATGGGGGGCGGGCTGTTCCAGCGCACACGCCAAGGGTTCTTTCTGACAGATCGCGGGCGGATATTCGAAGCGCGCATCCGCCGCGCCATGGACCGGCTGGATAGTGCGCTGCATGACGTCGCCCCACGGCTGACGGTAACCGCAACCCTTTCGCAGCTTCAGGCCCTGATCGCCATGACAGAGGCGCAGAATTTCACCCTTGCGGCGCATCATCTGGGCCTTGCGCAACCAACGGTTCACCGGGCGGTCACCCAGATCGAAGAAGCCTCGGCGCGGGTGCTGTTTGAACGCACATCCTTCGGGATGGTGGCAACCCGCCCATGCCGCCGTCTGGCGCAGGCCGCGCGTCTGGCCTTTGCTGAATTCGAGCAGGCAGAGGGCGATCTGGCCGAATTCGATGGCCGCGATGCCGGGCATATCGTGGTGGGGGCGCTGCCATTGTCGCGGACCGTCATATTGCCCGAAGCCCTTGCGCGGTTCCGTGCCCTGCGCCCCAGGCACCGCGTCAGGATATTCGATGGCCCCTATGACGAGATGCTTGCGGGGTTGCGGCGGGGTGATATCGATCTGATCATCGGTGCCCTGCGCGATCCCCTGCCGATTGAAGATGTTGTGCAGGAAAAACTGTTTTCCGACCGTCTGACCATTCTTGCCGGGCCGCAGCACCCGCTGGCGGGCAGGCAGGATATTGCGCTTGATGAACTGGCGCGCCATGGGTGGGTTGTTCCGCGCGAAGGGGTGCCCGCGCGCGCGCAATTTGACGCGCTGTTTCTGGACCGGGGACTACCTTTGCCCGACAGTATTGTGGAATGCGGGTCCATATTGCTGATGCGTGAACTGCTGAACCGTAGCGATTTGCTTGGCTGCATATCCGCGCAGCAGGCCGAAGCTGAAATCGCGCGGGGGCTGTTGACGCGGGTCCGGACGGGCATAGACTGGGCCGGTCGCGATATTGGCTTGACCTGCCGGGTGGATTGGGTGCCGACGGCCGCGCAGGCGCTTTTCCTTGATCTGGTCCGCAGCGTGGCGCAGGGCATCGCGCCGACAGTGCACAGCGGCAGTTTGTCCTGACAAGCACGATAAAAATGTTCATATGATCTTTACATCTGGTTCATATGATCTATTTATGATGCTAGGAGGCCAGATATGCAGATCACCGCCCAAACCCGCGAACCAGCCGAAATTACCGCAATAGCGCTGAAAGCCTATGCGCGGATTGTTGATATCTGGTCATTAACGCAAAAGGACGCCGCAGCGCTGGCCGATATGTCCGAAAGCACATGGAAACGCGCGCGAAAGCCGGGATTTGCGGGCGATCTGACCAAGGACCAGCTTTTGCGGTTAAGCGCCGTGATCGGTATTTTCAAATCGCTGGAGCTGTATTTTTCCGAACCGCTGGCAAGGACATGGTTCACCCGCCCCAATACTGGCCCGCTTTTCAGTGGAGCACGTCCCATTGACACCGCGATTGATGGTGGATTGCCGCAGATTCTGGCGATCCGCACCTATCTTGATGCGCTGCGGGGTGGCGCATGAAGCGCACCGAATTGTCGGATCGTGCTCTGGTCCGGCTGCTGCCCGCCACCTATCACAAACCACCCGCCCTGCGCGGCCTGGTGGATTCCGATGATGAGCTTGAAATACTTGCCGGGATTGAAGGCATGACCAGCGCGCGCTTGCAGGCAGAACGTGGCCGCAACCCCGATATTGACCCGCGCGAACTGGCCTGGCGGCGGCGCGCGCAGGATTTGCGCATCTATGGCGAAACCCATGTCAACGCCGCCTTCACCTATACGCGCGCGGGCGGCAACAGGTTCAACGCCCAGACGCGGGGTGCATGGTATTGCGCATGGAATGTCATGGTGTGTGTTGCGGAAGTCGCCTGGCACCGGACCAGAGAGTTGCGTTTCACAGCGTCATTCCATGATCAGGCCCGCTATGTGGAATTGCTGGCCGATTTTATAGGCGTTTTCGATGATTTGACAGATGAACCGGACCACGCCGCCCTTCACCCTGATCCTGCGATCGGTTACCCCGCAGGGCAGATGTTGGCGGGTGAATTGCGGCGCAACGGGTCGCGTGGGCTGATCTATCCTTCGGTCAGAACCCCTGTTGCTGGGGGCAGATGTCTGGTTTGCTTTGAACCAAATGCCATCCAGAATGTCCGGCCCGGCGCATCTTGGGAAATGGTCTGGAACGGAACGCCTGAATATACCGTCAAGGCGCTTGGCTGAACCTGTCGTGTGGGGCAGGGTGGAACATGTGTTTTCACATGCGGCATGCTGACCGGAAAATAAGAACAATCCCCACAAATTTATCCCATATTCGGAAAAAATTCATGCACTGCATTGGGCCGTTGCGCTGGTGTTTCTGCGCAAAGGAACGCAGCGGAAATTCCGCCGCGCGCTTTGATCATGCAGGTCATGCGGGCCTATTGCCCTGTCTGTGCGCCGTATCTAGGTGACAACGTGAAACAAAGGGATTGCGCCAAATGTCTATTGCCATTTCCGGGCTGACAAAGCGGTTCGGGCAGACAGATGTCCTGTGCGGGGTTGATCTTGAGGTCAGCAAGGGCGAGTTGGTCGCCCTTCTGGGACCAAGCGGGTCTGGCAAGACAACGCTGCTGAAAATCATTGCCGGGTTGGAATGGCCCGATGCAGGGCGGCTTGCTGTCAATGACCAGAACTGGCTGCAATTGGCAGCGCAGGACCGGCGCATCGGGTTTGTGTTCCAGCATTATGCGCTGTTCCCGCATATGCGCGTGCGCGACAATATCGCCTTCGGGCTGAGTGTGCGCCCGCGCTCGGAACGCCCGGGCAAAGCCGTGATCGCCGCCAAAGTGGATGAGATGCTGCATTTCCTGCAGATCACCCATCTGGCCGATCGCTTCCCCGGTCAGTTATCGGGCGGGCAGCGCCAGCGTGTGGCGTTGGGGCGGGCCTTGGCGATTGAACCGGCGGTCTTGTTGCTGGATGAACCCTTCGGTGCGCTGGACGCGGCCATCCGGCGCGATCTGCGGCGCTGGCTGCGCGGCGTGCATGATGCAACGGGGTCAACCACAATCTTTGTCACCCATGATCAGGAAGAAGCCTTTGAACTGGCCGACCGTGTGGTGGTGATGGGTGAAGGGCGGATTGAACAGATTGGTCATGCCGATGCCATTCATGACCACCCAGCTACGCCCTTTGTTGCGCGTTTCATGGGTGCGACGGTGGAATTTCCGGTCACGCTGAATTCCGGGCGCGCAGAAGCGTCCGGGCTGGACATTTCCGCGCTGCCGCGGCGCGCGCTACCGGATGGCCCCGCCCGGCTGTTTGCACGCCCCGAAGATATAACGCTCATCCCGGATGCCGGTGCGCCGTGGCGCATTGCGTCGCGTATCAGCAACGGCGCACATCTGCGGTTTGTTCTGTCCCACCCCGCCCTGGGTGAAGCTGAAGCTGATGTACCCCGGCGCACGGCCAATGCCGATGCGCTGACCCCAGATGCCGCTGTCCGCCTGCGGATCGAAGCAGGCACCATCTTTCCCGCCGAGCGTGGCATTGCCACCACCTCGGTACGATCCCCCGGTTTTGAACCTGTCAAGGAGAAGTCACGATGACTGTATTCCCGTTCCGTGCCGCAGCCATTGCCCTGGGCATCGCGGCGTCCCCCGCTGCTGCACAGGACAGTCTGCTGAACACCAGCTACGACATTGCCCGCGAACTGTTCGAGGCGCTGAACCCTGTTTTTGCCGAACATTGGCAGGAAACCACAGGGCGCACAGTCACGATTGACCAAAGCCATGGCGGCACCTCGCGGCAGGCCCGCGCCATCCTTGAAGGGCTGCCCGCGGATGTCGTGACCTTCAATCAGGAAACCGATATCGAAGTGCTGGCCGAAGGTGGTCTGCTGCCAGAGGATTGGCGCGATGCCCTGCCCAATGGTGCCTCTCCCTGGTATTCGCTGCCCGCGTTTCTGGTGCGCGATGGCAACCCCAAGGACATCCATGACTGGGATGATCTGGCCCGCGACGATGTGCAGGTCATTTTCCCAAACCCGCGCACCAGTGGCAACGCGCGCTACACCTATCTGGCCGCTTTCGCCTATGGGCTGGAACAGAATGACGGGGACGAAGACGCCGCCGAAGCTTTTGTGAAGGCCATTTTTGACAATGTGCCTGTGTTTGACACTGGCGGGCGCGGGGCGACCCAGACCTTTGCGGAACGTAATATTGGCGATGTTCTGGTGACGTTCGAGGCCGAAACCGGCGGGATCGCAGAAGCCTATGCCGATGCCGGGCTGGAACGTGTGACCCCTTCGGTCAGCCTGTTTGCGGCATTTCCTGTCGCCGTCGTGGCGGAAGTTGCTGAACGCAATGGCAATACTGAACTGGCCAATGCATATCTGGAATGGCTGTATACGCCCGACGCGCAGCGCATCGTCGCGCAGCATTATTACCGCGTCGTCGATGAAGATGTGGCGGCAGAATTTGCCGACCAGCTGCCCGATCTGCGTCTGGTCACTGTGGATGAGGTGTTCGGCGGCTGGGATGCCATTCAGGAAAACCACTTCGCCGAAGGTGCGCGGCTGGACAATGTGTTTGTGAACCAGTGACGCCATGACCACCGCCGCCATTGCACCACCGATCCGCGCCAAGCGTGTTTTGCCGGGCTTTACCCTAAGCCTTGGCACGACATTGCTGTATCTGACGCTGATCGTGCTGATCCCGGTTCTGGCCCTGATCCTGAAGGGCGCCGAGATGGGACCGGCGCGGTTCTGGCAGATCATCTCCAGCCCGCGGGCAGTGGCGGCATTTCAGATTACACTTACGGCTGCCGCCATCGCCACCGTCATCAATGCTGTCTATGGTCTGCTGATGGCCTGGGTTCTGGTGCGCTACGAATTCCCCGGCAAGCGGTTGCTGGATGCCATGATGGATGTGCCCTTTGCGCTGCCGACGGCGGTGGCGGGCTTGTCACTGACAGCGCTTTTTTCCGCCAATGGCTGGTTCGGACAGGTGCTGGAAGCGGCGGGAATTCAGGTGGTTTATACGATCTGGGGTATTGTGTTGGCGATGGCCTTCACCTCGGTCCCGTTTGTGGTACGCACAGTGCAGCCTGTGCTGGAAGATCTGGACCCGGCACTGGAACAGGCGGCGGTGACACTGGGCGCGGGCCCCTTCGCCATTTTCCGCCGGGTCGTGTTGCCCGCCATCCTGCCTGCATGGATGGCGGGATGCACCACCGCATTCGCACGTTCGCTAGGGGAATTCGGTGCGATCGTCTTCATCGCCGGAAACCTGCCCTTCCGCACGGAAATCGCGGCGCTGCTGGCCTATATCCGCCTAGAAGAATACGACTATAACGGCGCTGCGGCCATTGCGCTGGTGCTGCTGGGCTTTGCGCTGGTTCTGCTGCTGGCGTCAAACCTGTTGCAATTCTGGGCAGCACGCTACCGCGAGGGCCAGAAATGAGTGGTGCCGCCCTGACCTATCTGCCCGGACAAAGCCGCCGCGGCCCGCAAGTGCTGATTGCGCTTGCCGTAGGGCTGACGCTGGTGTTCATCGCGGCGCCGCTGGTCTTTATCTTCGTGCGGGCTTTCGCAGGGGGGTGGCAGGTCTATGCCGCCAATATCCTGCACCCGATGACGCTGCATGCCATCTGGCTTAGCACAGTGACCGCCCTAATTGTTGTGCCGCTGAATGTGGCATTCGGCATTGCCGCTGCCTGGGCTGTGGCCAAGCACCGCTTCCCGGGGCGCGGGTTGCTGGTGACCATCATCGAGATTCCGTTTTCCATTTCGCCGATTATCGCGGGTATCTGCTATCTGCTGCTTTACGGGCGACAGGGGATTCTGGGACCGTGGTTGCAGGCCAATGACCTGCAGGTGATGTTCGCACTGCCCGGCATTGTGCTGGTCACCATGTTTGTAACCGCCCCCTTTGTCGCGCGTGAAGTCCTGCCGCTTATGCAGGCACAGGGCAGCGCGCAGGAAGAAGCCGCTGTTACGCTGGGGGCATCGGGCTGGCAGATATTCACCCGCGTCACCTTGCCCAATATCAAATGGGCGCTTCTCTATGGTGCGGTTCTATGCACGGCGCGTGCAGTTGGCGAATTTGGCGGTGTGTCCGTCGTGTCGGGTAATATCCGTGGCCAGACAAATACCCTGCCGCTGCATGTGGAATTGTTGTTCAATGACCTGAATGCGGTGGGTGCATTTGCTGCTGCATCGACCCTGACCGTGATTGCCGTGATTGCCCTGCTGATAAAGGCATTGCTTGAATACCGCACTGACGGTTCGGGCGCTTAGAGGCGGATCAGACCAGACGGAGACCCGGCCCACCGAAGGCGCGGCTTTGTGCCTGCGCCCGCGATTGCTGCGCGCCAGTTTCAATCAGCTATGGGAGTCGATCCAGACGCATCCGGACCCATAGTCGAAAGTCGCATATGCGGCGGGCGGCCACTTGCTTATCCTTCCGCATATGCTCACGCTCCTCCGCCTGTTTGTCCTGTCATTCCTGTTGGCCCTGCCTGCGCGCGCGCAAATTCTGACGCCTGAGGAAATGCTGGCCTATGTCCCCCCGCCCTTCGGGCTGGGCGAGGCGCTGAATGACAAGGGGCTATACCGTGTCGTCAATTCCGGCGGTACGCCCGCAGGATATGCTTTCACCACGCAACCCTACGCCGCATTGCCGGGTTTTGCGGGTGCGCCCGTCAATGCGCTGGTCGTGCTGGACGGGGCCGGCACTTTTGTCACCGTGCGCGTGCTGCATCACAATGAACCGATCTTCATATCAGGCATGGGCGAGGGGCCGTTCCGGGCATTTTTTGAACAATATGCAGGCAAATCGATCTGGGCACCCATGAGTATCGGCACACCCTATGGCGGCGCGGATCAGGGATCGTCGCTGGTGCATCTGGACGGGATCACCAAGGCCACGGCTTCTGTGCGGATTGCGCATGAATCGATCATGGCCGCCGCGCATGCGGTCGCGCGTGAACATATGCAGGGGCGCGTCACCGCCCCGGCGGCCCGGCCCGATTTCGATCATGAAGAGGCCCTGAACTGGAATGATCTGGTCGCGCAGGGGCTGGCCAGCCATTTGCGCGTGACCAATGCCGAAATTGACGCAGCCTTCAGCGGCACGCGTTGGGCCTATTCCGACCCTGCTGCACAGGCTGATCCCGAAGGGCTGTATCTGGACCTGTGGCTGCTTGATGTGACGCCACCGGCACTGGCACGCGCGGCGCTGGATCAGGGCACGATTGAACAGATGACGCGCTTTCGCGGTGTCGCGCCAACGGATGAATTTCTGCTGCTGATTGATGCAGGCCGCCATGGTCTGGTCAGCGAGTCTTTCGTGCGCAACACCGCGCCCGACCAGATCAGGGCCGAACAGGGCGGGCTGCCGGTAGCGCTGCGCGACGCGGATTTTCTGGTCGATCTGGCGCCCGGTGTCCCGGATGGTACCGCCATGATCCTGCGCACGGATCGCAGGCTTGGGTTCAACCCCGCCGAACCTTTTACCCTGATCGTAGACTCTGTGCGCGAACATGGCTTTATCACCCCCGAAATCGGTCGTGTGGAACTGGAACTGGCGCATCAGACCGATGAACGCTTCTTCCTGCACGAAAAAATCATCACACCGCTGCCGCCCTGGGCAGAAACGCTGTATAGTCGTCAGCCTGACCTGATTGTGCTGGCCCTTGGGCTGGGGGCGCTGATCTGGGCATTGGGCGCGCGGATGAACCACTTTGCGGGCTGGCGGCATTTTACCCCGGCGCGCTTGCTGATACTGGCCGTGATGATCGGATTTGTCGGCTTCTGGGGGCAGGGGCAATTGTCTATTGTCACGCCTCTTGGCGCGCTGCGTACCGCGCTTGAAGGCGGATCATACATGTTTCTGATATATGATCCTTTCTCGCTTATGGTCTGGGTGGCGGCGATCCTTGGCTTCGTGCTTTGGGGCAGGGGGCTTTTCTGCGGCTGGCTCTGCCCGTTCGGTGCGCTTCAGGAATTTGCCCATCATCTGGGCCGCGCCCTACGCCTGCCCCGGATCGAACCGAATGGCAGTTGGGACCGGCGCCTGAAAAAGCTGAAATACATCGCACTGGCGGGGCTTGTCGGGCTGGTGGGTTTTGCACCGGAACAGATTGACAGCGCCGCCGAGGTGGAGCCATTCAAGACAGCGATTACAGTTTTCTTCATGCGTGAATGGTATTTTGTTGCCTATGCCGCCTTCTGGCTGGTGCTTGGCATGGTACTGTTCAAGGGCTTTTGCCGCTATCTGTGTCCGCTTGGCGCGGTCATGGCGATTGGCGGGTTGCTGCGCGGGCGCGACTGGATCGCGCGTCGGCCCGAATGTGGCAGTCCCTGTCAGTTGTGTCGCATCAAATGCAACTATGGTGCGATCGCTAAGAATGGCAGGATAGATTATTCCGAATGTTTCCAATGCCTGGACTGTGTTGCCATCCATGACAACGAAAAGCGCTGCGTGCCTTTGGTTTTGGCCGCGCGCAAGGCCGGGCGGGCAGCGCCCACATCTGCATCACAGCCGCAAGAGGCCCCGGTATGCGCAGCTTCACCCGCCGCCGTTTCCTGAGTATTGCCGCATGCGTGGCGGTTGCTGGCTCTGGTCGCCACGAGCCAGCAACCGCCGCGCGGGTGACATGGCGTGGCACGGCACTTGGGGCCGATGTCAGCATCACACTGGATGGACCCGAAGACCTGACGCGCCCGGCCCTTGCCCGCGCGCGGTTGGAAATTGATGCATATGAGGCGCGCTTCAGTTTGTTTCGCGCCAACTCGGAACTTGTCAGACTGAATGCGCACGGGCATCTGCCCGATCTGGATGCGCGCTGGCATGACATGCTGGCACTGTGCGACCGCTTGCATCGCGAAACCAATGGATTGTTTGACCCTACCATCCAGCCGCTATGGCTTGCCTATGCGGCTGGCGGCGTCCCGGATGAGGCGCGCGCATCGGTAGGTTGGGACCGCGTCACGCTGCCAGATGCGGCCCGGCGCGGGGTACGTCTTGGTGCGGGGCAGGCGCTTAGTTTTAACGGAATTGCGCAGGGCGCGGCCACAGATGCCGTCAGGAAGGTTCTGCAAGCCGCCGGAATGACGCGCGTGATGGTTGATATTGGCGAGGTGGCGACGCTTGGCGGGCCGTGGCATCTGGGCGCGTCGGACCCCGATCAGGGGCATTTTTCCACTGTTCAACTGGACGATATGGCAATGGCTGTTTCCAGCCCGGCGGCCTTGCGGCTGGACAACACAGCACATCATATTCTGCACCCGCATGGGCCTGCGCACCCCCGATGGTCCAGTGTTGCCGTCATCGCGCGCAGCGCGGCCATTGCGGACGGGTTGTCCACTGCCGCATGTTTCATGGATAAGGCCGCGTTGCGGTCCTGCGCGATGCGTCTGGGCGGGATAGACCGGGTTCTTCTTCTGGATCGTCATGGGGCCTGCGAGACAATACTGGTACAGGTCTGAAGGCACCCTTGCTTTGCTGCGCGTTCGTGTGCGCAGTCGTTGGCAATGCCTGCGCAATTGTCACAAGGCGCGCATGATCGCCCTGTACCGATCAAGACTACCATCAAGATGCGCCTTCATTGCGACTTCGGCCGCGTCGGGGTCATTTGCGATGATGGCATCCAAAATCAACGCATGTTCGCTCACGATATTGGGGTTTGGCCGGTAGGGCCGATGCGGCCCTGTGCCTGTAACAAGTTCGGCGCGTGGGGTCAGGCCGGGGCGGATCAGAATCAGAAATTCCGGGAAGCGCCGGTTCTGCGAGGCCGTGGCAATCGCAAGATGGAAGGAAAAATCCGCTTCGCGTGTCGATTGGCCCTGTGCCAGCGCCGTTGCGAGCTGGTCATTGTGGCGCATCATTGCATCGATCTCAGTACCGGAGCGGCGCTGTGCGGCCAGCGCTGCCGCCCGGATTTCAAAAGCCGCGCGCAACTCGAACAATTCAATCACCGACGACAGGCGCGCAACATCCAGATCGGAGAAGGGGCGCTGCGTGCTTTGGGCCGGGTCGCAGGCGAAAGCGCCCGCGCCTTTGCGGGTTTCAACCAATGCTTCGCTGCGCAATTCGGCAAAAGCTTCCCGGACCACTGTCCGGCTGACGGAATATTGCTGCGTCAACGCTGATTCGCTGGGCAACCGTGCGCCGGGTTTGAAGGTGCCATTCAGGATTGAGAGTCGCAGATCATTTGCAATCCGCGCTGCGCGGGTCCGGTTCGGGGCAAGCATCTCTGGTGGGGTCATCAGACTGATCCTTCCTGAATTCGCTGCCGAACGGCACGCGTGTTGCAGTATATCGGACAAATTTGAACTGTGCAAAAGATCTGTTGATAGATTATGTCATATATGTCATACAAGTTGTTATACAGAGTCGGCAAGCCGACAGGAATACGGAGGAAGTCAGGCGTGATCATCACAGATGTTACCGTGCGGGTATTTAACCACAAGACACAACGCCATTCCGACAGCGCAGGCCATGCCCATCCCGGCCCGGCGCATGATGTACAGCAGGCAATTCTGACGATCCGCACCGAAGACGGGAACGAAGGTCACAGCTTTACAGCGCCAGAAATTGTGCGCCCGCATGTGATCGAAAAATTCGTCAAGAAAGTTCTGATCGGGCAGGACCATCGCGATCGCGAACGCCTGTGGCATGATCTGGCGCATTGGCAACGCGGTTCTGCGGCGCAACTGACGGACCGTACATTGGCCGTTGTGGATTGCGCATTGTGGGATCTGGCCGGGAGAACCCTGAATCAGCCGGTTTACAAGCTGATCGGGGGCTATCGTGACAAGGTTCTGGCCTATGGCTCGATCATGTGCGGCGATGAAATTGAAGGCGGACTTGCCACGCCCGAAGATTACGGGCGTTTCGCCGAAACACTGGTCAAGCGTGGCTATAAGGGGATCAAGCTGCACACATGGATGCCGCCGGTCAGTTGGGCGCCGGATGTGCGGATGGACCTGAAAGCCTGCGCTGCAGTGCGCGAAGCGGTGGGGCCGGATATCTCGTTGATGATAGATGCGTTTCACTGGTATTCGCGCGTGCAGGCGCTGGAACTGGGTCGCGGGCTGGAAAAGCTGGGCTTCGACTGGATTGAAGAGCCTATGGATGAGCAATCCATGTCATCATATAAGTGGCTGGCCGATAATCTGGATATTCCGGTGATCGGACCTGAAAGTGCGGCGGGCAAGCATTGGCATCGCGCCGAATGGGTACATGCCGGGGCGTGTGATATCCTGCGCACGGGCGTGAATGACGTTGGCGGAATCACACCTGCATTGAAAACAATGCACCTGGCTGATGCGTTCGGGATGCAATGCGAAGTGCATGGCAACACAGCCATGAACCTGCATGTTGTCGCGGCATCGCGCAATTGCCGCTGGTATGAACGCGGACTACTGCACCCGTTTCTGGAATATGATGACGGGTTCGACTACCTCAACAGCCTGTCTGACCCGATGGATCAGGATGGCTTTGTCCATGTCCCCGACCGCCCCGGTCTGGGTGAGGATATCAATTTCGATCATATCGAAAATAACCGCGTGGCCTGAATGCCACGTTCTGTTTCAAATCCAAGGGAGGAGTCATGAAACACCTATTGGCAAGCGTTTCTGTCGCAGTTCTGATGGCGGGGGCAAATCCTGTCACCGCTCAGACCCCGGCAGACCAGCTAATCGTTGCGTTCAACATGAACAACGTTCTGACGATGGACCCAGCCGCAATCACTGGTGGTGATGCGGTGCAGATCCTGAACAACATCTATGACAGTCTGGTGTCGCTCGACCCGGAAACGCGCGTAGTTATCCCGCGTCTGGCAGAACGCTGGGAGGTTGCAGAGGACAATCGCAGTGTCACCTTTCACTTGAATCCCGATGCTGTCTTTGCCTCTGGTAACCCTGTGACAGCAGAAGATGTGCGTTTCAGTCTGACGCGCGTTCTGGAAATGAATCAGGCGCAATCTTCGGGCCTGCGCAGCCGGGGGTTCACCGCCGAGGAAGCAGAAAATCTGTTCGTGGCAGAAGACACGCATACCTTTGTGCTGAACCTGCCACAGGATGACGATCCGCGCCTGATCCTGATGTATCTGACACAGGCCGGTGTGGGGTCGATTCTTGACAGCCAGCTGGTGCAGGAAAATCTGGGCGCGGATTACGGGCAATCCTGGCTGACAAACAATTCAGCGGGTTCCAGTGCCTTCACGCTTACGCAATGGCGCGCGAATGAATTTGTCATCCTGAACCGCAATCCGAATTATTGGGCGGACGCACCGGAAATGGCGCGGGTGCTAATGCGCCATCTGCCGGAATCGCAATCACAACGGCTTGGTCTGGAACGCGGCGATATTGATGTGGGGTTCTCGCTGGCGGCAACCGATTTGCGCGCGCTTGCGGCGGTCGATGGCGTGACTGTCACGACCGAACCATCGTCGAATTTCTACTATCTCGCCGCGTCAATGGAGGATGAGCGTTTTGCAAATCCCAAGGTGCGCGAGGCGCTGCGCTACCTGATCGATTATGACGGGATCAATGCGGCAATCATGCCCTATTTCGGTGTAAAACGGCAGATACCCGTCAATTCCACGGCCTTCGCGGCGCTGCCTGATCCGGGTTATACGCTTGATGTTGAACGCGCGCGTGAGTTGCTGGCCGAAGCTGGGTATCCTGACGGGTTCAGCACCACCCTGCGTGTGATTTCCACACAGGAATTTCTGGACAGTGCAACCGCCATTCAGGGTACGCTGGCGCAGGCCGGCATCCGGGCCGAAATCATTACCGGCGATGGCGGACAGATCTATGGTGCGATGCGCGACCGCCGGTTCGAGTTGCTGGTTGGCCGCGGCGGTGGCGGCCAGCAGCCGCACCCTGACAGCAACTTGCGCGCGCTGGTCTATAACCCCGATAACAGCCAGGAAGCCCAGCTGGACAATTATCAGGGCTGGCGGACTTCGTTCTTCGACGAAGAACTGAACGCTATGATCGAAGCGGCCCTGATCGAGCGGGACGAAGACACGCAGTTCCGGATGTATGAGGAGATTCAGCAGATGACACAGGACAAGGTTATCCCGATCCTGCCCTTCTCTGAACGTGTGGTGACGGCCGCCTATCAGGTCGGGATCGAAGGTATCATCATCGATCCCTGGGTATCGCGGTTTGAATATGTGACCAAGGGCAACTGAACGCCATTCTTGGTGCAGAAAACAGCGTGGCAGGGAAACCTGCCGCGTTTTTTGTTTCTGGGCTGCGGCCAGAATATCTTATCACGACGCATATGGAAAAGCCCGGCCGTAAATGGCCGGGCTTTATGGTGTTTGGGGCAGGGCACCTGCATGACTTACATGGCGCGCTCATATTCCAGACTGGCAGCGATCAATTCGCGTGCATAGCGTTGGGTGGCCTCATTTCCCGGGATCGCCGAACGCGGCAGCACCTCTACAATGCGACCATGCTGCATGATGGCAAACCGGTCGCACATATGATCGACGACCGCCAGATCATGACTGACCATGACATAGGTGAAGCCCTTCTCCTCTCGCAGCCGGACCAGCAGGTTCAGTACCTCCGCCTGAACAGAGACATCCAGCGCAGAGGTGGGTTCGTCCAGAAACAGGATGTCCGGTTCCAGCACCAGCGCGCGCGCAATAGCCACACGCTGGCGCTGCCCGCCCGAAAGCTGATGCGGGTAACGGTCCAGAAATTCAACCGGCAGACCCACATCCTGCATGGCCTGCGCGATGCGTGGTTCGCGGTCGGTGATGCCATTCACCCGCAGCCCTTCCGCCAACGCCGAGCGGATGGAATGGCGCGGATGCAGCGAACCATATGGATCCTGGAACACCATTTGCAGCGTGCGGGCACGCTCGCGCACATCCATGTCGCGGACATTGCGCCCGTCGATCATGGCCTCTCCCGTCCAGTTTTCGTTCAGCAATGACGCGCAGCGCAGGACAGTGGATTTGCCCGACCCGCTTTCGCCGACAAGCCCGAAACACTCGCCCGGTGCGATGTCCAGATCGACATCATGCAACACCTGAACGGCGCCGAAACTGACCGACATGGCATGAATGGAGATGGATTTCATGCGCGTTCCTCCTGCGGGTTCAGCCAGCTGTCCTGTCTGTCCAGTACGGAAAGCGGCGCACGTGTCCCGCCAATGCGGGGCTGTGCGGCCAGAAGCCCGCGTGTATATGGGTGCTGGGCATTGTCCAGATCGGCGGCGGCCAGCGTTTCGACCACGCGCCCGGCATACATGATCAGCACCCGGTCGCAGAAATTGCGCACCAGATTCAGGTCATGAGAGATCATGATCAGCCCGATACCCTTGTCGCGCACCAGCCCGTCCAGAATGCGCAGCACCTGTAGCCGTACTGTCACATCCAGTGCCGAAGTCGGTTCATCCGCTATGACCAGATCAGGGTTGGTCAGCAACATCATTGCGATCATGATGCGCTGCCCCATGCCGCCCGAAACCTCATGCGGATAAAGGTTACAGACGCGCTCGGGATCGCGGATATGTACCTGTTCCAACATCTCGATCGTGCGGGCGCGGGCTTCGGGACCGGTCGCGCGGAAATGGGTGCGGTAAGCTTCTGCAATCTGGTCGCCACAACGCTGCGTCGGATTAAGCGAAAACTTCGGGTCTTGCAGGATCATCGAAATGCGCCGCCCGCGTACCTGCAACATCTGCCGTTCACTGGCGTTCAGGAGGTCCAGTTCCTCGAACTGCATCCGGTCGGCGGTGATATCGGCTGTGTCCAGCAATTTCAGCAGGCCCCGCCCTACGGTCGATTTGCCGGACCCGCTTTCGCCGACAATGCCCAGACGTTCGCGCCCCAGCTGAAAGCTGACATTGCGCACTGCAGGGGCAGGGGCACCGCGATAATGGATTGACATGTTCTGCACATCAAGAATGGGGGGCATGGTTTACCTCCGGTTCATCTGTTTGGGGTCCAGCGCATCGCGCAGCCCGTCGCCCAGCAGGTTGAAGGCCAGACTGACCGCAAGAATTGCAATGCCGGGAAAGGTGACCAGCCACCAGTGATCGATCATGTAGCGCCGCCCCGTGGCAATCATCGCGCCCCATTCGGGCAGTGGCGGCTGCGCGCCAAGTCCAAGGAAACCCAGACCCGCAGCAGTCAGGATGACCGTTGCCATGTTCAGTGTCAGCCGGATGATGACCGAAGGCAGACACATCGGCACGATTGAATGCCAGATAATCCGCGCAGATGACGCCCCCTGAAGCCGGGCCGCAGAAATATAGTCAGCGTTGCGGAAGGTCAGCGTTTCCGCCCGGGCCAGACGCGCGATCGGCGGCCAGGCCGTCAGTGCAATGGCGATGATCGCATTGTTCAGGCTTGGGCCAAGTGCCGCAACAAAGGCCAGCGACAGGATAAGGGACGGGAAAGACAGGAAGATATCGGTAATCCGCATCAGAACCATATCGATCTTGCCGCCAAAATATCCCGCAACAGTGCCAAACAACAAGCCGATTGGCCCCACTACCAGCGTCACCAGCGTGATGATCGTCAGCGTGATACGCGATCCATGCACCAGCCGTGAATAGATATCGCGGCCCAATTCATCCGTGCCGAAGAAATGTGCCATGGACGGGGGCTGAAGGACATTGTTCAGATTTTGCACATAGGGGTCATGCGTGGCCAGTAGCGGCGCGAAAGTCGCCATCAGCAACAATAGAACCAGCACGACAATACCGAAAAGGGATGTGGGCGTGCGCGCCAGAAAACGCAGGATATTTCCCAGCATGTATATGCCTTGCGGCATTTTGCGGCTTTTGTCGGGGATGGTCAGCGGCGGGGTCATGCTCATTTGGTCCTCGGGTCGAATACGCGATACAGGATGTCGGACATAAGGTTTAGCGCGATGAAGATCACGCCGACAACCAGGACACAGGTCATGACCGCGTTCATGTCACCGATCAGCAGGTTGGATGTCAGGTATTGTCCGAAGCCCGGCCATGCGAACACGGTTTCAATCAGCACTGCGCCTTCCAGCAGTGAACCATAGGCAAGCGCGATGATGGTCACCAATTGCACGCGGATATTGCCAAACGCATGGCGCCAGTTGGTTTGGCGGCGGGACAGTCCCTTGACGCGCGCGGTGGTGATATATTCCTGATTAAGTTGATCCAGCATGAAACTGCGTGTCATCCGTGTGATATAGGCCGCTGAGGAATAGCCCAGAAGTGCGGCAGGCAGGATGATATGGTTCAGCGCCGAACGGAACACGTCCCATTGCCCGGCCAGCGCGCTGTCGATCAGCAGGAAATGCGTGCGTTCCGGCACCATGCCGATGTAAAACTGACTCATCCGGCCAGACCCGCCGACCCATCCAAGCCCTGCATAGAAGATCAGAAGCGCAATCATGCCTGTCCAGAAAATCGGCATCGAATGGCCCAGCAGGCTTAACACCCGCACCAGATGGTCTATCCATCGGTCTTTGTTGACCGCAGCGATTACTCCCAAAGGTGCACCCAGACCGGCGCCGATAAGAATGGCAAAGGTCGCCAGTTCGAAAGTGGCGGGCAGTACACGCGCCAGATCACTGGTGATCGGTTGGCCCGTGCGGACAGCATTGCCGAAATCAAAGGTGACGACATCGCGCATATAGAACACGAACTGCTGCCACATGGGCCGATCCAGACCAAGCTGTCGGAAAACATGTTCATAGACTTCGCGGGTGGCATCTTCGCCCACGATCGCGCGCACCGGATCGGCTGGCATGACGCGGCCAATCACGAAGGTCAGCACCAAAAGCCCGAAAAGGGTGACAAGGATCGACAGGCTCTGGCGCCCCAGAACGTGCATGAAGCGGCGGTTTCGGGTCATCAATGCTCCTCCGTTGGTCCTGTATGGCAGGATGTCGGGCTGTTCAGTCATACATATATATCAACCTGTATGACAGATTTAACAATGTCAACCGGATTCGGGTAAAATCATCAGAAAACCATGCGCAGAATGCCGCAAAACCAGAAAAAACCGGTCGCATATCAGCGCATACCTGTCCTATGATAGCACAGACAGGTCACATACGTGAGAAGGTACAGGTTCTGATGCAGAAAATCGCAGGGCAAACCATGGTCCAGACAGTGCAGGAGGCGCTGCGACGCCAGATTCAGGATGGTCAGTATGAACCCGGCGCCCGCCTGCCAAGCGAAGCCCAGCTGACGCAGGATTTCGATGTCAGCCGCACTGTTATTCGCGAAGCCATCGCAGCCCTGCGCGCGGATGGTCTGGTCGAAGCGCGGCAGGGCGCCGGGGTGTTCGTGCAGGTGCCGGCAGAAACGACGGGCCTGCCGTTCCAGAACCTGGATTTTCAGTTAATTTCTTCGATGGTAGAGCTTCTGGAATTGCGCACTGCGGTGGAGACCGAAGCCGCAGCACTTGCCGCGCAACGCCGTTCGCCGGCCCAGGAGGAAGTGTTGATCGCCGCGCTTGGTGCTGTGCAACAAGCAGCCGAGTCCGGTGCCCCCACCATGGAAGCAGATTTTGCACTGCATCTTGCGATTGCAAATGCGACCAACAATCCGCGTTTTGCTGAATTTCTGACCATGATCGGCCCGAACGTAATTCCCCGCCGCGCGCTTGCCGACAGCAGCGCGGAATCGGTGTCGCAGGATTACATCCTGGGTATTCAGGCTGAACACGAAGCCATTGTTTCCGCCATTCTGGACCGTGATGAGGATGCGGCGCGCGAAGCAATGCGCACGCATCTGAAAGGCAGCCAGAAACGTTATCGCAGCCTTTTGCGTGACGCGGCGCGCAAGGGTATGCCCTTGTCTTGACCTGAAACATATCATATGTATTTATAATAGATATGATAAAACAGGTGACAAAGATGACCATTCTGAAAAGCTTTCCTGCCATTTCGCCGGGTCCGGGCGTCACGCGGCAGGTGCTGGCGGATTCGCCAGAATTGATGCTGGTTTCGTTCCGCTTCGACGTGGGTGCGAAGGGCGCGCTGCACAGCCATCCGCATGTTCAGTCAACGCATGTGGCCAGCGGGCGTTTCAGGTTTCATCTGGATGGGGCGGAATTCGACATTGGTCCCGGCGACAGTTTCGTGATTCCGTCCGGGGTGATACACGGTTGTGAATGCCTGGAGGCAGGGCGGCTGCTTGATAGCTTCGCGCCGCGCCGCGATGATTTTCTGTAAGGACTCCCCGGCCTGCACATTTTGCAGGCCGGGATTTGCATTCGGGGCATCCCGCGCGTGATCAAGATGAACGCAAGAGGCCCTTGCCGTCAGCTGTGCTGATCGATCAATGCCTGCAGCGCGGCGGTTTCTTCCGATGTCAGGTCCGACAGGGGCGCGCGCACAGGCCCGGCGTCAAACCCGACCAGCCGCACACCGGCCTTGACCGCCGCCACAGCATAGCCCTTGCGGCGCGAGCGCAGTTCCATGAACGGATAGAAAAAGCTGTTGAGGATCGATTCACATGTGGCGCGATCCTCGGCCCGCAGCGCAGTATAAAACCGGTTGGCCAGTGCCGGAACGAAATTGAACACCGCAGAGGAATAGGTGGTAAAGCCAGCGCCCAGATAGGCTTCGGCGAACAGTTCTGCTGTGGGCATGCCGCCCAGATATGTCAGCCGATCGCCCATCTTCGCTGTGATCTGCCGCACCAGACCAATATCGCCTGTACCATCCTTGAAGCCCACCAGATTGGGGCAGGTATCGCAAAGCCGTGCCAGCGTGTCAGCCTGTAGTACAGCGTTGTCCCGATTATAGACCATGACACCAATGCCGATCGAATCGCAAATCTGTCTGATATGTTCGAACAGGCCTTCCTGCGGTGCATCGATCAGGTAATGCGGCAGCAGCAGTATGCCATCTGCGCCCGCCTGTTCTGCGCTGCGTGCAATGGATTTCGCCATTTCCGTACCATAGCCGCAGCCAGAGACAATGGCAGTTTTGCCCGCCGCTTCTTTGGCCGCGCGGATGATGGCCGGAATCTCGTCCGGGGTCAGCGAGAAGAACTCTCCTGTCCCGCCTGCGGCAAATAGAACCGGCGCATCGAAGCCAGAAAGCCATGCAACATGCTTCTGGTAAGCATCTGATGCAAAGCGGTTTTCACTGTCGAACGGTGTGACCGGAAAGGATAGAAGCCCGGCGCCAAGCGCGTGCTTTATGGTTGATGGATCCATTTTAGTGTTCCTGACAATTGGGGTTAGGGGTTGCGGTGCGGCACTGCCCGGATGGTTGGTCGGCACGCGAACCACCGGTCCGGTCTGACCGGGTTTGCGGAAAAATGCGCGCTAAGGGAGCGCCATGGCGTGGCGATCAGATGGTGACCGCACGGACACCCGGTATGGTCATTTGTCATTTACTGTTCCCTCATGCGGTCTGTATCAGACGTGAAAACGTATTTCATCATACTGATGTTCTAAGTTATATGATAAATTATCAAGCGTGCTGTCAACCAGTTTCCGTGCAAATTCTGCCTTGGATCGCTGTTTTGGCCCGCCGGGGACGAAGGGGGCGGAAGATATCCGCTCGTCCCGCGGGTGCGGGATGTGATAGACATCTATGGCAAATCACCCAGAGCGTATTTATGCTTTGGTCTGATCCTACGCAGAAAGGCACAGGCAACAGATGACCCTTCCAACCTATCCCGACCTGCGGAATGCGTCGGTCTTTGTCACCGGGGGCGGGTCCGGTATCGGCGCGGCCCTGACCGAAGCTTTTCTACGGCAGGGCGCGCGCGTCGCTTTCGTGCAGCGTTCGGATGCCACGGGTTTCTGCGATGACATGGAGCAGGCGACAGGTAACCGGCCCCTTTTCATTGCCTGCGATATCACGGACCGCGTGGCGCTGGTCGATGCCATCGCGCAGGCTGCCGCTGCGCATGGCCCTGTCCGGGTTCTGGTGAACAATGCCGCCAATGATCAGCGCCACTCCCTGGCAGAGGTGACAGAGGAATTTCTGGACTGGGCGCTGGCGGTTAATTTCAAATCCTACGTCTATGCCTGTCAGGCGGTGATTCCTGCGATGCAGACCATGGGCGGGGGGGCGATCATCAACATCACTTCGATCAGCTACATGATGGGGAGTTCCGGTTTTCCGGTCTATACTGCAGCAAATTCCGCGTTGAACGGGCTGACGCGCAGTCTTGCGCGGGAATTCGGGGGGGACCGCATCCGGGTGAACGCGCTGGCGCCCGGCTGGGTGATGACGCCAAAACAGCTGGAATGCTGGGTCACGCCTGACGCGCTGGCAGACCACCTGAAGCGCCAATGCCTGCCCGATACGCTTGCCGCCGAAGACATTGCCGGGGGCGTGTTGTTTTTGGCATCAGATGTCAGCCGCGCCATGACCGGGCAGGCTTTGGTCATCGATGGCGGTGTGGTGGTCACAGGATGAGTGTGGTTGACTGGATCGCTGCCGATTGGGGCACCTCGCATTTACGGGTCTGGGGGTTTGCGGATGAAACGGTGGTTCACGCCGCGCAATCAGAACAGGGTATGGGCGTGCTGTCGCGCGGCCAGTTTGAGGATGCCCTGCTGACCCTGACCGAAGACTGGTTGCCCGAAGGGCGCATTACCCCCGTCGTGGCCTGTGGCATGGTTGGCAGTCTTCAGGGCTGGGTTGAGGCACCTTATCGCGCAGTGCCCTGTCCGCCCGCTGGCGGGGGACTGGTCATTGCGCCCGCGCGCGATCTGCGCCTGCAGGTCGCTGTGGTGCCGGGACTGAAACAGGCGCGACCTGCCGATGTGATGCGCGGCGAGGAAACACAGGTTGCGGGTTTCATGGCACGCAATCCCGGCTGGGACGGGGTGATCTGCCTGCCGGGCACGCATAGCAAATGGGTGCATGTCAGCGCGGGTGAAGTGGTCAGTTTCCAGACTTTCATGACCGGAGAGATGTTCGCGCTTCTGTCCAGACATTCAGTCCTGCGCCATTCGGTCAGCGGTTGGGAACAGGCAGGGTTCATTCAGGGGCTGGATCAGGGCATGGAACGCCCCGAATGGCTGATGTCGCGGCTGTTTTCAATCCGCGCCGAAGGGTTGCTGCAAGGATCAGATCCCGCGATGGCGCGCGCGCGGCTGTCAGGGCTGCTGATCGGCGCGGAACTTGCCGCTGCCAAACCCTATTGGCTGGGCCAGCCAGTGGCCGTGATTGGCGCTGATGAACTTGCGCAGAGTTATCAGGAGGCGCTTGAACGGCTGTCTGTGCCGGTCACCACCCATGATGCAACCGCAATGACGCTTGCGGGCCTGTCGCTGGCGCGGGGCCATTTACCGGAAGGGAACCCTTCATGCGTGAACTGATTGCTATTCTGCGTGGGATCACGCCACCGGAAGCTGTGCCTGTGACACGTGTGCTGATCGATGCGGGGATTGACCGGATCGAAGTGCCGCTGAATTCGCCCGACCCGCTGAACAGCATTGCCGCAATGGTCGCCGCTTTCGGTGCGCAGGCGCAGATCGGCGCGGGAACAGTGCTGAGCGTGGAACAGGTGGCGCAGGTGGCCGCGACCGGCGCAAGGCTTGTGGTGTCCCCCGATTGCAATCCTGCCGTGATTGCTGCGACCACAGCGGCCGGGATGCTGTCATATCCCGGTGTGTTCACCCCGACCGAAGCTTTCGCCGCATTGCGGGCTGGGGCTACGGCGCTAAAGTTGTTTCCCGCAGCAGCGATCGGCACCGGCGGACTGGCAGCAATGCGGGCAGTGCTGCCACCGGAATGCGCAATCTACGCTGTGGGCGGGGTAGGGGCCGCTGATTTCGGCACATGGCTGAAGGCGGGGGCCACAGGTTTCGGTCTGGGAACAGCACTTTACGCGCCCGGTATGTCGCCAGAGCAGGTCGGAAGACGCGCACAGGAAATAGTGGCAAGCTGGGACAAGGCGCAGGAACTGCTATAAAACGGCGCATACTGCTGCTGGCGGGCGGGTGCGGGTATTATGCGATGAGTGCGCCGCCTGTCAGCACAGGTGCAACCGCAGGGGTTTTGTGTTTTCTCTGGCAATGATGCCTTTGGCTTCAAGGTCAAGCTGCGCGGCCTTCAGCCACCACCCTGCCTTGTCGCCGCCCGGAAACAATGCCTCCGGCAATAGTGGCAACAACGCCATCTTGGCTTCTGCCACGGTCAGACCGGGCGCTGCTTTGGGCAGGACGGACAGCAAGGCCGCGCGCATGGCTTCATATTTGGCGCGGTTCACCCGATAAACTCTGCCGGGGGACATGATATTCTCAACCTCGATCTTATCACTGTCAGCGGGCATCCAGTTTTCCTTTCACATAGTCAAGCTTCGGTGCCCGGAACCCCATCGCGGCCCAGGCAGTAAGCAATACGGCGAAGAAACGAAAATTATGGGTTCTGGGGTTTGGCACGTCATCGGGCAATACCACGCCTGCCGGGGCATCCCTTGTCATTGTCCGCAGTTCCAGCTTCGGAAGGGTGTCCTCTGGCCAAAGTGCGCCATAGACGCTTAACCAATGACCTTGCGTGAACTCCAGAAACATGGGCGTATTGCAGCATGTGGCGATTACCCGCCGCGTTTTGCTGCCATCCGTCAGCCGATGCTCTGACAGTAATTCCTGCCCGCGCGCGCAGCGCACGCGATCCTTTCGGTAAAGTATGAACCGCGTGGCGCCCTTGTCATCGGTCAGCGGGTGCGCTGTCGGTAAATCCTGAAATTCCGCCGCCGCCTGCTGGCAGTCCGAACACAGGCACTCAGTGCTCAGGATATGCGTGCCGGAAAGGTGCAGGGCTACCTGCCCGCAGGCGCATGTTACTTCTGTCATCGTGCTTGTCCTGTCTTGTTCATTGATTAGACTGGACGGTCCAGTTCCAATTGTCAAGAAGGGGTGCTAGACTACGACCACCACAGAAAAGAGGCGTCACATCATGTCCAACGGTGCCGAAACCCGCATGCGCCGCACGCGTCAGAAAATCCTGACCGCTGCCGAGGATGTTTTTCTGTCAGCCGGATTTCTGGGGGCGAGCATGGATCAGGTGGCGGAACAAGCGGGCGTTTCGAAGCAGACCGTCTATGCACATTTCAAATCCAAGCAGGCGCTGTTCATTGATGTTGTGGTGTCGATGTCCGGCGGGGCAGCACAGGAACTTCAGGTGTCTTCTGGTGCTCCGCTGGACGACCGGCCAGTGCGCGAGTTCCTTCTTGACGCGGCAACTGAACAGATGAATGTGGTGCTGACACCCCGCCTGATGCAATTACGCCGAATGGTGATTGGCGAAGTGGAGCGGTTTCCCGAACTTGGCAAAGCCCTGTTCGAAAATGGTCCGCAGCGTGCGATCACCCGGCTGGCGCGCGCCTGCGCGCATTACACTGCGTTGGGGCAACTACAGACACCCGACCCTGCCGAAGCGGCAAGTTTCTTCAACTGGATCGTGATGGGCGCGCCAACCAGCGCGGCAATGCTGCTTGGTGACGCGGGCCTGCCGGATCACCAAGCGCGCCAACGGCACGCGATTGAAAGCGTGCGAATTTTCCTTTGCGCATATGGGGCGACGGCGCAGGAACAGCGCTGACAAGGGGGTGCCAATGCCGCCCGGTTCCTTCCGCGCCGGGGAACACGCGGCGCTTCCCGCAGGTGAATGGGGTGGCGTAAACTCATGGTGTGTTGGTCACGCGGTCGCTGTCCGGCAATGCGCGTTCTTCCGAATGCGCCAGTTCGGCATGGGCTTTCAGCCCTGCATTCACTGCGTCGAATGCCGGTCGGAACTGCTGTACATCCATGACCCATAGCAGCACGCCGCGAAAACACTCGCCATGGATCAGCCTTGTGCCGCCATCCTCTGCGATCAGCCGGAAATAGTGCTGGCCGTCAAACAGGCGTGGAAATGCCAGACGGCCAAGCCAGCGTAATTCGCGTCCCGGATCGGCAACCAGTACATGTGGGCGAAAGGTCATCTTTCCGCCCGACGGGGTGCGCATTGTCAGCCTGAGACGCGCACCCTGCACAAACTGTCCCGCAACCGCATGCATAATCGGGTTCCACGCGACATGTGCAACCGGATCAGTCAGCAGCGCCCACACCAGGTCCGGCGGGGCGTTGATGGTGACCCCGGTTTCAAACCCGTCGCGCGGGGCAAAGGCCAAGGCGGCACAAAACCCAATCAGAACAGCTACAACAGCTACAAATAGCATTGTCATCACGTGGCCCCCTGCACTGATTTACAATGCGAAATCTAGTGCCATCGCGCATATAGAGGAATTGCCGAAATACATATATTCGTTATAGATAAACAGATGAACAACATACCGATTCAATGGGATCATTGGCGCAGCTTCATTGCCGTCGCTGAACAGGGCAGCCTGTCGGGTGCCGCGCGCATGCTTGGCCTTACTCAGCCGACAGTCAGTCGGCATATTGACCTGCTGGAACAGGCTACAGGCACCACACTGTTTCTGCGTTCGCAGCAAGGTCTGGTGTTAAGTGATATCGGGCGACAAATGTTGCCCGAAGCGCGGGCGATGGCCGCATCGGCCGCTGCATTGGAACGCAGCGCTTCGGCCCCGATTGCCCTGACGCGGGGAATTGTACGGTTAAGCGCAAGCCATGTGGTGGGTGCGGAAATTCTGCCCGCTGTGCTGGCCCCGCTTCTGGCCGCCCATCCGGGGCTGGAGGTGGAACTGGTGCTGTCCAACCGCAATGAAGATCTGCTGCGCCGCGAAGCCGACCTGGCGGTGCGGATGGTGCGCCCTGCCCAGACCGGGCTGGTCGCACGCAAGATTGCCGATGTGCGCCTTGGGCTGTTTGCGCATGCGCGCTATCTTGCGGCGCGCGGAACACCCCGGAGCGTGGCGGAACTGGCTGGTCATGTGATGATCGGCCCTGACCGGGACAGCATGGCACTGGCTGGGCTCGCCGATACGGGGATAACACGCCGGATGCTGCGCTTTCGTTGCGACCGCGAAAGTGCACAGATCAATGCCATCCGGGCGGGCATGGGAATTGGCGTGCTGCAGGCCGGAATCGCGCGTGTCATGCCAGAGCTGCGCCCGGTCCTGGCCGACAGGCTTTCCTTCGGCCTTGAATGCTGGCTGGCCCTGCATCGGGATCTGCACAGCACCGCGCGTGTGCAACTGGTCGCCGATCATCTGGCGGAACATCTGCCACGGGCGCTGGCGGCGTGATGTTGTCAGATCAGGTCAAACTGCCGTAGCGGTTGGCTGATCTGCTGATCTGCTGAACTGCCAGCTTGTCAACGGTGCCGGTCCCGGAAAACCGGAATGCTGCAGCCTGTTGTTGTTTCTGAAAACGAAGCTGCATTGCCCTGGTATCAGAACACCATCACCGGGCATTTGGCCAGTGCTGTAACCTTATGCGAGACCGAGCCAAGCAGATACCCCTCGATCGAACCCATCCCGCGCGAGGACAGCACAATCAGATCAACGTCCTTCTCCGCTGCCCATGCAACGATGGTGCGCGCAGGTTGCCCGGCCTTGACGAAGGCGCGCACTTTGCCCGCGCCCAGGTCTTGCGCCACCTTCTTGCCGTGGTCAGCGACCTCTCTTGCATGGGTGCGCATGATGTCATCCATATTTCCCGGATCGCTGGGGCGTACCATTGAAAATGATGCCTCCAGCATGGAATGGTGCCTGTAAACCGTCAGGATCAGCACTTCGCCCCCTGTCAGGTCCGCCAACTCCACAGCCTTTTTCAGGGCGGCTTCCGCATTGGATGACCCATCAAACGGCACAAGGATTTTCTGAAACATCGCTTCCTCCTGTTACCTGAAGGCCAGATCGCGCAGGAACAGGGCGATCTGCGGGAAGAAAATCATCAGCACCGACACCAGAAGCAGGATGAAGATAAAGGGTGGGGTGCCGCGTATCACTTCATAATAGGGCCGCTTGAACACGGCTATGGCGGTGAAGATGTCGCAGCCGAATGGTGGTGTGGCAGACCCGATTGCCACCTGCAGCACAATGATCGCACCCACATGCACCGGGTCCAGACCCACGGCATTCACCACTGGTGCAAAGATCGGCACCAGGACCAGAATCACGACAATCGGGTCCACGAACATGCAGCCTACAAAGAACGCAATGGAGATAACGACAAGCACGCCGATCTGCCCCATCTGGTCAATCCCGATGGCCCCCAGCACTGCCTGCGGCACCTGCGCGAAAGAGATAATCCAGGAAAATGCAGCCCCCGCACCCACCAGAATAAAGACTACGGCCGTAATTAACCCCGTCGATCGTGCTGTGGCCACCAGACCCTTCAAATCCATTGTGCGGAATACAATCATTTCCAGAATCAGCGCATAAAGCACGCAGGCCGCAGCCGCTTCCGTCGGGGAGAAGATGCCGCCATAGATACCACCAATGATGATCACCGGAAAACCAAGCGGCCATAGTGCCTTTTGCACGGCCACCAAGCGTTCGCCCATGGGCAGGGGTGTTTCAGTAGGCACGTTGTTGCGCACCGCGTAGATCCAGCAATAGATCGAAAACAGGAACAGGATCAGCAAGCCCGGCCCGATACCCGCGATGAACAATTCCGCGATAGAAGTGTTCGATATCACGCCATAAATGATCATGCCGATGGAAGGCGGAATCAGAAAGGCGATGTCCGACGCATTGACGATCAGCGCCAGCGTGAAACTGTCCTTGTAGCCGGCCTTGAGCATGCGCGGCCGTAACGGAGAGCCGATGGCAACCACTGTCGCCTGTGTGGACCCCGAAACCGCGCCGAACATGGTGCAGGCGGCGGCGGTGGAAATGGCCAGCCCGCCCTTGCGGTGCCGCACGAAGGCCATCACCAGATCGATCAGCCGCCCCGCCGAATGGCCGCGGGTCATGATGTCCGCAGCAAAGATGAACATTGGCACCGCAATCAATGACGCGGGCCGGATACCGGCCAGCATTTGCGACACCATGGTTTCCAGTTGCCCGAAATCGCCGAACATCATGTAAAAACCCAGCCCCGCCGCAGCCATCAGCGGAATCATCATGGGAAAGCCCAGCAACAGCAGCACAACCATTACCGAAAAGATCGTCAAAGCCATGGCGCGCGCCCCTTCAGATTTCCTGTTCGCTTTCGTCCGCGTAGCCTTCGAGGACATTGGTGGACAGGTAGATGTCCTTTTCCAGCATGTTCTTGATCGCGGTCAGCAGATATTGCAGCCCGGTCATGAAGAACCCCACGGGCACCCAGACCAATGTCCACCAGACCGGTATCTGCAACGAGGGCAGCAATCTGCCACGCCCCAGTGTCGTCTGCAGATAGCCCCAAGAATACCATGTCAGTGCAAACATGAAGCCCGCAGTCACCAACGCGATCAGGATCATCAGCAGTTTGCGCAGCTTCACCGGCATCATGTCGAAAAATGCCGTCATGCGTATATGGCGGCCATGGCGCGCGGCATAGCTGATCCCGGCAAAGGTGATCAGGATGATCAGAATGCGGTTCACCTCTTCGGTGGCCTGGATCGAGCTGCCAAAGCCGAAGCGCCCGACGACATTAGCGACTGTATTCGCAGCCATCAGCAGCACCCCGGCTGCCAGCAGAAAGGCTTCGGCGCGGGCGATGCCGTTGTCTATCCAGCCCAGTGGGCCGGGCAGATCTGATCTGTACGCAGTGGGGCTGTCGTCATGCTCTGGCACGGGGACATTCACTGCCTCCATGGCCCGGTCCTCGGCGTTTTCGCCGCGCGGAGGGCTGCCCACGGCATCCGGCGTTTCGGGGGGGGTCTTGTCGTCCCTGTGTTCGCTCACGGTTGCAATCCGATCTGACTGGAAAAGGAAGACCTAAATGCCGGGGGCGCGCGTTTCGCCCCCGGCGCATACGCTATCAGTCGGTAACCGCGTCACGATCGGCCTTCATCTGGTCCAGAATGGCCTGTCCGCTGTCGCCGGTCATGCGGATGAATTCGGCTTCGACCGATTCCGCCGCGTCCATGAAGGGCTGACGCTCTTCCTCTGACAGGATCACGACTTCCATTTCTGGTTTAGATTCAAGAATCGTTTCCAGCGCGCTTTCGGTCAGACCATCCTGATATTCAAGAATGTGGTCGAAAGCGACCTCGACCGCATCGCGGATAAGTTGCTGATCATCCTCTGACAGACCGTCGAAGAAATCCTTGTTGGCCATGAAGGCGGTTGTGAAATTATTGTGGCCGGTGAAGGTGATGTAGTCCGTCACCTCGTACATGCGGGTGGATTCCACGAAGAACATGGGGTTTTCCTGCCCTTGGATCATGTTCGTCTGCAGCCCGCCGTAAACCTCGCCCCATGGCAGCGGCGTGGGCACAGCCCCGAAGGCGCGGTAGCTTTCCACCAGCAGCGGGTTGGTCATGACCCGGATGTTCTGTTCATTCAGGTCTGCGGGGCTGCGCACCGGTTGCTTGGTGGTCATCACCACCTCACCTTCCGGGTACATGGTCAGCAATTCCAGCCCGTGCTGCGCGTAAAGTTCGGGGAACATTTCGTTGATGGCGACGGAGTTGCGGAAGAACTCGTTCAGAGCCTCACCTTCCTGCGGGAGCAGATAGGGGACAAAGAACACCTGGGCTTCCGGGATCAGCGCCCCGGTGAAACCCGGCGACTGGTTGACGAATTGCAGAATGCCCGCCTGCGTCTGTTCCATGATATCATCGGATTCACCCAATGTCCCGAACGGGAACAATTGCACGGAATAGTCCGAATTTGCCTCGATATAGTCTTGGAATTGCTGGGCAAAGACGCCCTGTACCTCGTCGATGGCTTCCTCAAAGGCATAGCGCCAGGTTTGCTGCGCGGTGGCGCTGGTTGCCACCATGATTGCGGCGGTTCCAGCGCCGATAAGCAACGTCTTCAAACGCATGTCTTGCTCCCTGGTTTGATGCGCCAGCATGGACGCGTTGAATGATTGCGATCCCGGGGTGTGCGGGTGACTGCGGAAAATGCAAGCCCCACGACCCGTGCCGGTCCGCGAATGCAAGGGTGCCCCGGGGACATACCAGCGCGTAGGCGGTGGCATCACCCTTCCTGCGGATTACCGCAAGACAACGACAGGAACATGTTTCATGTCAATGCAAACATTGGATCATGACAATTTAGCAACGGCACTGCCACGCCGCCCGGAAGCAGGCTCAGAATGTCAGGAATTCGGGTCCGGGGCGATTCTGCGCCAGCCATGCTACAAGGCGCAGCGCCTCGGCCAGTTCAGCGTCATTTGGCCCACCCAGACAGATGCGCACCCCCCGGTGCGGGCTACGGGTGACACCGGTTTCAAACGCATGACCTGGTGCAACCGCGACGCCATGCTGCCGGGCGCTGCTGACGAATGACGTTTCGTCCCAATGGCCGGGCAAGGGCAGCCACACATGCATTCCATGCGGATTTGACCACACGCCCAGCCCGCCCAGATGCCGGCGTACAAGGGCGTTGCGGCGTGCCAGCATGTCACGCTGCCAGTTCAGAAGCTTCAGCGCGGTGCCATCCGCAATCCAGCGCGAAACAATATCCGCGCTTAGCGGGTTCGCCATCCAGTCAGTGACCATATGCTGGCTGAATGCGGCCGTGACATGGGGTTGGGGCACGACAAGCCAGCCAAAACGCAATGCCGGCATCAGGCATTTGGACACACCGCTGACATGGAATACCCGTTCTGGCGCCAATGCCGCCAGTGGTGGGGGGCGGTCCGGTTCCAGTGGTCCCCATGCATCATTCTCGATGATCTGCAGATCATATTTTCGGGCCAGTGCGACAATATCCGTGCGCCGTTTTGCCCCCATACTCAGCGTGCGGGGGCTGTTGCCCGAAGGCATGACATACAGCACACGCGCCCCGTGATGGCGCGCCGCGTGGTCAAGTGCATCGGGCAGAATGCCCTGTTCATCGCAGGCCAGCCCCGTCAGGCGCAGCCCGTATATGCGCGCCAAGGTCTTGAGCGTGTGATGCCCCATATCTTCGGTCACCACCAGATCACCTGATGTCGCGGCGGTCATGACGGCGACATTCATCGCCACAGTGGCCCCGTTTACTGGCAGCACCTGTTCGGGATGTGGCGCAAGACCGCATAGTTTCAGCCAGCGCAGCGCAGGTTGCATATGCGACTGATAGGCGTGGCGGGGTCGGAAGCTGAACCAATCCGCCGGCGGGGTTTCACGCGACATTTCCCGCAAGGCACTTGTCAGCGCGGTGTCATGCAGTGCACCGCGTACCGGCGTCAGCATGGAGCAGTCGATCACCCTTTCGCTGCCGTCGATGCGTTGAAACGGCGGGGCGCGATGGTCGCTGGCGGGGTCCTTGACATACGTGCCGCGCCCGACTTCTCCGACCACCAGATCAGTGCGGATCAGTTCTTCATATGCGCGGCTGACCGTCTGGACGGAAATGCCCAGCTGATAGGCCAGTTCACGATGCGTGGGCAGGCGTTCGCCGGGTTGCAACTTACCCGAATCAATCGCGCCTGCAATGCTGCTGGCAAGGGACCGGTACACCGGACGCATGAGTTTTGCGGGATCTGGTGGCCAGGTTGTCATGGTTTGAGATCATGGGCAATCAGGACAATTTGGCAAGCCAAATCATGACGTGCGTTGTCATACTGATGAGGGTCAGCGGCGCGGTGAAGTTCCTCAAAGCGCGGGACAAGGGCGCAGCCCGCCGCGCCATCGGTCTGGCCGTCCCGCGGCTTGCCTATTTCGTTGGCCTCAGTTCCGTCCTTTGATGGCGGAGTGATGCCGCAAGCATCAGGTGAGCCGATGCAACGCGGGACCGGTCGACCCCGGTCCACCGATGCCGCGGCTATATTAATGCCGTCACCATCCGCGGTGCGCCGGATGCGCCCGGTCTTGCGATTCCATCTGAAACAGGAATGCGCTAGTCTTTCTTAACATCAACCCAGGGTTTGAAAGGGTCAGTTTGGTTCACGGGGTCGATAGATGACCCGGCATTTTTCCATCATGCCTTCCCCATCCCCGGACGCGATTGTCTGGTTCAAACAGAAGGAGTGCAAAAGATGATCAGAACATTTGGCGTTGTTCTTGCCACCGCGACCGTGTTGATGGCCCCTGCACAGGCCCAGACCACGAATGCGCAGGCGCAGCTTGGCTTTGAGTTGGCTCAGGCGCGTTCGGCTGATGATGTGATTGTGCATCTGCAGGAAGCCGGATTCACCATTCACGCTGTGACACGGACATTCCTTGGCCGGGTGCGCATCAAGGCCAGCAACGAAACCACGACACGTGAAATCGTCGTCAGCCGTTCCACCGGCGAAATTCTTTCGGACCTTGTTCGCGCCCGCGCTGAATCAGAAGGCGATGCATCGACCGGTCCTTCGGCAACCGGCACGGCTGCCAGCCATGGGGTTGCGGGTGGAAATGCGACCGGTTCCGCTGAAACCGGCGCGACAGCCAGTGGCGGAATCTCCGGTGGGGTTGATGCAGGCGGCGCGTCGGTCAGCATCGGCACAGAGGCCAGCGGCGGCGTTGGCGGTGGGAACGCCAGCGGCAACGCAGGCGGCAGTGTCGGCGTCGGCATCCGGTAAACCAACCATTGGCCTGCGCGGGCGATATGGTCCGGGCAGGCCCAAGCAGTATGGAAAACCTCTGAAATGAATAATAAGCCCGTGTTTAAACGGTCAACGGTTATCGGATTATCAGCACTTGTTTTCGTTCAGGTGATGTGTGCGGCATTCTTCATTCTAGAGCTGGCGACTGATGTGCTGGGATTACGGCACTGGGCTGTCGCCTGGGAAGTGCGGGAGGCACTTCAGATCGGTGCCAGCCTTAGCCTCTTGCTTGGCGCGCTGGCATCCATCATGCTGTTACGCAGTACCCTGCACCGCGTTCACAAGGTAGAGCAGCAGTTGCGTACTGCATCGGGTCTATTTCTGGAAGTTATGGAGGATCAGTTCTGCCTCTGGGGACTCAGCCCTGCGGAAAAGGATGTGGCGCTGTTTGCAATCAGGGGATATTCGAATCAGGAAATCGCCCGCGCCCGTGGCAAGAGCGAGGCGACAATCAAGACGCAACTGAATGCCGTGTTCCGCAAAGCCAATGTGGCGGGTCGTCCGGCGCTGGTCAGTCATTTCATCGACATACTTGCAGCTCAGGCACCACAGCCCTGATTCTGCATCTCGGATCGCGGGTTTTTTAACCCTGCTTGCTCTGTGTGAATTTTTGTTATATGTAACACATAAGAGCAGAGGGGCGGGAATGACAGATCAGGGGGCGACCATCGATATTCTGGCAGCGTTGCAAAATTCGCTGGGGCCTGCAGGGTGTTTTCGTGGCGATGACATTCCGGAACGTTTTCGGACAGACTGGAGTTTTCTTCCCCCCGCAAAACCCATTGCGGCCTTGCGTCCCGCGTCAACCGCAGAGGTTTCGGCGATCATGCGGCACTGCCATGCCCATCGGGTGCCCGTCACGCCACAAGGGGGGCTGACCGGTCTGTGTGGCGGTGCCAGACCCCTTGATGGCGGGGTTGCGCTGTCGCTGGAACGCATGTCGGGAATCGAGGCGCTGGACCGCGACGGCATGACCATGACCGTTCTTGCAGGAACCCCGCTGGAGGTGATTCAGAAAGCCGCCGCCGCAGAAGGGCTGTTTTTCCCGCTTGATCTTGGTGCGCGCGGGTCATGCACCATCGGCGGGAACATGTCGACAAATGCGGGTGGCAACCGGGTTATCCGCTATGGCATGACGCGTGATCTGGTGCTTGGCGTCGAAGTTGTGCTGCCAGATGGCACCGTTTTGCCGATGCTGAACAAGATGATCAAGAACAACGCGGGATACGATCTAAAGCAGTTGTTTCTTGGGTCAGAGGGAACGCTGGGTGTGATCACCCGTGCTGTCTTGCGCTTAAGCCCCCAGCCGGGTTGCACCAATGCCGCGCTGTGCATCGTCCGCGACTATGACGCGGTTCTGGCGGTTCTGGCAACAGCGCGCCGCCGACTGGGACCGTTACTCTCGGCGTTTGAGGTAATGTGGGCCGATTACTGGTATCAGGCAACGACTTGTGTGCCGGGTATGCGTGCGCCGGTGACGATGGGCGATGGCAGTCATGCCATCCTGATCGAAATGCAAGGGCTTGATGAATCGATTGACGGCGCGCGATTCGAATCCTTTCTGGAATTCCTGATGGAAGAGGGGCTGGTTCAGGACGGTGCGGTGGCGCAAAGCCTTGCCGACACCGCCGATTTCTGGGCCACGCGCGACGCCGCCGCGGAATTCGCCAACCCCGCAGTGATCGGCCCGCATATCAGCTTTGATGTCGGCCTGCCCGTCAGCCGGATGGATGAATTTGCGCACCGCGCAAAAGCCGCGCTGCTGGCGGAAGCTGGCTGTCAGTCGGTCTATTACGGGCATGTGGGCGACGGAAACCTGCATGTGGTGGCATGGTGTCCCGGTGCGAGCCCGCAGCCTTTGGCAGACGCAAGCAGGATCGTTTATGGCATCGTCAGCGACGTGGAAGGGACGGTCTCTGCCGAACATGGCATCGGGTCACTGAAAAAGCCGTATCTGCCGCTCAGCCGGGGTGCTGCGGAAATTGATCTGATGCGCAGGCTAAAGGCCGCGCTGGACCCCAACGGGGTTCTGAACCCCACCAAGATTTTCGACTGATCATCGTGATCACCTGCCTGGACCTTGGGAGGACCAGCCCAGGCATTTCAAACCGAGGAGGAGACGATCGTGAAACTTACAAAACGTCAGATCATGGGCGGGCTGGCTTTGCTG
Source organism: Roseinatronobacter alkalisoli (assembly GCF_028745735.1). Lineage (GTDB taxonomy): Bacteria > Pseudomonadota > Alphaproteobacteria > Rhodobacterales > Rhodobacteraceae > Roseinatronobacter > Roseinatronobacter alkalisoli. The sequence continues at coordinate 149,133 of NZ_JAQZSM010000005.1, forward strand.
GCAAGCAGTCTTGCACTGCCCGCTACGGCGCAGGACTGGCCTGATGGCCGCATCACGCTGATCGTGCCTTGGGGCGCGGGTGGTGGCACCGATGCAACGGCGCGCATAATCGGCACCCTGCTGCAGGAACGGGTCGGTGTGCCGGTTGCGGTTGAAAACCGTACCGGTGGGTCAGGGGTTATCGGCCATGCGGCCATTGCCGATGCCACGCCGGACGGGCAGACAATTGGTGTTGCGACACTCGAAATCGGTACGATGCACAATCTTGGCCTGACGGAACTTGATTATACCGCCTACACGCCGCTTGGCCTTTACAACTCTGACCCGGCAGCAATTTTCGTGAATGCCAGAAGTGACTTCGCCGATATCGGCGGGCTGCTTGCCGCATTGGAAGACGCGCCGGACCGTCAGTTCAAGGGGTCAGGGTCTGCGCAAGGTGGCGTCAATCATCTGGCGCTTGCCGGTATGCTGATGGCCGCCGGAATGCCCGCTGAACGTGTGGCCTGGGTGCCGTCCGAAGGGGCCGCGCCGGGGCTGCAGGATCTGGCCGCAGGCGGGGTCGAGGTGGCAACCGCATCGCTGCCCGAAGCCGCCGCGCTGATGGGCGCTGGCCTGATCCGGCCATTGGCGGTTTTTGCATCCGAGCGTCTGGACATCGCCCCCGATGTTCCGACATTCAACGAAGCGACAGGTCATGACTTTGCCCTTGGGTCCTGGCGCGGTCTGGTTGCGCCTGCAGGTGTTGCGCCGGAAATTGCGGCACAGATGACAGAAGTGCTGGGCGAGGTGCTTCAGGACCCGCAATATGTGAGTTTCATGACCGAACGCGGTTATGCAATGCAATGGACCACCGGTGCAGATTTCGAATCCTTCATGATGACATCAGATGCAGCACTGGGTGATACCCTGCGGGCCGTAGGGCTGGCAGCACAGTAAAACCGGCAATATACAAACTTCCGGCACCGCAGACAGGCGGTGCCGGAAAGATGAATATGGTCCACACCAGAGGGGGGAGGGGGCATGAAGCTTCATGACAGTGTCATCGGCGGGCTGCTGATATGCTTCGGCCTTTGGGTCGTCTGGACGTCCAGCAGCTTCCCTAAACTGACCGGGCAACCCATCGGGCCGGGGACATTTCCCGTGATCCTTGGGGTGGCAACTGTTCTGGGGGGGATCGGTATTGGCGTTCAGGGGCTGCGCAATGGCGGACCGCTGATGCAGCTGGCTTCTGGCTGGCGCAGTGCTGAACGGATCGCAAGTGCAATGGTATTGATCATTGGAACTGCATTGCTGGCCATGAACTTTGAAACGATCGGGTTCCCGATAGGGGGAAGCATTTTGCTGATCGCCTTGTTCGCGACATCTGGCAAACGACACCCGGTCTGGATCGGGCTGGCAGTCGGGTTCATTTTCATGCTGCATATTCTGCTGTCCGGTGTCCTTCAGGTGCCGCTTCCCGCAGGCCCGCTGAAAGGACTGATCTGATGCTGACCCATATTGCCGACGCGCTTCCTCTGGTTCTGACATGGCACATGGCCGCGGTCATTCTTGCCAGTTCTGCCTTTGGGCTGTTTGTGGGTGCGGTGCCGGGCCTGTCCGCGACAATGGCGACCGCCATGCTGGTGCCGATCACGTTTTTCATGGACCCGGTGCCAGCCATCGCCGCTATCGTGACAACGGCGGCCATGGCGATTTTCGCGTCCGACATTCCGGCGGCGCTTGTCCGGATTCCCGGCACAGCCGCCTCTGCTGCCTATATCGGGGATCTGAACGCCCTGATGCGCAAGGGGCAGGTTACGCGCGCATTGGGCATTTCGGTCACGGCATCTGCAATCGGCGGAATTTTCGGGTCGCTTGTGCTGATGGTGGCGGCCCCGCAACTTGCAATCATATCGTTGAATTTCACATCGGATGAATACTTTTTTCTTGCCCTTCTGGGCCTGTCGGCCGCGGTCATGCTTGGCACCGGGTCCATCCTGAAATCGCTGATGTCGCTGGCCTTTGGGCTGATGATTGCCAGTATCGGCATGGACACGACATCGGGGTATCCGCGCTATACATTCGGCATGACGTCGCTTCTGGACGGGGTTGCCTTTGTGCCCGCACTGATCGGCATGTTCGCCATTCCCGAACTGATCCGGACATTCGTTAACCGGGACGTGGTTGCACCTGTCGCCCCCGTCGGCAATCCGTTGCGGATGTTCACGGGTGTGGGCCGGTTGCTTTGGCGGTCCAAGGTAAACCTGCTGCGCGGGTCAGGTATCGGTACCATTATTGGCATTCTGCCGGGTGCCGGGTCTGATATCGGGTCATGGATATCCTATGCCGTTTCCAAGCGCTTCTCCAAAACGCCGGAGGAATACGGAAAGGGCAGTCAGACCGGTCTGGTGGAGGCTTGCGCAGCCAATAATTCAGCATTGTCAGGGGCCTATGTCCCCGCGATGGTATTTGGCATTCCCGGTGACAGCATCACGGCAATCGTGATCGGTGTGCTTTACGTAAAGGGGCTGAATCCCGGACCAATGGTATTTCTGACATCCGGTGACATGATCATGGCCATTTTCCTGGTGTTTCTGATCGCCAACCTGCTTATCGTGCCACTGGGGCTGCTGGCCATCGCCTTGTCCTCTCAGGTGTTGCGCGTGTCCAAACTGACGCTCGCGCCGCTGATCCTGGGTTTTTGTATTGCCGGGTCTTATTCGATTGATTCCTCGGCCAGTGGTATTGTCATCATGCTGGTTCTTGGTGTTTTTGCTTATCTGATGGAAGAAAACGGGTTTCCGGTTGCGCCCGCCATCCTGGGAATCGTCATGGGGTTGCTTGTGGAACGGAACTTCGTCACCTCGCTTATAAAAGCCGATGGCAGCATCCTTGGCTTCTTTGATCGGCCCATCGCTGTGGGGCTGGCCTGTCTGGTGCTGGTGGTCTGGATCACGCCGGTTGTCCTGTGGTGGAACAGGCGTCGCGCGCGGGTGTCGGCATGAGTCTGACCCGTATCATCCCCGCCAGATCACTGGCAGAAATTGCCGCCGAGCAGATCCGTGATGCAATCCTGTCGGGCAGTTTTCGCCTTGGTGAGAAAATCTCGGAAGACCGCGTTGTCGACCTGCTGGGCGTGTCGCGTACCCCGATTCGTGACGCAATGGCGCTGCTTGCCCATGAAGGGTTGGTGATTGTCCGTCCCAAACGCGGGACTTTCGTTTTCGAAACCTCTCCCGATGATATCAAGGCGATCTGCGTCTACCGTGAAATCCTTGAAAACCAGACCGTGCGCGTGGCGCTTGCCTGCGCGCGTGACAGGTTCCTGTCGGAACTGATCAGCATCGTCGACGATATGCAAGCCGCCCTGGAACGTCAGGACACGGCTGGCTATGGTCGGCTTGACACACGATTCCACAACGCAGCCTTTGTTCATTGCGGAAATTCCTATCTGCGGGACGCCAATTCACTGGTAGCAGGGCGGATTGCCGCGCTGCGTGCCAATATCACGGCGCCTTATGCAGAACGACGCGCGGAATCCTTTCATGAACACCGGACGATGACCACCCTGCTGTCCGATGGGGCCATTGACGAATTCAGCGCATTGCTGAAAGCGCATATCAGCCGGACCGAAACCGTCTATAGCCGGGCGCTGGCAGAAGGTCACTTGGGCGGAACACCGATCTTTGATGGGGGAAAATGATGCGACAGACCGGGCTTCTGGACGGGGCAGAAAGACTGCGTGAAAGACTGGCAGAAGGCGGCCTGCTGACCTGTCCCGGTGCCGCCGACGCCCTGACCGCGCGACTGGTGTCCGACGCAGGTTTCGCCGCCGTTTACATGACCGGGCTGGGGGCCACGGCATCACGTCTTGGCACGCCGGATCTTGGTCTGATGACCCAGTCGGAAATGGCCGATCAGGCGCGGGCCATGGTGCGGGCCTGCGATCTTCCTGTCATCGCGGATGCGGATACCGGCTATGGCGGGCCACTGAATGTCCGGCGCATGATACAGGACTACGCCATGGCGGGCGTGGCGGCGCTGCATATTGAAGATCAGGAAAGCCCGAAACGCTGCGGCCAGCTTGCCGGTGTGCGGCTGATCAGCCCCGCACAAGCCGTTGACCGGCTACGTGCCGCGGTCGCCGCGCGCAGCGAAATGCAGGTAAAGACCGTGTTGATCGGGCGCACCGATGCGCTGCAACCAGAGGGGCTTTCTGCCGCGCTGGAGCGTGCGAAGGCCTATCGCGACACGGGCGTAGACCTTGTTTTTGTCGATGGGGTAAAGACGCGCGCCGAAGTTGATGCCATCGCGCGCGGCATTGACGGGCCGAAGGTCATCAGTCTGGTTGACGGCACGGATGCAGCAACACTTCGTTTCACGGATCTGCAAGAGATGGGCTTTTCGGTCGCGCTGTATGCTGTGACCGCGTTGTTCGGTGCGATTGCCGGAATGCGGATGGCGCTGTCGGGATTGGGCCAGGACCAGCGACCGGCCAATCCGCCGCCTGCCACGTATGCCGAATATGCCGGGATCGTTGACCTGCAGGGTTATCAGCAGTTTTCGCATGATCATGAAGATCATTCCTGACCGATTGAAAGCGGTTCTTTGCCGTCTGCGCGTCGCTGAATATTGAACGCGCAGCATGTGGACCATTCTGGCCTGAAGCGGACCAAGAGAGTCCCAAAGGCCGAAGCTGGTATGGGTCATAGAACTGGCCGTCCTGCGGCCTGACTTTATTTCTGAACCATAGTTGTGCTTTCACACATGCAGGGGCTGCCTGCTCGGCATGGATGCGCTAGGCCCGACTCGAAGCGACATATGGGCGATGACTGGCCATCGGAATGGTGTTATGAATTCTACCTGTGGTTTAGTATCTAGTAGGCGACTAGCCCTTAAGCTTGAATGACGGGTTGCCCAACAGATGCGCAGAACATCTGCCAGTTACGGCCCACACTGCAATGAAGAGAGGATTTACATGTTTCGTTTCGCTTCCACGGCCATTCTGGCCCTTGCCACGGCCCTGCCTGCAACGGCGCAGCAGGCTTCTGACATCATCGTGCCTGAACCCGAAACGCAGGTCACGCAGGACTTTCCGGGGCTTTCCGATGCGGCCAATCAGGCGCTTGCGGCAAAACGCGATGGCCGCCCGGTCGCGGCTGATGACTGGATGGTCAGCGCCGCGCATCCGCTGGCAGTCGAAGCAGGCGCGCGGGTACTGCGCGATGGCGGCAGCGCCGCAGATGCCATGGTCGCGGTGCAGGCCGTACTGGGACTGGTGGAGCCGCAATCTTCCGGGCTTGGCGGCGGGGCGTTCCTTGTGTGGTATGACGCGCAGACGGGCGAGATCACAACCCTTGATGCGCGGGAAACAGCGCCACTTGCCGCTGATCCGCGCTATTTTCTGGACGCGGATGGTGAACCGCTGAATTTCATGACCGCTGTTGTCAGCGGCCGTTCGGTTGGCACGCCGGGCACACCACGGCTGATGGAAGAAGCGCATCGCCGCTGGGGCCGGGCGAACTGGCGCGGCCTGTTTGACGATGCCATAGACCATGCCGAAACGGGCTTCACGGTGTCTACGCGCATGGCGGAATCGGTTGCCGCAGCGGCTGAAAGCCTGGCGATGTTCCCCGCGACCGCGGATTACTTCTTGCCGGACGGTGCGCCCGTCGCGGCGGGCAACACGCTGGTCAACCCTGACTACGCCGATACCCTGCGCCAGATCGCGGGGCAGGGGGCAAACGCTTTCTATACGGGCGAAATAGCAGCCGACATCGTGGTCGCAACCCGCACGGCCGACCATCCCGGGCTGCTGTCGATGACCGACCTTGCGCGCTATACGGTAATTGAACGGCCTGCTGTATGCTATGAATATCGTGGCAATGATGTATGCGGAATGGGTCCGCCATCATCGGGCGCGGTGGCTATTGCACAGATCCTTGGAATGCTGGAGAATTTTGACCTTGGCGCGATGGATCCGCAGGATCCGGAAGCGCGGCGGCTGATGGGTGATGCAACGCGGCTGGCTTTTGCCGACCGGGGCCGCTATCTGGCTGACAGCGACTTCGTGCCTGTGCCGCTGGAAGGGTTGATTGACCGCGACTATCTGGCGGCCCGCGCCGAATTGCTGCGCGGCGATGACGCCTTGCCGGAAGTGTCCGCGGGGGAGCCAGCCTGGGATCATGCCCTTCTGTGGGGGGATGATCTGCGCGAAGAACGCCCGGCCACGTCGCATATCTCTATTGTTGACAGGGATGGCAATGTGCTGTCGATGACCACAACGATCGAAAGCGGTTTCGGCGCCCGGATATTCGTGCGCGGCCTGCTGCTGAACAATGAACTGACCGATTTTTCCTTCCGGACCCATGCTGATGGCTGGCCCATCGCTAACCGGGTAGAACCGGGTAAGCGGCCACGCTCGTCAATGTCGCCCACCATCGTGCTGCGCGACGGGGAACCTGTGCTTGCCATCGGCAGCCCCGGTGGTGCCACGATTATCGGCTACACCGCGCAGGCGATCATCGCGCATCTGGACTGGGGCATGGATGTGCAGCAGGCCGCGATGATGCCACATCTTGTCAACAGCTTCGGGACCTATCAGATTGAGGCAGGCACCTGGGCCGAAGAACTGGTCGCGCCGCTGTCTGATCTGGGGTTCCAGACGAATGTGACCGCGCTGACATCAGGGCTGCATGCAATTTCGCTGGGCGACCAGCTGCTGGGTGGCGCCGACCCGCGTCGCGAAGGTATCGCCTTGGGCGAGTGAAGCTGCAGCGGGGCAGGACCCGTTTCCGCCCCGCAGTCATATGTTGAAATATCGTTCAAGGGCGCCCGACAGGACCGGGCGCCCTTTAGTTGCGTGTCAGCCCGTGGGGACAATCAGTCCAGCGGCGGAAGCGGCGCATCCGCACCGTTCGTAACGACCGGAGCTGGTGCGTCGGTCCTTTCACGGAATACATATTCCGGCGCCGCATCGGCCTGATCGCGCGTCAGATTCAGGTAAATCTCGCGTGCATCAAAGTCGATTTCCAGTTCATCAAAGCGGACAGCAATCTGCTTTGCGCCCATGCCAAGGAAGCCACCGACAGACAGAATCGCCGCTGTGATCGCGTGCGAATCCTGATCGATGATCAGATCGTCAATGCGGCCGATATTTTCGTCCTGACGCGAATAAACCGTTGTGCCGGTAATCCAGTCCACCCGCAATTCATTCGCGGCCTGCTGCTGAACAATTGTTTCGCCAGCCGGTTCTGCATCCGCTTCTGCGTCCATGTCACCCGCGTCATCCGCTGGCGGATCCATATCCATGGTATCCGCAGGCATGGTTTCGGTCTGCTCGCCAACCGGCGGATCTGTCTGCTCAGGTGTGGGCGCTTCTTGCGCCAACACAGACGCGGTCAGGAAGGGAAGGATGAGTGTTGAAGTCAAAAGTAGTCGTTTCATGATAACCTCCAGAATATGGCGGCATACTCACTCCCATATGGAGAGGTTTTCCGCCCTGCTGACAAAACGCCAGCGCGGGCAGTTGGGTTTCCGTGCAACGGGAGGGTTCGGCAAAAATCTGCCTACATCCGCCGGAACCTTTTGTGCGGGCGGTATGACTGGCACGCCCGCGAACGGAATGATTCAAGCGTCACCGAAGTCGCAACTTACATCAGGAACCGAAGCGCGACAGGCGTATTTCCGGGCTGTGGACTGGTAGAAATGTCAGCCACGCACATTTTTCCGCCAACCGTGCTGCGGGTCGAAACCGACAAGCTTCCGGGCCTTGTCGATGGCATAGAAAGTTTCATGTCCGCTGATTTCCCGGCGTTTGGGCACCCCGGGATAAAAGCGTTGCACAATCTCCTCTGCGTCCGCACTGACTGATGTATCGGCATTGGCGACATTGAACACCTGATACCCAAGTCCGTCGTTGCGCAGGCAACATTCGACCATATGCCCCAGATCGCGCGCATCGATATAGGCAAAAATGTTGCGTCGACGCAGCGACGGATCCTGCACAAAGGCTGGAAACATATCGGCATATTCATGCGGTTCGATCACATTGTTGATCCGCAGACCATAGATGTCGATTCCGCTGCGCGCCTGAAATGATCGCGCAGTTACCTCATTCGCGACTTTCGACATGGCGTAGCTGTCATGCGGCACAGTCGGATGGTCTTCGTCCACCGGTAAATACTCGGGCAACATTTCCCCCTGCGCAAAGCAGATTCCATATGTCGTTTCCGAAGAGGCGAAGATCACCTTGGGGATTCCCAGTTTTACCGCAGCCTCGATGACATTATAGGTTGTGATAGTGTTCACACGGAACACTTCTGAATCCGGGGCAATCAGAATACGCGGAATGGCTGCAAAATGCACCACGGCGTCAAAGCGTGGCACCCCGGTGGGGTGGTCCAGATCATCCAGCCCCGCCATTCCGGCCATCGCCGAATAGACCTGCCCGCAATCGGTCAGGTCCACCCGAAGATTATCGACGCGCGGGTCATCCAACGGGACAAGATCGGCATTAAGGACTCTGTGGCCGCGGTCAAGCAACCATGAAACGGCATGTTTGCCCGCTTTGCCCGCGCCGCCCGTGAAGAAAATCCGCATTTCTGTTCATCCTGCGTTTGGAAATATTGCGTCTTTATGCACGATTCAAATGCCTTGGTCCCGTCAATTCTGGTCCGTGGCAGTGGGCGGGAAACACCGGCAAGGAAACCTCCCGCACAACCGGAGAAAATCCGGATGATACATCCGCTGTTCCCCCGAATTGCAACCGTTGGAACAGCATATGCTTAAACTAACGGTGCATATGTCAAGACTGCTTTGTCTTCACCGTCGATATCAATCGACGAAAATCGGTGCTTAGCAACAAGTCGCGAAACGCACTTGCGGAAGGGGACGGCGTTCGTCCCGCAAGATAGACAAGTCCGATGCGGCGCACCATGATCGGTTTTTCCAGCGGGCGCACGACCAGTTGGCTACCCCCAAGAACCGGCAGTGTCAGCGATGGAAGTGCTGTAACGCCAAGCGCTTCGGCGACAAGTGCCCCGGCGGTGGCCAGATGTGACACCTCAAATCTTGGACGCAGACTCAAGCCTTGCTGGGCGACGGCGGATTCGATCAGCGCACGCACGCTCGTACCGGGCGACATGGCGATGAATGGCATGCCGACCAGTTCAGCCCAGGTGTATGTCCTTGGTTCATCAAGTGGGCCGCCGGGCCAGGCCACGGCCATGAACGGCTCGTCGAAGAGTGGCCGGAACGCCAGCCGCTCGGACGCGGTCACTGCACCAGCCGTGAAACCAAGATCGGCGCGCCGGTCGAGCAGCGCCGCGACAACACCATCAGAAAGGGCATCGAAAATCCGGACATCGACATCCGGTCGGTCGGCCGCGAAGCGCGCGATGATCGGCGGCAGCAGGCCTGCGGTCACTGACGGAAGCCCTGCAAGCGTCAATTGCCCGCGTCGCGCCGCCAGAAAGACGTCAAACTCATCCAGCGCGGCCTCGGTCTCTGCCAGGATGCGGCCGCTTAATTCAAGTAACCGGTGCCCCTGTGGCGTCAGTTCGACATTGCGCGTATCCCTGTCGAAAAGCCGGGCATCAAGCTTTTCCTCGATCCTTGCAATCAGGCGACTGAGTGCGGAACCGGACAGACCCACATTTTCCGCGGCAGCGCGGAAACTTCCATGCTCGGCGAGCCGGACAAATGCCTGCAACTCGAACAGATCAAGATTGATGCGTCTCATGCATCGAATAATGAAATACATTCACTTCCAGTACCAGTCCAAATTCGGCATGGTCAGTATTACGGCCTTTGGGAGGAGGCAGACGATCAGTCGGGGAAGGAGGCCCCGGGATCGCATCATTCCCTGAACCCGCTCAGCTATGGGCGCTGAACTCCTGACGCCGAATTTCGCACGGCGCGGCGCAATCGCGCAGCCCGACCAGATATGTCTGACTGCAAAACAGGAGTGCTTCATGCCCCTTCGCAAAATTATCCTTGGCAGTGTCGCTGCTTTCGCGTTCGTGCTGCCCGCAAATGCCACTGAACGGCTGCTGATTGGTTCTACATCGGCGTCGTCCAGTCATTACGGCTACTTCGTGGCTGTCGCCCAGCTTGTGAACGAACGCATCGCCGAAGTGGAGGCTTCGGTGGTCGAGACCGGCGCAACGCTTGACAACCTGCGGCGCATTCAGCGTCGTCAGGTTGACCTTGGTCTTGTCACCACAAATGTCGCCCATCACGCCCTAGCCGGTACGAACGAATTCGCGGGGCAGCCTGTCGAAACGCAGCTATTGTGGGTCTATACGGCGGCCCCGCAGAACGTAGTTGTGCGCCGCGACGCCGGAATTACCGGCATGGACGAACTTGCGGGTAAGCGCCTTAATCCGGGCATACGCGGTTCGGCCACTGAACAGACATCAGAAGCAGTTTTCGCAGCGCTTGGGATCGAACCTGCCCATGTGCGCGGGTCCACCACCGATGTCGTCGATATGATCAAGGACAACCGCGTGATCGGCTATGTGAAATCCGGCGCGGGGATGCGGCTTGATGCGTCCACCCTTGATATCGCGACATTCACACCAATCACTGTACTGAGCCTGACCGAAGATCAGCAGCAACGCCTGCGCGCCGAGATGCCCGACATTTCTATCGTCGGGATTCCGGCAAGTCCCGACGATGACATGCCAGCCTATACGACCTGGAGTTTCGGTGTTGGTGTCGCAGCAAGCCCGGATCTAAGCGAGGAAACCGCCTATCAGATCGTCAGGACGATCATGGAAGATGAAAACGCGCAAGCGAATGCTATGGCTGAACTGCGCGGCGCCGATCTCGCTGATCTTACTGTGACCTATGGCACGATACCGTTGCATCCCGGCGCGTATCGTTGGTTCCGTGAACAGGGCATCGACGTGCCTGCACACCTGATGCCGGTATCGGCGAATTAAGGTAACGACTGGCAAGCGGCCATTGCGGGGACAGACATGCGTGAAACCCTTTCCAGGGGACTTGCCCTGACGATCGGATTGTTCGTCTTCTACACGGCCGCCACCGGCCCGTTCGAAAGCCTGATCCAGCGCGCGCTCTTTCTTGCGCTGGTTGTAAGCCTCGGGTTGACAATTTACCCGTTGGGCGCCGGCACCCGCTGGCGCCCGGTCGGGCTTGCGGTCGATCTGGCGCTTGCGGCGGTGACGCTTGCGGCCTGCGGCTACATCGTCATGAATTATGATGCGATCATGACGTCCCTGCCTTGGGCGACGATGACCGACAAGATGCTTACTGCCGGGCTGGTCGTGGCGCTGCTTGAAACCGGCAGGCGCGCGGTTGGTCTGATCTTTCCTGTACTGGTGATTGCCGGTCTGGCCTATGCCCTGCTTGGCCATCAACTGCCCGGCGCGCTGGGGCATCGCGGTTTTGACGCGGATTTCGTGACAGAGACGATTTTCCTGAGTGACCTTGGCGTCTGGGGCATGCTGGTCGGTATTGCATCCACGGTCATTGCTGCTTTCGTTCTGTTCGGCGCGCTGTTGCTGCATACCGGGGGTGGTCAGGCATTCATGGACCTTGCCATGCGCCTTGGCGGCAGAAGTCCGGGCGGCGCGGCCAAGATTGCCACTATTTCCTCTGGCTTATTCGGCATGGTCAGCGGCAGCGCAGTCGCCAATGTCGCGACCACCGGAAATTTCACCATCCCGATGATGAAGCGCCTTGGCTATCCACGCCCCTTCGCCGCCGCAGTGGAGGCCGTCGCATCAACCGGCGGTCAGATCGCACCGCCGATCATGGGTGCTGCCGCCTTCGTGATGGCTGAAATCCTTGGCGTCAGCTATCTGACCGTCATGGTTGCAGCTATCCTGCCAGCCATGCTTTTCTACGTTTCTGTTTTCGTCACTGTCCACATTACGGCGGTCCGTCGCGGTCTGAAGATCGTGCCGGAGGATGAACTTCCGGCATGGCGCGATATCGTGGCACCCCGGCGTATGTTGCCGATTGTCGCCGCACTCGGCCTTCTGTTCACGGGTATTTTCCTGGGGCGTTCCATCGCGACTGCAGCGTTCTGGGGCATCATGGGCTTGCTGGTGGCCTTTGCCATTACCCGTGCCGGTCGCATGCCCCTGCGTGACATGGCCGGGCGCGTGCTGGATGGCTTCGGGGATGCGGGGCGCGGGCTTGTCATCATCGGCGTGTTGCTTGCCGGTGCGCAGATCCTTGTTTCCATGATCAACCTGACCGGCATCGGCGTCACGCTCAGTTCGATGATAGTCCAGCTGGCGGGTGACCGAACCTTCTTTGTGGCGCTGATCGTTGCGGGCGTCTGTCTGATCATGGGTATGGGTCTGCCGACGACGGCGGCCTATGTTCTGGTCGCTGCGGTACTGGCCCCCGCGATGACGGCGGTTGGTGTCGAACCACTCGCGGCGCATATGTTCGTGTTCTATTTTGCGACGCTTTCGGTCATCACCCCGCCGGTCTGTGTGGCGGTGTTCGTGGGCGCAGGCATCGCCGGTACCAACTGGTTACCAGCGGCAGTGGAGGCCGTTCGCCTGGCTGCGGTGGTTTATATAGTCCCCTTCATGCTGCTGCTCTATCCCGGAATGGTCGGGCAGGGCGGGGGCCTTGCGATTGCGGAAGCCGCGATATCGGGGCTGGTTCTGGTGATTGCGGTTCCGGGCTTGCTAAGTGGCCAGCCCCTTTTGGGCCACAGGGCGTTTGATGCAGCGCTGTATCTTGCAGCGGTCGCCCTTGCAATCACGCCCCACTGGGGCGGCCCGCCCCTTGCGCTTGCGTTGCTTGCGTGTGGTTTCTGGCGGCGCCGCATGACCGTCAGACAACATCGTGCAACCGCACCGCAGGAAGGGTGACCCCATGAGGACTGTCCGCATTGGCGCTGGTGCCGGTTTTTCCGGGGATCGTATTGAGCCTGCCATTGAACTGGCAGAAAAGGGCGATCTCGATTTTCTCGTTTTTGAATGCCTTGCAGAACGCACGATTGCTCTTGCGCAGCAGGCCCGGTTGCGCGATCCCGCTGCCGGTTTCGACCCCCTGCTTGTTGCGCGGATGCGTGCGGTTCTGCCAGCATGTCGTGCGCGCGGGGTACGTATCGTCACCAATATGGGCGCGGCCAATCCCATTGCTGCGGCTGACGCGGTGCGTTCGGTGGCCCGCGAACTTGGCCTTCAGGGTTTGCGCGTCGCGGCCATAAGCGGCGATGATATCCTGCGTGAAGTGCAGGCAGGTGATTACCGGCTTGATGAGACGGACCAGCCGGTTTCCGGGCTTGGCAGCAGGCTGATTTCAGCAAATGCCTATCTGGGCGCTGCTCCGATTGCCGAGGCCCTGTCCCATGGGGCAGAAATTGTTATTACCGGCCGCGCCGCCGATCCCGCGCTTTTTCTTGGGCCGCTTGTTCATGCGTTTGGCTGGTCGATGACGGACTGGACCCGCCTTGGTCGCGGCACGATTGTCGGCCACCTGCTGGAATGCGCTGGCCAGATCACCGGCGGCTACTTCGCCGACCCCGGATACAAGGATGTGCCGGATCTGGCGCGTCTTGGATTTCCCATCGGGGAAGTTGACGAAGATGGCAATGTCACTGTGACCAAGGTCAGCGACACGGGCGGGGCCGTAACCCCGGCAACGGTCAAGGAACAGCTTCTCTATGAAATCCACGACCCGGCCCGCTACCTTCAGCCTGATGTCATTGCTGATTTTTCCGGCGTGCAGATCGCGGAAACCGGCCCGGATTCGGTCCGTGTTACCGGTGGCGGCGGGGCCGCGCGCACAGGGTTTCTGAAGGTGTCGGTCGGCTATATCGACTCCTATGTGGGCGAGGGTCAGATATCCTATGCTGGTCCCGGCGCAATGGAACGGGGTCGGCTGGCTGTCGAAATCGTGGCGGAGCGTCTGAAGATCATGGGCGTTGCCTGTCATGAGACGCGCGGCGAGCTTATCGGCGTCGATTCCATTCTGGGCGCACGTCTGTCTGCAAGCAGTTCCACCCCACGAGAGGTTCGCGTGCGCTTCGTCGGTCGCACCGATAGTCTTGCAGAAGCGGAGCGGATCGGAAACGAAGTTGAATCGCTGTATCTGAATGGTCCTGCCGGTGGTGGCGGGGCGGCGAAATCGACACGGGAAATCGTTGGCATCGTTTCGACACTGGTACCCGAAACGCAGGTCAGACCGTCAATCCACATCAAGGAGGCCTGAAATGCGCTTGCGCGAACTTGCCCATTCCCGCACCGGGGACAAGGGCGATACATCGAATATCTCGGTCATCGCGTTCGACCTGGCGGATTTTGCTCTTATCGCCCGAGAGGTTACCGCCGCGCGCGTAAGCGAGCATTTCCGGGGCTTCGTGACCGGCGATGTGTTACGTTATGAATTGCCGCAACTGGGTGCCCTGAATTTCGTGATGCGCGGCGCCCTGCGCGGTGGCGTCACCCGGTCGCTTGCCCTCGATGCGCATGGCAAGTGCCTTGGCTCGGCCATTCTTGACCTTGAGATTGAGGATGCAGCGGCTGGATATGAGTGCATGAAATGAATCCATAGGGTAGTTTCACATACGCCAGACCCGAAAGGGTTGCTCAAATCCGGCGTGAACCAGTCACAGAGCAGCGCAGGCGCGTATATGAAAACCACCTATCCATCAACCATGCCAAGCCTTTCGCAAATCGCGTCGATGTCTATTCCTGAAACCGAACCCAACACATGGCCGCGATTGCCGTGAAGCCGTGTGGCGATGAATCCTTCCGCCACTGCGCCGTTGCCAAGTTCGAGCAGGTAGGCGGCGGCCAGCAGGTTTGCCGCACTTTCCGCAAACCAACGCGCTTCCGCTTCGGCGGGCAGGGCGGGCCAGCGATCCTGATGTGCCCTGAGCGTCGCATCGAAACGCCGGTCAAGCCCTGTGCTGGCGTTCAACCGCGCGGACAAGGTTTCGGCGGCCAGCGGGTCACGCGCAAGGGTGCGCAATATATCCAGACAGATGATATTTCCCGACCCTTCCCAAATTCCGTTGAGCGGGGCTTCGCGGTACAGCATGGGCATCGGTGTTTCCTCGACATATCCCATTCCGCCAAGGCATTCCATTGCCTCCACTATCATGACTGGAGCGCGCTTGTTTGAAATGAATTTCGCCAGTGCCACGCTGATCCGCGCAAAGGCGCGATCAGCCTGTGATGTCCCGTCAAAGGCGCGGGCCGCACCCATGCCAAGCGCCAGCGCGGCATCGGTTTCAAGCGTCAGGTCTGCCATAACGGCGCGCATCAGCGGTTGGTCAATCAGGCGATGCTGAAAAGCTGCACGGTGCGCGACCCACCAATACGCTTCTGCGAGGGCGGCGCGCATCAACCCTGCGGGCGCCATGGCCGTATCCAGCCGTGTGTGATGAACCATTTCAATAATTGTCTTGATACCTTGCCCTTCCTCTCCCAGCCGGAAGGCTGTCGCATCGTGATATTCGATCTCGGCAGAGGCATTCGCCCTGTTCCCCAGTTTATCCTTGAGTCGCATCAGGTGAATTGTGTTGCGGCCATCGTCCAGCCATCGTGGCACAAGGAAACATGTCAGCCCACCGGGTGCCTGCGCGAGCGTCAGAAACCCGTCTGACATGGGGGCGGAACAGAACCATTTATGCCCACGCAGAATATAGTGGTCGCCCTGCGGCGTGGCGGTGGTCGTATTGGTGCGGACATCAGACCCGCCCTGTTTCTCGGTCATCGCCATTCCCATCGTCGCTGCGTGTTTTCGCCCGATGGGTTCGATAGCGGGGTCATAGGCAAGGGCGGTCAGCCGTGGAACCCATGATTCAGCCAATTTGCTGCCCCGCAACGCTGCCACTGCGGCATAGGTCATGGTCAGCGGACAGCACACGCCCGGCTCAACCTGCGCCATGAAATAGACCATTGCGGCATGGGTGGCATGCCCGCCCGGTTGCCCTTTCCAGGCATGAGCGACATATCCCAGTTCCATGCCCGCGCGCAGCAGCGCATGATAACCGGGGTGAAACGCGACTTCGTCACAGCGGCGGCCCGCGCGGTCAAATACCCGGAGTCGCGGGGCATCGCGCCGCGCGTCTTCCGCATGTTCCCACATTTCGGCGCTGCCAAGGCAGGCGCCTGCCTTGGCCAATGCCTGCTTGTCGGCGTCGGCCAACCGGGCGGCCTGCCGGAGGGCAGGATCATCAGCCCAGAGATCGCGATCTGTGCGCAAGCCGGGCTGATTTGTAACATCATGGGTGGCAAAGCTGGTATGCGGCTTGGCAGGCATGGCAATATCCCCTCTGACAGAATCTATGCCACCAGTGCATCATGCATCAAGGCTGGAATATGATCATCCATTTTGATAAAGAATTCGCACTTCGTCTGTGAACCCATCCCGGCACACGGAATGTTGCAACCAAGTAGAAATGTCACTCGATCTGCAAAGCAGAAGTGTCACCAAAAGCGCTGAGGGGAGCAAAGCCTGACAGGGCGGCGACCTCAGTTATCGCAGCCCTGGCTGGCTTTGCGGTCGGCGATGCGTTTGCGGTCGGCTAGTGTGTTCCAACCATCATTTCGGCGACCAGTTGGCTCATAGCGAGAACGCTGCTTTCCCGCCCGGCGTTTCTTTGGCGGTGTCTTGTCCTGTTCCGCTTTGATGTGCTCCAACACTGCGCTCAAGTGCTTGTTCTCAGTGATTGCCGCATGGGTAACGCGCTGATCCTTGTCGAAGACGGAGTAGGGGAGCGAGACACCCTTCCAGCGGAATTCCAGACGGCCGTCCGGAAACTCGTAGCTGTCGACATATTTACCGGGCAGGCCGCGCGTGATTTCATTCTCTTGCAAGATGATCCGCAGCCGCTGGTAGGAAAAGGCCAGTTGCTGGCCGACATAGCGTTCATCGCGCAAGCACAGAATATCCGCCAGCCGATCCGGCGCCACATTCAGCGCGCGATGCAGATCGTTCGGGCGGCGCGGGGCCTTGGCGAACTTGGCGTTGTAGCGGTCAATAAAATCCGGAAGGAAAGCATTTGCGGCTTCCATGTCCGAGATGCCCGCCAGGCGTAACTCTTTCACCAGCCGATCCTGAAGCGTCCGGTTCGCGCGTTCAACACGACCCTTGGCCTGCGAGCTGTTCGCGCACAAGATCTCGATGTTGAACTCGTTCAAAACCCGGCCGAACTGGGTCATGCCATGGCCTGACTTCGCGCCTTGGTTTGCTACGCGGAACACTGTGTGCTTGTCGCTGTAGAACGCCACCGGGCGTCCATGCGCATGCAGATAAGCTTCCAGCGCGCCGAAGTAGCTGAATGTGCTCTCAGACGGCACGAACTCCAGATGCATCAACGTGCTGGTCGCATCGTCGATGAAGACAAGCAACGTGCAGGGAGGGCCGCGATCTTCAAACCAGTGATGATCCGATCCGTCGATCTGGATCAATTCGCCATAGCATTCCCGGCGTAATCGTGGCTGATGGAATGTCCTGCGTTGTCTGCGCGACAACCAGATCCCGGCATCCTGCATCCACTTGCGCAGCGTCTCGCGCGAGACTTTAAACCCATGATGCTCGGCCAGCATCTCCGCCGCCAGGGTCGGCCCAAAGTCGGGATAGTTGTCTTTGATCAGCGACAGCGCGTAATCCTGTTTGGCTTTGTGGATGCGATTGTTCGGGGGCTTGCCGCGCGCCTTGTGCCGAATCGCCGACGCGCCATCCTGACGATAAAGCTTCAACAGCCGGAAAATCTGCCGACGCGTCAGTGCCAGCATGTTCGCAGCATTGTCGACGCTCAGCCGTCCATCATCGACCTGCGCCAAAACCTCCACGCGGTTCAACTCGCGCTCGCTCATAACCACCCATCCCATGCCCAATCTCCCTCAGTCTCGGAAGGGAGAGTGACATTCCTGAATTGCTCATGGGTGACATTTTAGCTTTGCGGCTACATGCAATTACCCCATAATCAGTATTATGTTAACAAATATCACGACAAATCGTTACAAGCAAACCATCCGAAAACCTGAAATGAATAAATTTGTAATCCGCTATGGCGTGATCTCTTGCCGCGCATAGCATGATTTGCTTTGCCCGTTAGGTATTAATTCTATAAGATAATTCCAATATTCATGCAAAATATCATATGAAAATACAGGAATAATCCGGCCTCACACACATTGTTGCATTTTCAAGTTTACAAATGTGTTCATGCGCGCGATGAATGGATATCATTCATGGGGTCGTCCCCTGCCAAAAGGCACTGCGCCATCTGCTTGCCGGTTCTGCCTGCTGCATCGCGCAATCCACGCCTGACATGAGAGGTGTTCAGTCTGCCTTTCCACCAACGGATGCTGACATGCGCGCAATCTGGAACCGCACAGGGCCGACAGGACAGGGAATTGCCTTGCGTATTCTGGCAGGGGTGCTGCTTGCGGCCATGATGGCCTGTGTCAAGGTGCTGTCCGACAGCATTCCGCTGGGGCAGATCGTGTTTTTCCGGTCCTTCTTTGGTATGGTGCCGTTGGTTATATATCTGGCATTGTTGCGGGATTTTCCGTCGGGATTGCGCACCCGCAAGCCAGCGGGTCATATTCTGCGGTCAGTGCTGGGGGGCATATCCATGTTTGCGTCATTTGCTGCCGTGGCCCGCCTGACCGTGGCAGAGGCCACGTTGCTAAGTTACATGTCACCCCTGTTCATGGCGTTGCTGGCGGTTCTGCTGATGGGCGAACGGCTGACGCCCGCGCGCCTGGCGGGGCTGGTTCTGGGGCTATCTGCGGTGCTGGTGCTGACCTTGCCGGAAATTGTGGGAGACTGGAATGCAGAACGCTTGACAGGCATTGCGCTGGGGCTTTCGGCGGGCATTCTGACGGCGCTGGCCATGTTGCAGGTGCGTCACCTGACGCGGACAGAACATCCCGGTGCGATTGCGTTTTACTTTGCGCTGATCGCGGCCATTGGCGGTCTGGCGACCCTGCCGCTGGGATGGGTCATGCCGCAGGGGCTGGCGTTGGTTCTGTTGATTGCGGCGGGGCTGTTTGGCGGGCTTGCGCATATCGCAACAACCCTGTCGCTGAAACTGGCAGAAGCTTCCGCCATCGCGCCGTTTGAATACCTGACGCTGATCTGGGCTGTGATGACGGATCTGCTGTTATTCGGCACCCCCATAGGGCCTGCATTTTTTCTGTCGGTACCCTTGCTGATGACAGGTGCTGCGGTCGCGGCAAGCGGCAACAGGCGCAGGAAATAGCGTGTCCGCTCAGGTCGGGCTTTTACGCAGGTCAACCAGAACACCGCCGAACAACCTGCTGCGGGAATGTTCGATATGGCTGAACATTTCCTGCTGTGCCACGCGCGCATTTCCGGCTTCTATCGCATCATGAATGCGGCCATGTTCGTCCAGCACCTGTTGCAGGCTTTGCTGCCCGTCACGCAGCAATGACTGGCCATGCATTTTCATTCCGACCGCGATGTTTTCGTGCAAGGCGCGCAACGTCGCTTCAAAGAAAAAGTTGTTCGCCGCCCGGGCAACGGCAAGATGAAAGGCGAAATCCGCATCTTCGCGGTGGGTCATTGACCCTGTCGCCGCGCGCATCAGGTCCAGCGCGCGCGACAATTCCGCCAGTGCGACCGGGTCGCGCCGTTCTGCGGCCAATGCGGCCGCCTGCGGTTCAATTGTCAGGCGGAATTCATAGCAGCGCTGGATATCGGAAATGGTTTCAACCTTGCCATATCCCAAAGGCCTTTGCATTCGCGTGGTCACAAAGCTGCCTGCGCCCTGACGGGAACTGACAAGCCCTTCTTCGCGCAGTCGTTCCAGCGCATCACGCAGCACAGGGCGGGAAATGCCCAGTTCTTCGGACAGCGCAGTTTCCGGCGGTAGTTTCTGGTCCGGCAGGTAATCCCCGTTCGCAATCCGGCTGTAAATCGTATGATAAACGCGTTCAGCCAGATTTGTGCGTGGCTTTTGTTGGGACATTTCCGGACCTTGGGTTATATGCAGGCGTGCTATATTACGCTTTACTCCATAGCCTTATCAAGCATTCCGGCAGGCGGCACCAGCATGATATGCTTGTGAAATTTTCACTCGCTCCCTTCATAAGCCCCCTACCCGTCACGCAGCGCGGTTTCAGGAACAACCATATGGCGGATGGTCTGGCGAAAATGGGTGTAGGTGACATGAAGCTGGCCATCGCTTGTCTGCAAGATGGCGGGATAGGACAATTCGCGGTTGATCTGCTCCTCGGAATTGTTCGACAGGCAATACCCGTCGCTGAAAGCCAGATCGATGCGCTTGTCCCATGTCTGACCGCCATCGGATGACAGCGCCAGTGACAAGGGTGCGCGCGGCGCCCCCCAGAAGGCACGGCCAGCCGGGGCCTGTGGCTGATCGGCGCTGCTGTCATCCTCTATCTCATCATAAAGGGAAACGCGCCGCCCCTGCGCATCGGCGCGGCTGGCATGATTATAGACCAGCGCCACGCGCCCGCCTGCAAGCCGTGTTGCCTGAACCGATGAATTGTTGTTTGGCAGGCCCGCAGGTTCCGGCATGCTCCATGACCGGCCCGCATCATCGGATGTGCAGCGATAGACATGTTCGGCCCAACGGCTGCGGAAAAACGCCACCATATGCGGCCCGTCCAAGGGAACGATATTCATATGCACGCAACCTGCGGACTCCGCCAGAACATGTTCGTGCCATGTCGCACCCTGATCCATGGACACCATGATTGCGGCGTCATCCGCTTCGCCTGTCCATGGCAGGTCGCCTTGTTTCAGGCAACGAAACACCGGTAATAGCCAGCGCCCGTCTGCAGTGACAACCGGTGTCTGGCGTACGAAACGCCCCAGTTCCGGGAAAAGCTGCTTGGGCGGTGACCAGCTTTCACCCATATCCAGCGACAGGCGATAGCGCACCTGCGCGTCATTCTGGCGGCCACCCGGCTGGGCGGTATAAATCAGCCAAAGGCGATTTTCAGGGTCCAGAAACAGAACGGGGTTCTGTTCTGACCGGTCCGGGTCATCCGACATCTGTTGCGCGGGGGTCCACCCCTGAGCGCCAAGCCGTGACATGAAGATGGATATGTCGGGTTTTCCTTCCATCGTGCCCCCGAACCATGCGCAGAGCAACCCGCCATCGGGTAATTCGCACAGGAATGATGCATGGTTCTGGACCCGCGTTGTTGGCAGGTCTGTTGTGGGGAAGGCAGTGTCAGGTTGGGTCATGTGCGGTCTCCGCCAGATATGATTCAGGTGCGTGCAAGGGCCAGACGGTCACGCAGGATCAGCCGCCATAACAACAGTACCCCGATCCCTGCCAGTGACAGGCCCCAACCCGGCGACAATGTGGGCAACAGAACCAGCGCAAGGCTGCAGGTCAGAAACAGCGCGCGTTCGATATAGCCCAGATTGCCCTTCATCCAGCCCATCAGGAACACCGCCCAGGCGAATGTCGCCAGCAGCATGCCGCCTGCGCCGATACCGATTTCAAGCGCCGTACCCTGCCACAATATATGCGGGTCGTTGATGAAGCCGAAAGGCACCAGAAAGATGACCAGCGAATACCCGAAGGCCAGCAGGCCGGTCTTGCTGGCATCTGACCTGGCAATGGCCGATGCGGCATAGGAACACAGCGCCACAGGTGGGGTTACCATCGACAGCACGCAGTAATACAGAACGAACAGATTGGCCGCCAGCCGGTCAATGCCCAGTTCCATCAACGCGGGGACAAACACCAGCGATCCGATGATATAGGCCGCCACCGTGGGCAGCCCCATCCCCATGATGATGCAGCCGAAAATTACCAGCACCAGCGACAGATACAGATTGCCGGACCCGATATCGGACAGCAGCCGCACGAATTTCAGTGCCAGGTTCGATTGCGTCGCAATCACCATGACAACGCCGACTGCTGCCAGCGGTGCGGAAATCCACGCCATCTGTCTGGCGGTGTCCAGCACGCAATCAAACAACCCACGCAGGCTGTAGCGGGTCGATTTGCGCAGCATTGGCACGACCAGTGCGGCAGCGGTACCCGCAAGCGCGGCATATGCGGCGGAATATCCGACAATCAGCGTGACAATCATGACCACTGGCGCAAGCAACAGGTGCACACGCGGCAGCACTGGCGGGATATTCAGCAATTCAGGCGCAACATTTCCCACGCCGTATTTGCGCGCGCGCAGATCCACGATGACAAACAGCGCAAAATAGAATGCCAGTGCAGGGATCAGCCCCGCAGCCGCAATGGTGGCATAGGGTATCCCCAGCATATCTGCCATCACGAATGCCGCGACCCCCATGATAGGCGGCATCAATTGCCCGCCGGTGGACGCGATGGCTTCCGTCGCGGCGGCCTGATCCTTGGTGTAGCCCGAACGTGTCATGATGGGGATGGTCAGAACACCGGTCGATGTCGTGTTGGCAATGGCCGAGCCTGACACCATGCCAAACAGCGCTGAGCCGACCAGCGACATCTTTGCCGCCCCGCCCTTCAGCCTTGCGGTCATGCGCATGGCAAGGTCGATGAACAGTGCGCCGCCGCCAGTGAAGGTGAACACGGCCCCGAACAGCACGAAGAAAAACACGAAATTGATGGCGGCACTGGCTGTGATGCCAAAAATGCCTTCGGTCTGCATGGTTATAAGTTCGGCATTCGTAGCCAGACTGAAACCGGGGAAAGCCATCCAGCCGGGGAAGATATAGCCGAAATACCCATAGGCCAGAAATATCAGGACAACACTGAGCAAGGACCAGCCAACGGACCTGCGCACGGCCTCGAATATCAGCACCAGCCCCGTGACATGCAGGAAAATATCCAGTGCAAAGACCGGATCAATCATTTCAAACCGGCGCTCAAGGCGACGGATTTCGCCCATGTAAAGCCAGACAATGGCAAGCGACAGCACCACTGCCGACAAGTCGATCGCGCGGCCCAACAGCCGCTTTGCAGCGCCTTCCCAGTTCAGCGGATTGAACGCAAAAACCAAGGCCACCGCCATGTAGACATGAAAGGATGCGGCCGCCAGCGGGGCGACCGGTTGCCAGAACTGGCGCAGCAGGAAGCCAACATAGACAAAGGACAGCACGATCTGAAATAACCGCAGTATCATGTCGAAGGTCAGGAAATTCCGGGCGGTCATTGGCGTCCTCCTGTTGCATGGGTGCCGGCACGGGCGGGTAGCAAGCCGCCGCCGCAATCGCTGCGGCGGCGGCCCGTCATGCCTGACGGATCATTCGATCCAGCCGCGTTCGCGGTAATAGCGCGCGGCACCTTCATGCAGTTCGATCACCGCCTGATCAGGCTGCGCCCCTGCTTGCGGATCCCAGTCTGCCAGCGCAGGATAGGCTTCTGCAATCGCGTCGCGTTGCTCGACCAGCGCTTTGGTCACCTGATAGATGACATCTGCCGACACGTCCTTGTTTGCAATCAGGATGGTGGCCGATGTCGGGTTCACGTAATCCCCGTCCTGCCCCGGATAGCTGCCAGCGGGCATAGGACCGGCAGGTGCGCCAAGTGCTGTCATATGATCAAGCACTTCCTGCGGGAAGGGAATGAATACCATGTCGGTTGTCAGTGTCACCTCGGTCATGGTCGCCTGTCCAACGGGCGAGTTTTCGATATACACATCTGCTGTGCCGTCGCGCAGCATCTGTGCAATCTGTGCCGTGCTGATCTGGGTGATTGCGCCCTTGTCGCGCATGTCTTCAAGGCCGGACCCCATGGCCTCGAACATGTAATCGGCCATGATGGGCACTTGTGACCCCTGCGGTTTCATGACGATGGTCGGATAATCCGGGCCGGCCATCATTGCTTCCAACGTGTCTTTTCCGGTGCTTTCGACATAAGCCTTGCGCGCGGCGATTGTGGAATGCGCGATCTGCAAGCCGCCGACGACTGCGCGGATATCCTCGCTTTTGCGACCCTCGAAATCCTCGCCAATGCCATCGCGCGCCCAGACTGCGGCATTCGCGGATGCAAATGCCAGATCGGCCACGCCCTGACTGGCTGCGACCGGGTTTGTCATGCCACCCCCACGCGGCAGAACTTCAACCGCAATGTTGAAATCCCCGTCTGATGCGGAAATGATTTCTCCGAAGGTTGATCCGTAGGAATACCAGCTGCTGCCCGGCGCCTGACTGATCAGACTAAGCGCGACATCTTCGGCCAGCACAGGCTGCGCCAATACGGCAAATGTTGCCGCGGCGGCTATCTGCTTCACGTTTATATGCATTCTTTCCTCCACTCTGGTCTGTCGTCCGGCGTTGCGTTGCCAAAACCTGGCCATGGCCGCATGCCCCCTCCTTTTGCGCTGTCGGTAAACAGCAACGCGCCAAATCTGTTTCCTTTTCATAAATTTGTCAATAGGTAATTTTTGTGCGGACGTCTGGCTTGCGATTTGATCGCAACGGGGATGTTCTGAAAGTGACTTCGTATATTAAATAATTTAATAACAGTAACTTAAATTATTATCTCTCTCTGAGAGGCTCAAGAATCACAAATCATAGCCGTATTAGCATGTTGACAAGTTGTAATATAATACTTAGCGTCAGAGGCAAGATTTATGGTTTTGGGGCATATCGACATGATGAGACGCGTGATCGAGGTTTTGCAACCGCAGCGCCTGCAAACTGGCACCGGGGCGGCGGGTTTTGTGGCCGGGCTTTTGGCAGACACGGGGCGCACCCGCCCTGTCGTGATTGCGGATGCATTCAATGCGACGCGGCTGGATGCGCTTGGGCTTGACCCTGCGACACCGTGCCACCCGGTTGCACCGGAGCCTGACACTGATGGGTTGGCAGGCGCATTGCAGGCCGCCCGCGCGGCACAACCGGATGTTATTATCGGGTTTGGCGGCGGCAGCGCCATGGATATGGCGAAACTGGTTGCTGTCATGGTCGGCAACTCCCTTGGCTTTGACGACGTCAGCGGACCGGGGCGCGCGCCGTCCCGCAGTGTCATGCTGGTTCAAGTGCCCACCACCGCCGGAACCGGAAGCGAGGCAGGCACCCGCGCCCTGCTGACCGAACCCGGAACCATGCGCAAAATCGCCACGGAAAGTCCGCATATGCTGGCGGATCTGGTGGTTCTTGACCCCGAACTTACCCTGTCCCTGCCGCCTGCAATCACGGCCGCGACAGGTATTGATGCGCTGGCGCATTGTGTCGAAGTCTTTACCAGCCGCCGCGCCCATCCGATGATCGACGGATTCGCATTGCAAGGAATCCGGCTGATTGGCCAGAACCTGCATAACGCGGTGCATAACGGCAATGACAGCAGCGCACGCGCGGCGATGCTGCTGGCATCCTATTATGGTGGGGTCGGGCTTGGACCGGTGAATACGACCGCAGGGCACGCAGTAGCTTATCCGTTGGGCACCCGTCATCACCTGCCGCATGGTCTGGCCAATGCGTTGATTTTCCCGCATACATTGGCTGCGAACTTGTCAGAATGCCCTGAAAAGACCGCGCAGATATGTGATGCGCTTGGATTTGCGGCAACAGATGAGGCGGCGGTACGCGACGGGGCAATCGCATGGTGTGAATCGCTGGGGCTGGATATGTGCCTGCGTGCGCATAATGTCCCGGAAACCGACCTGCCGGAAATGGCTGCCGAAGCGCATGCAATCCGCCGGTTGCTGGATTTCAACCCGCGCGATCTGTCAGCCGGTGACATTCTGGAACTGTACAAGGCCGCCTATTGATACAGTGCCTTTACACCCATACGGGCCAGTGCCCAGCCTGAAACGGAGAAACGCATGCACACCACCCCCATCGCCATTACCATCGGCGACCCGTCCGGCGTTGGTGCCGAAGTGACCCTGCGCGCCGCCGCTGAACTGCCTGCCGCACGCCGCGCCGGTCTGGTGGTGGTGGGCGACCGCGCAGTGCTGGAGCGCGCGAAGGCGGCCTGCAACATTGACCTGCCGCTGGTGAACTGGGATGCGGCGGAAAAGCCCGATGGCGCGCTTATGCTGCGCCACGTTCCTTGCGACGGGTTGCCGGATACATTCGGCGTACTGTCCCCGGCCTGTGGCGAAGCGGCCTATCGTTATATCAAGACTGCTGTGGACATGGTGCAGTCCGGTCACGCCGCAGGCATGGTCACTGCCCCCATCAACAAGGAAGCGCTGAACGCCGCCGGTCATCACCATGACGGGCATACCGGCCTGCTGGCGCATCTGACCGACCAGCGGGGCGCATGGATGCTACTGGCATCGGAACGGCTGAATGTCATTCATGTCTCAACACATGTTGCGCTGCGCGATGCGATCACCCGCGCGACCCCGGACCGCATTCTGCAAACCATCCGCACAGGTCATGCGCATATGCAGCGCATGGGGCTGAACCGGCCGCGCATTGCGGTTGCAGGCATTAACCCCCATTGTGGCGAAGCGGGCCTGTTCGGGCGCGAAGATGATGATCAGGTTGTCCCCGCCGTTGCCGCGGCCCGCGCCGAAGGCATTGACGTCACCGGCCCCATTTCCGCGGATACCGTCTATCACCGCGCCTATAACGGGGCGTTTGATCTGGTTGTGGCGCAATATCATGATCAGGGGCATATCCCCATCAAGCTGGTTGCCTTTGATACGGCGGTCAATGTCTCGCTGGGACTGTCGATCGACCGCAGTTCCGTCGATCATGGCACCGCGTTTGACATTGCCGGAACCGGCAAGGCCAATCATGCAAACATGATCTGCGCCATTGATTACGCGCTGCGGCTGGCCAATGCGCCGCGCCGGGCGGATGGCGCGCAATGACCAAACGCGCGCTGGTCACCGGCACCAGTTCCGGCATTGGCCATGCTATTGCCCGCGACCTGCTGGCGGATGGCTGGCATGTGACCGGGCTTGCCCGCCGCGGGCCGAGTTTCGACAGCGCAGCCTATAGTCATGTCCCGGTTGATCTGGCCAATGCCGATGCCACGCAAGCCGCGATTGCGGAACTGCCCGTGCCGGATGCACTGATCCATGCTGCGGGATTGCTGCGTGTCGGCGCCTTGGCGGATATGGACAGGGCTGACGGTGCGCGGATGTGGCGCTTGCATGTAGATTGCAGCGCGCAGCTTTTGCAGCATTTCGGCCCGCGCATGGCAAATGGGGGGCGGGTTGTGTTGTTGGGCAGTCGCGTGTCCACCGGCGCAAAGGAAAAGGCGCTTTATGCAGCGTCCAAGGCAGCGTTGGACGGATTGGCGCGATCCGTTGCTGCGGAACTTGCCCCGCAGGGGGTGACGGTGAATATCGTGGCACCGGCGGCCACGGACACACCGATGCTGGCCGACCCGGCGCGCGCGTCCTTCAGCCCTGCCCTGCCCCCGATGGGCCGCCTGATTGACCCGACAGAGGTGTCGGGAACCGTGTTGTTCCTGCTGTCACCCGCAGCGGCATCCATGACCGGCCAGAGGCTGGTTATCTGCGCGGGCGCATCGCTATAAGCCCTGCCGCCCCCCGCTTCTGACCGGGGCATCCCGCGGCCTGGCGCGTTACATTCCGCCCGATTGCGCGCGCAGTGCAGGCAGGCCCACGCCAACCGCATCAAACCCGCCATCCACCGCAATGGTCTGGCCGGTAACATAGCTGGCCCTGTCGGAGCACAGGAACGTAATCACCTCTGCAATCTCGAACTCGGTGCCATAGCGGTTCAGGGGGATGGCATCATGATAGGCCGCGCGGATTTCCGGTGAATGCACCGCCAGCGCAAGTTTCGTATCCACTGGTCCCGGTGCCACGCAATTGGCGCGGATGCCCCATTCACCCAGTTCCGCCGCCTGCTGACCCGTCAACTGGATGACAGCTGCTTTGGACGTGCCATAGGCCACCCGCAATGTGCTGGCGCGCAGCCCCGAAATGGATGCGATATTCACAATCGCCCCGCCCCGCTGTTTCAGATGCGGGATAACCGCCTGCGATGTCAGGAAAACCCCGTCAAGATTGACCGCCATCACCTGACGCCAGATTGCGAAATCAGTGTCGGCCAGCGAGCGGAAATCAGCAATGCCGGCGTTATTGACCAGCGCATCCATGCGCCCGAAGTGATCCAGCACCTGCTGAACCATGGCGTCAACCTGGTCAGGAACGGACACATCGCAGGCAACCGCATGGGCACCATCAAGGCCCTTTGCGGCATCTTTCAGCGCGGACGTGTCGCGGTCAATCATCGCCACACGCCAGCCCTGCGCCAGAAACAGGCGCGTTGTCGCCAGGCCAATGCCGCGTGCAGCCCCGGTTACGATTGCTGTTTTCAGTGTCATTCAGAATGCCTTTCTGTTTCCGGGGTTTTCAGCGCAACCAGTGCAGCAGGATCTGCGACATCGACGGCACTGCCGCGACAATCGCAATCCCCACCAGACTTGCCAGCAGGAACGGCAGTGCCCCGCGCGCGACGTGTTCAATCTTCATACGGGTGACATTGGCTGCCACATACAGGTTGATGCCGACAGGCGGCGTAATCAGCCCGATCGCCAGATTGACCATGACCAACACCCCGAACCACACCGGATCCCAGCCCATTTCGCGCGCAACCGGCAGGAATATAGGCAGTGCAATGAACATCACCGTCACAGGGTCCATGAACATGCCCGCAACCAGCAGGATCACCATGATGACCAGCAGGATGACCCATTCATTCTGACTTAGCCCCAGCAATGCGCCGGAATAGCTGCGCACCAGATCATCGACAGTGACCACCCAACCAAACAAGCTGGCATAGGCGACAATCAGCATGACAACCGCCGATGACGCCGCCGCTGTTCCCAGTGCATCATAAAGGTTACGCAGGCTTAATGTTCGGTAGGCCAGTGCCCCCACTGCCAGCGCATAGACCGTGGCCACAAGTGCGGCCTCTGTCGGGGTGAAGATGCCGGAATATATGCCGCCCAGAATGACAACTGGCGTCATCAGCCCCCAGAAACTGTCACGGAAACTAAGCCACAGCCTGCGCGCGCGGGCCTCATCCGCATAGGGTTCGGGCATCAGCGCTGCCAGGCTGGGGCTGCGGGACGGGGCATTGCGGCGGCGTGCAAAAGGCAGCACGGCAACCATGGTCAAGGCCATGAACACACCCGGAATGATGGCCGCAATGAACAACCGCGAGATGGATGTTTCCGCGATGACCCCGTAAATCACCAGCCCGATGGATGGCGGGATCACGATGGAAAACGCAGCGCCCGTACAGACCAGCCCCGCGGCAAAAGCGCGGTCATAGCCGTCTTCTTCCATGCCCTTGATGATCATCGGGCCTATTGCCGCAACCGATGCAGGGCCGGACCCGCTGACCGCGCCCCAGAACAGGCAGACCACGGTTCCCACAACCCCCATCCCGCCGGGCAGGCCACCCACAGCAACACGGAAAAACCGGATCATCCGCTCGGCAATGCCAAGACTGCCCATCAGCGTGCCCGCCAGAATGAAGAACGGAATGGCCAGCAACGAAAATTTGGTAATGCCGGTGGCAATCAGGTCACCTGCCAGCTCCAGCCCAAAACCGATTTTCCACATGGCGTAAAGTGCGGATAACCCCAGCGCAAAAGCCACTGGCAGGCGCAGCGCCATCAACAGGAAGAAAATGATGATCATCTGCGTGCCAACTGATGAAATGCCAATGAATTCAAACATCTGGCATGCTTTCTTCATCTTTTCCTTTAAGCACATCCCAGGCATGCTGCAAATAGCGCAGGATGATCAGGCCAAACCCGAAGGGCAGCGCCGCCTGATAGTACCAGGCCGGGATGCCCAGCCCGTAGGACCGCATGCCGACGCGCTTGATATTCATCATGGCGTCCCATGAAAACCACGCCGACAGCGCCAGCAATCCCACCGACAACAGGACCGACAGCAAAAATACCGGCACCCACAACAGGCGCGGCAACATATCATGCACCAATGTCACCGCCAGATGCTCGCCCCGCCGCGCCGCCAGTGCCGCACCGAAAATGGTCAGCAACAGAAACCCGTTGACCAGTAATTCCTCGCTTGCGGCAAAGGACAGGTTGGTGCCGTAGCGCACCACGACATTGGCAAACCCCAACAGCGTCATGCCCAGAAACAGAATTGCGCAGATGATCTTCTCGGCGTCGCGCAAAAGGAAATGTAACATCTGTCGCCGCCCCGCTAAGAAATATCCCACGGCCCCGAGCGGGGGCCATGGGACAGAATTAAGCCTTAGTTGGCAGCGGAGATCGCGTCCTGAAACGCGCCCACAATTTCCGGGCCCACACGCTCGGCCCATTGGTCAAACGCCGGTTGGGTTGCAGTGCGGAATGCGGCCAGTTCGTCAGCGCTGGGTTCATAGACTTCCATGCCCTGTTCGCGCAGGAACGCGATGCCTTGCGCCGTTCCTTCGCGGGTGATTTCGCGCTGATAGGCCATGGCGTCCTGTGCAGCCTCGCGCAGGATGGCTTGCATGTCTGCATCATAGCTGTCCCATTTTGCCTTGGAAATGCCAAGGAAAATGGGGTCATAGGAATAATGCCACGCGGTCAGGTGCTTTTGCACTTCATAAACCTGCTGGGGAATGATCACAGCCCCGATGGGGTTTTCCTGACCATCCACGACACCCTGTTGCAGCGCCGACATGGTTTCGCCCCACTGCATTTGCTGTGGGTTGGCCCCAAGCGCGTTCATGACGTCAATATACATCGGCCCTGCCACGCGCATGTTCAGCCCGCGCATGTCTTCGGGGCTGCGAATGGGGCGGACATTGTTTGTCACTTCACGGAAGCCGTTTTCACCCCATGCCAGCACGACAATGCCCTTGTCCAGCAGGATATCGGCCAGCATTTCGCCGGGCGCGCCCTGGGTTGTGGCATCAACCTGTTCATAGTTGGCATACAGGTAAGGCAATGAGAATACAGCCATTTCCGGCACCAGCGGCGTGACGTTGATGGCAGAGGTCACAACCAGATCCAGCGCGCCGCGCCCGACCATTTCCGCCTGCCGCATCTGGTCGCCGCCCGAAAGCTGCGCATTGGGGAAAACCCGCACATCCAGCGCACCATCTGTGCGTTCGGCCAGCAATTCCCCGAACTTTTCAGCGCCCTGATGCCAGGTTGTCGTGTCGCCGGTATTATGTGACAGGCGCAGGGTTTCCGCCCCCGCCGCCCCAAGGCCAAGCATGCCGGCCAATGCGGCAGCAAGTGCTGTCCCGCTTACGCGTGCAAATGTCATGTTCTCCTCCTTTTGGTGTTCTGCGGTCTGCACATGACATCGCACAAACCGCCCCCTCCGTAGCGTTCATATAGTGGACCCGTCATTTTCCGGATTGCAAGAAAAACTTGCAACCTTGAAAAGAAAAAATAACAATGCCAATACCAGATGAATATCTGATGCGGACATATTCGCAAGTATGGGTTCATATTATGAAACATGAAATGGCAGAATCCGCAATGGGCGGCGCGCAAAGCGTCGACCGTGCGCTGTCATTGCTGGGTCTGATCGGGCGGCATACTGCAGATGGGGCAACCCTGTCGGTGCTGGTCGCACAGTCCGGCCTGAACAAGGCTACGGTGCGTCGCCTGCTGCTGGCGCTGATACGCGCGGGACTGGTGGAACAGGCTGCCGGTTCGCGCGCCTATCATCTGGGGGAAGAAGCCTATCTTCTCGGGCTGATGGCACAGGGGCGGCATGGGTTGCTGTCGCTGGCCATGGACAGTCTGCAACGCCTTGCACGCGATACCGGCGATGCGGCGTTCCTGTCGGTGCGGCGCGGGCCATATTCTGCCTGTCTGCACCGCGAGGATGGCGCGCATCCCATCCGCACCTACGCGCTGATGCCCGGCGCGCATCATCCATTGGGGGTGGGCGCGGGGTCGCTGGCCATGCTGGCCGCCTTGCCCGACCGGGAGGTGGACACCATCATCGCGGCAAATGCCGACGAATTGCACCAGAACTACCCGCGGCTGAAAGCGGATGAGTTGCGCGCCCAGGTGGACCGCACGCGCGCGGATGGGTATTCAGTCAATCCCGGCCTGATATTTGAGGATTCATGGGGTCTGGGAGTGGCGCTGCATGGGCCGGACGGGCGGCTTGTCGGCGCGCTGTCGCTGGCCGCCATCGAAAGCCGGATGCGCGAACCACGCCGCGCCGACATGATTCGGGCCCTGCGCGCCGAGGCCCGCAAAATCGAAAACCGGCTGGCGCAGGGCAGCGCCCCACGGCCATGACAGCAAGGACACCATGACATGACACGCGCACAGATCATCGGCTGGGGGCATACCCCTTTTGGCAAATCTGACCACCCCGACACCGAAACCCTGATGGCCGCCGCCATTGCCCCGGCGCTGGAACATGCGGGCATTGATGCTGCCGATGTGGATGGCATTTTCGCAGGTGTCTATAACAACGGCTTTGCCAAACAGGATTTTCAGGCGGCCCTTGTGGCCATGGGGGACGGGCGCTTTGCCCATACACCCGCAACACGGTTTGAAAATGCCTGTGCCACGGGGTCGGCAGCACTGTATGGCGCAATGGATTTCATCGAAGCGGGGCGCGGGCGCATTGCGCTGGTGGTCGGCGCGGAAAAGATGACCGCCACCCCCACCGCCGAAGTGGGCGACATTCTGCTGGGCGCCAGCTACCGCGCGGAAGAAGCAGATATTGACGGCGGGTTCGCAGGGTTGTTCGGCACCATCGCCAATGCCTATTTCCAGCGCTACGGCGACCGGTCCGAAGAACTGGCCATGATTGCCGCTAAGAACCACACCAATGGCATGGCCAACCCCTATGCCCACATGCGCAAGGATTTCGGCGTAGACTTCTGTAATACTGTGTCGGACCGCAACCCCATTGTGGTCGGTCCCCTGCGCCGCACGGATTGTTCGCTGATATCGGATGGCGCGGCCGTGCTGGTGCTGGCCGATGCCGAGATCGCCGCCACCATGCCCCGCGCGATTGGCTTTCGCGCGCGCGAACAGGCCAATGACATCATGGCCCTGTCACGCCGCGATTTGCTGGAATTTCGCGGCGCGCGCATGGCATGGGCCCGCGCGCTGGCGGCAGCGGGCATCACGCTGGACGACCTGAATCTTGTCGAAAGCCATGATTGTTTCACCGTCGCCGAGATGCTGGAATATGAAGCGATGGGACTGGCCGAAGCGGGACAGGGCCACCGTGTTATCCGCGACGGGATCACGCGCAAGGACGGGCGCTTGCCGGTCAACCCCTCGGGTGGGCTGAAATCCAAGGGGCATCCGATCGGCGCAACCGGCGTGTCCATGCATGTCATGGCTGCAATGCAGCTTATGGGGGATGCCGGCGAGATGCAGATCAAGGACACCAACCTCGCGGGCGTGTTCAACATGGGCGGTGCGGCGGTGGCAAATTACGTGTCGATCATGGAGCGCGTGAAATGAGGGATGACCTTTCGGCGGGCATCACGCCGTATTCCACGCGGGTCATGAACCTGTCGCATTTCCTGACCGAAAGCGCGCGCAAGCTGGGTGACGCAACGGGCTTTGTCTGGGGCGCGCGCACTTGGTCATGGGCTGAAATGGAATTGCGCGCCAGCGCTTTTGCGCATGCGCTGGCCCATGATTTTGGCGTGACCAAGGGCGACCGCATTCTGGTGCAATCCTCCAATTGCAACCAGATGCTGGAAGCCATGTTTGCCTGCTGGCGTATCGGCGCGGTCTGGGTGCCTGCGAATTATCGCCTGTCGCCCGATGATCTGGCGGGGCTTGCGCAATCATCAGGTGCGCGCGGGTTGATTTGCGGCGCGCAGTTTCCCGACCATGCGGCAGCTTGCGCTGATCTGGTGGATTTCACGATTGCCATCGGCACCGCCGGTTTCGCGCAGGATTATGAAGCGCTGGTTACCCGTCATTCCGGCCAGAACCCCACCGCTGTGGCGGTGGACCGCGATGATCCGGCGTGGTTTTTCTTCACATCCGGCACAACGGGCAAACCCAAGGCGGCGGTGCTGACGCATGGGCAACTGGCCTTTGTGGTCACGAACCACCTGTGCGACCTGATGCCCGATACTGGCCCCGATGATGCATCGCTTGTGGTGGCGCCCTTGTCGCATGGCGCGGGCATTCATCAGCTTGCGCAGGTGGCGCGCGGGGTCAGGACAATCCTGCCCGCGGGCGCAGGCTTTGACCCGGCCGAGATATGGGAACTGGTCGCGCAATGGCGGGTCAGCAACATGTTTACTGTGCCTACCATCGTCAAGCTGCTGGTTGAGCATGACGCGGTGGACCAGCATGACCATTCCAGCCTGCGCCATGTCGTTTACGCAGGCGCGCCGATGTACCGCGCCGATCAGCTGCGCGCGTTGCAAAAGCTGGGGCCGGTGCTGGTGCAGTATTTCGGACTGGGAGAGGTGACAGGAAATATTACCGTGCTGCCGCCCTGCCATCACCATCTGGATGATGGCAAGATGCGTATCGGCACCTGCGGCTTTGCCCGTACCGGCATGCAGGTGCAGATACAGGATGATGTCGGCGCGGAAGTGCCCTTCGGGCAGACCGGTGAAATTGCGGTGATCGGTCCTGCGGTCTTTGCGGGCTATTTCAACAACCCCGACGCCAATGCCAAAAGCTTTCGCAATGGCTGGTTCCTGACCGGCGATCTGGGCCATATGGATGCGCAGGGGTTTGTCTATCTGACTGGGCGCGCGTCTGACATGTATATTTCAGGCGGGTCAAACATTTACCCGCGCGAGATAGAGGAGAAGCTGCTCCTGCACCCGGATCTGTTGGAAGTTGCGGTTCTGGGCGTGCCGGACCCTGTCTGGGGCGAGGTGGGCATGGCAGTCTGCGTGCCGCGCGAAGGGGTTGCGCCTTCACCGGCATCGGTGCTGGACTGGCTTGGGCCGAAGCTGCCACGCTACAAGATGCCGCGCCATATGGTGTTCTGGGATGCATTGCCGAAATCGGGCTATGGCAAGGTCACCAGAAAGATGATTCATGAAGAACTGCAAACCCGCGGGGAACTGCCCGTGCCATCAGCATGACCCCTGCTCTGCGCCGCATTGACCATCCGGGCCAGCCCGCGCGTGCCCGCGATTGCGCGCTGGTCTGTCATGCATGCCCTGTCACGCTGACATTGCGCGCGGGTGAAAGTGTCACACAGGCCATTACTGATGCGCTGGCGCAGGCGGGTATTCACGCCGCCTATCTGCGGCTGGACGGGGCCACACTTGACCCGCTGCGGTTTGTCATTCCGGCACCCGCGCCCGGCGACGGGCATGCCGCATGGTATAGCCGGACACATGCCCCCGCGCGGCCAGTGCGCCTGTTGCAAGCAGGCGTGCATGCGGGCTGGCGCGACGACGCGCGTTTTCTGCATTGTCATGGCCTGTGGGACGGGGCCGCCCCTGCCATGGGCCATGCGCTTTGTCCCGAGTCCATTCTTGCGGCGGAGTATCAGGCGACGGGCTGGGCAATCGAAGGCGCCGGTTTGTATGTTGAATACGATCCGGAAACTGAATTTTCCCTGTTCCAGCCGCATTCAGTACCCAGTGCCACGGCCGCCAATGCCGTGTTGGCAACCCTGCGCCCCAATCAGGATATCGGGCAGGGGTTGCGACGGATTGCAGCGCGCCATGGAATGCAAAATGCCAGTATTCACGGGATCGGCAGTCTGGTTGGCACCTGTTTTCAGGACGGCAGTAACCTGGACAGCTACGCTACCGAAATCCTGATCCGTGACGGCAGGGTGCAGGCCGGCAATGTGGCGCTGGATGTGGCGTCAGTGGGGTTTGACGGGCGTGTTCATGCGGGCAAGCTGACCCTTGACGCAAATGCGATCTGTGTCACTGCAGAGGTGCTGTTGATCGCGGAATGAATCCGGAACCGTGTTTTGTCGGCAGGGGACAGTGGGCATGGACTTCGCCCGCGCTATTGGCGGGACGGCCTGCGGCCTTGATTCCGCACCTTGCGGTTCTCCAACGCCAGCCTCAGGCCAAAAAGTGCGCAACACTACCATTGGTTCCGGTCAGTCGCGAATGCTGAATGACTGCCCATGTGACACAGCCTTGCCCCCGATGCGCACAGGGAACGGCGCGGTTTCCGGCAGGGCTAGCAACAACGTTTCAGGCGCGAAAGCGCGCTGTCCCGACAGGGTCACGGCAAGGGCCAGTTCCGCCCCGTCACATGACAGCTCAAACCGTGTCACGCAATGATTGCCCGACAGGGCGTCAGCATTGTCGCCGCCATCATCATAACCTTCCGATACATACACGCCCTGATCGCGCGCAGGGAATACGGCGGCCACGCTGGCCGCTTCGTCAGACCGCGCACCGTGCCGCGCCAGCGGCAGAACCGCGCCCGCGCGCACAAATAACGGAATACTGTCCAGCGTCACCGCAAGGTCCAGCCATTGCCCGCCGGGGTGCCATGTGCCTGCGTGGAAATCCCACCAGCCGGTCGCATTGCGCGGCAGATAGACCCGCCGGTTCTTTACGCCTGCCTCGACCACATTGGCCACAAGCAGATCGCGCCCCAGCATGAAATCATCTGTATCGGCCAGGCATTCGGGGTCATCTTCATGGTCAAGGAAGGTGGGCCGCAGCATTGGTTCGCCGCGGCTCACGGCCTGCCACAGGCAGGTATACATATAGGGCAGCAACCTGTAGCGCAGCGCAAATGCATCGCGGATCAGCGGCAACATATCAGGGTGTGTCCATGGTTCTGTCACCGACCCGTCATCATTCCAGCTGTGGATTACGAAACGGGGGTGAAAAATGCCGTTCTGCACCCAGCGCAGCAGCAATTCACCATCAGGCTGCGGGCCGGCAAAGCCGCCCACATCATGCCCGATATTGGAAATGCCCGACAGCGCCATTCCCAGCCCCATACGGATATTCCAGCGCAGGCTGTCCCAACTGGTGCGGTTGTCCCCGGTCCATGTCTGGGCGTGGCGTTGCAGCCCCGCGCAACCCGCCCGCGTAATCAGATAGGGGCGTTTATCCGGGGCATGTGCCTTTTGCGCGGTTTCTGACGCCTGGCTCATCAGCAATGCATGCAAGGGCCGGATCAGCCCCATATCGATTGGTTCGCCAAAGCCGTGGCATTGCGCGTGGTGATCCCAGACCTCGAATTCATTATTGTCATTCCATGTGCTGTCGAGGCCCTGATCCAGCAGCGCAGTTGTGACATTGCCCTGCCACCAGTCCAGCGTGTCAGGGTTGGTGAAATCCAGATGCGACCCTTTCGCATCCCAGAACATTGACAATTCGGGCGCGCCCGTGTCGCTGTCGCGGATGAACAGCCCCTGCCCTGCCACGTCGTCATAACGGGGATGGTCCTGCAACAGGCAGGGTTTGATATTGGCGATAATATGAATGCCCGCATCGGCATAGGCGCGCGTAAAACCCGCGATGTCGGGGAATTTGTCCGTGTTCCAGTTGAACACATAGCGCTTGCCATCAATCGAGGTATAGCCCGATGACAGGTGAAAACTGTCGCAGGGGATGTCATGCGTGTGCAGCGCGTCAAGAAAGCCCAGCATCTGCACCTGCGCATCCGGCGCGTCGGTATAGGCCATGGTAGACCCCGAATAGCCTAGCGACCAGCGCGGCGGAAAGGCCATCCCGCCGGTCAGCTGTTGCTGCGCCTTGACCAGCGCCAGCATGTCGGGCGCCCAGGTGAAGTAATAGTCCAGATCGCCATCTTCTGCCCTGAAACTGCGATAGGGGGCGTGGTAATTGTCCAGTTCATTGCCAAGGTCGAACCAGCACCCTGCCAGCGTGTCATAAAACAGGCTGAAACTGCCCGCATCCGGCGTGCGCGTCAGGGTGAAGGGGATATGTTTGTAAAGCGGGTCGGTCGTTTGCGCATCATACCCCATCGCATCAAGGTTGCGCATCTCATACCGGCGTCCGCTGCGTTCCAGCAGGCCCGCCTTTTCGCCCAGCCCGAACACGCATTCATTGCGGTGCCGGTTCAGGAAATGCGCGTTACGGTGGTCGCGCCGCCCCAGCATATAAGCCCCTGTCGGGCGGTCCTGCGCGACATCGCGCCATTGCCCGTCCATCATGGCTTGCCAGCAGATCTGCAAGGGCGTGCGGATGATGGCGCGCAACCTGTCGGTGGCAATGGTAATCCTGTCGTCTGCCTGCGTTACGTCCGCGGCCGGACAGGTAAAACCGTCGCGCGCATCGCGCGCCCGCCCTTCGCGTGGCAGCGGTCCTTCGGGGGCAACGGTCCAGCTGCGCCCCAGACGCCACTGCCCGTCCTTGCGCAGGCGGACACGAAACCGCGCGCTGTCCAGCGCCTCAATGCTCAGGGTGTGCCTGCTTTCGACCAGCAATGTCACTGAACATTCGTCACACGACAGCAGGCACCAGTTTTCCAGTGTTTTCATTCTTAGTATCCCAGAAGAAGGCGCGGCAGAAACAGGCTGATTTCCGGCACGAATGTCACCAGCAGCACAATCGCGATCAGTACCGCATAGAAGGGCATCATCGGGCGCAGCACCTTGGCGATTGACACACCGCTGATGGAACAACCCACAAACAATGCCGACCCGACAGGCGGTGTGCAGATACCGACGCACAGGTTGATTGTCATGATGATGCCGAAATGCACCGGATCAATTCCCAGATCATTCATGATCGGCATGAAGATGGGCGTGAAAATCAGCAGTGCCGGCGTCATGTCCATGAATGTGCCGATCACCAGCAGGATAAATACCACCACCAGCAGAATCATGTATGGATTGTCGGTCAGCCCCAGCATGAAACCGGAAATTGCGCCGGGAATGCCACCAAAGGCCATGACCCGTGACATGGCAATCGAACAGCCGATCATCAGTAGTACAATTGACGTCGTGACCGCAGAATCGATCAGGATTCGTGGCAGATCGCGCAGGCGGATCTCGCGATACCACACCAGCGCCAGTACCAGTGCATAGACCACGGCAATCGCCGATGCCTCTGTCGCGGTGAAAACACCGCCGACAATCCCGCCCATGATGATGACAATCAGCCCCAGCGGCAGAATCGCATCGCGCGCGGCCACCAGCGCTTCGGTCAGGCTGGGGCGCGGCACCACCGGATAGCCGCGCTTCTTGGAAATGATGCCGGCAACCACCATCAGTGACAGCCCCATCAGAATACCGGGCAGGTAGCCCGCAAGAAACAGCGCCGCAATCGATGTGCCGCCGGTAATCAGCGAATAGACAATCAGTGTGGTGCTGGGCGGAATCAGCAGTCCCGTGGGGCAGGATGCGACATTGGCCGCAGTGGTAAAGGCCGGGTCATACCCTTCGCGCTTTTGTACCGGGGCCATGACACCCCCCACAGCCGCAGCAGATGCCACTGCCGAACCGGAAATGGACCCGAACAGCATGTTTGCAATGATATTCACATGCACCAGCGCGCCGGGCAGCCGCCCGCCCAGCACCTTGGCCAGTTCAATCAGTCGGCGCGCTATACCGCCACGGTTCATAATATTGCCAGCAAGAATGAACATCGGAATTGCCAGCAGCGTGAAACTGTCCAGCCCCGACGCCATTTGCTGCGCGACGATGAACATGGACTGGTCGAAACCCATGAACAGCAAAAATGTCAGCGTGGCCGCAATGCCGATGGCAAAGGCAATCGGCACGCCGATCAGCATCATCAGCCCGAAAGAGCCGAACAGGACGAAAATGGCGGTTGTCATGGCTGCACCTCGGTCTGGGGTTCGGTCCGGCCGACCAGTACATCATCAGGATCGCGCCACAGACGCAGCAGAAAATGCCAGCAGTAATAGACAATCATCAGCCCGGAAAACGGAATGGCACCATAGACATAGCCCATAGGCAGCCGCAGCGTGGGCGTAATCTGGCCGGATTTCAGTGTGCGGCTGGTCAGTTCCCAGCCGCCTTTGATCATGACCAGAATTGCAAATCCCGCGACAAGGGCCAGAATCACCACATTCATCACCTGTCGCGCCCGGCTTGGCAACAGCATGGGTACGATATCGATGGCCAGATGCTTGGCACGGCCAAACGTATATGCTCCGCCGATCAGCGCAAGCCACATGAACAGAAGGCGTGCAAATTCACCCGTAACGGTGCTGGGGGCCTGCAATACATAGCGGGAAAAAACCTGCCAGACGATGCTGGCGACAATAATCGCAAAGATCACCACGATGATGATTTCCAGAAATCTGTCGATATGGCGTTTCATTTCCGTCCCTCCCTGTGGCGAAACTTACGCGACATGGCATGCGCGCTGCTTGCCCAGCCATACCACCGATCCCGGACCTTGTGACAAGATCCTGCAAATTGGTCAACCAATTTATGAAATGGGTTGACTAATGTGGGTTTTGGTCGTCATCTTGGGCACCGGAAGGCGGATGCGACGATACGCGCCCTTGTCTACCACCACGACATCAACCCATCGGGAGGAATATATCATGGCCCATCTGACACGCACCATTGCGCTTGCCACGACGGCAAGTCTGGCACTTGGCGCAGCCGCACAAGCGCAAACGCTGCTGCGGCTGAACCACAACAACCCCGCGGACCACCCCACGCATATCAGCATGGAATTCATGGGCGAGCGTTTTGCCGAACTGACCGACAATGCCTATCGCATTCAGGTTTTCCCCAATGCCCAGCTTGGCACGCAGCGCGAATCAATGGAACTGGTGCAGAACTGCGCGCTGGAAATGGCACGTTCAAACGCTGCCGAACTGGAAGCGTTTGAACCGCTTTACAGCGCCATCAACCTGCCTTTCATCTTTGCCAGCGAAGATCACTTCTTCGACGTGATCGACGGCGAAGTGGGCCAGACCATTCTGAACGCCTCTGCCGACAAGGGGTTTCTGGGGGTTTCCTTCCTGACCGAAGGGGCGCGCTCCTTCTATGGTGATCGTCCTGTCAACAGCCCTGCCGACCTGGCTGGCGTGAATATCCGCGTGCAACCCAGCCCGTCTGCCATTCGGATGGTGGAACTTCTGGGCGGTAACCCCACGCCCATCGACTGGGGCGAGCTTTACAGCGCGCTGCAACAGGGCGTTGTGAACATGGCAGAAAACAACCCCACGGCCCTGACCAGTGCGCGGCATGGTGAAGTTGTGGATTACTTTTCACTGAACGAGCACACGATCATCCCGTCGGTGGTGGTAATTTCAAGCTGCGCATGGGACGCCATGTCCGAAGAGCATCAGCAGGCGCTACGTGCTGCGGCACTGGAATCGCAGGCCTTCCACCGCGAAAGCTGGGATGCGATTGCGCAAGCATCGCTTGACACCGCGCAAGCTGAAATGGGTGTGGAGATCAACACAGTAGAAAAAGGCCCCTTCATTGAAGCCGTGCTGCCAATGCACGAAGAAGTGGCCGCACAATCGCCCGCACTGGCAGAGTTGATCGACAGCATCAAGGCACTGGCCAACTAAGGCGGAAAAAACCGGAATTCGGGGGATTAACGGCATGCTGGAACGTTCAACCATCGGAGAGAACGCGCTTCAAGCCCTGCATGATGAAGATTATGCGCGGCCCTATGACACGCGCAACCTGACCCATAAGGGGCTTCTTTTCACAGGCGGACGTGACGCGCAATCTCTTGATGGCGCATGGAATTTCTGCGTGGACCTGCTGGATACAGGTCTGCGCCAGAAATGGTTCTCCATGCTTCCCGCCGCCCCCGAAACCCGCACGGAACCGTGGGACTATGACCCCTATATGGGCGAAACGGTTCCTGTGCCTTCCAACTGGCAGATGCTGAAAGAGAAATGGTATTTCTATGAAGGCAGCGCCTGGTATACCCGTCCGCTGGACCACACCCCCCGCGATGGGCGAAGGCAGATTCTGCGCATCGGTGCGGCGCAGTATGACTGCAAGGTCTTTCTGAATGGCAGGTTTCTGGGCAACCATCTGGGCGGGTCCACCCCGTTTTGTGTGGAACTGACCAATGACCTGCGGGATGGGCGCAACTGGCTGATGCTGTG
This sequence comes from Roseinatronobacter alkalisoli, assembly GCF_028745735.1. Taxonomy (GTDB): domain Bacteria; phylum Pseudomonadota; class Alphaproteobacteria; order Rhodobacterales; family Rhodobacteraceae; genus Roseinatronobacter; species Roseinatronobacter alkalisoli. Next base: position 190,954 of record NZ_JAQZSM010000005.1, read on the forward strand.
TGTCAACAACACCCGGACATTGGACCGCGTGCCCATGCGCAACACTGACTGGTTCAACTATGGCGGTATTTACCGCGAAACGCAGCTTTTTGATCTGCCCGCAGCCTTCATCAGTGACATGGGGCTGCGCCTTGGCAGTGACGGTGACTCAATTGTGGTTGATCTTACGATTGACGGAGCACAACGCGGCGATGTGCAACTGTCGATCCCCGAACTGGGGCTGGAGCAGACAATTCCCGTCACTGGCGGCCACGCACGCGCAACCATTCCTGCGCGGCCCGAATTATGGTCGCCCGACACCCCGAAACTCTATGATGTCCGGGCACGCTTTGGCGATGATACCGTGTCCGACCGCGTCGGGTTCCGCACCATCGCGCGGCAGGGCACGGAAATTCTGCTGAACGGCACACCCGTCTGGTTGCGTGGTATTTCGGTGCATGAAGATGACCTGTTCCTGGGCAAGGTCACGACTGAGGATGACCTGCGCGCGCGGTTTCAGCACGCGAAGGAACTGGGCTGCAATTTCCTGCGGTTGGCGCATTACCCCCACCACGAACGCGCCGCGCAACTGGCGGATGAGATGGGTTTTCTACTGTGGCAGGAAATCCCGGTCTACTGGGCCATCGCGTTCGACAACCCTGCAACCTATGCTGATGCCGAAAACCAGTTGCTGGAACTGATCCGGCGTGACAGAAACCGCGCTAGTGTCATCATCTGGTCCATCGGCAATGAAAACCCCGACACGGATGCGCGTCTGTCCTTCATGCGCGCGCTGGCCGATGCCGCGCGCCGCGCTGATGACACCCGCCTTATTGCCGCGGCCTGTCTGATAAACCACACCCGCAACCGCATAGAGGACCGTCTGGCGGAATATCTGGACGTGATCGGTATCAATGAATATTACGGTTGGTATGACGAAAATATCGCAGACCTGATCGAAATCGGTCGCAATTCGGCCCCGGACCGGCCCGTGCTTATCTCGGAAACAGGGGCGGATGGCGCAATCGGCAAAGGGGCACCGGAAACGGGACTGTTCAGCGAAGCCTATATGACGCAGGTGTACCGCCAGCAGATCGAAATTTTGCAGGGCCTTGATTATGTCAAGGGCATGTCGCCATGGATTCTGTATGATTTCCGTGTCGAACGCCGCCAGAATATTTTCCAGAACGGGTTCAACAAGAAGGGCCTGATCGCCGCCGATAAACAGACAAAGAAATCTGCCTTCGCGGTTCTGGCGGAATTCTATCATGCCCGCGCCAGGGGGACGATCTGATGGCGCGCGCGACAAGACGCTATCAGGAAGTGGCCGAAGGGTTGCGCGCGCTGATTGAACAGGGCGGCTATGCGCCCGGTGACCGCATCCTGACCGAACGCCAGATTGCCGAAAACCTTCAGGTCGGGCGTTCCGCCGCGCGCGAAGCCATTCTGTTGATGGAAATCGAAGGAATGCTTGAAGTGCGCAAGGGGTCCGGAATTTACCTGAAAGCCATGGAAACATCCGCCCCGAAGGGCGATGCCAATGACATCGGCCCGTTTGAGTTGATTCAGGCCCGCCAGTTGCTGGAAAGCGCAGTGGCCGGGCTTGCGGCCTCTACCGTGACAAAGGCCGATATCATACGCATGCGCGACGCGCTGGAACTGGAACGCAACAGCATTGCGACTGGCGCACAGGATTATTCGGGGGATGAACTGTTTCACCGCCTTATCGCCGAAGCGACACAGAACAATGTGCTGGTCGATACGGTCAATGAACTGTGGAAAAAGCGCGAAGCAAGCCGGATGTGGGCACGCCTGCATGACCGCATATTCGTGACCGATTACAGATTGCGCTGGCTGGATGATCATAGCGCGATTCTGGCCGCCCTGCAACGCCGCGACCCGGAAGCCGCCCGCAGTGCCATGTGGCAGCATCTGGAAAATGTGCGCGTGACATTGCTGGAACTGTCAGATGACGAAGACCCCGGTTTTGACGGCTATCTGTTCGATTCACGCGAAGTTTCGAAAGTGTTTCGCTGACCGGGTTTGACCCAAAGGATACATGAATATGGACTATACTTGGCGCTGGTTTGGCCCGGATGACCCTGTTTCGCTTGCCGATGTGCGGCAGGCGGGCGCAACCGGCATTGTAACCGCTCTTCATCAGATACCCAATGGCGCCCTGTGGCCGGTTGATGCCATCAGGGAACGCCAATCCATGATTGCGGCCGCCGGTCTGCGCTGGCAGGTGGTCGAAAGCATCCCGGTGCCCGAAGCCATCAAGCTGGGTACCAGCGGCTGGCAGGAACTGGCCGATATATGGGCTGCATCCGCGCTGAATCTGGCAAAATGCGGTATCATGACAATCTGCTACAATTTCATGCCGGTGCTGGACTGGACCCGCACGCGCCTGCGCCATGTCATGGATGACGGGGCCGAATGCCTGCGCTTTGACCGCGTCGATCTTGCGCTGTTTGATTTGTTCATTCTGAAACGGGCCGGGGCAGCCGCGGATTATAACACTGAAACCCATGCCGAAGCCGAACGCCGCTTCGCCACGATGGATGCTGACGCCCGGACCAGCCTGACGGATACAATCCTTGCCGGCTTGCCCGGATCAGAGGAAAGCTACACCCTGGACGGGTTCCGCGCCCAGATCGGCCAGTACCGGGACATTAACGCCGAACAGTTGCGCCTGAATCTGCGGCAATTCCTGCAACATGTCGTCCCACAACTGGCCCCTGCCGGGGTCCGGCTGGCCATTCATCCCGACGATCCGCCACGCGCGCTGTTCGGGTTGCCGCGTGTCGTGTCCACAGCTGACGATCTGGACGCCATCGTGCAGATGCATCCTGATCCCGCCAACGGGTTTACATTTTGCGCAGGTTCGCTTGGTGTCCGGGCGGATAACGACCTTCCTGCGATTTTGCGCAAACATGCCGCGCGGATATATTTCCTGCATCTGCGCAATACATTACGCGATCCCGTTTCTGCATTAAGTGACGGTGTTGCGGGTGAAAGTTTTCAGGAAGCGGCCCATCTGGACGGCAATGCAAATATGGCCGCGCTGGTGGCAGAAATCCTGCGCATCGAGGCCGCGCGCGGGCATCCCCTGCCCTTTCGTCCGGACCATGGCCATGCCTTGCAAAGCGATCTGCGCGGCCCCTACCGGCCGGGTTATTCCGCTGTGGGGCGTTTGCGCGGGATGGCTGAAATCCGCGGCATAGAGCATGCGCTGAAACACCTGAAAACGACCTGACACCTGGCTTTGTGCATCCGGCTTGCGGTTGCCCCCCGTAAGGCACTGTCCTTCCGGGGGGCAGTTATTTGTGCGCATATCCCGCCTGCCCGGCGACGGAATACCAAGCCTTGATTGCGTCGATGATGTTTTGTTGCGCAGTCCGGCGATCCGCGCGCTGAAAATTTCAGCACAGATCGAAAATTTTACCAATTGATAAATTTTTAAACCCGTGCTTTCCTGTCATGGCATCCGACAGTCACTCTGCCAGCCATAAGGGGCCAGCCAATGACACAAAGCATCACAACCCCCGGTATCATTGCCGGGCGCCTGCATGCCGACGATTACGCGCGCCATTTTGACGATCTTTACCCCGCATATGACGCGCATGAAGCCATGGTTGCCGCCGACAGGTGTTATTTCTGCCATGATGCGCCCTGCATTACGGCCTGCCCCACGGAAATTGATATTCCGCTGTTCATTCGCCAGATTCAGGCAGGACAGCCCGAAGCGGCGGCGCGCACCATCTTTGACCAGAATATCCTTGGTGGCATGTGCGCGCGCGTCTGCCCTACGGAAACGCTGTGCGAAGGCTCTTGTGTGCGCGAGGCTGCCGAAGGCAAACCTGTCGAAATCGGGCGGTTGCAACGGTATGCGACAGAAACACTGATCGCCAGGAATTCGCACCCGTATACGCGCGCTGTCCCTACCGGCAAACATGTTGCGGTGGTGGGCGCGGGTCCGGCGGGGTTGGCCTGCGCACACAGACTGGCGATGTACGGCCATGATGTCACTGTCTTTGACCGGCGCGAAAAACCGGGCGGGCTGAACGAATACGGCATTGCGGCCTATAAGGCGGCGCATGGGTTCGCGCAGTCCGAAGTGGACTGGCTGATGCAGATCGGCGGGATAACCCTGCGGCAGGGCTGGACACTGGGCGAAGACGGCACCTTACAAGACCTGCAAGGCAGTTTTGACGCGGTGTTTCTGGGGATCGGGCTGGCAGGTGTGAATGCGCTGGGTCTGGAAGGCGAGGATATACCGACAGCGCGCGACGCAGTCGATTTCATTGCCGAACTGCGCCAGACCGCTGATCTGTCCACATTGCCCATAGGGCGGCATGTCGTGGTGATCGGGGGCGGTATGACCGCAGTGGATGCCGCCGTGCAGTCACGCCTGCTGGGGGCCGAACATGTGACCATGGTGTACCGGCGCGGGCGCGATGCCATGGGCGCATCGGACTATGAGCTGAACCACGCCGCGAATGAAGGCGTGAAGATCATCACCAACGCCATGCCGATTGCAATCCATGCCAACGGTGCCCTGCGAGAGGTGGAATTCGCCTATACACATGCCGGGGAAACCGGGCTGGAACCGACTGGCGAGACATTTCGCCTGAAGGCGGACCAACTGTTCAAGGCCATCGGGCAGACATTGGCTAACACGCCCGACGCGCTGGAGATTGACCAGCGCAAGATCGGCACTGATGGCAGCGGGCGTGCTACTCTCGCACGGGTATGGGCGGGCGGTGACTGTACCGGCGGCGGCGAGGATCTGACCGTGACCGCTGTGGCACAAGGACGCGACGCCGCAGAAGACATCCATGCAACATTGATGGGGAATGGTGCGTGAACGCGCATCCTACGGAGTGAGCACAATGGCAAATCTGACCACGAATTTCATCGGCATCAAATCCCCGAACCCCTACTGGCTGGCCTCGGCCCCGCCGACCGACAAGGCGTATAATGTCGAGCGTGCCTTCAAGGCGGGCTGGGGCGGGGTGGTGTGGAAAACGCTGGGCTCTGAGGGGCCACCCGTCGTCAACGTGAACGGCCCGCGCTACGGCGCCATATGGGGCGCGGACCGCCGGCTTCTGGGGCTGAACAATATCGAGCTGATCACCGACCGCCCGCTTGACGTGAACCTGCGCGAAATCAAACAGGTGAAACGCAACTGGCCGGACCGCGCGCTTGTCGTGTCGCTGATGGTGCCCTGCGACGAGGAATCGTGGAAAGCCATCCTGAAACATGTCGAAGATACAGAAGCTGACGGGGTGGAACTGAATTTCGGCTGTCCTCATGGCATGAGCGAGCGGGGCATGGGCGCGGCTGTGGGCCAGGTGCCCGAATATATCGAAATGGTCACCCGCTGGGTGAAGCAGCATTCACGCATGCCCTGCATTGTCAAACTGACACCCAATATTGCCGATATCCGCAAGCCGGCAGAGGCCGCGAAGCGCGGCGGGGCGGATGCAGTGTCGCTGATCAACACCATCAATTCCATTACGTCGGTCAATCTGGACACATTCAGCCCCGAACCGATGATTGACGGCAAGGGCGCGCATGGGGGCTATTGCGGGCCAGCGGTCAAACCTATTGCGCTGAACATGGTCGCTGAAATCGCGCGGGATGCACAAACGCGCGGCCTGCCCATTTCCGGCATTGGCGGTGTAACCACTTGGCGCGATGCGGCGGAATTCCTGACCCTTGGCGCGGGCAATGTGCAGGTCTGCACGGCCGCCATGACCTATGGGTTCGGGATCGTCAGGGAACTGACAGCGGGCCTGTCGCATTACATGGACCAGAAAGGATTCACATCGGTTGACCAGCTTGTGGGACGCGCAGTGCCGAATGTGACCGACTGGCAATATCTGAACCTGAACTATGTGACCAAGGCGAAAATCAATCAGGATCTGTGCATATCCTGCGGGCGCTGTTTCGCCGCCTGCGAAGACACGTCGCATCAGGCGATTTCCATGTCGGCTGACCGCAGATTCGAAGTGATCGATGATGAATGCGTGGCCTGCAACCTGTGTATCAATGTCTGTCCGGTTGCTGATTGCATTACCATGGAAGAACTGCCCATAGGCAGCACCGATCCGCGCACGGGCGAGAAGGTGGGCGATTACGCCAACTGGACAACCCACCCGAATAACCCGATGGCAAAAGCCGCCGAATAATCAGGGCGCAAGAAGGCGGGTATAAAGATGCTCCAGAAACGCCTCGGCGCCGTCCAGCGGGTCATGCCCGTCCCCGCGGATCATACCTATCTGGGCCGCGAAATCAGCGTAATGCTGCGTCAGCGCCCAGATCGAGAAGATCAGATGGTAGGGGTCGGTCTGCGCAATCCGTCCCGCATCCGCCCATGCCCGCAACACCCGCGCCTTGTCATCGACAAGGACACGCAGATCATTGCGGATGAATTGCTCAACACGCGGGGCACCTTGCAGAATTTCATTGGCAAACAGGCGGCTTTCGCGCGGAAAATCCCGCGACATCTGCAGTTTGCGGCGCATATAGGCCATGATTTCCGCCTGCGGGGTGCCACCCGCGTCCAGCATCCGCAGCGGGTCCAGCCATGTATCCAGCAGCCGCGTCAGCAATTCGCGGTGAATGGCATCCTTGCTGTCGAAGTAATACAACAGATTGGGCTTGGACAGCCCCGCCTGTGCGGCGATCTGGTCAAGGGTCGCGCCTCGGAACCCATGGGTGGAAAACACCTCCAGCGCGGCATCCAGAATGATCTGCCTGTTGCGCCGCTGAATACGCGAACGCGGCGGCGTTTTCGCGCTGCCGGATTTTTCAGCGGGTATCGGGTCGGGCGCGGACATGGGCGGACAAGCTTCTTGACTGGATGGTCAAACTTGATAGCGTCCGATTGGCCGATGTGCAAGCGTCGCCCCCGCGCGACAGGTGCAGGCAGCTTGCAGCCAGAACTGCAGGAAACACAACAAGCGGTCACAAAGCCCGCGAAAACAGGGAGTCGCACATGACCGCACCAGCCGCAAATATGAAAATCAATGGTGAACGGCTGTGGGACAGTCTGATGGAAATGGCGCAGATCGGTCCGGGAATCGCCGGGGGTAACAACCGCCAGACCGTTACAGATGAAGATGGCGAAGCGCGCCATCTGTTCCAGCGCTGGTGCCAGGATGCAGGCGGCACCATGGGTGTCGATGACATGGGCACCATGTTCGCGCGGTTTGAAGGGACCGATCCCGACGCCCTGCCCGTTTATGTCGGCAGTCATCTGGACACCCAGCCTACAGGTGGCAAATATGACGGCGTTCTGGGCGTGCTAGCAGGGCTGGAAATCATCCGCACCATGCGCGATCTGGGTATCAAAACCCGCCGCCCCGTCGTGGTGACCAACTGGACCAATGAAGAAGGCACCCGTTTTGCGCCCGCCATGCTGGCCTCTGGCGTATTTGCCGGTGTGCTGGACCGCGACTGGGCCTATGCCCGGACCGACGCGCAGGGCAAGCGCTTCGGGGATGAGTTGGAACGCATCGGTTGGAAAGGTGATGAGCCGGTGGGCACGCGCAAGATGCACAGCTTTTTTGAACTGCATATCGAACAGGGGCCAATTCTGGAAGCTGAAGGCAAACAGGTCGGCGTGGTCACCCACGGGCAAGGGCTGCGCTGGATCGAATGCACCGTGACCGGCAAGGGCCAGCACACCGGTTCAACCCCCATGTATATGCGCCGCAATGCCGGGCGCGGGCTGGCGCGGGTGACCGAACTTGTCCATGAAATCGCGCTGAAACACCAACCCAACGCCGTGGGCGCCATCGGGCAGATCGATGTCTACCCCAATTCGCGCAACATCATCCCTGAAAAGGTGGTTTTCACCATCGATTTCCGCAGCCATGTGCTGGACACACTGGAAGCGATGGTCGCGGAACTCAACGCCCGCGCGCCGGGTCTTTGCGCCGATATCGGGGTAAAATTTTCGTCTGAACTGGTGGGATTCTTTGATCCGCCCGCCTTTGATGAAACCCTTGTGGGCCGCGTGCGCGATGCAGCCGAACGGCTGGGCTACAGCCATATGGACATCATCTCCGGTGCAGGGCATGACGCCTGCTGGATTAACCGCTTATACCCCACCACCATGGTGATGTGCCCCTGCGTGGATGGCCTGTCGCATAACGAGGCAGAGGAGATTTTTCCCGAATGGGCAGAAGCGGGCGCAAATGTGCTGATGCATGCGGTTCTGGAAACCGCGGAGGTTGTGGGGTGATCCCTGCAACATGCCTGAAGATGAAACAGGGAGAAATCATATGACCACCGTCATCAAGAACGGCACCATCGTCACCCATGACCTGACCTATAAAGCCGATATCCGCATTGAGGGTGGCAAGATCACTGAGATCGGCCCGGACCTGTCCGGCGACACGGAACTTGACGCCACCGGCGCCTATGTCATGCCCGGCGGCATTGACCCCCATACCCATCTGGAAATGCCCTTCATGGGCACTTATTCCAGCGATGATTTCGAATCCGGCACCCGTGCGGCGCTGTGTGGCGGGACCACCATGATCATCGATTTCGCGTTGCCCTCGCCCGGTCAGGGGCTTCTGGACGCGCTGAAGATGTGGGACAACAAATCCGGCCGCGCGCATTGCGACTACTCCTATCACATGGCGGTCACCTGGTGGTCGCAACAGGTGTTCGATGAAATGCCAGAAGTGGTCGCGCGCGGCATCATCAGCTTCAAGCATTTTCTGGCCTATAAAGGCGCGTTAATGGTCAATGATGACGAGCTGTTCTCCAGCTTCAAACGTCTGCGCGAACTGGGCGCGATTGCCATGGTCCATGCCGAGAATGGTGATGTGGTGGCCGAACTCTCCGCCCGCCTTCTGGCGGAAGGCAATACCGGCCCCGAAGCGCATGCCTATTCCCGCCCCACACAGGTAGAGGGCGAAGCCACGAACCGCGCCATCATGATTGCCGACATGGCGGGCGTGCCGCTGTATGTTGTGCATACGTCATGCGAGGAAGCGCATGAAGCCATCCGCCGCGCCCGTCAGGCCGGCAAGCGCGTCTGGGGGGAACCGCTGATCCAGCACCTTACACTGGACGAATCCGAGTATTTCCACCCGGATTGGGACCATGCCGCGCGCCGCGTCATGTCGCCGCCATTCCGCAACAAAATGCATCAGGACAGCCTGTGGAACGGTCTGGCCAGCGGCAGCCTGTCCGTCGTGGCAACCGACCATTGCGCGTTCAGCACTGATCAGAAACGCTATGGCGTGGGCGATTTCACCAAAATCCCCAATGGCACCGGCGGGCTGGAAGACCGTATGCCCATGCTCTGGACCTATGGCGTGCGCACAGGGCGTCTGACGATGAATGAATTCGTCGCCGTGACATCGACCAATGTTGCCAAGATCTTCGGGATGTATCCGCGCAAGGGGGCTGTGGCTGTAGGGGCCGATGCCGATCTGGTGGTCTGGGATCCGGAACGCTCTAAAACCATCACGGCCCGGACCCAACAATCGGCCATCGATTACAATGTGTTCGAAGGGCATGAAGTCACTGGCCTGCCGCGCTATGTGCTGTCGCGCGGGCGTGTCATGGTTAAAGATGGTGCCTTTGACGGGCAGGAAGGGCATGGGCAATTCATTGAGCGCTGCCCCAATGGGCCGGTCAATCAGGCCCTGTCAGCATGGAAAGACCTGACCGCCCCGCGCCCTGTGCAGCGGTCCGGCATTCCGGCAACGGGGGTGTGATGACAGACACATCCACTGCGCCAGTTATTTCCGCACGCGACCTCAGCCTGACATTCCAGACGAATGACGGCCCGGTCCACGCCCTCAAAGATGTCTCGCTCGACATCTCCAGGGGCGAATTCGTCAGCTTCATCGGCCCCTCGGGCTGCGGCAAGACAACCTTCCTGCGCGTCATCGCAGATCTTGAACAGCCGACATCAGGCACGATTACCGTGAACGGCATGTCGCCCGAAGCTGCCCGCCGCGCCCGCGCCTATGGCTATGTGTTTCAGGCCGCAGGGCTTTATCCCTGGCGCACGATCGCAGGAAACATCAAACTACCCCTTGAAATCATGGGATATTCCTCGACAGAACAACAATCGCGCGTCGAAAAGGCGCTGGAACTGGTGGAACTTTCGGGCTTTGCACGCAAATTCCCCTGGCAGTTGTCGGGCGGCATGCAGCAACGCGCCTCCATCGCGCGCGCGCTGGCCTTTGACGCCGATATCCTGTTGATGGATGAACCGTTCGGCGCGCTGGACGAAATCGTGCGCGACCGCCTGAATGAACAGCTTCTTGAACTTTGGGCGCGCACTGAAAAAACCATCGGCTTTGTCACCCATTCCATCCCCGAAGCTGTCTATCTGTCGACGAAAATCGTCGTCATGTCCCCCCGCCCCGGTCGGATCACCGACATTATCGACAGCCCGCTGCCGCGCATCCGCCCGCTGGATATCCGCGACAGCCCGGAATTCATTGAAATCGCGCAGCGGGTGCGCGAAGGACTGCGCGCGGGGCATCTGGATGACTGAACCCTTTTCATTCTGGCAAAAATATCCCGGGGGAGTCGCGCGCCAGCGCGACGGGGGCAGCGCCCCCTGCAACAGGGGCGACCATGCGTAACCTGATCCCTGTTCTTTCCGTCGCCGCACTGCTTATTGCGATCTGGTATGCCGCCGTCGTGCCGATGAATGCCCAGTGGGCGCAGGATCAGGCACGCCGCGCGGGGGCGGAACTTACCTTCATCACCCTTGTCGCTGATACCATGTCACAACAACGCCCCCGCCTGCCCGCGCCGCATCAGGTGACAACGGAGCTCTGGAATTCCACTGTGGTCGAGGAACTGACCGGGCGGCGCGGGATTGTGAACACTGGCAGCCTGTCCAACCGCAGCCTGATCTATCATGGCTGGGTCACGCTCTCGGCCACGCTCCTGGGGTTTGCCATCGGGTCGGTGCTGGGCATATCGCTGGCCATTGGCATCGTGCATAACCGCGCGATGGATGCCAGCATCATGCCTTGGGCCATTGCCAGCCAGACCATTCCCATCCTTGCCATCGCGCCGATGATCATCGTGGTACTGAACGCAGTGGGTATTACCGGCCTGATCCCGAAGGCCATCATCTCGACCTATCTGTCGTTCTTTCCGGTGGTTGTCGGCATGGTCAAGGGGCTGCGCGCCCCTGATCACATGCAGCTTGACCTGATGAAAACCTATTACGCCAGCGGGTCACAAGTGCTTGTAAAACTGCGCCTTCCATCCTCTATGCCTTATCTGTTTGCCTCGCTCAAGGTTGCGATTGCAGCCGCCCTTGTCGGCGCGATTGTGGCCGAACTGCCCACCGGCGCGGTTGCAGGGCTTGGCGCGCGACTGCTATCGGGCAGCTATTACGGCCAGACTGTGCAGATCTGGTCCGCACTTTTTGCCGCCGCCATCCTTGCGGCCGGCATGGTCGCGCTGATCGGGGTGGTTCAGCGCGCAACACTGAAACGCATGGGGATGGCCGCATGAAGGTGTTGCAGCAAACCGGCGGGGTTCAATGGGCGGGCATGGTGCTGGCCTTGCTTGCGGCTGTCGGGTTTGGCGGAACGGGCGATCTGCCCTTAGCGGCGATGATTGCGGTCCTTGCCATTTGCCTGTTTTTTCCGGCGCTACGGGGGCGGCAGCGCGACTGGCTTTTGATAGGTCTTATCATGATCAATCTATGGGCGGCCGCCTGGATCATGTTGCCTTTTGCGACATCCTCGGGACCGTTCTGGGCAATGATACTGGCCCTGTGGCTTGGGGCGTGGCTTCTGGTGGCGCTGTTGGCTGAAAGTCCGCGCCTGACGGGTATTGCCGGGCGCGCGCAATCGCTGCTTGCGCCGATTGCCTTCGGGGCCACGCTTCTGTGGTTGTGGGAAGTGGTGGTGCGCGCACTGGACGTGCCGCGTGTGATCCTGCCCGCGCCAAGCCTGATCTGGGACCGGTTGATCCGCTCCACTGATGTGCTTTGGGTGGATTTCGTGCAGACCTTCATCAAGGGCGCGTTGTCGGGCTATGCCATCGGCGTGGGGGCGGCGCTGGTCTTCGCATTGCTGGTGGACCGGTCCGATTTCCTGCGCCGGGGTCTGCTGCCTGTGGGCAACTTTCTGGCCGCCCTTCCCATCATCGGCACCGCCCCGATCATGGTCATGTGGTTTGGGTTCGACTGGCCGTCCAAGGCCGCTGTGGTCGTGGCGATGGTGTTTTTTCCCATGCTGGTCAACACTGTGCAGGGGCTGGCCGCAACCGATGCCATGCAGCGCGACCTGATGCGCACCTATAATGCAAGCTGGGCACAGGCGCTGTTGAAACTGCGCCTGCCTGCGGCGATGCCTTTCATTTTCAACGGGCTTAAAATTGCATCAACCCTCGCGCTGATCGGGGCGATTGTTGCTGAATTTTTCGGCTCTCCCACGCGGGGGATGGGCTTTCGCATCTCGACCGAGGTGGGGCGGTTGCAACTGGACATGGTCTGGGCAGAAATTGCCGTAGCAGCCCTCGCGGGGTCGCTGTTCTACGGTATTCTTGCGCTTGCAGAACGCGGGGTCACTTTCTGGCACCCGTCACAACGCAGGCGTTAATCCCTGTGCCCCAGCCAAGGGCCAGGCAACACGGAGGTGGATAAAAATGAAAAAGGCAATCTATGGGTCGGTCGCGGCCTTTGGTCTGGGGCTGGCGCCTGCGGCATGGGCGCTGGATGATGTGACCCTTCAGTTGAAATGGGTCACGCAGGCGCAGTTCGGTGGCTATTATGTGGCGCTGGAAAACGGCTTTTATGAAGAAGAAGGGCTGAATGTCACCATCCGAGCAGGCGGGCCGGATATTGCGCCGCCGCAGGTTATTGCGGGCGGTGGCGCGGATGTCATTGTTGAATGGATGCCTGCGGCACTCGCCGCGCGCGAAAACGGCCTGCCGCTGGTCAATATCGCGCAGCCCTTCAAATCATCCGGCATGATGCTGACCTGTCTGGCTGAAACCGGCGTGACCGGACCAGAGGATTTTCCCGGCCGTACATTGGGCGTGTGGTTCTTCGGCAATGAATACCCGTTCCTGAGCTGGATGAGCACCCTTGGCATTCCAACCGATGGCGGCGATGAAGGCGTCGAAGTGCTGCGCCAGGGCTTCAACGTGGACCCGTTGCTGCAACGTCAGGCCGATTGCATCAGCACCATGACCTATAACGAATACTGGCAGGTCATTGACGCGGGTATCGGCGAAGATGAACTCGTGACCTTCAAATACGAAGATCAGGGTGTGGCCACGCTGGAAGACGGGCTGTATGTGCTGGAAAGCAATCTGGAAGACCCGGAATTCGTGGACAAGATGGCGCGTTTCGTGCGGGCCTCGATGCGTGGCTGGGAATGGGCCGCCGAGAATGTCGAAGAAGCTGCGATGATTGTGCTGGAATATGATGACACCGGCGCGCAGACCGAGGAACACCAGATCCGCATGATGGGCGAAGTCGCCAAACTGATTGAAGGGTCTGACGGCGCGCTGGACATGGATGATTACGCCCGCACCGTCGCAACCCTGCTGGGTGGCGGGTCAGATCCTGTCATCACATCCGAACCGGTGGGCGCAACCACCGCGGCGGTCACGGACGCGGCGTTCAACTGACGCCATCGCCTGCGCAAACATATCATGGGCGCATCGTTTCGCATGCGCCCATGCATAATGTCCGCGCCACCGGTGGGTCAGGGTCTGCCGGTCCGGCGTCGGAGGAGTTCGCTTTATGCAGGTTCCACAAGCCTGACATCCAAGACTTAATTGACACCAGCCAAACCGGCAGGCCGCGGGACGGCCCATCGGTGGCGCGGCGGCCTGCGGCCTTTGCTCCGCGCCATTGGAGCAGGGTAATTTTTCTGCCGTTTCACCCGGATCCCGCGCAACACAGCGCTGCGCGCACAGGCTGCCATACTGCGCCACTTCCCTCGGCAAATATTGAATTGCATCCTTGCGGGATAAATGGAATGGATAGGGCATTCCCACGGCTACCAGTCAGATATGGCGCGGCTTTCAGCAGATGCGCTGCAAGAAACTTGCAGCGTCCACCCCATGAAGAAGACCCATGTTCCTTAGACAAAACCTGCGCTGGCTGTCGGCCGGTTTCGTGCTTACCTTTGTGTCAGCCTTCGGGCAGACATGGTTCATCTCGTTGTTCGCCGGGGTGATCAAGGCGGAACACGCACTGACGGACGGAAGCTGGGGAAGCCTGTATACTCTGGCCACCCTTGGTGCGGCTGCGCTGATGTTCTGGCGCGGGTCATTGGCGGACACTGTTGCGCTGTCGCGGCTGGCCCCGGTGATCGCACTGATCTTTGCGCTGGCGGCGCTGGCGATGGCGCTGGCCAACACGGTCTGGGTGCTGGCGGCGGCGCTGTTCTTGCTGCGGTTCTGTGGTCAGGGTATGTTCAGCCATATGGCAATGACCGCCATGGGGCGCTGGTTTGAGGCGAATCGCGGCAAGGCCGTGTCCATTGCCAATCTGGGCCATTCCGCAGGCGAGGTGGTGGTGCCATTGGTAACAGTGCTGGCCATCGGGGCCATTGGCTGGCGGTTGTCGTGGATCGGCGTTGCTTTGCTGATCAGTCTTGGCATCGCGCCTTTGCTATGGGTTCTTCTGCGAAACGACCGGTCCCCGCGGGGACAGCGGCAGGGAACAATGCTTGCTGGCCTTCACGGGCGGCAATGGACCAGACAAGAGGCCGCGCGCCACTGGTTGCTTCCTGCATTGCTGCCGGTTCTGTTGACGCCGGGGTTCATAGGTACAGTGGTGTTCTTTCATCAGGTCCACATCGCAGAAGTCAAAGGCTGGTCCCTTGTTTCCATGGCACCGGGCTATTCCGCATTCGCGGCGACCACTGTGATCGCGGCACTTGTTGCAGGCTGGGCGGCAGACCGTTTCGGGGCGCAGCGTTTGCTACCTGTGCTGTTGTTACCCACGGGGTTTGGCATTTTCGTGATCGGACCGGCAGAACAGGTTGTCGCATGGTATGTGGCGCTTGGCCTGATCGGCATGACGCAAGGGATCGCCAGCGCGCTGTGGGGGACTTTGCTGCCTGCGGTGTACGGCACAAGGAATCTGGGGGCGATCCGGTCGCTTGCAACAACGATCATGGTAGTTTCAACCGCCATCGGGCCGGGGATTACCGGTATCCTGATTGATCAGGGCATGAATTTCCCTGCGCAAAGCCTGATGATGGGCGCATGGTGCATGGGGCTGGCGGGTGCATGTTTCCTGATCGATCGCCGTCTGACGCGGGAATTGTCCTGAGCATTTCCCGTCAGGGGGACTCGCTGGATTGATGAAACCGGCCCGCCGATGGCCCGGTGCAATTGCGGACCGTGCGTGACACCCTAGGATGCAGGAATATCCGTTTCCGGCATATCTTATCATCCGTTACGGGATGGGGCCGTATATGAATGAACCCGGCACAAAGGCCGGGTTCATCACGTTTCACTTGTTTTCGCGCAGGTTCATTCAGCCGAGGCCAGCAGCGCATCCGGGATTCGGAAGGTCACGACAGATCCACCCTGATTCAGATAGGCGACCTGCTGCGCGACCTCGCCCCCCCAGAGCGGAACTGCCCCGCCCCAGCCGGACACGACCGACAGCCATTGCACACCATCTTCATCTTCCCAGGTTATAGGCTGACCAACCACACCGGAACCGGTCTGGAATTGCCACAGAATTTCACCCGTTTCATCGTCGATGGCGTTGATATAGCCTTCGGGTGTTCCGTAGAAGACCAGCCCGCCCGCTGTCGCCATGGCAGACCCCCAGAGCGGTGCTGCATTATTGACCTGAAACTTGATTTCCATCGTGTTCGGGTCAATTGCCTTCAGCGCGCCGATATGATCCTCAAACAGCGGCTTGATGGTGAAGCCCGCGCCCAGATACGCGGCGCCCTGACGATAGGTGATAGGTTCGTTCCAGATATCCATACCCCATTCGTTGGCGGGCACATAGAAATAGCCGGTGCGATTTGAATAGGCCATGTGTTGCCAGTTCTTGCCGCCAAGGAATCCGGGCACTGCCCAAACCACTTCACCACGGTCCCCATCGGCAGAGGCGGCGGGATTTCCCGGGCGGTTGTCCGGGTTGAAGATCGGGCGGCCATCTTCGCCGATGCCGCTGGCCCAACTGATTTCCTCGACGAATGGCATCGCATCCACGAAAGCGCCATCCTCGCGGTTCAGCAAATAGAAGAACCCGTTGCGGTCTGCCGTGGCCAGACGCCCGTTGCCTGCGGCGTCGGTGAAGGGGATCACTTCGTTCACGCCGTCAAAATCCCAGCCTTCCCATGGGGTTGTTTGGAAATGCCACTTGATTTCACCTGTGGCAGGGTCAATTCCCAGACGCGACGCCGCATAAAGGTTGTCACCTTCGCGCAGGTGGCTGTTCCACGGTGCGGGGTTGCCGGTGCCGAAGATCAGCGTATTGGTGTCTGCGTCATAGGTGCCGCCCAGCCAGGGTGCCCCGCCCCCCGTTTTCCACAGATCGCCGGGCCAGGTCGCGTTCAGTTCACCCGTCATGGTGCTTTCTTCGCCGTTCAGTTCGCCCATATGCCCTTCGATAACCGGACGACGCCAGACCAGTTCGCCGTTTTCCGCATCGCGGGCTTCAACCGCACCGACGATGCCGAATTCACCGCCCGAATTTCCTGTGATCACCAGCCCGTTTACGATCAGCGGCGCAGCTGTGTAGCTGTAACCCTCGCGGTAATCGGCAATGCGCTTGTTCCAGACAACTGCGCCGGTATGGCGGTTCAGCGCCACGATACGTGCGTCCAGCGTGCCGAAATAGATATTGTCACCGTATATCGCCGCGCCACGGTTGATCACATCGCAGCAAGGCAGGATGCCTTCGGGCAGTCGCGCATCGTATTGCCACAACTTGCTGCCAGTCTTCACATCCAGGGCAAACACGCGGCTGTAAGACCCGGTGACATACATCACGCCGTCATAGACCAGCGGCTGACTTTCCTGCCCGCGCTGGCGTTCACCGCCGAAGCTGAAGCTCCAGGCCGGGAACAGGTTTTGCACTGTGTCCCTGTTGATCTGGTCCAGCGGACTGTAGCGCTGCATGTGGCGGCCCATGCCGTTGGTCAGAACGCTGGTTGTGACCACGTCATCTTGCGCAAGATCGGCATCAGTGACCTGTGCCACTGCCATTGGTGCCGCCATGATACCGGCGCAAACGGCCAGCAGAAATCTGTTCATCCTTCTTCCTCCCAAGGCGCCGGGCTTGGCCGGACATCGGCAAGGCGCGGCAAGATTAAGTGGATGAGAGTATTGCGAAACCGTGATGGCCGCGAAATTGGCTATTGGTCTTACGACTTTTGGCCCGGGGGAATCGCGGGAACTTGGCCTTTGGTCGAATAGGCTGCGCGCACA
Organism: Roseinatronobacter alkalisoli; assembly: GCF_028745735.1. Taxonomy (GTDB): domain Bacteria; phylum Pseudomonadota; class Alphaproteobacteria; order Rhodobacterales; family Rhodobacteraceae; genus Roseinatronobacter; species Roseinatronobacter alkalisoli. The sequence continues at coordinate 208,360 of NZ_JAQZSM010000005.1, forward strand.
TCGCCGCCTAGTCTGGCCGCAGCAATCCGGGAGGACAGATCATGACGATTCTTGCAATCTTGAAACGCGGTGCCTGCGCACTGACACTGGCAGCCACCCCTGCGCTGGCGGAACTGCCCGTCCTGACAATCGCAAGCCAGGCCGGGGGTACTGTCGCATGGGAACTGGACACTATCCGCCATCATGGTTTTGATCAGGCCCATGGATTCAGGCTTGAAATTCAGGATGTTGCGGGTAAGGCCGCAGGCCAGATCGCCTTTCAGGGTGGCGAGGTGGATGTGATCGTTGATGACTGGATCTGGGTTGCGCGGCAGCGTGCCGCCGGGCAGGATATCGCCTTCATCCCCTATAGCCGTGCCGTGGGCGGCGTGATGGTGTCCGAAAACAGTACCGCCCGGGGATTGCAGGATCTGGCGGGTGAAAAGATCGGTATCGCCGGTGGCCCGAATGACAAAAGCTGGATCATCCTGCGCGCCTATGCGGCGCAGCAAGGGTTCGACCTGATGGCTGAAACTGAACAGGTCTATGGCGCACCGCCGCTGATCTTTCAGACCGCGCGTTCCGGCGAATTGGGCGGCGCGATCAACTTCTGGCATTTCATGGCCAAGCAGGAAGCCGCGGGCATGCGCCACCTGATTTCCGTGGCCGATGCCGCCGATGCGTTGGGAATGGACCCGGCGATGCCGCTTCTGGGCTATGTGGTGCAGGCCGCGCTGGTATCTGCGCAGCCCGGTCTTGTCGCGGCCTTTGCCGCGGCATCGCGCGACGCCAAGACGCATCTTGGCGGGGCAACTGCCGACTGGGACAGGCTGCGCCCGATGATGAACGCAGCCGATGATGCCGAATTTGGAACACTTGTGGCGGGTTGGCGCGCAGGCATTCCCGTCGCTGGCCCGGTCGATGAAGAATCTGCCCGCGCAATGTTCCGCCTGATGGTGGAACTTGGCGGCGAAGAACTGGTCGGCACGGCCACTGACCTGCCTGAAGGCGTATTCGTGCCGCTGGGGTCATGACGCGCCTGGCCCTGAGCGGTAAATCCCGCATGGTGGCCCGGCGGGGCACCCCGATGGCACCGCGCACGCTGCCGGACTTGATGGTGCGCGGTTTGTCACTCTCGGGGCTGCTGGTCTTCTGGTGGGCGCTGGCATGGCTCAAGGCCGATCCGATGGTGCTACCGGGGCCGTGGACCGTGCTGCCGCGTCTGGGGGCCGAGGCTGTGTCAGGCGCTCTCTGGCATCATCTGGGCGCGACTTTGTGGCGCGTGGCGCAGGCCTTTGTTGCTGCCATGTCGCTGGGGCTTGTGCTTGGGGTGCTGATGGGGCTGTTGCCGAAACTCAACCGCTGGCTGGACCCGTGGCTGGTGTTTTTCCTGAACCTGCCCGCGCTGGTGGTAATCGTTCTGTGCTTCCTGTGGATCGGGTTGAATGAAACCGCCGCGATTGTGGCGGTGGCTATAAACAAGATCCCGCTGGTCACGGCCATGATGCGTGAAGGGGCGCGCGCGCTGAACGGACAGCTTGCGGATATGGCGCAGGTATTCGACATGTCGCGCATGGGCCGCCTGCGCCACATCCTGTTGCCGCAGCTTGCGCCGCATCTGGCCGCAACGGCGCGTTCGGGCCTTAGCCTGATCTGGAAGATCGTGCTGGTGGTAGAGTTTCTGGGGCGCGGACAGGGCGTCGGCTTCAAGATACACCTGCATTTCCAGATGTTCGATGTGACCATGGTGATGGTCTATGCATTAAGCTTCATTGTTGTCATGCTGGCGATCGAGGCCCTGATCCTGCAACCGCTGGAAGCCCGCGCCCGGCACTGGAGGGGGGCATGAACCTGCAGGTTGCCATCCGCGAGAAACGCTTCGGCGCGGTCCCCGTGCTGCGCGATCTGGTCTTTCAGGTGGCGCATGGCGAGGTGCTGGCGGTGCTTGGCCCATCCGGTGTAGGCAAATCCACACTTTTGCGCATCGTCGCCGGGCTTGATACGGGCTTTGACGGTCAGATCCGGCGGGCGGGGCGGCTGGCGATGGTGTTTCAGGAACCGACGTTGATGCCCTGGCGCAATGCGCTGGACAATCTGCGGCTGACGACCGGGGTTGATGCATGCGAAGGGGAAGCTGCGCTGGCGCGTGTCGGCCTTGCGGGCAAGGGCGCGCTTTATCCAGGGCAGTTGTCCCTTGGGCAGCAGCGCCGCCTGTCCCTGGCGCGGGCCTATGCCGCAAAGCCCGACATCCTGCTGCTGGATGAACCTTTCGTGTCGCTTGATGCGGCGCTGGTCGATGACATGCTGGCACTGACCGAAAGCGTGATCACCGAGCAGCGGCCCGCAACGGTGTTTGTCACCCATGCGCAGGCCGAAGCGGACCGGCTTGCCACCCGGCAGCTGGTGCTTGGGTCCGTAGCCGCGGCGTGAAGCACGCGGCCTTTCAGCGTCCGGGTTCGTCCCAACTCAGACCATGGGCGCGATAGATCGCAGCGACCCGGCCATCGCGAACCGCTGCGGTCAGGATATCATCAACCTCATAACTCAGCATCCGCGCGGTGTAGAAGGCCGTGGCGATACCCACAGGCCAGCTTCCGATGGCAAGCCCTGGCAATGGCCCGCTTTCCACGGCAAATTCCGGATCATCCTTCAGGTGGTGTTCCAGTTGCGCACGAATGCCCATAACAGCGGTTACGTCCCCGGCGCGAAGCAGGTCTATCGCCTCTGTCAATGTGCGGCGGCGGGTCATGTTGGGGATAAGTGTGCCCTGTTGTAGCCCCGTCAGGTAAAAATCAGGCAGGCTGTGGTTCTCCACCGCCACGGTTTTCGACGTGAAACTGCCCGGCCATGGCGGCTCGTCAGGATAGTCCGAGATGCGATAGCCAATGGCAATGCGTTCCTGTGCGTAGCGCCCGGTCAGTGCGGCCAGTTCGTTGCGGTAATCCAGTTCACGGTTATAGGGCACGCGCATCAGCACATTGACGACGCGCCGCCCCATGTAATGCCCGCGCCAGATATAATTGCGCAGATCGGTATCGACATCTTCGTCGGCGGGCAGGTCGATCACACGCAGTTCAACCCCCAGCCCGTCGGCGATCAGCCGCGCCAGATCCACATCGACGCCGACGAGCTGTCCCGACCTGTTGCGCCACGAATAGGGCGCGAAATCCTGATAAACCCCGATTTCGATATAGCCGCGTTCCATGATCGCGTCATAGTCAATGCCGACTCGGTCGCGGCCGCTGTCATCTGACGGGTATTCACGCGCAAAAAGTCCTGACCCGGCAAGGGTCAGGACAGTCATCAGCACCAGTGTCAGTGCCGGTGCCGACAGGGAGGTTCCTCTTCTCATTCACATCTCCGAATGGTTCCGGTTCAGCGCGCCACCGACAGCCCGATGGTCAGGGTTTCATCCGCGTCACGCAGGAACCGTTCGCCGCCGCGTTCCAGAATTACCGCAGCGCGCCGGGCAATGCTGTCGGCCTTGGGCGCCCCCGACATGGTTGGCACGGCCACGGCGATGTCCATCAACTCGACATGCAGCGCCGCGATTTCATCTGCGAAGTCAGCTTCCGTGGCGGTACCTGCGGCGATCGCTTCCTGCTTGTCGCGCAACCCGTCGCGGATGTCGCGCAGGCGGGGCATGAATTCGGCAATGCCATCAGGGTCGGGCCGGGTTTCGATATAGGTGCGGATCGCCCACATGGCCTGCTGGTTCATCACCTCCTCAAACCCCGGCATCCGGTCACCGGAGCCGCGACGCAGCCGTTCCATATACCATTCGTCGTCCATTTCCTCGGCCATCAGGAAACGCAGATCGGGTGCCAGCCCGCCCGAGACAACTTCAAGCCCGTGGCAGCGTGCGCAGTTCTGGTTATAGGCGCTGTCGCCAATGCGTAATGCGCGTTCCCAATATTGACCATCGGGGTCGCGGAACGGGTTTTCAAGTTCCCACCCACCGGTCAGTTCCGGCAAGCCTTCGGTGTTCACAGGCTGCGGTGCAACATCACCATGGGCCAGCACCAGCGATGTGGACAGGGCAAGTGCCAGGGCAGCCGGGGGCAGGATGTGCAGGCGATAGGGCATTGTTTCCTCCAGAATGTATCTTCGCGGCGACCCTAGCGAAGCCATCCTGCCCGCGCTATTCGACCATGGGCTATGCGACTATTGGACAACAAATGTCCCACGTAGCCCGCGTTCTTCAAGGTCACGGCAGCCCCAGTCATAGGTTCCCGGACGGACCGGAACAAAGAACAGTTCAACCTCTCCATCCGCATCCATTTCCAGCTCATTCAGCTGCGCAACCTTGATTTCCATGTTTCCCGCCTCGATCTTGCGCAGCCATGTATTTCGGAAAAAGGATGGTGCTTCCCAGTTGCATTCATGCCAGCCCACTGCCCTGACGATCAGACGATACGACTGGCCCGTCTGCATCTGGTATTCGTTGACGCTGACGCCGAAGCCATTGTCGCCCTGCCCTATTTCCAGCGCTTCCAGTTCAACCGGCAGGGATGCCAGATCGCCCCCAATAGCATGGGCAGCCCCGCTCAGGGCCAGCAAGGTTCCGGCGGCCAGTGTTGTGATGCGTTTCATGTCTGTCTCCTCCATATGCATGATCGCAGCAGCGTAATCAGGGTCGTGCGGATTGGCGAATACGACCATCGTCTATCGAACCAAAGTCCAACTTCGCGTGCCCGATCCCATGGATTAGCGTTGATCCAGCCTTTGGGAGGAGGCCATATGACACATACCCTGCCTATCATCCCGGCCCTTGTGGCCAACTTTGCCGCGAGTACGGCACTGGCCAGTATCGATGTGCCGATCGCCTATCTGGAAATGGAAATCGCACGCCCGCCGGTGCTGAGCAATCTTGACCCTATCCCCGATGATCTGGGCCGCATGGGGGCCGCGCTGGGGCTGGCCGACAATACCACAACCGGCGGGTTCATGGGGCATAACTACGTGCTGACAGACATGGTCGTGCCCTTGGGTGATGATTGGCTGGAGGCCGCGCGCGATGTGCTGGCCGGGCACCGGATTGTTGTCGTGAACGCGCCCGCTGACGCACTTCTGGCGCTGGCCGATCTGCCAGAGGCCGCAGGCGCACTGATCTTCAATGCCAGCGCTGAATCGGACACCTTGCGCGAAGGTGACTGCCGCGCAAATATGCTGCACACGATGCCCGGCTACGCCATGCGTGCTGATGCGCTGATGCAATTCCTTGTTTCGAAACGCTGGACCGATCTGGTCATGATCACCGGCCAGCACCCGGCGGATATGGAATTTGCGGATGCGCTGCGCGAGTCCGCCACCAAATTCGGCGCGCGGATCAGGGCAGAGCGGGAATGGGACATGTCATCGGACATGCGGCGCAATATCGGGCAGGAATTCCCTGTCTTCACTCAGGATTTTCCCAGCCATCATGTGATGCTCGTGGCCGATGAAGCGGGCGATTTCGGCCCCTTTCTTGAATTCAACGCATGGGAGCCGCGTCCCGTGGCGGGGTCTGCCGGTGCGCGCCCCGATGCATGGTCCGACCGCGTGGAAGCCTATGGCGCGGCGCAACTGCAACTGCGTTTCAAGCGGCTGGCGGACCGGCCCATGGGGGTTGTGGATTATGCCGCATGGGCGGCTGTGCGCTCCGTAGGCGAGGCGGTGACACGCCTGAACACCAATGATGCGACCGCAATCCGCGACTACATTCTGGGTGATGCATTCGAACTGGCCGCCTTCAAGGGTGCGGCCATCACCTATCGCGACTGGAACGGCCAGATGCGCCAACCGATACCTGTTGCCACCAGAACTGCCCTTGTCGCCATGCCCCCTTTGCCAGGCTTCCTGCATCAGGTCAGCACACTTGACACGCTGGGGCGCGACCGCGCCGAAACGGCCTGCAACGCCTTTAACTGAAAGGACTATTCCAATGATCCGCAGCACTGTTTCCACCCTCGCCATGACGGCCCTGCTGGCCATGCCCGCACTGGCGCAGGAGGTCTGGGTTTCAAACGAACGCGACAACACGATCAGCATCATCGACGTGCCAAGCATGGAAGTGGTCGATACGATCAAGGTCGGTGCCCGCCCGCGTGGCATCATGTTCAGCCATGATCACAAGGTCGCGTATCTTTGTGCATCCGATGACAGCACCATTCAGGTGATCGATGTGACGACGCGGGAAATCCTGCACAACCTGCCCTCTGGCGAGAACCCCGAAACCTTCGCACTGCACCCGGATAACCGTCATATCTACATCTCTAACGAAGATGACAACATCACGTCGGTTCTGGATGTGGTGGACCGCCGGATTGTCGCGCAGATCCCTGTAGGGGTGGAGCCGGAAGGCAAGGCGATCAACCGCGCTGGCACCATTGCCATCACGACATCTGAAACCACCAATATGGCGCATTGGATCGACACTGAAACATTCGAGATTTTTCAGAACTCGCTGGTTGGCTCCCGCCCGCGCCATGCTGAATTCACCAGCGATGACAAGCGCTTGTTCGTCAGTGCGGAAATCGGCGGCGGCCTGCATGTGTTCGACACAGAAACTTATCAGGAGCTTGCTGAAATCCGGTTTGAAATCCCGGATGTGCATCCACATGATGTGCAACCTGTGGGTTTCAAGCTGACCGAGGATATGAGCCGCGTCTATGTTGCCCTTGGCCCGGCAAACCGGATCGCCGTGGTTGACGCGGAAACCTATGAGGTACTGGGATATCATCTGGTTGGTCGCCGCGTCTGGCATATGGCGATGTCGGATGACGAAACGAAACTGTTTACAACCAACGGTGTCTCCGGCGATGTGACAATCATTGATCTGGAACGCCAAGAGCCGGTCAAGACGGTCAAGGTGGGCCGTTTCCCGTGGGGGGCTGCCTACCGGCCTGCGGACAGCTGATGAACGCACTGGACGTCACCGGACTAAGCTTTCACTACGGCAGGAAAGAGGCGCTTCAAAGCGTCTCTTTCAGCGTTATGCCGGGCGAATTCTGCGCGCTGCTTGGCCCCAATGGCGCGGGAAAATCGACGCTGTTCGCGCTGCTGACGCGGCTGTTTGTTTCCCGTCAGGGGCGCATTGCGGTGATGGGGCAGGATTTGCAGACTTCCCCACGCGCCGCCCTTGCGTGCATGGGGGTGGTGTTTCAGCAGATGACGCTGGATCTGGACCTGAGCGTGGCGCGCAATCTGGCCTATTTTGGTGCGCTGCACGGGTTGTCGCGGCGTGAATCAGTCTTGCGGGCGGCAGAAGTACTGGAGCGGCTGGACATGGCAGAGCGCGCGGGCGAGAAGACCCGCGCGCTGAATGGCGGGCACCGGCGGCGACTGGAAATTGCCCGCGCGCTGATGCACCGCCCGCGGCTGTTGTTGCTGGATGAACCGACCGTGGGGCTGGACGCGCGCGCGCGCGCCGCGATTACGGCGCATGTGCACGCCCTGGCGCGCGATGACGGGATTGCCGTCTTATGGGCCACGCATCTGGTCGATGAGGTCGCGCCCGATGATACTGTCCTGATCTTGCATAAAGGCCACATCCTGCAACATGGCCGCGCCGCAGATATCGCGCCGCAAAACCGGCTTCCCGCGCATTTCATGGCCCTGACCGAGGACACCGCCGCATGAGCCCCTATCTGCGCGCCCTCTCGGCCATCCTGCTGCGCGAGGCGTTGCGTTTTGTCACCCAGCGCGAACGATTTCTGGCCGCCCTTGTGCGCCCACTGGTCTGGCTGATCGTCTTTGCCGCAGGTTTTCGCGCTGCACTTGGCCTGTCGATAACGCCACCTTATCAGACCTATATCACCTATGAGGTTTATATCGTGCCGGGCCTGTGCGCGATGATCCAGCTGTTCAACGCCATGCAATCAGCGCTGAGCCTTGTCTATGACCGCGAGATGGGGTCGATGCGCCTTTTGCTGACAGCCCCCCTGCCCCGCTGGTGGTTGCTCTTTTGCAAGCTGCTGGCGGGGGTGCTGGTGTCGATCCTGCAAGTCTATGCGTTCCTTGGCATTGCCTATCTCTATGGTATCAGGCTGCCGCTCATGGGCTATGTCTGGGTGCTGCCTGCGCTGTTGGCCTCGGGGCTGATGCTGGGGGCAGTGGGGTTGTTTCTGGCCTCCACCATCCGGCAGCTGGAGAATTTCGCAGGTGTGATGAACTTCGTCATCTTTCCCGTGTTCTTTCTGTCCACAGCGCTTTACCCGCTGTGGCGCATGGCCGAATCCTCGCGTCTGTTGCGCGATATCTGCGCGTTCAACCCGTTCAGCCATGCGGTGGAACTGATTCGCTTTGCGCTTTATGCCCGGCTGAACCCGGACGCACTGGTCTGGGTCGCGCTGACCTTCGCGATCTTTCTTGCGCTGGCGCTTTGGGGCTTTGACCCCGCGCGTGGCATCATGACCCGCAAAGCCCGCCCCTGAGGAGAAACCGACATGCGCGCACTCGCCCCCTTGCTGCTGCTGGCTCTGCCCGCCATGGCTGGGGAAGAAGATTTCTCGCAATATGGCACGACCAATCCAGAGGAAATGACCCTCGAACGGCTGGTGGAACGGGCTGAACGCGGGGATGTGGACATGATGGTCTGCGCAAATGGCTATCTGGCCACCAAGGCAGGCCGCCATGCACAGGCACGCATCATTTTTGAAGCCTGCGCGAATGCTGGCTGGACTCAGGCGATGAACTGGATGAGCCAGCTTGACCACAACGGGCTTGGCGCCGACGAAGACCCAGACCGCGCCACGGAATGGAGTCGCCGCGCGGGCGAACTGGGTGACGCGGTGGGCACCTATAATCACGGTATCGACATGATCCGCGGGCGTGGTGTGACACAGGATATGGAAGGCGGGCGTGCCCTTGTCGACCGCGCCGCCGCCGAAGGTCTGGGTATAGCACGCCGATTGCAGGCCGCCGGGTATGATCTGGATGAGGTGACGCCCGACGCAGACGCCTGGAAATACGCGCCCACCTCATAGCGGTAACGCACGTTTGCAATTTGATATAGGCCACCACAATTACACATGCCGGGCGCATCATGGCTTGCGCAGACCGGCGGTTACCTCAAGGCTTGACTATATATCAGCGATTGCCTATATGTATATTATATAAGCAATCGCTGATAGGAACATTATGGGCCGTATCGCCGCCTCTCAGGATCCATTTCGCGCCGTCGCCGATCCGGGTCGTCGCAAGATGCTGGATGCCATGCTGACGGAGGAATGCTCTGTCGGCACGCTTACGCAGATGCTGGGGATCAGCCAGCCGGCGGTATCGCAGCATCTGCAAGTGCTGAAACAGGCCGGGCTGGTCACTGAGCGCAAGGCGGGCCGAAACCGCTACTATCAGGTCAACGCCCCGGAGCTTCAGGTCATCGCCGACTGGCTCGCCAAATATGAGATGTTCTGGACCGACAAGCTTGACGCGCTGAATGCGCATCTTGCCAGACGCAAGAACTAGGAGGATTTCATGCGTGACATTATCATCGAACAGACGCTGCCATTCCCGCGTGACATGGTCTGGGACGCGCTGACCGATTCAGACCAGTTGGCCGCGTGGCTGATGCCGAATGATTTCCGCCCCGAAGTGGGGCATTCATTTACCTTCCGGACGAAACCTGCGCCGGGGTTTGACGGTATTGTACAGAGCACTGTGAAAGTTCTTGAAGCGCCAGCGCGGCTGGTGCTGACATGGGAGGGCGGCGGTATCGACACCATAGTGAGCTTTGAACTGGAAGATGCGGGCCACGCGACACGCCTGCGCCTTACGCATTCCGGCTTCAAAGGGCTTTCGGCCATCATGCCACGCCTTGTTCTTGGCAGTGGCTGGAAATCCCTTGTCCGCAAGAAACTTCCCACCTTGCTGGCCGACCTTGGGAAACACCCACAGCCAGCAGGCCGGTAAGGCACTACAGGCTATGCAAAGCCGCGATCCGTGATTTTCGCATGTGGGGGACGCGCAAACCGGTTCCCGGTCTGACAAATATTGCGTTACCTTCCGCCTGATCGTCCCGTCCTGACGCTGCATTGACATTAACAATACTTGCCCACACAATGGCATTTCCACCAGGGGGGTTCCGTCAAGGAGCTGAGATACTGCTGGGCCGCAAGGCAGCGCAGAGACCCTATGAACCTGATCCAGTTCATACTGGCGTAGGGACGGTGCGGATGCTCTGACAGCCGGATACTGGCTTGTCCGTTGGCGCATTCATTCCCCCTTCCAGCATGCTGGGTCTCCAATGCTCGCAAGGCAAGGAGCCTGACATGACCGACCTTCCCACCCCCAAAGTAACCACCGGGCCGTTGCCCGCTTCGCGTAAAGTGTTCCAATCCGGCGCGCTCTATCCCGATCTGCGTGTGCCGATGCGCGAGATTGCGCTGCACCCAAGTGCAGATGCGCCGCCGGTAACGGTTTATGATTGTTCCGGTCCCTACACGGATGAAAATGCCGCAATCGCCATCGAACGCGGCTTGCCCCGTTTGCGCGCAAACTGGCTGTCAGTGCGCGGTGATACAGAGGATTATGCGCCCCGCCCTGTGGTGCCGGCCGATAATGGTTTCGTATCGCAGGACAGGCTGACGCCGGAATTTCCTGCAAGGCATCGTCCGATCCGGGCAAAGACCGGCAAATCGGTCAGCCAGATCGCATATGCGCGCGCAGGTATCATCACACCCGAGATGGAGTTCGTGGCGATCCGCGAAAACCTGGGCAGGAAAGTGATCCGGGAGAAACTGATGCGTGACGGTGAAAGTTTTGGCGCGGCAATACCTGATTTCGTGACCCCGGAATTCGTGCGCAACGAAGTGGCGCGCGGGCGCGCGGTCATCCCCGCAAATATCAACCACCCGGAACTGGAACCAATGGCCATTGGCCGGAACTTTCTGGTCAAGATCAATGCAAATATCGGCAATTCTGCGGTCACATCCTCGATGGCGGAAGAAGTGGAAAAAATGGTCTGGGCGATCCGTTGGGGCGCGGATACTGTCATGGATCTGTCCACGGGACGCAACATCCACAACATCCGCGAATGGATCATCCGCAACGCGCCCGTGCCTATCGGCACTGTGCCGATCTATCAGGCGCTGGAAAAGGTGGGCGGTGTTGCCGAAGACCTGACATGGGAAATCTTCCGGGACACGCTGATAGAGCAGGCGGAACAAGGCGTGGATTATTTCACCATTCATGCAGGCGTGCGGCTGCGGCATATCCCGCTGACAGTGGACCGTGTGACCGGTATTGTCAGCCGGGGCGGGTCTATCATGGCCAAATGGTGCCTGCACCACCACCGTGAAAGTTTCCTTTATGAGCATTTCGCAGAAATCTGCGAAATCGCGCGCGCCTATGACGTAACCTTCAGCCTGGGTGACGGGTTGCGGCCCGGCTCGATTGCAGACGCAAATGATGCAGCGCAGTTCGCAGAACTGGAAACCCTGGGGGAACTGACCCGGATTGCATGGGCGCATGATTGTCAGGTCATGATCGAAGGCCCCGGCCATGTGCCGATGCACAAGATCAAAGAAAACATGGACAAGCAACTGGCGGTCTGCGGTGAGGCGCCATTCTACACGCTTGGGCCGCTGACCACCGACATTGCACCGGGTTACGACCACATTACCAGCGGTATCGGCGCGGCAATGATCGGGTGGTTCGGCACAGCGATGCTGTGCTACGTCACGCCCAAGGAACATCTGGGCCTGCCCGACCGCGACGACGTGAAAACCGGCGTGATCACCTATAAGATCGCGGCCCATGCCGCCGATCTGGCAAAAGGCCACCCTGCGGCAAAAATCCGCGATGACGCGCTGTCACGCGCCCGTTTCGAATTCCGGTGGGAGGATCAGTTCAACCTGTCGCTTGACCCGGACACGGCCAGGTCTTTTCATGATCAGACCCTTCCCAAGGAAGCCCACAAGGTTGCGCATTTCTGCTCGATGTGCGGGCCGAAATTCTGCTCCATGAAGATCAGCCATGACATCCGCGACGCGGCCCGTGCCGAAGCCGGACTGGTGGAAATGGCGGAACGCTACCGGGATGGGGGCGATCTTTACATGCCCGTGAAGGACAAGGTGTGATGCGCAACGCGGCCGGTTTTGCGTCGCGCCGGTCGGGGTGATCAGTGGGCACATATTGCTGTGGCAGCATTTCTTGCCACAACAGTAAGTGCCCACAGCTTTGCGTCGTGACTTCGGGCAACTGTCTGGCACGCCCGTCATGCGCGTGCGCCGCGCATAAACCTGCTCCCTGTTCTTTGCTATGTCCCAGAACCCTACCTTTTTCCCTTAGCCTGATGGCGGTCAAATTGGTATGATAAGACGTTGGCGGCTGAAATGGGGGCGGGCATATGCGGCAGTTTGGAAGGATGGTGCGCAACATCGGGATGATCTTGCCGATGGCGTTTGCGACAGCCGCGGATGAGATGGACCTGTCCGACATATCGACACCCGGATGCGCAGTATCTGGGCTTGCTGTGTCACCGCCTGCACCGTGGCTGAACGCTCAGATCTCGGGTCTGCCTGAACAGATGTCCGGGTGCCAGATGATGCGCACTGATGACGACGAACACCTTGTTGGCATTATCCGCATCCTGTCTGTTCAAACCGGGCCGGGCATGTCCGCCGACGAAGCCCGCGAGCGTGTGATTGCCTTCGAAAGCCTGATCTGGCGCGACATCGGATTTGAAGTTACCGACCGCCTGTGGCTGCGCGAGGATGTACCAGTTCACGACCGCCATGACGAAGGCTTTTCAAGCGGCAGTGCTGTCGGACTTGCCGCTGTGATTCAGGGCACGCAGTTGCCGCAGGAAATACATGTTCTGTTCTTCAGCCGGTTGCCGGACAATACGCATTACGTCATATCTTTGCTGACACCATCCGGCCCGGACGCCACGGAAATTTACGCGCACAATCTGGAGGACTACAGCCGGATCCTCAATTCCCTTACGCTGACCAGTGACGGATCGGGGGAGTGAGGCTCCTGTCTGCCCGACGCGGTTGTCAGCGCATCGCTTGCGTGACAAACGAAAGGGCGCGTGATGGAATGGTTTGAGTTTTCTTCTGGAAACCTGCCTCATGCAGAATCCATTGATGCGACGCGCGATGTCTATCGGCAACTTGCGCAGATTGAGTTGGAACCGGTTGGCGGCACATTCTTCTCTGATTTGTCTGTGCGCGTGCTGCCCGGTCTGGCCATTGCGCGCATCGATACGTCAGCCTGCATCGCGCGGCGCGCATCCCATAACGTGGCGGACGGAAATGACGACCTGATTGTACAGATACTGACCAATGGACGTTCCATTACCAGCAAGACAGATTCCGACGTGATGTGTCTGACCGCAGGCGAGGCGTATCTGGCGCCCAATGAATGCACCGGACAATCCATCTATGATATGGGCGCTCAGGGGCTGAGTATTGCCATCCCCCGTGCGGTTCTTGCGCCGCGCCTTGCTGACAGGCATTTGGGGCAAATTGCAAAACTGGCACCTTCCCCTGAACTTCGCCTGTTGGCACGTTATGCGTCTGCGATCATGGATGAAGCTGACGCGCTTCCGTTGAACGCGGGACGCATCGTGGCGACCCATCTGCATGATCTGGCCGCGCTGGCGTTGGGGGCCACACGCGACGCCGCAAGACATGCCAAAGACAAGGGTGTCCGCGCCGCGCGATTGCAAGCAATAACCATCGATATAGAGGCCAATCTCAGCAACCCTTCCCTGTCGCTCGATTGGCTGGCCCTGCGCCACGGAATATCCCCGCGCTACCTGCGCGCGCTGTTTTATGGCGCGCGGACAAGCTTCTCGGATTTTGTCCGCAATGCCCGCCTTGAGCGGGCGAAGCGCCTTCTGTCCGATCCGCGTTTTTCGCACCTGACGATCAGCGCCATCGCCTTCGAGGTGGGCTTTGGTGACCTGTCATGGTTCAATCAGGTCTTCCGGCGGCGCTTCGGGGCAACACCTTCTGATGTGCGGGCAACGGCGGCAGGTAGGGACCGGTAGTCCCGACCGCTGGGATACCGTGTCTTATTCCCCGTCCTCTCTCCCCAAGCCGGGCGACCCTTTGAATGCTATCTGAACGTACAACGAGTGGTTGCACGATTTCCATCGCGTTGAATCGGATAGGTGCGCTGCGGTTTTACGTTTGAAGGATGGCCCGCATGACGATGATTTCATCTGCCCTTTCCGGAAAAAGCGGGTCTTTCGGACTTGCCTGCACGCTACTGGTCACCACCGCCCTTGCCGCGCAACCGGTGCGGGCGCAGGTCGAATGGGAAGGCACCGTGAACAATGACTGGTTCGATCCCGGCAACTGGGGCGGCAGCGCCGTGCCGGGCGCTGGTGATACGGTCGCTATCAATATTCCACCACCGCAAGCACCGGTCATTGCCGTTCCCGGCGCACAAAGCGGTGCAATTGCCATAGGCAGTACAGGCGGTGGCGGCCTGTTGATCGAAGCGGGTGGTGCGCTGCAAACCCTTGGTGCCAGCGCCCATATAGGCCAGTTGTCCGGTGCGGTCGGCACGGCCACCATCGCCGGAGAATGGGATATCGACGGGGTCCTGTTTGTTGGCAGCGAAGGCACGGGCGAAGCATCCATCACTGGTGGCGGTGTAGTGACAAGCGCTGCGGGCGCCATTGGCGGCAGTGGTATAATCGGCGGGGCAAACGGCACAGGCCAGGTTTTTGTGGCGGGCGCAGGCGCGCAATTGCTGCTGACCAGTCCATCAGCACAGTTGACTGTCGGCAATCTTGGTACTGGCCAACTGACCGTTCTGAATGACGCCGAAGTACTGGCTTCGGGTTCGGTGCATGTGGGTATCGGGGCGACAGGCTCGGGCAGTATAAGCCTTGGCGATGCCGAATTGCAGGTGTCCGATACCTTGATCATCGGCCTGAATGGCGGCTCCGGCGACATTTCCGCATCTGGTGCAAGCACAGTAAGCGCGCATGCGATGATTATCGGCGGGGGCGAAGGCAGCAGCGGCAGCGCAACTGTGTCCGGTGGCACTTCCTTAAATACCACAGCGACGCTTCTTGTCGGTTCCCACGGGGGAACCGGTAGTCTGACGGTAGGTCCGGGTGGCGAGGTGAATGCCGCGGGACTGGGCGCTGCGCTCGGCTGGCAGGCAGGCAGCGTGGGGGCCGCCTCTTTCTTTGATGGCGGACAAATGAATGTTGGTGGTGATTTCATCATTGGACTTGAGGGGATCGGAAATCTGAGTGTTACCGAAGGTGGCGTCGTCCGCACCAGCGATACCACTGTCCTTGGCCTTGCAGGGGATGGTCTGGGCATCGTGGCGATCCGTGACGCGGGTTCAGCAATGATTGCTTCGGGAACATCCTATATTGGCCAACTGGGCCAAGGCGACATCATGATTGGTGACGGTGGCGCTTTGGTTACCGCAGGCGAAACATTCCTGGGCGAATTCGCCGGTGGTCTGGGTATCATGACGGTCGATGGCGCTGCATCCAGATGGTTCGCGGATGGGGGCGTCACCCTTGGGTTTGAGGGAACAGGCATATTGAACATCCAGAACGGCGGGGTCGTAACAGGGTCTGCCGGACACGCGAATTTTTATCTTGGAGAGGAAGTTGGCGGCGAGGGCCATGTACTTGTCGGAAACGGAGTTCTGGATGCAACGGACATTGAAATCGGCCATTCAGGATTTGGTTCAGTCACCCTTGGTGCGGGGGCAAATGCAAATTCGACCGGGGTAGTCATCGGTGCTGCCACTGGGGGTGAAGGAGTTGTCGCCCTGGGGGATGGCAGCCGCTGGGAGAATAACGGCGATTTCGCTGTCGGAGGATCGGGGCACGGCACATTGATCATTGATGAGGG
Source organism: Roseinatronobacter alkalisoli (assembly GCF_028745735.1). GTDB lineage: Bacteria > Pseudomonadota > Alphaproteobacteria > Rhodobacterales > Rhodobacteraceae > Roseinatronobacter > Roseinatronobacter alkalisoli. The sequence continues at coordinate 224,157 of NZ_JAQZSM010000005.1, forward strand.
CGGCATGCTGATAAACGGCATCTTTCTGCCCGGCGATGTCACGGTCGCAGCGGGGGCCGGATCATCCGGCACAGTTATCGTCAATGGCCTGCTGGACGCGGGGGTTAATGACATCATGGTCAATGCGGGGGGCCTGCTGGGCGGTAGTGGCAACCTGATCGGCAACACTTTCATCGCCGGCGGCACCGTCGCGCCGGGCAATTCGATCGGCACCCTGAACATCGCGGGCGACATCACCTTCGGCCCCGGCACGGTCTATGAGGTGGAGGTGAATGCGGCAGGCGACAGCGATCTCATTCACGCTACCGGCACAGCCACACCTGATGGCGGGACAGTCCTGGTGCTGCCCTATCCCGATTTCATACTGGAAACGCCATACACGATCATTACCGCCGATGGTGGTATTGCAGGTGCCGGTTTCGACGAAGCCATTTTCGCGGCCGATTCCCTTTTCATCACGCCGCTGTTGTCCGATGATGCCAACAATATCTATCTGATGCTGTCCCAAACGGTTGATTTCGCCGATGTTGCCCTGACACGCAATCAAAGCGCGGCCGCAAGCGGGATTCAGTCAGTCGGTTCGGGCGCAATGTTCAACGCTGTTGCCGCACTTGGCGATGCCGATGAAGCGCGCGCGGCTTTCGATGCGGGTTCAGGCGAAATCCATGTATCGGCGAAATCGGCGCTGATCGGGGACAGCCGCTTCATCCGCTACGCTGCCAATGACCGTCTTCGCGGGGCTTTCGCAACGGTGGGCGCGTCCCGTGCGCCCGGTCTGGCCTATGGGACGGGCAATACCCCGGGACTTGCCGCACACGGTCACGGGCGCGCGGTATTCTGGGGCCATGGCTTTGGCGCGCGCGGGTCGATCAGCAGTGAGGGCAATGCCGCGCGTCTGACCCGGTCCACGGGCGGGGTACTGATCGGCGCGGATATTCCTGTCGGTGACTGGCGTGTTGGTATCCTGGGCGGTTACAGTCGATCAAAATTCGAGATACGCGACCGGGTATCGTCGGGAACCAGCAGCAATTACCACCTTGGCGTATATGGTGGCACCGAATGGGGCAATCTCGCGTTCCGTGCGGGTGTTGCCTATACTTGGCATAATCTGGAGTTTGATCGCGCCGTTGCCTTTACCGGTTTCGCTGATCGTCTTTCCGCCAGCTACAGTGCGCGCATGGTTCAGGGATTTGGAGAACTGGGCTATGGAATCGACATTGGCACCGACACCTGGCTGGAGCCTTTCGCCAACCTTGCGCATGTGCATCTTAGAACGAAGGGCTTTGCCGAACAGGGTGGCGCAGCGGCCTTGTCCGGGGCCGGTGGCGGGACCGGCGTCACCTTTACCACATTGGGCGTGCGCGGTGAGCATAATGTCGGGTTCGGCAACCGCAGCGCGACCCTGCGCGGCATGATCGGCTGGCAACATGCTTTTGGCGACATAACACCGCTTGGCACCCACGCGCTTGCGGGTGGAAACGCCTTCTCCATTGCCGGGGTTCCGATTGCGCGCAACAGTGGCATTGTTGAAGCAGGCGTCGACGTTAACCTGGGCCGCAACGCCACTTTCGGCTTTTCCTATCATGGCCGGATCGCAGGCGGGACCCGCGATCATGGCTTCAGGGCGGACCTGTCGATGCGCTTCTGACCCCGGTCTGCCCCCGCCGGGAAAGGGGTTTGGCAGCATCGCATGCCTATGGTCGCGTCAGAACCTGCGCGCGGTCTTTCTGTAGTCAGAGGGGCGCAATCCGGTGGTTTTCAGGAAGATCCGGTTGAAGTTTGAAATATTGCTGAACCCGGCTTCGAAACAGATTTCCGTGATGGGGTGGTCCGTTTCCTTCAGCAGGCGCTTGGCCATCCAGAGCCGGAGCGAGGAAATATGCTGGGTGAAGGTGTTTCCGGTCTGCGCCTTGAAAAACCGCGAAAAGGCGCTTTCCGACATGCCAACCGCATCGGCGGCGTCCGAAAGCTTTATGTCCTGCAAAAAATTCTGCCGCAAGTAGTTCAACGCAGTTTCCAGCCGCTTCAGTTCCAGCGAACTGCCCGGCCGGAAATCGGTAAGATAGTGTGATGTGGCCAGTGTTTTTGCAGATGTATCCTTGATGAGGATCGAAAACACGGAAAGCAGGGCAACCAACTGATCCAGTCCCGAAAGGTTGCCCATCCCTTCCAGAATCTCGCTGGCATCTTTGGCCGCGCCGGGGCTGAATTCCAGCCCGAACTGTGCCTTGTCAAACAAGAGATCCAGTTCTTCCAGTTCGATCAGGAATTGCGATGGTCCGGCGAAGGTTTCAGGATTGAACTGAACAACGATATCGCGTTCCGGGATATGCTTGCCATCTGAAGGCAGGGTAATCCAGTCATGTGGCAACCCGCTGCCGACAAGGGTTAACTGGCCGGGATCAAACTGGCCGATATGATCGCCAATATAACACAACCCGGATGATTTCCGGATCAGATGTAATTCGAATTCCGGATGGAAGTTCCAGACATTACGCGCCCATGGATAGTTGTCCTTGCGCCACAGGAAGCACTGGTTTTCCGGCATCTCGATATGTTCAAAAGTCGCACTTCCGGCCCAAATATGTTGGTCTTGCTTCATCCTTCTGCCCCCTGTCACTCCTCACGCGATGGCGCAAGAAAGTATAGAATCCTGGCAAGATACTGGCTACTCGAAGAAGCAGCCGTTTACTAGCATCTTTTCACTATCCGACGCGAGGGTATCGCGTAGTCTGGCTTTGTGGGAGGAGCTGATGAATAATATTATCAATAGGTTGGCGGGAAGTGTTTCCAGCGTGGCCATCGCTACCAGCATGGTCGGCGCAACAGGTCTGATGCTGGCACCGGGCAGCGCACTGGCGCAAGACGGACCGGTCTGTACCAGCCCTGTCCGTATTTTGGCGCAACCGCGCGATGGCCTGACACTACTGGAAGAATATGCCGCCGAATTCGAGGAGCTTTCGGGCGCATTATTCCAAATTGACTATATGAATGAAGGGGACCGGCGCGTCAGAAGTCAGGCAGATGCATCTCTGATCGGGCGGTATAACATATACTATGTTGACGAGGCCAATCTTGCACAATTCGCATCGTCAAACTGGATTGTTCCGCTGATGCCGCATTATCCTGCCGAGTATGATTTTGATGATTTTGACCCGGGCCGCGTTGCGACAGCGACCTATGACGATACAGTCTGGTTCGCGCCTATCATGGGCGGTGGCGATCTGCTGGTCTATCGCACAGATCTGATGGAAGCTGCGGGGCTGGAACCGCCGGAAACACTGGATGAACTGTTTGAGGTGGTCGCCGCATTGCATGACCCCGCAAATGGCATTTACGGGATCGGGTTGCGTGGTCAGCGTGGGTCGGGCGCCAATGTCTGGCGCTGGATGCCCTATTTCAAGGGAATGGGCGGCGAATGGTTCGTGGATGGCGAACCCGCGATGAATTCCGACGCGGGGGTGCAGGCCACAAAGACCTATCTGGACCTGTTCGAATATTCCGCGCCGGGCACGCGCACCGGCAGTTGGGATGAGTCGACCGGTGCCTTCAGGGCGGGGCAGATTGCGCTGATCATTGAATCAGCCCCGTTGGCCGGAATCACACTGGACAGCACGCAAAGCCAGGTTGCGGACCGGGTGGGTTTTGCCAAGCCGCCCGCGCCATTGACAGGGGGCGGTTTTGCGCATGGCTTCGCCATCGGGGAACGCGCCAACCAAAGTGACGCCGAGAGAGACTGCGCAGGTCTGTGGATTGCATGGGCCACGTCGCGGGAACAGGAGCTTCGGCGCCTTGAAATCGGCCAGGCCGGTGAACTGAACCGCCAGAGTATTTTTGCAAGTGATCTTTTTGCGGAAACATTTGGCGAGGGGCTGCCTGCCGCGCTGACCGAAACCGCAGAAGTGACGCAGGTAAATTTCTGGCAACATGCAAACTGGCCGGAACTGGGCAACCACTGGGGCATTATCCTGGAGGAGCTGATTACCGGCACGCGTGACGACATTCCCGCCGCGCTGGCGGAACTGGAAGCATTTGCAGCAAATCTTTCAGACTAAGCGTCATTTTTGCAAATCAGGGGGTGGTGCCGCCAGACACCGGCGGCACCATACCTTTGATGCCCTTGCGCCCCCACGTCAATCACCGCCACAGGTTTGCGCCGCTTCCAGTCAGGAGCCTTGCGATGTTTCGTCAGAAATCGCTGCCATATGTTTTTCTTGTTCCGACAATCCTGATCCTGATGATCCTGGCATTTGTTCCGCTGGGGTATGCAATCAATCTGTCGTTCAGGAACATGACCCTTTTTCGCCCTGATTCCAGTTATGTGGGCTTTGAGAACTTCGTGAATCTCTGGTCGGACCGGCGCTTTCTGAATGCTTTGTGGGTGTCGGCCAAATGGCAGGTCATCACTGTGACGGCGACCATGCTTGCAGCTGTTTTTCTGGGTGTGCTGATGTTCGAGACACTCTCACCGCGGCAGCGCAACATTATGTGCCTGATCTTCCTTGTCCCTGTCTTGTTGCCGCGTGTCTGCGCCGCTTTTGTCTGGCGCTTCGCCTTTCATCCGCTTTACGGGATATTCACCTATCCTTACCGCGCCATCACCGGTGAACCACTGGAAATCCTGTCAAATCCGAATCTTGCACTTTGGGCCGTTGCATATGTGGATCTATGGCAATGGGGTTTTTTCTTCGCAGTCATCATCGTCAAGCTGCTGGAGGCATTGCCGCATCAACCCATAGAAGCCGCGCGCCTTGATCACGCCAGAACGTGGGAGATTCACGCCTATATCACGCTGCCCATGCTGCGCGCGCAGCTTGTGGCGCTGACCCTGATCAAGGCAATCGAGTCGCTGCGATCCTTCGATCTGATCTATGTGATGACGCGCGGTGGCCCTGGCATCAGCACTGAAACACTGGACATGTACGCCTTCAGTCAGGGTTTCATCGAAGCGGGCCGAATTTCTTATGCCTCGTCTATGGCGGTGATCATGCTGTTGCTGACCATCATCATCTTCACGATTATCTGGAAGCGGGTGCGCGCATGAATATGTCACGTCGTTTTGGTCAGGCATTCCTGTTGCTGATGGTCTTCATGGTCCTGTTTCCGCTGTTGTGGACATTGCTGAACGCGTTCAAGCAGAATGTTGACATTCTGACGCGGGCCCCAAAGTTCATTTTTACCCCTGTGCTGGATAACATGATCTTTGTTCTAAGCCGCCAGTCGGTTCTTCAGGCGCTGGTGAATTCGCTGATTATCTGTCTGGTATCGGTTGTGGTCGGCGTTGTTCTGGGGCTGCCCGCAGCCTATGCGATTGCGCGCTATCCCAACCGCATTACAGACGAATTGCAGTTTTTCGTTCTGTCCCTGCGGTTCCTGCCCCCTGTGGCCGTGGCAATTCCACTGATGGTGATCTGGCTTAATCTTGGGCTGTATGACACGCGCCTTGCCATGATCGTAACCTATTCGCTGCTGACAATCTCGATCACGATCTGGCTGTCGGTTCCGGGCTTTCAGCAGGTGCCCAAGGAAATCGAAGAAGCTGCGCGGGTGGATGGTTGCGGGGTCTATGCCGTGTTCTTCCGTATCGCACTGCCGGTCGCGGCGCGCACATTGTTGGGGGCTGTCGCCTTCAGTTTCGTGCTGATCTGGAACGAGTTCCTGATCGCACTGATGCTGACGACAAGTGATGCAAGAACCCTGCCCATCGTCGCATCAGAAATGTCGCAACTTGGCATGGATGTGCCCTGGGGCATTCTGAACGCGGCAGTCATCCTGCTGTCCATCCCGCCGCTTCTGCTGCTGGGGCTTCTGAGCAGTTTCATGAATTCGGTCTTTTCCAGAAAAAAGAAGTGAGAGAGGTTTCTATGCGTGCGCTTGTACTGGAGCGGAAAGGCGAGTTGCGCCTGCGGGATATCGATCTGCCGCACGAACCCGGCCCCGATGCTGTGCGGATCAAGGTCCATACTGTGGGCGTTTGCGGCAGCGACGTGCACTACTACACGCATGGAGGGATCGGCGAATACATTGTCCGCGCGCCCATGGTCTTGGGGCATGAAGGGTCCGGCGTCATCGAGGCCGTGGGGCACAATGTGCGGGGCCTGAAGATCGGTGATCGTGTCTGCATGGAACCGGGTGTGCCTGACATGTCATCGCGCGCGACAAAGATGGGCATCTACAATGTGGACCCGGGCGTGACATTCTGGGCGACACCGCCTGTGCATGGCATTCTGACCAGCAGTGTGGTGCACCCGGCGGCATTTACGTATCAATTGCCTGATGCGGTCAGTTTTGCCGAAGGGGCAATGGTCGAACCCTTCGCTGTCGGCATGCATGCGGCGGCGCGCGCGAAGATTGTGCCCGGTGATGTTGCCGTTGTTACCGGTGCCGGGACAATCGGTATCATGGTGGCGCTGGCCGCTTTGGCCGGGGGGTGCAGCCGTGTGATCATTTCCGATATCAGCACGGAAAAACTGAATATCGCCGCGCAATATGACGGCATCATTCCGGTCAATATCCGTGAACAGGAACTGGCGCAAGTTGTTGCATCTGAAACGGATGGCTGGGGCGCGGATGTCGTGTTCGAAGCCAGCGGTGCGCCGCAGGTGTTTGAAACAATCTTCAGGTCCGTGCGCCCGGGTGGCGCAGTGGTTCTGGTGGGCCTGCCGCCGGGAAAAGTAAGTCTGGATGTGAATGCGGCGATTGCCCGCGAAGTGCGTATTGAGACTGTGTTCCGCTACGCCAATGTTTTTGATCGTGCATTGGCATTGATCGCGTCAGGCAAGGTCAATCTCAAACCGCTGATTTCGCACAGCTACAGCTTCGAGCATGCCATCAAGGCCTTTGAACGCGCGGCCGAAGGGCGGCCCGCAGATATCAAACTTCAGATCATCATGAATCCGGAAGGAGCCTGAGCTATGGCCGGGATAATTTGCAAACATATCAACAAGAAATATGGTGAACTGGAAGTTGTTGAGGATTTCAGCCTTGAAGTGGCCGATCAGGAATTCATCGTGTTCCTTGGCCCGTCCGGTTGCGGGAAATCCACGATCCTTCGCATGTTGGCCGGATTGGAAGACATAACTGGCGGCGACCTGCTGATAGGTGGCCAGCGCATGAATGATGCCGAGCCGGGCGATCGTGGTATTGCCATGGTGTTTCAGAACTATGCGCTTTATCCCCATATGACGATCAGGGAGAATATCGCTTTCGGGTTGCGACGTCAGAAAACGCCTGAATCCGAAATCGACCAACGGGTTGGCGCTGTCACCAAAACCCTGGGCCTGAAACCCTATCTGGGCCGGAAGCCAACGGCGCTGTCGGGCGGGCAACAGCAGCGTGTTGCCATCGCCCGTGCCATGATCAAGACACCCGATGTGTTCCTGTTCGATGAACCGCTTTCGAATCTGGATGCGAAGCTGCGCGCGCATATGCGGGTTGAAATTGCACGCCTGCATAAGGAGCTACGCACCACTTCGGTCTATGTAACCCATGACCAGATGGAGGCCATGACCCTTGCTGACCGTATCGTATTGCTTAATGCAGGCAGGATCGAACAGATTGGCACCCCGGAAGAGATTTATTCGGCCCCGAGAACATTGTTCGTCGCGGGATTTATCGGTACACCGGCGATGAATTTCCTTACTCTGCGGCCACGGCGGACGGAAACCGGCTGGCAGCTTTGTGGCGACAGTTTTCAGCTGGCGATATCTGGAAGCGCCTTCGATCTGCATGAAGGACAGCAGGTCATCATGGGGCTGCGCCCATCGCGCCTGCGTCCGGTCGATGCAGGATTTTCCGGCCCCAGCGTGCAGGGTGAAGTTTCGCTGACCGAATTTCACGGCGACTCGGTTCTGGCCAGCTTTTCACTTGATGGAGTCGATCTTGGGTCATTGATGCCAGCGGAAGAACGCCCGCGTGAGGGCGCAAACCTGACATTCGGATTTGCAGAGGAAGATATCCACCTGTTTGATGCAGGTAGCGGCATCAGCCTGCGATGCTGAGCTATAGGGAAAGTACAGTTTCCCTGACGCCGCATACCTGACGCATAGGGGACAGAGCACCGCATGCGCGTATCCGCAGCCACACCGGCAAACGCGGTCGAGGACAACCTGCGCGGAGGCTGCAGGATATGAATTGCTTGGTCACACGGGATACCGGTAGGATGCTGCCATAAGCTTCCCCTCGCCGTTGCGATCTTCCATCGGGAAAATGTCGCCGCCGTTTCGAAGCGTCTCTATGATGGCGCGGTCGATCAGATCGTCGGCCCCCCCGGCGTTGGCTTCTGCGGTCAGGTTACCGGCGTCAAACCGTCCCGGAAGTGACGCGCCGCTTTGCACGAAAAGATGTGCAACGCGGCCTGCCGCCGCCGCAACTACGATATCGGCAGGGTTGTCGCTGGCTTCACTGTCACCGCGGCCCATTGACATCGCCACCTTATCCCAGGCATCCGCACGGCGCTTGCTGATTTCCCGGTGAAGGCATTTTGCGGCCGCATGGCGCAGCTCTTCCTGATCAAGGCTGACCGGATGCCGGGTAATCCCTTCCTCCACAAGGAAGGGATATTCGCAGCTTGAATGAATCATCCCATACAGACGTTCATCGGCAGCAATGACCAGTGGCGTGCTGGTGCCGCTCAGATGGCGCTGCGCGGCGTTGATGACAAGATTGGCATAGACGCGCAATTCCTGTTCATGGTCTTCACGCCAGTCATGTCCGCCCATGCTGTGATGCGGCACGCCCGTTGGCCCTGCAGGCCCGGACGGACCGACCAATCCGCCCCTGTATGATGCCGGAATGCCCGAATCCTCGCGCCCGTGGATATTTCCCTTCTCCTGCTGATCTGTAAACTGACTGATCTCCGTCAGCGAACCGGGCATATCCGCCACCTTCTGCAGGTTAAGCACACCGCCAGTAACACGATACAGGCAAGCCCGGTCGCTGCTGGCGACAAGCACTGCGTGATCGGGTGTCTGCTCCAACGCGGCCAGCAGCGGCGCCAGTCGGAACCGCGTGCCGACATGGACGCTGGTTTCCGTGAAACTGGCGTCGACAACCTGCGTCCGGTCCGGTGCGATGAAGGCTGCTACGCGCCGGTCCCGACCGCCGACAACATCGTCATAGCTAAGATCTGCCAGCCGCTGCTGTACAGCGTAAACCGCTGCGGCATCAGCACCCGCATCAGCAATAGCGGCCTTTGCATCGGCTTTTGCATTCTTCAGGGCAATGCGAATGTGATCATGCTCGCCACCGCCAGCCGACATTTCCATATAAAGGCTGACACAAAGCGGACCTTCGCACAGCGCCAGATCACGAAGCAGGGTTGGATTGAGCGTTTGCATGCGGCACCTCTTGTTTTGTGTTGCAGATGAAACCCGCGCCGACCGGAACAGTTCCGTGCAGAAAGCGCCGCAAGCGTATATCGGGCTTATGTTTTGCGGGATAGGGCGGGAACCGGCTGTCTGCTTCCGAAACAGGTTATAGTGTGCGGTAACGTACTGAATTTTGCCTTTTTTGTGCTGCGTCACCTCAGCTATAAATTCAACCCAAAGCTGTATTCTGCGTCGGAAGGCGATGGGGCAACTTCCGGTCGGAAGTATCCCTGATGCCGACCGTTGTTGAGCCGTGAACAGGGAGTTCAAAATGGATGAACGCAGGGAATTTCAAACTGATACCAATAAGGCGGACATCCCGGAACATATGGAAATCAGTGTCGCCGAAAGCGATCACAGGATTGCCAACAGTCTTAGTCTTACGGCGGCCCTACTGCGGATGCAGCGCCAGAAATCTGCCGACGCTATCCTGAAAAACGCTCTGCTAAGTGCGGAAGCGCGCATTATGAGCATCGCAAAGTTTCATGCCTACCTTCACACCCGCAGCACAATCGGGCGCGTTAATCTGGCGGATGCCTGCATCGAGATCCTGCCGGATCTAAGCAAAAGTGTTGGTGTCCGATGCTTGCTAGAAATTGAAGATGCCAAAAAAGTCGATGTTTCCAGACGTCTTGCACAGAAACTGATGGTCATCATCAACGAACTTGCCCTGAATGCACGCAAACACGCCTATGAAGGTCAGGAAGGGGGCTCCATCTCGGTTGAACTGAGACCGGATGCCGGACACCGCGTTAATCTCTGTGTGCAGGACAGCGGGCCAGGACTTCCCGAAAACTTTGACCCGGCAAAAAGCACAGGGCTTGGCCTCAGAATCGTGTCATCGCTTGTCGCGGATCTTGATGGCACGCTGCACTGGCAGACGAATGGTGGGGCGCAGTTCACGATTTCCATTCCCTTGGACTGATCCCGATAAGACGCTCATATTCGCTTTCCGGAAGTCCGTAGATGCCATTGGCGCTGACCTCCATCCCCTCGCGGTCGATGATTTCGATACACCCACGGCGGGCCCGGATCAACGCCCGCCCTTCCAGAAGATGTATTGCCAGCGTGACGCCAGCGCGCCGGACCCCAAGCATTGTGGCAAGAAAATCATGTGTAAGGTTCAGCGTGTCACCATCGGTCCGGTCATGGCACATCAGCAGCCACCGGCAGAGCCGGTCTTCAAGATTTGCCCGCGCATTCGATGCGGCAGTCTGTGCTGTCTGGATTGCCAGCGCCTGTGTATATCTTAAAAATACGTTCTGCAGGGTCGGGCTTTCACGCATGGCTTCGCGCAGCGCGTCGCTTGTAATGCGCAACCCGTCGCCTTGCATCTGCATGAAGCATTCATAGGGCGAACGCCCGTTTCCCAACGAGACTGCACTGCCGGTCATGCCCTCCCGTCCGACTATGCCAACCTCGACACGCTGGTCGCGGCCGACGGGCGCAACAATTGACGCAACGCCGGAAGTCGGGAAATAAATATGTTCGATGGGGATCTTCGGGCGTTCCAATGCAAAACGCCGGTCAAGCACGATTGGCTCCAGATGCGGTTCAATCAGTCCGACATCTTCGGCAGAAAGTGTACGAAGCAGAATATTCATATACGAAGAATGGGCCACATGGCACCTCGCTTATCCGGGGATGGCACGTCAGCGCGTATCGCGTATCATTCATATGCACGCGCCGCACTCTGATCTGATGATTTCGCTTACCTGAGTCAGCAGAAAACCGGTTCCTGCTTAGTCTTGCAACATACGCTAATGCAATTTCGCTGCCACGGATGCGGGCAGTGCCCGCGACTGCACATCGAGCAGGGTGGGGTTTTCCGGTAGGGTCATTTCGTAAGCTCCTTTTTACAACTGCTGCCCCCCAAACATGTGGGTGGCCCAATTGTTCCGCAGGCAAGGCCTTCCCGCCCGCATTCCGCCGGGGCGGTATTCGCGGATGTTGCGCAAAAGCAGGAACCGGGTTTCTGCTTCCCGGACATGCGTTGTCAACCGGTCAGGCCGTGTCGCGGATCGCCTTCGCGCGTTCAAGCAATATCTGCATTTCGCGCGCGGCGGCACCCTCGATGGCGAATGCGCTGTCCGCCAGCACGCCAGGGTCTTCCTGATGGTCCTGCACGCCCTGTTCTGCGTCCAGTGCATCCGGAAAATCACTGCCCGGCTGGCGCATGGCCCAGGCCAGAAGCGCCGCCAGGACTTCGCGTTGGGCATTCAGCCGCCCTTCAAGTTGCTGGGGGGATTGTTCTGTCATTATGTACGATTCCTCCATTCTGTTCAGGTGCAGTAAAAACTGTGCGGCCAGCCCCTGCACTTCCGTCAGCCGAAAACCCCCGCGATCATGTGGCCAGCCAGTTGAATAAACGCGGCGGCCCCCGCCACGGCGACGGCGACCCCCGCAAGCGCAAGCAATCCGTCATCGGCTATGAATGCCACCGCCACCAGACAGACAGCAATCGCCGCAATAGAAGAGGTCAGCGGCACCCATTCCATGAAGGGCATTGCCAGACCGCAGAACACGCATACCAGTTGCAGCGGCAGCACCATCGGCCAGCGCAGTAGCCAGGTCATTCGCGGTCGCGACAGATAGTCAATCCAGCCGACAGGCCGCTGGAGGAAGTCAAGCGCGCGCTCAAACCTGTCGCCGTCGATCCGGCGTTCCATTACCCAGTCGGGCAACCAGATGTGATCGCGCCCTGTCAACATCTGGATGGCAATCAGCGCAATGATCAGCCCACAAACCGTGGGCAGGCCCGGAATGCCACTTGCCGGGGTGGCGATGATCATCGCTGGCACCAGCAGCAACGCCCCGAACGAGGCTTGCCCCAAACGTTTGATGATATCGCGCACGCTTGGCGAATGCCCTTCGCCCGCATCGTGCAGGGTTGATACGATCTCGCCAATCTCTTCTGTGGATTTCTGGCTGGCGTCATCCGGCACGGTCATGGCGCATAATTCCGCCAAGGGGCGGCAGGGGTCGGCAGGCCGCGCCGCGCCGTGATATCAGGCGGAGCGAACGGTCGTGTGCCGACGCGACTGTTTCGTTCAGGACACAGCATTCGCGACTCCGCAATATTTCTGTTCATAGAGAATGAACATCCGACGCCCTGGAAAGTTCCCTTTGGACAAGGTTGTTCACGGCTGGACACGCGTGCCCGCGCGAACTGGCCACTGTTGCATGAGGCTGAATGAAGGGGGACGGAATGCCAACGATATCAGTTAATATGCTGTTTGCGGGTTTGCGCGCCGATCTGCGCACAGAAAGGATGCCGGGCAACCTCGGCTTTCTGATTGGCGAAATCGTGCCGGGCCCGGCCCCGGCTGCGCTGACATTTTCGCTGTTGCGGCTTCAGGCTGCATTGCAGGACCAATTCGTTGCGCAGTGGCGGCCGGAGTCTGGACCCGCCACCCGTCGGGCATCGCAGCACGCAGGTCGGCCAGGTCGGCGACGCTGATTTCCGGCATATTATTGCCCCAGTTGTTGCTGCATGATACAGCCCGTGACCGCATCTTTCTGTCATCATCAAGCAGCGATGGGGCGGGTTTGTTCCCTCCGGCGCACAAACGACCTGACCCCCGATGAAAGGGGCCAGCGCATAATACGCGCGCTTCCGGGGCTATTCGTGGGGATCTGATGACTCGCGGTGGCGTCGAAGGGCGGCCTGCAATTCTTCGGCCAATGTCCGCAATTCGTTTGGGACAGGCTCTTGCGCGATCCGGCTGATCAGGTTCTTCATCTGCTGTTCAAGAGAAGCCTTGTCCGCGTGATCATTGTCCTGCCCGCCCATATCGTGAATCCTTTCAGCATCTCGCTCAGTGTATTTCATCCTTGGGAATACGTCCAAGTCAATCGGGCGGATTACAACACAGCCTGCCTCCCCCTTGCAAAATAGCCTGCATCAGGCCCTGCCCCTGTGCCAGCCCGCCCCCCCCGCGTACCAACGATGGACATGGCCGGAAACTTCCTCCTGCATTTGCGGAACATCCTGCGCTTGCCGCCGTTGGGATAAGTCACACCCAGACAAGAAGGAGTCGAAAATGATACCTTTGCGCGCATTCGCCATTGCATCTGTCATTCTGGCAGCGCCAGCCGCTGCCCAGACCGGCGAAACCGCCACTGCTTCGTTCATTGATCAGGACGGTCAGGAGACCGGCAACGCCACCCTTACCCAGACGAATGCAGGCGTGCTGATTGAGCTGGAGGTCGCGGATCTGCCGCCCGAAAGCTGGATCGCCTTCCACATCCACGAGGAGGGCGTTTGCGATGCCGATCATGATCATGAAGGCGCTGGCGGGCATTTCTCGCCCTCGGAGTCCGGGCATGGTTTCCTGTCCGGGGATGGACCCCATGAAGGCGACATGCCCAACCAGTATGTTCCCGCAGATGGCGTGTTGCGGGCACAGGTGCTGAACGCGATGGTTGCGCTTGATGGTGGCGAAACGGACCTTCGGGGCGGGTCCCTGATGCTGCATGCGGAACCCGATGATTACGTAAGCCAGCCATCCGGGGACGCGGGCGCGCGGATTGCCTGCGCTGTAATCGAATAGACACATGTGCCCTATCCCCAGAGAAACGGAGAAACCGATGCCTGATGATACCCCCGTATTCCGCCCCACCGCCGACACCCAGTCCGGTCGTGATACCATCACCCGCAAGGCGCGGCAGGGTGCGGGTGGCGAAATCCACCAATCGCCCGCAAGCGACCAGTATCTGACCACTGCGCAAGGTGCGCCTGTCAGCGACAACCAGAATACCCTGCGCGCGGGTCCGCGCGGCCCGGCACTGATGGAAGATTTTGCCATGCGCGAGAAGATCTTCCATTTTGACCATGAACGCATCCCCGAAAGGGTCGTCCATGCCCGTGGCTACGGGGCGCATGGATATTTCGAAGTTACCGATACCTTGTCCGACGTGACATCAGCGCATCTGTTCCAGAAGGCCGGACGCCGGGTTCCGGCCTTTGTCCGTTTCTCCACGGTGGCGGGCAACAAGGGTTCGATGGATCTGGCGCGTGATGTACGCGGCTTCGCTGTCAAGCTTTATACCGAAGAAGGCAACTGGGACATCGTCGGCAATAACATCCCGGTCTTCTTCATTCAGGATCCGATCAAGTTTCCCGACCTTGTTCATTCGGTCAAGGAAGAACCTGACCGCGGCTTCCCGCAGGCACAGTCCGCGCATGACAATTTCTGGGATTTCATCTCGTTGATGCCGGAATCGCTGCACATGATCATGTGGACAATGTCTGACCGCGCAATCCCGCGGTCGTTCCGTTTCATGGAAGGGTTCGGGGTGCACAGTTTCCGGCTGGTCGATGCCGGGGGCCGCAGCACCTATGTCAAGTTCCACTGGAAGCCGCGTCAGGGGCTGCAGTCGGTGCTATGGGACGAAGCAGTGAAGATCAACGGCGCCGACCCGGATTTTCACCGCCGCGACCTCTGGTCCGCGATTGAGTCCGGCGATTTCCCCGAATGGGATCTTGCGGTGCAGCTTTTCGATGATGACTTCGCCGACAGGTTCGATTTCGACATTCTTGATCCCACCAAAATCATTCCCGAAGAAGATGTGCCCTTGCGTGTTGTCGGCAAGCTGGTGCTGAACCGGAATGTCGATAATTTCTTTGCCGAAACGGAGCAGGTCGCCTTCTGCACCCAGAATATTGTACCGGGGGTGGATTTCACCAATGATCCGCTTTTGCAGGGGCGCAACTTCTCATATCTTGACACGCAGCTCAAACGGCTTGGCGGCCCCAATTTCACGCAGATCCCGGTCAATGCCCCGCGCTGCCCGATGCATCATTTCCATCAGGACGGGCATATGCAGACACGCGGTCCCAGCGGGCGTGCGAATTACGAGCCGAACAGCTGGGCCAAAGGGGGCCCGCGCGCAGACCATAACCGGGGCCACCGCGCATTCCCCGAACCGGTTGAAGGCCCCAAGCGCAAGCTGCGTGCCGATAGCTTCGCCGACCACTACAGCCAGGCGCGGCAGTTCTATATCAGCCAGACCACGATAGAGCAGGACCATATCGTTGATGCACTGGTTTTTGAATTATCGAAAGTTGAAACCCTTGCTATCCGCGAAAGGGTTGTCGCGCATCTGCCCAATATTGACGAAGCGCTGGCGCAGAAGGTTGCAACGGGGCTGGGACTGAAAGATATGCCTGCGCCGCACAAGCCTGCCGTCGCACCGAAAACCGATTTGCCGCCATCTGCTGCACTGTCGATCATCAGGAACGGGCCGGACAGTTTTCGTGGGCGCACGCTGGGAATCGTGATGACGGACGGGGTCGGGGACGACCTGCTTGACGCACTCATTTCCGCAACCGGGGATGCGGGCGGCACGGTGGTGCTGATCGCGCCAGCAGTCGGGGGTGTCACCACAACCGGGGGCAAGCATGTCGCTGCCAATCAGAAGATCGATGGCGCGCCCTCGGTGCTGTTCGACGCGGTCGCAGTGCTGGCTGATGACAAGGGGGCAGCCCTGCTTGCGGGAATGCACTCTGCGCGGTGTTTTGCCGCTGATGCGCTGGCGCATGGAAAGTTCATCGCCCTCTCTGCTGAGGCAGCGACGCTGTTCAACGCCGGGGTCAATGCGGACGGCACTGATGAAGCGGGGCAGAACGCGGGCATCCATATCCTGTCAGAACCGCAGGACGCGCAGGTCTTTCTTCAGGATTGTGGCGCATTGCGCTGCTGGGAACGCATAGGCGGCTGATCGCAGGGGGCGGGTTCCGGCCCCCTGCCCTTTATGCATACCCTTGCAAATGGCCGTGGCGGGGGTTCGGGCCACCGCCACGGCTGCAAGGGTTAAACGCCCAATGGCAGCCCGTAATGGCCGTGAACCCGGCGGTCGTATTCAGGGTCGACCCAGGGGTCTTCGTCACGCGCGAAACTCGGGCCGCCTTCAAGCTGTTCACGCGGGATATTGACGACATATCCGCCAAGAGCGGTATCGTAATCCAGCGTATCCCATGGCAGCGGGTGGTAGCGTTCCCCGATGCCCAGGAACCCGCCAAAGGACATCACGGCATAGGACACGCGGCCCGAATATTTATCCACCATGAAGCTGTCGACACTGCCGACATGTTCGCCCTCAAGGTTATAGACATTGGTACCCTCCACCTTGCGCGACGAAATCAGGCGCTGTGTCTCAGTGGTGGTTTCATGCCCGGCGGCGCCGGTCTGACTATGGATCATGGCTTTTCTCCCTTGGTTTGTGTCGTGCCTAACCATCGGGATGAACGGGTGTTCCACACAGATTTGCGGGCGCGCGGGCTACCACCGGACACGGACTACCACAATCCGATCAGCGGCAGAATCACGAACCACGCAACATGCGTCAGCGCTACGCCAAGCAACAGATCAATGCGCCCTTCGGGGGCACCTGCGCGCAGATAGCGCCGCAGCATCCAGACCTGAAACACCGCGTAGGGCACGACGATCAGCGGCAGCAGCACACTGACCGGCGCGACCAGTAATGCCAGCAGCACTGCCGCCAACGCCGAAGCCACGGTCAGTCCCAGTGCCAGCCGCGCGGCGCGCGCCGGACCAAGCCGCACCGGCAGGGTAATTTTTCCTGCTGCGGCATCAGCGGCCCGGTCGGGGATGCCGGCAAGTATGATCGCGGGCAGCACCGACAACCCGATCGCCAGCCCGGTTGCCCAGACATCTGCGGTGAAAGGGTCGCCACCCTGGGCGACATACCCCAGCAAAAGTACCCCCGGTCCGTGAGTCAGCGCCACATCCATCTCGCCCAGACCCCGATGCGACAGTTTCAGCGGCGGCAATGTGTATCCCAGCGCCAGCACCGCCAGCACCCCCAGTACCAGCGCCGTCGCGCCGGGCGCGGGCACCACCAGCAGCAATAGCAGCGACGCAACTGCACAGATCGTCAGCGCCACATAGACCCCGCGCCACAGATCCCCCAGCGAAAGCACCCCTTCATGCAGGCTGCGTCCGCCGCCGTTGAACGGTCCCCAATGCCGGTTCACCGCGTCGCTGTCACGGTCGAAAATATCATTGGATAGCACTGTCGCGACCTTGAGCGCCATCATCGCCACCAGCCCTGCGCCAAAGGCCAGCGCATCCAGCGGCTGCAGCAGCAAAAGCGCACCCAGCGTATAGGCAAGCACACTCATCGGGAAGAATTGCGGCCGCACTGCCAGCAGCCATTGCCCCAGCAAATGCAGGTGACGGCGCACGGGGCCACGCGGGCCATTGGCCAGCCGTTCACCCAATACACGCGCCTGCGTTATCCAGCGTGCGCGGGTCGGCGCATCAGAATGGCTGGGCGGGGAGAAGTGATGCACCCTGACTGTCTTGATTCCGCAAAGCCCCAATGTCGCGCGCGTCATCGCATGCTCGCCCGGCGCACCCTGCACCCAGCGATAGACCGGCGGCGGCACATCCATGGTGATCAGCAATTCAGCCGTGCGCGGCGCAAGCAGTCCATAATGGTGCCCCGCTTCCTCGCGGAAGGCGAAACCCGGATAAAGCACACGGTCCAGAAACCCCTTCAGCCGCGCGGGCATCATGCCCCACCAGTTGGGAAAGACGAATACCAGATGCTCCGCCCAGTCGATCAGATCGCGCGCGTGCGCAAGATCGGGTTCCAGTGCCTGATCCGCAGGCGACGGCATTTCCACATCAGAATTGAAGTTCATTTCGCCAAGCGAAAGTGTCTTCACAGTGCAACCCGCGCTTTCCGCCCCGGCGGCATAGGCCCCCGCCAATGCACCACACAGGCTTTCAGTCCGCGGGTGTCCAAGAATGACAAGGAGATTCATCAAGCCCTCACTCCGGTAGGGAATCGAACATGGGATTTTCGGGCACGCGCCACACCCGTCACACCAGCGGAATTTCGGCGGGGACAGGTGCCGTAACGTCACAAGTGCTGCCGCCGGCGCATTTTTCGCCCAGATCTTTAAGCAGTTGCAGCCGCGCACGGTTCAGGCGGCTTTTCACCGTACCTATTTCGCAGGCGCACACATCGGCTGTTTCCTTATAGCTCATGCCCAGCACACCTATCAGCACAATCACCTCGCGCTGCGCGCGTGGCAGCCGATGGATCGCCTCGCAAAGTTCGCGCTTGCGTATCGACCATTCCTGCCCCGGCGGGCTGCCGACCTGACTGGCCACGCAATCCAGTTTTCCCGGCGGTTCCCGCGTGGCGATCTTGAATCGGGTGCAATAGGTGTTGCGCATAATGGTGAACAGCCAGGATTTCAGCTTGGTTCCCGGCTTGAACTGGTGGATCTTGCCCAAAGCCTTGGTCAGGGTTTCCTGAACAAGATCGTCAGCATCGTTTGTATTCGCATAGAATGACCGGGCGAATGCGCGCAGCGCCGGAATAAGGGACACAATCTCTTCTTCGGTGTTCGGGACGGGTAAGTCGGGCCGTTCATATGGCATAGCGCGCGCTCTTTCGGTTTCAGAAAACGTTGTCCTTTTCAGTCCGAGTCAACCATACCCGCGCCATCCGGTTCCCTGTTCGGGATTTCCGGACACACAACCTAAGCGAGAATTCGCCGAAATATCTGTCTGCAACATGCGTCTGTGCATTCACCCCGAAAATCGGTTTCCCGCCAATGCACGGGCCGTGCGCACATGCAGGGAACATCTGCCGCGATGGGGTGTTAGGGGCAGTGGCAAGCGCCCCTGCGGACAACGCCGTCTGCCCCTTCATGCGGGCCGCACAATCCAGAGGTAAAAAACTGACAGCGGCCTTCGTTCCGCGTGGTTTGTACGCAATTCCCGTTTCAACCAGCCTCGCGGTTCCGGCTGATATGACCGCGCCCTGTTTCAGGCGGTGAACGGCGGCGCATGGACGGGACAAAGGTTGGTGCCACTCCATGGCCAGGCGGGAAACCGGAAAAACCAGTCCTGTGCCTTTTACCGCCGCGTCCGGTTGACACATGCGCCGCAGTTCTGCCCCCTAAACCCGTTGCGGCAAAGAATGTTCCCCGCCGGGATGTATCGGGCACCGCATGCCCCCCGGTGCAACACGCAGGCATTCACGCAACAATTCAATACTGGCAACAAAAAACCCCGCCACAATGGGCGGGGTTTTCTGAATAGGATCGGCGAAGAAATCAGTTCTTCGCGTAAAATTCGACCACAAGATTCGGTTCCATCTGAACCGGATACGGCACATCCCCCAGCGCAGGCGTGCGCACGAAGGTTGCGGTCATCTTGGAATGGTCAACTTCCAGATAGTCGGGCACATCGCGTTCTGCCAGCGCGACGGCTTCCAGTACGATAGCCAGTTGCTTGGACTTGTCGCGGATGGCGATCACATCGCCTTCGCGGACGCGGTAGCTGGGCACGTTTACACGCTGGCCATTCACGGTGATATGGCCATGGTTAACGAACTGGCGTGCGGCAAACACGGTCGGCACAAATTTTGCGCGGTAGATCACGGCGTCCAGACGGCGTTCCAGCAGGCCGATCAGGTTTTCACCTGTGTCACCCTTGATGCGTTCAGCTTCGGCATAGATGCGGCGGAACTGCTTTTCGGTCAGGTCGCCATAATAACCCTTGAGTTTTTGCTTGGCGCGCAGCTGGGTGCCGAAATCGGACAGTTTCTGCTTGCGGCGCTGGCCGTGCTGGCCGGGGCCATAGTCGCGGCGGTTTACGGGGCTTTTCGGACGGCCCCAGATGTTTTCGCCCATGCGGCGGTCAATTTTATACTTGGCAGACGTGCGTTTGGTCACGGCTGATCTCCTTCCGGATGCGGCCCTGAACGGGCCTGTGAAGGGCGTTGTCCTTTCCCTGTGCGGGGAGACAGGCTTTCCCTTGCGGGGGCCACCAACACCAATGAATACCCCGAAAGCCGTAGCTTCGGGATGCGCGCTTATACAGCCCTGCGGGGCGGTGTCAACTGCCGTTTCCCAGCACAGACGCTATGCTGCCAGAAGTGCGGTTTCCGCTACACCAAGGCAGCGGCGCGCAGTGTCGCCATAACTTGCAGGCCCTTGTTCCAGTTCCGGGAGTACCGCCCGAAGACTGGCGCGGTGGCTGCGCAACAGCTCCGGCGCGGCGAAGCCCGGATGGAAGCTTTCGGTCGGCACATTATTGGCGAAAATGATCTGATGGCGTTCCAGCAGCACATGCATATAGGTGATACCATGCAAGGCCGCATCCTGCGTGACACCGCCATGGTCCAGCAAATCGCACGCACGCACCAGCACTTCATCGATATTGAACAATGCACGCGCACGGGCGCCGCGCATCAACAGGCGATGCCCTGGCGAGACGCGCAGATCATCATCAGGCTGCCCGGTTCCCAGCACATCACGGCGCAGCCGGACGGGCCGCAGATGCGGGTAGCGCCGCAAGGCCATGCCCGACAGGCGGCTGGTGCCGGTCCAGACCACCGGCTGGGGGCCGTCATCCTGAGTCAGGACCAGATCCCCGGCACATAGCTGATGGACGGGGCGCGGCCCTGTCGGAGTGGAAATCAATGTGTCATCGGCAAAGCAGACAACGCCCTGCTGTAGGGGCGCGGCAGCTGCATCCGTTTCGCAGCGCCCCGTATCGATCGCGCTTTCGACGACATAAAGCGGTTGCGCCTGTGGCGGCATGCCATCCTCAAAAACCGCAACCCAATGGCCCGCAGCATGTACCAGTCGTGCCGTATAGACCGCATGGCCATCGGTCAGCACAAACCCCATGACCGGGGCCGCGGGCTGCAGCGGCATGTCTTCCGGCGGCAGTTCATGCCCGCCAAGACGCGCCGCGACCTGACGCGCACGTTGCCGGATGTCGCGATATCCGTTAGCCCTGCCAAGGCGCAGCACATCTGTGCGCGCATCAAGGCATTGCACATCGCCGGTCCAGCACCAGCGTGCACCTGCGCGCAGCCAGCGCGGGTCAAGGCCGGAAACGCCATCGGTTTCGGTTGAATTCCAGTCCAGCGCGAATACGCCGGTCAAGGGTGCTGCGCGTGTCATGTCTGCCTCTGTCCTGCTGTTTTTGATACAGCTTATGTGCAGAATCTAACAGGGAATCGCATTCAAAACCAGTAGGATAATCCAGTCAGCGGCAGTTTCGCGCAGAACGCGCATTCAGCACACACCCCATGATCTGGCGATCATGGCCGCCTGAGTACGATTGCTGGCCCCCAAACGGCGATACAGGGTTTTGACATGCAGCTTGATGGTCGGTTCGCGCAACCCCAGATCGCGGGCAATTTCCTTGTTGGTCTTGCCGTCGCAAAGCGCCTTCAGCACTTCCAGTTCGCGCGCTGTCAACGATGCGGCAGAAGCGCCTTCGCCCGTGCCGACGGGTGGGGCGGTTTCAGACCCGGTCGGGGAAAACAGGAAATCCACCGGCACATATCGTTCCCCGAGCACCATGAAGCGGATAGCATTCAACAGCGACTTCGCCGACATGGATTTAGGCAGGAAGCCACGTGCGCCCATTCTTATTGCGCGCGCGGCCACGTCGCGGGCGGCATTGCCCGAAATAAGCGCCACAGGCGGCGCGGCATCAATTTCCATGAAACGGCGCAACCCGTCCAGCCCGTCCATTCCGGGCATTCCATAGTCAAGCAGCGCGAAATCGAAATGCGGCTGCGTGGATACCACTGAAATCGCATCGCGCATGTCAGTGACAGCAACAATCTCAATATCCGGTTCCTGCTGCAGAAAATTCTCCAGCATATCCAGAATCAGTTCATGGTCATCGGCAATCAGTAGTCGCATGAGATGACTTTCGAGGGGTGGCCCGCACGCATCAGGAAACTGGTGCGCGCGCAAGAACTGCAATCAATTCGGCCCCGGAAAAGGGTTTCGGTAAAAACGCAGTTGCTGCTCCCATATCAAGATCGTTTGCAAAATGCAACTCTTTTGGGTCGGTAAGTAATAAAATTTGCAATTTGCAGTTCAATTCCGCTAACTCCTGCAGAATATCCAATCCATCCACCTGTCGCCGCCCCCCATCAAGGATGACAGTGTCCCATGCCGTCGGGTCTTCGCGGACCGCATTCAGTGCGTCGCTGGGATCGGTGCTGCTGGCGACCTCTGCGGCGGCGGCCGACAGGATTTCCGCCAGCGATTGCAGAACACTGTCGTCCTCATGCACCAGCAGTACATTCCGGCCGGCAAGGCTTTGTGTGCTGACCTGTGCCGGCCCCGCCGCATCAGTTAAGACGGCTGGCGCAGGCCGTACGGGCGCAGGCAGGTAAAGCCGCATGATGGTGCCACCGCCTGCAGCGTCCAGCACCTTCAGGCCCCAACCACGTGATGCGACAACATGCGCGACAATGGCCAGTCCAAGCCCGGTGCCTTCGCCGCGCTTCGTGGTAAAATATGGCTTGAACACCTCTGCCCTGCGGTCCGGTGATATGCCGGTCCCTGTATCGGAGATGTCAATCACCGCATAGGGCTGTCCGGCCGATATGCTGCCGACCTCAAGATCGGACTGTGGCGCAAGATGGTCATGCGCGGTCAGACGCAGGGTAATGCACCCCCCTGCAGACGCTTTCTGACCAATGGCGTCTGTGGCGTTCATGATCAGATTGATCAACACCTGCATCATTTCGGTGGTATCAGCCAAGGCGACACCGGCACCATTGTCGCATTCCATCGCAACCGCAATCCCATTGCCCAGGGCGGGCCGGACAAGTTCAACCGACTGGCGCAACAGTTCCTGCAGATCCACCATGCATTCGGTTGGTTTAACCTTGCCCAGTTGCATCAGGTTCGCCACAAGGGCCTGCCCCTGCCTGCCCGCAGCACGGATGCGCGCCAGACCCGGCGCGATGTCGGCGTCCGCCCGGGGCTGCAACATATCGACAGACCCGACGATGACAGCCAGAATATTGGCGAAATCATGGGCCAACCCCCCCGCCAGTTGGGACATAAGCTGCCTGCTCTGGGCAATCTGTAATTGCGTGCGCAGCCTTTCGCGTTCGGTTTTTGCCAGCTTGCGGGCGGTAATATTGCGCATGATCAGGAATATGCTGCTGTCATCCTGAACGGACATCGACAGGTCATACCATGCGTCGCGCCCGGCAGCATCCGGCAGCATGATTTCGCCGGACCAATATCCCTGGCACGTCAGTTCAGACAGGATTGTGGTCAGTTTCGCCATATGGTCTGCGGGAATCAGTTCATGCCAATGCAGCGCTGACACATCCGCGTCCAACGGAAGGCGCAAGACCTGCCGGATAGCGTGATTCAGGTATGAAAAACGTCCGTCAGGATTCAGGATGGCAATACCTTCGTGGGTTGCCTCCATTGCATGGGCCTTGTCGCGCAGGGCGCGCGCTTCAGCCAGCTTATGCGATGTGATATCCACGCCGACCACCATATAGCCCAACACATGCCCTTCGGGGCTGCGCAGCGGCTGGACATTCAGATCCAGCCAATAGGACATGCCGCGACGGCTATGCGCCTGCAATTCGGTGTTGATACCTTGACCGTTATCCAGTGCATTGCAGATGTCACCGGCAATATCGGGGGCACTTTCATACAGATGCAGTATGTCACTGGGACGGCGCGATAGCGCCATGCTCAGCGAATAGCCTGTTCGCGCAACGCAGGCGGGATTCATCCATGTGATCCCCCTGTTCTTGTCGGTCAGCATGATAAGGTTGGTCGACAATTCCGCAACGCGACCCAACTGCCGGATCTGTTTATCCTGCAGGTAGCTTTCGGTCACATCGCGCACAACGAACAGATAGCCATGCGGTTTACGGGGGTGGTCCCCCTGACGTTTGGTCGCGGTCAGCGTGAAGCGCTTTTCACCGTCGGGGAACGAAAGGGTGTAGGGAATGCTGCGTGACCAGCCGAAATGATCCACTTCTTTCATGGCGTTGCGGACAATCCCCGCAACTCGCGGCGGCAAGACACGTTCGGGCGGACGCCCGATCACCTCATCCGGGTTCAGCGCGAAAACTAGGGGATCACTCTGATTGAACCCGATGATGGTGCCGTCATTGTCGGTTTCAACCAGCAGTTCCGGCAGCGCGGACACCATTGCCGTCACACGCGCACGTTCAAGCTGCAATTCGGACTGCGCACGGTCATGTGCGCGGGCCTGATCCGCAAGGTTCAGGGCAAGGCCAAGCGATGCGGCGAATGCATGCATCAGACTGCCTTCCAACTCAGTAAACTGTCGGTGGGTACGCACAAAATCAAGCCCGACAAGGCCGATGATTTCCCCTTCGGACCAGAGCGATGATGCAATAAGCGACCTGATTTCCTGTTCTTCCAGCAACTGGCGGAAGGCGGTGTTGACTGGCACCGTGCGGATATCGACCTGAAACGCCTGTCCGGACCCGCGGAATGCCTGCCAGAAGGGATCGCCCGTTTCATAGGGCAAACGCTGCAATTGCGCTTTCAGTGGGGCAATGCCATCTGCGCACCATTCATGGGTGTTATCGACGCTTACCGCGTCCCGGATGCGGAACACATAGGCGCGGTCAGCCCCCATTGCCTGCGCCAACGACTGCAGGGCCGCCATGATGGTGCGGTCAGTATATTCCGGGCCACATCGGTGCAGCAGATTTTGTGCATCAGCGAAGGCTTTTACAAGGCCAGCTGTGTCAGCAGCACCATCCGGGCACGATCCCATATTCATGTCATCCTGGGCATCAGGCATAGGCATCCCCTTGTCACGGGTCAGGAATCGCCCCACAGACAGCTTCATGTCGTTGCTTGATTACCGTATTCCCGTTAGTTAGGCAAAGCTGTAACTGACATGTTCCGGACGGAGGCATTATTGGACGACACTCACAATGGCCGCATGACGAAAGAAGGCATCCGCATTCATGAGCCGGCAGCTTTTGCCGGAATGCACAAGGCCGGACAACTTGCCGCCAGAATACTGGATGATATTGCCGCGCATATCTTTCCGGGGCAAACTACCGGAAAACTGGACGCAATCATCACCGAAATGGTGAATGCAGCCGGCGCCACATCTGCGACAATCGGGTATCGGGGCTATCAGCACGCCAGTTGCATTTCGGTGAACCATGTCGTCTGTCACGGCATTCCCGGCGCCCCCATCCCCATGAGCAAGGATGAAACAATTTCCCGTGATCCGGAGAAACGTCGCAGCGATGATGTGCTGAAAGACGGCGATATTCTGAATATCGATGTCACGGTTATTGTCGATGGCTGGTTCGGGGACACCTCGCGTATGTATGTGGCGGGCAAATTGCCCCGTCGAGCGGAGCGGCTGATTCAGGTGACATATGACGCGCTGATGCTGGGCATAGAAGCAGTGCGGCCGGGAAATACCTTTGGTGATATCGGACATGCCATTCAATCCTATGCCGAAAGTCAACGCATGGCGGTTGTGCGCGATTTCTGCGGGCATGGGTTGGGCCGGGTATTTCATTCACCGCCCAATGTCCTTCATTACGGGCGCGCGGGCACTGGCCCCAGACTGGAAGAAGGCATGTTCTTCACCATTGAACCGATGGTCAATCTGGGGCGCGCAGAAACGCAGGTTCTGATGGATGACTGGACCGCTGTGACCCGCGACAAGATGTTGTCAGCGCAATTTGAACATTCCATCGGTGTCACCGCAAGCGGGTTCGAGATTTTCACCCTGTCGCCTGCGGGCCGTTTTCATCCGACTTGGGGTTAGGCCCCGGCGTGACTGTAATGCGCCGGTCAATCATAGCATTCAGCACACCACCCAGCAGGACCACATAGGCCGACAGGTAGAACCACATCAATAGCGCAACCACCGCACCGAGAGAGCCATAAACCTCGTTGTAGCGGCCAAAATTGGACAGGAAATAGGAAAAACCCACGGATACGATGATCCACAGAACCATGGCCAATGCCAGACCGGGCCGGATGCTGGCCCGGCCGTTCCGTTCGCGCACCGGACCTATCCGGTAAAAGACCCATAACCACAACGCGACCAGTCCGAATGTCACCGACCAGCGCGCCGTTTCAACCAACAAGGCACTTAGCCCGGCCAGCGGGAAAAACGCCAGTATCACCGGCAACACCAGAAGCGCCAGCAAGGCAACCACGCCTGCCAGCACCATGCCTAGCGTAATGACCGCCACCGCCAACAGGTGTCTCCCACCCGACCGCCGCTGACTGCCATAGATCGCGTTTATTCCCCGCAGCATGGCATCCACCCCCTGCCGGGCCAGAAACAAGGCCGTCAGCGTGGACAGCAGCCCGGCCCAGCCCAATGTCCCGTCATTGGACCACACCAGCCGCATGATCTGGTTTTCCAGCAAGGTAAATGCTGCAGGCGGCACCAGTTCCTGCAGCAGCGACAACTGACGTTGCAGGGCAAGCGGATCCGCAAAAACCCCGAACAGCGAAATAAACGCCGCAATTGCCGGAAACACCGCCAGCAATGTAAAGAATGCAACACCTGCAGATATCAGGCCGATATTGCGGTCCGACATGATTGCATAAAAATCAGCGAGAAACCGGTAGATTTTTTTTGCGTGATCAAACACTGCAATCAGATGGCCAGATCATCAAGGCTTTTGCCTGCACCCAATGCCGCCACAACCCAGCGCGGCTTGCGCCCGCGACCGGTCCATGTTTCCGAAGGGTTGGCAGGATTGGCGTATTTCGGTTCCACAGGCTTACGGGTTTTCACAACACCTTCATCCAGAAGTTGTGCAAGGGTAAAGCCCCGCTCTTTTGCAACGGCTTCCAGTTCCGCAAGTGCCGCCTTGCGTTCGCGGTCGTGGAAATTGTCGATCGCTTTCGCGACATCCTTCTGCAGTTTTTTCAGTTCAGCAAGCGAAAGTGTATTCAAGTCAAGCATGATGCTCTCCGCATATTTGTTCAGCGTCAGTCCTGCACCAAAACATAATACTTGGCAAGTCATTTGAAATTACTGCGCGGACATCCAAGAATGCCATTTTGACAAAATATAGCGACTTGTCATCAGATCAAGATGCGCGCCACCGCCATTTTTACAAATGGTAATAGTATCTTCGGACGGGCGTTTGAATGAACCATCAGGAATATCATAATAATCCGCCAGAATATCATCGCGTGAAATAACACCACGGGCCAGCGGGTCTTTCAATTCCCCTATATGGTCCAGCGTCGTATCCCGGCTGTCAACAAACAGCGCCGCGCGCTGTAATGCCGTGTCATCCACTTCACGCATATCAGGGCGATAGGCCCCGATCAGGTCCAGATGCTGCCCCGGTTGCAGCCAGTCACCACGAATAACGGGTGTCGTACTCATGGTGGCGGTGCAGATGATGTCAGCCTGCGCAACCGCTTGTTCCAGATTTTCGGTGGCAACTGCGCCGGATAAATCCGCGGCCAGCGCTGCGGCGGATGCGTGGCTGCGACTCCATATCGTGAATTCCGCATCAGGGAAAATCGCACGATAGGCAGAATGCATGCTGCGCGCTACCGCCCCCGCACCCACAAGGGTAATATGGCGGCTTTCGGGACGCGCCAGCAAGCGCGCCGACAACAGGCTGTCACCGGCGGTTTTCCATTTGGTGACCAGATGAAAATCGACCAGCGCCTGAAGTGTGCCGTCATTGTCAGAATAAAGCGACACGCCGCCATTCACCGATGGCAGGCCCCGTGACGGGTTTCCGGGAAAAATTGTTGCGGTTTTCACTAGCGATCCCAGCCCGTCAATCCATGCGGCGCGCGACAGTATTGTGTCATCCCCGCGATATAGAAAACTGTCCGCAATTTCCGCCCTTGGCAGGCGGTGCCCCTGTTCAAACGCGACGATCAGGTCGCGCCAGTCCAGTTCTGGTTCAATATCCGCGGAAATGATCGGAAATGTCATCCTGTCCCGCCTTTATCCGTCAACTGGGCAAACCAAGCTGCACAAGCGAATCTTTCAGGCCACCGGGGGACCGGAACACATGCCCCGCCCAGCCGCGCGTAACGGCGGCTTCAATATTTTCCGCGCGGTCATCAATAAAGAACAGATTCTCCGGCGCTACGCCGGTTTCATCTTCGAGTATCTCGTATATGCGGGTTTCGGGTTTCATCACGCCAAGACGCCCGGAAATAAACGCCCGGTCGAATTCATGCAGAAATTCATATTTATTCTGTGCCATGGTGAATGTATCATCGCCGAAATTTGACAATGCGTAAACCGGCACGGATTGGGCACGCAAATTGCGCAACATCTGCACGGATGGCGCGATAACCGGCGCGATCATATCAATCCAGCGATCATGCCAGATCATGATTTCGGTTTCCCATTCCGGATGGAATTCAATCATGCCCAGAACTGTGTCGTGAAACCGTGCGCCCCGGTCGATGCGGGCATTCATGCCGTCAAGGTCGACGGCGGCAAACAATGCCTTGCGGCGGTCCTGCCCGATAAGGGAATCATAAAACTGTTCCGGGTTCCAACCGATCAGGACATTGCCGATATCAAACACGACGGCGTGAATATCTCGTGTCATTTGGCCAGCGCCTTCGCATGAAAGGCGATATGCTCGCCAATGAAGCTGGACACAAAGAAATAGCTGTGGTCATACCCTGCCTGCATCCGGAATGTGCCGGACTGGCGGCGGGCGGCCATGGCGTGGGCCAGCGCCTCGGGACGCAGCAGATCAAGGAACTGGTCCGACGCACCCTGATCTATCAGCAGATCCCCCCGGAAACCGTGTTCCAGCATCAGCAGGCTGGAATCATGCGCCGCCCAGGTGCCTTCATCTGCACCCAGATAGGCCGTGAACTGCTTGCGGCCCCAGTCACTGGCCGTTGGGTTGGCGATGGGCGCAAAGGCCGATACGGAGGCAAACCGACCAGGCAATTGCATGGCCATGCTCAGCGCGCCATGCCCGCCCATGGAATGGCCGGTAATGGCCTGGCGGTCTTCTTCCAGCGCGAAACCGGCCATCAGAACACGCGGCAATTCGTCGGTAATGTAGTCCCACATGCGGTAGTTCTTCGCCCATGGATCCCGGGTCGCATTCACATAAAACCCGGCACCCTGCCCCAGATCGAAGGCATCATCATCGGCAACCCCGTCCCCGCGCGGCGATGTGTCGGGGAATACCAGTGCCAGACCATGCGCGGCAGCATGCGCCTGCGCCCCCGCCTTGGTCATGGCGTTTTCATGGGTGCAGGTCAGGCCCGACAGATACCACAGCACCGGCACAGGGTGCCGCCGCGCTTCGGCAGGCAGGAACAGCCCGAAGGTCATGTCGCATCCCAATACCGCCGATGCATGACGATACACACCCTGCACGCCCCCGAAACACGCGTTTTCAGAAATCGTTTCCATTGCTTACTCCGTCCAGTTTGGCTGCACTGTGTCAGAAGCCGGTGACCCATGCAATCACCACCGGCAGGGTCGCGATACTGACCAGCGTTGAGACCAGAATCGTCGCTGAAACCCGCGCGGGACCGGCCTGATAGTGCTGTGCAAGGATGAAGACATTGCCTGCGACCGGCAGTGCCGCAGCAGCAATCAGCACGCCTGCAACATAGGGGTCGACCGCGAACAGACCCAGCGCAGCCACGGCCACGGCAACCGGGTGCAGGAACAGTTTTGCAAAGGTCAGCCATGAAACGATCCGCAACCGTTCCACCTTCTTGTCGGCAAGCGATGCCCCGATCGCAAACAGCGCACAAGGGGTCGCCGCGGCCCCCAGAAGGGTCAGGAAATCATTGACGGGCATCGGCACCTGCCAACCCGTAGCCGACCATGTCAGCCCCAGCACCATGGCCATCACCATCGGATTGCGCACCACCGCGCCGAGCAGGCGTGCAGGCAATGTCCGGTCCACACGCCCACCGCGCGCCAATGTTATCAGCACCGTAAACAGCGAGGAAAAAATAATCATGTCGATGGTCAGCACCAGCAGCACGGTCTTGACCGATGCATCCCCCAGCAGCACCACCAGCATTGGTACCCCCAGAAACCCGGTATTGCCGATAATTGCGCAATGGGCCTCTATTGTCGCGGTATCAAGTTTGGCACGCCGCGCGAACGCCACCAGCATGACCAACCCATAGACAACTGCGCAGGCCAGCAGATATGCCCCCGCTGCACGCATATCAAGCAAGTCAGCCAGGCTCAGATTGGCAGAAAACCCAAATAACATGGCCGACAGCGCGAAGTAGAAAACAAATTTCGTCAGATAGGCCGTCGCCTGTGGTGGAAAGAATCCCGACCGGCCCGCACCGAACCCAAGGCCTATCAGGGCAAAGAATGGCAGGGTTTTAAGAAATATTTCGACCATCTTGACCCAGATTTAACATGTGAAGCGACATATCGGCATATTGTGCGCTTTCCTTGCTGATTTCCAGACACTATCCTATAGGTCACAGGGGGATATCAGAACAGTGACAACACAGAAAATCAGGCAGGGTCGCAAATTCAGGCAGGTTCTGGACGGCGCGCGGCAGGTTTTTGTCGAAATGGGCTATGAACGCGCGAATGTTGATGAAATTGCCCGCGTCGCGGGCGTATCGAAGGCCACGCTTTACAGCTATTTCCCGGACAAGCGGCAGCTTTTTTCCGAAGTGTATCAGACCGAAATCCTGAACCTGGCCGATGGGGCGCTGGAACTGCTTTCCCCCGATGCGCCACCCGAACAGGCATTGCGTGGTGCGGCGAAACGACTGATCGGCTATCTGATGTCGGATTTCGGCATCGCCATGTTCCGGATCTGCGTTACTGAAACGCCGCGATTTCCCGAAATCGGGCAGGCATTTTATGAAAACGGGCCGGAACTGGGGCGGGCACGGCTTGGGGCCTATTTCCGGCAGGCCGTAGCACGCGGCACGCTGGTCATTGATGATATCGACCTTGCGGCCGACCAGTTCTTTCAATTGTGCCAGACCACCATTTGCGACCGAATGCTGTGCGGTGTGCAGACCAAATTTTCGGATGACGATATCGCGCGCGTTGCCGAAGGGGCGGTCGATATGTTTCTGGCCCGCTACGCCGCGACGCCCTGACAGGGCTTGCGGCGGGGTGTGCCCGCAGGTATCGATGGCTTCCCCCGGTCCAGAACTGTTCAGGAGTGTCATGACTGCCCCCCAGATCACCGCCCGCATCGCTGCTGATGTAAATGCCCGCCCCCAACAGGTGCTGGCCGCCATTTCACTGCTGGACGAAGGTGCGACAGTTCCCTTCATTGCCCGCTACCGCAAGGAAGCTACGGGCGGACTGGATGATACGCAATTGCGCCTGCTGGCGGAACGTCTGACCTATCTGCGGGAATTGGAAGACCGGCGCGCGGCGATTGTGAAATCCATATCGGAACAGGGCAAGCTGAGCGATGATCTGGCGCGCGCACTTGCGGGGGCAGATACCAAGGCCACGCTGGAAGACCTGTATCTGCCCTTTAAACCAAAGCGCCGTACCAAGGCCATGATCGCGCGTGAAAACGGGCTGGAACCCTTGCTGGATGCCATCCTGACCGAACGGCGCGACCCGCAGGCGCTGGCGGCAGGCTATATCACTGACGCAGTTCCCGACACCAAAGTCGCGCTGACCGGCGCGCGCGACATTCTGGCCGAACGCCTGTCAGAAGATGCGACATTGCTGGGCCGCTTGCGGGACCATATGCGCGCATCCGGCACCATTTCCGCCAGTCTGGCCGATGGAAAGGAAACCGAAGGCGCGAAATTCAGCGACTATTTCGCACATTCGGAAGCGCTGAAAACCTGTCCAAGCCACCGCGCCCTTGCCATGCTGCGCGGGCGCAATGAAGGCATCCTGCATCTGGACCTGACGCTTGAAGATGCCACACCGGTTGAACGAATGGTGCGCGCGACGATCGGCATTGGTGGCGCGGCCGGGGCTGCCGATGAATGGCTTGCAGCCGCCTGTGACTGGACATGGCGCATCAAGCTGAAACTGTCCCTGACGATTGACCTGATGGCAGAATTGCGCGAACGCGCCGAAGAAGAGGCCATTCGTGTATTCGCCCGCAACCTGCATGATCTGTTGCTGGCCGCCCCTGCGGGCAATCGCGTGACACTGGGCATCGATCCGGGCATCCGCACCGGCTGCAAGGTGGCGGTGGTGGACGGGACCGGCAAGCTGCTCGACACTGCAACCATCTATCCGTTTCAGCCCAAGAACGACCTGCGCGGCGCGCAGGCCACGCTGGCCGCGCTGATTGCGCGCCACAAGGTGGCGCTGATCGCCATCGGCAATGGCACCGCCAGCCGCGAAAGCGAACGTATGGTCGCGGATTTGTTGGCGCAGCTTCCCGGCAGTGCGAAACCCATGAAGGTTGTTGTGTCGGAAGCGGGTGCATCGGTCTATTCGGCCTCGGCACTGGCTTCAGCAGAATTTCCGGATCTGGATGTCAGTCTGCGCGGCGCGGTGTCCATCGCGCGCCGCCTGCAGGACCCGCTGGCCGAACTGGTCAAGATTGACCCCAAAAGCATTGGTGTCGGCCAGTATCAGCATGATGTGAACCAGTCCCGCCTTGCGCGGATGCTGGATGCCGTGGTCGAAGACGCAGTGAACGCGGTTGGCGTGGACCTGAATATGGCGTCCTCGCCGCTTCTGGCGCGGGTTTCCGGGCTGGGGCAAACACTGGCCGAAGCGATTGTTGCACATCGCGACGCAACCGGCCCGTTCAAGACCCGCAAGGAGTTGCTGAAGGTCGCGCGACTTGGGCCGAAAGCGTTTGAGCAGGCAGCAGGATTTCTGCGCATAAGGGACGGCGCAGAACCACTGGATGCATCCTCCGTTCACCCCGAAGCCTATGCGCTGGCGCGGCGCATCGTCACGGCAACCGGCAAGGATCTGGCGGCGTTGATGGCCGCACCTTCGGTCCTTCGGTCACTGGAACCTGCGGATTTTGTCGATGACACCTTCGGCCTGCCAACTGTGCGCGACATTCTGGCCGAACTGGAAAAGCCCGGCCGCGACCCGCGACCCGAATTCAAGACCGCCAATTTCGCCGAGGGGATCGAGTCGATCACCGATTTGCGCCCCGGCATGTCGCTGGAAGGCACAGTCACCAATGTCGCGGCCTTCGGGGCGTTTGTCGATATTGGGGTGCATCAGGACGGGTTGGTGCATGTCAGCCAGCTGGCCGACCGGTTCGTAAAAGACCCGCATGAGGTAGTGAAAACCGGCGATGTGGTGCGCGTGCGCGTGGTTGAAGTTGATGTGCCGCGCAAACGTATTGGGCTGAGCATGCGCAAGGATGGGGGCTCGGATACCGCCGCCCCGCGTGAAACGCGCGCGCAATCCGCCAAGGCCAGACCCGCCGCCAAAGCGGGTGCGGGCAAAGCGGGTGCGAAAACGCCCCCTGCCGCAGAACAGATGGGCGGGCTTGGTGCCGCACTTCAGGCGGCGATGAAGAAACGCTGATACGGGCTGGAATCAGCCTGAACCGGATGTGGGGGTGCATCAAGCCCGCGCCACCGGCGGGCCGGGGTCTTCTGGTCCCCGGTGGAAGAAGTTCACTTTATCCAGGCGGCATAACTCCGGCATTCAAGGGCTGAATTAGCACCAGCGAAACCCGCAGGCCGCGGGACGGCCCGCCGATGGCGCGGCGGCCTTGCGGCCTTGTTCCGCACCTTGCGCATACTCAACATCCACTTCAGACCAATATCAAACCCGCCCCAAGGCTTCACCAGCCAGCGCGCCGCGCGAAAGCATCCTGTGCCGCAATCACGACACGCCCTTGCTACCGGCCACACGACGCAATGCGCGTTCCAGCGCATCCAGAAAACGTGATCGGTCTGCCTTGGTGAACCCGCGCCCGCCGCCTTGCATGAAAGGGTTGGCGGCACGCAGATCCGCCATCAGATCGCGCGTGGCAAGGATATTGCCGATATTCGCACTGCTTAGCGCGTCGCCATTATGCTTCAGAACTTGCGCACCAGCCTCAACGCATTTCGCGGCCAACGGAATGTCGCCCGTGATCACCACATCGCCCGGCCCTGCACGTTCCGCAATCCATTTGTCTGCCTCGTCGGGGCCATCGGGTACGATGACCGTATCAATCAGTGGGTTTTCAGACGGCCTGATCCCGCCATTCGACACAATCACCATCCGCGTGCTGTGCCTTGTGCCGACGCGTTCGATTTCGGCCTTCACCGGGCAGGCATCCG
This sequence comes from Roseinatronobacter alkalisoli, assembly GCF_028745735.1. GTDB lineage: Bacteria > Pseudomonadota > Alphaproteobacteria > Rhodobacterales > Rhodobacteraceae > Roseinatronobacter > Roseinatronobacter alkalisoli. Next base: position 258,555 of record NZ_JAQZSM010000005.1, read on the forward strand.
CATCCACATAGATCGTCATTAGTAGTGGTCCTTTCGCGGCGTGATCTTCGGGCTGCTGCGGTATTTCCAAGACCACGCAGGGCACATCATAAAACAAACCGGGACGCATGCACCAGAGATGGGAAAACCCCCGCCGCTTGCGCGCCGGGGAGAGGGTGGTTCTGTCTGGATGCCACGCGCCGGTGGGCCGCGTTCCATAAGTTCAGAACCCGCACCTGCCTTGGGCAACCTGCCCTATCGCTTATTGCTGCGGGGTCCGCCCGGTCGCGGCGCGCTGCCTGCGGGCTTGCGTGGTTTGCCGGGTTTGGCCATTCCGGGTGGGGTGAACCGCCGGGAGCTGTCACGCGCATCCGCGCCTGCTTCGGCCGCACGGCCTTTGGGTTTGGCGCCTGGTTTTTGCCAGGGCTTGCCAGCGGCTTTTGATGCAGGGTCATGCCGTTCGGGTTTTGCCTTACTCCGAGGCGCGTCGGCCCTGTCCGGGCGCGCTGCGCCTGCCCCTTTGGGCGCGTAGGCAGGTTTTGCCATCTCCGGTTTTGGCGATTTCGACTTGTGGCGCGGCTTACGTTCCCCCTCCGGCGCGGCACCAGTGGTCGAGGCGTCACCATAGGTGGGTTTGGGCCTGTCCCCTTGCGATGTTGCTGCACGTTCGTGGCCCACAAGCCCCGTTTCGCGCGGCTTCGGTCTGGGCGCCCCCCCCCTGTCGCGGTCATCGCGTGGTTTCGGTTTTGGCGCAAAGCTCCGCTCGCGGTCGTCACGTGGTTTTCCCGCACCCTCCCGTGACCTGCCACCGGACGAATGCAAATCCGGCGCACCGTCCACGGCCCGCGCGGAAATTCCTTCTTCCAGAACCCCGTCCGGACCAAGACCCGTCAGAAAACCTGCGGCACTGCTTTCGGCAAGTTCGACAAAGGTTTCCTTGTCCTGCACGCGGATCGCACCAATAGCGGATTTTTCCAGATTGCCCGCACGGCACAGCAATGGCAGCAACCAGCGCGCCTCTGCACGGTCCTCACGCCCCACGGACAACGCAAACCACCGGCTCGGCCCGAATTCGCGGTGTTCGCGCGCTGCGGGCTTTGCATCAGGGGACCGCAATTCTTCTGGCGCGGCATGGCGGGACTGGAACAGCCGCAGATAGGCCGCCGCAATCACATCAGGCGCATGCAGTGCCAGCAGCTTCTGTGCGAAAGCGGCCTGTTCTTCGGTCACAGGATCAGTCCATACCTGATCGGACAACAAGCGTTCTTCATCCTTGCGCAAGACGTCATCAACCGAAGGGGCAACTGTCCATTCCGCGCTGATCTTGGCCCATTTCAGCAGGCGTTCGGCCTTGCCCACTGCCTTGGGTGGCACAATCAACGCCGAAATGCCCTTGCGACCTGCACGGCCGGTTCTGCCCGAACGGTGCAACAGGCTTTCGGTATTGGTCGGCAAATCGGCATGGATCACCAGATTCAGGTTCGGCAGATCGATCCCGCGTGCGGCAACATCTGTTGCCACACAAACCCGCGCACGACCGTCACGCATGGCCTGCAACGCATGGGTACGTTCTGTCTGGCTCAATTCGCCCGATAGGCTGACAGTCGCAAGCCCACGGTTGAGCAACCGCGCACTCAGATGATTGACCGCTGCACGCGTGTTGGCAAAAACGATAGCGCTCTGATCTTCGTGAAACCGCAGCAGATTAAATATCGCATGCTCGCTGTCAGAGGCCGAAACACGCAGCGCCTGATAGGAAATATCGGCATGCTGATCACCGCCGCCAAGGGTGTTTATGCGCATTGCATCGCGCTGATACTGCTTGGCCAGCTTGGCAATCATCGGTGACACGGTCGCCGAAAACATCAATGTGCGCCGTTCCGCCGGTGCCTGCCCCAGCATAAATTCCAGATCTTCGCGAAAGCCCAGATCAAGCATTTCGTCGGCTTCATCCAGGACAATTGCCTGCACTTCGCCAAGGTCCAGCGACCTGCGTTCGATATGGTCGCGCAAACGCCCCGGCGTGCCGACAACAATATGTGCGCCGCGGTCCAGCGCGCGGCGTTCCGCCCGGATATCCATGCCGCCCACGCAGGACGTAACAACTGCGCCGGTGCGCGCATAAAGCCATGTCAACTCGCGCATCACCTGAAAGGCAAGTTCGCGGGTGGGTGCCACCACAAGCGCCAGCGGCAATGCCGCCGGTCCGAATTGTTGCGCGTCGCCCAGCAGCGTTGGCGCGATGGCCAGACCAAAGCCAACGGTCTTGCCCGACCCGGTCTGCGCCGAGACCAGAAGGTCCGCAGACGCGACATCAGATGCGGTCACCGCTTGTTGCACTGGGGTAAGAATGTCGAAACCGCGCTCTGCGAGCGCCTCGGACAGGGGAGAGATCATAGCAGGAAAGTTCCATGGATAGCGGCGCATCGCGCCGGGGGCGGTCGCCGGAGCGACACTAGACCAGCGCACATAACCGGAAACGCGGGAAAAGTATATGCCCGAATCAGCTGAATGAATCCGAATTTCACGCCCGACCGGTTCAATGCCGGGAAACCTGATGCTTGAGCGGGATCAGGCGCGTGATGTAGCTGTCGCGCGGTCTGGGGTGTTATCCCATGGCGTAGCCTGCGCCGCGGACGGTGCGGATGGGGTCGGGGCCGCCGGTGGTGCATAATGTCTTGCGCAGCCTTCCCACATGCACATCCACAGTGCGCGTGTCGATATAGATGTCGCGCCCCCAGACGCGGTCCAGAAGCGCCT
>NZ_JAQZSM010000050.1 GCF_028745735.1 Roseinatronobacter alkalisoli
TTGATGTCAACCGACGTGCGATAGGCACCATCACTGCCAATCCGGTGGCTCTCAAAGAATGTGTTGTGAGGGTCTTGCGGCGGTGTGGACGGATCGGGCGTATCCGCGCTCATCTGACCAGAAAAAAGAACAGCCAGAAGCACTGCACCCAACGCACGGAAAATGAATTTCATGATATACCCGTCTGATTCTGAAACAGAATTACCATCTCAACTACTTCACATTCTTGTCAACACTCAATTACCTCTCCGGGTGAACCAAAACTACAATACTTCAGAGTCTTCCCAGACATTGAACTGAAGCGATTGACCTGTCCGCACCTGGTGGCACCGTAATGTGCCAGAAAGGTTGGCAGGAACACGCGGATTGGCTCACCAACCAATAAGGTCAGTCTCCTTGCCAGCGCTGGACTTGAAGACGGCGCTCTCCAACACCGGTGCCACCGCATTCGACGCAGCCCTTCCCCGAACAACTTCTGCAAGAGGTGAGTTGAAGTTCCTGCCCAAGAACGCCACGCAGAACATCACGCACCAGAAACTCGGGTGATCCCAAATCTACCAAACGGTTCAACGCTCCCGCAGCAGAATTTGTGTGCAAGGTGGAAAGAACAAGCCTGCCAACCTGAGCGGCGCGAATGGCGATTTCCGCCGTATCTGAATCTCGGATTTCGCCGACCATGATAACGTTTGGGTCATGCCGCAGCACGCCTCGCAGGATGCGTGCGAAACTCAATCCAATTTCGTCGTGGACCTGGATTTGCTGAACGCCAGCCAAGTTGTACTCTACCGGATCTTCGACAGTGACAATCTTGCGGGACGGCGTGTTCAAATAGCTGAGGGCAGTATAAAGTGTTGTTGTCTTACCCGAGCCTGTGGGGCCGGTGACAAGAAACAGGCCGCTCGGGAGATCAAGAATTTTCTGCACCCAGGAAATTATTTCCGTATCGAACCCAAGCTTGTCCCACCCGAGCCTAAGCGCCTTGGGGTCGAGAACACGGGCAACAATACTTTCTCCCAGTTGAGTTGGAAGAGAGGAAAAACGAAAATCTACCCGTCTACCCGCTACGATCGTCTGAAATCTTCCATCCTGCGGCAAGCGCCGCTCGGCCACATTGAGGCCAGCCATTACCTTCAGACGAGCTGAAATAGCGAGAGGGTTCAGTGTTGGCAAACCTCGCTGCTGCACAAGGACACCGTTCAGCCGATAACGCACGGTATAGCTGTCCTCAGTGGTTTCTACATGAATGTCGGACGCACCACGCAGGACTGCATCCGCAAGTGTCTCTTGAACGAAGCGAATAACAGGTCCATCCACGCCGGCTTTTCGGAGCTGTGCCGCGTCACGCTCCGTCAATCTCTCCGTTGGATCTTGCTCCAGCTTGTCAGTGGGATTTTGCGCCAGCAATGCCCTGATCTGTTGAGTGGTTGCCGCAATAACACGGATTGATCGCTCCAGGTGAAACGCCAACTCTCGCTGCAATAGTACATTGAGCGGATCGGCCATGACGACAGGAAGTTCAGGGTTTCCACTCGCCAATGGAACAACAAGCTGGGATGCCCAATAGTCTGCCCCGAGCTTCCTCAACGCGTCCTGATCGATCGCGTGGTCAGTATTGTTCAGCACGTCGAAGCCGTTAAGTTCGGCGATTGATGCGATCAGATCAGGTTCCTCAACCAGACCTAACCTCAACAGAAGGCGGTCAGTGGGAACATTTTGTTGTTCGGCAAGTAGGTATGTCCGTGCTGCACTTGATTGGTCAAGACGACCCGCAGCGACAAGCGCTGACAGCAAGGAATCCGTTGGACGCTTTGGGGTGGACAAGATGAAGAGTTCGTTTTCTGATTGAATTTAACTTGGGCCTGGAACAACACTAGGCGCAAACTCAGCGTGTTGCCACGACTTTTGGGTGAGGGTGCTTTGAAAAATGATGAACCTGGCGCGGCAATTGCGACATGCAAGCAATCTCAACTCATTTCTGGAGGGGGTTCTGGGCATGTTTCGGCCCGGGGGGCCAGAGTTTGCACTTCGGCACGTTGTGATCAAACGGCTTCCGTTAGATCACCTGACTTTCAGGGGCGGCTCGAAAAACGTTGTGCTCCTGCTTGACCGGTCTCTTGCCCTCGAGAAAGAAATAACCCTGCCCGTCGCTGTACGAAATAAGGCGTATGATGCGATTGGTCTGAAGTTGAAAACCACCCTGCCGATGCAAGGGCGAGCACTGCGCTGGACACATCTCCGGGTTCCATCAGAAGGTAATTTTGATACTTACCAGGTTCTGATTTACAAGCAGGAATTTCTGGACGCAGTTATCGAGCAAGCAAGACAGGCAGGAATTAAACCCCGAAGAATTAGTGTGGAAGGCGCCGAGACTCCACTCTGGGACAGCGAGCCGAAATCGCAAGGGAACAAGCGCTTTTGGGCGGGCGCTTCGTTCTTGTTGATCACGATTCTGGCGACGGGTCATGCAATTTTCCTTGGCATGCGGATGTCTGGATTGGAGCATGAGCTTGAGGCGAGGCAATCAAGGATAGCCGCGCTTCAATCACGCATCGAAGACGCGCAGTCCAGAATGGGAGAGCGCAACGCGCATGAGGATATCGTCAACGATCAGATCAGGAAATTCAATGCACAGTCGAGACCGTTAACTCTTTTGTCCGCAATGGGTCGTGATTTGCCAGAGGGTGTCTGGCTTTCAGAGCTGTCAGTCTTGTCAGACAGTATACGCTTGTCCGGGTTTAGCACAGCTGACGTCATGAGCGTTATCCGGAGCCTTCAGGCGCTCGACTGGGTTAGCGATGTACGTCTTGAGGGGCCGGTATCAGAGGAATCACATACCGGGCAAAAACGCTTCGACTTAAGATTGCGATATCTCCCAAACGGGTATGACCGATGAACAGGTTGCTTTATCTCGGGGGCTTGGCCGCCATTGCTTTCGCTGCCTTTCTTCTTGCCACGGTTGTAGGTACCCGGGGATACAGCGGGGTAGCGCGACTGACAGCTGAACTTGACCGAGCGCGCGAGCAGGAGGAAAGGTTGTTAGCCTCAGCAGCGGAAACACTGCAAGGTGACCGCTCACTTACTGTACCCGATTATCTGGTCTGGAAAGGCTCTGACACTGCCGAAATTGAGCTGGAACTGCAGCAAACCTTGCTCGATATCGCTAGTCTCTCCAGGATGACGGTTTTAAACTTTGGAACAGGACGACTGGACAGTAACCAACCCTTAGCCGAGATGACCTATGGACTTGAGCTGGAAGGTGGGCATGAGGAGCTGGTTACGCTTCTGAATTTGATCGAAGACCATGAACCCCAATTCTCGATCGCCGAGTTATGGTTACGCCCCTATCCGAGGGATCCCTACGACACTGTTGCCCGCCTGAGCGTGCGGCTACGGTTGCTCGTTTTGACACATTAATTATGAGGTTGTGATGAGCCGTCTGCCCCCGCTCGGTTTTTTTGCGGCATTGATAGGAGCTACAGGGGCGATACTTTTGCAAAGCAGTCCGCCTGTTAAAGAGTCTGCTCCGGTTGCTCTATCTGCCCAACCGACGAATACGCCAGCCCACCTTGCAACTCCTGCAAGGCGACCTGTCCTGGATCCGGGCGAAGCAGTCAGAAACTTTGCATTGAACCCGCTTCTCGCGGAAGGACGAAAAGGGCCTGAACCAATCTCCCCTGATCCGGAAACACATGAGGAGGTTATACCTTTCACTACCGGGCCTGATCTTGTCGCGCCGACTTTCGCTACTGAAACACATTTCGAAGAAAATGTTAATTCCCCACCGCCCCCACTCCTCCTGAGTGGCTATTGGCGTTTTGGTGATACACGCAGGGTATTGATCCGAAACCAGGCCACTGGCGAAGAACGTTGGTTTGCGGCGGGGGAGAAAATCAGCGACTGGACACTGGTAGAAATGACACAGAACCAGATTGTCTTGGAGTTGGGTGGTGAGGTGAGGACTATCAAACGCGATTCGGATATTGTACCGTAACGAAAAAGAGCAGTTAACAAAAAACGGGTATTATCATGCAGGCTGGGAGTCGAGGCCTTTCGGGCCTACTGTTCGTTATGCTGGTTGCGTCAGCTTGCGATGCGCTTCCTCCGGCTACAAGCTCGGGCATGTTCGGTTCAGATCGCTCGAGAGGTTCAGAGAGCTCGTCCCGCACCCGATCTCAAGGTATTGTGACGGGCGTTGCGCCTGGTGGCATGCAACGCGGAACGGATTTGTTCCTCGGTGAAGGCATGGGAGGATCGGCCAACGCCCGGGCCATAGTGGTGCCTCAGGATGGAGAGACTGTTCAGCTTTCACTTGTAAACGCCTCGGTCGAAGCGGCGGCACAGGCAGTCCTGTCCGAAACGCTCGGTTTGAATTTCGTGATACACAATGATGTTCAGGGGCGGATCACACTCCAGACAACAGGTCCGATACCGACCAGCGCCCTGCTGGAGCTCTTTGAAGCAGCTCTGGAAGCAAATGGTGCGCAATTGCGCAAGGAAGGTAATGTCGTCAGGATCGTGTCGGGAACGTCAGGTAACAGGATGTTTCGTGTTGCGGGATCCGATGGTGTGAGCGGATCAAACATCGTTGTTGCTCCTTTAAGCTATGTTTCCGCTAGCGAGATGGTAAACCTTCTGGCGCCATTGACTGAACAAGGGCTGAAGGTTGTTGCTGAACAACGCAGGAACATGCTGCTTCTCTCTGGCTCTGCAACGATGATTGAATCTGCTCTTGATGCAATGAATCTGTTTGATGTCGACGTTTTGTCAGGAAAATCTGTTGCACTCGTGCAGTTAAGGGCAGCCGATCCGGAACAGATAGTGCTGGAACTCAAAAGCATCTTTAGCTCCGAAGAAGGAGGCATGCTGGATGGGGTTGTCGAGTTCATTCCAAACCCTAGGCTTGGGTCTGTGCTGGTCATCTCTTCGCGCGCTGCTTATATCGATAGGGCACGGCGCTGGATACGTAATCTCGATCAGGCAGCAGCAAGCGCTTCGTCATACCTTGCCACCTATCAGTTGCAAAACCGGAGTGCGGAGGAAGTGGCACCGATCCTGAATGAGCTTCTGACTGGCGGAGGATCCGGGGATGAAGGGGGAAAGGCACTACGTGTTGCTGCGGACGATAGCCGCAATGCGCTTGTTGTCATGGGCGACAGCAGTGAGCATGAACAAGTCACCACCCTGCTTCGATCTCTCGACAGCGCAATGAGACAAGTTTTGCTAGAGGCTACGATTGCAGAAGTGACACTCAATGACGAAGTCTCCGTCGGGACAAGATGGTTCTTTGAATCGCGGAATTTCAACATAAGGTTTTCAGATCTCGCCAGCGGAAGCACTGCAGGGACCTATCCGGGTTTCACTGCAATCCTGGGGGGGAATGACGTGAATATCGCACTCTCCGCCCTTGCCGGGGTGACGGATGTGAAGGTTATTTCGTCACCCACCCTTATGGTCCTCGACAATAAGGAAGGAGTCTTGCAAATCGGTGATCAGGTGCCTGTTGCACTGCAGAACTCAACTTCAGGAAACGCGCCAAATGCTCCGGTTCTTACGCAGATCGACTATCGTGACACTGGTATCATCCTGCGTGTAAGGCCGCGTGTCGGGACGGGAGGGCGCGTACTTCTGGACATAAGTCAGGAAGTCAGCGAAGTTGCACTCAACCGCACTTCCGGCATTGATAGCCCGACAATCAGACAACGAAGGGTGCAGACCAGTGTTTCACTTGCCGATGGACAGACACTTGCGCTTGGAGGGCTTGTACAAGAAAGGGACAGCGATTCAAGAAGTGAGGTTCCTGGCCTTGGACGAATCCCGGTTGTGGGAAACCTGTTTCGAAACAGAAGCGGCAATAAAGGACGCACCGAATTACTTATTCTGATCCGTCCTCTGGTCATCAGAGATGGCTCTGAGGCCGCGGCTGCGACCCAATATTGGCGTGGGCGACTTAGCCAGGCTGACGGTCTTCTGCAGACGGGGCTGGGAAGTGGACGGCATAGGTTGCAGGACTTTCTGCAGTAAAGCCGCAATGCTAAAATTCCGATTCAAAGGATATACGCAACAGGGCGATTACGAAACCGGCGAAGTATCGGCAGAGACAGAGGCCAGTGCCTACGCCCAGATCGTGACCCTCGGTATGACCTTGACCGAACTCAAGCAGGTCTCGTCGATTAATGAGCCTGTTCTCCTGAGGTCATGGAAAGCGAAACAGATCGCAGCCGAGGCTCAGGCCGAGACTGCAGAGCAGTTGTCAGCGATGTTCAGCGCTGGAATTCCTGCACCACGTGCAGTTGAGATTATTGCCGAAACTGCGGCTGATCCTTCGGTTCGCGCACATTTTCACCGCGTCTCGCTACTGCTAGCGGAAGGTAACACCTTTGCCTTCAGTATGGAAAACGCGTCGCGTGGGTTTTCGCCGTTGTTTTCTATTCTAGCAGCGGTGGGTGAGGATTTTGGCGCAATCGGGGCCCAATACCCCATGCTGGCGAGGCTCTTGCGGACACAGGACAAATACAGGGCGCAGATAAAATCCGCGATGATATACCCAGCAATTCTGCTCATCGGTGCCCTGCTGCTGATCTTGTTCATGGCACTGTTCCTGGCTCCCCGGCTTGAAACAATCTTCGAGTCAGTGTCGCGGCCCGTCCCCGCGTCGATCACAATATTCGGACGCATTGGCGATCTGTGGCACCAAGGAATTCTACCGATTGCCATGGCCGTTGGTATAATGTCACTATATTATCTGTCGCGCGTCGATGCCATGCGGAACCTTGCAGATCGCACAGTATTGCGACTTCCGGTGATCGGGCCATTGGTGAAGGCATCCACCCTATCGGTGATGATGCGCGCACTGCAAGTGATGCTCACTGCTGGGGTCCCCATGGCAGTCGCTTTAGCTCGAACAGCAACGATCTTTCCTACTTCGACATTCTCACTAACTTTTCAGGCCGCCGCTGAGAACCTCCAGGCTGGAGAAACAGCGCAAGCTGCTTTTAGCAATTCGCGTGATATTCCACCAATTGTGCTTGAATTGTTTAGAATCGGGGAAGAAACCAATACGCTTTCCTCAATTCTTGACAGTATTTGCGAGTCACTCGGCAATCTGGTGGAAAAACGTTTGCAACAGGCAATGGCTCTGCTGACACCAGTCTTGACGCTCATAATAGGAGGCACAATTGCATTACTGGTCGCGTCTATCATGGGTACTGTCTTGTCCGTCAATGATCTTGCCTTCTGATTTGCGTTGTAACAGATACAAAAATGCTGGGATTAGTCTGCTTGAGGCATTGTTCGCTTTCGCGCTCATTACCCTCATTGTTACTATATCCTACCCGTTGCTGACCAATATGCAGTCGCGACAAGTTGAAAGGTTGCAACAGCTTTACCTATCTGAGCTTGCCCTGTCTATACTTGAAGAATACAGAACCGTGCGCCCACTCGCTGGCGTGCGTGGGGAGAATGCGCAAGGCTGGAACTGGAATATCGCGACACAGGCCGCGCGGCCGGACGGCCCGACACCGCTTGATGACGTGATGGAATTGCACGAGATTCAAATTGAAGTTTGGCACCGGACCCGACCACAGCAACGCTTCCGAAGCTCTACCTTCAAGGCGGTGGCTCGATGAACAAAAAAAGACACACAAGCTCGGGAGTTTCGTTGCTCGAAACCATGATTGCCTTGCTTATAATGGCCTTCATTGCCGTTCTGGTATCAAGCGGCCTGGGCCTTGGGGTCCGGTTTTACGAACGAGCCGGGGGCATTCAGGACGATGTGGCGCTTGCGCTCGCGAGGCGTGACTTCAGAAACTGGTTGGAACACGCGTTAGACAGATCTATGCCCGGCGACGACCGCCCAGTGTTCGAAGGGACGAACCAAACATTTCGGTTTCTTGCTGTCGCGCCGTCTTCAGAGTTCTGGCCTGGAGAGGCGACATTAGTCACACTTGGCACGGATGGGTCTCTTTCTGTTTTAGGACGCCTTTCAGCGGACAGTTCTCCGTTCGAGAAACGTTTGGCATGGTTGCCCGAAAATGTCGGCTATCATATCCGGTACTGGGGTAGTCATCGGCTGGGAGATCCGGCCGCATGGCACGATCAATGGCCCGGCTCCGCGCAATTACCCACGCTTGTCAGGATCGAACCTGACAGTGCAGCAACACTTGTTCCTGTATTAAGCATACGTCCTGGCAAGGCATTCTATCAGCGCGAGATATCACGATCCTCATTGGTTCCGCCTGGACGTCCATCACGGCCGTAGCTTGTGATGGAAAACGCCCTGTCTCCGGCGGGAGATCGGTAAATCCATGGGCGCTGCCATGGGTCAAGCAAAGCATCCGTTGAATCAACGTAGGGGCCCTGCCAGTTGGGCAAACCCTGAGGGGCTGATAGCAGGGCACCCAGCCCCTCAGCTTCACTGGGAACACGACCGGTGTCCAGTTGGAAAAGCTGAACCGCGGAACGGATATTCTCGATCTGGACCACAGCTACCCGTGATTTCGCACGCCCGAAGTTTTCCATCAATCTCGGTGTCGCGAAACCTGCAATCAATACGATGACCGCAAGCACGACCATTACCTCAAGCAGTGAAAGTCCAGCTTGTGGGTTACGCCTGATCAGACCGCAACGATATCTGCCCATATGTCAACTCCAGATCAGAAACGTCAGAAACACACCATATGCGATGAAGGGGCCGAAGGGAATGCCGCTGCCTCTCGTCGAGCCTGATAAAAGCCCAGCAACGATGCCCCCGACGCAAGCGAGCATTACTCCAAACCAGAATGCTTCCTGTCCGAGTAAAATGCTGGACGCCGCAAGTAACTTCACGTCCCCCAAACCCAAGGCTTCTCTCTGCCTCAGTCGCCAATATGCCTCGCTTCCGGCCCAAAGAACTACCAAAACCCCTGCGGCAAATATCAGCGTCGTACCATCCAGGTTTCCTGAAAGATGGCCATGCCCCAAACCTATCACCGCAACCGTTGCAGAGGCCCAGTCGGGGATGACATGGCGGCGCAAATCGATCACACTAAGAGCTGCAAACACCGGGAGCAGAACGACGGAGGCAATTTTGTCATATGCTTTCTCCGGCAACAACACGATGGCCGTCACAACATAAAGTCCCAGAACCAGATGCAACGTCTTGTCAAACGTCAACGCATTTTACCCCCCCACAAATCCGGTCGTGACCCTAGCCACGGCTTCATTCTTATTTCAACCCTCTTTATTGCCCTGCTCCTGATATCTCTTGTTGTTTCCATCCAGTCACGCGCGCTGAACAACCAAAGGTTATTGACCCGACTGACACAAGACATCCGAGAGGACATCGCACGTGATGCGATCCACGAGCGACTGCGCGGCATAGTGGCGATTGCGATAGTACAGGACACTCCTGCAGATATTCGATTCCCTCTGGACGCATCGGGCTTTGTGCTACGGCAAGACGAAATGGACTGGCAGGTCTATCTTCAGGATCAGGCAGGGTTGCCGCACCTTTATCTGGCCCGACCTGAGCTTTTGGCAGTTGCCTTCCCCGATATTCCCGACTTCTTATCTCGGCGTGATGTTCTGATACGCGCCCTCGGCGCCGGGCAGCACTTGCCCCGGCTGGAGATGTCATTGGCTCAGCTGCGCGTGCCGGCCCACCCACCGCACATGGTCACTCAATCAGGTCGGGCGGCACGGATCAACCCGCATCATGCGCCAGAGCCCCTGCGCACCCGCTTAAGCAGTTTGCCGCCATACCTTGTGCTGGATGGCCAGCCGCAGGTTTTAGGCGTGCGAATCATGCGACAATGAGAACCCGGCGATCGCCACCCATCAGCAGCGTGCCCAGCCGGTGTACCAGCCGTTCAGCGGGACGCCCCATACTACACGACACGGGGAACATTTTGTGAATTTTGGGGCTGGAATCGACCTGCGAGATAGATTCTCGAGCATGGACTCTTTCCCTGCAAGGATTTTGTCCATAACCAGTTTTGCTCTCGCCGATTTACAGAAGACGTTAACCCCATATGTGCAGTTGGACAAGTCACGCATTGAAACACTCTGCCTGCTCGTGCTTGGGATGATCAGCGCCCGCACTGTCAATCTGACCCGCATTGCTTCAGAGAGACCAACTTGCGCCGAGGTTGCTTCGACCTACCGTCTCCTGCAGCGTCTCTTCCAACACGTGATCTTGCCCGATAATTGGAGCGTCGGCATCGTAATGGTGCTGATCGGCAATCCAGATCGACACTGTTGATGGCATGGATGCCCCCTCCCGACTGCATCGCAATGTGCCATATGTGGACGGCCCCCTCCTCGCAAGAACTCTTCGATGATTTTGATCAGATCGCTTGCGTTCATATGTCCGGCCTGTTGGTGCGCTCACACATGAACGCTGGCCAAGATGGTTTCCGCTACGTGGGTTCCAAACAAGGTGACGGCCACATCGAGAGCTTCCATGTCCGAGGTTATCATCATCGGGATTGATCTGGCAAAGCGCGTTTTTCATTTGCACGGCGCGCGCGGCGATGGATCTGTCGTGTTCCGCAAGAAGCTTTTGCGGGCTCAGATGCTGGCATTCATTGCCCAACACTCGAAGTGCATTGTTGCCATGGAAGCCTGCGCCCTTAGGCGTTCCCCGGATGTTCACTCATGCGACAGGTTAACATGATCTGGTTTGTATTGATGAAGGGCGGCTGAATGAGGCAGCACCAGCCAGATCGGACGCATGCCTCATCTGAAGTATTGTAGTTTTGGTTCACCCGGAGAGGTAATTGAGTGTTGACAAGAATGTGAAGTAGTTGAGATGGTAATTCTGTTTCAGAATCAGACGGGTATATCATGAAATTCATTTTCCGTGCGTTGGGTGCAGTGCTTCTGGCTGTTCTTTTTTCTGGTCAGATGAGT
>NZ_JAQZSM010000051.1 GCF_028745735.1 Roseinatronobacter alkalisoli
CCTCGAGCAGGATCACCGGTTTATCAAACGCATCACTGGGCGAATGCTCGGCTTCAAAGCGTTTTATTCCGCCTCGGCCACGCTGGAGGGAATCGAGACCGCGCACATGATCCGCAAGGGCCAATTCGACGCCAACGGCTTGAACGCATTTCAGCAGTTCGCTCAGCTCGCAGCATAATTCCGTCCAGCATCAGCCTACACTCAACCATGTCGGAATTTGCGACAGAACCACTGTCCCGTCCCGTTGATTGATCCCTGACAGCGACCCGGATTGAGAGTGCCGCGCGGCGGTTGTCAGATTGCTCCTGCGCCCCGTGTCCATGGTTCGGCGCCCCTTATGTCCACGAATATGCAATAGACTGACGTAGTTGCGGTAATGAACAGACGATGGCCGTCAGCCCCGCCAAAACACAGGTTTGCTACCACCTCTGGCACCAGTATCTTGCCCAGAAGGCGGCCATCGGGCGCAAAGCAATGCACACCGTCTGCTGCCGATGACCATAAGTTGCCCGCTTCATCGGTACGGATACCATCGGGCAGCCCGTGGTCAATATACGCGAAGACGCCTGCATCCGTCAGCGTGCCGCCAGCAACATCAAACTGGCGGATCACTGATGCCACGCTGTCGTCATGGCTCGATCCGCTTTCGGCAATGTAAAGGCGGGTTTCGTCGGGCGAAAAGCACAATCCGTTCGGCTGTACGAAATCCGACACGACAGGCGCGGTAATGCCGGTTTCGGGATCAATGCGGAACACGTGCCGCGCGTCCTGTTCAGAATCGGTGCGCCGCCCCTCAAAATTGGAATCGATGCCATAGGTCGGGTCGGTGAACCACACCGCACCGTCCGAACTGACAACCACATCATTGGGCGAATTCAGCGACCGCTCCTGATATGCGCATGCCAGCACGGTCAGACTGCCATCATGCTCAGTGCGGGCAACATCGCGTGGCCCGTGGCGACAGCCCACCAGCCGCCCCTGCCGGTCGCGCGTGTTGCCATTATTAAACCCCGACCCCTGCCGGAACAGCGTTACCCCTTCGGGCGACCAGCGCATAATCCGCTGGGACGGGATGTCGGAAAACAGCAGGCAGCCGTGATCACCAAACCAGACCGGCCCTTCAACCCAAGTGAAACCGGTGGCGATCCGTTCCAGTTGCGACATAGGGTGAACAAGTGATGCAAAGGTATTTTCATGGATTTCCAGATGCGGCGGTGTCGAGATCATGGGCGTGCCCTCCGCGTGCTGGCAACGATGACAATGCCAATGATGATCGACCCGGTCAGAACAAGCCGCACCCCTGCGCCGAAGCCATAGGAATTCAGCATCGACACAACGAGGAACATGAACAGCGCGCCGCCCCAGACACCGGGAACATTGGAATTACCCCCTGCAATCGACGTGCCCCCGATGACCACCACAGCGATGGACATAAGCAGATATTCCTGCCCCATATTCAGCGATGCGCCGCCTGAAAAGCTGGCCAGCAGATAGCCTGCCACTGCCGCCAGAACCGAAACAGTAAGGTAAGTGACCGCGCGCACGATCTGCACCGGAACACCGGCCAGCCGCGCCGCGCGCATGTTCTGCCCCGTTGCCAGCAGCCAGCGCCCCCAGATACTGCGTTCCAGAACCACCCAGACCACGACCGCCAGCATCAGCCCGACCAGCGCGACATTGGGAATGCCGAAAGCTCGGCCCGTGGCGAAATCGGCAAGCGCTTCAGGCGGGCGGATGCGTAGCCCGCGGTTTGACCAGATCGCAACCGACTGATACACCAGCGAGGCGGCCAGCGTCGCGATAATGGGCGGCAGACGCAGCAGATAGATCAGCGCGAAATTCGCCCCGCCCGCCCCCAGCCCGACCGCTACGGCAACACCCAGACCCCAATACTCGGCGCCCGGGACAGACCCCATGGCCTTTAGTGCAAGTGTGCCCGACAGCGTCATCACAGCAGGGATCGACAGATCAACATTGCCCGGGCCCAGCGTGATTACCATCATCTGGCCCAACCCGACAATGGCGGCAAATGCCCCGAACGACAGCGCGGCATAAGCAAGCTCGCCCGCACCGCGCCCTTCGGTCAACAGCATCGTCAGCATGAACGCGCCACCGGCGGCAAGCCACGACCATATCCAGGGGCGTGAAAAAAGTGTTGTCATGTGCCCATCCTATCCGTCGCGCGTGTTGCGCCGCGTGAACAGCAGCCGTGCCATCAACACAATGATCAGAATTCCGCCCTGCGCGCCTATCTGCCAGTCGGGCGACAGGCGTAAGAAGCTAAGGAACGATGCCGCGAGCGTCAGCGTCAACGCGCCAATCACTGCGCCCACCGGACTGACCTTACCGCCGGTAAATTCTCCGCCGCCGAGGATTACACCTGCGATTGACAAAAGCGTGTAGCGCAGCGCGATATTGGCATCAGCCGATGTTGTCAGCCCGACCAGCGCCATGCCCGCCAGAACGCCGAACAGTCCCGCCAGTCCATAGGCCAGCGCCTTAAGCCGGATTACGGGCCAGCCCGCGCGCGCAACCGAACGTGCGTTGCCGCCCACACCGCGCAGCACAGTGCCAATGCCTGACCGGACGACCAGCAAATGCGCCACTGTGGCAATAACGACTGATGCCACAACAGCCATCGGCACCATGGGCGGGGTCGACGTCATCATGCTGCGCAACCAGCCCGGGCTTGCCCCGCCCGGCGTGGGCAGGATGAACAGCGCCAGCCCGCCCCAGACAAACGACATACCCAGCGTCACAACGATTGCAGGCAGCTCCAGCCGATGGATCACCGCACCCATCACCGCATAGGCCGCGACAAGACATGCCAGCACCCCCACACCCAGCACCGGTTGATCGTTCAGCAGCGTTGCCGTGACACAAGCGGTCAGACTGACAAAGGCCCCCACCGAAAGATCGATATCTTCGACCATCATGATGCACATCTGTGCAACCGTCGCCAGCGCGATGGGCACGGCCAGATTGAACAACAGATTTACCCCGAAATAGCTCATGGTGCGGGGCTGCATATAGAAGGTTGCCACCAACAGCAGCGCCAACGACACAACCGGCAACAAAATGCGATACCGCGAAAATAACCTGCGCATGCTTAGTCGTCCTGCATTTCAAACGAGGCGCGAAGGATACCTTCTTCGGTGATCGCATCGCCGGTCAATTCCGCCGAAATCCGGCCGTTGCGGAACACGAAGACACGGTCGCACTGGCAAACCTCGTCAGTTTCGGTCGAATACCACAAAAAGGTGCGGCCCTTGGCAGCCTCGGCGCGGATCATCGCGTAGACACCTTGTTTGGTTCCCACATCGACCCCGCGCATCGGGTCGTCCATCACAACCACCGGCGCGGTCGACGCCAATGCACGCGCAAACAGCACCTTTTGCTGATTGCCCCCCGACAGCGACAGTATGTTATTGGCCAGATCACCAGTGCGAATGCCAATGCGGTGTTTCCAGTCCCCAGCAAGTGCGGTTTCGGCGGAACGGTCAACAAGCCCACGCCGTGAAAACTGCTGCAGGACGCCGATGGATATGTTGCGCAGGATTGGCCACAGCGGCAGAATACCATCGCGGGTGCGGTCACCGGCGACAAAAACCATCTTTGGGTCACGGCGCCCACGCCATGCAGAGGTTGTGCCCAGATATAAGTGTGCAAGCGCCCGCGCCTGCCCGTGACCTGCCAACCCCGACAGCCCCACGACTTCCCCCTTGCGGGCCGCCAGCCCGTCATCGGTGCGCACCACTTCAGGACCAAGATCGCGCGTAACAGCGGCAACGGTGTCGTCGTCGGCGACATGGCCCATTGCATCCACCAGCCCCTGCCGCGTGAAGGCGGCAACGGGACGGTCGGCCACTACCTTGCCGTCGCGCATGACCAGAATGCGCGATGCGACGGCGAACACTTCGCCCAGCATGTGCGAAATGAATATGACCGCCCCGCCCTGCGCACAAAACTGCCGGACATAGACAACTAACTGGTCTGCAATCGCCGCATCAAGCGACGATGTCGGTTCATCAAGGATTACCAGCCGGACATCCTGCCCGCGCGGGGCAAAACCGATGGCGATTTCGACCATCTGCCGCTCGGCAATGCCTAACTCCTCAACGGTTGTTTCGGTATCAATTCCATGCCCGGGAAAGACCGTATCAAGCGTGCGCGCTATTTCGGCCCGCGCAGCGCGCCGCCAGCCCGGCCCGCACAGGCCCGAATGCGAAATGCGCAGATTTTCGGCCACCGTCAGGTTGGGACATAGCGACAATTCCTGAAACACTGACCGCACCCCGGCGACCAGCGCCGTATCCGCGCCGGATGCCGGAAAATCGACACGGCCCGATGTGGGGGCCAGGCCGCCATTCACAACATTGACAAGCGTGGATTTCCCCGCGCCGTTATGCCCCACAAGCCCAAGGCATTCCCCCGGCCTGATCGACAGGCTGACACCGTCAAGCGCCCTGACCGCACCAAAAGATTTGGCGGCATCGGTCAGGGCAACAATGGGCGCAGAATCTTGCGCTACAGTGGACATGTCGTGTCAGTCCGCCCCGGCGATCACAGCGCGTGCATCTTCAAGCGAGTAGGTGACATTGGCCACTGACCCCGAAGGCGTCTGCGCCAAGGTATCGTCAAGTGTAGCTTGCGTGATTTTCAGGAACGGTACGGTCAGGTCTTTGGGCACGTCCTGCCCGTCAAGGATCTGTTGCGCCACCCAAAACGCCAGCGTGGCAACACCGGGGGCGATTGACAGCGACAGTGTTTCATAGCCATTGGCATCACGCTGGTCCGCCCACCACTGCATTTCGTCCTGACGATTGCCCAGCACGATGATAGGCATGTCACGCCCCGCCGCGCGGATTGCCTGTGCGGCCCCGTAGCCATCGCCGCCCTGTGTCACAACACCGACAATGTCGGGCAGCGATGGCAGAATGCCTGAAACAGCGCGCTGCGCCACTTCCTGCGCCCAGTCGCCATGAACCGCACCTACTATGTCAAACTGGCTGTGCTGCGCGACACCGTCGTGGATGCCTGCTGAAATCTCGTCATCGACGAACACACCGGCAAGACCGCGTATTTCCAGCAAGTTGCCACCATCAGGCAGACGGCTGGCCAGATAGTCCACTTGCTCGCGGCCCATTTGTTGAAAATCGACCGCGATGCGCCATGCGCAGGGTTCGGTAACTATGCCGTCAAAGCTGACGACGACAAGTCCCGCGTTGCACGCCTCGGCCACGGCGCCGTTCAGTGCGGTTGGCGACGCGGCATTCAGCACGATGGCATCATACCCCTGCAAAATCAGGTTCTGGATCTGCGCCGCCTGCTCGGTGGCCTGATTTTCGGATGTGGTGAACGCATCTGCCGCCGCCACAACACCGTCCTGCGCGGCCGCGCCCGCGATTTCGGACCAGGATTCCAGCATTGCCTGACGCCAGGAATTGCCGGCATAGTTATTGGACAGCGCAATGCGCCTGTCGCTGGTATCGGCGTGCACCGGGGCAACCGCCGCCATCATGGCAAGCGTTGCCGCACTCACAAGTGTGGTATTCCTCATGTTTCCTCCCTTGGCATGCAGCAGATTGCCAGCATGCTCCTCCCTGTCGTGGCCCGGATATGCCGAGCGTACAAAAAAGGCTAAGAGGGCCTTTCGGGTCTGTAAAGATAGGAAGCCGCATATTTATTGCGGGTTCCCGCATGTCAGGTGCGGATTCGGTTATTCCTTTCTACAATACATGGCTATATGCTTGCGGATAAGCGCAGCCATGTCAGGGAGGAACCCTTTGTCCACCGCATCAGCCCCGCTGGCACTGGCCGGAGATGATGTCTTCGTGCGTATCTCGAGCCATCTGGCGGGCGAAACCGAAATCCCCTCCGCGCTGGGGGCAGTCGCAGACGAAATCGCATCACTGATTGCGTTCACGCATGCCGATATCTGCCTCACCGACTCGCCCGGCTGGACAGTCAGCTATGAGGTTGGCATCACCACAAGCTGGTCGCGCAAGCGCACCCGCGTGCAGAATTCGCCTGTCCGCGATCTGCTGACTGCGCGATGTGAATCAATGCTGACTGCGGACGCAACCCAGGATCCGCGCTATACCTTTACAGGCGCGCGCTGCGAGCCGATTTTCCGCCATGAGCTGCGGTCGCGGGTCAATGTGCCCATGAAGGTCATGGGCAGGGTGATTGGTACGCTGAATATCTCTCACAATGCCCGCGGCCTTTATGACGAGGCAACCGTGACGCGGGCGCGACATCTGGCGGATATGCTGGCGCCCTATTTTCATGCCCTGCACGCGTCAGAAAAGGCGCAGCAGGTCGCGCGCGCCCGGGCCGAGGCACAGGCGCGCGAAGAAGGTCTGCGGCAAGGCGCGCTGGACCTGACGCAGGAACTGGAACGCGAGCGCCAGCGTATCGGAATGGACCTGCATGACCAGACGCTAGCCGACCTGACGCGCTTGTTGCGCGATCTGACAGCAGACGCTGCGACGCCGGACCGGCTGGTCCTGGCAGAACGCCTTGGTCACTGCATTGATGACCTGCGCCGGATTATCGACACGGCGGTGCCGACACTTCTGGAATTATTCGGCTTTGCCCATGCGGTTCGGGTCCATCTGGAACGCGCCACAGGGCATGCACCGGTGGTGGTTGACGTGGTCGACCGGACGGACAACACACCCGACCGGCTGGACACGACCACGCGCACAGCGCTGTTTCGCATCACACAAGAGGCGATCAACAACACAGCACGCCATTCCGGTGCCACACGTATTGCCGTCGTCATCGATCGTGATCCGACCGGACGACTGCGCCTGACAGTTCAGGATAATGGCTGCGGTTTTTCGGCCACAACTGGTGGCAGGCAGTCGGGCCTGTCGCATATGCGCACCCGTGCCCGCCTGATCGATGCCGATCTGGAAATACTGGAGAAGGTAGGTACATCTGTCGTGGTGACGCTGCGCACAACCGGAAAGGAGGGTCGCATATGAAGGTTTTGATCGTCGAGGATGACCAGTTCCATGCGTCCTATCTTCAGGATACGCTGGCCGAGGCACTGCCCGAAGTCACCGAGACACTGCACGCCATCGACGGGCTTGCAGGCACCATAGAGGCCCGCGCCGGACGCATAGAAGCCGTGGTGATGGATTTGCAGATGGACAAGCAGAACGGAATAGAAGCCGCGCGCACCATCTGGTCCGAACGGCCCGACACCCGCATCCTGTTCTGGTCCAACTATTCGGATGAGGCGTATTTGCGCGGCATCAGCCAGATCGTGCCCGAAGACAGCGCCTATGGATATGTCCTCAAGACCGCGACACGCGAACGGCTGAAACTTACGATGCGCGCAGTTCTGATCGAGGGGCAGATCATGGTGGACCGCGAAATCCATCGCTTCCAGCGTCGCACCACATTGCCCCGCAATGCACTGGACGATAGCGAATATGCCGTGCTTCTGGACCTTGCGCTTGGCCTTCAAGATCGCCGTATCGCTGAACGCCGAGGCATGTCATTGCGAACCGTGCAGAACCGCTTGCTGTCCCTGTACGAAAAACTTGGCGTGCTGGATGATGAAATTGGCGACATGGCAGGCGGCACTGGGTTCAATAAGCGGGTGCGGGCGCTGAACCGCGCAATCGCCATGCGAATCCTGAACGCCGAACTGCTGGAAACATCGCAGCGCGATTTTGACCGCTGGCGCGCACGGCGCACGGTCCGGACTTTGCCTGCACGGCCGTAGATTTCAGATTTCCGGAACTGGGCCGCTTTAGTTGGGACTATTGCATTCCACCAGAATACGCGCCCGTCCGACAACGCGATATCCACGCGCTACGCCAAGACAGCAGGACCCGGGTCAGCAGAAGTGTGATTCATTCGCCCGGGCGCGGCGGGGCTTTCCATGGCAGATGGTTCAATCTCGACAGGAAGGAAACAGCCATCAAGGGCAACTCTCTCCTCAGCCGAAGATGTGCTCTCTATCGGCGCGAACCGAGAATCCTTCAGCCATTTGAATATCAGGTTCGCGCTCACCGAAACACCCGGCGTCAACGTCTGCGCGCAAATCGTGCGCTTCTCGTCGTCAGACCAAACCCGCTTCTTCAGCCCCTTCTTCCCCGCCATCACCAACCTCAAGATGTCCACTATCGATAGTGGACACTATCACCCACTCCATCACCCAGGCAGAGCAGTCAGACCGGACGGATACGCTGCTTTACACAGACACGTTCTATCATCAGCTGCGAGGTGCAGCACCTACCGGAGACCGAGGCTGGACACGGCCATCAGTTGCTGAAAATCCCGATTTCTGTGCGACGTGCGGCGTGAGGCAGGCTTTGTTCAGCGCATTTCGACTGATTAGCCGTGTTTGCTAGGACCGACGGTTCTGCGTCGAGTGTCCATACCCGCGCGCTGGCCGGGTGGGAGCCTGCCGGTCCAGCCCGCATTGCTGACCTTGCCCACCCGGTCTGTTTTGCCAGATGATGGAACCTGCTGCGCAAGAAGGCCGGTTTCCTGTCCGGTTCGCAATGGGGTTGTCGCCCCATTTCCATGGGTCACTTTCGCGCTTTGGCTCTCATTGCATGTGCAAAATTCCAAAAACGCCTTAAGCGCTGCCGAAATGTTTTTGCGGGACGGATAGATAATACTGATCGGCAGGTCGGGATGCGTATATTCGGCCAGAATAGGGACTAGTTTCCCGGTAGCAAGATGATCGCTGATCATAAACTCCGCCAGATACGCGACCCCATAGTCCGCCATCGCTGCGGCCGCGATAATTTCGCCGTTATTGGACGCAAAGCGCGGCGTGACTTTCTGCCAGAAAATCTCGTTCTCGCTCTGGAAAGGCCATGTCGTGGCGGTGCTGATATTGGTGTAATGAAGTATCTTGTGATTTGAAAGATCCGACGGGTGTCTGGGTGTGCCGTATGTTTCCAGATACCCCGGAGATGCGACAATAGCGCAAGTCGTGGTGTGAATGCGGCGTGCAACCATGCTTGAATCCGCCAGTTCCCCGATGCAGAGCACCGCATCATAACCTTTGGAGATCAGATTGGTTCTGCTATCGTCAAAGACGCTTTCCAACTGCACATTCGGATGCTGTTTAAGAAATCTCAGGATCAGCGGCTGCAGCGCCCGCAAGGAAAATGACACCGGCGATCCGATCCGAAGCCGCCCGGTGACCGTACCGCTTTCAACCTTTGCCTGCTCATTCGCCTCATCCAGAAGATCAAGGATGCGGCGCACCTTCTGGTAGTATTCCATGCCGATGGAAGTTGTCTTCACGGAGCGCGTGGAGCGCGTAAGCAATCTGGCACCAAGTTTGTCTTCAAGATCGCTGATGTATTTGGAACACATACTTTTCGAGATGCCAAGTTGGCGGGCCGCAGCTGAAAAACTGCCTTCTTCAACGATCAGGGCGTATGCCTTGAGACTAATGGTATCCATGGTAATTCTTTTCCGCAGCTGTGACAGTTTGTTACTTGGCGCGCGCGCAAGTGTTGTTCAAGATGATCGAACAAAGATTTCGATTTCCGACGGATTATAGCTGCCAAGCACCGCACCTATCTCCTGCGTATCCGAAGCACGAACGCTTCGCGAGATACGAAAAAGGACTAAGGTCATGAAAAAAATTGTACTTATCGGCGCGGCCCTGCTCTCCGCAGGGGTGGCTTCTGCGCAAACCATCTCACCGGGCCATGCGCAATTTGCTGCCGGTCTGAACCTTGATGCTGCGCAATATTCCATGACGGAACTGATGCTGATCGAGCAGGCGCGGCGCGACAATGACCGGCTGGCTGAACGGTTCTATCTGAGCGGCACAAACCGCGAAACCCGTGGGGGTGTTGGACAGGTCTCGCAAGGAAAGGCCCAAATTGCTGTCGGCCTTGGGGTAAATCCTGCAGATCATACACTCAATGAACTTCAGCTTCTTTGGAACGCAACAAACGGCGAGGACGACTGAACCTGATCCGATCAGGTAGAAACAATCTGCTTGTTGTCCTTTCCGGCCTGAAACGAGCCTTCACGCATCCCAAGGCGCAAAACAGAGGCTGGAAGGGACGCGCCACCGGCAGACCATCAAGAGGCCTGCCGGTGGCGCGGGCAACAGGCAGGCCCTGCCGCCCGTTTCAGTCCGTCCTTACGTTCCACCTGATATAAGAAAAATCAGCATACGCCGAGGCTTGCGATTACCCACAAATATGTGAATCGCAATGATGTTTGAGACAGAAAAACTTGATCGAAAGAATCACTTATGACTCTTCTTTGAGCACCCGAATTTCTTGATGAGGTGCGTGATGTCTGCCAGATCTGAAAATTTTGCAGCTGACGGCGGCCATTGGTCGGAGCGCGAGGTGAATGTCGGCGCCTTCAAGGATGCTCACTTCGGTAACCGGTTCGTAGAACTTCTCAGGTGTCTGAGCGGCATTGCCAAGTTATTTGGGACGGCTGATTTGGGTAGATGTTGAGGCATGAAGGTACCACCGTCCATGCCGCGCCTGAAAGGCTTTCGTTTCCCACGTAAGATTGTCGCCTACGCAGTCTGGGCCCACCACAGGTTTGCCCTCAGCACGGCAGATGTTGAGGATCTTCTGGCGGAGCGGGGCGTCATCGTCAGCCGCGAAACCGTCCGCCTCCGGGTTAATCGCTTTGGTGTGTATTTCGCCGCGT
>NZ_JAQZSM010000052.1 GCF_028745735.1 Roseinatronobacter alkalisoli
TGGTGATGCGGGCGCGCTGGTGGTGGCCACCTCTGCCGAGTATCCGGAGCTGGAATACACGGTCCAGTTCCGCGAAAGCGACATGGAGTTTGCCACGCGGCTGATGGAACGGCACGGAATATCCTATCATTTCCGGCACGAGGCTGGCGCGCATAGCATGGTGCTGACGGATTGCGTGGATGTGCATGACAGTATCGGGCGGCGTGATTTCCATGCCAGTGAGACCAATCACCGCTTCGATGAGGAACATTTCTGGACCTGGCAGCCCGCGCGGCGGATCACGACGGGCGCGGTCCGGCTGGTGGATTACAATTTCAAGACCCCCATGGCCGCGATGGAAGTGGACCGCATGGGCGATGCGACCCATGATCAGGGGCAGATCGAAAGTTTCGACTGGCCCGGCGATTACCCTGATCAGGGGCGCGGGCGCGTGGTGGCGCAGTTGCGCAGCGATGCCGAACGCGGGCAGGACCGCCGCTTCGAGGCGGAGGGTGATGTGCTGTCACTGGGCGCGGGGGCGCGCGTGACATTGGCGGGCGATCCGGTGCCGGGGTCGGGCGCGGAATATCTGTGCCTTGTGGCAAGTCATTCCTATACCTCGGATAATTACGGCACAGGCGGGACCAGGGGCGATGATCTGGCCTATCGCGGGCGCTATGTGCTGATGCCCGGCACAGCGCCGATGCTGCCTGAGAGAAAGACCCCCCTCGCCGATGTGCGCGGCCCGCAAACGGCGATGGTGGTGGGGGCTGAAGGCGAAGAGATCGACTGCGACGAATACGGCCGGATCCTGGTGCGGTTCCACTGGGATCTCGACAAGGCCAATTCCATGCGCTGCCGTGTATCGCAGAACTGGGCGGGCAACGGCTGGGGCGGCATGGTGATCCCGCGCGTGGGCATGGAGGTGGTGGTGGAGTTTCTGGACGGTGATCCGGACCAGCCGCTGGTCACGGGGTGCGTCTATAACGGGCGCAACAAGGTGCCGTATGAATTGCCGGAGCATAAAACGCGCAGCACCTTCAAGACGGACACCCATCAGGGCACGGGCTTCAACGAGTTACGGTTTGAGGATGAGAAGGGGCGCGAGGAGATTTTTGTTCATGCCGAGAAGGATATGAACATAGAAGTGCAAAATGATCGTTCGAAGCGCGTAGAGCGGCATCAACACGAAGTAATTGGCGCTGATAAATCCATCGAAGTTGGCGGTGATCACGACGAGACGATTTCGGGGAATATGTCGATTGCGGTTGGCAAGAATCCCCTGTCTCAAACACTCAAGGCGAAGACTCGTCTTTTGTTTTCCAAGGCAGGTGGGATCATGGAAAAGTTGAAACTGCCTGACCCTTTCAACTTCGCCAAGGGCAACATGCAGATGTTTGTCGAGAAAAATAAATCTGAAATCGTCAATATTGCGTCGTCCGAGATTGTCGGTGTTTCGAAGTCGACAATCGTTGGTCACAGCTTCCAGCAGAGCGTTGGAAAAGCTATGAGCGTAATCGTGCGCGGGCGTCATGACACGGATATCGGTAAGGTGATGAATGTCCGGGTTGGGGATCAGTTGACGATCCAGGTTGGTGAAAACTCTATGATCACCATGTCCAAGGAGGGCAAGATCGTAGTCAAGGGCAAGAAGATTGTCTTCGATGCCGATCAGATCGACCTGAACTGATGGGCGCGACGGATCGCTATCCACCGGCGCAATCCGGGCCATCGATCATAAGACCCGAGCATTGGGCTCTCGGCACTGAACCGGCTACGCGGATGCTGAACCGGAAATTGCGGCTGCAATGCAAATTTGCACCGCGAGATTCGATTCAGCCGCAGCAGCATTTCAGCCCGACGACGGCAGCGTCTCTCCCCTTTGCCTCGCGACCCGTTCTCGAAGAAGCAGATATTCAGTCGCTGAAAGACTACCTCGCGGGCATAGATGCCAATATCATCGTGCCACAGCCTCCCGCGCCGGAAGAGCCCGAGCCAGACGCCGCGCCGTCTGAGCAGACATGGGATTTTTCCTCTACAGGCGCGTCGAGAAGCAGCGAGGGCGGTGGGGTCGGATTTGAGCGCCACAAGGGCAGGAATCTGGACGGGCCGTTTGACCGAAGCACGGTCGACAACGATTTCGCCGGGCAATGGGAAGATCATACTGAGATCGTCGGCGGCAAGGTCGAGCGTGAGTTGTTTTCCGCAGCAGTAGCCAGTGGCGAGTTTGGCGAAACGGGAACGGTCTTTGGTGGCAATGGATCCGTTTTCGGAGCATCTGGCGCATTCAACGGGCAATTCAGCTTCACGCGCGAAGGCACTGAAGGGACGTCGCCCGGCTTCCGAGCGGGCACGGGGATTGAAGCGCAGGCTTCGGCCCTGCATGGAAATATCGGAGTGCGTGACGATTATGTTGAAAACAGCCAGACGCTCGCCCGCGCAGACGCGAGTGGTTCCGTCCTCTCGGCGGAAACAGAGGGCAAGCTGGAACTTGTCCTCTCGCCTGAACAAATGACCTTAACTGGCAAGCTTGGCGGCGAACTTAATCTTATCGAAGGCAGGCTAGGGGGCGACCTGATCATCACACCGCGGCGGGTCGTCAACAACAGCGTCAATGCCGTCAACTGGGCTTTCAATTCGAATATAGCCGAACCCTTGGACGAAAACTGGGATATCGGCCTGAAAGTCGGTGGCGAGGTCGCAGGCCAGGTCGGAGCGCAGGCCGGGGTCGAGGGTCGCGCTGGCTATGAAGACGGTACTGCACAGCTTGAGGCCGGTGCGAAGATCGGTTTAGGTGTGGGGGCCGGTGTAAAAGGGCGCGTTGGGTTGGTCGGAGCAGACAAGATCTGGAATGGTCTGAAATCAGGCGCTTCGAGTGCTTGGTCGGGCGTCAAGTCGGGATCCCAGTCTGCATGGAACTGGATCTGGTACGATTGAGGTCGATAGCACATGATCAGCAGGCATTTGTTAAGGGTCAGTTTTCTGGTCACAGGGCTTTTTTTACTAACCACAGGAGGGGTGATGTCCGACATCGTGACCGAGCGGATGGGGCTGGCAACCGCTCCCTCAGAGAGCGCGCGCAAGACCTTCTCTTTTTCTGATGCGCCGCAGCTTTCTGCCTCAACTTTTGATCCGTCGGGATTCGTCTGGGACGAAGTGGATACAGTGCCGCCCGACTTCATCGAAGACGGCGTATTCACTTCTTTTTCACAACGCTATGTCGGGTATCTTCCTGCCAAGCGAGATCGCCATGAAGTTGCAATCTACGTGGCCGGTTTGCGCCCTGATCGCGTGGCACCCGCGGCATCTACGGCAGTCCAGCTTGCCGCGAAGTGGGGGCGGCTGAGCTTCGGCGTTGTTGCGCATGATCTTGAATTTGGAGAAGCGCTCGGCGGCGACGAGTCGTCTGGGGTGATGATGGTCAACCGTATTTCGGTATGGCGGCGCGGTCATCAGGCCCTGATATTGCGCCAGACCTTCGAAGCAGAGCATTTCTCGGCCCATGCCGAAACGATCGCAACTCTGGTCGGTAGTCTGAACTTCGCCGAAGAGCTGAGCTCCGACCCGGTCATTCAAAACGCTCACCGCTCAACTCTTGCGACAAACGGATTCGACTTCTCGTTTCTGATGCCAGAAAACTGGAGCCGTCTGGTAAGTGGTCCAACTGGAACCCCATTGATTTCGGAAGTCTGGTACGATGCGGCTGATAAGAACGGGAATGGGGCGGTCATGGTCGCTATGGGCCCACCCGTGGAGACTATAAGCCATGGACAGCGGCCTGCACCAGTGCCCGAACAGCAAATGGCCGATCTGGCGGGAACCATCGCAACTGTATTTATGCAGAATATACTTCCCGACACTCAGTTTCAGTTGTCCCCGCAGAATATGACAAGCTTTGCCGATCTTGATGAAATTACGGCCTTCAATCGGATGTATTTCATTGATGTAGCACTGAACGGCGCCGCGGCCGGGGTGATCACCGTGGAAATCGTCATGCCTGCCGATGGCACGACTCTCGTGAATGCAAGCTTGTCGCCGGCTTCGCTCGATGCCTATCTTCTAGGGACCCAGCACCATGTATCTCTGGCCACTGGCTTCGTACACACCGCGATTGTTGCCTACGCCGTTGATGCTGCCCAGCGGCAGGGCTGGACGCAATGACCCAGCCGAAACCAACACCAGCCCCCGCAACCTGAAAAACAGGAGAGACGCATGAAGGATCTTGTCGACCAGAGCGCCCCTGATCGATGGGAAGCGCTAACTCTAGCGGAGATTGCACAGCTGCGCGCGCTGCTTGCAATGGTGCGGACTGGCCCGGAAGGCAAGTCGCTGGAATTGCGCACGTCTCGCGCCCGTCTTGCCTTGATGGCGGATGGCACCATCCGGATCGAAGGGCGTGCCGTAGTACAGATAGCGGATGAGACGATCACGCTTGATTCCGCAACGATCCATCTGAACTGATGGGCATTACGATCAACATCAACGGGCTGACGCTCTGCCATAAGGATTCTGGCGGGGTCGTGCGCAACACCTTGCCGGATGTGTGCAAGACCCCAGCGGCCAAGAACAAGCCGCTGCCATATCCGAACATCGCGTTTTCAAAGGACCTCACGAAGGGAACGAACACTGTAAAGGCGGATGGCGGGCATATGTGTGCCATCCGCGGTTCGGAGTTTTCCACTTCGATCGGGGACGAACCAGGCTCAGGAGGCGGTGTAAAGTCTGGCACGCATCTTCATCGTGCAACATGGCTGAGTTGGTCACCCGATGTGTTCATGGAGGGTAAACCTGCATGTCGCTTGTCGGACAAGATGCTGATGAACAACGGCAATACCGTGTCCCTCGGTGGCCTGAACCAGCCACCTCTGACGCCCGAACAAATTGACGAATGGCTGTGCGAGGCGGCTTGCGAATGCAAGACGGCTTTGTTGTTTCAACGGTGCGTCGCAAACAAGATCAGAGAGCACCTCTATGAAGGTGATTACCCTCGTCCGGGCAGCAGGATATGGTCCGAAGTCTCGATGCAGGGGCGCGATGGCGCGTGGGGAATCATACGAAATTCGGCTGGCACAGGGCCTACATCCAACCCGATAACGCCAGGAGGCGGTATTCGCCCGGATATTGTGACGGTGAATTCGGCAGGGGAACCAACCCGGATGATCGAAATGAAATTTCCTGGGGATAGTTTCAACGCCAATCAGAACCCGATGGATCCCAACAGTGCCTACAATCGTGCGGCAGAGGATCTCGGGGTTGAATATGAACAGATCGATGTCGAAAATGATTGCCCATGTTGGGGCGGCGGCCCTCCCGGAAGCCCTGTGCCGGTCACGGTTCCGACCCCTGAACCGAGCTCTGAGCGAAACTGGACGCCCTATATTGTCGGGGCAGGTGTCGCCGTTCTAGCGGTCGGTGCCGTCGCCTGCTATGCCACTGTTGCTTGTGGCGCTGCGGTAACCGGCGCGCTGGGGCTCGGTGGGCTCGGCCTTGCCGCCGCATCAAGTTGAGAGGCCCCATGGACGAGAAAAACGAATATTATCAACTGCACGGTCAAGGGATCGGCCATCGCAAGACCAACCGGCCCATCCTGCGCTTTGCCGGGACCGGGCTCTTTTATCACAATGGCGTGCAAGGAACTGATTTTGAAAGGATAATAGACGCCGCGCAGGATTTCATCGATACATTTCCTGGCACTGTGACGAAATTCGCCGATGCCGGGCGTGGCGACTATGCTTTGATCAAGGGCAACAACTGGCGCGACCGGTCTGGCTATCGGCCGGCAACACCAGTTGCGGCAGATGGGTTTGATCTCTGGGTATTCTCCGACGAAAATCAGCCAGTCATCAGCTTTTCCACCTATTTGCCGGTGAACGAAGGCCCTTATCGCGTTCAAAGCCCCGGACTTGTCTATAATGCCGTGCCGCTGGTCTGGATTGCGGAAGACCCGGACCGCTGCGTGGCAAAAATGGCCCGGTGGTGCGCCCTATTGCGCCCCGAGCAAGGGACATTCGGCATCGGAACGGTGTCGTCACTTGGCACGAGCCAGAGAAATTACGGCATGGAATACTGGCCCTGGCTGGCCCGCTATTCCGGCCTCGATGCCGTGACCTGGATGAAATACGATCGCCGCAACCCGCATCAGGCCTTGCGCGCGGTTAACTGGCTGACCATCCTTGATGATGTCTGGATCGACAAACTCGGCGGTTTAGAGCGCATCGCCGGGTCCTTGCATCCCGAAGGATCGGTGTACCCCTATGACGGCGGGGCGATCATTCGCGCCTGCACCCATCCTCAGATGGGCGATGTGAACATGACAGGTGTGCCCGAGGCCTATGTCATGGTTGACCGACTGATCCGGCCGTTCCGCTACACCGACTATGCCTCCGGTGCGCCAATGGACAGGTTGAAAGTGCCCGAACCCCTCGATCCCGTTGAAACAACGGTGAATTGGGTGCGGCGCTTTGAACGGTTTGATCCGGATGCGGGGGGGCGCTGATGTCAGAGCCGATGTCTTATGCGCTTTCGGTCGCAATTCCCGCACCGAACCTGCGCGACTGGCTGTCTGCGCCCTGTCCGGGACCAGAGCGTTGGAATGACTGGCACAACCTCCAGATCTCGCTGGAATCCGGCCTGTTCGAGCTTGCCGCGCGTCAGCGCGGGCGCCAGATCGGAGCCATTCTAGCAGAGCTTGTACGCCCAGTTCCTGGGGGCTGGCATTTCTCTTGGACCGACGGGTGGCTTGAACTTGTGGCTTTAGAAGGGTCTGACAACTGGTCGGTCCATATGCTTTACCTGTCGGCCTTCCGTGCCATGGGCTATCACGGCGCAGGGCCGGGCGAGGCGGTGGCCCATGGGTATGTCTGGCGTGAGGGGCTGTCGGATTGGGGGCTTGAGATAGGACATTTCGGGGAAACCCGCCTTTCGGCGGGGTTAGAGCCCGGTGCGCGTACGCGGCTCGATGCGCTGGTGCTGCCTTTTGTCGCCTCCGCACGGGCCGGAGAAACCGGTATCGCGCGCAATGATCTGGATTTTTGGCGAAGGCGATGACCGATGTGGGACCTGCAAAACAAGACTCCGTTCGAAGCGGAACAAGCATTTGATCGCGACGAAGCAGGGCGAGAGGTGGTGTGCATTGCCCTGCGCGGAACGTTTCAGGCCCGACCTGACGGTCTGTGCGAAGCAGTAGCTGATCCGCATCCTGTGCTCCTAGCCCCTGTTTATCACGGGCAAGCCCTTGCCTTTGACGCCGATATTCTACCCTTTCTGCCCGGCGCGGAACTGACTGTGCATGGAACAGCCGATCCGGTTCTGGACGCGCCTCGAATTGCGTCAGTGTCCTTGGGCACGATGACGAAATCCGTGGCGCTTCATCCCAGATTGCGGCGAAGGGCGCGCAAGGTAGAGCTCGATCCTGACCCCGAACCGTTTCCCCTCGACTGGACCGTTTGCCTTGGCGGAATGGCGGCTGACGGCGATCTGCACCCCGAGAACCCGCTAGGAGTAGGAATGCTAGGCCCAACGCATCTGACTGATGGACCATTGCCACGGATCACCGCGGCAACGGAGCGCCCGGAAACCGCAAGGACTGTAACTGGACTTACCCCTTTGCAGCGCCATTGGCAGCCCAGGCTTTCTGCTGCCGGAACCTATGATGCGCAATGGTCTGACACCCGAGCACCGCTTTTGCCAATGGATTTTGACCGTAGGTTTTACCACGCGGCCCCCGCAAACCAGTGTTTCCCCGCAGCTCTGTCAGGGGGAGAACGCCTGACGGTTTCCGGCTTTGCCGCGGCGGGAGAGATGGACATCCGCTTGCCTCAGGCGGTGATCGACCTCCGGGCCGAGTTCGAAAACGGACAGGACACAGCCTCTGCCAAGATATACCGTATCCGTGTCTTTCCGGCGCTTGGACGGTTCGATGTGTTGTGGCTTGCCTCGGTATCTTGCAACGGGCGTGACCACCTTTTGCGCCGCACAACTGTGAACCTGCGCCAAATCGCAGGTATTGTCCGATGAAAGCAGGCTATCGGGCGCTTGGGGCCCCCTTGGCAATAAGAAGCTTTGGTGCAGTCACCGCCCATCCGGGACACAGCATTGATGCGATGCGGGCTGTTCGGGCAGAACGCCCGGCAGCCCAGCGCCATCCTGTTTTCGTGGGGCCGGACGGTCGGCCACAAATATGTGCTCCGGTGGCTGACTGCCTGATGATACGCGATCCGGTGGAGAGGGTCCTCACGCTCTATGACACGGCCCGGCGACAGGCCGGGGCCGAAGCCCTTGAGGCAGAGATCACACTGGCGGCCTTGCCATGGTGGTTGCGGGTGGGCTCGCCGTTGCGGCCAGCCCTCGATCATGCGATAGCACAGGGGCGCCTCGGGCAGGGCAGGATTGATATCGTCAGCGGCGACGCTGCGGCATGTGCTGCGGCGATTTTTGCGGCGGCGGCGCAGCTAGAGCGTCGCGCATATAGCCGTGTCACGGTTGTCACGGCGGATACGGCGATTGCTCCGGTTGTCTTGGACATGAGCGCGGCTTCAGGATTTGGCCATACCCGGAAAACTCGCTTTGTACCCTATCCCGGTGAGGCTGCGGCCGCCATTGTCCTGTCCGCGCCCGACAGGACGGCTGCCCCCTTGCTCGAACTCGCCGAAATGCCCGAGTCCCTGCGCCCTCTCGCGCCGGATCGGGGGTTGATGGGCTTCGTCAGCGCCGGGCTTTTGCAAGGGTTCTTGCCACCAGACAGAGGTTTCACCCTTTTGGCCGATCTTGACGGTGAACGTCATCGCGCAGAGGAATTCGGCGTGGTTCGCTCGCGTCTTGCCGAACCAGACAAGGTCATCGTGCCCGCGCTAGCGACGGGTTATATCGGCACGGCGACCCTTGCGGTGCAGATTGGTGCTGCACTCGCCGCTCCACCAGAAAGCGCGGTCCCCCATCTATGCTGGACTATGGCGCGTTCAGGCATGCGCATCGCTGCCCGCATCACATGAGCGCGCAGAGACAGCGCGAAGTTCTGTCGCAAAGAACTTTGGTTTCTTGTGGGCTCCGCATGAAGCTTCGGCATAGAGGGTGACTTCACAGCAAGGGCATGATGAGTACGATGGTTGACTTTAAAGGCGCGCATTATCCGAAATCCGTGATCGTGTTCGCGGTGTTTTTCTATCTGCGCTACCTTGTTTCCTATCGTGACTTCGAAGAGATCATGCAGGGGCACGGGGTCGATGTTGACCATGCCACCTTGAACCGTTGGGTGATCAAATACTCACCTCTGATCGCCGCTCAAGCGCAGACGAAAAAGCGGGGCCAATCTGGCGGGGCTGGAGGCTGTGAATGTGATCCTCAAATTCACCGGTTTGGGAGAGTTCATAAAGATCCTGCAAACCAAGTATCTGAACAATATCCTTGAGCAAGATCACCGGTTTATCAAACGCATCACTGGGCGAATGCTTGGCTTCAAGGCGTTCCATTCCGCTTCAGCAACGCTCGAGGGTATCGAGACCGCGCATATGATCCGCAAGGAACAATTTGGCACCAACGGCTTGAATGCATTTCAGCAGTTCGCCCAGCTCGCAGCATGATTCTGTCCAGCATCAGTCTACACTCAACCATGTCGAAAATTTGCGACAGAACCCTTGGCAATGCCCTTCTGTGACATGGTAACAGTGACCGCGCGCATTGCGCGTCGAAATTTCTTGGCGCAGCCCGACCTCGCTGCGCATTCAAGCACCCCTGAACGCCGCTTACACCTCTACTGACCAGATATAGAGAAAATGTCTTCTTTTACGTAGGAGGAAATATCAAATTCTGGGGTTGTTTCAATGCCATGACTCAAACCGAGAATTGACAAGTAGAAAGGATAAGCGGCAGCAACGATGACAACTTCGTGCCCGTTCTCAAAAGTGAAGGTTAATCCGCTGTCAGAGCTAAAATCCTTTGTTGTGAAACTGAGTTTTTGCACCCTAGTTGGGCTTTCCACTTTCCAAAAATGATCGAAGTCACTTTGTAAAAAACCGCTGTTCTCTAGTACTACAGTTGCATGTAATATGGATATCTGATTCAATCCTGCCTGAGCAATTGGGGAGGAATTTCGATGTCCGTATCGGATTGGGCTGGAGTGATTTCGGATTGGCGCGCCGCGCTTGAAGGTATGAAGGCGCGGATTGCAT
>NZ_JAQZSM010000053.1 GCF_028745735.1 Roseinatronobacter alkalisoli
GTGCTGTTCAAGCTTCCCTTGCGCCAGACCGCGGGGATGGTCGCGAGCCTGCTGAAGCTGGCGGGGCTGGACTGGCCGGTGCCGGACTTTTCCACCCTGTGCCGCCGACAGAAGACCCTGGCCGTGCAGGTCCCGTATCGCCGTGCCGCTGAACCTGCTGGTGGATAGCACAGGCATCAAGTTCCTCGGCGATGGCGAATGGCAGGTGCGCAAGCACGGCGTTCAGGGTCGACGCCAATGGCGCAAGGTGCATCTGGCGATGGACCCGGCCACGTCCGACATCCGGGCCGTGGAATTCACGCCCAGCCGCGACGGCGACAGCCCCGTGCTCCCGGACCTGCTCGGGCAGATCCCGGCCGACGAACAGATCGGCACGGTGACCGCGGACGGCGCCTATGACACGCGCCGCTGCCACAGCGCCATCATCGCATGTGACGCGGTTCCGATCATCCCGATCCGCAGGAACGGGCGGCTATGGAAGGAGGATTGCCCGGTCGCAAAGGTCCGCAACGAAACCCTGCGCGCCACCCGACACTACGGCCGGGCGTTCTGGAAACGCTGGACAGGCTACCATGCCCGCAGCCGGATCGAGGCGAGGATGCGTTGCCTGAAAGCCTTCGGCGAGCGCATCATGGCACGAGACCCCGACCGCCAGACCGCCGAAATCCACATCCGCATCGCCCTCATGAACCGCTTCAACGCCCTCGGCACCGCCGAGATCGTCCGCGTGGCATGACGTCAGTAGGGAAAGGGGCAGTCACGCCTCAAGCGCGAGTTGCGCAACAACGCCCACCAAAGGCTGCCTTGAGGCACAGGTCCGCGAGGTGCATTTGCCCGCACAGGCCGAGGACCTGCGCGACTGCACCTCGGCCAAGGCGATCCAGGATCGGCATGAACGCAGGGGCGATCACATCCCGGCTGATGACGCAGCGCTCTGGGACTGGCTGGCCGGTCTGGACGATGGCTCCCGCATGGACCTGCTGGCCCACTGCGTGAGCTTCGGTGTCAACGCGCTCTATGAAAAACCCAATCCCTATAGCGGCATGGGTGTCAGCCAGCACGGGCTGGAGGTGCGTCTGTCGCAGGCAGATCGGCTGGCGCGGGCAACTGCACTCGATATGGTGGCAGTGGGCTGGAAACCAAGTGTTGGCAACTACCTCGGCCGCGTGACCAAGCCGCGCATCCTTGAGGCCGTTCGCGAAGGCGCAGGCGAGCGTGCCGCCGAACTGATCGGGCACCTGAAGAAGGGCGACATGGCCAAAGAGGCCGAGCGCCTGTTGGCCGAAACCGGCTGGCTGCCTGAGCCGCTGCGCATGGTTGACGGTGGCGAAGAAGCCGTGGCGGCGCCGGCCATCGAGGGCGAATCCGATGAATTGCCAGATTTCCTCACAGGTGCCGGCGAGGAGGACGATCCGATCGAAGGCGAGGACGAGCCGCAGCACATGGCCGCTGCCGAATGATCCTCAGGCGGGGCAGCCTTGGTCGCCCTGACCCAACCGTTCTGTTTTCGCAACTCGCTCGGCACCTGTGTCCGGGCTTTTTTTGGGCGCCGATGTTGAACCGGTCTCCCGTTGACTTATTAGGACATTTGTCCTATTTCTTCTTGACCAAACTGGATAAGCTGTGATGACCGCCTCAACCCGGACCCTCATTGTCGAAAAGGCCGATACCCTCTTCTATGAAGGTGGGTTCGAAGCCACGTCCTTTGCCGACATCGCTGCGGTCGTCGGCATCTCGCGCGGGAACTTCTATCATCACTTCAAATCCAAGGATGACATTCTGGATGCCGTCATCACGCGCAGGATCGCGCGCACGCGGGACATGCTCGACGCTTGGCAGGATCAGGGGGATGACCCGCGCCAGCGCATTCTTTCCTTCATCCGGATGCTGATCGCCAATCGCGCGAAGATCATGGCATTCGGTTGTCCGGTCGGCACCCTGTGTTCGGAACTTGCCAAACTCGATCATGCCGCGCAGGGCCGTGCAGTTGATATACTCGGTCTGTTCCGCGACTGGCTGGCCGGACAGTTCCGGGAACTGGGCGCGGGGGCCCGTGCCGAGCCTCTGGCGCTGCACCTTTTGTCGTGGTCGCAAGGCGTTGCGGTCATGGCTTCTGCATACCGCGACGAGGCATTCATTCACAGCGAGGTGGCCGGGATCGAAAACTGGCTGGCCAACCTGCCGGAGCTGTCCCCCGTCCCATGAACAAGGAGCATCAATGTTTGTCACCTTCCTGAAATTTGCGGCAAACCGGGCCGCTGCGCCGGACTTCATGGCCGCCCATAACGAATGGATTGCAAAGGGGTTTGCCGATGGCGTGTTCCTCTGCGTGGGCTCCCTCACGCCCGTCGCGGGCGGTGCTGTCCTTGCCCATGGCGAAAGCCGGGAAGCCCATGAGGCGCGCATTGCGGCCGACCCCTTCGTGGTGCAAGGTATCGTGACCGCCGAAACCCATGAAATTGATACAAAGCGCACCATTCCCGCGCTTGATTTCCTGGGGGTGACAGCATGAGCGCGACAATTCCCGGCCCCGACGGGCGTCCGCGCTGCCGCTGGTGCGCCGCCGCGCCGGAGTTTTTTGACTATCATGACCGGGAATGGGGGTTCCCCGTCACGGACGACACGCGGCTGTTTGAGAAGCTTTGTCTGGAAAGTTTCCAATCCGGGCTGAGCTGGCGCACGATATTGGCCAAGCGCGAGAACTTCCGCGCCGCTTTCGCCGGGTTCGATTTCCGCATAGTCGCGCAGTTTGATGACGGTGATGTGGCGCGGTTGCTCAAGGACAGCGGTATCGTCCGGCATCGCGGTAAGATCGAGGCGGTCATCAACAATGCCCTTCGCACTTGCGAAATTGTGGAGACCGAGGGATCCCTTGCCGCGTTCCTCTGGCGGTTTGAGCCCGAGGATGACGATGCGCAACCGCAGACCCGCTCAACATCTGCGGCTTCCGCGGCCCTGTCGAAGGAGTTGCGCAAACGCGGCTGGAAATTCGTCGGCCCGACAACCGTCTATGCCTTCATGCAGGCGATGGGGCTGATCAATGACCACGCCGAGGGATGCGTCATCCGGGACGAAGTGGCAAAGGCGCGGATTGAACTGCGGCGACCCTCATAGCAATGGCCTTGCTCTGGTCGTTGGGGCAGAATCCAGTCCAGCTTCACCATGCTGCCGATCATCTTGTCGGGAAAGCAAGGTTCATCCCCGGCCTGAGATGAACACGATCCCGATGCCGATATCAGGAGTAGGCTGCAATGGCGAGGCATCACACGACGGGCAACCGTCACCTGTCAGAGGCAAAGCACCACCCCGCTTCCATTTGCAAACCGTGGTCCGATCCGCCTCCTTTTCAATCAGCCCATAAAGGGTTGGCTTACGTGCGCGTGCCGCCCTCGGGGATTCGGGAAAGCCCGAACGCCCGAGGGTGATTGCAGTTCCGGTCAGACACTTCGGGCGCCTGTCGCGCGGGGGATGGTCCTCCGCCTCTCAAGACAGGAGCCGGAACACATGTCCTATACAGATGCCACCGCCTTCGCCGCCAGCCTCGCCGCCACGTTGATGGTCGAGATCGTCGTGTTTCTGGGCCGGTGACGGAACCCACGGTGCCATGCCAGCCGCCGAATTCGACGGCCATGATGACATGGTGAAGCTGGAGTCGGACCCTTGGGAATAAGGCGCGCAAGCTCCTTGTCCCCGTCGGCCCGGGCGCGGCGCACTCGCAACCGGGTCTTCAGCGCTGCGATGGCCGCCTATCGCCCGCAGCGGAACCGGGGGTGTCCCCCAGTCAGAGTGAGAGTTTGGGCCGCTCGGCCGTGACGGGTTGAGGGCCGGGGAGCGAGGCTCCCCGGCGCCCGTCATGGAGTGGTGGTTGATGAGGCCATCTTCGCCAACGAATACACGTTCACCGAGGCCGGTCGCCGCTTTGGGTAGCTCGCATGGGGCGGCCGGACTCAGAAGCTGTTGCGCAGATCCGCATAGATTGTCTCGATCTGCTCGACCTCTTTCTCTGTCAAGGCCGCGAATTCCTTCGCGCGGGCGCGAGCGGAGAGCGTTCCGCCGTTCTGATGCAGGAACCGGAACAGCAGATCAAAGGTCCGGTCGGGCATGTCGACCAGTCCCGAAATCCGGGATTTGAATCCATCATAGGCGCGCAAGAACCGTGTCTCTGCAGGCAGATCGGTGTCGATGGTTTGCGCGACGCAGGCAAACAGAAACTCGGCATGGGGCGTTGCGTCGAAGAAGCGATAGAAATCACCGGTGTCGCCCAGCACCTCGACATTGCCGCGCCCGGACGGCCGCCAGTCGATAAGAGGCAGCAGCCGGCGGGAATAGCTTTCCAGCACATGGCGGTATGCTTCGATCCGTTCCAGGATCACTGCCGAAACTGGAAAGACCAGCCCGGGCGGGTTAAAGCCCCGCGCGGCCAGGACATGGTGGATCAGGTAGCGGTGCAGACGCCCGTTGCCGTCCTCGAACGGATGGATATAGACGAAGCCGAAGGCGAGGCTCGCGGCGGCGAGAACCGGATGGAGGCCCGGGGCGATGTCGCGGTCGAACCGCTCAAGCCCTTCGATCAGCGCGGGCAGATCCTCGTGCCGGGCGCTGATGTGATCGGGCAGGGGGGCACCGCTCAGCCGGTCATGCTCGCCAATGAAGCCGCCCTCCTGACGCAGCCCCAGATGCACGAAACGCGCGTCGCCGATGACGATGCGTTGCAGCCGTTCAAGCTCGGTGCGGTCGATCGGGTGCCGCCCGGCCTCGCCGATGATCTGACCCCAGCGGCGAATGCGGTCCTGGGCTGGGTTCTCGCCTTCGATCTGAAAGCTCGACCGGGAATCCTTGAGCAGCAGAAAGGCGGCTGTTCGCGCCAGTAGATCGGCGGGAACCTCGGCCAGAACCTCGCGCGCCTCTGCTGCCAGATCGCGCGCTATGAACGCCTCGATCGCCTCGGTGCGGAAAATCAGCGGGCAGAATTCCGGTGTGCCGGGCAGATTGTTGCGGACCCGGTGGCGGGGCGACGGTTTGCCCTCAACAGCCCATTGTTGCTTGGGGTCGAGCACAGGCGCGTAATTGCCGCGGGTTGCATCGGGCAGATCGAGATGTTCGCCAATCAGCCATTCATAGAGAAACCAGATCCGACGCGCATAGCTGCCCGTCGGCGCAGCCTCGACGACGGCCTTGATCGGGTCCGGCCCTGTTGCGCGAAAGAGCCTTTTGAGAACCGCGAGATCCAGCCCTTCGTAGCGCAGCGCAAAAGTCAGATGCCCGATGAGGCTCGCCTCTGGTGCGTGGCGGGGTGTATAGAGGCGCCAGCCGTCCGCCACATAGAGTTTGTGGCGCGGCCCGATGGCCGAGAGCGTGCGGGGTAGGGGGACTGGCAACATATAGGCGTCGATCAGGGCGGCATAACCCGCGGGTATCGCCTCTTCGGGCAGCCGGCGTTCGTGAAAAACGCTTACCGTTCCTGAAAATGGATTCTTTTGCCCTCGCTCCATGAATTCCGAGTCTCATTTGTGCTGATTGCTTTAGGTTACGCTAATGACATGAATTTCGATTCCTTTCAACGCCTCTTCATGAAGTACAGTTTTATGCACGTGCATTGGCAGTTTCAGAAGCCTCAAACGCCAACCTGTTCAGGGAAGAGGAAGAGGTCTGCCGGGACAGGATGAGTTCGGGTGGTCGAGAGAGAGCGCTGTCCGGGCTTGTTCCTCCCGTTCTCCCGAGGTTTCCCGACATGAATATTGCATCAAACGTCACCCCTCCGGTTAC
Organism: Roseinatronobacter alkalisoli; assembly: GCF_028745735.1. Classification (GTDB taxonomy): domain Bacteria; phylum Pseudomonadota; class Alphaproteobacteria; order Rhodobacterales; family Rhodobacteraceae; genus Roseinatronobacter; species Roseinatronobacter alkalisoli. The sequence continues at coordinate 5,767 of NZ_JAQZSM010000053.1, forward strand.
GCCGCCGCCGGTTGCGTCCACGATCCTGACTGCGGCCAATCTTCTGCTTCCCCATCTCGAGCGCGGACAGTGCGTAGATTCTACGATCCTGCGCAATGCTATGGAAACAGTGTTCGGCGTTTCCGACGCCACCGGCGCCTGGGACTGGAAGCTGGCTTACGAGGCCTGCGAAGTGGCCACGGTCCTCTTTCTGCGCAAATACGGAAAAGTGCTTTTCCGTAAAGCCGCCTCGAAGGCTGCACGGCTTGATCCGCTGGTAAAGATCGCCGGGCTGCTGCCGACGCAGACCCGCCGCTCCGAAGAAAGTCAGAACTTCTAGAAGTTCAGCACACCTCTGCCTCTCGGCCTTACTGCTTTGACGGCGGTGCTATCACGCCCGATAACGTGGTTCTGGAACCCCCGGCGGGCACCGGCCTGCTCCCTCGAACGTTTTGAATCCGCCAAGGGCCTGAAGCTGATGGACAGCAATAGCATGAAGGACGAACTGCCGCCGATCACCATTTCCCTCAACCGCCTGCTGGCGCTGACCATCGAGTGTAGATTGCCACTGAGATTTGACCCGGCGGGGGTGCGGACAAAACCTTGGACTGTTTTCACGGCATAAGGCCGAGGCTTCTACGGTATTCGATTGGGCTTCTGCCACCAAGGGACATCTTGATGCGTGATTCGTTATACCAGCGGATGTAGGCGTCAACTTCGTCAATATACTGGGCCGCGGTGAAGGCCCGCCAATCACGAAGATAGAAGAACTCAGTCTTCAGGCGTCCGAAGAAGCCTTCACATGCGGCATTGTCTTGCGAGCTCACCTTTCGTGACATCGAACGAACGAGCTTTGCTGCGTCGATACGTTCCAGCCAGCCAGGCCAGCGATAGTGGCCTCCGCGATCGCTGTGGATTATGGGCCGCGCTTCGCTGTCAGCGATGGTCTCAACCGCTGCATCAAGCATGGTGTTTACGAGATCGGCGTCCGGTTTGGTCCCTATGGCCCAACTTATGACGAGGCCGTCGAAGCAATCGATGATCGGGGACAGATAGACTTTTCCCGCTCGGATGTGGAACTCGGTGATATCAGTGAGCCATTTCTCGTTGGGCGCGGAAGCCTGGAAGTCACGCTTGATGATGTTCTCGGGCGCAGGGCTAATCTCGCCCAGATATGAGCTGTAACGCCGCCGCTTTGGCTTTGGGACGACCAAAGCTTCCTGTTTCATCAGGCGCCGCACCACTTTCTCGGAGATCGAGATAGAGTGCCGTGTCATACAGGCTCTGAGGCGTCGGTAGCCATAGCAGCGATGGTTGCTTTCAAAGGGCATTGCCAAGTTGTTGAGCATTGGGATTGAAAGATTGTGGCTGGAGATATCAAGCAGTCATCTGAGCGGCATAGTCTGTCCAGAGACAGAAAGCATCTGCCCGGGCGTGGCGATATGAGATGGCGGTCAGTTTGTAGCGTCGAGGGCGGAAGATGGTGTTGATCTGGTCATGCGCGACCAAGAAACGTTGTGCCTGTCTGGGCGACTTAAACCGGCCCCTGATCTTTTCTCGTCGTCGTGTTGGCCTGTGACTGCCCTCAATCCTGTTGTTAATGCCCTTATGGGCCCGGTGGTCAGCCTCCGGCGCTTGATGGGCAATCGGCTTGATGTAGCTGCGCAGTTTGTCTGTAACGACGACCCTTGGTTGGCCGAATTGCGCGATCAGCCTTGCCATGAAGCGCTTGGCAGCTTTGGCATTCCGACGCGTCTGCACGAGAATATCAAGCGTGTCGCCGTTGGCATCGACCGCCCGCCAGAGCCAGTGCTTCACCCCGTTGATCGGGATCACAACCTCGTCCAGATGCCATTTGGGCGGGGACGGTCCCGACGGATGCAGGCCGCGAAATGCGCGGCAAACCGGTTGACCCAGAGACGGATCGTTTCACGGCTCACGATGACGCCTCGTTCGGCAAGCAGATCCTCGACATCCGCCGTGCTCAGCGCAAACCGATGGTATACCCAGACAGCGTAAGCGACAATCTCGCGTGGAAAACGAAAACCCTTCAGGCGCCGCATGGACGTCGGTATTCTCATACCTCAACTCGTAGCAAAGTCATGCCGCGCAAACAACTTGGCAATGCCCATCCATGCCATCAACGGAGCCATTCAAACCAGCAAAATCACGGGGCCCTACAAAATCATGGGGAAGGGCGCCTGACAACTTGCGCTCCGCTCCGGCAGGTCGGTTGTCACTGAGGTCGGCAACCATGCGGAGGGGAAGTATCGCTCCTCAGCCCGGCTTCCTGGTCCCGCCACCGCGCTGTCGAGGCCGCCTCAATCATGTCGCGAAAACCTCCGGGATTCGCTTGCAAGTTCACCGTCAGGCTTGAGAGCTGTCCAGTTGGTGCCACTGGCGACGACGCAGGATATACTGTCAGGACGGGTGACGAGGATGGTCCAGCTGTGCGTGTCCTCCGCCACCCAGAGTTCGAGCGCCCGATCCTGCCCGATCAGCCCGACTGCGGTCCTAGCTTCGCTGAAGCTGGAGGTCAGCCAGTTGGCAATCGCCAGCCGTGGTCCGCAGATCGTTTGCGCCGCTGCCGGGGGCGCCAGCGCGGCCATACCGAACACCAGTGCCGGTGTAAGAATTCGCTTGAACATATCAGCCTCCGTCGCTTGGGGCGCGGGGCCTTCTTGGGGGCGCATCCAGCGCACGGACGCCCCGCGCGATTGGTTCAAGGTGCTTGCTGAAGCAAACGCCTGTCTTGAATATGGCCACGCCATTCTGGCAAGACCAGCCGTTTGCCGTCACTTTCGCGTAATTGCGCCGCGATCAATCGGCACCGTACGGAAGAAGCCGCCGGATTCGGGATCAGGCTCGAAGTCCGCCTGTCAGAGCCTATGGACCGACATTCCCCAAGTGGTCTGCCGTCTGACGTCAAGATCGGTTGATTGTGCCGGATGATCAAGTTTTTTCGCCCAGAGGGCGTCGTCAAGCTCGCGCATCACAAGGAGACCGCCGTCCAAACTGAGCTGCGTGCCGCGAAATTCCAGCCGCACGCGAGAGTCGAATTCCACCCAATCTGCCCGCTGCATGCCCGCACCCTCCGGGTGATCCATGAAGGCCGCCCCTCGATGCCGTCAACACCATGATTTATATATAAAATATTAAACTCAAGACAGCGAAATTAGGCTCAGGACCTATTGATTTCAGCCTTGCGGCGTGATTCACGCTCCGCAAGGAGACCGATCAATGAGCAATCTTTTCTGGCTAACCGACGCTCAGATGGAGCGTCTGAAACCTTTCTTCCCCAAGAGCCACGGCAAGCCGCGTGTCGATGATCGGCGTGTGCTGAGCGGCATAATCTTCATCAATCGCAATGGGTTGCGATGGTGTGATGCACCCAAAGAGTATGGCCCGCACAAGACCTTATACAACCGTTGGAAGCGCTGGAGCGATATGGGCGTGTTCGTCCGGATCATGGCGGGTCTGGCCGCTGAAGGGACCGAGGCCAAGACGATCATGATCGATGCCACATATCTCAAGGCGCATCGCACGGCGTCGAGCCTGCGGGTTAAAAAGGGGGGCGTGGCCGCCTGATCGGACGCACCAAGGGCGGCATGAACACCAAGCTGCATGCTGTCACAGATGCGATTGGCCGCCCGATCACCTTCTTCATGTCGGCTGGGCAGGTCAGCGACTACACCGGCGCAGCGGCCTTGCTGAGGGAGTTGCCAGAAGCCGACTGGCTGATCGCAGACCGCGGGTATGACGCTGATTGGTTCAGAGATGCGTTGAAAGACAAGGAGATAACGCCCTGTATCCCTGGCCGCAAAGCGCGAAAGACGACCGTGAAATACGACAAACGGCGCTACAAGCGGCGCAACCGGATCGAGATCATGTTCGGACGGCTGAAGGATTGGCGACGGATCGCAACCCGCTATGACCGATGCCCGAAAGTGTTCCTCTCCGCCGTCGCGCTCGCCGCTATCGTCATCTACTGCCTTTGAAACTCAATGAGTCCTGAGCCTAGTACTACAGTTGCATATAATATGGATATCTGATTCAATCCTGCCTGAGCAATTGGGGAGGAATTTCGATGTCCGTATCGGATTGGGCTGGAGTGATTTCGGATTGGCGCGCCGCGCTTGAAGGTATGAAGGCGCGGATTGCAT
>NZ_JAQZSM010000054.1 GCF_028745735.1 Roseinatronobacter alkalisoli
ATTGCCAAGATAGTTGGGGCGCGCTTCACAGCACGACCCCGCAGACACGCCGCACAGCGTGCCAAGGGCAACGACACCTCACATCAAACCGTCATTCAACTCTCAACGTTAGAGATTCGAGCCGAGCTGTGCTGCCTTGATAGATCGTCGGGCGGCATATTTGTCCCCCGCCCGACGAATTGCGCAATCTGCTACTTAGCGCGTATCGGTCCGCACATAACCGGCGGAGCCCTCGTGCAGTGCTCGGTAGAGCAGATCATACACGCGATTACCCTCATCCCGTGACAGCGAACGGCTCACCGAGCGAAGCGTAATCCGAATGAGTATATTGCTCTGCCCGGGGGCCATCCCAAGTCTCTCCTTCGCTTTTTCTGGCGTGGATTCATAATTGGAAACAGACAGCAATTCTATATCTTCGATCCAGTCGGCGTCATCTCCAAGAATATCTCTAACCCGATCGCCGAACACCTCCATATCCGTGTCTGAGATGCAAAGTGATAAATCCCGTCGCATTGGCGGTTGATTACTGACTATGCGGTAGGGATCGAGGTTCTGCATTTGGTTCGACACCCTCGGATCTGTCGATCGCAAAAGCCTGATGTCGTCTATGCCTTTGAGGAGCATGACTAATCTATCAAGGCCAACCCCCATGGCCAAGCCAGACCAAGAGCCACAGTCAAAACCGGCATCATGCAGCAACCAAGGGTGGCATTCTCCGCATTCAAAGAGTTCGATCCATCGATCTCCGATCTGAACCTCGATCTCAAGGCCGTTGACCGTGTATGAATGCCAAGTTTCGTTGCAGCGGATTTTGTGATCAGGCAGAATAGCATGAACTACCGCCTTTATCATGTTCTGGAGATCAAGCCGACCCAGCCTGCCTTGCCGGACAATCCAAAGATCCGCCTGATGCGGCTCACCTACATGCGTCTTGTCTACTACGTCGCGGCGGTAAACAAGCCCGGGACAAACGATCAGACGATCGTTCAGCGTCTCGGTCAAAATTGAGGGTATCGCCGCAGTCGTGTGCGTCCGAAGAATACGGTCTTGCGACACATGATGAGTATACCGCGTCGACCGTGCGATTGCGTTTGCATCATAGTAAAGTCGATCAAAGTTGTCCTCAATGGGCACCACCGGGTCACGCCTGAAGATTTCGGCTGGCAAGCCGCTCCATACGCTCACCGCGGTGACAAGTCGGTCTAGAACCAGATTGATGGCATGTTTGCCCTGTGCGGGATCGGTCAGATCTCGCAACTTAGCGTATTGTGAAAGCCTTGCTTCACTGAGTGTCAAAACCCCATTTTCAGTTACTCTCTTTCTCTCTGAAGATTGAAACCGTGGGTGGTTCCAACCAGGCACAGAGAAGGCCATCCGGTTGAAACCAGAGGCCAGCCCACGGTAGGTTTACCCTATCCGGTGGACGACCTCGTTCCCGTAAAGCCGAAGAGGACAAAGACGCACGAAATCTGGGATGCCGCTTGAAGAGCGGCACAGATTGTAGCTCGAATATTGATCAAATCACGCGTCATGTAGGTGGAAATAGACTGCAAAAAACGGTTCGACAAGCTAATTTTTCAAGCATGCAACTAAATGAAACTCAATTTCGACGGCAGACGTTGTCTGCAGATCCCGCACTCCGGTCAGTGACCAGTTCGTCGGTGATGGTCCGCTGCCGGCCGTTCGGCGGTCAGAACTCAACCGTTTCTGTCACAGGCTGAATCCACCGTTTCTGGCCTGTAGGTTGTGGCAGCGGGTTTTTGTCCGACACCGGCCATTCGTGACCGGCGCGGCGAATGCCGGGTCAGAGCCCAGTGTCACGATGCTGCACTTCGAATGAAGGTCCGGATTTGTTGTTGGTTTGAACTTTACCAATGCTGCTTTGTGAGAGCTTAGTGGTTTTCTGGCTTCGCTCGTTGAAACATCCCGAACAGGTCGCGCGGGTCGTCAGGGTCGGCGATCATGTCGAGCTGTGTGAAGAATGGGGTGCCTTTTGCCGCTTTCGCGATGTAACGCAGGGCGCTGAAATCTTCGATGGCAAAGCCCACACTATCGAACAGGGTGATTTGCCTGTCATCCGTGCGTCCGCTGGCCTTACCTTCGATGACCTGCCAAAGTTCGGTCACGGCATGGTCGTGCTCCAACTGCTGGATTTCACCCTCTACCCGGGTCTGCGGCGGATATTCCACAAAAATTGACGAGCGCAGCAAAATATCCCTGTGTAGTTCGGTCTTGCCGGGACAGTCGCCGCCAATCGCGTTAATATGCACGCCGCTGCCAACCATGTTGTCGGTGAGGATCGTTGCATATTGTTTGTCTGCCGTGCAGGTGGTGATGATCTGCGCGCCTTCCATCGCCTCCTGACCAGAGCGACATTCCACCACCGTCAGCCCTTTGGCCGCAAGATTGCGCGCGCAGCGCGTCGTGGCTGAGGTGTCGATGTCATAAAGCCGCACTGTGTCGATGCCGCAAACCGCTTTGAACGCGAGGCATTGAAATTCAGATTGCGCCCCATTGCCGATCATTGCCATGGTCCGCGCGCCTTTGGGCGCCAAATGTTTGGCGGCCATGGCGCTGGTCGCCGCTGTGCGCAGCGCCGTCAGCAGGGTCATTTCGCTCAGCAAGGTGGGATAGCCGCTGTCCACTTCGGCCAACAGGCCAAAGGCGGTCACGGTCTGAAGACCCTCGGCAGTATTCTTGGGGTGGCCGTTCACGTATTTGAACCCATAGGTTTCGCCATCCGAGGTCGGCATCAGCTCGATCACCCCCACATCGGAATGCGATGCCACGCGAGGCATTTTGTCAAACAGAGGCCAGCGGCGGAAATCGGCTTCGATCTCGGCGGCCAGATCGGTCAGCACCTGCTCGATGCCGATATGATGCACGAGCCCCATCATGTGTTCGACCGAGACAAAGGGCACATAGGCGCGTTTGGAAGGCATAGGAGACATGGGAACCTCGTCAGGCGTTTTGAGGGGAACGGGCGCTCAGATGCAGCCCGGCAATCATGCAGCGGACAGAGCCGCCGGCGTGTTCGATGGTGGGAATGTCCAGCGGCAGCAGCGAGACATGGCGTACCAGCGTTTTGATCTGCGCAGGCTCCAGCGACCGCAAAGCCCGAGACGACAAGGCCAAAATCAGCCCATTCCGGCCCTGCAATTCGATGGCATTGCCTGCGAAATTAGAGATTTGCGCGTGGGTCAGATCCACAATATCTCGCTCGCCCCAGCGTAGCCGCTGGGCCACATCGCGGCGACGGACGGTATCGGGAAGCGCGCTCAGCCCGACCATTGCAAAATCGGTTCCGATGCACATCAAGACGTTGGTGTGATAAATTGACTGGCCGTGGGCATCCACAGCGTCGAACACCACGGGTTCGTAGTTGAAATGGGTGCAAAAGCGTTCCAGCAGAATTTCACTGGTGCGTTTTGAGCGTGCTGCATAGGCGACCCGTTCCAAATGGTCGATCACCATGGCTCCGGTCCCTTCGAGAAACAGCTCGTCCTGCTCTAGTCCGGAATAATCGATGATATCCTGAACACGGTAGGTGTGCTTCAACATCTCCAGCATATCCTGCCGCCGTTCAGCGCAACGGTTTGGCGCATACATTGGATAAATGGCCGCATGCCCGCCGGAATGGGTCGAAAACCAGTTGTTCGGAAAGACAGAATCCGGTGTCGCCGTGCCTTCGTCCTCGAACAGATGCACCCGCACACCCGCATTCCTTAGTGACTCGGCGGCGCGGGTCACTTCGTCGAGCGCGGTTCGGGCGACACTTGCGGCGTCTGCGCCACCGTCGGTTTGAAAGTGGTTGTCCCGCGCCGTCAACGTGTTGGGCGTGAAATGATGTGGGCGGATCATGACGACCGACGACGGTGCCTGAACAGAGGAACGGGGCATGGATACGGGCCTTGTGCTGCGGGTTGTACCGAGAAAATAGACTGCCGTGATGACAGTTTGCAGGATCAAAATATTAGGTATCTATATTCATATTGTTCATTTTGTTATGTTAGATTATAGATATTGCTATGCATATATACGATGACCTCGACCGAAAACTGATCGCGATCCTGCGCGAAGATGGCCGGGCACCGATCTCGAAACTCGCAACACTGCTGCAGGTGTCGCGCGCGACCGTGCAGTCACGTTTGGACAGATTGTTGGACAGTGGCGCGGTGTTGGGATTTACCATTCGCGCCCGCGAAGACAGCGGGCCGAACGGGGTTCAGGCGATCATGATGATCGAGGTGTCAGGCCAATCCACAACCCAAGTCATCCGTAGTTTGCGCGGTATAGCAGCGCTTCATCAGTTGCATTCAACCAATGGAAATTGGGATTTGGTTGCGCAGCTCAGCGCAGAAAGCCTTAGTGATTTCGATCGTGTGTTGCGCGAAGTGCGGGGCATTCCAGGGATCACAAACAGTGAGACTTCGATACTTCTTAGCTCTGTATGACAATCACAGGGCCTAAATGTAATTCTCATCCAGTTCTTCGACAGTTTGAGCCGAAGCCGTCATTGGCGCAGCTGCAGCGAATTGGTGCTTTCATCGAAGCTGCCGTTCAGGACCTACGCAGCATATAGCCGCAGCCAGCCTTTTTTGCGGACGGACGGCGTGGGGGAAGCATCAAACATGCCGCCGCTGCGGAGTTTCGTGGCTGCGCTACCCAAAGTGATCGCGCGGCACCAGCCTGCTAAACTCGAGGACGCTTCAGATTGTTAAGGCGGCGGTAACGAGGATAAGGCGAGCATTCGCTGCGGTCGCGCCACTGGCTGCTATCAAATTGGCAACTCCGATGTCGCCTTCTCGGTTGAAACCACGATGGAAGTGCGGAACTTTCGGACGTTTTTGTCGGCAAAGAAAAACCGATGCGTGAAGGCCTCATATGCTGCGATATCGTTTGCCATCACGACAAGTATGAAGTCGGATTCGCCTGCGATGCAATAGAAATGCGTCACCTGCCGGTCTTCACGCGCCTTCCGTTTAAATGCGTCAATCTGATCAAGTCGGTCCCGTTCCAACTCTACCGCCACGATGGCGGTGATGCCCAGTCCCAAGGGTTTCGGATCAAGGATGGCCACTTCGCGTTTGATCACACCCGCTTCACGCAGTGTTCGCATGCGCCGTTGGACGGAAGCGGTCGAGACGCCAGTGGCATCTGCGAGCGCTTGAACAGGGGTCTTTGCATTCTTTTGAAGCTGGTTGAGAAGCTTGCGATCCGTCGCATCCATGATCGTCTATGCCCTATATACTGCAAAAATATGATGTAAACACATCACCTGGATGCATTCTTAAATGTATATCACATCAAGTCCATCATCTATTAAATTCGATATGAAACACGGTGCTTTTGCTATCCTTCCCCTCGCTCTCGGTGCCGCTGTCTACGGCTTTGCTTTCGGTCTGCTTGCCGCTCAAGTCGGCTTTCCATGGTGGGGAGTCGGGCTGATGAGTGCCTCGGTCCACGCCGGGTCTTCGCAAATCGTTGCGGTGGAACAATTTGGTACGACGCAAACGGTGCTCGGCGCTGCCCTGGCAGGGGCGGCGCTGAATTTGCGGTACATCGGCATCGTCGCGTCCCTATCAGAAGTGCTCACAGGGCTGTCATTGCGCACCAAACTCTTGGCGATCCACATCACAGGTGACGAGAACTGGGCGCTGACAATGGCAGAACGCGCAAAATCTCCTGACGTTGGCGCTAAGTTTCTGTTGGGATCGGGCTTGGTGATGATCAGCGTCTGGACAGCTTCGACCACGGCGGGAGCTGTGATCGGCGCGGTATTGCCCGATCTTGAAAGATTCGGTCTGGGTTTTGCTTTCACAGCGGCGTTTATCGCGATGGCGCGAGGGCTTTGGCGCGGACAGTCGCAAATGCTACCTTGGATTGTTGCAGCCGCATTGACCATTTCCAGCGTATCGCTCGGCCTCCCCCAAGCCTATGCAATCGTCGTCGGAACATTGTGCGGGCTGGTGTTTTTAGCTTCCCGTCGTAGATTTGAAAGGGTGGAGGCATGACCGGCTCGCACTGGGCTGTGATCGGCGTCCTGGCCATTGCGGCGTTCTCAATTCGTGTTGTTGGATTGATCGCTGGCGGACGTATCCGCGCCTCACGTCATTCGTGGGTTCTGGACGAAGTTCCGGGCTTGATTGTCGTTTGTCTGGTTGCGGCATCACTGGCAGGTCAGCCCGTGCAGACGTGGATTGGTGCTGCTGCGGCATTTGGAGCGGCAGTTTTGACCAACAATGTCATTGCGACGATGATTGTTGGCGTCATAATCTACGCGGGTCTCACGATGAACGGGATATGACAATTAACATCAAATCGGTAGCCCGACGCGAAATTGCAGAAGCCGCAGTTCACGCGCCTCGCATCACAAAGCCCTCACCATAACGGATATCTTCTACCGCTGTATTCGTGCGCAGGGATACGCGTGGTGGTGGTCGGTCCGATGCAAGCACGCCTCCGCGCGTGGGGTCGGGTCGTGAAGAAGAAAGTGCCGGTCATCAGGGCGCTGCGTTTTGGGATCGGTAGTCCTTTGATCGCCGCTGCCTGAATTTAGGTCCTCAAAGCCGTGCAGTCGACGTCAGATACTCGAAGAGATTTCGCGCCGGAGGCGTCAGTTCTTCTTCGCCATGGATGCAGATCGAAAGCCTGCGGGTTGCCCACACATCGAGCAGACGCACTGATGCGATATGTATCGAGCCGGGCAGGCGGGATAGCGCGGTTTCGGGTACGATACCGAGGCCGACACCCGCTGCCGCCATGCGGCAGATGCCTTCGAACGAGCGCATCCGTACGCGTATCTTCAGCCTTGCTCCAAGGCTGATTGCCTGGGCATCAAGGTGATCCTGCAAGGCACTCCCCATCAGGCCGATGAACTGCCGGGAAAGAATATCGGCAAAGGCGACATGTTTACGGGCAGCCAGCTCGTCATCGTGCGCGGCGACCACGACCAGCCTGTCGATGGCAAAAGGACGAGTTTGCAAATCACTGGTTGTGGCCGCCTGCGAAAGAACTCCGATCTCGGCCAGCCCGCCGGAGACCGCTCTCGCGATTTCCGTGCTCTGGCGTTCCCTGATCTCCAGATCGATCTGCGGATGCATCGCCATCCAAAAGGCAAGTGGCTCGGGCAGGAACTCGGTGATGGCCACCGTATGCGCCAGAATCCGAACGGTTGCACGCATGTCCCTTGCATGCTCGACAAGTTCACCCCGCATCTGCGCCATCTGGCGCAGGATCAGGCGTGCATGATGCGTCAGCGACTCACCGGCCTCCGTCGGGGTGACGCCACGCCGCCCGCGTTCGAGCAGCTTCACGCTACCCTCCACCTCCATATCGCGCAGGCGCGCGCTTGCTGCGGGAAGCGACAGTCCTGCAGCAGCTGCGCCATGCGTGATACTGCCGGCATCCACCACGGCGAGGAACAGTCGCAGGTCTGTCAGGTCAAAACGCATGCCGATGATGATAATCGATAAACAGCCTTCGGGATAGCCGAAGTCTTGCTATGGATCATCCGCATTGTGCAAGCTGGCGGCTCTTGTATCCAAAGACCATGATCGACTTTTCGATAGCACTTGTCGTCGCAACTTTTTTTGCCGCCGGTCTGGTCAAGGGCGTCAGCGGAATGGGACTCCCTACTGTCGCCATGGGCGTTCTTGGTGGGCTGATCTCCCCGCTCGCCGCCGCCAGCCTGTTGCTGGTCCCGTCCTTCGTGACCAATGTCTGGCAGCTTTTCGCGGGGCCGAACCTTGGCGCGCTCCTGCGCAAGCTATGGCCGATGATGCTGGCCATCGTCGCGGGCACGATAACGGGTTCGTTTCTACTCGCGGGCGACGATACGCGCGTAACCACCGCCGCGCTCGGCGTGGCGCTGGTGGCCTATTCCCTCTACACGCTGTTCGCCCGCCAGTTGCGTATCACCGACAGGCTGGAGCCGCGGCTGTCTCCCTTAGTCGGCGTGGCTACCGGGCTCGTGGGCGGTGGCACTGGCGTTTTTGTGATCCCGGCTGTTCCCTATCTTCAGGCGCTGGGGTTGCAGAAAGACGATCTTGTGCAGGCGCTCGGCCTGTCCTTCACTATCTCCACGATAGCGCTGGGAACCGGACTGGCGTGGCATGGGGTGCTCCAGCTTGATAGCTTGGCACTATCCTCAATGGCGATCATACCTGCTCTCGGCGGTATGTGGGCCGGGCAGGCCCTTCGTAGCCGGATCAGTCCGTCGAGTTTTCGCCGCGGGTTTCTGGTGGCCCTGTTGATTCTGGGCACAGAAATGGCATCGCGAGTGATGTTCTGATGGCCGCGCGTGGCAGCCCCGCGCTGAAGCAAAAAACGGAACCTGCGCATGCATCGCGCGCCAGCCGCATCTATATTATCGGGGCCTCATGCGCGGGCGTCACAAGCCTGGGCCGACGTCTCGCACAACGGTGCAACCTTACCCATGTCGATGTGGATGATTTCGGCTGGGACCGTATGGATGAGTCCTTCCCACGCGATCAAGCAAAATGCGTCGACCGCATTCGCCGATCATTGCCAGTGGAGCAATGGGTTCTGACCGGTCCGGTCGAGGGGTGGGGAGACGAGCTGGTTGGGGCCGTTGACCTGATTGGATTTGTGGTCGCACCCACGCCGGTCAGACTGCAACGGCTTCTGAACCGTGACCGGGAACGCTATGGGGGCAGGATAGGGCCAGATGGCGATCGGTATGCGCTGCACATGGCGGCTTACTGGTGGGCGCGGCAGTATGACGATCCGACTTTTCCGGGATCGAACCGTCTCAGCCAGGAGGAATGGCTCATTACGCGAGAGTCGTCTGTGGTCCGGCTGGACGGGACGCTGCCGCTGAACGACAACGTCGATCGGCTTTTGATTGGTTTCCGCCGCCAGGTTGACCTCTGATCAATTGGCACGTGGCTGCGCATTGAACTTTTTTGGCGGACCAGAAGCAGCAAAAGCCTTTCCGGGGATTCTTATTCAGTCCTCAATGACGCGGGCGAACTTGCCGGGTGGTGTGGGGAGCGGTTGATATACCCGGAGCAAGGCGAAGTTTGGTTATTTCAGCCACGCCCGAAATCGCCTCTCACCCTCCGGGCTGAAACGGATGATGCGCGATGATGGCAACCTCCGTGCCCATGACAGTGCAAGCAGGCGATCCAGCACCGCCTTGCCGACCTGTCCGGCCAGATGATGCCGCCTCTGACGGCTCTGTCGCAAAGATTTTTGGTTTCCGGTTGGCTTTGTATGAAGCATCGGCGTAGGAGGTGACTTCACAGCAAGGGTCGGATGAGTGCAATGGTTGATTTCAAGGGCGCGCATTATCCAAAATCAGTTATCCTGTTCGCGGTATTTTTCTACCTGCGCTACCCTGTTTCCTATCGTGACCTCGAAGAGATAATGGAAGAACGAGGTGTCGATGTTG
>NZ_JAQZSM010000055.1 GCF_028745735.1 Roseinatronobacter alkalisoli
CAACGACCAGCGCTGGTTCGGCCGCAGCGGCACTGGCATTGGTGTCCGACTGCCGCGTGCCCGCTTACGGCCACGTCTGCGGCGCACCGATAACCCCTCTTCACGATAAATCCGGTAGAGCTTCTTTGCATTCATGATCATACCCTTGCGTTCAAGCAGGATGCCGATACGCCGATATCCAAAGCGGCGTCGGCTCGAAGCAATGTCATTCATCGCCTTGCGGATGTCCGGACTGTCAGGCGGGCGTTCCCGACGCACAGTCTTCGGATCGACACCGATCAGGACGCAGGCCCGGCGTTGAGAGATCGGATGATCCTTCATCGCCCGCAGCACTGCGTCCCGCCGTTGCATCGGCGTCGTCAGGGCTTTCCCAGCAAATCTTTCAGCACAACGTTGTCGAGCATGGTATCCGCCAGCAAACGCTTCAGCTTCGCGTTCTCGTCCTCGAGCTGCTTCAGCCGCTTGGCGTCCAACAACTCCATCCCGCCATACTTGGCCTTCAGCTTATAAAACGAAGCGGGGCTCAGACCGTGCTTGCGGCAGACCTCCGCAGTGGCCATGCCAGCTTCCTGCTCTTTGATCATTCCGACGATCTGCGCTTCGGTGAAACGGCTTTTCCTCATGTCGTCTGCTCCTTCAAAGGTTGCGCAGACTCTACATCAGATTGAGGGAACTTCCGGGGGGCAGGTCACCCGCATCAACGAAATGGCCGCAATCACCGAAGATGTGGTAGAGGCCGCCGCTCAGACCCTCGTCATCGGAAACGCCAATTAACGCTCAAAAAAGACCGCCACATAGCGATCAAGTTCACACCCGGGCAGATGCCATTTGTCATTTGGACGGGGACGGTCCCGACGGATGCAGTCCGCGAAATGCGCGCCAAACCGGTTGACCCAGAGACGGATCGTTTCACGGCTCACGATGACGCCTCGTTCGGCGAGCAGATCCTCGACATCCGCCGTGCTCAGCGCAAACCGATGGTACACCCAGACAGCGTAGGCGACAATCTCGCGGGGAAAACGAAAGCCCTTCAGGCACCGCATGGACGTCGGTAATTTCATACCCCAACTCGTAGAAAAGTCACGCCGCGTAAACAACTTGGCAATGCCCCCTGAACCGTTGGGCCAGTTTGACGCCAATGGCAGGACCGCATTTCAGCAGTTTGCCCAACGCGCAGCATAGTTATGTGCAGCGCAAGGTTACACTCAACCCAGCTGCAAATTTGCGACAGAGCCAGGAGTGTTGTGGGCCATTACAAATTTGTAGACAGACGCACAATTGAAAATATATAATATATTATTAATCGAACTCATAGGATGATCATGCGATCCAAAAAAGCGGAACGGTTAAAGTTGTCCGACCGCGCTCGGGATAAAATCCGCGACAGGATCATCTCGGGGGCGTTCCCTATGGGGCGCAAGCTGCGCGAGGGAGAGTTGAGCGAAATGCTTGGAATGAGCAAAAGCCCGATTCGCGAGGCGCTTTTGCAACTGGAAAGCGAGGGGCTGGTAGAAATGCCGCCTGATCGTCCGGCGCATGTTTTTTCAATGGGCGCGGACAAAATTTCTGAACTGGGTGAGTTGCGCCAGATCCTTGAGAAAGAAGCGCTGCAGCTTGCAATCAAACGCGACGATCTGGGCTTGGCCACGGCGCTTGACTCAGTCGTCTTGTCAATGCGTGAGGCGCTTGAGGCGGGAGATGCGCTAAACTACCGTCTGCTGGACCGTGACTTCCATACGGCGATCTTTGATCGGTGCGGAAACAGCTATCTGCGCTCGACATATATGATGCTGTCTTTTCGCATCCAGGCGCTGCGAAACTGGCTTTCCCGTGACAGCGAACTGAATAATATCTCGTTCGCGGACCACGTAGATATCGTTGAAGCGATACGTCAGGGCGATTTCGCGCGCGCGCAGTCAATTCTGCGAAAGCATATTGCGGAAACGACAGAAAATTATCTCGCGCGCTTTGGTCCGTCCGTGACCGGCGGTGCCGATGCTACTGGCACATGTAACGTTCTGATCCCCGAAATGGAGCGTTTCTGTGTCGCCGCATTGACAGAAGTTAACGCGAATGAGCCGACGATTTCGGCTGTGGTCCGTGCCTTGTCCCATGCGTCGAAGCTGGGGATAGATTCTCATGGTTATCGGCTGCTGCCTCATTATCTGGAAGGCTTGAACAAAGGTCGCCTGAATCCATACCCCGCGCCGAAGCTGATTGGTGCCACTGGCGGCGCGCGCGTTCTGGACGCAGACAACGCGCATGGCGCGCTTGCCGGGTTCGAGGCTGCGAAACATGCAGTTGACTTGGCCAGAGAGCATGGGCTTGGGGCCGTCGCAATCCGCAATTCCTCGCATTTCGGGGCTGCCGGAGCCTTTGCAATGGCGATCGCCGAGCAAGGAATGATGGGTTTAGCGTTCTGCAACTCGGATAGCTTCGTGCGCTTGCATGGCGGTGCGCAAAGGTTTCATGGAACTAACCCTATCGCGGCGGCGGCTCCGTCAGAAGGTCCGCGACCGTGGCTTCTGGACATGGCAACAAGTTCAATTCCCTTCAACCGGGTGCTGCTTGCGCAGGCGCTTGGACATCCACTCGCGCCCGAGGTCGCATCGGATACCGATGGGCACTTTGTAACGGACCCTATGCAGGCCGATATGCTTGCGCCTTTGGGCGGGGCCTTGTTCGGATACAAAGGGGCAGGGCTTGCTGGGCTGACGGAAATTCTGACGACAGCGTTTTCCGACGCGCCGCTGAGTGTGGAGCTGCCGCCAATGATCAGCACCGATATGACCACACCACGCCGTCTTGGGGCGTTTGTTCTTGCACTAGACCCTGTGGCCTTTGGCGGCGCGGATGTTTTTCGTGCTGTGGTTGGACGCTATACCCGATCCGTGCGCCAGTCCCACAGGGCAGGAGTGGAGCCTGTCTTGGCGGCTGGTGACAGGGAATGGGAGGAGGAGGATCGTCGCAAATCCGAAGGGATACGTCTGGATCCCGAGACGATTTCGGCGCTCAACAGGTTCGCGGTGGAGCGATCTATTCCGCCGCTACAGACGGTGACTAAAATCAAAGCTGAAACAAGATGGAAAAAAAACCTTCGAGGAGGAAAATATGACCAATCGGAAATACAAGCGCACTGAGACAAGTGCCGTCAGCATCATGGCCCTTCTGGCCGCCTTTGCTATTCCAGCATCTGCGCAAGCCGCAGACCGCGTGCTGAATTGGGCGCATGTCTATGAGGCCTCTGAGCCGTACCACACCTGTGCGGTTGCTGCACATGATCAGCTTGTGGCAGCCACTGACAATCGGTTGGGCATTTCCGTCTTTCCAGCATCGTCCCTGGGCAATGAGGTTGATATCAACGAAGGGTTGGGTCTTGGCACCGTAGACATCATCTACACCGGGCAGCTTTTTGCCGGACGCTCCTACGGGCCCATGGCCATCGGTGGTGCGCCCTATATGTTCAGAGATTTCGACCATTGGGTCGGCTTTCGCGACTCAGATCTGTTTCAGGAACTTGCGGAGGGTTACACTAATGCAAGCGGAAACACGATTATTTCGCTGACGTATTACGGTGCGCGCCACACCACCGCGAACAAGCCTGTTCTGGAACCATCCGATCTTGATCGTATGAAGATACGCGTGCCTAATGCACCGCTCTACATGATGTTCCCGCGGGCTGCGGGTGCCAACCCGACGCCTATTGCCTTTGACGAGGTTTACCTTGCGTTGCAACAGGGTGTGGTCGATGCGCAGGAAAACCCCTTGCCAACCATTCAAGCAAAAGCCTTTCACGAGGTGCAGAGCGATATCAGTCTGACCGGGCATATTACTGACGCCTTGCTGACTATTGTTGGTGGTCCGACTTGGGCAAGCCTCAGTGAAGACGATCGCGCGGCATTAAGTACAGTATTGCAAGCCGCGGCAACCTGCGCAACTGATCAGATCATCCAGCTTGAGGTGGATCTGGCGGATTGGTTCCGTAGCGAGGGTGTGAATGTCCATGAAGTCGATCGCGGGCCCTTCATCGAAGTCGTGAGTGCGCTGCACAACAGCGATATGGCGACCTGGGATCAGGAAACCTACGACCGTCTTCAGTCGATTGGTCAGTAACAACGGCGAGACGCATCATTCAGACCGTGCGCGGCCCAAGCGTGCGCACGGTCCATGCTCTTCATCGAATTATCGCGATAGGTCTTGCCATGAGTCAACGACATGATCCTCCGCCGCAACCGCCGGACCATCAAAGGAATGATGATGTCGACCTGTCAGATCTGCGGTGGGATGACAGCATTGTATTTATCGTGTTCTGGGTGTTGGCCTTCGTGCTGTTCCTGCAGTTTTTCACGCGCTATGTCTTGAATAACTCACTTGGCTGGACAGAAGAGATCGCGCGTTTTCTTCTGATCGGCGTCACTTTTATCGGCGCTGTCATGGCGACGCGCAAGCATAGTCATATTGCCGTCGAGTTCATCTATCGCTGGGTTCCACGCCCTTTGCGGCGCGTTGCTCAGACGTCGATTGATTTGGTTAGCGTAGGCTTCTTCGCAATCATGTCGTGGTATTCGTATCAGGTGTCAGGTCGAACACAACAGATGATGGTCTCGATAGATGTGCCAAAATCGATTGTCTATCTCATCGTGTCGGTCAGCTTTGCGTCCATGGCGTTTTGCGCCGCACGCAACATGATAAAGCATCTGCGCACTGGCACATCAAAGTTGATCGATCCCGAGCTTGCTGAACAGCAACGCCTCGGAATCGACTAGGAGCATCGCCTTGGAAATCGTTATTCTTTTCGTGGCCCTTGGGGTCATGCTGGTTCTTGGCGCACCTGTCGCCGTTGCATTGGCGGGCTCCGCTTTGCTGTATATTCTCACGAGCAGTCCAGTTCCGCCGCTTATAGTGGCACATCGGATGATCAACGGGGTGGACAGTTTTCCACTTCTCGCAGTGCCTTTCTTCATTCTTGCCGGGAACCTGATGAACACGGCAGGCATTACAGAGCGAATATTCAAGTTCGCACTGGCCGTTGTAGGCTGGCTTCGCGGTGGTCTTGGGCATGTCAATGTTGGTGCGTCTGTCATATTTGCAGGCATGTCCGGGGCCGCTGTCGCAGATGCTGGCGGGCTGGGCGCGATTGAGATCAAGGCGATGCGCGATGCAGGCTATGATGATGAATTTTCAGTAGGCATTACTGCCGCGTCGTCAACCATCGGGCCGATCATTCCACCGTCGCTGCCGATGGTCATCTATGGTGTGGTTGCCGGTGTTTCGATCGGGCAGCTTTTTGCCGCTGGCTTCATTCCTGGTCTGATCATGGCTGTGTCGTTGATGATGCTGGTGGCATTCATCGCGTGGCGGCGGAACTATCCGCGCGATCAAGCGTTTCAGCTTTCGGTGCTATGGTACAGCTTCCACAAGGCCTTTTTGTCGCTGCTGACGCCGGTGATCATTGTCGGCGGCATCCTGACCGGGGCGTTCACACCCACAGAAGCGGCAGTTGCAGCTTGTGCATATGCTTTGTTTCTCGGTCTGTTCGTGTACCGCACCTTAACGCTACGGCGCTTCTTGCGCGTCAGCTTTGACACGATCGAGACGACAGCGGTGGTGTTGATGGTTGTCGGTGCGGCTGCAATCTTCGCTTGGGTGCTGACGGCGAACCGGGTGCCCGAACTGATGGCGGGAATGCTGCTGTCTGCATCTGACCGCCCATGGGTTATTTTGCTTCTGATTAACTTGATCCTGTTGATTGTCGGCATGTTCATGGAAACCGTCGCAGCCATTACTATCACTGTTCCAGTCTTGCTGCCGGTCGCCCTTGAGCTTGGGATTGACCCGGTTCACTTCGGGGTGATCCTGGTACTCAATCTTATGATAGGACTGCTAACCCCGCCTGTGGGCATGGTGCTCTATGTCCTTGCGCGTGTTGCAAACATCCGCTTCGAGCGTGCGGTGGTCGGGACTGCGCCGTTCATTGTGCCGCTGGCAGCGGTGCTTATGTTGATCACCTTTGTGCCTGCAGTCACCATGTGGCTGCCCACGCTGATCTATCGCTGACCGGGGACACCATGTCGACAGGTTCTGTCGCAAAGATTTTTGGTTTCCGGTTGGCTCTGCATGAAGCATCGGCGTAGGGGGTGACTTCACATCAAGGGTCGGATGAGTAAGATGGTTGATTTCAAAGGCGCGCGTTATCCAAAATCGGTGATCCTGTTCGCGGTCTTTGTCTATCTTCGCTACCCTGCTTCCTATTGTGACCAGCTCTGTTGATGGCATGGATGCCCCCTCCCGACGGCATCGCAATGTGCCAAGGTGATGTTTGCTGAAGGCATCACAGAAGGAGAGAGAAGCCATGTCCGAAGTTACAATTATCGGGATTGATCTTGCAAAGCGCGTTTTCCATTTGCACGGCGTGCGCGAGGATGGATCTGTCATGTTTCGAAAGAAGGCATTGCCAAGTTGTTGAGCATTGGATTTGAAAGGTCCTGGCTGGATACATCAAGCAGTCATCTGAGCGGCATAGTCTGTCCAGAGACAGAAAGCATCTGCCCGGGCGTGGCGATATGAGATAGCGGTCAGTTTGTAGCGTCGAGGGCGGAAGATGGTGTTGATCTGGTCATGCGCGACCAAGAAACGTTGTGCCTGTCTGGGCGACTTAAACCGGCCCCTGATCTTTTCTCGTCGTCGTGTTGGCCTGTGACTGCCCTCAATCCTGTTGTTAATGCCCTTATGGGCCCGGTGGTCAGCCTCCGGCGCTTGATGGGCAATCGGCTTGATGTAGCTGCGCAGCTTGTCTGTAACGACGACCCTTGGTTGGCCGAATTGCGCGATCAGCCTTGCCATGAAGCGCTTGGCAGCTTTGGCATTCCGACGCGTCTGCACGAGAATATCAAGCGTGTCGCCGTTGGCATCGACCGCCCGCCAGAGCCAGTGCTTCACCCCGTTGATCGGGATCACAACCTCGTCCAGATGCCATTTGGGCGGGGACGGTCCCGACGGATGCAGGCGGCAAATGCGCGCCAAACCGGTTGACCCAGAGACGGATCGTTTCACGGCTCACGATGACGCCTCGTTCGGCAAGCAGATCCTCGACATCCGCCGTGCTCAGCGCAAACCGATGGTACACCCAGACAGCGTAGCCGACAATCTCGCGTGGAAAACGAAAGCCCTTCAGGCGCCGCATGGACGTCGGTAATTTCATACCTCAACTCGTAGCAAAGTCACGCCGCGTAAACAACTTGGCAATGCCGTTGCCGATGTTGTTGGGCCGTAAGGCCCTGAGACAGCGTTAATTTTTAGTCAGTAGCCTCATATCTTGCCTGTCTCCGTTGCCGATTCTGAACGTGAAGTCCGCCGTTTTGTTTTTATCAGATTATCGTTTCATGCGCCGCGCAACGATTCATCCGAAGGGCCAGAAATATGAATTATTTCAATGTAATAATCGTTTCGTCCCCTTGACGATGATCGCTTCGCTTCCTGGTTTCCGTATCGTTGCAAAATCTGTGAAACGAAAACTTGCGCCGACGAAAAATGTCGGTGTATCAATAACCTAATCGTTTCACACTTGCGGGATATCGTTTCATGGCCTCGTCGGATCAAGACATTCTCGACTTTGTGGGCGAGAACCCGGGCGCCGGACGCGATGCCATTCGGAAGGGTGTTGCGAGGGATGTGAGCGAAACTACCATATGGCGTCTCTTAAAGCGCATGGTGGAGGAAGGTCGCCTCGAGGTATCTGGCAAGGGCAGGGCGACGGGATACAGGATCGCCGGTGGAGCGGCCATTCGAGCGCATTTGTCGACGCCGTACAACAGGCGGGCGCCAGTGTCCTATCGTCCGGAGTTTTTCGACGCATACGTGCCGGGAAAGACCTGGTATCTGTCTGCACCAGACCGCGAAAGACTATTGGAGGCCGGCCGTCCGCAGGGCGGTGCAATTCCAGCCGGAACATACGCGCGCCGGATCCTTGAACAGCTTCTGGTCGATCTCAGTTGGGCGTCGTCCCGGATGGAGGGTAACACCTACGATATTCTGCAGACCGAGCGACTGATCAGGTTTGGCGAAGAAGCTGCGGGAAAGGATCGGAAAGAGGCCCTGATGATCCTCAACCATAAAGAAGCCATCCAGTATGTGGTCGACAATCTCGATGAGATCGGGCTTCGGCGTCCTGATCTGTTCGCGATCCATGCACTGCTCTCCGATGGTCTTCTGGCGGACCCGGCGATGTCGGGCCGATTGCGAGCGATGCCGGTCGGGATCTCGCACTCGAGCTATCGACCGCTCGACGATGTGGTCACGATCGCAGAGGAGTTCGATATCCTGCTGCACAAGGCTGCGCAGATCACGGATCCGTTCGAGCAGTCCTTCTTCCTCCTGGTGCACATCCCGTACCTCCAGGCTTTTGCCGACGTTAACAAGCGGACCTCGCGCGTGGCCTCGAACATACCACTTCTGAAGTCGGACCTTGCGCCAATGTCGTTCACGACGATGGACGACAGCGACTATATCGACGGGCTGATCGGGGTCTATGAATTGAACAACGTAGCACTGCTGCGCGAGGCCTACATGGATGCGTACTTGGCTTCCGCCGAAAAGTACCGAATACTCCGCGCTGAGGTTGAAAGCCCGGAAAAAGCAGCCCTTGCTTATCGGGAATTTGTTCGCGCCGCGGTCCGGCGTTGCGTTCTCGAGTTCAAGGAGTTCCGAAACGATGCGGTTGATGAGATGGCTTTGGCTGCTGGCGTACCCGATGCTGATCGAGCGGATGTTGTCGCTTACGTCCGTGAGCAGATCGCGGGGCTCCATGAAGGCAACGTGATCCGCTATCGGCTGAAACCAGATGATCTGGAGGGAGTGAACCTGCGCTAGATCGTTGATCGAACCGGACCGAAGAACGTCGACGCATCAAAAGTGCATTCAATCATTGCGATAGTCGTTGCAATGATGGGCATCCAAAATGGTTCTGTCGCAAATTTCCGACATGGTTGAGTGTAGGCTGATGCTGGACGGAATTATGCTGCGAGCTGAGCGAACTGCTGAAATGCGTTCAAGCCGTTGGCGTGGAATTGGCCCTTGCGGATCATGTGCGCGGTCTCGATTCCCTCCAGCGTGGCCGAGGCGGAATAAAACGCTTTGAAGCCGAGCATTCGCCCAGTGATGCGTTTGATAAACCGGTGATCCTGCTCGAGG
>NZ_JAQZSM010000056.1 GCF_028745735.1 Roseinatronobacter alkalisoli
GAGTTTCAACCGCTGCTTCACCACTGGCGGTGTCACGAAGAAGGCCGCGGCAATCGCCTCATCGCCCTGACCTTTCTCGCGCAAAGCCACGAAGGCGCGGAACTGGTCGAGCGGATGCAGGGCCACACGCTGCATGTTTTCCGCAAGGGAATCGTCCTCGGCCAGGATGTCGGACGCAGCATCGCGCAGGATGCAGGGAATGGGCGTCGTCTTGGCCAAGCGCTTTTGCTTCACCAGCAAAGCCAGCGCTTGAAACCGCCGCCTGCCTGCGGGGATTTCATACATGCCGGTCTCGGTGCCATCGTCATTCAACATCGCCCGCACGCTCAAACCCTGCAACAGGCCGCGCCGCGCGATATCTTCGGCCAGTTCCTCGACGGACACGCCAGCCTTGATGCGGCGCACATTGGACTGGCTGAGCAAGAGCTTGTCGAAAGGGATGTCCTTGGATGCAGACAGGGTAATTTTTGAGGCAGATTTCGCCATCAGATATTCTCCATAACGGGCGTCGGAAGCCACTCTCCCGATCTCACTTCCCGTCAAACCCTTCACAGCCCTTCTCTTGCTCTCAACATGTCCACCGCGGTGGACATTCTTGGGATGCGGGCTCAACACGAGAAAGCCTCTGAAGTATCAGAGATGGATTAAATTCAGTTTCTCGGCGACCGAGTGTGATGCTGTGGAAGTATGCTCCAAAGTCTCGGATACGGTTGCCGAGCTGTAGGATTATGAAGATTGCGCAAGATGCTTTCTGCGATCCTACTTTCCTTGCAGCCTTTTCGAAGATTGTTGCATGTATGCCCATCATTGGGGCGAGTGTTCGGGCATGGCTTTCAACTTCGAGCCAGTTTCTAAGTGAATTAGTGGCGAAAGACGTGGCTTGGTCACATACTGTTGTTAGGGTTATCAGTGTAGGTGTTTCACTTACGCCTGCGCTTTCTAAATCTATTTGTTCTTTTTCAGACTTAGAATGATGCCGGACATTTTGCCCGTCATTGGCGGACAGTTTCGTAGTACTGGGCGCGTCCACCGCGGTGGACATCTGCTTACATTGAACATCCAACTTGTTCAGAACCGCACGAAACTCCGTGATTGATAGCTTCCTCCGAAGAACCCGTCTTACCTCACAAAGGAGTTTGTTCTCGGGATCTGAATCCTCGAGATGTGCAAGTCTGGTCAGGATTTGCTTTCGCAAGAATACGCGATCACGGCGTGCGTTTTCCATCTCTTGAGCCGCTGTAAGTAGTTCGCTGGCACGTGCCAACATTGGAGTAAGTGATAGTCCATAGCTGATGGTTTGGCCGTCGGATGACTTTACTCGGTATCGCTTGCGATTTGGGCTGTCTTGGCGCTTCATGAATCCGAGTTCTACAAAGCGATCAATGTGCCTACGGAGGGTTCGTTCATCGATTCCGCCTATTCGCCGGCAGATCTCGTTGTTAGAAGCGAATACCGTGTCGCCATGCCCAGGCTTGAGAAAGCTTAGCATCGCTTGTAGCGTTTGGACATGCCCAGGGCGAAGACCAAACAGGCTACGAGTGTCTCTGAGCGCGCGGAAAATAGCCCAGATGTCGGTTTCAGGTGTGGACGTGGGGACGATGTCCTTTTGGACGTCCGAGGATTGAACGGAAAACTTTGTGAATGCCATGTTTGTTGAACGACGACCGTTGTGGCCCATAACTTCCCCGGCTCTTCCCGCAGTTTAAGGCGTGAAAAGGCAATAAAAAGACGTCCACCGAATCGGTGACTCTTGACGGGTATGTCGGAGATTGCTACATATCAGGTGCTAAACAGATGATGAGGGCTCTCCGGGGGAAACCTTGGGGGGCTCTTTTCTTTCTGGCCTTCGCCTCTCTCCTCTGCTCGTGTTTGCAATTGTGGCTGGGGATCAGGTCCCCGAGCCTCTCTCATTCTGCCATTGTTCAAAAAGCTGTTGCAGGGTTGTTTCCGCGCGCTCTTCGAGCCAGTAGCCGAATTCTGGGTTGTCCTTGCGAGTGATCTTGATGGCGATCGACTTGCCGTCGACCGAAAGTATACCTACAGGGCTACCACTTTTGTCTTTCACTACTGTCGTTTTGCCGCTGACGCTCTTGTTTGCCGTACGACGCGTCTTGCTGGAACAAGCGACGTAGACGGCTTGAAACTTGTCTGAGCTCGGAGTGGTCTCGGGAAGGGGGTCAAGTATCTCCCGCGCAATTTCGAGAAGTGGCACCTTCTTTGAAAGAGCGGCCAAATCACCCCACTGCCGTCGACCTACGCCATGAGCCGGGCCGATAAGTCGAACAAGTTCTTCGGGAAGCTGGTCGATGACTACACGATGGTTCGATACGCCTTGCCGCGTTAGGCCCAAAGCGTCCTGAATCACGCTTGACTTGTATCCGGCTTCCTGCATCTCTTTGATAAAAAGAGATTTTTCGATAAATGAGGGGTCTAGGCGTAGGTTATTCTCCTGGCCCTGAGCAATGAGCGAGGCGTCGTCATCGAGTGTTCGAACGATTGCCTTGACTGTGCCGCCAATTTTACGAACGGCTGCAAGCCTGCGACGACCGTAGATGATACGGTATCGATCAGGTTGGTCCGAGGGTCGAACCATGATCGGTACCTGCTGACCATGTTTTAGAATGCTCTCGGCGAGATCATCAATGCTTTTGTCTTCCAGGATCAGGCGATCCCGAAGGCCATCCATGTCGATCTGGTTGGGCTCTATGTCTCGGATTGAGTTGGCAGTGATTTCTCGGAGAGAATCCCGCAATCCGCCAACAGAGCCGGGTAGTTTTGTGGACTTGACCGGAGCAGGCGAGGGTGCTGCCGACTGGTCTACGTTTTTCTGAGGTTGGTTGAAGATGTTTCTACCCATCAGCGACGCCCCCATGCCATCTGGATTGTTTGCTCAAGCTCATCAGCAACGCTGTTTACGCTGGTCAAAGCCCGATCAATCGTCTTCCGAATAAGCTGGCCCGGATCCACCTCGTAGATAGTTTGCTGCGTCATGCCAGCGTCAGATATGGCTGTCGATTTCAGCATCGGCTCAGTCATGACTTGGCCCGCGAGGATCGAGCGTAGGTACCCAGCCATTTGCGTTTGTGGACCGTCCGATGGCTCGTAGCGTGTGATCAGGAACTTCACGAAGTCCCAAGTAACTTGCCGTCCGATCGCTTCTTCGACGGCTCTGACCGTTTCCGAAGCAAGTTTGAGAAATTGGCTCATTGATGCGATGTCAAGCATGCCGGGGACGACAGTCACCAACAGGCCAGTCGAAGCGGCCAATGCCGTCAATGTCAGGAATCCCAACTGGGGGGGGCAATCGATCAACACGATGTCGTAGTCGGAATCGACCTCTTCCAAGGCCAACGCAAGACGTTCCGCGAAAATCGGCTGAACACGACGCGCAAGAGCGTTCGCTGTCTCGGTCTCGTATTCGGACAACATCAAGCCGGCGGGGGCCATGTCGAGCTTATGGAAGTATGTCTTCTGGATTACCTCCGAGAGTGGCACCTGACCCTCGTATCTTAAGGCGTCATAGATCGTGCCGCCGTCGGCAAATTCAAGCTCGGGCCGGAAACCGAAAAAGGTTGTCAAACTGGCCTGAGGGTCGAGATCCAGCACGAGCACACGGTAACCGCGGAGGGCATAGCGGTGTGCCAGGTGAATCGTCGCCGTGGTCTTCGAGCTGCCGCCCTTGAAATTTACAACCGATATGACCTGAAGGCGGTCGCCCTCTCGGCGACCGGGTCGATATGCATCGGCGTTTTTGCCTGTCCGCGCCAAAATGTTGCGGAGTTCTTCGACTTCCTCGGCAGTGTAGAACCTGTGACCGCGACCGTCAGTATGAACTTCAGGGAAACTACCGTCCTTGTGACGATTCCGCAGGTTTGACGTGCTAACTCGCAGCAGCTCAGCAACTTCGGTGGAGCTGAAGCGGCGCAATGTTTTGCGTTCTTCAGGTTCGTAGGCAACCTTCATCTGCCGATCAAGCGACTCGGCCAAGCTGTCCGCAAACGCTCCTATGTCCGAAGAGCCTATTCCTTGCATGTAGCCTGTGTTTCTATCATCCATACACTGCCGCCTCTTCTGGCCTTTGCTAAGGCTCTCTATCATTCTGACGGTCGAAGCTGCGTCTGACGCATTCAGCCGTCAGTATGGAAATGCCACGAACGTTCGGCTCCGGCAAGAAGAATCTAAATGTAGTGTGAAAGTTATCCACACCACCACCGCCCGAACACGCCACAGAATCTTGATAAAATACTGAATTGAATAAAAAATGACTGCACAAAGTTCGACTTGTTTGTCTTACTAGATTTTGCTCATCCGGACAAACTCTGATCCTTGATTGGACATTTTGCTGAGTAAAAGCCGCGTGTGGTGGTGATTCTGAGAGCTGATGGTCGAGCAGGACAGATCGGTTTCGTGCCATAGGCGCCTACAATAGACCCAGCCGATCGGCTCGCTCCAGCAACATCTTCACCGACGACGGCTGCCAGCTTGTCCTCCCACGCGGTGTCCGCTCGCGCATGGTTTCCAGCCGGGCACAGATGGCTTGCAGCGTGATGTCTGGATCCGCGCCCTTGATGCCCGCCACGATGGCGGGCAGACGGTCATCTCGCGCACGCAGGCCCGCGCGATCAATCACGGTTGCGGGCAGAAACCCGTCGCGCACATACGCCTTCACCGCGCGCAGCAGACGGCTTTGGCTCCAGCGCCGCGCCTGGGGCAGGGGGCCGTTGATAATCCGCAGCACGTCCTCCCACGCCAGTCGGACCTTGCGCAGGGCAGCCGGATCACGCGCGCGCAGGCCGGGGTTGCCGCCAATACGGCCTTTGGTCCGCGCACTGGCCAACCCCGCCTTGGTGCGTTCGCGGATCAGCGCGCGTCCAAATTCCGCCGCAGCGCCCAGCACCTGCAGCGTGAATTTTCCCTGCGGGGACGCGGTGTCGATCGGGTCCTGAATGGAGCGGAAGAAGGCACCCTTGGCTTCCAGCTGCTCAATCACCTCTAGCAAATGCGACAGCGACCGCGCCAGCCGGTCGATCCGGACCACGACCAGCGTGTCGCCCTTGCCAACCCGCTCCAGCACCCGCGCAAGGACTGGCCGTGCGCGGTTCCCGCCCGAGGCCTGTTCTTCGTGAATCTCGACACAGCCCGCTGATTTCAGCGCCTGCGACTGGGGCAGGGGGGTCTGATCCTCGGTAGATACGCGCGCATAGCCGATCAAGGGCATGAAATCGTGCCTTTTGCAATTATGTATGCGACTAATAAACGACCGAATGCGCGGTTTGGGAAGCCGTCGATACCTCTCCTGCGTCACTGAACAGCGTCAGATGATGAGAATAGCGTAGTTATTCCCATCATGAAACTCTGGAATATGAGGAGAAAATCTGACATATTCCCCTCATGGATATCTGGCAAACACCGGCTTGGCCAAACTTTCGGCATGATGCGGCGGCAACCGAAGGCCCGCTTGCAGATTTTTCCGCCCGTCTTGGGTCCATCACAGGGTTGCAGATGGCTTTGAGCGCGGAAGAACGGCGCGAAACCTTTCTGCGGGCGGTGATCAACGAAGCCGTTGCCAGCTTTGCAATCGAGGGGGCGGTCCTTCGTGCGGAGGATATCGAAGCATCAGTCGTGGCATCCCTGGCCCATCGGGGCGCAGAGCCACAACGGCGCTCAGACGCCATTGCGACCCTGATGCTGGAAGCCAGAGAAGGGCAGGGGGCTTTGTCAGAAGATCGTCTGTTTCATTGGCACGAGCTTCTGTTCCACGGCGTCGATCTGGAAGATAAGGGACGGTGGCGCAGCTTCCCGATCGTGATCGCGCGTGGTGCTAGCGTCGGCAAGGAAGAAGTTCTTTACTCAGCACCGCCACAGGACCGCGTGGCTTCTATGATGCAAGAGTTTTTGACCAGCCTGAAATCTGACTCTCGCCCGCCGCCGGTTCGTGCGGCCCTAGCCCACCTTTGGTTTGAGTCGATTCACCCATTCAGTGATGGGAATGGGCGGATTGGCCGCGCTCTTGTCGAATATATCTTTGCGCAGGATGCCGCCTTGCCGTTTTCTCTGTCGCGCCAGATCGAGACCGATAAACAGGGCTACTACCGGGCACTTCAGGCTGGGCGAAAGGCGGTTGGTGATTATATTGATGGCACACCATTCGTCCTATGGTTCCTCGATCGCCTGACGGCCGGGATAGTCGAGGCCGAGGCCGAGGCTCGGTTTTTGGTCGTGCGCAATGGGTATTTCATGCGCTTTGCGAACCTTCCACAACGGGGCGAAAAGGTATTGCGCCGTCTCTTCGCCGAAGGACCTCGGCGCGTATCTGAGGGTATCAGTGCTGGCCCCTATGCTAGGATTGCTGGTGTCTCTCTGGCGACAGCGACACGTGACTTGGCTGAACTGGAAGCAATCGGAGCAGTGAGCCGAGGGGCTGAAGGTGGCAGATCAACGCGGTATCTCCTGAGTATTTCCTAGAGATTGGCGTCAATGAAGGCGTGTCTCAGCCGCTTGGCGGCTGGCGCTCGTATGTCGGAGGCAAAAGCATAAATTCACAACCCCGCTGCTTTGGTCAGGTTGACGCGGAAATGGTCGCGCCTGCGCTGGTAGCGCCGCGTCATTTCGGCGCTGGCATGGCCCAGTTGCTTCTGGACATAGCGTTCATCCACTTCGGCGCTGCTGGCCAGACCGGCGCGCAAGGAATGCCCGGAATAAAGCTTCATGCCGTCCGCATCGGGCAGGTCGGGGCGCAGGCCTGCGGCCAGCACGCAGGTCTTGATCAGCCGCGCGATGTGTTTGTCATTCAGCCGCATTTCGCGCGTGCGCCTGCCGTCGCGGGTGACGCCGGTGAATACCGGCCCGAAACTGATGCGCGCGAAATGCAGCCATTGTTCCAGCGCATGGACAGGGCAGGTCTGCTCAGATGATCCGCGCCCGATTTCCACCTCGCGCCAGCCTGTCTTGCCGCGCAGGGTGACCAGCGCTCCGCCGTCCAGAATATCGACCCAGCCGCCGCTGTCCATTATGTCATCCTTATGCCGGTCAAGGCTGACGATTTCCGCGCGCCGCAGCCCGCCTGCAAAACCGATCAACAGAATGGCACGGTCGCGCAGGCCCCGCAGATCATGAGGCAGGGTGGCCAGCATGGCGCGGATATCATCGGCCATGATGGCGGCTTTCTGCACTGGCGGGCGGGCATGTCTGCGCCGGATACCGGCCAGCACGCGCGCGATATGGCGGTCCTTGCGATCGAGCGGGACGCCGCGCTGCGCATAGCCCCAGACCAGCCCCGACAGGCGCCGTTCAATCGTGGCCACCGACAGCGCCATCGCCTTGCCCTGTGGCGCGGCCAGATCGGCAATATAAAGCCCGACCAGCTCCGGCGACGGGGGCAGGGGGTCCGCACCGCGCATCCGGCACCAGCGCGCGAAATGCGCCCAGTCCTTCGCATAGGCTTTGAGCGTGTTGTCGGACGCGGCGGCGCTTGCGTAGTCGCGGGCGGTATCGACCAGCCGATCCAGTGTTCCGGACGGCGCGACCTGCGCGGGCAGGGCGATGGCATCGCTTTTTCCTTGCGCGCTCTCGTCATGCTGAGTCATCTTGATCACGCCCATGGATGCTGAGATCGATTTCTCGCGTTCTGACATCATTTTCCCCGGAAATCCGCAAATTCTGCGAGAATGCTGCAGCCTATCCCTATATGTCCGATAATGCAATATTATTGGACATAGTGGCAGGCTGCAAGCAGCGGCAGTTTACGCGCTATTCTTTCGAAGAAAGCGCCGCGCCGATGTAGGCTCCAAGCATGACTTTTGCCCGGATCAATCCAATCGATCACCTTGATACGCTACCCAGAATGCCCGCCTGGGTCACCTCGGCGCGGGCCGAAACTCTTGAAGATGTAGCGTTTTTGTCGGGCGCGGCGCTCGCTCACCTCCATCTTGTGGTTGCAAGAGAGGACGTGCCCCACGCCTTGTTGCGAGACCGGTTGGCATTGCGCGCGGCAGAGGCTTGTGTTGCGTTTTCCGGGCGGCCGGAGAGAGTAGGAGAGTTGCGCGACGCGGGCCCGGCGGGCATTGCCAAGTTGTTTACGCGGCGTGACTTTGCTACGAGTTGAGGTATGAAATTACCGACGTCCATGCGGTGCCTGAAGGGCTTTCGTTTTCCCCGCGAGATTGTCGCCTACGCTGTCTGGGTGTACCATCGGTTTGCGTTGAGCACGGCGGATGTCGAGGATCTGCTTGCCGAACGAGGCGTCATCGTGAGCCGTGAAACGATCCGTCTCTGGGTCAACCGGTTTGGCGCGCATTTTGCCGCCTGCATCCGTCGGGACCGTCCCCGCCCAAATGGCATCTGGACGAGGTTGTGATCCCGATCAACGGGGTGAAGCACTGGCTCTGGCGGGCGGTCGATGCCAACGGCGACACGCTTGATATTCTCGTGCAGACGCGTCGGAATGCCAAAGCTGCC
>NZ_JAQZSM010000057.1 GCF_028745735.1 Roseinatronobacter alkalisoli
TCACTTCGCTCGACGCTTTGAACCGAAACTTCGCCCCCGGGCGACCAGCGCTTCTTCGAACTCACAACTATCCCTCCTGAATTTTCCAGTTTCAGGATAGTTGCGCCACACAGAGTGAGGCAGAGCCCAATTAAGTGCTACGCGACACAAGGGTTTTGCCGTTTCGATCCACCGCGCGGTAGTGATACATCCACTTGCCCTTAACCTTGATGTACGTCTCGTCCATGCGCCATGAGCTGGCCGTCGGCCGCTTTTTCGCCTGGGCTACTGATTTTGGATAATGCGCGCCCTTGAAATCAACCATCGCACTCATCCGACCCTTGCTGTGAAGTCACAGCCTACGCCGATGCTTCATACAGAGCCAACCGGAAACCAAAAATCTTTGCGACAGAGCCCTCCTGAAAAGATTACATGACCGCGCCGATTTGCCACGGCACGAATTCGACCGCGCCAAAGCCCTGCGCCTCGCTTTTCGTCTCATCGCCCGAGGCAATGCGCAACATAAGATTGAAGATTTCCTGCCCTTTGGCCTCAAGGCTGACGCCGTCCAGAATGTCGCCGCAGTTCACATCCATATCTGGCCCCATCCGGCGCCAGAGGTCGGGATTCGACGCGATCTTGATGCAGGGCACCGGACGGTAGCCCGAAACACTGCCGCGCCCGGTCGTAAAGGCGATCAGATTGGCCCCCGATGCCACCTGTCCCGTGACCGAACACGGGTCGTAGCCCGGGCTGTCCATGAAGACGAATCCGGGGTTGTCGATGGCCTCCGCATATTTGTAGACCCCTGACAGGGGGGCGGTGCCCCCCTTGGCCACGGCGCCCAGACTTTTCTCCAGAATGGTCGTCAGTCCACCGCGTTTGTTGCCCGGGCTGGGGTTGTTGTCCATCTCGCCGTAGTTCCGGGCGGTGTAATCCTCCCACCAGTCGATCAGGTCGATCAGCTTGCGCCCAGTCGCCGCGTCAATGGCGCGGCGCGTCAGCAGATGTTCGGCGCCGTAGATTTCCGAGGTCTCGGACAGGATCGACGTACCCCCGTGCCGCACCAGCAGGTCCGACGCATGACCCAGCGCCGGATTGGCGGTGATGCCCGAATAGCCGTCCGACCCGCCGCATTGCATGCCCAGCACCAGCCCGGATGCCGGCGCATCGGCGCGCGCGGCGCGATCGGCCTCGGCTGCCAGTTCGCGCAGCAATGCCACCCCCTTGTCCACCGTCGCGCGGGTGCCGCCGGTTTGCTGGATGGTCATATAGCGAAAACGCGCGCTGTCCTTCAGCGCCCTGCGGTCGATCAGGTCGGGGATCTGCATCACCTCGCAGCCCAGCCCCACCATCAGGATCGCGCCGAAATTGGGGTTGTGGCCATAACCTGCAAGGGTGCGGAACAACGTCTCATACCCTTCGCCCTTCCCCGACATGCCGCAACCGGTGCCATGCACAATCGGCACGATGCCATTCACATTCGGGAACAGGCCCAGCCAGTCCTGCCGCGCGGCCTCCTCGGCGATGAAGCGCGCGACCGAGCCCGCGCAGTTCACCGAAGTCAGGATGCCGATGTAATTGCGCGTGCCAACCCGCCCCGAGGGGCGGTGATAGCCACGAAACCGGGCGGCGGGGGCGATGGCGGGCAGCGGGGCGGCATCGCTGCCAAAGCCGTAATCCTGCTTATGCGCGCCCATGCCCAGATTATGGACATGGACATGCGCGCCGGGGGCGATGTCCGCGATGGCGCTGCCGATGATCTGGCCGTATTTGCGCACCGGGTCGCCCGCGCCGATAGTCCGGACCGCCACCTTGTGCCCCGCCGGGACCGTGTCGCGCAGCGTCACGCCGCCCGGCAGTTCGGCGCCCGGCGCAAGGGCTTTCAGGGCGACCATGATATTGTCGCTGTCATGCAGGCGAATGGCTGCACCGGCATCTGGCATCGCGGCATCGCTCATGGGGTTACCAGAACTTTGACGATGCTTTCGCGGTCCGCGACCAGCGCGGGGAACCGTACCGGAAGATCGGCCAGCGCCACCACCTGAGATATCAGCGCGTCCGCCGAGATCTGCCCTGACCGCATCGCGGCCATCACACGCTCAAAATCGGACTTCAGCGCGTTGCGCGACCCGATGATCCGCGCCTCACGCTTGTGGAATTCGGAATCGCTGAAGGTAATGTCGTCCTTGACCACGCTGACCAGAACCGCGCTGCCGCCATGCGCCAGCAGGGGAAAGCCCGCCTCGATGGCATGCGCATTACCGGTGGCATCGAAGACAAAGTCGAACCCTTCCGACAGCGCCCCGGTCAGAGGCGGCAGATCCGGCCCGTGCAGCCGGTCAAAACCGCACAACGTCTGCGCCAGCGTCAGGCGCGACAGGCTGCGGTCGGTCAGATGCACCTCGGCCCCGGCCAGACGGGCGAACAGCGCAGTGCCCAGCCCGATGGGGCCCGCCCCGGTGACCAGCACGACATCGCCCTGTCCCGCGCCCGAACGCGCGACCGCATGCGCGCCGATCGCCAGAAATTCGACCATGGCGGCCTGCTGCGCCGTCAGACCATCGGCGGGATACAGGTTCCGCCGTGGCACCGCGATGCGCGCGCACATGCCGCCGTCCCGGTGGACGCCCAGCACCTCGATTGCCGAGCAGCAATTCGGCTTGCCCCGTCGGCAGGCGCGGCATTGACCGCACGAAAGGTAAGGGTTCACCACCACCAGCTGCCCGGCATCAGGACCGCTGACGATATGACCCGACAATTCGTGCCCGATGACGCGCGGATACGCCAGAAACGGATGTTTACCCTCAAAGATATGGTAATCGGTGCCGCAGATGCCGATGGCGGCAATATCGACCAGCGCCCAGCCCGGAGGCGCCGCGTCCGGCATGGGGCGGGTTTCCACCACGAAACGCCCGGGGTCGGCACACAGGCCGCAAGCCATCATCCCGCCTTCTATGTCCTTCATGCCGGTGCCCCCGCCAGATTGCGCGCCGACCAGCCGGGGGGCAGTTCACCCTTCACGATCAGGCTGAGCACGTCGTCCTTGTGTACCTCGTCGATGCGATGCGAGCCCACAATGCGGCCCTTGTTCATCACCACCACGCGGTCGCACAGATCAAAGACATCATGCATATCGTGACTGACCAGAAAGATACCGATCCCCTCGGCGCGCAGTTGCAGGATAAGATCCGCCACCATCGCGGTTTCCGCAGGACCCAGCGCCGCCGTCGGCTCATCCATAATCAGGATTCTGGTGTCGAAATAGACGGCCCGGGCAATCGCGATCACCTGCCGCTGCCCGCCCGACAGGCTGGATACCGGATCACGCAGGTTCTTGAAGTTCGGGTTCAGCCGGGCCAGAACTTCCCTTGTCGCCCTGAACATCCGCGCCTCGTCCAGATTGCCAAAGCGTGTTTTCAGCTCGCGCCCCAGAAACAGATTTGCCGCCGCGTCCAGATGGTCGGCCAACGCCAGCGTCTGATAGATCGTCTCGATCCCCGCCGCACGCGCGTCGTTGGGTTCCGCGAACTGCACCGGCGCGCCATTCACCCGGATTTCACCGCCGCTGGGGATCATCGCCCCAGACAAAAGCCGCATCA
Source organism: Roseinatronobacter alkalisoli (assembly GCF_028745735.1). Taxonomy (GTDB): domain Bacteria; phylum Pseudomonadota; class Alphaproteobacteria; order Rhodobacterales; family Rhodobacteraceae; genus Roseinatronobacter; species Roseinatronobacter alkalisoli. Next base: position 3,582 of record NZ_JAQZSM010000057.1, read on the forward strand.
AACACGACTTTCCCGCGCCGTTATGACCCAGCAGCCCCACGACCTCACCGGGGTACAGGTCCAGCGCAACGCGGTCGACGGCCCGCACGCCGCCAAAGTGTTTTTCGATGTCGATCATCTCGACCAAAGGCGTCCGGGTCATGTTGGGGCCTTTTCATTGGGAGGGAACGGGGGGCCGGCTACCCGGCCCCCGGGAAGGCGCTCAGTAAAGAACGTTCTGCGCCTCAGGGGAGTCGATATTCTCAGCATCGACCAGCACAACGCCAGTGTTGATGAAGCTGTCCACCGTTTCGCCACCCAGAATGTCAATCAGCGCGTTCACGCCCAACTCACCCATGGCGAACGAGCCTTGCACTGCCGTTGCGGTCAGCACCCCGTCGCGCACGAACTCCTGCAGATCGCTGTTGCCGTCAAAACCCAGCGCGACCAGTTCGCCCGCGCGGCCAGACTGCACGATGGCCCGGCCCATGCCGACCGCAGTCGGCTCATTGGCGCCGAAAATACCGACCAGTCCGGGGTTCGCAGCCAGAATATCAGTGGTCTGGTTCAGCGCCGTCGCCATCTGACTTTGCGAGTAATACGGCCCCACGATTGACAGCTCCGAATGCTCGGCAAGGTAATCGGTGAAACAGCCCACGCGCCCGATTTCCGATCCGACACCGGCGACATAGGACATAATCGCTACGCTGCCGGTGGTGCCCGCCTCTTCAATCATCCGCGCCGCGACGGTTTCGCCGGCGGCACAGTTGTCGGTGGACAGGAAGGCCTGATAGGTGCCTTCGGCATCCTCGCCCAGTGCACTGTCGATAATCACAACCGGGATCCCGGCTTCAAACGCGCGGCGCACCACGGGCACCAGCGCCTCGGGGTCTGACGGCGCCAGAACAAGGCCCGAAACGCCCCGGTTGATCGCGTTCTCAACCAGATTGACCTGATCGGCGATGGCGCTTTCGGCGGCAGGGCCGTCAAAGGACATCGTATGTTCAGTCTGCCCGTCGATTGCGGCCTGTGCGCCCAGATTGACATTCTGCCAGAAATTGGAATTCGTCGTTTTCACGATGACCGCAATTTCCCCAGCCTGCGCCACCCCGGCCGTCAGCGCCAGCGCGGATACGGCCACACACATTTTCAAAGTCTTCATTTCACTCCTCCTCCGTTGGTTCGTTTCGGTACGGCCCGGCCTCATTGCCGGTTCCGCACCTGATCGATCCAGACCGCGCCGATGACGACGAAGCCGATCACGATTTGCTGGATGAAGGCGGACACTCCCGCCATGTTCAGTCCGTTACGCAGGATGCCGATGATGAACGCGCCGATCATCGTGCCCGAGATCGTGCCGATCCCGCCCGACAGCGATGCCCCACCGATCACCGCCGCCGCGATGGCGTCCAGTTCGTACATCACCCCCTCGCTGGGTTGCGCGGTGACAAGGCGCGACATCAGCACGTTCCCGGCCAGCCCGGCCAGCGCCCCCGACATCGTGTAGGCATAAAGCTTGGTGCGGTCGACGCGCACGCCAGACAGCCGCGCGGCTTCCTCGTTCGAGCCGGTGGCATAAATATGTCGGCCGATCTGACGGCGGCGCAGCAGATAGGCCACGCCGACCGCCGTGATCAGAAGCAGGATCGCCGGATAGGGAATGCCGGGGAAAATCACCTTGGGAAAGCCGTTCGGCTGCATTTCCACCATGCGAAACAGCGCCCCGTTGCCCAGCACGCCGAAGCCTTCGCCAAGGCGCGAAATAGGCGCGGCGCCAGTCAGTTGCAACGCCACCCCACGCGCGATCAGCATCATGCCCAGCGTCGCCACAAAAGGCGGAATCCGCATCTTGGTGATGACAAAACCGTTGAACGCCCCGCAGGCTGCCCCGGCAACCACGCCCAGTGTCATGGCCGGAACCACCGGCACCCCGGCCTTGACTGCCATCGCCGAGATGACGCCTGACAGCGCCAGAACAGAGCCAACCGACAGATCGATACCGCCGGTCAGGATCACCAGCGTCAGACCGATGCCCAGCAGCCCGATGACCGAGGTCTGCAACAGAATGGTCAACCCGTTGTTCACCGAGAAAAACGACTGGCTGGCAAGGGCGAACCCCAACACCAGCAGCACAAGGGTCAGCAGCGCCGACATTCGGTGCATATAGTCGCCGCCCATCAGCAATGTGCCGATACCCGCCCCCGGCGCTGGCTTGCTTGCGTCCGACATGGCCCCCCCTTCTCGTATCGCTTTTAATTATTTAATACTGTTTTACGGTTTGGCACTTCCTGTCAAATGTTTTTTATAATATCGTACAAATACCGTTCCGCGATGCCGGGCGGCCAGCAAAGAAAGAAAGACATGGCACGAAGCGATGCGCGCTACCGCGAAGCCTACAACACGCTGCTCGATCACTGCGCGACACTGCCGCCGGGCGCAGTCCTGCCCGCCGAATCTGCCCTTAGCGCGATTGCCGGCGTCAGCCGCACCGTCATCCGGCGCTGTCTGAGCAGGTTGGAAGAAACCGGCCTCATCTCATGGGATGGCCGCGACAAGCGGATCCTGCGCACCCCGGCCCCGGAAGACCGCATTGTGCTGGCCGACGGGCATGGGGCGTCAGACGATCTGGAACGTCGCTTTCTTGACTGGATCCTGCGCTTTGATGTCCCTGCCAATACGCCGCTGTCGGTCGCGGAACTGTCGCGCAATTTCGACGTGCCGCAGCATGAGCTAAAAGAGTTTCTGGCCGGGCTCAGCCGGTTCGGGCTGGTCGCGCGCCGCAAGCAGGGCGGCTGGATGCTGCTGGGTTTCACCCGCGAATTCGCCGTGGAACTCTCAGATTTCCGCACGGTGCTGGAACTGAATGCCATCAGCCATGTGATTGACGCCCCGGTTGACCATCCGGTCTGGCCCCGGCTTAGGGAGATCCGCGCCGCGCATCTGGCCCTGCGCAGCCGGATCGACACCGACTTTCATGAGTTTTCAAAACTGGACGAAGCCTTCCACGAAGCGGTCAATTCAGTGGTGAAAAACCGCTTTGTCGCCGAATTCCAGAAGGTAATCTCATTGATCTTTCACTACCACTATATGTGGGACAAGACGCATGAGAAAATCCGCAACGCCGCCGCCATCGGCGAGCATCTGGCCATCATCGACGCGCTGGAAGCCCGCGACGGCGACGCGGCCCGCGACGCCGCACGTCGGCATCTGAAGACCTCGAAAACAACGCTGCTATCGTCCCTGCGCGCCCACGAATTCGCCTAGCAGGTCTGCGGCCCCGGCAGGTATTTCCTGCGCCCAGCCCTCCAGATTGCGCAGCAGCGACTCGGGTCTGGCCGTGCCCAGCAATACCGACACCACCGCCGGATGGCGGCGCGCAAAATGCAGCGCGGCGGTGGCAAGCGACAATCCATGCGCCGCCGCCGCATTCTGAAGCGCGCCGACGCGGTCAAGCACGGTCTGCGGCGCGGGTCCGTAATCATAGCTTGCGCCTGCCACCGGCCCGGTCGCCAGAATGCCCGAATTGAACACGCCCCCCACCGCGATACCGGTCCCCTCCGCCATGCAGCGCGGCACCAACGCGGCCTCGGCAGACCGGTCCAGCAACGTCAGCCGCCCGGCCAGCAAGATCACGTCCAGCGGACCGTGATCCATCACATCCAGACAGACCTGGCATTCATTGACCCCCAGCCCGAAGGCACGGATCGTGCCCGCCCGCTTCAGTCGCACCAGCCGTTCATAGCCCGAGCCGAAGAACGCCTCCATATGCGCCGCATTGGCCGCGCCGTGGGTATAGTCTCCAAGGTCATGCACATAGGCGATATCAACGGATGTCTGCCCCAACCGCGACAGGCTCTGGTCGATGGCTTCTTCAATGCCGTCGCCCGAATAGTCATAGCGCACGTCGTTATGCGCCGGGTTGACGAAACCGTCCACCTCGGCGATGGGCGATTGCGCAGGCGACAGGATGCGCCCGACTTTGGTGGACAGGGTGAACCCCGACCGACCGGCCAGAAACCGGCCAAGCCGCAATTCGGACAATCCGCGCCCGTAATGCGGCGCCGTGTCGAAATACCGGATGCCCGCGTCCCACGCTGTGTGCAGGACCGACTGCGCATCTTCATCCGTCACCTCGCGGTACAGGTTTCCGATGCTCGCGCAGCCAAAGGCAAGCTCGGGCACCGCAACGCCAGAGGTTCCGATCAGTCTGCTTTTCATCCTGCATCTCCCTTAATGGCGGCGGTCTCAGCCCGATTGACATTGCCAGGTCGACCAGCATACAGTTTCTTATTATTAAGAACCGGCCGATTCAGCAAGGGAATATCCGTGATCATCGACGCCCATCAACATTTCTGGCGGATCGCGCGCGGCGATTACGGCTGGCTGGACACACAGGATGCCACAATCCGCCGTGACTTTCTGCCGCCCGATCTGGCGCCGCTGGCCGCCGCTGGGGGCGCGACCGGCACCATCGCCGTTCAGGCCGCGCCGACGCTGGATGAAACGCGGTTTTTGCTGGAACTTGCCGCGGCTCTGTCGCAAAGATTTTTGGTTTCCGGTTGGCTCTGTATGAAGCATCGGCGTAGGCGGTGACTTCACAGCAAGGGTCGGATGAGTGCGATGGTTGATTTCAAGGGCGCGCATTATCCAAAATCAGTTATCCTGTTCGCGGTATTTTTCTACCTGCACTACTCTGTTTCCTATCGTGACCTCGAAGAGATAATGGAAGAACGAGGTGTCGATGTTGACCATGCGACCCTGAACCGTTGGGTGGGAAAGTACTCCCCATTAATCGCGGCA
>NZ_JAQZSM010000058.1 GCF_028745735.1 Roseinatronobacter alkalisoli
CAACGACCAGCGCTGGTTCGGCCGCAGCGGCACTGGCATTGGTGTCCGACTGCCGCGTGCCCGCTTACGGCCACGTCTGCGGCGCACCGATAACCCCTCTTCACGATAAATCCGGTAGAGCTTCTTTTCGTTCATCACCATGCCCTTGCGCTCGAGCAACACGCCGATGCGCCGATACCCAAATCGGCGACGCTTCTCGGCGATCTTGTTCATTTCTACACGGATAACCCCCCTGCCCCGCCCATGGCCAGAGGCGCGAAGACTGCTCCTCTCCCCTCGCTGGCAGCGATCCGCGCAGCTACGACAGCCGCTTCCATCTGGTCACCGTGCTGCCCGAGCCCCGCGAGGCGCCAGAGGTGAAAGCCCATAGCGGCGCGGGTGATCGGGTGCAGGTCTGCGGCTTGCCCCATCAGATCCAGCCAACCGCTCGCGCGATCCACGAACGGCTCGGTCTCATCACTGAGGTTCTCGGGGTCGCAACGGTCGAGGAAGCCCGCCAAGTCCTGTTCCAGCCCCGGTCCACCCGTCAGCCGCCGAACTGCCCATTCGACTCGCGCCAACGCCGCCGTGTCGTCCAGGACGCCGGACAGGCGCAGCGAGATCCAGAGCGCCAGCCGATCCTGGCTGATGCGGTCGCCGGTGTGCTAGGTCAGATCTGCTGCTTCCATCAGCGCCAGCCTGTGCCGCCATCCTTCCGGTCCGCGCTTCAATCGGTTGTCCAGCGCGCCGATGCGGCCGACCACACGGGCAAGACGCGCGGCCTGGCCCCCCTCTGCCTTCCGCCATTCGTCGAGGACCTCGGTTTCACGTGATTCAGCCCGTGGTCCTGGCGGCAAATAGTCCGGCTCGTCTTCCATCGGGCCGGGTAGGAACCACAGATCGTCCTCGGACGCCTGTTCGACCTCCTCTGCATCAATGGCGAGGGCGTCGGAAACATCATAAATAGTGAGGGTTCTAGACTGCATGTGTGCAAAATACGGCCATTTTGCATTTTACCCAAGGGTTTCTCAGAGTGCGTCTGTACACCTTACATAGCACGCGCGCGCGATGGTCTGCGAGAACTCTCTGATCGCGCTCAGCGTATGGAAACCAAGGGCTTTCCGGTAAGCAGCGCCAAAGAGAGCGCCCTTGCATTCGTTTACAAACGGTCGTTTATTAGTCGTATCCGTAATTGCAAAAGGTACGATTTCATGCCCTTGATCGGCTATGCGCGCGTATCTACCGAGGATCAGACCCCCCTGCCCCAGTCGCAGGCGCTGAAATCAGCGGGCTGTGTCGAGATTCATGAAGAACAGGCCTCGGGCGGGAACCGCGCGCGGCCTGTCCTTGCGCGGGTGCTGGAGCGGGTTGGCAAGGGCGATACGCTGGTGGTGGTGCGCATCGACCGGCTGGCGCGGTCACTGTCGCATTTGCTGGAGGTGATTGAGCGGCTGGACGCCAAGGGCGCGTTCTTCCGCTCCATTCAGGACCCGATCGATACCGCGTCCCCGCAGGGAAAATTCACGCTTCAGGTGTTGGGCGCTGCGGCGGAATTTGAACGCGCGCTGATCCGCGAACGCACCAAGGCGGGGTTGGCCAGTGCGCGGACCAAAGGCCGTATTGGCGGCAACCCCGGCCTGCGCGCGCGTGATCCGGCTGCCCTGCGCAAGGTCCGACTGGCGCGGCAGGATGGCTATATGGAGCGGCTGAACGGCACGGCTCAGGATTGGGTGCCGCAGGTGCGCCGCTTGCGCCCCGACATGGCCTGGGAAGATGTACTGCGCATCATCAACGCCCCCCTGCCCCAGGCGCGTCGCTGGAGCCAAAGCCGATTGCTGCGTGCTGTGAAGGCTTATGTACGCGACGGGTTCCTGCCCGCCACCGTGCTGGGCCGGGCCGGGCGGCGCGAAACGGACGACCGCCTGCCCGCCATTATTGCTGGCATCAAAGGTGCGAACCCGGACATGACGCTGCAAGCCATCTGCGACCGGCTGGAAGCCATGCGCGAACGCACGCCTCGCGGACGGTCCAAATGGCAGCCCTCGTCAGTGAAGATGCTGTTGGAGCGGGCAGAGCGGCTGGGGATGCTCGATAGAAGAGAATAACCTTGCAATTCGTCCACTCTCTGGAGCAATTGCAAGGTTACAGTTGGAGCGAAGTCATTCAGACGAATGGATTCACGATCTGAAGCTGACTTTCCACCAGCAGCCCGTTTTGCATGTCTTCTGTCCAGAGAGTGGTGCAGCCAGCGAGTAATGCGCTGGCAACGACCATCGAGTCATATACAGAAAAGCTGTAGCGCTCGCCCAGTGCACGGCCGATCTCATGTGTCTGCACGGTTAAATTCTCAACTGGGCATAACGCCTGAATGCCAGATAGAAAGGCGTTGGCTTCATCCCAATTGAGGCCCGCCTTGCGTCTACAATTCACCAGAGCTTCATTCAGCACTTGTACACTGATGCGAGGTCCCTGCCCTATTATGGCCTCGGCACGATCAGCCTTTGGGCTATCATCCAGCAGGTACAGGACTATGTTGGTATCGGCGAACTCAGCGCTCATGCGCTGCTTCACGACTCAGGCGCTGAGATGCGGGAAGTTTGCCCCGGAACTGACGCAAGCACTCTAGCACCTCATCTGCCCGTGCCTGACGCCTAACTCTCACTGTCCCGTTATCCTTGATCAGATCGATCTTATCGCCTTCTTTCAAGCCCAGTTCTCTGACCAGTTCGACCGGCAAGCGGACAGCAAGTGAATTACCCCATTTTGCAACCTGCATGGTGACCTCAAATAGTTTGATATACAGAAAGAAATTGTATATCATTTTGTTGCAATGCGCAACACAAAACGGTTGATCTGCCTTGTGTGCGATGGTTGTCTGAACACCAAATATAGAAAGTGCTTGCGCGAATCTAGCTGTTCGGGCAATAGTCTCGAAAAATAACGTACGATCACATAAAAAACGCGACCACGGATTGGGGCAGACATGAGTGAAGCCGAGCAGGACTTAGACATCGCCATCGGGCACTACGCAGAGCTTCTCGCGTCGAACCTTCATGCCCAACGCGCGGCTCATTTCCCGCCAGACGCCAAGAAAGTCATGCGCAGCCTGACCAGCGGCGAGGCGGCTGAACTCCTTGGCGTAGATCATACCTATCTTCGCAAGCTGCATCGAGAGGGAAAAATCGCCGATGTCGAGACCACCGCTGGCAGCCACCGGCGTTACACGCTTGAAGACATCTGGACAATTCGTCAGGCCCTTGAGGTGAACGCCAAGAAGCCCGGAACCTATGTCCCCGGACGCCGGGCTGGAGATGAGCTTCAGGTCATCTCTGTCGTGAACTTCAAGGGCGGCAGTGGCAAAACGACAACCTCTGCGCATCTTGCACAGCGGCTTGCCCTAAAAGGGTATCGGGTCCTCGCGATTGATCTGGACCCCCAAGCGTCCCTTTCCGCGCTTCACGGCATCCAGCCGGAGCTTGATCTTATGGAAGGCGGAACGCTTTACGATGCTGTCCGCTACGATGAGCCTATTCCGATCTCAGACGTGATCCGAAAGACCTATATTCGCGGCCTCGACCTGATTCCTGGCAACCTTGAGCTCATGGAGTTCGAGCATGAAACACCGGCTGCGATCCAGCGTGGTGGTGCGCGTGCTTTTTTCGCCCGTGTGCGTGACGCTCTCGACGGTGTTGAAGCTGATTACGACGTAGTCGTGATCGACTGCCCGCCACAGCTGGGCTTTTTGACCATGTCGGCCCTTTCTGCCTCATCGGGCGTGCTGGTTACAGTACACCCGCAGATGCTTGACCTCATGTCAATGTCCCAGTTTCTGCGGATGACCGCAGACCTGCTTGGGGTCATTCGGGACGCGGGGGCGAATTTGCGCTTCGACTGGCTGCGCTTCCTGCCGACCCGCTACAAAGTAGGCGATGCGCCGCAAACCGAAGTTATTGCCTTTATCCGTGGTCTTTTTGGTCGGTCCGTCCTTACCAATCACATGGTAGAGTCGACCGCGATTTCGGACGCGGGCCTTACAAAGCAGACGCTCTATGAGGCAGACAAGAAGGACTTTACCCGCCAGACCTTTGATCGCGCAATTGATTCCATGAATGCAGTCAACGACGAGATCGCTACGATCATCCAGAACACGTGGGGCCGCAATGGCAAGAAAACCTAAACTTGGACTGCCTCTACAGACCCTCCGAAACGCGCCCGACGCGTTGGAGGGGCGGCGCCTTCGGGGCGGTGTATTTGAGATCGACCCTGGCCATATCGAGACCACAGGGCGGCTTGATGATCGCCTGCAAATAGAGATCGAGGGTCTTAAGACGTCCATCTCAAGAAATGGTCAGCGCGTTCCCATTCTGGTCCGACCAATGGAGGGCAATCGCTATAGTTTGATCTATGGTCGTCGCCGGTTGGAGGCGTGCCGCGATCTTGGGATAAAAGTCCGCGCAATTGTGACCGAAGTCGAGGGTGATCAGGCCCTTCGCGATCAGCTTTTGGAGAATCAGGAACGCCGTGATCTGAGCTTTATTGAACGGGCCATGGTCGCAAGTGCTTTGCTGGATGGCGATCATCTGAGCGAATCCGAGCGCACAAACAAGGGCGTTGCAGAGGTTCTGAACCTGACTGAGGCAGGTGTCTCACAGCTGCTGAGCGTTGTGCGTACGGTCGGAGAGGATCTTATCCTCGCAATCGGTGCTGCGCCCGGAATTGGCCGCCCCCGATGGGAGGAGCTCAAAAAATGCCTTGGAACCGCCGGGGTGGACCGTATCGAGCTTGCATCTGTAGCCCGTGAGGCTCGGTCCGCCCACACAGTTGGGATCGATGAGACGTCTGACAAGGCATTCCTCGCGGTTCTTTCTGCGGCGGGGCGAACAGAACCTTCAGATACCTTACCCCGCAAGCGGGCGTCCGGTGTAACCATTCCGGGAGTTGGCGCCGCGACAGTCTCAACTGGGCGTCGTGGAAAGCAACTCAAGCTTGAGTTGAACGCGGACAACACTGATTTTGTCAGCTGGCTAGAGGGTAACGCCCCACAGCTGCTTGCCGAGCTTCATGCGCGCTGGAAGCGCCACGAGGACTGAGGAAGAGCAACCAACAAAAAGGAGGCACGACACAGGCAGAAATAAAAAAGGCCCCGAGAAGCAAGCTTCACGAGACCTTTCGTTAGGTTTCGCACGGGGCCAGCCCGCTACAAAACTTCAGTTTTCGCACCTCTGAAAGTAGCGCCCTGGCCCCTCTCCTGCAAGTCTTAAGTGATTCGCGGGCCGGATATATTTTGCCTTCGTGAATGAAAGCATGGAATACACTCCCATTTCCCCGTTTCGGCGGCCAATTTCGTATGCGCATCTGAGCGTTGTCACTGCGGGCGAGCCGCCTTCCCAGCGCAAGCCGATCAATAAATGGGATTTACTGCGGGAATTGTCCAAGGCACAAGCTGCCTTTGGCATCACGGAGCGCGATCTAACGGTCCTTCAGGGACTTCTCAGCTTTTTTCCAGATGATGCGCTCGGCGGGAACGCCGAAATGGTTGTTTTCCCATCCAATAAGGCAATCTGTGAGCGGCTCAATGGCATGGCCTGTTCGACAATGCGCCGCTATCTAGCGCGGCTGGTCGATGCTCGTTTCCTCATACGCCGCGACAGCCCGAACGGAAAACGGTTTATGCGCAAGTACGGCGAAGATCGTATTGCCTTTGGTTTTGACCTTTCCCCACTCTACCGCCGCGCTGAAGAAATCATGCGGGCCGCGGAGGCCGTACGCGCAGCAGAAAGCCGCATGAAGCGGTTGCGCGTAATTGTAAGCCTGATGCGCCGTGATCTGACCGCACTGACTGAGTATGGGAAAGAGACGCATCCAGAGCGCTCCATCTGGGGTGAGATGAACACAATCACAGCCAATGCAGCCCGCGCCCTCCGCCGTAGGCTGACACATGAGGAGTTAACAGAGTACCGTACTCAACTGGAAACCATGCTCGAGTACGCCAAGGACATCATTGACGGGTCAGAAACACAAAAAATGAGCATCAATGACGCCAGAATTGAGCATCACCATCATAATACAAATAAAGAATCTATAGAATTTGAACCGCACTTAGAAGAAAGGACAGACGCAGATGTTGTGCACGAAGAACAACTCTCCATGCCCGCAGAAACAGAAGAGTGCCGCGAACTAAAACCGTCACCAAGTATCCCGTTACATCTTGTCACTACGGCATGCCCCACTTTTAGAACCTTCTACCAAGGGGATGTTCGGCATTGGCACCAATTGTTTGATGCCGCCTGTCATGTCCGGCCTGCAATGGGTATCAACACCGAAACCTGGGAAGACGCGCAGCGCTTTATGGGCCCAGAACAAGCATCAGTTGTGCTTTTAGCAATACTTGAACGCTTCGAAGCCATCAGGTCGCCGGGCGCTTATCTGCGTGCTCTTACAGCAAAAGCTGCGGCGGGGGAGTTTTCTTGCGGACCGATGATCATGGCATTGCTCGGTCGAAAAAACGCGGCTTAACAGCTGTTAAGCAACTTTGCTTCGGGTAGGCCCTCATCACGACCCACCGACCTTAACAGCTGTTAAGTGTGCAGCAACAGAATACCAAGACTTGAAGATTTTGAAGTCTAGAGGGAAAGGTTTGTTGGTTTGAGGGTGACGGGAAGTGAGATCGGGAGAGTGGCTTCCGGCGCCCGTCGTGGAGATGAACTGATGGCGAAATCTGCCTCAAAAATTACCCTGTCTGCATCCAAGGACATCCCTTTCGACAAGCTCATGCTGAGCCAATCCAACGTGCGACGCATCAAGGCCGGTGTGTCTGTCGAGGAACTGGCCGAAGATATCGCGCGGCGCGGCCTGTTGCAGGGCTTGAGCGTGCGGGCGATGTTGAATGACGATGGCACCGAGACCGGCATGTATGAAATCCCCGCAGGCAGGCGGCGGTTTCAAGCGCTGGCTTTGCTGGTGAAGCAAAAGCGCTTGGCCAAGACGACGCCCATTCCCTGCATCCTGCGCGATGCTGCGTCCGACACCCTGGCCGAGGACGATTCCCTTGCGGAAAACATGCAGCGTGTGGCCCTGCATCCGCTCGACCAGTTCCGCGCCTTCGTGGCTTTGCGCGAGAAAGGTCAGGGCGATGAGGCGATTGCCGCGGCCTTCTTCGTGACACCGCCAGTGGTGAAGCAGCGGTTGAAACTCGCAGCCGTGGCCCCTGCCCTTTTGGATGTCTATGCTGAGGACGGCATGACGCTCGAGCAGCTCATGGCCTTCACTGTCAATCCTGATCATGACCGCCAGATGCAGGTCTGGGACGTGATTTCATCGTCGTGGAACAAGGAGCCGTTTCAGATCCGACGCATGCTGACGGAAACCTCTGTCCGCGCCTCGGATCGTCGCGCGGTGTTTGTCGGCGCTGAGGCTTATGAAGCAGCAGGCGGCACTATCCTGCGCGATCTGTTTCAGGGCGATGATGGTGGCTGGCTTGAAGATGTCGCGCTGCTCGATCGGCTTGTTTCTGATCGGCTGCAGGCTGAGGCCGAAGCAATCACTACTGAAGGCTGGAAGTGGATCGAGGTCGCCCTTGATCTGCCTTATGGCTATAGCCACGGGTTGCGGCGGCTGTCCGGTGATCCTGCACCAATGAGCGATGATGAGGTTGCGGCGCATGCCGCGTTGCTGGCTGAATATCGTGCGCTCGAGGAGGAATATGCCGGGCAGGATGAAATCCCCGAAGAGGTCGATGCGCGTCTTGGCGAATTGGAGTTGGCCATGGAAGCGATCGAGGCACGACCGCTGGTCTTCGATCCGGATGAAATCACGCGGGCAGGGGCCTTTGTGACCCTTGATCGCTCAGGGCGGTTGTCAGTTTGCCGCGGTTATGTCCGGCCCGAGGATGAGCCGCGCGCGGAGACGGCGACTGGCGATGGCGGTGATGCCGATGCTGTGCAAGTGGGGCAGGGGGGTGATCCCGGGGTTTCCGTCTCGGATGTCCATGATGGTCATGCCGATGCCTCTGTCGGGACCATCATCACTTCTGGTGGGCAGCCGCTCGGGGCTGGTCTTCCGGAGGACGAGGATGAGGACGCTTTGAAGCCTCTGCCTGAGCGCCTCGTTCAGGAATTGACTGCGCATCGCACCTTGGCCCTGCGCGAGGCGCTTGGTCGGTCTCCCGATGTTGCGCTGACGCTTCTGCTTCTGAAGCTCGTTAATGACACATTCCGTAGCTCCGGGGCGTCAGGCAGCTGCCTCGAGGCCTCTGTCCGGCAGGTCTATCTGCCTGCGCAAGCGCCTGATCTGAAGGACAGTGCCGTAGCGCTTGCCGTC
>NZ_JAQZSM010000059.1 GCF_028745735.1 Roseinatronobacter alkalisoli
AATCCAGATCCGCATTGCCCTCATCAACCGCTTCAATGCGCTCGGCACCGCTGAGATCGTTCGCGTGGCCTGACGCCGACGGGGAGAGGGGCCATCATGCCTCAGGCATGAGTTGCGCAACAACGCCCACTCAAACCCACAAAACCGGGGGAATTTTCCGGCCTTCAAATAAGGCGCTTGCGAATTTGCGTCACGACGATTTCCGCCAGAATGACAACGATAAAGATAGCAATCAAAATAGTTGCTACGCGCGTCCACTGAAAGAAGTTCATTGCGCTGTCAAGAACCAGGCCAATGCCTCCCGCGCCGACCAGGCCAAGCACGGCAGATTCGCGAACGTTAATATCCCAGCGGAAAAGCGCTATGGACCAGAACGCTGGCTGGACCTGAGGCCAGTAGCCTTTTAGCAAAAGTGCTGGCCAGGGGGCGCCGACGGCTCTGAGAGCTTCTACCGGGCCAGTGCTCGCCTCTTCGACCGCCTCCGCAAGAAGCTTGCCGACAAAACCGATTGAACGGAAGGCGATGGCGATGGTTCCCGCCAATGCCCCAGGACCAAAGATCGCGACAAACAGCAGGGCCCAGACAAGCGAATTAACTGAGCGGGAAGCAACGAGAATAAGTTTGGCAAACTCGTTCACGATCCGGATCGGTACAATATTGTTGGCGGCCATCAGTCCGATCGGCACAGCCATGGAGACCGCCAGGATCGTGCCTAAGGTCGCGATATGCAAAGTCTCTATCAGCGCGCCATGGACCGTCGCCGGATAGTACGCCATATCCGGTGGCCACATTCTGCGGAGGAGATCGGCCATCTGGGTGTGCGCGTCGTAGAGAAACTCTGGAATGACGCGCACGTTCTGCACCGACCATACCACTGCCATGACCATGGCCAGATACACTGCGAAACGTGCCAGTCGCTGCGCCCGCGTGAACCTTTGCCAGCGGGGTGCATCATTGGTGTGGCTCACTGGAATGTCCTTCGTAGCCAGGTGGCGATGACTTCGCCGAGCATAATCATTGCGATGATCGAGATCAGGATGGCCGCCACAAAATCGTAATCGAACCTTTGAAAGGCCGAGAAGAGCGTGCCGCCGATACCCCCGCCGCCCACGATGCCGACCATGGTTGAGTTTCGCAGATTACTGTCAAGCTGATAGGTCGAAAACCCGATGAAACGCGCCAGAACCTGCGGCAACACAGCCATGATAACGACGCCCATAAAGCTTGCCCCCGTGGCGCGAACTGCCTCGACCTGCTTAAGAGATATCTCCTCGATCGCCTCGGCGAAGAGCTTCGCAACGAATCCGATAGAGCCTAAGGTCAGTGCAAGAATTCCGGCAAGCGGGCCAAAGCCAATTGCCTTGACGAATATGATCGCCACGATGATCGGGTGAAAAGACCGGGCGAGCGCAATGATGGCCCGGGCCGGCACGGTCACCACGGCAGGCATGAGATTCCGGGCTGCCAGGAGACCAATAGGAAGCGATAAAAGAATGCCAGCGGCGGAAGCGATGATTGCTATTTGCAGGCTCTCCAGCAACCCCTCTGCCATCAGCTGCCAGCGCGTGAATTCCGGCGGAAACATGCGCCCAAGGAAGACCGCGCCCCGGTCCAGCCCCGTGACGAACCTGTCCCAGGTGAAATTCAGCCTGCCCGACGCATAGACGACATAGAGCGCAAACCCCAGCCAGACGGCGCGCATGGGCCAGTTGGGCCGGAACGCCCTTGCGCGGATTGAGGGGCCGGGAAGCGACTTGACGGCCGCGCTCAACCGATCCACTCCCCGGACGCGCTGCCGCCATAAATTTCAGTCAGATGATGGTCCTTCAGTTCGTCCGGCGGGCCATCGAACACCACCCGACCGGCTGACATGCCGACGATCCGCGTGGCGAAGCGTCGAGCCAGCGCAACGTCGTGGATGTTGATGATGACCGGGATATTTTGTTCGGCCGCGATGTCGCGCATCAGGGTCATGATTTCAACCGAGGTGCGTGGGTCAAGCGATGAGGTGGGTTCGTCGGCGAGCAGAAGTCTTGGCGATTGCATGACCGCCCGGGCAATTCCCACGCGCTGACGCTGACCACCGGAAAGTGCGTCAGCGCGGCGGGTGGCGAAATCGCCCAGGCCGACCCGGTCAAGCAATTCAAAAGCGCGGGCGATATCGGACTCGGGATAATTGCGGGTCCAGATACGCCAGAGCGGAACATACCCAAGCCGACCGCAAAGCAGATTTTCAATGACGCTCAGCCGCTCGACAAGGTTATACTCCTGAAACACCATGCCGATCTCACGCCGCGCCGCCCTGAGGGCTGCGCCGCGCAGTTTCGTCAGCTCCTTTCCACCCAGCCAGACCTCGCCCGAGGTTGGCTCGACAAGCTGGTTAATGCAGCGGATTAACGTTGACTTCCCGGTGCCCGAAGGGCCGATGATAGCCACCACACCATGCGCCGGAAAGTCGAGCGATACATCACTCAACACTGATTTCCCACGTTCGTATTGTTTATTCAGGGAGCGCAACGACAGCACGATTTCGCGTGCTGTCGCTGCCCCCTGACCCCGGTCGTTTTCTGTGCGGCCCGGAGTGGCCGCGTCAAATGACGTGGCGCTCACTGCGATTCCCAGGTCGAACGGTTGAACGGCGCGCCGGACGCATCGGCAACGCGGCGCACCACGGCCCAATGCTCCTCGTAGGTCACAGGATAGAAGCGGTCGGCGCCGTCGAATTCGCGCTGCATTTCTTCGGTGTAGCGATAGTCCATGAAGCAGCTGAGCACCCTGTCACGCAATTCTGGTGCAAGCTGGCTGTCGTAGGCGAAGGACGAGGTCGGGAAGCGCTCTGACCGATAGACGACGCGGAAATCCTCTTCGTTGATCTGGCCACGCCGTGCCATCCGCTCGAACACGTCTGAAGCGACGGCTGCACCATCATAGTCACCGGAGTCGACGCCCATGACCGAGTTATCATGCCCGCCGGAGAAAATTACCTCGTAGTCTTCGCCTGGGGTCAGCCCTTCCTCCGGAAAGAGTGCCATGGGCGCGAGATTTCCCGAATTGGACGAGGCGGAAGTATGCGCGAACCGTCTCCCTGCGAGATCAGTCAGGCTTTCGATGTCACTGTCTGCCCGGGCAACCACAATCAGGTTGTAGCCCTGCCAGTCCTCGGCATCGCCCTTGACCGCGAAAGGCACCGCCCCTGCGAGGTTTACGGCAAAGCCGGTTGGCCCGGTTGAAAAGCCGCCAATATGAAGCCTGCCTGATCGCATCGCTTCGATCTGGGCGGCGTTTGACTGCACGTTGAAATACACCACGTCGCGCTCAGTGCATTCCTTCAGGTAGTCAATCAGATCGGAAAAGATGTTCGCATATACGGCGGGATCCTCAACCGGCGTATAAGCAAAGACCAACGTAGATGGATTGCGCCAACGCGAGGAATCTTCGGGCGTATCAGCGACCAGATCGCCGTTCGCGTCACAGAACATGTCATCCAGATCGCCGCGGTTCGGACAGTCATCTGCAAGCGCGCTTGATGCGCTGAACGTCAGCAGCATAGCGAAGCAAGCCCCCGCCACAGATCCATTGCGTTGAAAACTCATGGTCATTCTCTCCTCCCAAAGAAAAATTGCGGCCTGATGCGCACGTGAACGCTATCATACGATCACGAAACTGCGATCTTTAGCAAGTGTCTTTCTCAGGCTCGAAACCCGGGTGGTCCGACGCTTTCGTTTCAGAGGGGACTGTTGGGCATTGCCAAGTTGTTGTCCGCTGGGTGCAGTGATCTGCACCTCGTGCATTCATGCGGTCATTTCACGGGTATACTCGGCCCACAGCCCGAAGGCATCGGCACGGGCGTGGCGATAGGACGTGGCTGTCAGTCGGTAGCGGCGGGGTTTGAAGATCGTATTGATTTGGTCATGTGCGGCGAGAAAGCGCTGTGCCTGGCGTGGAGACTTGAAGCGGCCATGATCTTCTCCCGCCTTCGGGTCGGCCTGTGGCTGCCCTCGATCCGGTTGTTGAGGCCTTTGTGAGCGCGGTGGTCCGCATCGGGCGCCAGACGCGCAATCGGCTTGATATAGCTGCACAGCTTGTCGGTGATGACAACCCTCGGCTGACCAAAGCGCGCGATCAGCCGGTTCAGCAAACGCCTTGCAGTCTTGGCGTTGCGGCGCCTCTCGAACCAAGATTTCAAGCGTGTCCCCATCAGCATCGACGGCCCGCCAGAGCCATTGTTTTACCCCGTTGATCGAGACCACGACCTCGTCCAGATGCCATTTGTCATTTGGTCGGGGACGGTCCCGGCGGATGCACGCCGCGAAATGCGCGCCAAACCGGTTGACCCAAAGACGTATCGCTTCTCGGCTGACAGTGACACCCCGCTCCGCCAGAAGATCCTCAACATCCGCCGTGCTGAGCGCAAACCTGTGATAGGCCCAGACCGCATAAGCGACGATCTCGCGGGGGAAACGAAAGCCTTTCAGGCGCGGAAGAGAGGATGGTATACTCATGACCGCACACCTACGCCAATCGCGCAGCGCAAACAACTTGGCAATGCCTGCAAAACCGTTCGGTTTTAAGACGGAGAGTCGTAACGCTTTACTAAAAGCAAACTGCCAACCGTGCTTGCAAATACAACAATCGCAAGGCCGACGGCATAGAGTTTCCACGTGTAGTCATTAAAGGCATCGCTAGTTCTCAAAAAGAAAACGAATGTATGAACTGAAAACGCTAAGGCCATTATGGGTACTTGAACGTGAGCTCGTGCTTGGCGTGAAATCAGACCAAAATAGATGCAGGAAAATATGTAACCCGATATTATATAAAAGATTAATGGAAGAGGAGCTGTGCGAGAAAATTCTTCGAGGAAATTTCCTCTAGCACCCCTAATGGTTCGTTCATGTACGATTATGAAGGTGGATACACTCACTATTTCTATAGATCGTTCAAAGAGCCAAACGCCGAATTTTTTCATTTAATCATTCCAAGTGCAGCCAGCGGCATCGCATCCTGACCAACCCTCTGCCCTGCTTTCGCGGATTTCGTCCAGTCACTCACGATGACGCCTCGTTCGGCAAGCAGATCCTCGACATCCGCCGTGCACAGCGCAAACCGATGGTACGCCCAGACAGCGTAGGCGACAATCTCGCGTGGAAAACGAAAGCCCTTCAGGCGCGGCATGGACGTCGGTAATTTCATACCGCAACTCGTAGCAAAGTCACGCCGCGCAAACAACTTGGCAATGCCTTTAAACCAATTCACAGAAGCAAGCTTTTCACGAATACATTCTCACGTCCAGCGAAGTAGTCGCTCAAACGCGCTTCTGCATGGTCCCGTTCCCAAACAGCGGCTCGTTCAAGTCCAATGCATGCTTCCCGGGTGGTTGGAATTTCATCTAGGCCGGCGTATAAAGAATACTCTCCAGAGATCGGGTCCTTCTTGAAAAAGGAACTTGGTGAGAACTCAGCATCGTCTAATTCAACGAATCCACCTCGTTTCCAACTTTTTTTCCCAGATGTCGCGCTTTTATGCATCCAAATTCTGAATAGAACGGGCGCGGTTTTCGCGACAGAAGTTTCAACCTCAGGTGTGGGGCACTTTAAATCAAGGAAAGCAACTTCGTTGACTGGCGAAGGTAGTTCTTTGGCAAAACCAAACCAACCATCGTCTAGAGGAACAGCGAATAGTTTTGACTTGATGCTTACTCTATTCATCACATACCCCCAAACCTGCGTCTCGCTTCTTCTAGGTATATTTGACGGTTGGGGTTAGAAGGACTAATGCCATTGATAATATTTCCCGATGAACCGCCAGAGCGTTGAGAGCCCCCGTAGTGTTCAATTAAGATCTGTTCACGGCCTCTGATGGCGCTCCTACCAGCGCTTCGGGAGCGTCGATGTCGCCGGCGACTGCCCGGGTTCGGTCGAGCGGCTGCACATTTTCGGGATTGCGCGCAATGGCGGTAACGTCATGGCCGCGCGAGACGAGTTCGTTGTGGAGGCGTTGCCCGGCATTGCCGGAAGCCCCGATAAGAGCGACTTTCATGGTATTTCTCCTTTGTTTGATGGATCAGGCGGGTTCGCCGATGGCGGCAAGGACGGCGTCGCCGCCTGCGTATAGGGTCTGGCTGTCGAGAACGCGCGTGCCGCGGTTATCGGTGACGATCAGTTGCGGTATGCCCTGGATGCCGAGCGTCGACATCAAGGCACGCCCTTCGCCGATGCGGCGGTCGGTCTCGATCTCGAGCGCCGGGTCGTCTGTGATCTCGGCCTGAAAAGCGGACAGCTGGATCTCGACACCCGCGTTCCGTGCCACGCCCACGGCGATCTCTGCGACGACCCCAGCGCGGGACGTGTCCTGCCCCTCGACATAACGGCCCTCCTGGGCTGCATGCAGGAAGCGCGGCTCGAGGGACGCATCGATCCGTCCGAGCGCCACGAGCGCCCGCGTCAGTGACTTGGAGCTGAAGATACCGCCGGGCGCGCGCATCACCCCTTGGTGATAGGCCTCTGTGAAGCGCTGGCCGTTCAGTTCCTGGATGCGGCCGTCGTTCCTGCGGGCATGGTCCGCAATCGCTGCGACGGGGCGAGGGTCGACGAAAAGACCGGTGGGCAGGAGCCGCAAGCGGTCTGTGTGGGCCTCGGCGATCCGCTTCAGAGCGGGCGCGGATGCGTAACACCACCCGCAGAGCGGATCAAAGAGGTAAGTGAACTGGAGATGCTGGGTCATGCTGTTTCCTTTCCGTGTGAGGCCTATCTGGTGTTTCCTGTTTCGGAGATAAATAGTAGAATACGCACGTCTGTGTTGCATGATATGAGC
Source organism: Roseinatronobacter alkalisoli (assembly GCF_028745735.1). GTDB lineage: Bacteria > Pseudomonadota > Alphaproteobacteria > Rhodobacterales > Rhodobacteraceae > Roseinatronobacter > Roseinatronobacter alkalisoli. The sequence continues at coordinate 6,811 of NZ_JAQZSM010000059.1, forward strand.
GAATAATGTTGGACCGGATCATCGCCGCAAGAGTTTTCATCGAGACGGTCGAGCGCGGCAGCGCGACGGCCGCCGCAGAGGCGCTCGGCATGTCACGGGCGATGGCCTCGCGCTACCTCAATGCTATGGAGGATTGGGCGGGCGCGCGTCTTCTGCATCGCTCAACCCGCCACATGTCGCTGTCGCCCGCAGGCGAGGGTGCGATGGCGCGCTGTCGGGAGTTGATCGAGATTGCCGAAGGCATCTCGGGTCGCAACGCTGAGACTTCCATGCCGCAGGGTGAGATTCGCGTCGCAATGCCCGGGGTGCTGGCCGATGCGGTGGTCCTGCCCATGCTTCCCGATTTTGTGGCACGCTACCCCAAGGTATCGATCGACCTTCAGGTCACCGACCGCCTCGTTGATCTGGTCCAGGACCGGATCGACGTCTCCCTGCGCATCACCGGCGTGCTCGACCGCGCCGTCATCGCCCGCCGTCTCGGCGGTGTCGGGTCCGTGCTTTGCGCGGCACCAGAACTTCTATCGCGGATAGGCAACCCGGGTGTGGCTGGCGATCTCGCAGGTCAGCCATGTGTCACCTACGCGCAATTCGGCGCGCGGACCTGGACGCTTTCGGGCCCGGACGGAACCGAGACGATCGATGTTACGGGACCGCTCCAGACGAACGAAGCCTATCTGCTTCTCCGCGCCGCCCTCGAAGGGGTAGGAATTGCCATGCTGCCGACCTTCGCCGCAGCCCCGCATCTCGCCAAGGGGAACCTCGTGCAGGTTCTGCCCGGCTGGACACCGGCTGAGCTTTCTCTTTACGCCCTCTATGCTTCGCGCCGAAACCTACCCGCCGTCAATCGCGCCTTCATCGATTTTGCCGTGGAGAAAATTGGGGGAAGCCCAGTGTTCCGCTGAAGTTGAACTGCTGTTTGTTCAAATGCACGATGACGATTGCACGGCCCACTCTGCGACGAAAGTGACCTTCAGAGTCCCTGCCAGTAATGGCCTGCTCGTGGCCGTTCACGACAGAGTGCGTGTCGCTGCATATGTAAAACCGACCCGCCGCGCCGGGTTCTGTCGCAAATTTCCGACATGGTTGAGTGTAGGCTGATGCTGGACGGAATTATGCTGCGAACTGAGCGAACTGCTGAAATGCGTTCAAGCCGTTGGCGTCGAATTGGCCCTTTTGCCATTGTTCGGTGTCGGATTTTCTCGGCGCTTTGAATGAACGACCCATCTCAAAGACAGCCTTGCCACAGTGAGGGCAGACATTGCCTTTCTCGCACGCGGTCATTTTCCATGACTTACG
>NZ_JAQZSM010000006.1 GCF_028745735.1 Roseinatronobacter alkalisoli
AATCATGTTTGGCAGGCTCAAGGACTGGCGGCGTGTCGCAACCCGCTATGATCGCTGCCCAAAAGTCTTCCTCTCAGCCATCGCGCTCGCCGCTACAGTCATCTATTGGCTATGAGTCCTGACCCTAACATGTCGGCGATGCTTTGAAACGTATCATCACTTTCAAGACGATCAAACTCATCGACTATTACACATGGAGATTTATCTATATCAGAGGGCTGTATTGCATGCCTCACCAAAGCACTTGCTTGATTAGGTGTGATACTTTCATTCACAGTCAACATATCCGCAGTTTCTCCAGCAAGTGTTATTCCTGCAATTTTTATTTGTCCCTTAAATTTGATCCCCTTCAAGATACTTGGATTTCTCTCTGCTGCGTCGTTAACTATGTCTTGCAAGAGACTGCGGAAATTAGTTTTTTTACCGCAAGCAACGACTGAAACCAACTCGACCAAGTCATTATGTACCTGACAGGCGGTATGGCCGACAGATGTTTTACCTATCCCACGCGCGCCCCAGATAAATGGATGAGCACCGGGCGTTTCGAATGCATCTAACATTTCATTAATATTTTTAGTTCTTCCCTTGAGCTGTTGACTCACCTCTATATGCCTTGAGGGATGCAATAGGTTGTCTAAGCGAGCTCTAAAAGACTTACGATCTAAACCTATAGAATTTTTATTCATCTCGCCGCCCTATCAATTTTCCAATATGATCACATTCGCTACTAGTGCCCACCATATGCCCCAACCCTCACCCGCGCAAGCGCGCACCCCCTTCACATCCCCCCCATACCCAAGTATAGCGCCCTCTGACCCAATCTAGGAGCCGTTCGGATGCAAGGCAGTGCCAACCTCAACCTGATGATCAAGGCCGCGCGCAAGGCGGGCCGCGCTTTGGTCAAGGATTTCCGCGAAGTGGAAAACCTTCAGGTGTCGTCCAAGGCCGCAGGCGATTTCGTCAGCCGCGCCGATATTGCCGCTGAACGCATCATCCGCGACGATCTGATGGAAGCGCGCCCCAATTACGGCTGGCTGGGCGAGGAGACCGACCCGGTCGAGGGCAAGGACCCCACCCGTCGCTGGATCGTGGACCCGCTGGACGGGACCACCAACTACCTGCACGGCCTGCCGCATTGGGCCGTGTCCATCGCGCTGGAATTCAAGGGCGAGATTATCGCCGCAGTGGTGTTCGACCCCGCTAAGGATGAAATGTTCGTCGCCGAGAAAGGTGCGGGCACCTTCATGAATGACAAGCGCCTGCGCGTGTCAAACCGCAACACGATGCTGGAATGCATCTTTGCCACCGGCGTGCCCTTTGCCGCCAAGAAAACCCTGCCCGCCACACTGCATGATCTGGCGCAACTGATGCCCGCATGTGCCGGTGTGCGGCGCTGGGGGGCTGCGTCGCTTGATCTGGCCTATGTGGCGGCCGGCCGGTTCGACGGGTATTGGGAACGCGAAGTACAGCCTTGGGATATTGCCGCAGGGTTGTTGCTGGTACGCGAGGCGGGCGGGTTCATCGCGCCAATCCGCGAAGGCACGGATATTCTGGAACGCGGCGAAGTGATCGCAGCCAATTCCGGCATTTTCGACAGCTTTGCGCGCACCCTGCGCAAACGCCCGGAATAAGCCCGCGCCTGCTATCGAATCCGCTTGAACAGGCGCATCTGCTCGTAAAGCGATTCCATGCGTTCCAGCCTTTCGCTGGTATCGGCCCAGTTGCGTTCCTGAATGCGTGCAAGCATCGCTTCCACAATGGCGACAAGGGGCACGACTGTATCCCATGCGGACGGCACTTCGATATGACTGGCAAGGATATGGCGCGCAACGCTGGCCGCAGGGGACACCCATCTGTCGGTCAGCAGGATAATCTCGACGCCCTGTTCATTCGCCAGTTCGGCAAGCTGCATCACCGATGGCTCATACCGGCGAATGTCGAACACCACCAACACATCGCGTTCGGTCATGTCCAGCAGCGCGGGCGGCCAGGTATTGGGCAGGCTGGACAGCAGCGACACATCCGCGCGCATCACCTTCAGCGCGGTGGCAAAGTATTCCGCGATGGATCGCGTCAACCGCCCGCCCACCATATGCACAGGGCGCGACTTGTCCGACAGAATGCGCGCCGCTTCGTCAAAGCTGGCCAGGTCCTGCTGACTGAGCGTCAGGTTCACATTTTCGATCACGCTTTGGGCAAAGCGGTTCAGAATATGATCACGCGCGCCGACACCCGCCCATTTTTCGTGCTTTGCTATCGGCGAGGCCAGTCTTTCGCCCAGATCTTCATGAAGCTGCGCGCGAAATTCCGGATAACCTGAAAACCCCAGTTTGCGCACCAGCCGCACCACTGTCGGCCCCGACACTTCTGCGGCGCGCGCCACGTCTGACACACTGCCCAGCACGGAAACCGGGAAATTACTAAGCATATAGGCCGCAAGCTGCCGTTCGGCCCGTGTCAGGTCCGGCATTGCCGCGCGCAACCGCGCTTCCAGTGTGTCGATAGGTTTCATGCCTCCCCCTGAAAGAACCTGCAACAGGTCTGTAATGTTTATTACAAAAAATCAATACAAGAAAAAGTCTTGACGAAATCAACCTGGATGCGGCAGGCTTGCACGAAAGGCAGCATGGGCGCTTACTGATGTCACACCCTGACATTGCGACTTTTGACGGGACATCCCCATCTGTGACTGGCGACTGGTCAGGCACCTGCGATGCCTGGGGTGCAACAGGCGCGGCGCAGCCGGACGCGTTGGTTCCGCAGATCATGCTGATCTGCGAACACGCGTCAAATGCCACCGCCCCCCCTTGGGCGCAGTTTGACGACGCGCCCGCGCAGATGTCGGCGCATGTTGCCAGCGATCCGGGCGCACTGGGGCTGGCGCGGGCATTGGGGGAAAATCTGGGCCGGGCGACCGGCGCGGCGGAACTGGTGCATGCGCCCCTGTCGCGGTTGATCTATGACCTGAACCGCAGCCCTGAACGCATGGATGCCATGCCATCCGTGTCCGAAACATTCCATATCACGCAGAATCAGGGGTTGGATACCGCCCAGCGCATGGCACGGATGCAGGCGCTGTATCTGCCGTTTCACAACCATGTCCGCGCCCGTATTGCGCGCGCGCTTCTGCTTGGCACCCGCCCCTGTATCGTGACCATCCATTCCTTCACACCTACATGGTATGGCCAGCCGCGCGATGTGGAATTCGGTATCATTCATGACGACGCGCCTGAATTTGCGCAGGCCATTCTGGCGCATTCCCCCGATACCGGCCTGACAACGCGGTTGAACGAACCCTATAGCGCCGCCGACCATGTGACCCATACGCTGCGCTTGCATGCCCTGCCCTATTTCCTTCCCAATGCCATGCTGGAATTGCGCAATGACCTGATTGCCAGCGCAGCGCAGCAAACCGATATCGCCGCGCGGCTGGCCCCGGCCATTCTGCGAGCCATGCAAAATGTGAAGGATGGCCCATGCCCGCAGCCCTGATCACCTATGTCCGCTGGGTAGAGGCGCTGAATTACCGTGTAGGGCGGCTGGCCATGTGGGGGCTGTTCGCGCTTATGGCGGTGCTGATGTGGGGTGCCATTGCGCGCGCGGGCTTCAGCCCACAGATATGGACCGATGAAATGGCGCAGTTCCTGCTGCTCGGCTATTTCATGCTGGGGGGTGCCTATTCGCTGCAGCTGGGGTCCGCAGTGCGAATGGACCTGCTGTATTCACGCTGGTCGGACCGCAGCAAGGCCGCAGTGGATGCCATCACCATTTTCACACTGCTGGTCTATCTGGGTGTGCTGTTATGGGGCGGTATTGAAAGCACCCAATACGCGCTGGAATATGGCGAACGCCGTCGCGGGCTGTGGCGGCCCTATATGGCCCCCATCAAGATTGTCATGTGTATCGGCATCGTGCTGATGATCCTGCAATGCACCGCCTTTCTGATCCGCGACATTGCCAAACTACGGGGCAAGGACATCTGATGTCATATGAAATGATTGCAGCCCTGATGTTCGGGACCATGCTGGTGGTCATGCTGACTGGCCAGCGCATGTTCGGCGTCATCGGTTTTGTCGCGGTGGTTGCGGCCATCGGGTTATGGGGCGAACGGGGCGGGCATGATCTGGCATTTGCGCAGACCATCAAGCTGATGAACTGGTTTCCGCTGATGACGCTGCCGATGTTCGTTTTCATGGGTTATGTGCTGTCGGAAAGCAAACTGGCCGATGATCTGTATCGCATGTTCCATGTCTGGTTCGGCCCGGTGCCCGGCGGGCTGGCGATCGGGACGATTGTGCTGATGGTGCTGATTTCGGCCATGAACGGGCTGAGCGTGGCGGGCATGGCAATCGGCGCCACAATCGCGCTGCCCGAATTGCTGAAGCGAAATTACGACAAGCGGATGGTCACGGGCGTCATACAAGCCGGGTCCAGCCTTGGCATTCTGGTACCACCTTCGGTGGTGCTGGTGCTGTACGCCATGATCGCGCGCCAGCCTGTGGGGCAGTTATGGATGGCGGGGCTGTTGCCGGGGCTGATGCTGGCGGTGCTGTTCATCATCTATATCTGGATACGCTGCAAGATTAACCCCGCCCTTGGCCCGACCATAGACCCCGCGGAACTGGCCAGTGTCACCCGCGCGGAAAAATACCGCCTGCTGCTGGCGGGGCTGATGCCGCTGGGCATTTTCGCAGTGATGATGGTGCCGTTCGTGCTGGGATATACGCGGCTGGTCGAAAGTTCGGTTGTGGGCGCTGTGGCGGCGCTGGCGGTGTCCTTCCTGAAGGGCCGCATGAGCTGGGATGTGTTGGAACGCTGCACCCGCAAGACGCTGGCGATTTCATGCATGTTCCTGTGGATCATCCTTGCCGCGCTGGCTTTCGGCGCAGTGTTCGACGGGCTGCGCGCGGTCGATTTCGTGCGTGCGCTGTTCATGGATAACCTGGGCCTTGGGCGCTGGGAAATCCTGATTCTGATGCAGATTTCCTTTATCCTGATGGGCATGTTTCTGGACGACACGGCGATGCTGGTCATTGTCGCGCCACTTTATGTGCCGATTGTGCGGATGCTGGAATTCGACCTGATCTGGTATGGCGTGCTTTATACCATCACCTGCCAGATCGCCTATATGACGCCGCCTTTCGGCTACAACCTGTTTCTGATGCGGGCCATGGCCCCGAAAGAAGTGTCCCTGATCGACATCTACCGCTCCATCGTGCCGTTTGTGGGGGTGATGATCATCGGCCTTGGGCTGGTGATGGCCTTCCCGCAAATCGCGCTTTGGCTGCCCGGCGTGGTGTTTCCATGACCCCGGACAGCCCATGCCCCCCGACAGAAGGCGCGGATAACGCGCCCGGATAACTGAAACCCAAGACAGGAAGGAAGACCCATGACAACGACAAGACGGAAGTTTCTGACCACCAGCGCCCTTGGCGGGGCTGCAACACTCGCCGCACCGGCGGTGCGCGCGCAATCCACCATCCGCTGGCGGTTGCAGACCTATGCAGGTGCCGCCCTTGGCGCACAGGTGGCCAAACCCGCCATCGATATGTTCAACGCCATCGCAGGCGATGAAATGCAGATCGACCTGTATTATGCCGACCAGCTTGTGCCAACGGAAGAACTGTTTCAGGCCATGCAGCGCGGCACCATTGATGCTGTGCAATCCGACGATGACAGCATGGCCAGCCCCACCGAAGTGACCGTGTTCGGCGGCTATTTCCCTTTTGCCAGCCGCTATTCGCTGGACGTGCCCGCGCTGTTCAACGACTGGGGCCTGAATGAAATCTGGGCCGAAGAATATGAGAAAGTGGGCGTCAAGCATATCTCGGCGGGGTCGTGGGATCCGTGCCATTTCATCACCTCATCGCCGATCACATCGCTGGACGATCTGCAGGGCAAGCGGGTATTTACCTTCCCGACAGCGGGGCGGTTCCTGTCGCAATTCGGTGTGGTGCCGGTCAGCGTGCCCTGGGAAGATGTGGAAATCGCATTGCAGACACGCGAGATTGACGGCGTGGCCTGGTGCGGGATCACGGAAGCCTATGAAGTGGGCTGGGCCGATATCTGCAGCCATTTCCTGACCAACAATATCTCTGGCGCGTGGATCGGGCATTTCTTTGCCAATATGGACCGCTGGAACGAATTGCCCGAACATCTGCGCAACCTGATGGCCACTTGTTTCGAGCAGTCGCATTACTATCGCCAGCACTGGTACTGGGCGGGCGAAGCGCGGCTGCGCACAGAAGGTGACAAGCTGGAACTGACATCCATCCCGGATGCGGAATGGGGCAGTGTTGAAGGTGCAGCGCGGGATTTCTGGGAAGAAATCGCCGCCGAATCCGACACCAAACGCCGCGTGGTCGAGGTGTTCCGCGCCTATAACGCCGCGATGGACAAGGCGGGCCGCCCCTATCGCTACAGCTAGGGCCGGTTGACCAACAAAGGGCGGGGGGCTGTCTGCCCCCCGCACCCCCCGAGGATATTTTCACCAGAATGAAGCGGATATACGCGCATGCCGGATGTGGCAGGAGGACAGGTTGATGGCGGCTGAAATGACATTGCAGCAATTGCAGGCGGGTTTTGATGCCGGTGAGATTGACACGGTTCTGGTGGCCGCCCCCGATATGCAGGGCCGGTTGATGGGCAAGCGGTTTCATGCCGCGCATTTTCTGGCATCGGGGTATGAAGAAACGCATTGCTGCAATTACCTGCTGGCCACCGATATGGAGATGCTGACTGTTGAAGGGTATGCATCGACAAGCTGGGCGAAGGGCTATGGCGATTACATGATGAAGCCCGATCTTGCCACGCTGCGTCGTCTGCCCTGGCTGGAGGGAACGGCGCTGGTGCTGTGCGATCTGGTGGATCATCACACGCATGCCGAGATCACGATTTCACCGCGTGCGATACTGAAGCGCCAGATCGCGCGGGCGCAGGCCATGGGCTATGTGCCGATGGCGGCGACGGAGCTGGAATTCTATATTTTCGAGCAAAGCTATGAGGCATTGCGCGATCAGGGCACGGACCGGCTGACGCCGATTTCGGCCTATAATGAAGATTACCACCTGTTCCAGACCACCAAGGAAGAGCCGCTGATGCGGGCCTTGCGCAATGGTCTGTATGGCGCGGGAATTCCGGTGGAGAATTCCAAGGGCGAGGCAGAGGCCGGACAGGCGGAAATCAATATCCGCTATGCCGATATGCTCACCACCGCCGATTATCATGTGATCACCAAGCAGGCGACCAAGGAAATCGCGCATGGTCTGGGCAAATCCGTGACCTTCATGGCGAAATATGACCACCGGCGCGCGGGATCATCGAGCCATGTGCATCAGTCGCTATGGACGCCTGAGGGCGCGGCGGCCTTCATGGACGGGGATGCGGAATATGGCATGTCGGCCCTGATGCGCCAGTATATGGCCGGGCAACTGGCCCATGCGCGCGAGATCACGGCCTTTCTGGCCCCTAATGTGAACAGCTACAAACGCTTCTGCACGGGGATGTTCGCGCCCACAAAGGCCGTGTGGTCGCTGGATAACCGCACAGCGGGGTTCCGGGTGTGCGGCGATGGCAGCCGCGCCGTGCGTGTGGAATGCCGGATTGGCGGGGCGGATCTGAACCCCTATCTGGCCTGTGCCGCATTGCTGGCGGCTGGGCTTGCGGGGATCGAGCAGGGCATGGCGCTGGAGCCGGAACTGCACGGCGACATGTATGGTGCACGCGAGGCGCGCGAAATCCCGAAAACCCTGCGCGAAGCGGCAGACCTGCTGGACGGGTCAGAGATGCTGCGCGCGGCCTTTGGGGATGAGGTGGTGGAGCATTACACCCATGCCGCCCGGTGGGAGATTTCGGAACATGACCGCGTGGTCACCGACTGGGAGCGCAGGCGGTTGCTGGAACGGGGCTGAGCAGGCGCCACCGCAGAACTGAGCTTTTTTTGGCAAGATGAAGCCCGCGACACAGGGATGCCGGGCAGAAAACAGGAGCGATAATGTCTACGATCAAGCTGATCTCGCCCGTGGATGGGTCGGTTCACGCGGAACGCGCGATTGTACCGCTGGAGGACGCGCGGGCCTGTGTCGCACGCGCGCGCGCAGCCCAGACAGCTTGGGCCGCGCGGCCCTTGCAGACGCGGATCGATCTGGTGATGGGGGGCATCGAGGCGCTGGAAGGCATGAATGCCGAGATTGTGCCGGAACTGGCCTGGCAGATGGGTCGGCCTGTGCGTTATGGTGGGGAAATGGGCGGGGTGCGCGAACGTGCTGCCTATATGGCGCAAATCGCCGCAGACGCGCTGGCTGATGATGTCATTGAAGACAGCGATAGCGTAAGCCGCGTTCTGGCGCGCGAGCCACATGGCGTGGTCTTTGTAATTGCGCCGTGGAATTACCCGTTCCTGACAGCGGTGAACACAGTCGTTCCTGCACTGATTGCGGGGAATGCGGTGGTGCTGAAACATGCCAGCCAGACATTGCTGGCGGGCGAGCGGCTGGCGCAGGCGCTGCATGCAGGCGGCGTGCCGCAGGATGTGTTCCAGAACCTTGTGCTGGATCATGCCACGACAGAGGCCCTGATCCGCGAACGTGCCTTCGGGTTTGTGAATTTTACCGGGTCCGTCGGCGGTGGGCAGGCGATTGAACATGCGGCGGCGGGCAGTTTCACGGGCCTTGGGCTGGAACTGGGCGGCAAGGATCCCGGCTATGTGCGCGAAGACGCCGATCTGGATGCGGCCGTGGACGGGCTGATGGATGGCGCGATGTTCAATTCAGGTCAGTGCTGCTGCGGGATTGAACGGATTTACGTACATGAGAGCCTGTATGATGCCTTCGTTGACAAGGCCGTGGACTGGGTGAAAGCGCAGAGGCTTGGCAATCCGCTGGAACCGGAGACGACCATGGGACCGATGGCGCATGTGCGCTTTGCAACGACAGTGCGCGGCCAGATTGACGAGGCATTGGCGACGGGCGCGCGGGCGTTGATTGACCCTGCCCTGTTCCCGGCAGATGATGGCGGGGCCTATCTGGCGCCGCAGATTCTGGTCGATGTGGACCATTCCATGCGGGTGATGCGTGAAGAAAGCTTCGGGCCGGTGGTGGGTATCATGCCGGTACGAGATGATGCGCAGGCAGTGTCATTGATGAATGATTCTCCCTATGGGCTGACCGCATCGATCTGGACGCGCGATGCCACCGCCGCGCGGCACATCGGCGCGCAACTGGACTGCGGCACCATCCTGATGAACCGCTGCGATTATCTGGACCCGGCGCTGTGCTGGTCGGGCTGCAAGGATACGGGTCGCGGTGCTGCCTTGTCGAAACTGGGATATCTGGCACTGACGCGGTCCAAATCCTACCATCTGAAAAAGGTCTGATACATGTCATTCACGGCAAACTGGAGCTATCCGACAGTCATCAAATTCGGTGTGGGCCGGATTTCGGAACTGGCGCAGCATTGTCAGGCGACGGGCATGAAACGCCCGCTGCTGGTCACAGACAAGGCGCTGGCGGCGCTGCCCATCACCGCGCAGGCGCTGGATGTGCTGGACGCGGCGGGCCTTGGGCGTGCGGTGTTTTCCGAAGTGGATCCCAATCCGACAGAGGCCAATATGAACACGGGGCTGGATGCCTACCGCGCGGGCGGGCATGACGGGGTTGTGGCCTTTGGTGGGGGCTCAGCACTGGACCTGGGCAAGATGATTGCGCTGATGGTGGACCAGCCTGTGGGCGTGTGGGAGCTGGAAGATATCGGCGACTGGTGGACGCGCGCAAACGCCGACACGATTGCGCCGATTATCGCTGTTCCCACAACCGCAGGCACCGGGTCCGAGGTCGGGCGTGCGGGCGTGCTGACCGACAGCGCCACGCACCGCAAGAAGATCATCTTTCACCCCAGACTGATGCCCGCTGTCACCATCTGCGACCCTGCGCTGACCGTGGGGATGCCTGCCTTCATCACGGCGGGCACCGGAATGGACGCACTGGCGCATTGTCTGGAAGCCTATTGCAGCCCGCATTACCATCCCATGTCGCAGGGAATCGCGCTGGAAGGCATGCGGCTGGTGTTTGAAAACCTGCCCCGCGTCTATGCCGCCCCCGATGATCTGGAAGGGCGCGCGAATATGATGTCGGCTGCCGCCATGGGCGCTGTGGCGTTCCAGAAGGGGCTGGGTGCGATCCATGCGCTGAGCCACCCGATCGGCGCGGTGTACAACACCCATCACGGCACCACCAATGCCGTGGTCATGCCGATGGTGCTGGATTTCAACCGCGCAGAGATTGAGGACAGGATTGCCCGCGCCAGCGCCTATATCGGCATCAACGGCGGGTTTGACGGGTTCCTCACGCGTATCATGGACTTGCGCGCGACACTGTCCATTCCCGAAAACCTGTCTGCGCTGGGGGTGGAACGCGCGCGGCTGGATGAGTTGACAGATATGGCACTGCTGGATCCGTCCTGCGGGGGCAACCCGGTTGAAATGACGCGCGAAAATACCCGCGCACTGTTTGACGCCTGCATGTGACACGGGACTGGCCCGACAGGGTTCGGGCCACTCCCCTCTGCCCCCGTGACCGGGTGGTGGGGGGCATATATCGCGCTGTGCGGCAAACGCCCGCGAGCGGCCGGATACAGGGCAGGTGGTAATTGCAGGGAACAGGTTATTCATCCTGCTGGCGGAACGGGTGCAGGCTTTCTGCGAAACATTCCATGAATTCCAACGTGATCATTGATGGCTGTTTGTGGATCGGGCGCACCAATGACAGGCGGTGCGGCACAGCGGGCCGGAAGGGCCGGTACTCCACCCCCTGCCCGCGATATTTCACCGCATCAAGTTCACTGACGACCGAAACGCCCACCCCTTGCGCGACGAATTCGCAGGCCGTGGTGAATTGCCGCGCTTCAACAAAGGTTGTGATACTTTGCCCATCGGCCAGAAAGGCTTCGTTCAGCAACCTGAAAAACGGGCTGTCGCGGCGGGTATGAATCAGCTTCTGGTCCACCAGGTCACGTGGGCGAATCACATCCTGCCGCGCAAGTGGGCTGTCTTGGGGAAAAATGCACACAGTTCTGACGCGTATTTCTTCACGTTCAACTGCGGGGTGCCCGTCAAACCCGTCGGTAATACCGAAATCGAACTGCTCGCCCACCATCCATTCCAGAATGCGTTCGGGCCGGTCCGGTTCCAGTGTCACAGTCACGCCGGGGCGGTCTTTCAGAAAATCAGCGACAACGCGCGGCAGGTGGCTGATGGCAAACCCCGGCAGGCAGGCGATTCGCAGATCGCCTGCCTTGCGCTGGGTAATGTCGCGGCTGGTTTCGGAAATACGGTCCAGAAGGTCCAGCACGCGCCGGATGTCGGGCAACAGAAACCGCGCTTCCTGCGTGGGCACCAGCCGCCCGTCGCGCCGGTCAAACAGTGCAAAACCCAGATCATGCGCCAGATCCGCCAACAAGCGACTGACCGCCGGCTGCGAGATATTTAACTGCTGCGAGGCCCGCGTCATGGTGCCGTGTTCAACCACCGCATGAAAGGCTTCTAACTGGCGCGGACTGATTTGGCCTGACATGCGTAATTCCTTTAGGTTTCCTTGGCATGTATATAATAAAATGTTATATGATAAAATAAAAAAATTGTCTTGTCTTATGATTGTTACAATGCCACGCTAGTGATCGTAGCGAGCGGGGGCATAGCCTTGCCCCCGTGACAAACTGAACAGTTCCATCGCTACCTTCGAAAGGGAGGAAATCATGAAGAAACATGTGTTTGGCGCCTGTGTCGCCGCAAGCACCGCGCTTACGCCAGTCTGGGCCAATGCGCAGGTCACCATCGACTGGTGGCATGCCATGGGCGGAGAACTGGGCGAATTGCTGGAAGACGTCGCCGCCAATTTCAATGCCAGCCAGAGCGAATTTGAAGTGCGCCCCAGTTTCCGTGGCACTTACACAGAAACCATGACCGGTGCGATTGCCGCATTCCGCGCGCAACAACAACCCCATATCGTTCAGGTTTTTGAGGTTGGCACCGGCACCATGATGGCCGCCGAAGGCGCCACATATCCGATCTATCAGCTGATGGCCGATTACGATGTGCCGTTTGATCCGTCCGCATATCTGCCTGCGGTCGTGGGCTATTACACCGACCCCGACGGCAACATGCTGTCCTTCCCGTTCAATTCCTCTACCCCGATCATGTATTATAACAAGGACGTTTTCGAAGCGGCCGGTCTGGACCCGGAAACCCCGCCCACGACATGGTCTGAGCTGGAGGCTGCTGCAGAGGCGATCCAATCTTCTGGTGCCGCGCCGTGCGCATTCACCACTCGCTGGCCTAGCTGGGTTCAACTCGAAAACCTCCTTGCTCTGCACAACCTGCCGCTGGGCACGCAGTTGAATGGCTTTGCCGGTTTCGACGCCGAACTCATTTTCAACCAACATGAAGTGCTCGTGCGGCACTGGGACAACCTACATGCTTGGCAGCAAGCAGATACCTTCCGTTGGGCAGGAGGTGGCGCTGGCCCGGATGCTGGACCGCTATTTTATAGCAGCGAATGCGCGATCCTGATGGAGAGTTCCGCAGGCCGTGCCGGGGTACTTCGGAACTCAGAATTCGAGGTTGGTTTTGGTATGCTACCCTATTATGACGACGTGTCCGGAGCGCCGCAGAACTCGATCATCGGGGGCGCCACACTGTGGGTGCTGCGCGGCAAGACAGAGTCAGAGTACGAGGGCGTCGCGCGCTTCTTCGAATACCTCTCGCTGCCCGAAGTTCAGGCGCAATGGCATCAGGACACCGGCTATCTGCCGATCACCCAGGCCTCATTCGACCTGACAACCGAGCAGGGCTACTATGACGCCAACCCCGGTGCCGACATCTCAATCCGCCAGATGAACCTGAACGAACCTACCGAAAATTCCAAGGGCCTGCGTTTCGGCAGCTTCGTGCAGATCCGCGATATCATTTCGGAAGAAATGGAATCGGTCATGACCGGCGCGAAAACCGGCCAGCAAGCTGCGGATGATGCGGTCAGCCGTGGCAACGCGCTGCTGCGCGAATTCGAAGCGGCAATGAACTAACCCCGCGACCGAACCTGCACCCCCGGCATGACACCAATTGCCGGGGGTGCTTTCGTTGGACGACAGCCAAGGCCACACGACATGCAAACCAAACGGATGACCTTTTCCAGCAAATGGCTGCCCTATGCCCTGCTGGCACCGCAGGTAATTATCACGGTAATTTTCTTCATCTGGCCTGCATCGCAGGCGTTGTATCAATCCGTGCTGCGGCAGGACATATTCGGGCTGCGCACCGAATTCGTTGGTCTGGACAATTTTGTGCGTCTGCTGAACGATCCGCTATATCTGAATTCGCTGAATGTAACCTTCTGGTTCAGTGTGGGCACCACATTCCTGTCCATGTCAGTGGCGCTGCTATTCGCGGTGATGGTCAACCGCATGATCCGCTCGCGCGACACCTACACTACTTTTCTGGTCTGGCCCTATGCTGTGGCACCCGCCATCGCCGGGGTGTTGTGGTGGTTCATTTTCAACCCCTCTATCGGGATCATGCCCTATATGCTCAAGGGGTTCGGCTATGACTGGAACCACCGGTCATCCAGCACGGATGCGATGATTCTGGTCATCATTGCCGCCGCATGGAAACAGATCAGCTATAATTTCCTGTTCTTCCTGGCCGGTCTGCAATCCATTCCGCAAAGCCTGATCGAAGCGGCAGCAATTGACGGGGCCAGCCGGATGAAACGCTTCTGGACCATCGTGTTCCCGCTGCTGTCACCTATCACCTTCTTTCTGATGGTGGTGAATGTCGTTTATGCCATGTTCGACACATTCGGCGTGATCCATGCCACCACCGAAGGCGGGCCAGCGCAGGCCACGAATATTCTTGTCTACAAGGTCTATCGCGACGGGTTCGTGAACCTGAACCTCGGGTCTTCCGCTGCGCAATCCGTGATCCTGATGGGGATCGTCATCATCCTGACCGTCATCCAGTTCCGCTATATTGAGCGGCGCGTAAACTACTGAAGGGGCGCGGCACATGGTCGAAAACAACCGTTGGGGCAATCTGCTGGCCCATATCATCCTGATCTTTGGCGTGGCGATCGTGATCTTTCCGGTCTATGTGGCGATCATCGCATCAACCCATCCGTCCGGCACATTCCTGCGCGGGGTCATGCCGCTGCTGCCCGGCCCGAATGCGCTTGAAAACTACAAGACTGTCATCCTCGAAGGGCGCTCGCGCGCAGGCACGCCGCCGATCAGCGGCATGTTGTGGAACAGTTTTGTCATGGCGATGGCAATCACCATCGGCAAATTGTCCATCTCGCTGCTGTCGGCATTCGCAATCGTTTATTTCCGCTTTCCGTTCCGCATCTTCTTTTTCTGGGTTATCTTCCTGACGCTGATGCTGCCGATCGAAGTGCGGATTCTGCCCACATTTCAGGTGGTGGCTGATCTGGGCATGCTGAACAGTTTTGCGGGCCTGTCGATCCCGCTGATTGC
Source organism: Roseinatronobacter alkalisoli (assembly GCF_028745735.1). GTDB lineage: Bacteria > Pseudomonadota > Alphaproteobacteria > Rhodobacterales > Rhodobacteraceae > Roseinatronobacter > Roseinatronobacter alkalisoli. The sequence goes on from NZ_JAQZSM010000006.1 coordinate 14,518, forward strand.
CAGTGCCACGGCCACATTCCTGTTCCGGCAGTTCTTCATGACGGTGCCGGAGGAACTGATGGAAGCCGCCCGCGTGGATGGTGCAGGGCCGATGAAATTCTTCAAGGACATCCTGATGCCCCTGTCCATCACCAATATCGCGGCGCTGTTCGTGATCATGTTCATCTATGGCTGGAACCAGTATCTCTGGCCCCTGCTGATTACCACTGACCCCGAATATTACACCATCGTCATGGGCATTCAGCGCATGGTCACCGGCGGGGACAGCGAACCACTATGGCATCTGGTCATGGCGACGGTGGTTCTGGCCGCCCTGCCCCCGATCCTTGTGATCCTGTTCATGCAACGCCTGTTTGTCAAAGGCCTGACCGAGACGGAGAAATAAACCATGGCCTCCATTACAATGGATAATCTGCACAAGGTCTATACAGGCGGCGTGCGCGCGGTAACCGGTATCAATCTGGATATTGCGGATGGCGAAATGATTGTGCTGGTCGGCCCGTCGGGCTGCGGCAAATCCACGCTTCTGCGCATGGTCGCGGGGCTGGAAACCATCAGCGAAGGAACGCTGCATATCGGGGAACGTGTGGTCAACAATCTGGAACCGGCAGACCGAGATATTGCCATGGTGTTCCAGAATTACGCGCTTTATCCGCATATGACCGTGTTCAACAATCTGGCTTATGGCTTGAAAAACCGCGGGTTTTCCAAAGCTGAAATTGACCGCCGCGTGCGTGATGCCGCCGAAATGCTTGAAATCGGTGCCTTTCTGGACCGCAAGCCGCGGCAGTTGTCGGGCGGGCAACGCCAGCGCGTGGCGATGGGCCGCGCACTTGTGCGCGAACCGGCAGCGTTTTTGTTTGATGAACCGCTGTCAAACCTAGATGCGAAACTGCGCGTGCAGATGCGTGTCGAAATCCGGCAGTTGCAGAAACGGCTGGCCACAACATCACTTTATGTGACCCATGACCAGTTGGAAGCGCTGACCATGGCCGACCGCCTGGTGGTGCTGAACGGCGGGCAGATCGAACAGGTCGGCACCCCCATGGACGTGTATTCGCGCCCTGCAACCACCTTTGTTGCAGGATTCATCGGATCGCCCGCCATGAACATGCTGCCAGCGGATTATCTGCGCAGCACGCAGGCATCCGACAATCTGGCGCATTTGCCGCAAGCGGCGGATCTGATCGGCATCCGCCCCGAAGATCTCGCACTTGAAACGCCCGGCGATGGCGATCTGTCTCTGACAGGTAAGTTGTTGCTGCTGGAACCTGCAGGGGCCGAAAGCCATCTGCACCTGAAATTCGACGGGCTGCATGAAAACATGATTATACGCCTGCCACATGTCCCGTCGGTTATTGAAGGGCAGGCCTTGTCCTTCACTGTGCGGCGTGACAATTTGCACCCGTTTGACGGCGCCACCGGAAAGCGCGTTTCCTAATCAAGGCATGCAGGAATGACCAATTTTTTGCGCCGCCCAGCGGGGCATCCGCGGATATACGGGCATCGCGGCGCGCGCAGCGTGCTGCCCGAAAACACGATGGCGGGCTTTGCCTATCTGCGTGAAACGGGCGTGACCGCAGTAGAGCTGGACGTCCAGAATGCGCGTGGTCGTGTTCCGGTCATCATCCATGACCCGCTATTGCCCATGGCCCATACCCGCGATGCGCAAGGAAACTGGCTGCCCGCACCCGGCCCGAAGGTCATTGATCTGACCGTGGATGAACTGCGCAGCTATGATATCGGGCGGCTGAACCCTGCCACGGAATATGCCGCGCGCTACCCGCTGCAACGCCCGCAGGATGGCGCGCGCATCCCCACACTTGCCGAATTTCTGGAATGGGCGCAGGCAGATAGCGACCTGCTGATCAATATCGAGATCAAGTCCCATGCCCACCAGCCGGATCTGGGCGATGCCCCCGAGATACTGGCCGCAGATGTGGCAGGGATGGTACAGCATTCCGGGCTGGCAGCACGGGTGGTGGTGTCATCCTTTGACTGGCGTGTCCTGTCGGCGCTGCGCGTGCATGCGCCCGACATTGCCCGCGCATATCTGAGTTTTGAACAACCCGGACAGGACACGAATATCATCGATGGCGGCGCGCTGATGGACGGGCTGAACCGCAAGGATTTCGGCGGCAGCCTGCCCGCGCTGATTGCCGCGCAAGGGGCAAAAGCCTGGTGCCCCTATTTCGGCGACCTGACGCCTGCAGAACTGGCGCAGGCGCATGCACATGATCTGGCGGTCAATGTCTGGACCGTTAACGCTGACGCAGATATCCGCCGGATGATAGCGATGGGTGTGGACGGGATCATTTCCGACGACCCGGCGCGTGCGCAGTATCTGCTGGACACCGCAGCCTGACGGACAGGATATGAACAGGTTGCGGTGCCCCGTCCGGCGGCGGGACCCAGCCTGAAACAGGTATTGACGAGTCCCGGAGCGCGGCAGCCTTTCGGCCCAACTGATATTGTTGCCTTCTACCGCCTGCGCCAGGGGCTGGTGCGGAACCGCGCGGGTTTGCCCGATTTCGGCACATTGGATGCGACGAAACGGTAGCGCGCTTCGGGGTGTGGCGGCTGGCCCAGACAGCGCGTCCAGAACGCCCGCCCGCCCAGCCGCCGCCACAGCGGGAATGACAGCGCCACACCAGCCACGAACCCGCCCGCATGCGCCCAATAGGCAACGCCGCCAACATTCGCAGGTGTCGAGACCCCGCCAAGTATCTGCAGCGTGAACCAGCCCCCCAGAACCACCCATGCGGGGGCCGGGATAATGCGAAAAATGACGATCAGAAAGAAAAACAAATCAACGCGCGCGCGGGGGTAAAACAACAGATACCCGCCCAGAACCCCCGCAATCGCCCCGGACGCGCCCACCATGGGAATAACCGATGACGGGTCCGCCGCGAATTGCAACCCCGCCGCGGCAACCCCGCATAGCAGGTAGAATCCCAGAAACCTGAAATGGCCCCAGACATCTTCCATGTTGTTTCCGAATATCCACAGAAACAACAGGTTGGACCCCAGATGCAGTAGATCCCCATGCAGGAACTGATGCGTCAGCAGCGTGACATAGCCTTCGCCCATGCCAAGGCGCGCAGGCAGCATGCCCCAGGTCTGGAAAAAATGCATCAGCGCGCGGTCCTGCACAAACAGGTCCGCATAGCCGACAAATACCATAATATTCACGACAATCAGCGCATAGGTCACATAGGGCCGCCGCACTGACGGATTGTGGTCGCGTATGGGGATCAACATGGCCGGGGTCCGGAATGCACTGACGCCCGGACGCAACGTCCGGGCGTCTGGTTGTGAAAATCCCCTTCCCCGGCAGATGGGACAAAGGGGACCGGCATTTTCAGTCAGCGGTCAGCAAAGGCGGGTTCTTTCCGGTCAGGCGCCGGGCTTCCGGCCCTTCGACGGTCAGAGCAATCTTGCCGTCGCGCACATGCACGCGCACCAGACCACCCTTGGTCAGTTTGCCAAACAGCAGTTCTTCGGCCAAGGGTTTCTTGATGTTTTCCTGAATGACGCGCGCCAGTGGCCGCGCCCCCATCTTGTCATCATAGCCCTTCTCTGCCAGCCATGCCGCAGCTTCTTCGGACAGGTCAATGGTAACATTGCGGTCCATAAGCTGCGCTTCCAGTTGCAGCACGAATTTTTCGACCACCTGAACGATAACCGTTTTGGGCAACGGTGCAAAGCCGATCACAGCATCCAGCCGGTTGCGGAATTCCGGCGTGAAAGTGCGTTCGATCGCGGCCATATCCTCGCCTTCGCGCCGGTCACGGCCAAAGCCGATTGCCGCTTTCGCCTGTTCTGTCGCCCCGGCATTGGATGTCATGATCAGGATGACATTGCGGAAATTCACTGTCCGGCCGTTATGGTCCGTCAGTTGCCCGTGATCCATGACCTGCAACAGGATGTTATACACATCCGGATGCGCCTTTTCGATCTCGTCCAGCAGCAGCACACAATGTGGGTGCTGGTCCACGCCATCGGTCAGCAGACCGCCCTGATCAAAGCCGACATAGCCCGGCGGTGCCCCGATCAGGCGCGAAACTGCGTGTTTTTCCATGTATTCCGACATGTCAAACCGCAGCAATTCCACCCCCAGGCTGTCGGCCAGTTGCTTGGCCACTTCGGTCTTGCCCACCCCGGTCGGCCCCGCGAACAAGTAGTTCCCGATGGGTTTTTCCGGTTCGCGCAAACCCGCACGTGACAGTTTGATGGCCGATGACAACGCTTCGATCGCGGTATCCTGACCAAAGACCACACGCTTGAGCGAGCGTTCCAGATCGCGCAGGACTTCGGCATCATCCTTGGACACATTCTTGGGCGGAATGCGCGCAATCTTGGCCACCACAGCCTCAATTTCCTTGGGGCTGATGGTCTTGCGCCGTCTGGATTCTGCCAGCAGGTGCTGGGCAGCGCCCGCTTCGTCGATCACGTCAATCGCCTTGTCGGGCAGTTTGCGGTCATTGATATAGCGCGCGGCCAGTTCCACGGCGGTCTTGATCGCTTCATTGGTGTAGCGGATATCGTGGTGTTCCTCAAAATAGGGTTTCAGCCCCATCAGGATCTTGATCGAATCCTCTACCGTGGGTTCGACAACATCAATCTTCTGGAACCGGCGCGACAGCGCGCGGTCCTTTTCAAAATGCTGGCGGAATTCCTTATAGGTCGTGGACCCCATGCAACGCAGCTTGCCACCCTGAAGTGCGGGTTTCAGCAGGTTGGACGCATCCATCGCACCGCCCGATGTCGCGCCTGCACCGATGACAGTGTGAATTTCATCAATGAACAGCACTGCATCCGGGTGGTCTTCCAGTTCCTGCATGACGGATTTCAGGCGTTCCTCAAAATCGCCACGATAGCGCGTGCCCGCCAGAAGCGCGCCCATATCCAGCGAATAGATGGTGGAATGCGCCAGAATTTCCGGCGTCTGCCCTTCGACGATTTTCTTGGCCAGCCCTTCGGCAATAGCGGTTTTGCCGACACCGGGATCGCCCACCAGCAGCGGGTTGTTCTTGCGCCGCCGACACAGAACCTGAATGCAGCGTTCCACCTCGGGGCCGCGGCCGATCAGGGGGTCCACTTCGCCCTTGCGGGCCTTCGCGTTCAGATCAACACAGAATTTGCCCAATGCGGTTTCCTTGGGCTTTTCTTCGGCGCTGGCCTGTTCGGCCTGTTCGCTATCGGCGCCACTGACAGGGCGCGCTTCGGAAAAGCTGGAATTCTTGGCCACACCATGCGCAATGAAATTCACTGCATCATAGCGGGTCATGTCCTGTTCCTGCAGGAAATACGCGGCGTTTGATTCGCGTTCGGCGAAAATGGCGACCAGCACATTCGCGCCCGTCACCTCGTTGCGGCCAGAACTCTGGACATGGATGGCCGCGCGCTGGATAACGCGCTGGAACGCCGCTGTCGGCACGGCTTCGGACCCTTCCACATCAGTCACCAGCGAGGTCAGTTCTTCCTCGATGAAATCGCTGAGGGTTTTGCGTAATTCATCGAGTTCGACATTGCAGGCCTGCATCACGCGGCTGGCATCCGGTTCGTCGATCAGCGACAAAAGCAGATGCTCCAGCGTTGCGAATTCGTGCCGCCGGGAATTGGCCAAGGCCAGCGCCCCGTGAATGGATTGTTCCAGTGTGGCAGAAAATGATGGCACGTCAGACGCTCCTGTATAGTTTGATCCTTCGGCCCATACCGTTGGATCAGTCTCGCCTCATACTCTTAAACTTCGGTTTTATTTTCCGTCGTTCAAGTGTTTTTTCCTTAACTCTGCTTCCAAGATGCAAAACACGCAAGGATTAAGCAGTTCAAACGGTCAAAACCTGTCCTTCAACGCCCTGAGATGTGCGAATACCTCGGCGTCGCTGGCCTGCGCCATCCCAAGTGCCGCCTTCATGCCGGGGTCACCTGCCCGCAGAAAGGGGTTGGTCGCCAGTTCCAGCGCAAGCGGCGCAATCGCCATGGGCCGTCCTTCCGCACGGTCCATTCTGGACCGGGCAATGCGCGCTTGCAAGTCGGGATTGTCACCATCCACAGTTTGCGCAAACGCGGCATTACCTTTTATATAGTCGTGCCCGGAACAAATGACAGTATCTGCGGGCAAATCCATCAGTTTTGTCAGGCTGTCCCACATCTGGGCGGGCGTGCCTTCAAACAAACGCCCGCAGCCAAGCGCCATCAGGCTGTCCGCCGTAAAGGCCAGCCTGCTCTCAGGAAAGTGAAACGCCACATGCCCCAGCGTATGGCCCGACACATCCAGTACCGTGCAGGTTTCGCTGCCAATGCTGAAACTGTCGCCATCTGACAGCGCATGATCCAGCGGCGGCAGGCGGTGCGCATCAGCGCGCGCGCCCCGGACTTTCGCCCCGGTTGCCGCGCGCAGGGCATCGACACCATCGATATGATCGCTGTGGTGATGCGTGATCAGTATATCGCCAAGCGTCCAGCCCTGCGCGGCCAGCGCCTGCTGCACGGGCGCGGCTTCGGGCACGTCAATGACCGCGGTCGCGCCCGTCGTCTGATCATGGATCAGATATGCATAATTATCAGCAAGACAGGGTACTGCGTGCACCACAAAAGGCATGATCTTTTCCCCTTCATCCGTTACAGTCCCGCCAAGACTGCGCCAATTGGGCGACATGTGCAACCGAGGCATCACCAAAGGGTGAAGGGCAGAATATGCATCACGATGTCCGTGCGCTGCGCGACTTCTACTATACCACTTCCCTTGGACGGGCAGCCCAGAAGGCGATGCGCGACCAGTTGCGCGCGTGCTGGAAGGACACCACCGCGCTGACGGTTGCGGGATTCGGGTTTGCGGCCCCGCTACTGCGCCCCTTTCTGCCGGAAGCGGCGCGGGTGACAGCCCTGATGCCCGCACAGCAAGGTGTCATGCACTGGCCTGCGGAATCAGCAAATCATTCCGTTCTGGTGGAAGAAACCAACTGGCCGCTGGCCACCGGCAGTGTTGACCGGTTGGTATTGCTGCACGGGCTGGAAGCGTCGGAACGGCCCGCTGCCTTGCTGGAAGATGCCGCGCGCGTTCTGAAAACCGGCGCGAAGGCAGTTTTCATTCTTCCCAACCGCTCGGGCCTTTGGGCGCGGCGCGATGGCACACCTTTTGCATTGGGGCGCCCCTATTCGCTGGGCCAGATCGAAACCGAACTGAAAATGCACGGTTTCGCCATCGAAGGCCATTCAGCGGCGCTGTTCTTTCCGCCACGTGACACTACACGCTGGTTGCGATGGGCCATGACACTGGAAAGATACGGTCAGAAACTGTCGCGCTATCATGCCGGGGGCGTGCTGATGGTGCAGGCGCGGCGTATCAGCGACACACCCGGCACAACCGGGCTGGCAGTGAAATCGCGCAAACCCCTGCGGGTTCTGGACGGGGTTACCCAACCGGGTGCGCGCCCCGCATGGTAACGATGCCCTGCGCCCCGCCTGCTGCGGAAGGGGGAATCAGCCGCCATATGCGCGCCCGGCCGCAGGCGCGATGGCGCAAACAGGCGCGCGGGCCATACAAAGCGGTGACGAAATCCCGCTAGCAGGGTAATTTTATGTCCCGGAACATCAAGAAGTGGTTACCTTCGCGGTTGCGGCAGAAATGGACCTCTGCTAAACCCGCGCCGACCTCATATGCCGCGTAACTGTAGCATTCATGATATCGGGCCAGCGCGAGGTCCGGTGAAAACAAGATGGAAGGGTGGACGTGTCCGAACCAGCTTCGATCTCCTCTGGCATTGCCGCGCGCTATGCCACTGCAATTTTTGAATTGGCGAAAGAGTCAAAGACGCTCAAATCTCTGGAAGCCGATGTTGACGCGCTGGATGGCGCGCTGACCGAAAGCGCTGATCTGCGCAATCTGATCACATCGCCCGTTTACACGCGCGATCAGGTTGCCAATGCAATCACTGCAATCGCCAGAAAAATGAAACTGTCGCAAACTGTCGCTGGTGCGCTGGGCCTGATGGCCAGCAAACGCCGCTTGTTTGCCCTGCCACAGGTGCTGAACGCACTGCGCGCACGGATCGCCGACGAGAAAGGCGAGGTCACCGCCGAGGTGACAGCCGCGCAGACCCTGTCCAAGGCGCAGGAAACAGATCTTGTCAAAACGCTGAAAGCGCGTATTGGCAAGGATATCAAACTGAAACTGGCCGTCGATGAATCCCTTATCGGCGGTCTTGTCATCAAGGTGGGCTCGCAAATGATCGACACGTCGATCCGCGCACAGCTCGCGGCCCTCAAGAACAGCATGAAAGAGGTCGGATAAATGGGTATCCAAGCAGCTGAGATCTCTGCGATCCTGAAAGAGCAGATCAAGAACTTCGGTCAGGATGTCGAAGTCGCAGAAGTGGGCCGTGTGCTCTCGGTCGGTGACGGTATTGCGCGCGTCCATGGTCTGGACAATGTGCAAGCCGGTGAAATGGTCGAATTCCCCGGCGGCATTCGCGGCATGGCGCTGAACCTTGAAGCTGATAATGTCGGTATCGTTATTTTCGGCGACGACCGAGGCATCAAGGAAGGCGACACCGTCAAACGCACGAAATCCATCGTGGACGTGCCTGTGGGTGATGCACTGCTGGGCCGCGTTGTGGACGGTCTTGGCAATCCGATCGACGGCAAAGGCCCGATCGCAACATCTGAACGCCGCGTGGCCGATGTGAAAGCACCGGGCATCATTCCGCGGAAATCGGTTCATGAACCCATGGCAACCGGCCTGAAATCGGTTGACGCCATGATCCCGATTGGCCGTGGCCAGCGCGAACTGATCATTGGTGACCGCCAGACTGGTAAAACCGCTGTGGCACTGGACACCATTCTGAACCAGAAAAGCTATAACGAAGCTGCTGGCGACGATGAGTCCAAGAAGCTGTATTGCGTTTACGTCGCAATCGGGCAGAAACGCTCGACCGTGGCGCAGCTGGTGAAGAAGCTGGAAGAAACCGGCGCGATCGAATATTCGATCGTCGTGGCCGCCACCGCGTCCGACCCGGCCCCCATGCAGTTCCTGGCCCCCTATGCCGCGACCGCCATGGCCGAACATTTCCGCGACAATGGCCGCCATGCGCTGATCATCTATGATGACTTGTCGAAACAAGCTGTGGCTTATCGCCAGATGTCGCTGCTGCTTCGCCGCCCGCCGGGCCGCGAAGCCTATCCCGGCGACGTGTTCTATCTGCACTCCCGTCTGCTGGAACGTTCGGCCAAGCTGAACGAAGATCACGGTGCCGGCTCGCTGACCGCGCTGCCGATCATTGAGACCCAGGGCGGCGATGTGTCGGCCTTTATTCCGACCAACGTGATCTCGATCACCGATGGCCAGATCTTCCTTGAAACCGAACTGTTCTATCAGGGTATCCGCCCGGCTGTGAACACCGGCCTTTCGGTGTCGCGCGTTGGCTCATCCGCCCAGACCGATGCGATGAAATCGGTTGCTGGTCCGGTGAAACTGGAACTGGCGCAATACCGCGAAATGGCGGCATTCGCGCAGTTTGGCTCCGACCTTGATGCATCCACCCAGCGTTTGCTGAACCGCGGTGCGCGCCTGACCGAGTTGATGAAGCAAGGCCAGTATTCACCCATGACCAATGCCGAGATTGTCTGCGTGATCTTTGCAGGCACCCAGGGCTATCTGGACAAGGTTGCCGTGAAAGACGTGGGCCGCTTTGAAAAAGGTCTGCTGACCCATCTGCGCGGCAGCCACAAGGCGCTTCTGGATGATATCACCGTCAATGACCGCAAGGTCAAAGGCGAGCTGGAAGAGAAAATTCGCGCCGCATTGGATGAATTCGCGAAAGACTTCGCCTGAGGGCGGGGCAAGGAGTAGCGTATGGCAAACCTCAAGGACCTGAAAAACCGGATCGCGAGCGTCAAATCGACGCGCAAGATCACCAAAGCCATGCAAATGGTCGCGGCTGCAAAACTGCGCCGCGCCCAGGATGCGGCTGAAGCGGCACGTCCCTATGCCCAACGCATGGCAGATGTGGTCAACGGCCTTGCGGCATCTGTCGCGGGGTCGGAAACGGCACCCAAGCTACTGGCCGGAAGCGGGTCTGACCAGACCCATCTTCTGGTCGTCATGACTGCGGAACGTGGGCTTTGCGGGGGCTTCAATTCGTCCATCGTCAAGGCCGCGCGCGTGCGCGCCGGGCAACTGCTGAACGAAGGCAAGACTGTCAAGATCCTGACAGTCGGCAAGAAGGGCCGCGAACAACTGCGGCGTGACCTGTCTGCCCATCTGGTGGGTCATGTCGATCTGAGCGAGGTCAAGCGCGTCGGATATGAGAATGCAGCCGGTATTTCGAAACAGGTGTTCGACCTGTTCGATGCAGGTGAATTCGACGTGGCGACCATCTTTTATAACCGCTTTGAATCGGTGATCAGCCAGATTCCGACACCGCAGCAGATCATCCCTGCCGAAGTGCCCGAAACCGATACGGCCAAGTCCGAAACGCTTTATGAATACGAGCCGTCGGAAGAGGCTATTCTGGAAGACCTGCTGCCACGGTCCGTGACCACGCAGATCTTCACCGCGCTTCTGGAAAATGCGGCTTCTGAACAGGGCGCACGGATGTCAGCGATGGACAACGCCACCCGCAACGCGGGCGATATGATCGACCGGCTGACCATCCAGTATAACCGCTCGCGTCAGGCCGCGATCACCAAAGAGCTTATCGAGATCATTTCGGGCGCGGAAGCGCTCTGACGAACCCGGAGAGACATATAATGGCTTCAAATGGCAAAATCACACAGGTGATCGGCGCCGTCGTGGACGTGCAGTTCGACGGCGAACTGCCCCCCATCCTGAACGCGCTGGAAACCGACAATAACGGCAAGCGGCTGGTGCTGGAAGTGGCGCAGCATCTTGGCGAAAGCACTGTGCGCACCATCGCCATGGACGCAACCGAAGGTCTGGTCCGTGGTCAGGCAGTCACCGATTCGGGCGAGCCGATCATGGTTCCCGTAGGCGACGCAACACTGGGCCGCATTCTGAACGTGGTGGGTGAACCCGTCGACGAAGGCGCGCCGATTGCCGCGACCGAACGCCGCGCCATCCACCAGCCCGCCCCCGGTTTCGCCGAACAGTCGACAGAATCCGAAATTCTGGTCACCGGTATCAAGGTCATCGACCTGCTGGCCCCCTATTCCAAGGGTGGCAAGATCGGTCTGTTCGGTGGTGCCGGTGTGGGCAAGACGGTTCTGATCATGGAACTGATCAACAATATCGCCAAGGTGCATTCGGGCTATTCGGTATTTGCCGGTGTGGGTGAACGTACCCGCGAAGGCAACGACCTGTATCATGAGATGATGGAGTCAGGCGTTATCAATATCGACAACCTGGCGGAATCCAAAGTGGCGCTGGTTTACGGCCAGATGAACGAACCCCCCGGCGCGCGTGCGCGTGTGGCGCTGACCGGTCTGACACTGGCCGAACAGTTCCGCGACCAGTCGGGCACCGACGTTCTGTTCTTCGTGGACAACATCTTCCGCTTCACGCAGGCTGGTTCGGAAGTGTCGGCACTTCTGGGCCGTATCCCGTCCGCCGTGGGCTATCAGCCGACGCTGGCGACCGACATGGGCGCGCTGCAGGAACGCATTACATCGACCAAGGCGGGGTCCATCACCTCGGTGCAGGCGATCTATGTTCCCGCAGATGACCTTACCGACCCTGCGCCGGCCACGTCATTCGCCCACCTTGACGCAACCACCGTTCTGTCGCGTGCGATTTCGGAACTGGGCATCTACCCGGCTGTGGACCCGCTTGACAGTAACTCCCGCCTGATGGACCCGACCTATATCGGGGATGAGCATTATCAGGTTGCGCGCGATGTGCAGGGCATCCTGCAGCGCTACAAGTCGCTTCAGGACATCATCGCCATCCTCGGCATGGACGAATTGTCGGAAGAAGACAAAATGACCGTGGCGCGTGCGCGCAAAATCCAGCGCTTCCTGTCGCAGCCTTTCGACGTGGCAAAAGTGTTCACTGGCTCGGACGGCATTCAGGTTCCGCTGGAAAAAACCATCGCATCGTTCAAGGCTGTTGTGGCCGGTGAATATGACCACCTGCCCGAAGCCGCCTTCTACATGGTCGGCGATATCGAGGATGTGATCGCAAAAGCCGCGAAGCTGGCCGCTGCGGCCTAAGGGGGGCCTTATGGCTGACATGATGCAATTCGACCTGGTTTCGCCCGAACGCAAGCTGACATCCGTTCAGGCGTATTCGGTGCAGATTCCGGCAGCAGAAGGCGACCTGACGGCCATGCCCGATCATGCGCCACTGATCACCACGCTGCGCCCCGGCGTGCTGGTGGTGAATGGTGCGGACGGGGAAACCCGTTTTGCCGTGACGGGGGGATTTGCGGAAATCACCCCCAGCGCGACATCTGTTCTGGCCGAACGCGCCTATCCGATGGGTCAGGAAGGCCGCGATGCATTGCAGGCGCTGCTGGACGAAACCCGCGCCAAGGCGGCCAGTGCGGAAGGAAATGACCGGGACGCGCTGAACAAGACAGCTGATGACCTGGCGCAGACCATTTCCACAATGAACTGAGCGTCTTCGGTTCTGACAACAATAGAAAAGCCCCGCAGCACATGGTGCAGGCGGGGCTTTTTCATGGCGTGCGGGATGTTCATGGCGTGCGGGATGAGGCGCCATGGCATGATCAGATCAGACCGGGGCATCCCGTTTGCGGGCGGTTTCGGGGGTTGGGGCATGCTTTCGCGCGGAACAAAAGGCGCAAAGCCCGCCACGCCATAGGCCCGGCCATCCGGTGGCCCGCCGATAGCGGGGCTTCACCCTCTCTCACCGTGGGTGCAACCAGCCTCCCGGCTCCACCTGGCCGCTAACCTCAAGCGCACAACTGACAGGAACGCGCGCCCCCTCAGCGACCGTCCGGCCCGTCGGGGTCAGTGTCACCGCCCGCATCGCCCTCTGTGATCTCATCATGCTGCATGGCTTTCGGCTGCGCCGCTTCAGGTTCGGCGTCCGGCGTTGCGGGCGCTGGCGTATCGCCGCGCAGCACTTCGGGATTGCGCAGCCATATATCGCGCTGCGCAAAGGGGATCTCTATCCCTTCCTGCTGGAACCGCTCGGCAATCTGGTGGCGCACCTCGGTTCGCACAGCCAGACCAAGCCCGACATCACTGATAACAATACGCAATTCGAATTCCAGCGCATCGGCCCCGAAATCCGTAAAATGAACTGCTGGTGAAGGGTCCAGAAGGGCCAGCGGCTGCGCATCGCCAATCTCTTTCAGGATGCGTTCGACCTTGCGGGTATCCGACCCATAGGCCACGCCCACGGGAATAATGACGCGCCCTGTCTGGCTGAAGCGTGTCCAGTTCGTCACTGTACCCGAAATCAGATCGGCATTGGGGACAATCACATCTGTCCGGTCAAAGGTTTCGATAATCGTGGAGCGTACCGAAATGGATCGCACCGTGCCCATGGTGGAGCCAACCTCAATCCAGTCCCCTTCGGCCACCGGCCGTTCAATCAACAGGATCAGCCCCGAAATGAAGTTGGACACGATGTTCTGCAGGCCAAAGCCAATACCAACCGACAGCGCCCCCGCGACAATGGCTAGTCCCGACAGGTCAATCCCGGCAGTCGAAATGGCCACCAGACCTGCAATAAAAATACCAATATAGCCAGTGCCGGAAATAATAGCTTTCTGACCACCCTTGTCGATCCTGGTTTTGGGCAGGACAGAGGAACCAAGCGCGCCCTGCACCATCCGCGTCAGCATATACCCGATTGAGAATATGATGACGAAACTAAGGATATTGGTGGGTGAAATCCGTGTGTCGCCAATGCGGAAGCCTTCGCGCAGCACTTGCCACATTTCCAGCAACTCTGTCAGCCGCACGCCCCAGACCAGCGCGAAAACCGGCAGCGACAACACAACCAGACCAAAACTGATCAGCGCCGGAATCAGGGCGTCGGGATCATCCGGATTGCGCCCGGTGACCATATCATGGAAATCCGACACCAGTTGCGCGATGAAGATCAGAACGGCCACAAGCCACAGCGACATGACGGCAGGAAACAGCACGGCTTCAGCGGCCTGCACATAGCCGATGGCAGCAAAAACCGGCGCACCCGCACCAATGACAACCGCCCCGCGCCCAAGAATATTGATCATCCGGTCATAGAAGCGCCGCTCGTCGCCCTGATCGGCGCAAAGTTTCGTGTGCAGCGTCATCAACGACCCGAAGCGCATCAGCACAATGCCTGCCAGCACCAGAACCGGGAACAGGATGACCGCATTCGCCGTATCTGACTGCTGATCGGGGTCGATAAACGCCATAAGCATCAGCGACAGGCCAAAGATCAACCCCATCAGATGCGACAGGAAACGCCCCTCACGGCGGCGGGTTTCTGGCAGTTTCAGCGGCATCTGGGGCGTGTCAACGGCGGGAAAAATCTCGCCCCCGGCCCAACGCGCCGCGAAATAGATAATTCCGAACCCGATCAACGCATTGGTCAGGTCACTGCCGATATCGCCGATAATCCCGGTCAGGTCCAGCGCCACCGCAACCGCAATAACTGCCGTCACCGGAACGATAATCTGCGCCAGCGATGCGACTTCAGCAAAGACACGTCTGCTTTTGTGCGCGCCCCCTTCATGCAGCAGCCGCGACACGGCACGTTCGATCCAAAGCCGTCCGCGTAACAACACGAAGCCCGCAAAAGCGAATAACAGCAGCACAATCGGCAGATTTGAGCGGAATTCACGCAGGCGCGCGGGGTCAGTCAGCGCATTGGCGACCTGCGTATAGAAGGTAAACCCACGGTCCCAGACAGCATCCGCTGCGTCAACCCAGTTCACAGGATTGATGGGCGATGGCCACAGTTCCAGCAGCGCTTCGGCCTGCCGTTCGCGCAAAAGCACATCAATCTGGCGGATCATCCCGTCTGCACGGCGAAAGGCTTCCTGCGCGGCAATTCCCGGTGCCTGCAATGCCGCAAGCTGTTCGTGCAGTTCTACGCGGCGCGCGGCAATTTCCGGTGCTTCGGATACCCCTTCTTCCGGTGCGGCACCAAGGGCTGAAATCTGTTCGCGCAGGCTGGCGATACGGGATTGATTGGCATCCTGCGCCGCCAGAAAAGCCGACCTGAAGGCGACCAGTTCCTGTCGCAGTTCCTCCAACACCTCCTCTGTGGGGGTGCCATCATCAATGACGTTTTCCGCCCGTGTCGCAAAACTGCGCCATGCTTCATAATCCGGCGCTGTGCTGGCCGCGTGTTCCGTGGATTGTGCCAGCACTACCTGTGGTGGCGCGACAATGGCGATAGTGCAGAAACACGCCAGAATGAAAACTTTTATCAGTTGCATGGGATAAAGCTATCAGCCTTCAAACACTGTGGGAAGGGTGCGGTTCTCACGGTTCAGCCAGCCGGGCACCGGCAAATCCTTGCTGCGCAGAAATTCGGGATTGAACAGCTTTGACTGATAGCGCGTGCCGTAGTCGCACAGCACCGTGACAATCACATGTCCCGGCCCCATGTCGCGCGCCATGCGCACAGCACCCGCCACATTCACGCCCGATGACCCACCAAGGCACAGCCCTTCTTCGGCCAGCAGGTCAAAGACATAGGGCAGCGCTTCTTCATCAGGGATTTGCGCGCAGAAATCCGGCGTGAACCCGTCCAGATTGGCCGTCACCCGTCCCTGCCCGATGCCTTCGGTGATGGACCCGCCTTCGGATTTGAATTCGCCGCTGGTGTAGAAACTGTAAAGGGCCGCCCCCATAGGGTCTGCCAGGCCGATTTTCACGCCCCTGGGCTGCAACGCCTGCGCAACACCGGCCAGCGTGCCACCAGACCCCACAGCACAGATAAACCCGTCCACACGGCCATCCGTCTGCGCCCAGATTTCGGGGCCTGTGGTTTCGACATGCGCCTGACGGTTGGCGATATTGTCAAACTGGTTGGCCCAGATCGCGCCATTGGGTTCGGTCTGCGCCAAGGCTTCGGCCAGACGCCCGGAATAGCGCACGTAATTATCCGGGTTGCGATAAGGGGCTGCGGGCACTTCGACCAGTTCGGCACCTGCCAGCCGCAGCATATCCTTTTTTTCCTGACTTTGCGTTTCAGGTATGACAATGACCGTGCGGAACCCCATCGACGCGCCCACAAGCGCCAGCCCGATTCCGGTATTTCCGGCGGTCCCTTCAACAATCGTGCCGCCCGGTTTCAACGCCCCGCGCGCGACCGCATCGCGGATAATATACAGCGCTGCGCGGTCCTTGACCGACTGGCCGGGGTTAAGAAACTCTGCCTTGCCAAGGATTTCGCAGCCGGTTGCGTCGCTTACCTTGTTCAGCCGGATCAATGGCGTGTTCCCAATGGCCTCTGCCAGGTTTGCGTGACGCTTCATCAGGGTTCTCCAGTATTGTAGAAAGGGCCAAATGCTGGCCCGGTTCAAGCAAGGCCGCACCCGCCAGTGCCAGACAGGGTGAAACGTGGGTTACAGACGCCCGGACCGTTTTGCCGTGCGCGCATAGACCCACATCCCGAAACTACCGAATGCCAGCGCAGACGCGTATTCCAGCGGCCTGATTTCCATGATCTCAGTGTGCCCCTGCAAAAACGCCAGCACGCCCCAGACCAGCGCCACAAGGCTTGCCACAAACGCAAGCGCCAGAACCAGCACTGATGCCCGGTCCCCCAGCAACAACAGCACTGCCCCCAACAGGCCAAGCCAGATTCCCGACGTCATCGCAATAGCGGCCCAGTCCGGCACGCCCTGCAAAAACCCGCCCAGACCAAGCGGTTCAGGCAGCACAATGATTGCGCCAAGCGCATCATATCGCGCGATGACATATTCCAACGCCAGAATGCCGAAACAGGCAATGCCGATAACACCGAAAACCGTTACCAACACACTGCGCGCCCGTTTTGCCACCATAATACACCCCCGCCTATGTTTGCCGCAGATTGCCTTGGGACGCGGTCAGTGTCCACCCCAAAGGGCGAAACACACGCGCGCATCTTGCGGGCGCGCAACCACGCCATGTGCCAGCTTGTTCCTTGTCGGGCGGTTTGCCAAAAGGGCAGTATCCCGCAATCCGGAGCCACGCGGTTGATGAAACCTGGCGGAACCGGAAGTTGCGCACCCAAAGGCGCGACGCAAAGGGCGCAAGCCCGCCACGCCTTCGGCGGCCCGTCCCGCGCCCTGCCAATAGCGCGGGCTTGGTGCATGCCCCAACGGCTGTTTTCGCCCGGAACGACGATGCAGAAAAAGCAAACTGCCGCGCTGGCATACAGCGCGGCAGGAACCGAAACCTGCAATCAATAGGCGATCAGGCCGCGAGCAATGCGCGGACTTCGCTTTCCTTCAGCGTCAGCCGGGCTGCGACATAGGCGTCCTGCCCCGGGATGCTGGTAAGTTCGGGGAACAAGGCCAGCAATTCAGCGCGCTGCATGTCATCCATGCCACCCAGTGTTTTCTGGCCGGGCTGGAAACTTTCGCTCCAGGCCCCTTCGCTGCGAATAATCTGATGGCTGCTGAACATGACATGCACATAGGTCACAGGGGCGCTGTCACGCTGAATGCCCGGTTGCCCGACAAGATGAATGGCGGGAACCAGAACTTCATGTTCGCCAAACAGCAATTCCGCGCGCTGCCCGCTGATAAGAACGCGGTGCCAGGGCGACACGCGCAAATCGCGCTGCGGCAGGCCCGCACCCAGCGCACCCGCGCGGATAATAACGGCGTTATAGTCAGGGTGTTCTGCCAGTTCCTGTGCACCAAGTTCGCGCGACCCCGCCCAGACGACAGGCAGATAACCATTGTCGCGTGTCATCACCAGATCGCCGATCATGATCTGTTCAACCGGTTTCCGCCCATCGGCCGTATCAATCAGCGTGCCCGCGACAAAACACGGGATGGTGACATCATCATCGCCGCTCAGTTTGTTGCCACCCTCCGGGCCTTCGTTAATCCCGGCTTCAACTGTCGGGGGCGATGCCACCTCGATTGCGTGAATATGGCCGGGCTGCCAGGGATCGTCGGGGTTGAATGAATCGGCGGGCGAGATGAAGGAAATCTGAGACCCGTCCTCCGCAGTCAGTGTAAGGCCGATTGTCTGGCCCGACTGGGTGAATTCTTCGCCGGTTTCCGGGTCGATCTTCGTGAACGCGCCCCAGAAATTGTAAATTCCGGCCAGTTCATATTCCACACCATCGATGATGGTAGTTGACCCGACAGGAATGGACTCATCCACAACACCGTCGGGGCGTTCGAATGTAATACCATCAAGGACGCCCACCAGCTCCGTTTGTGCGGGGTCGGGATCGTAGCCGAAAACTGTCCTGAAGCTGTCGGTATCCACGCCAGCTCCGCTCAGTCTGATCAGGTCATTGATGGTCACCGACATGTTCTTGAACCTTTATTCTGTACACCGTATTGCCGAAGGGAAAACCTGAACCGGAAACCGCCGGGTAGTTGCCAAACGATAGGCAGCACGTCTTTCCCAAACGCATCTCATATTTGTCAGGTTTCATGCTTACATAGATATTGTGGCATAATAACGGCAATATCGCGCATTATAAATGGGAAAAAATGCCTGTTTTTTTCCGTTATCGGCAAGGTGGGATGCACTGCGCGGGATTGTGCCTATACTGGAAACACACACGCCAAAATACAGCCCGGCAGAAAACCGGTTCAGCGCCGAAAGATTCGGGATTCGTTTTTCGCGAAATATGGACCGCGCGCGGAAACCCGCATGCATTGCTGATGCGGACGGGTGCGGAACACGGGACCTGCCCGCTGTGCCCGCCGTTTCAAGCTGCTGACAGCACGCTATCGCAGGATCTGCCGATATAAATGCCAGGAGGCGTGGCCAAGAACCGGCAGCACGACAAACAACCCCAGAAAAAACGGCAGCATGGCAACAAACAGCATGGCCGCGATCACGGCGGCCCAGACGCCCATGACAAATAAATTCTTCATGACCGCCGAAAAAGACGTGATCATCGCCGTTATGAAATCCACCTCCTTGTCCAGCAGCAAGGGCAGACTGATGACCGAAAGCGCAAACAGCAGCGCAGCCATGCTGCCGCCAATCACCCCGCCGACCAGCAGCATCATCACGCCCGACCCCGTCATCAGCATGTCAAATGTGGAACTGGTGATGGGGCGCAGGCCGAAAAACAGCGCGAAAATAGTATGCGCCACGAAGACCCAGAACATGAAGGCCAGCATGATGACCATGGCCATGGACGGCACCTGCCGGTCCCGCTGCGCAAAAACACAGCCCGCAACCGCCCCCCAGCTTAGCGGTTCGCCCTGTTCAAGCCTGCGGCTGACCTCATACAGGCCGGTCGCGGCAAAGGGCGCAAGCAACGGAAACCCAACAGCGATGGGAATGAACCACCAGCTTTGCCCCGAGGCCAGAAACACCGCGTAAAGCACCAGCCCCCCCAGCACATAAACCAGCGAAAAGGCCAGTCCGAACAGCGGTGCCCGCCTGAAATCCGACCATCCCGCGCGCAGCGCAGCGCCAAGATCGGCCAAGGTTATGCCCCCCGGTTCCGGTATCACAGATGGCGGCAGATGGGTGCCCTGACTTGAATTGTCGCTCATGATGTCCTCCGTTCCCTGCGGGAAAGGATAGGGCTGCGTCATTCCGTCATGCAAGCGAATTCAATGGCCGGCGCGGGCCATTCACGCGGTTTGCGGGCCGGCTTCGTGCGGGAACCGCGCATCAGTCGGTGGCGTTTGCCTCTGCGCGGGATTTGCCCGACACATCCATTGCCAGCGTGGCCGCCATGAACCCGTCAAGAGCGCCATCCAGAACGCCCTGCGTGTCCGATGTTTCATAGGATGTGCGCAGATCCTTCACCATCTGATAGGGGTGCAGCACATAGGACCGGATCTGGTTACCCCAGCCCGCGTCGCCCTTGGCGTCGTGTGCGGCCTCGATCGCTTCGGTGCGTTTGCGCAATTCCATCTCATAAAGCCGCGATTTCAGCGCGTTCATCGCGATGTCACGGTTCTGGTGCTGTGATTTCTGGCTGGATGTGGTGACAATGCCGGTCGGGATATGGGTGATCCGCACGGCGGAGTCAGTGGTGTTGACATGCTGCCCGCCCGCACCCGATGACCGGTAGGTGTCGATGCGGATGTCAGAGGGGTTGATGTCAATCTCGATATTCTCATCAACGACGGGATAAACCCAGACAGAACTGAAGGATGTATGCCGCCGCGCCGAACCGTCAAAGGGTGAAATCCGCACCAGACGGTGAACCCCCGATTCCGATTTCAGCCAGCCATAGGCATTGTGGCCCGAAATCTTGTAGGCGGCGGACCGGATGCCCGCTTCCTCGCCCGCGCTCTCGCTCATCAGTTCAACCGTATAGCCCTTTTTCTCGGCCCAGCGCACATACATGCGCGCCAGCATTGACGCCCAGTCGCAGCTTTCTGTGCCGCCCGCGCCTGCGTTGATTTCAAGGAAGGTGTCGTTGCTGTCGGCTTCGCCGTTCAGCAGTGCTTCCAGTTCCTTGGCGGCGGCGGATTTGGCCAGTTTGCGCAATTCCTCTTCGGCTTCAGCGATGACTTCGGCATCGCCCTCTGCCTCTCCCAATTCGATCAGGCCGATCTGGTCTTCCAGTTCCTGCGCGATGCTGCGGTAGGTGCCCAGCGCATCTGCCAACAGGCGGCGGTCGCGCATCAGGGCCTGCGCGCGCGCAGGATCATTCCACAGATCGGGGTTTTCGGTCATGGCGTCGAATTCTTCCAGCCGGTGCGGCGCGGTGTCGATATCCATCCGCTGACCAAGCAGGGCCAGTGATTTGCGGATCGCGTCAATGGTGCTAAGCGTCTCTGCGCGCATGGGGATCGTCCATTCCTGTAGCTGAAAGCCGGGTCTGTCCATACCGCGACCGGGCAACGGGGGCAAGCCACCTGCGCCCGCGATGATGGGGGCAGGCCGGCATTGCATTGCCCAAAGCCGGGGCGGATGCGGTGGTTCTGGCCTGATTGGGAGATTGATGAATGGATATAGCCCGCGCCAACGGTGGGCCGGGGTCTGCCGGTCCTACATTCGAGAAATTCACTTTATGCAGGCGGCATAACTCCGCCATTCAAGGCCTGGCGTGACGCTGGGTAACCGGCAGGCCGCGAGACGGCCAGACCTGTGGCGCGGCGGGCTTGCGCCCTTTGTTCCGCGCCTTTGGTGCCACAATACCGGTTTCAGATCGGTTGCATCAGCCGCGCAGCGCCCTCAATACAGCCCGCCCGTTGACACTGTGCCGAAACTGGCCGCTGGTGGCGTGCCGCCACCGCTGGTGCGGTCATCGGGCAACTGGCCACGGCCGGAATCCTCGCGCTGCAACTCCTGATAGGACTCGCCCGGTTCGAACATCGGCAGATCGCCCCCCAGCGCAAAACCACCATCGATGATCGCGGCCAGACCAAAGATCGGTTCCACCCCTTCGCGGAAGAATTCGGCGATGACATTTGCGCCACTGGCCCCTTCGGGCAGTCTTGCGCCAGTGTGACGGTCGATATTGATGAAATACCCGCCGGACGGCACACGGAAACGGCTGCCGCCATATTTCTTGACCGCTTCCTGCATGAATTCGTTGAACACAGGGCCACACATGGTGCCGCCCCCTGCCCCGCGCCCCAGCGGACGCGGCTGATCATACCCGATATAGCATCCAGCCACGATATTGGACGTGTAGCCCACAAACCAGACATCGCGCGCTTCATTGGTGGTGCCGGTCTTGCCCGCAGTCGGCACCGGCAGGTTGACGGTGCGCGCCGCAGTGCCGCGCTGCACGACCCCCTCCATCATGGAGGTCAGTTGATAGGCGGTGACCGCATCCATCACGCGCTGGCGCTGCGAGGTAATCCATGGCCCGCGCCCTTCGGGCAGGTTCGCTTCGCTGCAATCCACGCAATTGCGCTGGTCATGACGGTAGATGGTCTGGCCCCACCGGTCCTGCACCCGGTCCACAAGCGTCGGTTCCACCCGTTCACCGCCATTGGCAAACATTGCATAGGCCGCGACCATGCGGAACAGCGTGGTTTCCTGACTGCCCAGCGCAGCGGCCAGATAATGCTGCGAACGGTCGTAAACCCCGAAACGTTCGGAATAGCCGCCCACAACATCCATGCCGATTTCCTGCGCCAGCCGCACAGTCATCAGGTTGCGCGACATCTCAATCCCGGTGCGCACGGGCGTCGGGCCATAAAACTGGTTGGTGGCATTGGTGGGCCGCCAGATACCCTGAACGGTTTCAACTTCGATCGGGGCATCGATGATGATCGTGGCGGGGGTGAACCCGCTGTCAAGTGCTGCGGCATAAACGAACGGCTTGAACGCGGAGCCAGGCTGGCGCTGCGCCTGTGTGGCGCGGTTGAACACCGAATCCTCATAGGAAAAGCCGCCCTGCATGGCGATGACACGGCCTGTATTGACGTCCATCGCCATCAACCCGCCCTGCACTTCGGGCACCTGCCGCAGGGACCAGCGCTGAAATTCACCGGAACTGTCCAGAACGCGGCGCACATGGACGACATCACCCACTGACAGATTATCGGATAGCGACCCGCGCGCCCAGCTTATATCGGGGCGGTCCACGACATGCGGGGCATCCTGATCGCTGCGGATATCTTCAATGCCAAGCCGCACCTGATCGGGCGACACGTCCAGCACCACAGCGGGATACCAGCGCCCGCCCAGGGTAATATCGCGCGCTATTTCAACGCGGGCCAATGCCGCGCGCCATCTCGCCTCTTCCGCCAGATCGTCGGGGGAAAGTGTTTCACCGCTGGGGCGCAACTGGCCGCGGCTGCGGTCATATTCTTCCAGTGCGCGTTGCAGCGCATGGGCGGCATGGGTCTGCATTTCGGGGTCGATGGTCGCACGGATGCTCAGCCCGCCGGTAAAGAATTCCTCCTCGCCGAATGTGCCTGAAAGCTGACGCCGCACTTCATCGGTAAAATAATCGCGCGGCGGAATGCTATCGCGCGGGCTGGCAAAATCGCCCGACTGCACAGTCAGCAGCGGCAGGTCGCGCGCGTGGTCATGTTCTGCACGCGAAATATGGCCGTTACGCAGCATTTCCCCCAGCACATAATTGCGCCGCGCCACAACGCGGTCACGGTTGCGCACAGGATGATAGTTCGACGGGGCCTGTGGCAGCGCGGCCAGAAACGCCGCTTCATGCAGTTCCAACTCATCCAGCGTCTTGTTGAAATAGGTCTGCGCAGCCGCCGTCACCCCATAGGAATTCTGGCCCAGAAATATCTCGTTCAGGTACAGTTCAAGGATCTGGTCCTTGGTCAACGTCCCTTCCACACGCGATGCCAGTATCAGTTCCTTGATCTTGCGTTCACCCGTGCGGTCGCCCGATAACAGGAAGTTTTTCATCACCTGCTGCGTGATCGTGGACGCGCCGCGCACATTCTGCCCGCGTGAGACGACCGCTTCATACCCGGCAACTGCAATCGCGCGTGGATCAAACCCGCCATGCGCATAGAAATTGCGGTCCTCGGCACTGATAAAGGCATCCTTGACCAGTTCCGGAATGTCATCAATCGGGGTAAAAAGCCGCCGTTCAGTTGCGAATTCATCGATCAGCCGCCCTTCGCCGGAATAAATTCGGCTGATGGTGGGGGGGGAATAGTTGGCCAATTGTTCATGGCTGGGCAGATCCTGCCCATACATCCAGAACACCCCGCCAACGGCAAGTGCGACAAAAAACGCAGCCGTAATGGCGAAACTGAACAGACCGCCGAAAAATGATAGAATCGCTCTTAGCACGCGTGGAACCCCTTGGACCATGTGGCGCGCTTATACGCGCATTCCTTCAGCAGGTCAAAAACCAGCCAATCACTTTCCCGGGTTTTAGCGGATGCCTTGCCGGGGGTGCCGGATGCACTGAATTCACTGCCTGCGCAACAGGTTCCGGGCCTGATCGTCCAGCAGCCAGGCGTCTATGGAATCCGCAATCGCGTCGGCCATGCGCGCGGCCCAGTCAGGATCGCGCAGATTGGCCAGATCGCGCGGGCTGGACATGAAGCCAAGCTCAATCAGAACCGACGGCATGTCAGGCGCGCGAAGCACACTGAAGGCTCCCGCCTGCACGGGGCGGCGGTGCAGGCGCAGGCCGGTTGCGGCAATTCCATCCACCAGCGCATCCGCCAACGCCCGAGAGCGCGGCACCGTGTCCTGCCATGTCACCGACATCAGCACGCGCGCAATCTCATCGCTGCTGCGCGCCAGATCTACGCCGGCCAGCAGGTCGGCGCGGTCATGGCGCTGCGCCAGATATGCGGCTGCATCGTCGCCTTCATCTTCACCCAGCAGGTAAACCACCGTGCCCGTCGCCAGCCCTTCGGGCAGCGCGTCTGCATGCAGCGAAAGGAACAGGTCGGCCTGCGCCGCCCGCGCCGCCCTGATCCGCCCGTCCAGCGACACAAAGACATCCGCATCGCGGGTCATGGCGACATCAACCTGCCCCCGGCGCAACAATTCTTCACGCAGGCGGCGGGCAAAGGCCAGCACCAGATCGGATTCGCGGATGCCATCACGTTCGGCACCGGGATCAATGCCGCCATGGCCCGGGTCCAGCATGACCACAGGCCGCGCGGGGCCATCGCGCGGCGCAGCCTCATTCGCAGATGGCGGGTGCAGAAGGCCCGCCGGATAGCGCGCCAGAAATGCCGATTCGCTTGTCGCGCGTTCCTCAAATTCATCCAGCGGGACACGGCGCAGTGCCAGATGAATGCGCGCCTGTCCCGTTTCGGGGTCAACGCGCTGTTCGGTCAGATAGGGCAGATATGGCCCAGTCATGTCCAGCACCAGCCGCGCCCAGCCATCCGGCAGCGTGCCCGTGCGCATATTGCGCACCCCTGCCCCCGGATTACCGGACCCGACTGCGCCCTGCGCCCAGTCTACTGTGCCCAGATCCAGCACAAGGCGGGGCGGCATATGCAGCACCCGCACCCGGTAGGGTACTGCCTGACTCAACGACAGGTCCAGCAGAAGGGATTGGGGATTGCTTTCCAGGCGGGACTCTTCAGCCAGCACACGCGCCTGCGCAAGCAGGCGGTTTTGCTGCGCCTGCGCGGGCTGCGCCATCAGCACAAGGATCAGGACGCAGCCCAGAACAGCCGCCCAATCCAGCGGATTTCGCGTCACGCCCCTGTTCACCTGTCTGCCCGCTCGATTGCTGTTGTCGGGCGCGACATTACACTGAAAGGCAGGCAGCGCAAATGACCAACCCCGCCCTGTCCGACCGGAATGCGCAGCCCCGCGATCAATTCTGCGAAAGCGACGATTTGTCCGCGCCCTTTGGGTTGATTCTGGCCCTGCCACAGGGTTTAAGGAACCAAAGACGGATTTACCCGGCCCCTGATCGCACTGCGCAAGGGCCAGCTTTACAAGGAGCAGCACATGACCCTTCCCGTGACCGACACCGCCCTGATTGCAACCTGCATGGCGGCAGCGGCCCTTGGGGTTGTGGTATTGTCCGGCGCGGGCGGGTCCGCGCCGGTGGACATTCCCGCAGACGAACAGACCGTGCAGGAAACAACGCAGGACACGCCGGGCGCGCAGCCCCTGTCCGATACTGTCGCTGTGGATGCAGAATTCGGTGAGAAAGTGCGCAGCTACCTACTGCAGAACCCCGAAGTCATTTTCGAGGCGGTGGCCGAATATGAAATGCGCAATACCGCATCGCAGGCGGATATGGATCTTGCCCTGATCGACGCCAATTATGACAAAATCTTCAATGACGGGTATTCGTGGGTCGGTGGCAACCCTGACGGGGATCTGACCCTTGTGGAATTCATGGATTATCAATGCGGGTTTTGCAAACGCGCCTATCCCGAAGTGACCAGCTTTCTGGAACAGGACGGCAATGTGCGCCTGATCATCAAGGAATTCCCCATTCTCGGGCCGGAATCCGAACTGGCATCACGTTTCGCGATCGCCGTAAAACAGTTGGCCGGCGATGACGCCTATGGCGAAGTGCATTCCGCGCTGATCCAGTATGAAGGGCGCTACACCCCCGAACTTCTGACCAGTCTGGCCGAAGATATGGGCCTTGACGGGAACGACGTGCTGGCCATGCTCGATGATGACAGCATCACCGAAATCCTTAGCGAAAACCGGATGCTGGCGCAGCGTCTGCAGATCAGCGGCACGCCCAGCTTCATTATGGAAACCGAATTCCTGCGCGGTTTTGTTCCCGCTGACACACTGGCGATGGTGGCCGAAACGCTGCGCGACTGACATGCGCGGGCGGCAATGCTGATCCCCCGGCCCGTCGCGGTGCCGGGGGTTTTCATGTCAGGCTGACAGCCCACCTTGACGCGCCGCTGATTTACAGGCACTTCGCCCGCATGCTGCATATAGACGACATCACATTCTCCATCGACGGTCGCCCCCTGTTTGACGGGGCTTCGGCCAATATTCCCACAGGCCACAAGGTCGGGCTGGTCGGGCGCAACGGCACTGGCAAAACCACGCTGTTTCGCATGATCCGGGGTGACCTGCCGCTGGAAGGGGGCGCGATCACGCTGCCATCGCGCGCGCGCATCGGTGGCGTGGCGCAGGAAGTGCCATCCTCATCCACATCCCTGCTGGAAACGGTTCTGCAGGCCGATGTCGAACGCGCCGCCCTGATGGCGGAAGCCGAAACCACCACGGACCCCGCGCGCATTGCCGCTGTGCAGACACGTCTGGCGGATATTGACGCATGGTCCGCCGAAGGGCGCGCAAGTTCCATCCTGAAGGGGCTTGGGTTCGACACAGCAGCACAGGCCCGCCCCTGTTCGGATTTTTCGGGCGGCTGGCGGATGCGGGTGGCACTGGCGGGGGTGCTGTTTGCGCAGCCCGATCTGCTGCTTCTGGATGAGCCGACCAACTATCTGGACCTTGAAGGTGCCTTGTGGCTGGAAAGCTATCTGGCGAAATACCCCCACACGGTCATCATCATCAGCCATGACCGCGGTTTGCTGAACCGCGCGGTCAGCCATATCCTGCATCTGGAAGACCGCAAACTTACGCTTTATGCAGGCAATTACGACACGTTCGCACGTACCCGCGCCGAACAGCGTGCCGTTCTGGCCGCCGAGGCGCAGAAAGTTGCCGCTAAACGCGACCATATGCAGAAATTCGTGGACCGGTTCCGCGCGAAGGCTTCAAAAGCAAAGCAAGCGCAGTCACGGCTGAAAATGCTGGAAAAGCTGACGCCCATTACCCCCCCGGCCGAAGCCGCGCGCCATGTTTTCACCTTCCCCGCCCCGGAAGAACTGTCACCGCCCATTCTGCGGCTGGACGGGGTTTCAGTGGGCTATGGCGGCCCGCCCGTTCTGCGCAATCTGGAATTGCGCATCGATCAGGATGACCGCATCGCCCTGCTGGGGCGCAATGGCGAAGGCAAATCCACCCTGTCGAAATTGCTGGCCGACAAACTTGAAGGCAATGGTCAGATGACCCGCGCCAACAAGCTGCGCGTGGGCTATTTTGCGCAGCATCAGGTGGATGAACTGGAACTGGACGAAACGCCCCTGCAACATTTGCAGCGCATGCGCCCGATGGAAGCGCCGCCCCGCCTGCGCGCGCGGCTGGCCGGTTTCGGGCTGATGGCGGAACAGGCAGAAACCGTGGTCGCGCGGCTGTCGGGGGGGCAAAAAGCCCGCCTGTCGCTGCTGCTGGCCACACTAGATGCGCCGCATATGCTGATTCTGGACGAACCGACCAACCACCTGGACATCGAATCGCGCGAAGCGCTGGTCAACGCGCTGACCGTCTATACTGGCGCTGTGGTTCTGGTCAGCCATGACATGCACCTGCTGTCGCTGGTGGCGGACCGGCTGTGGCTGGTATCGGGCGGCAAGGTCACCCCCTATGAAGGTGATCTGGAAAGCTATCGTACGTTCCTTTTGTCCAACGATGACAAGCCCGCGCGCGAAAAACCCAGCACGCCAAAGCCCAAACGCGCCAGCCGCGAAGATATTTCAACCCTGCGCAGCGATCTGCGCAAGGCCGAAGCCCGCATCGCAAAGCTGGAAGACATGCGCAGCAAACTGGCCACCAAACTCGCCGATACGGAACTGTATGAACAGGGCCGCGAGGGGGACTTAGGCGTGTGGCAACGCAAATACGCCGAAGTGATGGATGCGCTGGACCGCGCCGAAACGCTTTGGGTGGCCGCGCAGGAAGCGCATGATTCAGCGCAGAACGCCTGAAATCCGGGCCAGTCGCGCACCGGTTTGTGTACGCGGAACCTTCGGGCCAACCGAAGACGGCATGATGGGGCGCTTGGTGTTTTCAAAGCATCGCCTGGCCGGAAGCAGATCGCGCCGCATTCCGGCCTGATGACTTCGCATGTCCGAGTAGCAGAAAACCGGTTCCTGCTTCGTTTCGTGACATGCGATGAACACCTAGCGCAGTGGCATGCCCTGCGCGCGCGACACCCGGCGCTGTGCGGCAATGCGGTATGGGGCATTCGCCGCGCCATATCCCGCGTGATTCCCGTCCCGCTGCACAATCTCGAAGAACAATCCGTCACGTCGCGGTTTGCTGAACAGCTGGAAGAAACTGCCACCCTCTTCTTCGTCATAAAGAATGCTTTCGGCTTCCAGCCGCGCAAAAAGGTCTTCCGGCAATCCGAAACGGGTCTTCAGGTCGGCATAGTAATTTGCGCCCAGACGCAGCCGTTCAAACCCGCAGGCCGCCAGCTTGGCGGAGGTCGCAAAGATATCATCGGTGCCGAAGGCCACATGCTGGACTGATGCGCCCAGACTGTCCTGAATGAAGCGCCCCGCGAAGGTGCGGTGGTTTTCCGCCCCGTTCAGCGTCAGGCGCAAGCCGCCGCTTCTGATGGCCTGCGACCGCACCAGCCCGCCGGGATCAATGACATCCACAATGGGTGATTTCTGCGCATCAAACAGCGTTGTATAATAAAGTGACCAGCTCAGCATTTCGTCATAGGCCATGGTCTGGCCGATATGGTCGATGCGCGTCAGCCCGGCCCCGCCCGACACGGGCTGCACCGCGAAATCACGTTCCCAGATACGCCGCAGTTCCGGCCCGTCATCCAGCAAACGCAACAACCCGCCCCCCAGACTGTGCAGGGCCGGGATGGCCAGTTCGCCGGGGCCGTGTTCGGTTGCGTCATCCGCATCGGCCCCCAATTCGCGCGCGCGGGTCTGAACGGCGCTGGCGTCGGGCACCTGCAGGGCAATTTCACTGACGCTGGTGCCGTGGTTCACCCATGTCAGGTGGGCATGCCCCTTGTTTTCAGTGTTTATCAGAATGTTGATCTCGCCCTGACGCCACAGCGACACGGATTTCGACACATGCCTGCCTGCATGTTCGAACCCCGCGCGCGCCAGGAATGCGCCCAGATCCGGTTCTTCTTCGGCAGACGCAGCAAATTCCAGAAAGGCCACGTCCTGAACCTGCTGGGGTGCGGGCATGACCGGCAGGCGCTGGGGCAGGTCCGGTTCCGCGCGTCGCGCAGCGTCCAGCAACGCTTTCAACGCGCGCAGACCATCATGCGCAATCACCCCTGCAACACCGCCGCGGAACTGGTCATTGAAAATTTCAGGGCTGAACACATGGTCATAGCCAGTGGCAAGCACAGCCCGCGTAAAACCTACGACATCCATTTCCCCTTCCAGCGGCATGCAGCGGAAATGGCGCGACAGATACAGCAGATCCATATCGATCTTTGGCGCATCGGCCAGATGCACATAAAAAATGCGGTCCCCCGGAATCTGGCGGATGGTGTCCACGTCAATGCCGCGCGCAAGGGTATGAAAACTGTCCAGCACCAGCCCAAGCGCGGGATGATCAGCGCGGCGCACGATTTCCCAGGCATCACGGTGGTCGTTCACATAACGCCCCCAGGCCAGCGCTTCATACCCCACACGCAGGCCACGGCTTGCGGCACGTTCACCCAACTCGCGCAGATCAGCGGCAGACCGGTCAACGCCCCCCCGCGCCGCCGGATGCAGGTTGGAACAGACCAGCATCAGATCGCAGCCCAACTCGCCCATCAGGTCGAACTTGTGCTCTGCCCGCGCAAAAGCGCGGCTGCGCAGGGGTTCTGGCAGTCCCTCGAAATCGCGGAATGGCTGGAACAGTGTTATTTCCAACCCGGAATCGCGCACCATACGCCCGATTTCGCGCGGACTGACATCAGAGGCAATCAGATCCTGCTCAAATATCTCGACCCCATCCAGCCCGGCTGCGGCGATGGCTTCCAGCTTCTGGCGCAGATCACCGGCAATGGATACTGTGGCAAGCGAAAGTTTCATCTTCCCTCCGATGGGATTTGCAAATCCGCGCACAAGCGCGCCAGATCAAGTGGCATTCCGTCAGAAACCGTGTTTCGGCAGGCATGGAATGAACGTCGGAGCCCGTTCCGCGCCCGTCATGGCCTTGCGCGCGGGCCTTGGCGCGGATGGGCACAAGGTGCAAACCCGCCCCCAAACGCTATAATAGGCCCGAAGTTCATTGCGCGCTGACGGTATTATTCAGCGTTCCAGACATAACGTCAAATATCAAATCTGACGCCATATGAACATAATGTTCATTCCAGTGCGGCGCAGCGCGATGTCAGCTGTCGGTCGCGGCACGCAATTCATGCCGGAACCGCTTGATCGTGTATTCGGCGAAATTGGACAGGTTGCGCCCTTTCTTGCGCACCACATGGATATGCACGGTCGCTTCCTCCTGCAGGGGGCGGCGCACAAGGCCGGGCAGATACACTTCGGCCACGGAAAATTCGTCAATCAAGGCAATCCCCAACCCGTGCCGCACCAGACTGACCACCGTTTGCGCGAACCGTCCCCGCATAGACTGGCGCAATTCAATCCCTGCATCACGGAAAGGTCTGGTCAGAATGGCGCCATACGGATCGGACGGGTCAACACCGATCAGCGGTTCATCCACCAGATCATGCACCGACAAGACCGCGCGTTCCGCCAGCCTGTGACCTTCGGGCAAGATGACAACAATGCGCCCGCGCGCCAGTTCGATATTCTCTACCCCCGGATTCTCAATGGCCGATGACATGATCACGAATTCACCCCGTTCCAGCAGCAGGTACTCAACGGTTTCTTCGATCTTCAGGATATTCAGATCAATAAACAGGTCCGGATAGCGCGCCCGCACTGACCGCAGCACCCGCGCGGCAATGAACTGCGCCACTGATGGCGCGGATGCAAAGGCCAGATCCGCCCCGTCACCCTTTTGCAGATTGACCAGCGCATGATGCAGGTTTTCCACCCCGCGATGCACTTCGCGCACCTGATCAAACACTGCGCCTGCCTCCACTGCCGGGATGAACAGCCCTTCGCGGCGCTCAAACAGGCGCAGGCCAAGGGTTTCTTCGGTATGTTTGACAAGGCGGCTGATTCCCGGCGGCGACACGCCCAGAAATTCCGCAGCACCGCTGATGGTGCCGCGTAGCATGACGGCGCGAATAACCTCTATCTGGCGCAGGGTAAGTTCTTTCATCATGTTCTCCCGAAGGGAAGATTAACACAGCGTTACCAATTAGCCAGAAACGATAATCGAAGTTAATAATATTTCCGTTGTTCGTTGCTGTGTGCTTCTCCCGAACCTCTGAACAGTTGCAGGCGGCACCTTCCCGGCCATATCGATGACCGGCGTCATTGCGCTTGCAGGTATCGTTGCGCGCAATCCGGTTCTGACCATCCCTGCCACCTGCCCGGGGGACCGTACATCCGCACAAACCATACCCTGCCTGCAACTTTATCCCGGAGACCCCTTGCAATCGTACCCGCAAGCAGACATATAGGGCAGGCATAGCTTCTTCATTCGATCTTCTGTCTCCTTCCGGCTTCAGTTGCGACTCTGACGACACTGGGCCAGGCCACCGCAATGACGCGGGTGGTACTAAATTAAGGAGATATCACGATGGCTAATGGCACCGTGAAATGGTTCAACGCAACCAAAGGTTTTGGCTTTATCGCTCCCGAGCATGGCTCCAAGGACGTTTTCGTCCATGTGACCGCTCTGGAACGCGCAGGCATTCGCCAGCTTGATGACGGCCAGGCCGTCACATTCGATCTGGAAAGCGACCGCAATGGCCGCGAATCCGCGACGAACCTCGCCCTCGCCTGAACGATACGTTCAGCGTCGACGGACGTGACAAGATAAAAGGCGGGGGGTGACAAAAGTCACCCCCCGTTTTTTTAACGATCTGACCCAGACCTGCATGCGCATTGCACGTCCCGGTGGTCACGCGGACCGCCATAGCGCGGGTTTCATCCCTGCCCCAACCGCCCCCCCCGCAAACAGAGTGCTTCAGCATGACCGGGCCACGCCATGACCTGTTGAAAAACAGTCGCGGGAAACCAGACCTCCATTCATTCTGGTTCAAATATCCACCAAGTAAACCCGGTCAGCACCCTGGCGCAACACCGGCATAGAAGATGCGGAGTTCAGGCACCGAGCCGGGCACCGAATAAAGGCGGGTGCCGCATATCGTGCAGAAATAACGGACGATACCTTGGCCTGCATCGCTCGTATCCTCATACTGGCGCATGTCACCCCGGATTCTGACGCGACCCTGCTCGAATCCCATAAATGGTGTTCGTCCCGGCCCAGACATCCGGCGGCAATGCGAATATAGGCAGTAGCCCGCGAATTCAGGTTCTCCTGTGGCCTGCCAGCGGCAGCGCCCACAAAGGCAGGCACCTGTGAAAATCTTGTTGTCAGGTATCGATCTCGTCACCTCTGATCGGCACGGAAGCATCAATGATGAGCAATCCTTCCGGTTTGAGGGCGGCTTTCAGCTTCTTCATCGCGCGCCGTCCCGCGTCGGGGTGGCGACCGTCCAGCGCCCCCACGCGCATGGCAAAGGCAAGGTCGAACCGACCTTCACCGGGTACGAGCGCGAAATCCTCTATAGCCACCGTTCTGAATTCCAGTTGACCCGCTTCGAGTTCTGATACCGAACAGCGCATAGCAAGCTCGATGGCTTTCGCCGACCGGTCTATGGCAAGAATCCTGCCATCACCGATCCGGCGCGATACCTCTCGCGCGGCCACACCGGGGCCGCACCCGATTTCCAGAACCCGGAGACCCGGCCGCAGCGGCAATGCATCCACAAAATCCGCAATTCTGGACGAGATTTTCACCGGCATAGCCCGATAAATTTACCAGAGGGGCCGGACAAGCGACAGAATAAATTCCGCTTGGTTCGCATCTTTTCAGCTCAAGGCAGTCGTATCAAAGGGCCGCCCGTTTCTGCGCGACTGGCGCGTTTCTTCACTTGCCGCCTGCCACATGTCATGCCAGCCTGAACGCAAAACAAGGATATATGCTCATGCAACGTGTTACCATTACGCTGCCAGATACGCTATGCGCCGAACTGGATGCATTTGTGGCGGCGCGGCGCTATGACAACCGGTCGGAAGCAGTGCGCGATCTGCTGCGCTCAGGTCTGCGCGATCAGGGTCGGGGACCGGAAGATGGTGATGCGATGGGCGTTCTGTCTTACGTCTATGACCACGACACCCGCGATCTGGCCCGTCGGCTGATGCATCACCACCATGACCACCACGCGCTGACAGTAACCACGACCCATGTGCACCTGGATCATGATACCTGTCTGGAAACCGCCATCCTGCGCGGGCAGGTGGCGGCAATACAGGCCTATGCGGACGGGGTGCTGGGCCAGCGCGGGGTCATGCATGGCAACCTGTTCCTGATCCCTGTTGAGGCCCGTCACCATACCCATGACCATGGTGACGGGCAGAAAACAGCGCATGAACACCTGCATGTGAAGAACAGCTTCTGAGATGTCAGGTCAGGAACCGCTGCCGGCCTGTGGCCAATGCATATGCGGCGCGCGCTCATGCGGGGTCAGGGAATGGGGCACTTCCTGCCCATGCGCGGCCATCAGCCCCGCATCACCCAGCACCTCGCGGGCGGGACCATCGGCGCAGATGCGGCCCTGATCTATCAGGATGACACGCGGGCACAGTTCCAGCACCAGTTCCAGATCATGGCTGGCAATCAGCAACGCCTGACCAGTCTGGCGCAGCAGCGTCATCAGATTGCGGCGGTTGCGCAGATCCAGCCCCGCGCTGGGTTCATCCAGCAGCATCAGCGCGGGCTGCATCACCAGCGCCCCTGCAATGCAGGCGCGGCGTTTCTCGCCCCCCGAAAGCTGATGCACCGGCCGCGTGGCCAGTCCGGTCAGGTGACAGGCCGCCAGCGCCTGCGCCACGCGCAGATCCAGTGCAGCGCCCGCCAGCCCCATGTTGCGCGCACCAAATGCCACGTCTTCGGCCAGCGTCGGGCAGAAAAGCTGATCCTCGGCCTGTTGGAACACTAATGCGACATCGGGCAGGAACTGCCCGGTCTGCATCTGCCGGCCCATCAGGCGGACCTGACCGCCAAGCGGCGCAAGCACGCCTGCAATGGACAGGAACAGGCTGCTTTTGCCCGCACCGTTGGGGCCGACAAGCGCGACGCGTTCACCATGATGCAGCATCAGCGAAATATCTGCCAGAACCGGTGCCTGTCCCGGCCAGCCTACGGACAGCGCATCCAGATGCAGCAATTCTGTCATCGGTGTTGGCCTGTCCCCGTTCATATTGCGCGATCCAGCAGCACAAGCGCAACGCCCCCCGCCGCGACAAGAACCATGCCCCAGCGCGCGCGCGCGGCAAGCGGCGGCAGGGACTGCGCCACCCCGGCACCATAGCCACGCAGGCGCATCGCGGCCCATAGTCGTTCGGCGCGTCTGTGGCTTCGGATCAGCACAGCGGCCAGAATCACGCCATAATCGGACAACCCGCGCCAGCCCCCCTTGCCGCCGCGCAAGCGCCGCGCCAGCATTGCGCGCGCCAGTTCAGCGCGCAATTCGTCCAGATAGCGCAGCGTCAGCAGCGCAAGATCGGCCATCAGCGTCGGTACCCCCAGCGCACGCGCGCCAGCCACCAACCGGAAGGGCGGCAACGGGGTCAGAAATGCCAGTGTGACCGTCACAATCGCCAGCAGCCGCCCGCCGATCAGCAGTCCCGCCGCCAGCCCTTCGGCATGCCAGCGCAGCGGGCCGAATTGCCACAGCACCTGATCGCCCGTCACAAATGGCAGGATCAGTACAACCCCCAGGGCCAGCACCCCTGCCCCGCGCAACCGCCGCAAGACCACGCCCACGGCCGCACCCGACAGCGCCAGCACAGCCAGTGCGACCATACCAAGCACGGGCAGCAGCATGACATTGCCGACAGCCGCGAATGCAAACGCCAGTATCAGCGCCATGACCAGCCTTGCGCGCGGGTCAGGTTGCACCGGTGGCCGCACGTCCGGGCCAGTGGCAACACAATCAGACATGCGGCACCAACCCCGGTTCCACCCGGCGCAGCACCCGCATAAGCGCCAGTACAATCACCCCTTCGGCCAGAACCAGTGGCAGATGCGCCAGCAAAAACGCCCTGATCGCCAGCGATTCAGCCCCTGAATCCAGCGCAACCGGCAGGCCCGCAAGCACGATCGCGGCGAAAACCGCCAGCCCCAGGACCACCGCGCCACTGCCCGCAACCAGCGCAGCCATATCCGGCCAGCGCCGCCCCGCCAGTTGCCAGAATCCGAAAGCCAGCAGCGCGGGCAGTCCTACAATAACTCCGTTCAGCCCCAGCGTGGTTAAGCCGCCATGGCCAAACAGCACCGCCTGCAAAAACAGCCCCACCATGATTGCGGGCATGGCAAACCAGCCCAGCATCACCCCCATCAGCCCCGACAGCATCAGATGCACCGATGTCGGCGGCACCGGAATGGCGACAAGCGCTGCCGCGAAAAACACTGTCGTCAGCATGGCCGCGCGCGGGATTGCCGCGCGCGGGTCGGGCTGGCGGTTCAACTGCGACAGCGCAAGCGCGGTCAACACGCCACTTGCCGCATAGCCCGCAAGCGCGAATTCAACCGGAACAATCCCGTCAGGCAAATGCATCCGGCCTGCCTTTTTTGCGCCACGCAAACAGCGCTGTGCCCAATGCCCCCCACGCTACAAGTGCAATCATCACGGCGCGTTGCAGCCATGTGCCCTGTGCGGATGTGACCATGATCACGGGTTCCCCTGCGCCAATATCTATATGGGCCACGACGCCATGCCCGGCCTGACGTACCTGCACAGTCCAACGCCCGGCAATATCATCCGGTATGAAATCAAAATGCCCGTCGCGATCTGTGACCCCGCGCCCCCAGACTTCGGATGGCGCATCGGGCGCATGAATGATGACCTGCGCCTGCGCCATCGGCGCGCCCGTGTCATAATGCGCATGCAGACGAATGGCCTGTACTGATTGTGCATGTATCTGCGTGGCATGCGACAGCGCAGATTGCGGGGCCAGAAGCGCCGCCATGCCAAGCGCGATCCCCACCAGATTCCAGCGCAGTGACATGACACTACCGTTCACCCACACGGCCCGGATACAACCCTGCACGCGAAATTTTCCGCCATCGGCACCTGTCCGGTCGCGGGGCATTACCTTTTGCAGGGGGGGAGAGATGCTGCATTGGTCATGATGACACGGATTGAACCACCCCTCGCACATTCGCCAGCAGCGGTGAACAAGGCAAGCCGCCCGCTTTCCAGCCTTGCGCAATGGCGCAAACCCCGCATATGCAGGCAGGGTAAGGAAAGCTGGTTCCATGGGGCGCTCCGCAATCGTATGATTATTCTGTACTTTCATCATACGCCGCCCGGAAACACTGTCAACCGCCGCCAGTCGTCGCTGCGGCATCCCGGCGGACGGCTGATCAGATGGCGGGATTTCCCAGCGGCGCGGCATATATTTCCAATGATCGTTTCATGCCGGAAACGACCAACCTTGCGGCACCCGCGGACCTGACTGCGATTTATGCAGTCACATAGCGCAGATAGTGCGCAAGGCTCGCCTCTACACCGTCGGCGTTTATCCGGCGCAACCAGTCGCAGAACGCATCTGCGAAACGGGGATGCCCGGCCAGGTCGCCATAATACTGGCGCTGTTCCAGCCACAGATGCGGATTCTGTGCTGCCGCGCGCGCCACGTTTTGCAGCACGGTCCAGTGCGGATCATTGGCGTCAATCACGCTGCCATCCTCGCGGGTGCCTGCGCAATAGCGTGCCCAAAGCGCGGAAACCAGCGCCAGCCCTGTGACCGGTGTGCCTTGGCGCAACCCGTCGCGGATGGACGGCACAATGAATCCCGGATGGCGGCTGGACCCGTCAAAGGCCACGCGGCGGGTGGTATCCGCAATTTCGGGATTGGCAAAGCGACGTTCGATCTGGTCCAGATAATCCAGCGGTGTGACACCCGGCACCGGCGCGACATGCGGCGCGATTTCGTCGCGCACCACGCGGTGCAGAAACGCGCGAACGCCGTCATGCGCCATGGTCTGCGCAATGGTTGTCAGACCCAGCAATTCACCGGGATCCGCTATCACCTGATGCCCGCCATTCAGGATGCGGATTTTCATCGCCTCATAGGCATGGACATTATCGGTGAATGTCACGCCCGCGCGGTCCCAGTCAGGGCGGCCTGCGCAGAAATCATCCTCTATCACCCATTGGCGGAAATTTTCATGGGTGACGGGGGCGGTGTCATCAATGCCGAAACCATGGGCCAGCGTAATTTCACGCGGGCCGGTGGCGGGCACGATACAGTCCACCATGGCATTGGGAAAGCTGCACTGCGCATCAATCCAGTCCGCCAGTTCAGGGTCGGACAGACGCGCCAGTGACACCACAGTCTGGCGCAACACGGCCCCGTTGCCTTGCAGGTTGTCACAGCACAGCCCGGTAAACGGCCCATCCCCACGACCACGCCGCAAGCGCAGCGCCGCAACCATGGCCCCGAACGCGGTACGCGGGTGGTCCGGGTTGGCGGCATCATGCACTATATCAGGATGGGTGCTGTCAAAACCGCCGCTGGCAGGATCGATGAAATACCCCCCTTCGGTCACGGTCAGTGCAACGATACGGATTGCGGGGTCCGCCATCTGCGCGATCAGCGCGGCGTTATCGGGCTGCACCGGCAGGAAGCCGATCATTGCGCCTGTCACTTCGGCGGATTTGCCGGACGGGTCCAGCTCGATCAGCGTGCTTAAACAATCCTGCGCCAACAGCTTTTCACGCATCGCCGCGTCGCCGGGGCGCACGCCAGCGCCAAGTATCGCCCAGTCATGGCACATCCCCATGTCGAACAGCCGGTGCAGATACCATGCCTGATGCGCGCGGTGAAAATTGCCCAGCCCGATATGCACGATACCGGCGGACAGATCAGCGCGGCTGTAACGCGGCACCCGCACAGTGGCAGGCAGGCGGTCAAGCGTGGCCAGCGACAGGGGCGTCAGCTCATCCATTGGCCACCATCTACGTTATAGGTCTGCGCCACGATATAATCGGCATCGGATGATGCCAGAAACACCGCCATGCCGGTCAGGTCTTCGGCCACGCCCATGCGCCCATATGGCACAGCCGCACCCACTTCGCGCTTTTTCTGGCCCGGTGCCTTGTTTTCGTATTTCGCAAAGAATGCATCCACCCCGTCCCAATGTTCACCATCCACAACACCCGGCGCGATGGCATTCACGTTGATGCCATGCCCAATCAGGTTCAGCCCCGCCGATTGCGTCAGGCTGATGATGGCGGCCTTGGTCGCGCAGTAAACACCCACCAGCGCTTCGCCGCGCCGACCTGCCTGTGATGCCATGTTGATGATCTTGCCACCCTGCCCGCGCGCAATCATGTGCCGCGCCACGGCCTGCAACGTGAACAGCGTGCCCGCCACATTGATGTCAAAGCAGCGCGCGTAATCTTCGCGCGCAATCTCCGTGATAGGGGCCGCGGTGAAGATGGCGGCGTTATTGATCAGAATGTCAATCTGGCCGAAATGCGCGATTGTTGCATCCACCGCCGCATCGATGCTGGTCTGGCTTGTGACGTCCATGTCCACGGCAAAGGCCGCATCGCCCAGACGCGCGGCTTCATCACCTGCGCGTGCGGTGTCGATATCTGCAATCGCCACGCGCGCCCCTTCGCGGATATAGGCCTGCGCGAAGGCCAGCCCGATGCCGCGCGCGGCCCCTGTGATCAGCGCGGTTTTTCCAGCAAGTCGTGTCATGCGATCCGAAGTCCCTGTTCGTCAAAGCGGTGAATGACATCGGCGCGCGGTGTCATGTGAATGCGGTCGCCATGGCGAAAACCCACTTCGCCATCGGCGCGCACGGTAATCGTGTCGGCCAGACCAGTCTGATGCACGTGAAAAAACGTGTCCGACCCCAGATGTTCGGACACGGCCACCACGCCCGACCATTCCCCGTCTGTGGCGGAAACGCTGATATGTTCGGGACGGACACCAATTGTATGGGCGTCATGTTTCGCGGCCTCGGCCCCTGCGATCAGGTTCATCTTGGGTGATCCGATGAAACCCGCCACGAACAGGTTGCGCGGCGCGTGGTACAGATCCAGCGGACTGCCGACCTGTTCAATGAACCCTGCGCGCAGCACCACAATCTTGTCGGCCATGGTCATGGCTTCAACCTGATCATGGGTCACATAGATCATGGTGGTTTTCAGCCGTTTGTGCAGTTCGGAAATTTCCAGCCGCATGCCCACGCGCAGCGCCGCATCAAGGTTGGACAGCGGTTCGTCGAACAGGAATGCCGCCGGTTCGCGCACGATGGCGCGGCCAATGGCCACGCGCTGGCGCTGCCCGCCTGACAACTGCCCCGGGCGGCGGTCCAGATAGTCGGTCAGGTTCAGTACCGAAGCCGCCAGATCCACGCGCCGGTCCTGTTCCGCCTTGTCCATACCCGCCATGCGCAGCGGAAAGGCGATATTCTTGCGCACCGACATATGCGGATAAAGCGCATAGGACTGAAACACCATCGCCAGCCCGCGCTTCGCCGGGGAAATGCTTGTCGCATCCTCTCCGTCAATGCGGATGGCACCGGATGTCACGTCTTCCAGCCCCGCGATCAGGCGCAGCAGCGTGGATTTACCGCAGCCCGATGGGCCGACAAATACCGCGAATTCGCCATCCTCGATGGTCAGATCCAGCGGCGGAATGACCGTCACATCGCCGAAGCTTTTGGTCACCTGGTCAAGAACAATGCGTCCCATGTCATCTATCCTTATTTCACCGCGCCAAATGTCAGGCCGCGCACAAGTTGCTTCTGGCTGAACCAGCCAAGGATCAGGATCGGCGCAATGGCCATGGTCGATGCCGCCGAGAGTTTGGCGTAAAACAACCCTTCCGGGCTGGAATAGCTGGCAATGAAGGCGGTCAGGGGGGCGGCCTTGGCAGCGGTCAGGTTCAATGTCCAGAACGCTTCATTCCAGGCCAGGATCACGTTCAGAAGCACCGTGGACGCAATGCCAGGCAGCGCCATGGGCGTCAGTACATACAGGATTTCCTCGCGCAGGCCTGCCCCGTCCATGCGCGCCGCTTCCAGAATTTCACCGGGGATTTCCTTGAAATAGGTATACAGCATCCAGACCATGATCGGCAGGTTGATGAACATCAACACAACAGTCAGCCCGATGCGCGTGTCAAGAAGCCCGAACCTGATGAATATCAGATAGATCGGGTACAGCACCCCCACTGCGGGCAGCATCTTGGTGGACAGCATCCACAGCAGAATATCCTTGGTGCGTTTTGACGGCACGAAAGCCATGGACCATGCCGCCGGAATGGCGATCAGCAAACCCATAAAGGTGGATCCGCCTGCGATGATGATCGAATTCCACAGGAAACGGCTGTAATCGGACCGTTCCTGCACCACGCGGTAATTGTCCAGCGTCCAGTCAAAGAAGAACCATACGGGCGGGTCTGCAATGGCAGTCGCTTCGGTCTTGAAGCTGGTCAGGATGGTCCACATGATCGGAAAGAAGATCAGCAGACCCACCATCCATGCAAATGTGGTGTTGATGATCTTGCGTTGAGTGGTGACGGCGCGGGCCATGATGTCCTCCTCACCTGTCCAGATTTTTGCCAACGATGCGCATCAGGAACAGCGCAAGGATATTGGCCAGAATGATTGCATAAACCCCACCAGCGGACCCCAGCCCCACATTCTGGCTTTCCAGCACACGCTGGAAGATCAGATAGGTAAGTGTGCGGGTGCCGAACGCGCCCTGGGTGGTCACGAATATCTCGGCGAAGATGGCCAGCAGGAAAATGGTCTGGATCAGCACGACAATGGTGATTGCGCGCGCCAGATGCGGCAAGGTGATATAAATGAAGCGCGACAAGGGCGGCGCCCCGTCCATTTCTGCGGCTTCCAGTTGTTCACTGTCCAGCGACTGGATGGCGGTCAGCAGGATCAATGTGGCGAAGGGCAACCATTGCCAGGACACGATCAGAATGATCGATGGCATTGACGCCTCTGACAGCCATGACACCGGGGTTGCCCCGAAGAACCGCCATAAATGTGCAAACAGCCCGTTCACAGGGTCCATGAACATGTTTTTCCACACCAGCGCGGACACAGTGGGCATGACAAAAAACGGCGCGATCACCAGAATGCGGACAATCCCCTGCCCCCACATCGGCTGGTCCAGCAGAATGGCCAGCAACACGCCCAGCACGACCGTTATCAACAGCACGCCGCCCACAATCATCAGTGTGGACTGGACTGCGGGCCAGAACGCGCTGGAACTTACGAACCGGACATAGTTTTCAAACCCTACCCAGCCAAGATCGCCGCCGCGCATGGGCAGATAGCGCTTGAAGGAAAAAATCACCGTCATCGTCAGCGGCACCAGCATCCAGCCCAGAAGCAGGATGACTGCGGGGGCCAGCATCAGGCGCGCGGCGGCTCTGGAAGCCTTGGTTGCCATGGTCATATCTCCGCCATGGGCGGCAGGGCGCCGCCGAAGGAATGGTCAGGTCATGGAAGCTGTTGGTCTGGGGGCGGCACGGATGCCGCCCCCGACCGCAGGAGGAAAGCGTCAGTAGCCAGCGGATTCCATCGCGTCTGTGGTCAGGGCCTGTGCCCGTTCCAGCGCCGCTTCGACCGATTGCTGGCCCGCCAGCGCATTGGCGAATTCCTGACCGACTTCGGTTGCGAAACCGGCAAATTCAGGAATGGCAACAAACTGCACACCAGTATAGGGAACCGAGTCAACTGTCGGTTGTATCGGGTCGGCCGAATTGATCGAACGCAGCGTCATTTCCGCAAAACTCGCAGCTTCCAGATATTCCGGATTCTCATAAAGCGAAGTGCGCGTTCCCGGCGGCACATTCGCCCAGCCTTCGTTTTCGGCGACAAGGGCTGTGTATTCCTTGCTGGTCGCCCATGCGATAAAGGCTTTTGCCGCATCGGTCTGCTGCGAACCGGCAGGAACCGCCAGCGACCATGCCCACAACCAGTTGCCACGCTTGCCCAACCCGTTATCGGGGGCCAGAGCAAAACCGACCTGATCAGCCACAGTGGAATCATTGGGATTGGTAACGAAACTTGCGGCAACGGTTGCATCAATCCACATGCCGCAACGGCCTTGTTGAAACAGCGACAGGTTTTCGTTGAACCCGTTATTCGCCGCGCCGGGTGGGCCGTATTCGCCCATCATATCCATGTAGAAATTCAGCGTATTGGCCCATTCTTCGCTGTCGAACTGGGCGTTCCAGTCGTCATCGAACCAACGCGCGCCGAAGCTGTTGGCCATTGCCGTAAGAAAGGCCATATTCTCGCCCCAGCCCGCCTTGCCGCGCAGACAGATGCCATACACATCGCCATCAGTCATGGCGGCCGCTGCTTCGCGGATGAAGTCCCATGTCGGGGCTTCGGGCATGTCCAGTCCGGCAGCTTCCATCAGGTCGGTGCGGTACATCACCATGGAGCTTTCGCCATAAAACGGCGCCGCATAAAGTTCACCATCCACTGTCAGGCCGTCGCGGATGGCCGGCAGCAGGTCATCTGCATCCCATTCGTCAGGCAGATCATTCAGCGACACCAGCCAGCCATTCTCGCCCCAGATGGGCACTTCATAGGTGCCGATGGTCATGACATCAAACTGGCCGCCACGGGTGGCGATGTCCTGTGTGACACGCTGGCGCAGCACGTTTTCTTCCAGCGTGACCCATTCCAGGGTGATGTCGGGATATTGCGCGTTGAAATCGGCGGTCAGGCCCTGCATGCGGATCATGTCGCCGTTGTTCACAGTGGCAATGGTCACAGTGCCGGACAGTTCCTGTGCATGGCCCGCACTTGCCGCAGCAATGGCCAGCGCACTCGCGATACCGAGTGACGTTCTGAAAGACATCCGTTCTCCTCCCTTGGTTGATTGGATGATGTAGCGCAGGGTAAGTCGAATCGCGCCGCGCAGTCAATATAAATTTTACGCGCGCAAATTTTTATGCAGACGCCCGCATCACCAAACGCCCCTCAAACAAGGTTTCGGAACGTGCCTGCCCGGACCTGC
The DNA here is from genome assembly GCF_028745735.1 of Roseinatronobacter alkalisoli. Classification (GTDB taxonomy): domain Bacteria; phylum Pseudomonadota; class Alphaproteobacteria; order Rhodobacterales; family Rhodobacteraceae; genus Roseinatronobacter; species Roseinatronobacter alkalisoli. The sequence continues at coordinate 57,977 of NZ_JAQZSM010000006.1, forward strand.
CCCCCTCGATCAGTTCAAACAGAATGCGCGTGCTGCGATTGGACACTGCCTCATAATCCTGTGCCACAGTGGTCAGGGGCGGACAGGTGAAACGTGAAAACGGGTGGTCATCAATTCCGGCCACGCGCAGCGCGCAACCCGCCGCATGCCCCACCCGCAAGCCACGTTCATAGCACGCTGTCAGAAACCCGATAGCAAGCCGGTCATTGCTGCACAGCACCGTATCCGTGCTGAGTTGCCCGCTGTCGATGATCTTCAGCGCCCCTTCATAACCGACCTTCTCGAATTCCCAGCCATCCCCCGCCACACGCAGCACCTTCGGGTCATGACCAAGGCGTTCCATGACTGCAATATAGGCATTGCGGCGTTTATTCGCGTTTGGGTTCACCGGCTGCATTTCGAAAAAACAGGGCGGCGCACCCGTGCGGCACAGGTATTCAACAATCTGGTCCACGAATTGCGCATTGTCCGACCCGACGAACGCCTCGCCCACGCCTTCGATATAGCTGTCAAACAGCACTGTCGGCACATCCTTGCAGAATTTCTCTATTCCGGACCTGTCAGACCGCCGCCCCAGTGGGGCCAGCAACACGCCTGCCGGTTTCAGCGACCGCAAGCTGTCCAGAATGTCGATTTCCAGTGCCTGATCGCCATGCGCACTGAACAGAATAGGCCAGAATCCGGATTCAATGCAGCGCCGTTCAATACAACGCGCGATTTCAGCAAAAAACGGGTCCGCCAGATAGGGCACCACAATACCGATATTCTTGGTCAGTTTCCGGTTCTGGTTTACTGCAAAAATATTGGGGCGGTAATCATATTGCGCCAGCGCCTGTTCAATCCGGTCGCGTGTCGTCTTGCGCACGCTTTCCGGGTCATTGAAATATTTTGACACGGTCGGCCGCGATATGCCGGTCAAACGCGCGAATTCTTCCATATTCCTGATTTTCGTCATTGGCACATCTGCATATTTTCCTGTCGGTTCTGATCGTGACTTTGCGCGCACGCTGATTTTTCACGCCGTCAAAAACGGCTTTACACGCGCAAATCATGAAACTTTACAATAGGCGAATATGTCAAGATCGGTCAACCGCCCGACAGTCAACCGCGCTGCGCGTAGTCCAGTACCTGCGCCAGCAGCGGGTTCGGGAAACGCCGTTTGCGGGTTACTGCAAGGAAATATTCGCGCAGCCCCTCCAGTCGCGCGGCGTCGCGCAACATGCCGGACGCCAGTTCATCGGCAACAACAATAGGCGGCAGGACAGCCAGCCCGGCATTCTCGCGCGCAAGAAGGCGCAGCATGGCCATGTCATCCGCTTCTGCGGCGATGACAGGAACGACACCCAGCCGCGCAGTCAAGGCATCGAATCCTGCGCGCAGGGCCGTATCGGGCGCGGGCAGAATCAGTGGCTCGCTGATCAGCAGATCCCGTATCGGGCGGTTTTGCGCGCCAACGCGCGCGGGGGTGCCAATCAGGCTGACAGGTTGTTCGGCCAATGAATCAACCAACCAGGGGCTGCTGGCATCCTGCGCCGGTGGCAGATTTGTCAGGACCACGTCCAGCGCCAGCGTTTCCAGCCCGCGCAGCAATTCCCCCTGCGAACCGGACCGCACCACCACTTCGACATCAGTGCGCCCGATCAGGGGGCGCAGGAACTGCATCTGGAAATTGCGCGACAGCGTGGCAAGCGCCCCCACGCGCAGCGCGCGCCGTGATGTACCGGCCTGTTGCAGCGTCGCGCTCAGGTCATCGGCGGTGCGAAAAATCGCTTCGGCATGGTCCAGCGCGATCTGGCCCGCCTCTGTCAGGTGCAGCCCGCGCCCGCGCCGTTCAAACAGATCATGCCCAAGCGCCGCTTCCAGCGCGCGTATCTGCGTGGACAGCGCCGATTGCGACAGGTTCAACCCCCGCGCGGCCCCGGTCAGGGTGCCATCGGTCGCGACCGCACGGAACAATCGCAGATGATGAAGGTTGATTTGCGCCATTATTTCACAAAACAGAACGAATTAAGCTAAAATATGTAATTTTATAGAAGTTATGCAAGCGGTATCTGCCCACAACACATATTGCACAGGACTTCGCCCATGCTGACGCTTCCGCCACTGACCCTGTTTGCCCCAATTCTGTTGCTGGCAGTGGCGGCATTGGCCGCCAGACATCCGGGCCGCCGTCCGGGCAAATTGCCGCTCTTGGCCGAAGGCGCGGCTTTTGCTGCTGTCCTGCTCGCCCTCGGCGGGGTGGCGCAGCTTTGGGCCAGTGGTCCCGTTACCCTGTCATCCGGTCCTGATGCTGCTCCGCTGTCCTTCCGGCTGGATGCCATCAGCGCAACAATGTCGCTGCTGGTAACTTTTGTGGGCTGGATCGTCACGCGCTATTCCCGCAGCTATCTGGATGGCGAGCACCGCGAAGGTGCGTTTCACGCCCTGATGCTGGTCACACTGGCGGCAGTGCTGGTGCTGGTACAATCCGGCAGCATGGGCGTGCTGGTGCTGGCATCGCTGGCGGTGGGGCAAGGCCTGCGCCGCTTGCTGCTGTTCTATCCCGACCGCGCAGAGGCCCGGCGCGCGGCTGCGAAATTCTCCCTCTGCTGGGGCGTGGGCGATGTCGCGCTGATCGCGGCGGCAGGGCTGCTATGGGGGGCATTCGGCACGACCGACATTGTGGCCCTGGCCGCGCTGGCCGCCACCGCCCCCCTGCCGGTGATGACCGGCTTCGCAGCCGGCCTGCTGGTTCTGGCCGCCGCTGTCAAAACCGCCGCATTCCCCCTGCATGGCTGGCTGACCGAAGTCATGGAAGCGCCCACCCCGGTTTCCGCATTGCTGCATGCAGGTATCATCAATGCGGGCGGATTCATTCTGATCCGTCTGGCACAAGTTATACAGGCCAGCCCCTCCGCCATGGCCGCACTGGTCATGCTGGGCGGGTTCACGGCGCTGTTCGGGGCGATGGTCATGCTGACGCAAAGTTCTGTCAAAACCGGGCTGGCCTGGTCAACTGTGTCGCAGATGGGGTTCTTGTTGTTGCAATGCGGGCTGGGCCTGTGGCCGCTGGCGTTGCTGCATATCGTGGCCCATTCCCTGTATAAGGCACATGCATTCCTGTCGTCCGGGGGCGCTGTTCAGGCAGTTGCTTCAGTGCGCAAACCCGGCCCGGTGGCGGTGCCGGGGGGCAAGGTAGTCATGCGGGCCTTCGCGCTGGCGCTGTTGTTATATGCAGGCGTGGCGACAGGGTTTGCGATGTTGTCCGGACCGAAATCACCACAAGCACTGGCATTGGGCGCAATCCTTATCCTTGGTGTGGCTTATCTTGTTGCACAGGGGTTGGCGGATACCGCGCCAAAAGCCCTGACACTGCGCACGCTTGCTGCGGCATTGGGCGCGGCCATCGCATATTTCGGCTTTCACCTTGGCGCGAGCGCGCTTTGGGGGCCGCATCTGCCCGCGCCTCCGGTTGCAGGGCCGCTGGAATGGGCGCTGATCACGCTGGCGATCATGTCCTTCGGGGTTGTCGCAATCGCGCAGGCGCTGTTTCCGATCTGGGCGCATCACCCCGCAGCGGCAGGACTGCGGGTGCATCTGGCCAATGGCCTGTATCTGAACGCCGTGCTTGACCGGATGATCGGCGGGTTGCGACTGTCGCAGCGCAATTGATTTTTTAACATTTCTACCAAGGAAAACCCGGATGTTCATCAGACATGCAGAAATCAAACCTGCACGCATCGCCGCCCTGCGCAAAGCCGCCGAAGCCGCCGCGCATGCCATCCCGCCCGCCTTTCCACTGGATGCAACCGTTGCTGTCAATCCTTTCATGGGACAAGCCGATCATGACCTGCCAGCCGCGCAGGCCAGACTGGCACGGGTCGCAGGCGTGCGCCTGACGCAGCCGCGCGAAACCTTTGCCGCACAGGTCATGGCAGGCACCATCAGCGACAATGACCTGCGCGCGGCATTGCAGGCCAGCGGCAGCCCGGACAAACCTTCGGATATCACAGCGCAGAAGGCACAGCTTGCCACCCCTGCGCCCCGCGCCCTGCCGCTGCCGACGCTGGCCGGGCTTGCCGCAACATCCGGCGGCACAGACTGGCCCGCCATCATTGCACGGTGTTTCGGGCTTTGGGCTGCGGGGCATTTCGAACGGGGGCAAGCGCTGTGGACACCTGCCCCCGGCCGGGATGCATTCACCGCATGGCGCGAATGGGCCAGCCATGACCTGACCCCCGAAATATCTGGCCTTACGGGGTTTTGTGCCCATGTCGCCGCCGCCCCCGATACGGCTGAACGCGCAATCCTGCGCGCCTGCGATGCGCTGAATATCCCCGATTGCGCCGCTGAAACCCTGTTTCACCGCCTGCTGATGGATCTGGGCGGTTGGGCGCAGCATGCGCGCTGGCTGTTGTGGCAGGCAGAACTTGCAGGCAACACAGACAGCACCGTGACCGACCTTCTGGCCATCCGCCTGATCTGGGAAGAAGCGCTTCTGGCGCATATGCCGGAACTGGCGCAACCTTGGGCACAAACCTGCGCAGCACATTCAACCCCTGTCAGCGCAGGTGCCGACCACATTATCGATGCCATATTCCAGGACGCCGCTGAGCGCGCCTATCAGCGCAAACTGGCCGCGGCACTGACCGGACCGAAGCCGCATGCCGGGCGGGCCACCCTGCAGGCGGCATTCTGTATTGATGTGCGGTCCGAAGTGTTCCGGCGGCAGCTTGAAAGCATTAATAACGAAATAGAAACCATTGGATTTGCAGGATTTTTCGGACTTCCTATCGCACACAAACCCCATGGTACAGATGACATGCAGGCGCATCTGCCGGTTCTGCTGGCCCCTGCGCTGACATCGTGCAGCCATGCCGACCCCGCAGCCGAGCATGGCGCGCGCATTGGCGCGCGCGCTGTCCGCGCATGGGGCAGGTTCCGGCAGGCGGCGGTTTCTTCCTTCGCCTTTGTCGAATCGGCGGGGCCGATCTATGGCTGGAAGCTGCTGAAATCTGCGCTGGCGCGCAGCCCGAAACCCGCACCGCTGGCCCCCGCGCCGCGTTTTGAAACGCCACTTCCGCCCGCAGACAAGGCCCGCATCGCGGCAACAATCCTGCGCGCCATGAGCCTGCAATCGGGCCATGCACGGCTGGTTCTGCTGCTGGGCCATGGCGCGCATGTCACCAACAACCCCCATGCCAGCGCCTATCAATGCGGGGCATGTGGCGGCCAGTCGGGCGAGGTGTCGGCACGGCTGCTGGCGCAATTGCTGAACGATCCCGACACGCGCAGCGGATTGCCCGCGCAGGGCATCACCCTGCCCGATGACACGCTGTTCATGGCCGGGCTGCATGACACCACAACCGACACGGTTACGTTGTTTCATGACACGCAAGCCCCCGCACATCAGCACGACATTGCACAGGCGCAGGAATGGCTGGCCCGCGCGAGTACATTGGCGCGCAACGAACGCGCCCCCCGCCTGCCACGCGCCACGGCGGGCAATCTGGCCACCCGCGCGGCCGACTGGGCAGAAACGCGCCCCGAATGGGGGCTGGCAGGCTGCGCGTCCTTTATTGCAGCCCCGCGCGCTGCAACTGCCGGAGCCGATCTTGGCGGGCGGGCGTTTTTGCACAGCTATGACTGGCAGGCAGATCAGGGGTTTTCCACATTGGAACTGATCCTGACCGCGCCGGTTGTGGTGGCAAGCTGGATCAGCCTGCAATATTACGCGTCCTGCGTGGCACCCGAAGCCTTTGGCGGGGGAAACAAACTGATCCATAACGTGGTGGGCGGTATCGGGGTTGTGCAAGGCAATGGCGGTATTCTGCGCCCCGGCCTGCCCTGGCAGGCGGTACATGACGGGCAGGATTTCATCCATACACCCCTGCGGCTATCGGTACTGATCGAAGCGCCCCAGCATGCCATTGCCGATGTGCTGGCCCGGCATGGCGCGGTGCGCGCACTGTTTGACAATGGCTGGCTGCACCTGCTTGCGTTGGAAAACGGGCGCGTTCAGGCACGCTACCGGCCCGGTCTGACATGGGAGGGGGTGTAGCACGCGAATGTGCCCGCCCCATTGACCCCCCTGCGACCCACCACTACCACTAGGCGCACGCACAGTCAGGAGCGCGCGCCACATGTTCCAGAATTACACCGCAACGACCCGCCCCGAAGATGGCCCGCCGCGCCTGCGCGCCTTGCGCCATGCGTTGCAGGGGCACGGGGTGGACGGGTTCATCATTCCCCGCGCCGATGCCCATCAGGGCGAATATGTAGCGTCGTGCGATGAACGACTGGCATGGCTGACCGGGTTCACCGGCTCTGCCGGGTTTTGCATTGTGCTGCCCGACCGCGCGGGACTGTTCGTCGATGGGCGCTACCGTGTGCAGGCAAAGCTGCAATGTGCCCCGGATTTTACCCCGGTCAACTGGCCCGAAACCAAACCGGCGGACTGGTTGTGCGATACCCTGCCCGCAGGTGGTGTTGTCGGGTTTGACCCGTGGCTGCACACCCCGGACGAAATTGACGCGCTGGAAAAGGGGCTGAAGGGCAGCGGCATTTCCCTCCAACGGATGGAAAACCAGATAGACGCCATCTGGAACGACCGTCCTGCCCCGCCATCGGCCCCTGCATATGCCTATCCAGAAGATCTGGCGGGCGCGAGTGCTGCCAGCAAACGCCGACAGGTCGGTGCGGCACTGGCCACCAATGATCAGCGCGCAACAGTGCTGACCCAGCCTGACAGCATTTGCTGGCTGCTGAATATCCGCGGTGCGGACCTGCCGCGCCTGCCGGTTGTTCAGGGCTTCGCGATTGTCCACGACGATGGCCGCGTGGACCTGTTTGCCCCGCCGGAAAAACTGGCGGCGGTAAATTTGGGCAGTGATGTGCAGATCCATCCGTTTGAAGCGTTTGAACCCGCACTGCGCAAGCTGGCGGGACCAGTACAGCTGGACAAGGGGTCCGTGCCGTTGCGGGTGCTGGATATTCTGCGCGACTGCAATACGGCTACCAGTTTCATGCCGGACCCCTGCCAGCAACCCAAAGCCCGCAAGACGCCAGCGGAACTTGCAGGCGCGCGCGCCGCCCATCTGCGCGACGGTGCGGCCATGGTGGAATTTCTGTGCTGGCTGGATGCGCAGGCCGCTGCACTGGTCGCAAGGCCCGACCATGTGTTGACCGAAATCGACATTGCCCGGCATCTGGAATCCTGCCGCCATGCCACTGGTGCACTGCGTGATCTGAGTTTTGACACGATCGCCGGGTCAGGGCCGAATGGCGCGATCGTGCATTACCGCGTGACCGAGGCCAGCAATCGCCGCCTGATCCCCGGTGACCTGATGCTGGTGGATTCGGGCGGGCAATATCTGGACGGCACAACCGACATTACCCGCACCATTGCCATCGGTCCGGTGGGCGGGCTGGAAGCCGCATGTTTCACCCGCGTCCTGCAAGGCATGATCGCCATTTCCCGCGCACGGTTTCCACGCGGCGTGGCGGGCGGGCATCTGGATGCGCTGGCGCGTTATCCGCTGTGGCTGGCGGGGCTGGATTATGACCATGGCACCGGCCACGGCGTCGGCGCATTCCTGTCGGTGCATGAAGGGCCGCAGCGCCTGTCACGTATTTCGCAAGTGCCGCTGGCAGAAGGGATGATCCTGTCCAATGAACCCGGATATTACCGCGAAGGGGAATTTGGCATAAGGATCGAAAACCTTGTGACCGTGCGCATGGACCCCGCCCCCGAAGGGGGCGATCCGCGTGACTGGCTGGCGTTTGAAACCCTGACCCTTGCACCGATTGACACCCGCCTTGTGGTGCCTGACATGCTGAGCGCGGATGAACGCGCGTGGTTGAACCACTATCATGCGCGGGTGGTCACGGCGCTGTCGCCTTTGCTGCCGGAGAATGCGCGCAACTGGCTGGTCGCGGCCTGCAAACCGGTCTGACCCGTCGGAATAAGGACAAATTGCGCACTTTGCCTTCGGGTCAAACCCTGCGATAGTGCGTGTAACAGGGTAAACAATAAGGACACGAAACAACATGATGCGGAATGTCAAAATATATCCGGCCGAAGGAACATGGGTGGTACGCGCCAATGGCGCCGTGATCGGGGAAAGCAACGCAGCGCTGGAACTGATACAGCGCGACTTTCCCTTCGTCATTTATTTCCCGCGCGAAGATATTGCCGCAGCGGTTCTGGAACCCTCTGACCGTGCCCTGATCTGCGATGACCGTGGGGCGGGCGAATTTTACCATCTTTCCAGCCCCGAAGGGCTTTTGCTCAATGCCGCCTATAGCCTGACCGCGCCCAGCGAAGCGGCTGCACAGGTGCAGGGTTATCTGGCCTTTGACGCCGGAAAAGTTACGGTCGAACGGGTATGACCAGCCCGATGCAACCTGCCTTTGACGCGCTGCATGCCCTGTTGGGCGACCGGTTCACCACCGGCACGTCGGACAGGGCGCTGCATGGGCAGTCAGAATCGCATTTCCCTGACATGCCTCCCGATGGCGTGGCCTATCCTGAAACCACCGCAGAGGTTGCGGGCATCGTGTCGATTTGCACCGCGCATGGTCTGCCGGTCATCGGATGGGGGGCGGGCACGTCACTTGAAGGGCATGCGCTTGCACCGCATGGCGGAATTACGGTTGATTTCAGCCGCATGAACCGCGTCCTTCATGTCAGCGCAGAAGATATGCTGGTTGTTGTCCAGCCGGGTGTGACGCGCGAGCAACTGAACGAAGAACTGCGCGCCACTGGCCTGTTCTTTCCGGTGGACCCCGGTGCGAATGCCACCCTCGGGGGGATGGCATCCACGCGGGCATCTGGAACAACAGCTGTGCGCTATGGCACGATGCGTGGAAATGTTCTGGCGCTGGAAGTGGTGCTTGCCGACGGACGCACCCTGCGCACCGGCACGCGCGCACCGAAATCATCTACCGGATATGACCTGACAGCGCTGTTTGTCGGTGCCGAAGGCACGCTTGGGCTGATCACGGAACTGACATTGCGCCTGCAGGGCCAGCCCGAAGCCGTTTCAGCGGCAGTCTGCGCCTTCGACGACATGGAAGCAGCGACGCAAACCGTCATTCTGACCATCCAGTCCGGCATTCCGATGGCGCGGATAGAATTCATAGATGCAACATTCGTCCGCGTTTTCAATGCGCAGAACGGCACGGACATGCCGGAAAAGCCGCATCTGATGGTGGAATTCCACGGCACAACCCAAAGCACGCGCGAACAGGCAGAAAGCTTTGGCGAGATTGTCACAGATATGGGCGGCAGTGCATTTCAGTGGGCCGAACGGCAAGAGGACCGCAACCGCCTGTGGAAAATGCGCCATAACGCCTATTACGCCGCGCGGGCACAGTGGCCCGACGTCCACGCCATGACAACCGATGTCTGCGTGCCGATTTCGAAACTGGCGCAGGCGGTCACGGAAACCGCCAGTGACATTGCACAATCCGGGCTGCCGGGGCCAATTCTGGGGCATGTCGGGGACGGGAATTTTCATGTGCTTCTGCTGCCTGACCGTGACGACCCCGCCCAGATTGCCAAGGCCAATGCATTGGCCCATCGCATGGCCGAACGTGCACTGCGCCTTGGCGGCACGGTCAGTGGGGAACATGGTATCGGCATGGGCAAGCTGAAATACATGGATGCCGAACATGGTGCGGGCTGGGATGTGATGACCACATTGAAAACCGCGCTGGACCCGCAAGGCATAATGAATCCCGGAAAACTGCTGCGCCAGACATGACATAAACAGCGCGGCGCGGGGATTCGACCTTTCCCTTGCGCCGCTGCCGTCTTACATGCCCCACATGAGTGAAAAACTACGCCATCGTTTCTGGGAAACCATTCCGCTGAACAGCATGACCCCGCAGGAATGGGAAGCGCTGTGCGATGGCTGTGGCAGGTGCTGCCTGAACAAGCTGGAAGATATCGACACGGGCGAACTGGTTTTCACCCGCGTGGCCTGTCGCCTGTTCGATGACAGCACATGTCGTTGCGGGAACTATGACATCCGCAAGCAGATCGTGCCGGAATGCGTTGTCCTGACGCCCGAAACCCTGGATGATATTGCTTATTGGATGCCCGCAACCTGTGCCTACAGGCGGCTGCACGAGGGCCGCACACTGCCGGAATGGCACCCGCTGATCACCGGTGACGCGAATTCCCCCCATAGCGCGGGCATGTCAATGTGCGGCCGTACTGTGCCCGAATTCGAAATCCCGGTGGAGGATTGGGAAGATCACCTGCTCGAAGACGAAACCTGACGCGACCGATCACACCGGAATGTGGCTTTGGGGGATTTCGGCGTGAAACCCCGGTTGATACTAACGCAAAGCACGCGCTATCGGCGAGTCAGGAACGGCAGCCCCACATTCAAGGCGTGTGGTGACGCTGGCCAAATCGGCAGGCGCAGGACAGCCAGACCTGTGGCGCGGCGGCCTTGCGGCCTTTGGGAATTACCAACACCCGGTTCACGCCAGTCCATCCGCAAACGGGGCGTTTCCCGCATTGCCGCACTCAGCGCTAGGGCTTGCGCAGTTGCAGTTCGCGCGCCACTTCAGCACGCACCAGTTTGCGGATATTGCGCGTGATCCGCTCACCCAACTCGCCCTGCAATTCCTGCCGCACAATGTCGGCAACGATCTGATACAGCATCGCTTCATCAATCACCGCTTCATCTGAAACCGCAGCGGTGTCATTTGCGGGCTGTCCGTCTTTTGTACCCTGCACCGCGCGCAACGGAACAGGTTCAGACCGGGAAAACCCCGCATCCTGTTGCGAAAGCGCGCGTTCCAGCCGCGCCAATGTGGCTTCCAGCGCCAGGTCCGGTTCCGCCCCTGCGGGGGTATCCGGGTTCGCATCGGCGATATCGGCAAGCGGCGCGGCGGCGGCGCGGTCCTCGGCGTCGCGCCGGTTCATCGCGCGCAGCATGTGAATAGCGGTTGGCGCTTCTGTGGGCACTTCCTGCTTTGGTTCCGCCGCCTGATCCGCCCCTTTCGCATCAGGCGCTGCCTGATCCGTGGCAAGCGCGTCATCCCCCGTATCATCCTGTGTAACGGGGGGCGCGGGTGTTTCAGCATCCGCTGCGGGCGCATCATCGGGCACGCGCAGCGCCGATGTAAGAATCAGCTTGCCCGGTGCCGCCTCCGCCGGTTGCTCAGGCGCCGACTGCCCTTGTCGGGTGGGATCCTGCGCAACCAATCTGCGGATGGATGACAAAACATCTTCGATTTCGCGCCGTGACATTGCCTCTGTCATTCTGGTCTGCCCTATACCTTACCCGCCCCAAAATCCTGAAGCTGCGCACCTTCTGCCCGGGTGCGTAGAGAATTCAGAAACAGCTTGTTGAACAATTCTTAACGCCTTGTGGCTGTTCACACAATCTTTTCTGTTGCGTGGCACCATTCGTTATCTGCCCAATGACAGCGTACTACACCACATATGGCGCACCAGCGCCGCTTGCCCCCTTAATCCAGTGCGGGCATAGATGCGTTTGGAATAGTTGCGCGCGGTTTCCACTGTCAGACCCAGTTGCGCAGCGGCGTCGATCAGCGACGCCCCTTCCCCCAGCGCACGCGCAAGGCGCGCTTCTGCGCGGGAAATGCCAAGCGCTGCAGCAATCAGCGCGGGGTCAGGCAGCGGCGCATTGATATGGCGCACATAGGCCGTGACGCAATGCGCCGCAGACCTGTCCGGCAGGATCAGCATGTCCAGCCCAGCCGGAAGGAGCACCACCGCAGGCGCTGTATATGCCTGTGCGGCACCAATCAGGCTGCTGGCATCGCGCCCGGATTCCGCCAGCAGATTGGCGGCCACCGCATCCATGTCCAGAATTTCCGCCTTGCGCATATCCAGCACCAGCCGCCCCACCCCGATACGCCGCGCCAGTTCTTCGGCCCGGTGCCGCTGTATTTCAGCGGCATGCATGCGGTGCCACAAATCCAAAGCCTGCGCCAGATGCGGCGCATAGGAGGCCAGCCGCGCCGTGTCAGCGGCCCGGAATACCCCGGAGTCGCGACGCAGCAACAGGCAGGCCGGGCCATTGTGGCATTTCAGCGCAAGCGCCCGGTTCTCTGCGCCCAGCCATACAGCTTCCTGGGCCAGCGCGCGGTCGTGCAGTTCTTCACCGGAATAAACCCGCGATGGTCGCAGCCCAGCGAATAACTGTGGGATCGGAACGTCATGCGCCGCATCCGGCGACGGTGGCGGGGCATGCCCATGGTCCCATGTCCAGTATGCGCGCGACAGAAACAGCGTGGCGGCATTGGTCTGAAACCGCGCGGCGACGGAACGCAGGAACCCTGTCCAGCCCGATACACCTGATGCGGTATCGCCCAGTTGCAGCAAAAGCGCGGAATCATCCGGTTCCAGCATGGTGACCCTTCGGCATCGCGATACAGGGTGGCAATACCCCCCTCCCAAATGGCAGGTAACATCAGGCTAAGGGTATTTCCCTCGCATGTCGATCCATATCGGGGCGGAATTTCCGGCACATGGGTTGCGCCGTGTCAAACCAGCCGTCACTTTTGTCGGGTAAGAACAAGCAACCACACCTGCATCTGAAAGGATACCCATGCGCGATTCTGCCCCCCCTTGGGCGACAAAGGCAGAAGATGTTCTGAACCAGCTTGACAGCGGGCCTGACGGGCTGGACGACACGGAATGTCGCCAAAGGATGGAACGCTATGGGCCAAACAGATTACCGGACGCCCCCCGCCCCGGCCGGTTAGTCCGGCTTGCGCGGCAGTTCAACAACCTGCTGATTCTTGTGCTGCTGGGTGCAGCGATTATCACCGCCTTGCTGGGTCACTGGATTGATACAGGCGTGATCATGGCTGTGGTCATCATTAACGCCGTCATCGGTTTCGTACAGGAAGGCCGGGCGGAAGCCGCGCTGGACGCGCTGCGCGACATGCTGGCCCCCAAGGCCAATGTCATCCGGGCGGGCAAACGGCAGGCCATTGCAGGTGCCGATCTGGTGCCAGGGGATATTGTCCTGCTGGAAGCGGGTGACAAGGTGCCCGCGGACTTGCGCCTGCTGGATGTGGCGGGTCTTTCGGTGGAAGAAGCCATTCTGACGGGTGAATCCGTGCCCGTGCGCAAATCCACCCCCCCTGTGGACGAAGCGTCCGCGCTGGGGGACCGCAAGCCAATGGCCTTCAGCGGGACAATGGTGGCCGAAGGCACGGGAACAGGGGTTGTCACCGCAACTGGCAAAGATACCGAAATTGGCCGCATCAGCACCATGATGGCGCAGGTTCAGACCCTGAAAACCCCGCTGATCCGCCAGATGGAAGTGTTTGCGAAATACCTGACCGGGTTCATTCTGGCCCTGTCGGCGGGGATATTGGGCTTCACGCTTGCCTTCCGCGACATGCCCTTTGCCGATGCCTTCATGATTGTCGTGGGCCTGTTCGTTGCTGCCATACCCGAAGGGCTGCCTGCGGTGCTGACAGTGACACTGGCCATCGGCGTGCAGACTATGGCGCGGCGCAACGCCATCATCCGCCGCCTGCCCATCATCGAAACACTCGGCGCGGTGTCCACCATCTGTTCGGACAAGACCGGCACATTGACGCGCAATGAAATGATGGTGGCGTCCGTTGTCACAGCGGGCGAAACGGCCACTGTCACCGGGCAGGGGTATTCCCCCGAAGGCCACATTCAGGGCGGCGACCACGCCATGCTGGACGCTATGGCAAGGGTCGCGGCACTGTGCAATACCGCAGCCCTGGTGCAGGGCGACAAGGGCTGGCACGTCGAAGGCGACCCGATGGAAGGCGCGCTGCTGGCATTCGCCGCCCGCGCAGGGCGCGACGACGACCCCGCGCTGCGCCCCAAACCCCGCGCCAGCATCCCGTTTGATGCGCGCTATCGCTACATGGCCGTGCTGCATGACGGGCAGATCCTGCTGAAAGGGGCCCCCGAACGGGTGATCGCGCATTGTGACCAGCAAATGGGGCCGGATGGCGCGCAAACGCTGGACCGCAACTATTGGAATGACGCAGCACAGACCATTGCCAATAACGGCCAGCGTGTGCTGGCACTGGCGCAGATGGCCCATGACGGGGATGACCTGACCCATGACACCGTGGCGAAGGGGTTGATACTGATCGGCCTTGTCGGGCTGATAGACCCGCCGCGTGAAGAAGCGATTGCCGCAGTCGCCGAATGCCACAGTGCCGGAATTTCGGTCAAGATGATCACGGGCGACCATGCGGGCACCGCCGCCGCGATTGGCCGGCAGATCGGGCTGAAACAGACTGATACCCCCCTGACCGGCGCCGAAATCGACCAGATGGATGACGCGACACTGGAAACGGCCATCCGTCGCACCGATATTTTCGCCCGCACCAGCCCCGAACACAAACTGCGGCTGGTACACGCCCTTCAGGCGCATGGCGCGGTTGTGGCCATGACCGGCGATGGCGTGAATGACGCGCCCGCCCTGAAACGCGCCGATGCGGGCATTGCCATGGGCAAAAAAGGGTCCGAAGCCGCGCGCGAAGCATCAGATTTCGTGTTGGCTGACGACAATTTCGCATCAATCGCCGAGGCGGTGAAACAGGGACGCACGGTTTATGCCAACCTGAAGAAGGTGATCACCTTCCTGCTGCCGGTGAACGGGGGTGAATCCATTTCGCTGATCATTGCGGTTCTGTTCGGCTTGATGCTGCCCATCACACCGCTGCAAATTCTGTGGGTCAATATGGTCAGTTCAGTTGCGCTGGCCATGTCGCTTGCCTTTGAACGCGCGGAAGCGGGAATCATGCGCCACCCGCCGCGCACGGCCAATGCCCCAATCCTGTCGCGCTTCATTTTGTGGCGGGTTTTTCTGGTGTCCATCCTGTTCGCTATGGGTATTTTCGGCCAGTTCGGTCTGGCACAGGCCCAGGGCGCGGGGCTTGATGAAGCGCGCACCATGGCGCTGAACACGCTTGTCGCCATGGAAGTGTTTTATCTGTTTTCCGTGCGCTACCGGCAAGGCTGGTCCATTTCATGGGAAGGGGTCAAGGGCACGCCCGCTGTGCTGGTTGCGGTGGCGCTGGTGGTCATTCTGCAAGCGGGTTTCACCTATCTTCCGGTCATGCAGGCACTGTTTGACACGGTCGCACTGACCCCATGGCAGCTAGTGCAATGTGCGCTGGCGGGTGTGGCTTTGCTGGTGGTTCTGGAACTGGACAAATACGCCGCCCAGACATGGAAAAAACTGGGCACGACATGAGGGGCCACAGCCATTGGCGGGCAGGCGCGCAGCGTATTTCCGTAAAACCCACCATAAACGACATGCTTTGGCCCAATTGCAGCCAGATTTACCCGCCATCCAACAAGCTGCGTACTTGTGTCCGGAGCATGTTATGAACAGTACAATCATTGTCCGCGGAACCGCGATTGCCATTGTCGGCATTGCAGCATCCATCTTCGCCGCGAAGGAATTCATTCGCGATACGCCCCAGCAACAGGCCGGAATGCAGCAGACCGTGCCGAAAAACACAAATGGCACCTTCGTCGGGGCCAGCCTGATCGGCGCGGGCGTCGGACAAAGCAACGAGGCCGCGCCCGACGCATCGCCGGAACTGCGCCTGAGCGCCGGAACACAGAATTCTGATACACCCGTCGTACCGGAACTGACCCTTGGCGCGCTTGACACCGGGCGTACGGGCGATACCGCGCCGCGCATTGACAGCGATTTCCGCCCCGACCTGGCATTGGCCGATGCAGAGTTGCATAACAGCGACACGCATTGCGCGCCCAGTATCGACGTGACCGCCAGTGTGGACGCGCTGCTTGATCTGCGTATTCTGGCGCCCTGCAACCCGTCAGAGCGTATTGTAATCAGCCATGGCGATCTGGCCTTCAGCGCCTATACATCCGGCGAGGGCGCATTCTCGGCCTATCTTCCCGCCCTGACAGCGACCGCAAGCGTTGATGCATATCTGGCTGATGGCACCTTGTTGCAAGCACAGGCAAACGTGCCGGATATCGCGCAGCATCATCGGGTTGTCGTGCAATGGACCGGTGATTTCGGGATCAGCCTGCATGCATTCCATCACGGCGCGGCATATGGGACCAGCGGGCATATCCATGCCGCCAACCCGTTTGACCCGAATATGGATGCGTCCTTCATCATCCGTCTGGGAGAGGCGCGCGGGCCGGAACCTATGCTGGCGCATGTCTATTCCATTCCCGCCGCTATGCTTGAACAGTCCCGCATGGAACTGGAAGCCCTGCACGACACCCGCAGTTGCGGGCTGGATCTGGCGGCCTATGTCCTGCAGATCAGTGGCGGGCAGCAGGCCGAACTCAAGGAAATGACGCTTGCAATGCCCGGCTGCGACCAGCCACAGGGGGTGGCGGTCATGCCACTGCCATTTGAACATGCGCGCCAGCCGGAACCGCAGGCCGCGGAATACAGCGCGCTGTCACTGGCCACCCGTCAGAAATAGCGCCGGGATTCGCTTTGCGCGATCCGGTGGGCTGCGCAATACAAGAAGACAGCGCCCTTCGCGTGAATGCAGGTGAACACGCCGGACCCCGTTGCCGGGGCCTTACAGACCGCCATCAGGTTACAACAGACCGGCACTGCGAAAGCTAAGCTCGCAGGATTGTCCGATGACGATATGGTCATGCAAGGTGATCGACAGGGCGTCGCACCCCGCCCGGATGGTTTCGGTCATGGAAATGTCAGCTTGTGATGGTGTCGGGTCACCCGACGGGTGATTGTGCACCAATATCAACGCCGATGCATTCAGCTCCAGCGCCCGCCGCAGGATTTCACGCGGATAGACCGGCACATGATCAACAGTGCCCTGCCCCTGCGCTTCGTCCGCGACAAGGACATTCTTCCGGTCCAGGAACAGCACGCGAAATTCTTCCGTTTCGCGGTGGGACATGGCAGTGTGGCAATAATCCAGAAGCGCGGCCCAGCTGGAAATCACGGGCCTGTGCATAACCTTCGCGCGGGCCATGCGCTGCGCGCAGGCTTCTGCCAGTTTCAGCTCGACAATAACCGCGTCCCCCACCCCATCCACAGTGCGCAACCGTGCGGCAGGGGCGGCGATAACGCGGTTCAGGTCGCCGAATGTATCAATCAGGCGGCGCGCAAGGGGTTTCACATCCTGCCGCGGGATGGCCCGAAACAACAGCAATTCCAGCAATTCGTAATCCGGCATCGCCCCTGCACCACCATCCAGAAACCGCGCACGCAGCCGTTTGCGATGGTCACGCAGATAGGATGGCGTGCGCGTGTGCAAGTTGGTGGGCGCAGCGGCGACAGCAATTGCGCCCCCTGCCCCGAAAAGGGGCAGTGCCGCATCTGAAAATCCTGAACTGTCCTGTTTCATGCCGGTTATTCTGCCCCGAAGGGACTAAAAAACCGTTAACCATGGCGGGAGCAAATTCAGTTTTTCATGCCATCCCAGAATCCTTTGACCTTGTCAAAGAAACCGCTGCTTTCGGGGTTGTTTTCCGCGCTCAGCTTTTCGAACTCTTCTAGCAGTTCCTTCTGGCGCGCAGTCAGATTGACCGGCGTTTCCACTGCCAGTTCGATCAGCATATCGCCATGCCCGCCGCCACGTAGCGCAGGCATGCCCTTGCCGCGCAGGCGCATCTGCCGCCCCGACTGGCTGCCTGCCGGAACCTTGACGCGCGAACGCCCGCCATCGATCGTGGGCACTTCGACTTCACCGCCAAGCGCGGCGCGGGCCATGCTGACAGGCACATGGCAATAAAGCGTCACGCCATCGCGCTTGAATATCTGATGCTCGGCGACATTGACGAAGATATACAGATCCCCCGCAGGGCCGCCGCGCAGGCCCGCTTCGCCTTCGCCCGACAGGCGGATGCGTGTGCCGGTTTCCACGCCTGCGGGAATATTAACCGACAGGGTGGATTCCTTCTCGACTCGCCCGGCCCCACCGCAGGCGGCACAGGGGTTCTTGACGATCTGGCCATTCCCGCCACAGGTCGGACAGGTGCGTTCAACTGTGAAAAAGCCCTGCTGCGCACGGACCTTGCCCATACCCGAACAGGTCGGACAGGTGACAGGTTCCGCGCCCCCTTCGGCACCGGTGCCATTACAGGCGTCGCATTGCGACAGGCGCGGCACGCGAATGGTCTTGCGCGTCCCGCTGAAGGCTTCTTCAAGGGTGATGCGCAGATTGTAGCGCAGGTCCGACCCGCGACTTGCCCGCGAACGCGCGCCGCCACGCCCGCCGCCGACAAAATCGCCGAACAGGTCTTCGAACACATCGGAAAACGCGCTGGCAAAATCGCCATTGCCCCCGAAACCCCGCGCGCCGGCAGCACCCGGATGGCCGCCACCGCCACCCATGCTGCCATCAAATGCCGCATGGCCAAAGCGGTCATATGCGGCCTTGCGGTCCGGGTCTTTCAGCGCGTCATAGGCCTCATTGGCTTCCTTGAACTGCGCTTCGGCATTGGGGTTGTCGGAATTGCGGTCAGGGTGCAATTCCTTGGCCTTTTTGCGATAGGCTTTCTTGATTTCCTCGGCAGAGGCGGAACGGTTGACACCCAGAACTTCATAGAAATCGCGTTTGGCCATGTGGGATCACTTTCCAATAATGCAACCGGCCTGAACAGGGCTCAGACCGGCTGCGGGTTACCTGCCAGAGGAGTTACTTGCGCTTGTCGTCGTCAAGATCTTCGAAATCGGCGTCAACAATGTCGTCATCCACACTGCGCGGTTCATCTGCATCGGTATCACCGCCTTCGGCGGCTTCGGCCTGTGCCTTGTAGATGGCTTCACCCAGTTTCATGGAGGCCTCGGTAACGTTCTGGATGCCAGACTTGATCTTGCCCGCATCTTCGGTTTCGACCGTTTCCTTCAGCGCGGCGATTGCCAGTTCAATCGCTTCAACTGTGGTCGGGTCCACCTTGTCCTTATGCTCTTCCACGGCTTTTTCGGTCGAATGGATCAGGCTTTCAGCCTGGTTCTTCGCCTCTACCAGTTCGCGGCGTTTCTTGTCGGCTTCGGCATTTGCTTCGGCGTCCTTGACCATCTTCTCGATATCGTCATCGGACAGACCACCGGATGCCTGAATGGTGATCTTCTGTTCCTTGCCGGTGCCCTTGTCCTTGGCCGACACGTTGACAATGCCGTTGGCGTCGATATCGAAGGTCACCTCGATCTGGGGCATGCCGCGCGGTGCTGGCGGGATATCTTCCAGATTGAACTGGCCCAGCATCTTGTTATCGGCCGCCATTTCCCGCTCGCCCTGGAATACACGGATCGTCACCGCGCTCTGGTGGTCCTCGGCGGTGCTGAACACCTGGCTTTTCTTGGTCGGGATGGTGGTGTTGCGGTCGATCAGGCGGGTAAATACCCCGCCCAGCGTTTCAATACCAAGTGACAGCGGCGTGACGTCCAGCAGCACGACATCCTTGACGTCGCCTTGCAGAACACCGGCCTGAATGGCCGCGCCCATGGCCACAACTTCGTCAGGGTTCACGCCTTTATGCGGTTCCTTGCCGAAGAAATTGGTCACTTCTTCCATCACCTTGGGCATGCGGGTCATACCGCCGACCAGAATCACCTCATCAATGTCGCCCTTGGACAGGCCCGCATCCTTCAGCGCCGCGGCGCAGGGTTTCAGCGAGTTCCTGATCAGGTCACCCACCAACGATTCCAGCTTGGCGCGTGTCAGTTTCATGACAAGGTGCAGCGGCTGGCCGGTGTTCTTGTCCATGCTGATGAAGGGTTGGTTGATTTCTGTCTGGCTGGAACTGGACAGTTCGATCTTGGCCTTCTCGGCGGCTTCTTTCAGGCGCTGCAGGGCCATCTTGTCCAGCGTCAGGTCAACGCCATTCTCTTTCTTGAATTCATCGGCCAGGTAATTGACGATGCGCATGTCGAAATCTTCACCACCCAGGAACGTGTCCCCGTTGGTTGATTTCACCTCAAACAACCCGTCATCGATTTCCAGAATGGTAATGTCGAACGTACCGCCACCAAGGTCATAAACCGCGATGGTACGGGTTTCTTTTTTGTCCAGACCATAGGCCAGCGCGGCAGCGGTGGGTTCGTTGATGATGCGCAGCACTTCAAGGCCCGCAATCTTGCCCGCATCCTTAGTGGCCTGACGCTGAGCGTCGTTGAAATAGGCCGGAACCGTGATGACAGCCTGCGTGACCTTTTCACCCAGATAGCTTTCGGCGGTTTCCTTCATCTTTTGCAGGATGAAGGCGGAAATCTGGCTGGGGCTATATTTTTCACCGCGCGATTCAACCCATGCATCGCCATTGCCGCCGTCGATGATGTTATAGGGGACAAGTTTCTTGTCCTTCTCGACCTCGGCATCGGTCAGGCGGCGACCGATCAGGCGCTTGACAGCAAAAACAGTGTTGGTCGGGTTTGTCACGGCCTGACGCTTGGCGGGCTGGCCGACAAGGCGTTCATTTTCCGTGAAGGCCACGATAGACGGCGTGGTACGCGCGCCTTCGGCGTTTTCGATAACCCGTGCGCTCGCCCCGTCCATGATGGCAACGCAGGAGTTGGTGGTCCCAAGGTCGATCCCGATGACTTTAGCCATGATGTGCATCCTCTTCTTCAAGCGATGTGGCAGCGGGCTGGTCCCGTCAGGCCCCGGCCCATCTGTTCTGTTGAATCCCCCCCGTGGGGGCGTCTTGTGCGCTATATAGGAAAGGGGTTTGAGGGCTGCAACCGTAACAGACATGTGAATTTCACAACTTGTGCGAATTTCTTGGTCACAAGGTGTTTTAAGAGCGTCGGCTTACCGTGATGCAGGAACCATGTTATGTGACGACAGGTTCCCATATTACAAATTCCCATATTGGAGTAGCGTGACCATGCTATATGTCGACATTCCCACACCATCCGAAATCAGCCAGCTTGTCGCCCGTCGCGGCGAGGCCATGATCAGCATCTATCTGCAGACCACGCCCGAAACCCAGCATATCGACGCGGCACGCACCCGCCTGAAACAACTGACAAATGACGCCGTGGCCCAACTGGAAGAAGTGGGTGTGGCCAAGCGCACTATCTGGCCCATCGAAGAACTTCTGCATGACCTTGTGGATGACGATGATTTCTGGCGTGTGCAGGCCAACAGTCTGGCAATTTTCGTCACGCCCGACAGCCTGCGCAGCTACCGCCTGCCCAATCACCTGAGCGAAACTGCGCAGGTTTCCGACCGTTTTCACATAAAACCGCTGCTGCGCGCAGTATCCATGCCGCAGCATGCGTTCGTGCTGGCACTGGCCGAAAACGAATTGCGCGTGGTCGAGTTGCTGGGTGATCAGCCCGCGCAGGAAATCCGCGTGCCAGACCTGCCCAAAGATGCAGCTTCGGTCGCGGGTACGGCGAACGTGAATTCACGCAGCTATTCGGGCCGCCAAGGCGGGGGCGAGGGCCAGAAACACCATTTGCGCCAGTATTGCCGCGCCATCGATGCCGCCATGCGCCCCCTGCTTGCAGGCCGCCATGAGCCGCTGATCCTTGCGGCCACCGAACCGCTTCTGTCAATGTACCGGTCCATCAACAGCTATCCCCATCTGGCAGATGCGGCCATCACCACCAGCCCGGTGCGCGTGCCCGCCCATGACCTTGGCGCAGAAGCGCGCGGGATCGTCGATGGCATCAACGCCGCATCTGTCGCGGAGTTCGGCGCGCTTTATTCCGCACGCGAAAACGATGGCCGCGCGACGACGCAGGTTGCCCGCGCCGCGCGCGCAGCCACTTTCGGGGCGGTTGAAACACTGCTGGTCGACATCGACACGGTGCTGCCCGGCGTGGTCGATGAAACCACCGGCGAGATCAGCTTTGACGACACGCAAAGCGCCGTCAGCTATGGCGTGATCGATGAGATTGCAGGCCGTGTCATCGCCAATGGTGGCAAGGTCATCGCCGTGCGCCGCGCCGACATTCCGCAGGAAGCGGAACTGGCGGCGGTACTGCGCTACGCCATCTGACCCCGTTACAAACATTGTAAGATACCGGGCCGGGGTTTCCCCGGCCCTTTTTTTCATGTCACACCGCCAGACCACGCCCTTTCAGCAGCGCGCCCACCCCCGGCATGCGCCCGCGAAAGGCCGTATACAGCGCCTCCGCCTCGTCGCGCCCCCCTGCGGACAGGATGAATTCCTCCAGCCGTGCGGCCGTATCCGGGTCGAACGGGTCACCGGCCTCGCGGAAGGCGTCGAACGCATCCGCATCCATGACTTCAGACCACATATAACTGTAATACCCGCTGGAATAGCCATCACCGGAAAACACATGCGCAAAATGCGGCGTTGCATGGCGCATCCGGATTGCGCGCGGCATGCCGAGGGCATCCAGCACCTGCGCTTGTTTCTGCATCGGGTCGCCGGGCGCAGGGCCGTCATGGAATTCCAGATCCACCAGTGCAGATGCCACATATTCCACGGTGGCAAAGCCCTGATCGAAATTCTGCGCGGCCAGAAGGCGGTCCAGCATGGCTTGCGGCATCGCCTCGCCCGTGTCCACATGGCGGGCATGCAGGGCCAGAACTTCGGGCACTTCCAGCCAGTGTTCATAAAGCTGGCTGGGCAGTTCCACGAAATCGCGCGCGACCGACGTGCCGGAAATCAGTCCGTAAGTCACATCTGACAGCATCTGATGCAGGGCATGGCCGAATTCGTGAAACAGCGTGCGTGCATCATCATAGGACAGCAGCGCCGGATCGCCCTTGGCAAAGTTGCAAATATTCACCACGATGGGCCGCACCTCGCCCCCCAGCTTGCGCTGGCTGCGCATGGTCGAACACCACGCCCCCGACCGCTTGGACGCACGCGCGAAATAATCGCCGATGAACACGGCCATATGTCGGCCATTGCGCGTAACCTCCCATGCGCGGGCATCGGCGTGATAAAGGGCCACATCCAGCGCACGGAATTCCAGCCCGAACAGGCGGTTTGCGCAATCAAACGCCGCGTTGACCATCGCGTCCAGCGACAGGTAGGGTTTCAGCGCAGCCTCATCCAGATCATGTTCCGCGCGGCGCAATTTTTCTGCATAGAAGCGCCAGTCCCACGGTTCCAGCGGTCCTTGATACCCGTCTTCATGCAGCATCACTTCCAGCCGGGCCGCATCCGCCATGGCCTTCGCGCGGGCGGGTTTCCAGACCTGCATCAGCAAATCGCGCACGGCGTCAGGTGTCCGCGCCATTTCTGTTTCCAGCTTGTAGCGGGCAAAATTTTCATAGCCCAGAAGCAGCGCGCGCTCGGACCGCAGCGCCAATATTTCGGCGGCAATCGCGCGATTATCGGTTTCGCCGCCATTCGCCCCACGCGCGCCCCACGCAGTATAGGCCCGTTCACGCAAGTCACGCCGGGTAGAGAATTGCAGAAACGGCACAATCAGGGACCGGTTCAGCGTGACAACATGCCCGTCGCGCCCACGTTCCTGCGCAGCGGCGCGGGCATTGGCCACCACGAAATCCGGCAGGCCCGCCAGATCATCCAGCGGCATCATCCAGTCGCGTTCATCCGCCAGCAGGTTCTGGGTGAATTGCGTGCCCAGACTGGCAAGCCGCGATTTCACATCGGTCAGGCGCGCGGCGTCCTTGCCCTGCAGTGCGGCCCCGGCACGGACAAACATGCGCTGATAGAGCATCAGAACGCGCATCTGTTCATCATTCAGATCCAGCGTGTCGCGCTGGTCCCAGATTGCCGAAATCCGGTCGAATAGCGCGCGGTTATTGATGATTTCTGACGAATAGGCCGACAGTTTTGACGAAAGCGCACGTTGCAATTCTTCGCGCGCCGGGTTTGAATCGCTGCCTGCCAGGTTGAAGAATACGCCCGCCACACGGTCCAGCAGGTCATCCGCGCATTCCATCGCCGCAATCGTGTTGGCGAAGGTGGGCGCATCGGGGTTTGCGGCAATCGCGGCATAGGCGGCGCGGCCCCGCTCCATGGCCATATCAAAAGCCGGTGCGAAATCCGCATCACGGATATCCGCGAAAGGTGGAAGCTGAAATTCGGTCTGCCACTCGGCAAGAAGCGGGTTTGTCATTGATGGCCCTTTGCGGCTGCTGTCAGCCGCAAGCTAGGCCCGATCCGCGACAGGTTCAATGCGGGATGCAGTGGGGGACGCACAAGGGCCGCGGCAGTCTGCGGCCTTTGCCCCGCGCCTTTGGGCGATTTCAAGCACCCGCAGCGCCCCCCCCCCGCAAATAACCTGCGTCAATATGATCGTGCCGTCGTCACAGGGCCACTGTCAGGATGACACCCTGCCAATAACGAAAACGCCGGTCTGGGACCGGCGTTTTCGCATTCATCACCCCTTACCCATCCTTGCGGATGGTCGCGTTGCTGGGGTCATAAGGGCTGTCGCAGGTGACTGTCGCATCCCATAGCTGGTTCAGCATCCGGACCTTCAGCCGTGTCCCCTCGACCGCCAGATCGGGGCGGACATAGCCCATGCCGATGGATTTGCCGAACGCCACCGAATAGCCCCCGGATGTCAGGCGTCCGATCTTGGTGTCGCCCTCATACAGCGCCTCGCGGCCCCAGGGATCGGTATCTTCCGGCCCGTCAATCAACAAGGTGCAGCATTTGGCGCGGACGCCCGTTTCCGTCATCGCATCCTTGCCGTGGAAATCCTTGGCCATATCGATAAAGCGCGGCAGATCGGCTTCCAGCGGCGTTGCGTCACGCCCCAACTCGTTCCCGAAGGCGCGGTAGCTTTTTTCCTGCCGCAGCCAGTTTTGCGCCCGCGCACCGACCAGTTTCAGACCCACATCCTCGCCCGCCGCCATTAGCTGGTCGAACAGGTAGTTCTGCATTTCGATGGGGTGATGCAATTCCCAGCC
Organism: Roseinatronobacter alkalisoli; assembly: GCF_028745735.1. Classification (GTDB taxonomy): domain Bacteria; phylum Pseudomonadota; class Alphaproteobacteria; order Rhodobacterales; family Rhodobacteraceae; genus Roseinatronobacter; species Roseinatronobacter alkalisoli. The sequence continues at coordinate 82,793 of NZ_JAQZSM010000006.1, forward strand.
CAACTCCCCGGTATAGGCCACACGCACCGCACGCACCGGGCACATACCCAGTTCGATATCGCGCATCGACAGCCATGGGAAACGCTTGTTCGACAATGCGGTGGCGGGGTCGGCATCCTTGACAAGCTTGCCCAGCAACTCGCGCGATTTCGGACCGGCCACGGCGAAAACACCCCATTGGGTTGTCACATCATGAATGTCGATCCAGCCAAAATCGGACATTTTGTCCTCAGCCGCCTTGCGCAGGTAGTCCCCGTCATAGGCCGTCCATGCACCCGCCGAAATCAGGTAATATTCATTCTCTGCCAGCCGGATGATGGTATATTCAGTGCGCACTGTCCCATGATCTGTCAGCGCATAGGTCAGGTTGATGCGGCCGGTTTTCGGCAGTTTGTTGCAGGTGAACCAATCCAGAAACGCAGTCGCACCGGGGCCGCGCACCAGATGTTTGGTGAATGCGGTGGCGTCAATCAGGCCAACGTCTTCGCGGATGGCGCGCGCTTCTTCAACCGCATATTCCCACCAGCCGCCGCGGCGGAAACTGCGCGCGGCGTGGTCGTCAAACCCCTGCGGCGCATAGTAGTTGGGGCGTTCCCACCCGTTCACGCAGCCAAATTGCGCGCCCTGTGCCTTCACGCGGTCATAGCAGGGTGCGGTCCGCAAGGGCCGACAGGCTTCGCGTTCTTCATCAGGGTGGTGCAGGACATAGACATGCTCATAGCATTCTTCATTCTTGCGCGCGGCATATTCGGTGGTCATCCATGACCCGTAGCGCTTGGGGTCAAGGCTGGCCATGTCGATCTCGGCCTCGCCTGTGGTCATCATCTGCGCAAGGTAATGGCCGGTGCCACCTGCTGCGGTAATGCCGAAGCTGAACCCTTCCGCCAGCCACATATTCCGCAGCCCCGGTGCGGGGCCGACCAGCGGGTTACCGTCCGGCGTGTAGCAGATGGGGCCGTTATAGTCGTCTTTCAGACCCACGGTTTCCGAACTGGGAATCCGGTGGATCATGGACATGTATTCTTCTTCGATCCGGTCCAGATCCAGCGGGAACAGGTCAGCGCGGAAGGATTGCGGCACGTCATATTCGAAACACGCCGGGGCGTTGCGTTCATATGGTCCCAGAATCCAGCCGCCGCGTTCTTCGCGGACATACCATTTCGCATCAGCATCGCGCAGAACCGGGTGTTCGGGGTGGTTCTTGCGGTATTCCAGCAGCATCGGGTCGGGTTCGGTAACGATATACTGGTGTTCCACCGGAATTGCCGGAATCTTGATACCCAGCAGCCGCGCAGTGCGCTGCGCATGGTTCCCGGTAGCGGTGACAACATGTTCGGCCGTAATCTCGAAAGACTCATCCGACGGAACCAGATTGCCGCCCTTTTCCACCATGCGCGTGCACGACACCACCCATTCGCTGCCCGTCCAGCGATAGCCATCCACCTGCACCCGACGGATAATTTCCGCGCCATGCTGGCGCGCGCCCTTGGCCATGGCCTGGGTCACATCTGCGGGGTTGATGTAACCGTCGGTCGGGTGAAACAGCGCGCCTTGCAGGTCTTCGGTGCGCACCAGCGGCCAGCGGTCCTTAATCTGCGCGGGCGTCATCCATTCATAGGGAATGCCCACTGATTCCGCCGTGGACGCGTAGAGCATGTATTCATCCATGCGCGCCTGTGTCTGCGCCATGCGCAGATTGCCGACAACATAGAACCCCGCATTCAGGCCGGTTTCCGCTTCCAGCGTCTTGTAAAACTTCACGCTGTAGTCGTGAATATGGCTGGTTGCATAGCCCATGTTGAACAAGGGCAGCAGCCCCGCTGCGTGCCATGTTGACCCTGACGTCAACTCATCGCGTTCCAGCAACACCGTATCCCAGCCCGCCTTGGCCAGGTGATACGCGATAGAGGCGCCCACGGCACCGCCGCCCACAACAAGCGATTTGACATGCGTTTTCATTGGCGCTCTCCGGCTAGGGTGATTTGGGCTTAGATTGCAAATCCTGCGCAGCTCTGTGCAAGCCCTGCCGACATGCGAGAGCAGAAAAACGACGCCTTGCACAAAAGCTGCGGCACCTTGCGTGCCTGGCCGCAACCGCCTAAGAAATTGGCACCATTCTGCGAAAGGCCCCGCATGCATATCTGCCGCACCAAAGCTGCAATCCGCACCACGATCAGCGACTGGCGCGCAACCGGCGCACCGGTCGTTCTGGTGCCCACAATGGGTTTTTTGCATGACGGGCACCTGTCGCTGATGCACCGCGCACGCGAAAGGGCGGGCAAGGACGGGCGGGTTGTCGCCACGATTTTCGTCAACCCCACGCAGTTCGGCCCGGGCGAGGATCTGGACAGCTACCCCCGTGACGAAGCGCGCGATTTCGACCTGCTGCGCGGTGTTGGTGTGGATGCGGTTTTCGCACCGGATGCCCGCGAAATCTATGACCCGCAGGCGCAGACCATCGTCGAAACCACCGAACTGGCGCGTGTGCTGATTGGCCGGCTGCGGCCCGGCCATTTCCGCGGCGTGGCCACGATTGTCACCAAACTGTTCAACATCATCCGCCCTGATGCGGCCGTGTTCGGCGAAAAGGATTTCCAGCAACTGGCCGTTATCCGCACCATGGTGCGCGATCTGGATATGGATATCGACATCATCGGCGCGCCTATCATGCGCGAAGCCGACGGGCTGGCCATGTCATCGCGCAACGTCCGGCTGACACCCGCCGACCGCGCCGCCGCCAGCGTTCTGGCCCGCGCGCTGGACGAAGCGCAATCCATGGCCCCCACCGGCATCACCGCGTCGCGCCTGCGCTCGCATGTGCGCGCAAGGCTGGAGGGCGAGCCGCGCGCGCAGGTCCAGTCGGTCGATATACGTGACGCAGCGTCGCTGGACAGCGTTTCCGGCCCTCTGACACGGCCCGCCGTGATATTACTGGCTGTGAAATTCGGTACGGTTTTCCTGATCGACAACCGTGTCGTCCACCCCACGAAGGAGACATCATGAGCATGACCGCACCGATCCGCCGTATGACCGTCCCGCAAATCCGCGCGAAAAAAGGCGGCGATCCGATTGTATCGCTGACATCCTATCACGCACATACTGCGGCGATCGTTGATAAATACGCCGATTTCATTCTGGTGGGCGATAGCCTTGGCATGGTGATGCACGGCATGGAATCGACCATTGGCGTGCCGCTGGACCTGATGATCATGCATGGCCGCGCCGTGGTGCGTGGCACAAAACGCGCGCTGATTGTGGTGGACATGCCATTCGGAACCTATGAAGAAAGCCCCAACATGGCCTTTCGCAACGCTGCGAAAATCATGAAGGAAACCGCCTGCGGCGCGGTCAAACTGGAAGGTGGCGCGCGTATGGCGGAAACCATCCGTTTCCTGACCGAACGCGGTATCCCGGTGATGGCGCATATCGGCCTGACCCCGCAATCCAGCCATGTCATGGGCGGGTTCAAGACCCAGGGCCGGGATGAAGACACATGGGCAGCCCATATCGATGATGCCGTTGCCGTGGCAAATGCAGGGGCCTTCGCGCTGGTGGTGGAAGGGGTGGTTGAACCGCTGGCGGACAAGATCACCGCCGCAGTGGACATTCCCACCATCGGGATCGGCGCATCGGCACAATGCGACGGGCAGATTCTGGTTCTGGAAGACATGCTTGGCCTGAACCCATGGGTGCCCAAATTCGTCAAGAAATATGGCGATCTTGGCCCCGCTATCGAACAGGCCGTGTCCGATTACGCAAGCGAGGTGAAATCGCGCGCCTTCCCCGGCGAAGATCACGTCTATCGCTGAATGCGCAGCTTTCGGGTCGCGCGGGTCCGGTGTGACAGCTAGCATCTGCCCGACACGCAGAAAGGGCGCAGGATGGATGATCACGACGAACAGGCACATAGCAGCTATCATTACCGCGTCATCGAACGCGCCATTGCGCTGATTGATGCGCCGGGTGGGCGCAACCGCCCGCTGGAGGAACTGGCCAGCGACATGGGCATGAGTGCGGCGCATTTCCAGCGGCTCTTCAGCCAATGGGTCGGTGTGTCGCCCAAACGCTACCAGCAATACCTGCTGCTGGGCCACGCCCGCACCCTGATGGCCGAACACTTCACCACACTGGATGCGGCGCAGGAACTGGGTCTGTCGGGTTCCGCGCGGCTGCATGATTTGTTTCTGCGCTGGGAAGCCATGTCACCGGGCGAATATGCCCGCAAGGGTATGGGGCTGGTCATACGTTATGGCTGGTTCGATACCCCCTTCGGGCAAGCGTTGGCCATGGCCACGCCAAAGGGGCTTTGCGGGCTGGCCTTTGCTGGCCCTGCGGAACAGGATCAGACATTTGCCGATATGGCGCGGCGCTGGCCAAGGGCGGATTATATCCATGACCCCGCCGCCCCTGCCCCGCATGTCACAGCGGCCTTTGCCCGGCAAGGCGAAGGGCGGCTGCACCTGATGGGCACGCCGTTCCAGATCAAGGTCTGGGAAGCGCTGCTGCATATCCCGCCCGGCCATGTCAGTACCTATGGCGAGATTGCGCGCCGTGTCTGTTCACACAAGGCCGCGCGTGCAGTCGGCAGTGCCGTGGGCCGCAACCCCATTGGCTTTGTCATTCCCTGCCACCGCTGCCTGCAAGGAAACGGGACATTGGGCGGCTATCACTGGGGGCTTTCACGCAAGCGCGCAATGCTGGGCCACGAAGCCGCCAGACGGGATGCATGCACCCGCCCGACAACTGCCGCGGAACACATTTTCGTGGCCGACGGAACTATTTCTGACGCACTGCGTTAAGCGAATGTATAAGGCAAAATATCATCTGCTGTCTGAAAGGTATATCATGAAACTCTCTGTCGCCGCATTGCCCCTGGCCGCTGCCGCGCTGGCGCTTGCAGCTTGCGCGCCCGATCCCAACAATCCGCAAAACCGCACAATGACCGGCGCGCTGACTGGCGCTGCTGTCGGCGGTGTCATCGGTGCCGCAACCGGCGACGGAAGTGCGCGCCGCGCGGTCGCAGGTGCCGTAATCGGCGGGACCGCCGGTGCCGTCGTTGGCCAACAGCTTGACCGGCAGGCGGCTGAACTGCGCCGCCAGCTTGGCAACGATGTCAGCATCCGCAATACCGGACAGGAATTGATCCTGACTCTGCCGCAGGACGTGTTGTTCGCGACCGACAGCGCAACCCTGCGCCCTGACCTGCAACAGGATCTGCGCATCATTGCCCAGAACCTTGTGAACTATCCGCGCAGTGATGTGATCGTCGTCGGGCATACCGACAATGTCGGCACTGCCGCATATAACCAGGGCCTGTCCGAACGCCGCGCAGCGTCCGTGGCCCAGGTACTGCGGAATGCGGGGGTTGCATCGACCCGTATCCAGGCCATCGGGCGTGGTCTGACGCAGCCCGTGGCCAACAATTCCTCCGCCGCTGGTCGCCAGCAGAACCGCCGCGTGGAAATCTTTATCCGGCCGCACCAACCGGCCTGATCCCCCCACCTTCCGGCAAGAAGGGCCAGCTTGTCTGGCCCTTTTTTATTGCGCTAACAACAAAGTGGTCATATCTGTTTACCAGAGAGCCGCCCATTTTTTGCGCAGCCCACACGGGGCACCCACGCATATCAGGAGGAGGAGCGATGCCTTTTCAGCGAATTCAGCCCGAGAAGCTGTCGAAAAGCGTGGAGCGTCAGATCGAACTGCTGCTATTGCGCGGCATATTACGCCCGGGCGAGCGGCTGCCGTCTGAGCGTGAACTGGCCGAGAAGCTGGGGGTTTCCCGGCCGTCCCTGCGCGATGCACTGGGCGAATTGCAGCAACGCGGCCTTCTGACCACCCGCGCCGGTGCCGGGGTCTATGTCGAGGAATTGCTGGACTCGGCCTTTTCTGACACGCTGGTTCAGTTATTTGCGACCCATGACGAAGCCTTGTTCGACTACATCAGCTTCCGCCGTGATCTGGAAGGGATGTCCGCCGAACGCGCCGCGCGCTACGGGTCAGACACCGACTTGCAGGTCATCGATACGGTTTTCAAAAAGATGGAGGCCGCGCATCAGAAACGGAACCCCGCTGAAGAAGCCCATCTGGACGCTGAATTCCACCTGTCCATTGTCGAGGCGTCGCACAACATCATCATGCTGCATATGATGCGGGCCATGTTCAACCTGCTGCATGAAGGGGTATTCTATAACCGTCAGGTTATTTTCCGCCAGCGAGCGACCCGCGATGATCTGCTGAACCAGCACAAGGCGATCAATGACGCACTTCAGGCGCGGGACCCGGCCGGCGCGAAGAAAGCCGCAGAGGACCATCTGAATTTCGTTGAACAGATCATGAGCGACATGAAACGCAGCCAGAAAAACGAAGAAATCGCCAGGTTAAGGTTTGAACACGCGCAGGCAAAATAACGTGTGTTCGGTTCGGGTTGACATATTCTGTTTGTGGGTGGCGGCCTGTTTGCGGCTGGCGTCTGACCGGAAACAAGCGTTGAATTTCCCAAGGCGCGCGGAATTAAGGCCGCAGGCCACCGCGCTATCGGTGGGCCGTCCCGCGGCCTGCCGATTTCGCTGGTGTCAGTTCCATCCTTGAATGCCGGAGTGATGCCGCCTGCATAAAATGAATCCCTATAACGTCGGACCGGCAGTCCCCGGCCCACCGCTGGCGCGGGCTTGGTGCATATGCCCCATGTCTACATCTGACCCAGTATTCAACCAGTCCACAGATTCCCCCCGACGACATCACGCACGCCCTGACAAGATACGGCCAACCGATACCCACTACAAAAAAACCCGGCACAATGGCCGGGTTTTTTGTTGCTATGATGGCAGGTTCAGTGCAGCCGGTCATTCGCTGCCTGAATGGCATTCTGGATCAATGCATCGCTGCGCGCTGCATCCATCTTCTTGGCAATCAGGTCACCTGCGGCGGCAATCGAAATTGCTGTTGCCTGATCACGCACGTCGCGGATGGCAGCAGCTTCAGCCGATGCGATCTGATCTTCCGCAGCTTTCAGGCGGCGCGTGATGGACGATGCAATCTCAGCCTTGGCATTATCTGCCGCGATCTGTGCATCCGCCTTTGCCTTCTCGACGATGCGCGCGGCCTGTTCCTTGACCTCTGTGCGCTTCTTCTCGAATGACGCATGCAGATCCAGCGCTTCTTCACGCAGGCGGCGCGCATCTTCCAGTTCGGCCCGGATGGTGGCCGAACGCTGGTCCAGCAGATCCGCCAGTTTGGCGGGAACCTTGAAATAGACCAGAATGCCAACGAAGATGATGAAGGCCATCAGCACAATCAGATCGGTGTTATACAACGAAAAGAAAGGCTTTCCTTCCACCGCAGCCAGCGCAGGGCTGGCCATAACCATGCAGGCCAATACAAGACGCATCATCATGCACCCCCTTTCAGCCGCGCGGAAACCGCCGCAGTTACACTGCGCGCGTCTGCTTTCACATCGAAAGCCGACAGGATTTCCTTGGTCACATCGTTTGACACATCCGACACCATGGCCATCGCATTGTCACGGATTTCCGTGATGCGCCGCTCTGACTCCGCAGACCGCGCTGCGATTTCTGCGTCAGCCTTGGCAAGTTGCACATCGAGTTCAGCCTGCATTTCTGCTTTCGCAGCATCGACAATGCGGTTTGCTTCCGTGCGGGCATCCGCGAGCGCCTGATTATAGGCGACCTCGGCTTCCTGGGCCTTCAGCTTAAAATCCTCGGCGGCGGCAATGTCACTGGTAATCGTGCCGCGACGATCCGCCAGAACGGCGGCGATACGCGGCAGGGCCACGCGCGACATGATGAAATAGAGCACCACCATAGTCACCACGAGCCAGAAAATCTGGTTCGAGAAGGTGGTTAGGTCCAGTTGGGGCATTCCCGGCCCCGAAGTGGCAGCATCTGCCATGTCGTCCCCCTAAGCCCTGAATTGACCGAAGGGGCCGCACGGCCCCCCCGGAGGATAGATTATCGGGGTCAGATCAGACAGCGAACATCAGCAGCAGAGCAACGAGGAACGAGAAGATCCCCAGCGCTTCTGCGAATGCGATGCCGATGAACAGCATGGCGGTCTGGCCAGCAGCAGCCGACGGGTTGCGCAATGCGCCCGACAGGAAGTTGCCTGCAATGTTGCCCACACCGATTGCGGCGCCGCCCATACCGATGGCGGTCAGACCAACACCGATGTACTTGCCCATTTCTGCGATATCGCCTTCCATGTCGTATCTCCTTGAGTTTTGGAATTGGCTGGATTGGTATTCGACCTTTTGGCCCGCGGTGGTATCAGTGCGACGGGTGCAATGCGTCACGCAGGTAGACGCAGGTCAGAATGGTGAAAACATAGGCCTGGATGACTGCAACCAGCAGTTCCAGCGCGTAAAGCGCGGTCACGGCCAGCACCGGCACAAAGAAGATCGCCCCCAATGCGCTGGCGAAGCCCGCGAAAACCTTGGCCACGGCATGCCCTGCCATCATGGCGCCAGCCAGACGAATAGAATGGCTGATGGGGCGCGCAAAATACGAGATCAGCTCGATCAATGCCAGCACGGGGCGCAGCGCCAATGGTGCGGAACTGACCCAGAACAGGCCCAGAAACTTGGTACCGTTCAGAATGAAGCCCAGCGCAGTGACCGACAGAAACACCGTCAGCGCCAGCACAGCCGTCACCGCGATATGCGATGTGGTGGTAAAGGCGAACGGGATCAGGCCCAGTAGGTTCGCAAACAACACGAACATGAACAGCGTGAAGATATGTGGGAAGAAACGCACGGCATCATGACCGGCAACATCTTCGACCATCTTGTAGATGAAGCCATAGGCCATTTCCGCGGCCGATTGCCCCCGCGACGGAATGATCGCGCGCTTGCGTGCGCCCAGAACCATCAGCGCGGTCGCGGCAAGAACGGTCAGCGCCATCCACAGCGTGACATTGGTTGGTGTGTACCAGCTTACATCGCCGCCAAACAGTGCTTTGACCTCGAACTGGTCCATCGGCCTGATTGAGAGGCCACCATTTTCATCCGCCACTGGTCTTGTCCCCTTTTTTCGCACCCGTATCATGCGGGGCCGTATTTTCCGCCTGCGCCTGCAGCGCGCGCGCCGAACGCAACATAGTTTTCACGCCGGCCGCAAAGCCCAACAAAGTAAACAGCACCAGCAGGAAAGGTCGGGTGTCCAACAGAACATCCAGCCCGTAGCCAATGCCCGCACCGATGCCAAGCCCTGACACCAGTTCGATCACCATGCGCCAGCCCACCTGGGCCATTGAATGGTGATCCTGCGTCGCCCTTGGCGGGTTTATCGCGGCTTTGGCCTTGGCGATCCGATCTTCAAGGGCCTTCAGCCGCTCCAATTCGTCACGCTGTGCCATGCCTGCCACCTCCGGCTGCAAGTTGGGCGGAAACTAGGCAGCAGCGGGCACAGAGTCAAGCACCTAAAACGGGGCGATCATGATTTTAAGTTACTGATAATGTTGATTAAAAATATTCAGGCGATACAACGCCCGTACATGCGGACCGAATTCGCGCCAAATCGCATATTCAACCATATAGTTGACCTTTTCGCGTTAGCGCGTGACAAGGGCTGTATGACTCATGCCCCCGCCCCATCGCTGGATCAGGTCTTCATGGCCCTGGCAGACCCGACACGGCGGGCCATTCTGGCCATGCTTCTGGAAGACGACATGGCCGTGACCGATGTGGCCCACCCGTTCGATATGTCACTTGCGGCCATTTCCAAGCATCTGGGCATATTAGCCGGGGCGGGTCTGATCAGTCAGGAAAAGCGCGGGCGCGTCAAATGGTGCAAACTGGAACCCGACGCCCTGCGCGAGGCCAGCATCTGGATGCAGGCGTTCGGCCAGTTTGAAGCGGTCAATCTGGATGCGTTTGAACGGTTTCTGGCGCAGGAATTGCAAACCCCGGTGCCGGACGCGTAAGCGACAGACCGCAGCGGGAGTATGATCACATCAGAAGGGACCGCAAGGCTGGTTGAAGTTGGCCTGAAGGGGACGTTGGTGCCTGGATCAAGCCCGCGCCTTTGAATGTCCCCTTCAGCCCATGAGCCCCACCCACACACCGGATATCCCGCCCGGATCATTCCTTATTCACGCAAGATCAGCCGATCCGGGCGAATGCGTCGCGCAGTGCCTGTGACCATGCGGCGGACATGGCGGCGAAATCCTCGTCATTGGCCTCGATGCGGCGGTGTTCGCTGACGCGCAACGCATCCGTTTCAATAATGGCCATATCCAGCGGCATCCCCACGCTCAGGTTGGAACGCAGTGTTGAATCCATCGACAACAGCACGGCCTTGCGGGCCTCTTCCAGGGGGGTGTCGGCGGTAATTACGCGGTCCAGAATGGGTTTTCCGTATTTATGCTCGCCTATCTGCAGATAGGGCGTGTCATCCGTGGCTTCGATGAAATTGCCTTCGGGATAGATCAGGAACAGACGCATGCGCCCGCCCCGGCGCTGGCCGGCCACAATCATGGATGCCGTTGCCGCCTGATTCATCCGGTCCATCCGCGCCTTGGTTTCGGCAGTCACATGCGACAGCATTTCACCGGTAATCGTGGCAACATCCAGCATGCTTTCGGCCCGCATGATGGAGGTTTGCGGCGTCGCTTCGGGGTCATCAACAGCTTCGCCCAGACGTGCCAGCGTGGTCTGGGTGACCGACAGATTGCCTGCGGTCATCATGACGATCACACGTTCACCGGGTTCTTCGAACGTAAACATCTTCCGATAGACGGAAATATTGTCCAGACCCGCATTCGTGCGCGTGTCCGACAGCAAAACCAATCCCGCCTTCAGCAGCAGCCCCACGCAATATGTCATCGCGCCTTTCCAAATAAACCAGCCCGCAAGTGTTAACGCCCTGCCGGTGGGGCCGCAAGGGTCATTGCTGCTGGGCTTCGATCACAACTGTCACGTCCAGCACTTCGGCACCGCCGCCCAGCACAAGCCCGCGCAAAGGCGCGGCATTCTGCGCATCAAGCCCCGAGCCAAGCCGGATATATTGATCATTCGGGCAGCATTTATTCGACGCGTCGAAGCCCACCCATCCCAATCCTTCAATGTAGATCTCCGCCCAGGCATGGCTGGCTTCATGCGCACTGCCATCTTCGGTCGCATTCAGATAGCCACTGACATAGCGGGCGGGAAAATCGGCCAGATGCGCACAGGAAATCAACACCTGCGTATGATCCTGGCACACGCCCGCACCCGCATTCATGGCCTCGGCGGCGGTGGTATGGGCATGGGTTGCACCGGGGCGGTAAGGCAGTGCTTCCGACACGGCGGCCGCCAGCAGATGCGCGTGTTCCAGTGCGCTTGCCGATGCCGCATCGCGCAATGTGTCCTGCACCAGATCCACAATCGCGCGGTTCGGTTCGGTCCGCACAGTGTTGCGCAAATAGGCACGCGGCGGCACACGTTCCCTGTGCCCGCGCAAAACACCTGCGGTATCAATGGTTTCGATTGTGCCACTGACCGTGATTTCAATATGCTCCACCCGCTTTCGCAGTGAAATGGTCTGGATATAATCGCCTGCCCCGTCACGAAACGCCTCTCCCATCACGGCGTCGGGCACATCCACCGACCAGTTGATCACCTTCTGGCTGTCGCATTTCGCAGGTGTCAGGCGCAGGCTTTGGATGATGCCTGCCACGGGACTGGCAAAATCATAGCGGGTTTTATGAAAAACCTTCAAAATCATCGCGCTTCCCCCGTCAGATACTGGTCATGGATCGCCTGTGCCAGCCCGCCGTTTACATTGATCATGCGCGTCAGGAATTCATGCAGCCCTTCATCAAATACATCGTCGATATGCGCCTCTGCCAGTTCACCCAACAGCGTGCGGGCACCTTCCTGCGCCGGGGTGGACCGCCCATAGACACGCGCCAACTGGTCCAGGTGTTCATTCGCCTGCGCATAGCATGACAGCAGCGAACGCGGAAATTTCGGGTTCAGCAGCAGGAAATGTGCAATCTGAACAGATGTCAGTTCCCCCCCATAGGCCCAGTTATAGGCCCTGTGGGCAGACAAGGCGCGCAGCAGCGTGGTCCATTGGTAATTGTCCAGCCCCGACCCGACATAGGCAACCGACGGCAGCAGCACATAATATTTCACATCCAGCAGCCGCGCGGTGTTATCCGCACGTTCCACCGCATAGCCCAGATTCATGAAATTATAGCCGTCAATGCGCAATTGGGTCGATTCAATCGCGCCACGGATCAGCGAACTGGTGCGGATGGTCCAGTCTGTCAGATCGGGGATCGACAGTTTCGACCGCTCCGTCCGCTGCATGGCCATCAGTTCCTGATAGCTGGTGTTGATCGCATCCCAGACCTGACTTGTCAGCGCCGTGCGCACAATGCGCGCATTTTCCCGCGCGGACCGGATGCAGCTTGCCACGGATGACGGGTTTTCCATGTCGAAAAACAGGAAGCTTTCAACATTGCGCTGCACGATTTCACCGTATTTATCGGTAAAGGACTGCAACACCCCCTTACTTTGCAGAATGGCGCCCCATTCATTGCGATAGCCCCCGCCGGTATTGGGCAGAAGCGCATTGCGAAACCCCATATCCAGCAGGCGGGCAGTGGTTTCAGAACGTTCCAGAAAACGGGTCATCCAGAACAGATTCGCGGCTGTACGGCTTAGCATGTCATTCCTCCGCGATAACCCAGGTGTCCTTGACGCCGCCGCCCTGACTGGAATTCACCACCAGCGACCCATCGGTCAGGGCAACGCGCGTCAACGCACCGGGAACCAGTTCGACATCGCGCCCGACAAGGCAATAGGGCCGCAGATCAACATGGCGTGGCGCGATACCTTCATCCACGAAAGTCGGGCATGTAGACAGCGCAAGCGTTGGCTGGGCGATGTAATTCGACGGGTTTTCAGCCACTTTTGCCGCGAATGCTTCAACCGTCGCGCGGTCGGAAGCGGGGCCGACCAGCATGCCATAGCCGCCCGAGCCATGTACTTCCTTGACCACCAGTTCCCCGATATTTTCCAGCACATATTTCAGATCATCCGATTTGGCGCATTGCCATGTCGGCACATTGTCCAGAATAGGTGTTTCCCCAAGATAGAAGCGCACCATTTCAGGTACGTAGGTATATATCGCCTTGTCATCGGCCACGCCCGCACCGGGGGCGGAACAGATTGTCACCCCGCCAGAGCGATAGACATTCATCAGCCCCGGCACGCCCAGCGTGGAATCTGGGCGGAAACACAACGGGTCAAGGAAAGCATCATCAATACGGCGATAAATGACATCCACCTTGCGCGGCCCTTCGGTCGTGCGCATCCAGCAGAAATCCCCTTCGACGAACAGATCCTGCCCTTCGACCAGTTCAATCCCCATCAGATCCGCCAGAAAGGAATGTTCATAATAGGCCGAATTGAAATGCCCCGGCGTCAGCAGCACCACACAAGGGTCACGGTCGCATTTCGCGGGCGCGACAGATGCTAGGGTGCGCTTCAGCAGCCGTGCATAGCCATCAACTGGCGCCACGCGGTTTTCCTGAAACAGATGCGGGAACATGCGCATCATGACTTCGCGGTTTTCCAGCATATAGGACACACCCGAAGGGGTGCGGCAGTTGTCTTCCAGAACATAGAACTGCTCGGCCCCTGTGCGCACCAGATCAATGCCCACGATATGGCTGAAAATTCCCAAGGGCGGGCGGAACCCGGCCACGGCAATTTCATAGGCATCATTTCGGTAAACCAGATCAGCGGGGATCAGTCCTGCGCGGACAATCTCGCCCCGGTCATAGACATCGGACAGGAATGCATTCAACGCGCGGGCACGTTGCTTGATGCCGCGTTCCAGCTTGCGCCATTCCTGCGCCGTGAATACGCGCGGAAACATGTCAAACGGGATCAGCCTGTCGGGGTCGCCCCCTTCGCCATAAACCGCGAAGGTAATGCCATAGCGGCGAAACAGGTCTTCGGCCTCTGCCTGTTTCAGGGCGCGGAATTCGGCGGGCATGTTCTGATACCAGCCTTCCAGCATTTGATAAGGTGCCCGTAACCCGTCTGACGCATACATTTCATTGAAAAAACTGGCCACCATCGCGCGCGAACTCCGTTATTTTCAGCCATCAAAGCAGGTCTGTGCCGAAAGTAAAGACCACCGCAAGCCACTGCCCAAATTATAGGCGCAAATGCGGTTGATCTTTTAGCACAGCAGTTTCAGGACGGATGCGCGCGGGCCTGCCGGGCATTCAGCCAGTTTATCGACAGCAGCACCAACAGCACCCCCGCACCGGCCACCTCCACAGTGAAGGATGGCCAGAACAGCGCAACCACCGCAGGCAGGGCAAGCAGACGCGAGAGCGCATCCATCCGCCCGAACAGATACCCTTCGATTGCGCTGGCAAAGGCCACCAGTCCCAGTATCGCAGTGAACCCTGTCCAAAGCACATGTGGCAGCGGCCCACCATAGATGATTTCGGGATTGAACACCATGAACAGCGGAATCAGATACAGGCCCTTGGCGAATTTCCACGCCTGCATGGATGTTTCCATGGGTTTGGCCCCGGCCACAGCGGCACCGGCAAAACCCGCAAGAGCAACTGGCGGTGTCACGTTACTGTCCTGACTATACCAGAACACCACCAGATGCGCGATCAGCAGCGGAATGCCGAATTCATTGTGCAACGCCGGGCCAACCAGCACGATCAGCACGATATAGCTGGCCGTGACCGGCAACCCCAACCCCAGCACCAGCGATGCAATCAGCACCAGCCCCAGCGCCAGCACGATGTTGCCACCCGAAAGTGCCACCATCATGGAACTGAATTTCAGCCCCAGCCCGGTCAGCCCGACAACCCCAACGATGATACCTGCAACCGCGCAGGCAATCGACACCGCAACTGCATTGCGCGCGCCCAGTTCCAGCGATTCAAATATCATGCGCAGCCCGCGCATGACCGACGCCAGCACCCTTTCGCGCGTGACCGGCCCATCGGCCATTACCGCCCAGGCCCCGCGCAGCCCCGCAACGCCCACCACCGACAATATGGCCCAGAACCCCACCCGCATGGGCGATATATTGTTGACCAGCAGCACCACCAGCAGCACCAGCGGCACAATGAATTGCCACCCCGCCGCCAGAACATGGCGCACAATGGGCAATTCTGCCGCCGACATCCCCGTCATGCCCTGTTTCATCGCCACGATATGCACGAACAGATATACCGTGCCCAGATACAGGATTGCCGGAAAGATCGACACAAGAACAATGTCGATATAGGGAACCTGCGTATATTCGGAAATCAGGAACGCCCCTGCCCCCATCAAGGGCGGCGTGATCTGCCCGCCAGTGGATGCGGCGGCTTCAATGCCCCCCGCCTGTTTTGGCTTATAGCCCAGGCGTTTCATCAGCGGGATGGTGAAGGCCCCGGTTGTCACCACATTGGCGATGGCCGAGCCAGAAATTGACCCCATCCCCGCCGAAGCCAGCACCGCCGCTTTCGCAGGTCCGCCCGGCTTGCGCCCTGTTGCCGCAAAAGCAAGATCAATGAAGAACTTGCCCGCGCCGGTCTTTTCCAGAAAGGCCCCGAACAACACGAACATGAACACGAATGTCGCGGCCACGCCCAGCGGCAGGCCGAATATCCCTTCCTGCCCCAGATACAACTGCCCCACCAGCCGGTCCACATTCGCGCCGCGATGCGACAGGATACCCGGCATCCATTCGCCCACCTGCGGCAAAGCCCCGCGCGGCCCCGCCAGCGCATAGATGATGGCCAATGCGCCGATGATGGTCATGCCCAGCCCTACTGCGCGGCGGCTGGCTTCCAGCACCGCGATGATGCAGATAATACCCACGGTGATGTCTGTTGCGGTCCACCAGCCGGCGCGCGCGATGATATCATCCAGATACCAGATGATATAGAACCCGCTGATGAAGGCCGCAGTCAGAAAGCCCGCATCGATGACCCAGCCCAAGGCCCCGCGCGCGCGCGTCTGTCCGAACACCGGAAAGATCAGGAAGGCCAGAAACAACACAAAGCCCAGATGCGCAGTGCGCTGATAGAACAGGCCCAGCGGCTGAATGCCGGCAGTGTATAGCTGAAACAGCGACAGCATGATCGCCACAACCGTGATCAGCCACAGTACCGGTCGCGGCTGATACGCATCAGCAGATCGCAGGTTTGACGGAATGACCCCGCCTTCCACCCGGTCAGGTTGCATGGTGTCGGGAGTATTCAAGTGTGATGCCATCGGGGCTGCCCTGTCACTGGTGCATGTTGCGCGGAAGTGGGAACCGGTCCTGCGCTTTTGGGACATGCGTTATCAGAAGGTTCAAAGGAAGATGCACGAAGGTGAATGAACGCGCATCCATCAGGGGTGAGTATTCAGATGCAACCAGACCCGCGCGCCCTGCGCCGCTTCCGCAGAAAGGGCCAGTTCCTGCGTCGCGTCGGTCAGCCTGTGCCCGGTTTGCACGGACCCTATACGCAGCGACAGGCTGTTTGCGGGAATAACCTCGTCCATGCCGACAATCCAGTACCCGCCCCCCTGCGCGGGAATCAGACTGCCACGGCCCGTAACTTCGCCCAGGCCCGCTGCGAAATCATGCAGGTAACTGCGCGTCAGCGTCAGTTGGCCCGCACGGTTTTCGAAGCAATCCGCCACTGCGCCCCCGGTCACGGAATGCGCCCAGCGCAGACAGATTTCCGCACCTTCGGGCATAGGCAACTGGCCCAGCAAATCGCCCGTTGGCAAACGCGCCTGCAAGGCAGGGTCGGCGGTAGCAATCGTTGGCAGGAACAGGGCGGCCAGTACCAGCCGCCCCGAAATACCATCTGCCATCACGGACGCTGATGGTCCTGCGGGGTCGCGCCCGCTTCTTCCAGATAGCGCAGCGTGCCGGGGTGGAAGGGAATGGGCGTTGAATCAACGCTGAATTCCACAGTCGTGTCATTCGCGGCGGGGTGAATGGCTATCAGTTCATCCACGTTTTCATACATCGCCTTGGTGATGTTATAGGCCAGTTCATCATCCATATCTGCATGTACGATCAGCACATTCGGGGTTGATATGGTCAGAACAGGTTCTTCCATGCCGTCATATAGCCCTGCGCGCAGCGAATACGGCGCGAAAGTCGGCTCCGCCGCGATTGCTGCGGCAATTTCTTCCGTGCTCAGCGCAACCATGCTGATGGACCGCGTTGTGGCCAGGTTCATGATGGAACTAGTGGGTGGCCCCACACTCCAGAAGCCCGCATCAATATCTCCGTCACGCAGCGCATCGGCGGTTTCGTTGAAATTCAGGCGCTGCGCGTTGATGTCATCATAGGTGATGCCATTTGCCGCCAGCAGGGTTTGCGCGCTGACTTCGGTGCCCGACCCCGGCGCACCCACTGACACACGCTTGCCGCGCAGGTCTTCAAGGCTGGTGATGCCACTATCGGCCAGTGTCACAAGCTGCACGGCATTGGGATAGATCGACGCAATCGCGCGCAGTTCATCCACCTGACGCCCTTCAAACGCGCCTTCGCCATGGAACGCCTGATACACGGTATCCGCCAGCGCCAGTGCCAGATCGGAATCAAACCGCGAGATCAGCGCCACGTTTTCCACCGATGCGCCGGTGACTTCCGCACTTGCGGACGCACCTTCGACATGGCGGTTGATCACTTCGGCCAGACCACCACCATAGGGAAAGTAAACCCCGCCGGTGCCACCTGTGGCAATGGACAATTCCTGCGCCTGAACGGGGGCTGTCAACAGGGCCGTTGCAGCCGCGAGTGCTGCAAATCGATAAGTCATTGGTATCCTCCCAGGATCATTGTTTTTGTTTTTTCTGATCGCAAGCGATCTATGGGAAAGACTAGCCGCGCTTTGAGCGTCGCGCAAGTATTGTAGGGCAGGATTGCGCAGGCTAATCCCCGAACACCACCGGCACAAGGGACGCCACCAGCAACGCAGCCATGGAATAGTTGAACACCCGCAGCCAGTCAGGGCGCTGCAACAGGCGGCGCACCCCCATACCAAGCCCTGTCCATATGACCGTAGAGGTCCAGCCCACACATAAAAACCCCGCCGCCACCCAGGCCACAGCCCCCCATTCCTGCCCCGGTGCATAGATTGACACTGCACCAAGCGAAATGACCCATGCCTTGGGGTTGACCCATTGAAACGCCGCCGCCTGCACGAATGTCAGCGGCCGCCCCTTTGCGCTGGCCCCATCCGGGGGGGCGGCATTGGCAATTTTCCACGCCAGCCACAGCATATAGACAACCGAAACCAGCTTCAGCGCCATCTGCGCGGGCGGGTAGCCGATGAAAATACCCATCAGCCCGACACCTACCAGAAACACCATTGCCGCATGGCCGATGGCAATTCCTGCCATATGCGGGACGGTACGGCGAAACCCGAAATTCACGCCGGAGGCCAGCAACATCACATTATTCGGCCCCGGCGTGGCCGAGGTCACGAAGGCAAAAGCAAGCAGCGCAAGGAAAAGTTCTGTTGTCATGACACCTGTTCCGTATTTGCGCAAAATCTAATGCAATGGACGCGAAATCGAATTGCAAATGCTGCAAATTATACCCATAAACTGCAACTTATGACCGAGTTTGACAGTACATCTGAACATATATTGCGTATCCTGACCCAAGAAGGACGCATATCCAATCTGGACCTGGCAGAACGTGTCGGGCTGTCGCCATCAGCCTGTCTGCGCCGGGTGCAGGAACTGGAACGCAGGCGTATAATCACCGGCTACAGGGCGGTGCTGGACCCCGCGCAAACCGGCATCGGGTTCATCGCCTATGTTACAGTGGGCCTGTCGCGACATACCAAGGTTGCACAGGAAGAATTCGAACGCCTGATGCGCACGGCCCCGCAGGTGCGCGAATGCCATAATATTACCGGCACAGTCGAATACCTGCTGCGCGTGGAAGCGCGCGATCTGGCTGGTTATAAGCATTTTCACACCAATTACCTAGGCGCATTTCCCTATCTGAACACCTTGACGACCATGGTTGTCATGGCGTCGCCCAAGGATGAACGCGCCTGAATTTTTGCGCGTGCATTACGCCTGCAAATTCGCTATGCTGCAGTGCAGCAAAAGGGGTGAACCATGCCAAAGGGAAAAGTCATTACAGTGGCCCAGCAAAAAGGCGGCTCTGGCAAGACCACGCTTGCGGTCAATCTGGGGGCCATGCTGCAACGCGCGGGCCATAAGGTGGCATTTCTGGACACCGACCCGCAAGGCTCGCTCGGGCGTTGGTTCATGACGCGCCATCAGGCCGGACGCAGCGAGGGCCTTGAATTTTCCACCGCCTCTGCATGGGGCGTGGGGTATGAGGTGGGCAAGCTGCGCGACATGGCGGAATTCATCATCATCGACACTCCGCCCAAGGCCGATGCCGACCTGCGCCCTGCCCTGCGCGAAGCGGATCTGGTGCTGGTGCCCGTGGCGTCAAGTCATGTGGATCTGTGGGCAACAGATGGCGTGCTGGACCTGACACGCCGCGAAGGACGCGATGTGCTGGTCGTGCTGAACCGCGCGCGGGCAGGTACACGGCTGGGCACTGAAATTGCCGAAGCGGCCGGTGCATTGGACGCAACCCTTGCACAGACCCAGATCGCCAACCGCGTGGCTTATGCCGAAACGCTGGGTCAGGGGCTTGGCGCGATCGAGGGCGCGCGCAACCCCGCCATCCGGGCCGAACTGGATGCGCTGCTTGGCGAAATTCTGGACAGGTTGCAACAACAGGACTAAGCGCGCCGCTTGCCCATGGACGGGGCACGGCGCTTGCGCTATCAGCAACGCGCATTCCGTCAAGAAAGGTGCGCGCATGTCCGGCCACGGCCCCGCAATTCCAATGACCGCCCGCAAATCCGTCGCCCTGCGCGGTGTGGCGGAAATTCCCGGCGACAAATCCATATCGCACCGCGCGCTGATCCTTGGCGCATTATCCGTGGGCGAAACCCATGTGACGGGGCTGCTGGAAGGGCAGGATGTGCTGGACACTGCCACCGCCATGCGCGCCTTCGGCGCAGAGGTCATCCAGAACGGGCCGGGGGACTGGACAGTGCATGGGGTGGGTGTGGGCGGCTTCCGTGAACCCGATTGCGTGATCGATTGCGGCAATTCCGGAACCGGCGTGCGCCTGATCATGGGGGCTATGGCCACCACAGATATCACCGCCACATTCACAGGCGATGCCAGCCTGAACAAACGCCCTATGGGGCGTATCACCGACCCGCTGGCGCAGTTTGGCGCGCAGGCCTTCGGGCGCAAGGGCGGGCGTTTGCCGATGACCGTCATCGGCGCACCAGACCCGGTTCCTGCACGCTACAAGGTGCCTATGCCATCGGCACAGGTGAAATCCGCTGTGTTGCTGGCCGGGCTGAACGCGCCGGGCCAGACCGTGGTGATCGAATCAGAACCAACCCGCGACCATTCCGAACGCATGTTGCGTGGCTTCGGGGCCGAAATCACAGTCGCAGATACGGATGAGGGTCGCGTCATCACCCTGACCGGCCAGCCTGAATTGCGCGGCCAGTCTGTCACCGTTCCGCGCGACCCCAGTTCAGCGGCATTCCCGGTATGCGCGGCGCTGATGGTGCCGGACTCCGATATTCTTGTGCCCGGTGTCAGCCAGAACCCGACAAGAAACGGAATCTTCATCACATTGCAGGAAATGGGCGCTGATCTGGTAATGGAAAACCCGCGCGAGGAAGGCGGCGAACCGGTTGCCGACCTGCGGGTGCGGTTTTCAGCACTGAAAGGGGTTGAAGTGCCCCCCGAACGAGCCGCAAGCATGATTGACGAATACCCGGTCCTGTCAGCGCTTGCCGCCACCGCCGAAGGTGTCACCATCATGCGCGGCGTCAAGGAACTGCGTGTCAAGGAATCCGACCGGCTGGATGCCATGGCGCGCGGGCTGGAAGCCTGCGGTGTGCGTGTGGAAGAGACAGAGGACAGCCTGACCGTTTACGGCATGGGCACAGGCAGCGTTCCCGGTGGCGCAACAGTCCAGACCCATCTGGACCACCGCATCGCCATGAGTTTTCTGTGCCTGGGCCTTGCCACACAAAAACCGGTAACAGTGGATGATGGCACCCCCATCGCGACATCTTTCCCAGCGTTTGAAGGGTTGATGGCCGATCTGGGCGCGCAGATCACGCGCAGCAATCGCTGACGCCGGGCATAGGCGGCAACGCCGGGTTGGATGAGAGAATGGCCTGAAGCGGACGCCCAAAGGCGCGGAGCAAAGGCCGCAGGGTTTGAAGGGACCGTCGCGCCAGTGGCGCGGCGAAAGACCGGAAAACGCGCCATAGGTCTGGCCGTCCCGCGGCCTGCCGATGACGCCAGCGACAATTCAAACCTTTTATGCCGGGGTATTCCGCCTGCACAAAGTGAACTTCTCAGGGCGTGGGACCGGCAGTCCCCGGCCCGACCTGTGGCGCGGGCTTAAACCGCGCTTCATAGGCCCAAAGCCACAGCTTAACGCAGTTCCGCCAACAAAAAGCCCCCGCAAATGCGGGGGCTTTGACTGTATCGGCCAGCTGATCAGCAGCTGTAATACATTGCATATTCGATCGGGTGGGGTGTGTGCTCATAGGCATACACTTCTTCCCATTTCAGATCGATATAGGCCATGATCTGGTCCTTGGTGAACACGTCACCGGCCAGCAGGAAGTCATGATCCGCAGCAAGGCTGTCCAGCGCTTCGCGCAGGGACGCACAAACCGTGGGGATGCCTTCCAGTTCTTCCGGCGGCAGATCATACAGATCCTTGTCCGATGCAGCGCCCGGATCGATCTTGTTCTTGATCCCGTCAAGGCCCGCCATCAGCAGCGCAGCAAAGGCCAGATAGGGGTTCGCCGACGGATCGGGGAAACGGGCCTCAACGCGCTTGGCTTTCGGGCTTTCAGTCCATGGAATGCGGATACAACCCGAGCGGTTGCGGGCCGAATAGGCGCGCAGAACAGGGGCTTCAAATCCGGGGATCAGGCGCTTGTAGCTGTTCGTGGTGGGGTTGGTGAAGGCGTTCAGCGTTTTGGCATGTTTCAGAATGCCGCCGATGAACCACAGCGCTTCCTGGCTAAGATCGGCGTATTTGTCGCCTGCAAACAGCGGCTTGCCGTCTTTCCAGATCGACATGTTCACATGCATGCCGGTGCCGTTGTCACCCTTGACGGGTTTCGGCATGAAGGTTGCGGTCTTGCCATAGGCATCGGCCACGTTGCGCACGACATATTTGTATTTCATGATTTCGTCGGCCTGCTTGGTCAGCGATCCGAAGATCAGACCAAGTTCATGCTGCGCCGAAGCCACTTCCGTATGGTGCTTGTCGACCTTCATCCCCATGTCTTTCATGGTGGTCAACATTTCAGAACGCATGTCCTGATTGGCATCCATCGGGTTCATGGCGAAATAGTGACCCTTGACGCCCGGACGGTGGCCGGTATTGCCGGTGTCATATTCGGTGTCGGAATTCCACGCCGCTTCTTCTGCATCCACTTCAAAGCTGACTTTGTTGATCGAGTCGCTGAATTTCACGCTGTCGAAAACAAAGAATTCGGCTTCCGGACCGAAATAGGCCGCATCGCCAATGCCCGAAGATTTCAGATAGGCTTCTGCCTTCTCTGCGGTGCCGCGCGGGTCACGCTCATAAGGTTCGTTGGTGTCGGGTTCAACGATCGAGGCATGAATCGCCAAGGTCTTTTCGGCATAGAACGGGTCGACATATACACTGTTCAGATCGAAGACCAGTTTCATGTCAGATGCTTCGATACCCTTCCAGCCCGGCACCGACGATCCGTCAAACATGAAGCCTTCTTCAAGGAAATCCTCGTCAACCAGATCACCCACAATGGTCACGTGCAGCATGCGGCCGCGCGGGTCGGTGAAACGGATATCAAGATAGGCGATATCTTCGTCTTGCATAAGCTTGAGAACGTCAGCAGAACTCATGTTTTTTTCCTTTGCTTTGGGAACTCGTCCGGGGGTCACCCCCGATAAATTTCGTTACGTCAGAGCGCGTCATCACCACTTTCGCCAGTGCGAATGCGGATTGCCTGCTCAACGGGGGAAACGAAAATCTTGCCGTCGCCGATTTTCTCGGTCCGGGCAGCGGCGATGATGGCCTCTATGGCTTCGTCCACCTGATCATCTGGAAGAACAATCTCGACTTTCACCTTGGGCAGGAAATCGACCACATATTCAGCACCGCGATACAATTCAGTGTGCCCTTTCTGACGGCCAAACCCTTTGACCTCCAGCACGGACAACCCCTGAACGCCGATATCCTGCAGCGCCTCTTTGACTTCATCAAGCTTGAACGGTTTGATGATTGCTTCGATCTTTTTCATACCCTCGCCTTTTCACTTCCCCAAGCCCTTGTCCGGCTTGCATCGTTCAGACCATGTTCAGACGGCTCTCACAATCTGATAGACTGCAACAGGGTCGGGATGAAACACCCAAATGACAGCAGCGCATCAATAATAATCATTGTGATTATTATTTGGGCATTTTTGAAAAGCAGGGTTGGAAAAAATGATTGAAATACTGACATCCGCCCAAATGCGCGCCGTTGAAATGGCCGGTATCGATTCTGGCGCGGCAACCGGGTCGGGTTTGATGGAACGCGCGGGCCAATGCGTTGTGGATGCCTTGCTGCGCCACTGGTCGCTACCGGAAAACCCGGCGCAAAATGCACTTATTTTATGCGGTCCCGGAAATAACGGGGGCGATGGGTTCGTCGTGGCCCGGTTACTGGCGGCACAGGGGTGGCAGGTCCTGGTCTGCCTTCATGGTGACGCGGACAAATCGCCCGCAGATGCGCGCAACAATCATGCCAGATGGGCGCATATGGGGCCGGTTCATGACTTGTCACAGGACATCTTATCCGCACTTCCGCCAGATATGTTCTTGATTGACGCATTGTTCGGCACGGGATTGACCCGTCCGGTCACCGGCTCGCTTGCCACGCTGCTGCAAAAGATGTGCCATATACCATGGCGCGGGCGTGTGGCCGTTGATGCACCAAGCGGCCTGTGCATGGATAGCGGTCGCGTGCTTGGCACAGTGCTGCCTGCTGACCTGACGGTTTCATTCCATCGTGCGAAACCGGGGCATTATCTGGCGCAGGGGCCAGAGTGCTGTGGGGCAATCACCGTCGCCGATATCGGACTGACGGGCGATGCCCCCCACCCCCCGCGCACAGGACTGCTGGACCATCACAGCACCAGCGACGTGGCGCGCAAAACTGGCGGCCACAAATACACGCATGGGCATGCGCTTGTTCTGTCGGGTAGCGTGGGCAAGGGCGGGGCTGCCCGCCTTGCTGCACGCGCAGCGTTGCGCATGGGCGCTGGCGTTGTCACACTTGGTTGCCCCCCTGCGGCCCTTCAGGAAAATGCCTGCCGACTGGACGCCATCATGCTGCAACCCATCCGCGATTCCGGCGCGCTGGCCACCGCGTTGCAGGACACGCGCCTGAACACGATCTGCATCGGGCCGGGGCTGGGGCTGTCAACCCGCGAAGCAGGGTTGATCATGACCGCACTTGATCCTGGTCGGGCAAGTGTTCTGGACGCCGACGCACTGACATTGCTGGCGCAGACCCCGGCAGGGTTGGACGCACTTGGTCCGGATTGTGTACTGACCCCGCATGCGGGCGAATTCGCCCGGCTGTTTCCCGACCTTGCCCAAAATCTGCGCAGGGAACCGGAACGCGGACCGGCATATTCCAAACTCGACGCGACCAGAGAAGCCGCGCACCGCGCGGGATGTGTGGTTCTGTTCA
This sequence comes from Roseinatronobacter alkalisoli, assembly GCF_028745735.1. GTDB lineage: Bacteria > Pseudomonadota > Alphaproteobacteria > Rhodobacterales > Rhodobacteraceae > Roseinatronobacter > Roseinatronobacter alkalisoli. Next base: position 107,584 of record NZ_JAQZSM010000006.1, read on the forward strand.
AAGGGCCGGATACTGTCATCGCCGCACCTGACGGTCGCTGCGCCATCAATTCCGCGCAATATGACCGTGCCGCGCCCTGGTTGGCAACTGCGGGATCAGGCGATGTTCTGGCGGGCATGATCACGGGTCTTCTGGCCCGCGGCTTCCCCCCGTTTGATGCCGCCTGCGCCGCTGCCTGGCTGCATGTCGCAGCCGCGCGCCGTTTCGGTCCGGGACTTATTGCAGAGGATCTGCCGGATATGCTGCCGCAGGTCATGCAGGATCTGATTGTCTAGGGCATACCCGCGTTCCCGTGCATTCATACGGGGCCTGCTGCGACCTGCCGACAACCTGTACTTGGGACGCAGAAAACCAGTTTCGCAGTTGCGCAAAGCGCGCTAGAACCGAAGTATCTGGTGCCCGCGCACAGCAGTACCCCTGCAGAAGCGGGAGAATCGGGAATGCGGTGCAATTCCGCAACGTGCCCAACGCTGTAAGGTGGATGGCGCTGCAAAATGCCACTGGCCCTGCTGGCCGGGAAGGCGCAGTTGCCGGTGAAACCAAGTCAGAAGACCGGCCAGATGCAACCGGGCTGCCCGATGGTCAACGGGCGGTCGTGTCCGTGACAGGGGAGATGTCATGCAGCCACCCGTTACCCCCGCCCCGGCGGGTCCGTTTTCGCCCGACGAACAAGCCGCAGTCTACCGCGCCATCTTCACACGCCGCGATGTCCGCAGCCAGTTTACCGACCGTCCGGTTGACGACCCCACATTGATGCGGCTGCTGAATGCAGCCCATCACGCGCCCTCGGTCGGGTTCATGCAACCGTGGAATTTCATCGTTATCCGCAGTGCAGATGTCAGAGCGCAGGTTCAGGCGGCCTTTGCCCGCGCCAATGCCGAAGCTGTTGCCATGTTTCCTGCAGACCGCCGCCCACTTTATTCGGCACTGAAACTGGAAGGCATTACCACCGCGCCGGTCAATCTGTGCATCACCTGCGACCGCACACGCGGCGGCGAGGTCGTTCTGGGGCGCACGCATAACCGCGACATGGATCTGTATTCGACAGTTTGCGCCGTGCAGAACCTATGGCTGGCCGCACGCGCGGAAGGGTTGGGTGTGGGCTGGGTCAGCATATTCCACGAAGCCGATATACGCAGCATTCTGAACCTGCCCGAACATGTGGTGCCCGTGGCCTATCTGTGTATCGGGCATGTCGATACGCTTTATGAATCACCGGAGTTGCAGGCCAAAGGCTGGCGCGACCGCCTGGCATTGTCGGATCTGGTGTTTCAGGACCGCTGGGGAAACCCGCCCGGCCCGACTGTGCATAACCCATAGCGACCTTATGAATGCGAAGGAATGCGGGCATGTGTGAGCCAGTAAAAGCGGGGCAATGATGCGCGATCACGGCGGAAATATCGACACGGCCATGGCACGCTATGGCGGGGATGACTGGATCGACCTGTCCACCGGCATCAACCGCCGCCCCTACCCCATGCCCACCCTGCCCGATTCTGTCTGGCATGGCCTGCCCACTGCCCGTGCCCAAGGCGCGCTGGTCACTGCTGCCGCACAGGCATGGGGCGCTGACACGCGGCTGGCTGGGCTGGCGTTCGGCGGGGCGCAGGCCGCCATCCAACTGGTACCCCATCTGGCGCCCAAAGGGCGCGCCCATGTCCTTGCTCCCAGCTACAATGAACATGCCGCATGCCTGAACGCCGCAGGCTGGACCGTGCAGGACAGCGCCACACCGCAAAGCATGGCGGGGGCGGATCTGGCGGTTCTGGTCAACCCCAACAACCCCGATGGCCGGTGCTGGTCCCCGGCAGATCTGCTGGAACTGGCGCAGAATGTGGGCTTTCTGGTCGTTGATGAAAGTTTCGGAGATGTTACACCGGACCTGTCCCTGCTGCCCCATGCGGGCGGGGTCACCAACCTTCTGGTCCTGCGATCATTCGGGAAATTCTATGGGCTGGCCGGATTGCGGCTTGGCTTTGCCTTCGGCGCAAAACCCGTCATCACCCGGCTGGCGGATATGGCAGGCCCCTGGCCGGTATCAGGTGCCGCAATATGCGTGGGGTGCCACGCGCTTGCCGACCGGAACTGGGCCGATGCCATGCGCGTGCAACTTGGCCTCGATGCCGCACGCGCGGATGATCTGGCGCGCGCGGCGGGTTGGACCAGCCTCGGCGGGACAAGCCTGTTCCGGCTGTATGACACAGAAGATGCAGACGTCGCGCGCGACCATCTGGCCGGGTATCAGATCTGGTCGCGGGTATTTCCCTATTCATCGCGCTGGCTACGCCTTGGCCTGCCGGGACCGGAACGCGAATGGCAACGACTGGAACAGGCGCTGGCAAGAACGCCCACCGCCTGAATTGCCCGGCCCTTATCGCGCGCGGGCCAGCAGACCGTCCACATCCAGATGCGCCTCCAGATGATCGGCAAGCGCGTCCAGCGTCGCATCCACCACTGCGCCATGCTGGTGTCCGGACGGCGCGACCCCAAGACCCGCCAGAAACGCCGAGCGGAATCTGTCCGACGCAAAAAGCCCATGCAGATAGGTGCCCATGATACGTCCATCAGGCCCCGTAGCACCATCATCGCGCCCAGCCAGCCGGGCAAAGGGGCGCGCACAATCCGCACCTGTAGTCCGCCCGATATGAATTTCATATCCCGCAACATCCAGCCCCGAGGCGACATGCCGTGCCTGCACGCGCTCCAGCCGCTTGTCGGGACTCATGACTGTTGTGACATCCAGAAAGCCAAGGCCTTGCATGTCACCGGCCGGTCCCTCAACCCCGTCAGGGTCAGACACCTGCCGCCCCAGCATCTGATAGCCCCCACATATGCCCAGCACATGACCGCCGCGCCGGATATGGGCCGCAAGATCAATATCCCAGCCCTGCGCCCGCAGAAAGGCCAGATCCGCCCGCGTGGATTTCGACCCGGGCAGAATGACCAGCCGCACATCCCCCGGAAGGGGCTGGCCCGCGCGCACCATAACCAGCTCCACCCCGGGTTCGGCCTGCAGAGGGTCCAGATCGTCGAAATTGGCAATCCGCGAAAACACCAGACAGGCAATCCGCACCGCCCCCCCGCCGACCACACCAGCCCCAAGGTCAAGCGCATCTTCGGCGGGCAACAGATGGGCGCGCTCAAACCACGGCAAGACCCCGTATCCCTGCCAGCCACTGCGCGATGCGATCTGCCGGTAGCCTTCGTCAAACAAACGCGGATCACCGCGAAACTTGTTGATGATGAAACCCGCGACCCTCGCCGCGTCCGCGGGGTCCAGCACCGCCTGCGTGCCGATGATCTGCGCAATGACACCACCCCGATCGATGTCACCCACAAGTACCACCGGCACATCTGCCGCCTCAGCAAACCCCATATTGGCAATGTCATTCGCCCGCAGATTGATTTCGGCAGGACTGCCCGCGCCTTCGACAATCACCAGATCATAGGATGATTTCAGACGCCCGAAACTTTCCAGAACAGCCGCCATCAACTGCGGCTTCAGCGCAGCATAGGCGCGCGCCCTGACAGTACAGATACGCTTGCCCTGAACCACTACCTGCGCGCCGGACTCGCTTTCCGGTTTCAGAAGTACCGGGTTCATGTCGACAAGCGGCTCCAGCCCGCAGGCAAGCGCCTGCAAGGCCTGCGCGCGCCCGATTTCGCCCCCGTCGGCGGTCACCGCCGCATTATTCGACATGTTCTGCGGCTTGAAGGGCGCGACACGCAACCCTCTGCGCAGCGCGGCACGGCAAAGCCCGGCAACAAGCATGGACTTGCCCACATTCGACCCGCACCCCTGGATCATGATGGCCGTGTTCAATATCTGCACCTTTGTCTATGGCCACGAAAGCGCGGCATGGTCAGGGGGCGCTGCCCCCTCGGCCCTGCGGGCCTCACCCCCGGGATATTTGACCCAGAATGAAACACCATCTGCAGACATATCCGCAAGACCAGAGGCCCATTTCTGTATCCGTCGCATGGTGCGACCCGGTCATCGTGGACACTGCGCAAGGCTATTGCTTTCATTCTGGGTCAAATATCCCGGGGGTATGGGGGCTGGCCCCCATTCTGAGCAGATGAACGCTGCGTGCAGGCGGCGGGGTCATGTTCATGACCTTATCCCCCTGCGATGACGCAGGAGCCAGATGAAGAACACCCCGCCGATCAGGCCGGTGACAATACCGATCGGCATATCTTCAGGCCGCAGAAGGGTGCGCGCGACGACATCTGCCCAGACCAGAAAGACCGCGCCCAGCGCCATTGACGCGGGCAGAACCCGCGCATTGTCGCCGCCCGTCAGCAGGCGCACGATATGCGGGATCATAAGCCCTACAAAACCGATGACACCGGAAAACGCCACCATCACACCGGTCACCAGTGCGGCAACAACAAAGACTGTCAGCCGGAAACGTGCCACTGCAATGCCAAGTGTCGTGGCGGTTTCATCCCCGATGGTCATCGCATTCAGCGACCCGGCGACAGCGCGGAACCAGCATCCCGCGCCCAGCAGGATCACTGCAGGCCAGATCAGGTGCGCCCATTGCGCCAACCCAAGCCCGCCCAGCATCCAGAACACGACCGTATGGGCGGCGCGCGGATCGCCCAGAAATATCAGGACATTGGCAAGCGCCATGACGATGAAGGACACTGCGACGCCGGTCAGTACCAGACGGTCTGCGCTGGTCGCCTGCGCGAAGCTGGCCACAGAAAGCACAAGCGCCGTTGCGCCAAGCGCCCCGAGGAATGCCAGTATGGGAACTGTGGCAAACCCCAGGAACATGCCTGTATGCAGCAGCGCCAGAATGGCGCCGAACGCCGCCCCCGATGAAATGCCCAGCAGATGCGGGTCGGCCAGCGGATTGCGCGTCACGGCTTGCAGCACCGCCCCCACAAGCGCAAGTCCCGCCCCGACCAGCGCGGCCAGCAGCGCGCGGGGCAGCCGGATTTCCCAGACAATGGCCGCATGCCCCACAGGCCAGTCAGGCGTCAGCAGACCGGGCAGCAACCGGTCAAGAACCACGCCCCAGACTGTGCTTAACGGGACCGGCACGGCCCCGATACTGACTGCCGCCGAAATGGACGCCGCAAGCACCGCCAGTGCACCGCAAACCCACATCGCCGCGCGCCCGCCCCGCCGTAGGCGTGGCGCAGCACCTTGGCCGGGTGATGCAGGGCGGCGTGGGTTTGTCATCTTTGCCTACCGCCCGTGGAAAGCGTCAGCCAGGGTGCGGATCGCCCGGATATTGCGCGGGCCGGGTGTGGCCTCTACATATTCCAGCACGACGAAGCGATCATGAATCACGGCATCCATTTGCGCAAAAGCGGGGTTTGTGCGCATAAAATCGATCTTCTGTTGGGCGGTCACTTCACCATAATTCACGATGACAACCACTTCGGGATTGCGGTCCACCACGGGTTCCCACGCAACGCGGGTCCAACTGCTGTCAACATCATCCATGATGTTGCGTCCGCCTGCGGCCTCGATCATCGCGGTGGGGATCGCATAGCGCCCGGCGGTAAAGGGTGTGTCTTCGCCGCTGTCATAAACGAAAACGCGCAGCGGCTCGCCCGTCGGGATGCTTGCCTTGATCGCGTTCAGGTCTTCCTGCCAGTCCGCAATCAGGGCATCCGCACGTTCCGGCACACCGAAGATCGCCGCGAGATTTCGGATATCGTTGAACATGTCATCCATCGCAACACGTTCGCGCGCCATGATATGGATGCAGCTTTCGGTCAGTTCATAGACCTGAATGCCAAAGCGGCCCAAAGTGTCTGGTGTGACCTCTCCGCCCACGCGCATGCCGTAGTTCCAGCCTGCAAACCAGAAATCCGCATCTGCCCCGATCAGCACTTCGCGCGACGGGTAGCGCGCGGACAGTTCGGGCAATTCGGCCACGCCTGCACGCATTTCCGCGTCCAGTTTGTTCCAGCCGGAAATACCGGTATATCCGACCATCCGGTCGGCCAGTCCAAGGGCCAGCATCATTTCTGTCAGATTGACATCGTTGGACACCGCACGGGCGGGGGGCGCGTCAAAGGTCACCTCTCGGTCGCAGCTTTGTACTGTGACCGGATGCGCCAGCGCGGGCGCGGCAAGAACCAGTGCCGTCATGGCCAAAGGAAGGGTTTTCATGCAGACAATTCCTGTCGTGTGTCGTTGAAAAGGGAAAAATCAAAGCGCGCAGGCCCGCGCGCCACTGCCATCACACCAAAGGCGCGGGCAATAAGATCGGGTGTCAGAACGTCGCAGACAGAACCAAAGGCAAGCGGATGGCCCTGTCGCAGGACCAGCAGATCATCGGCGAAACCCTGCACCAGATTCAGATCATGCAGTGATGCCACCACTGTGACGCCCAGTTCCCGCACCAGACGCAACACTTCCAGCTGGTGGCGGATATCGAGGTGGTTGGTCGGTTCGTCCAGCACGATCAGCCCTGGTTCCTGCGCAAGCGCGCGGGCCACCATGACCCGCTGGCGTTCGCCACCCGACAATGTGCCGAAGGGGCGCTGCGCAAAAGCTTGCAGGTCCAGACGGTCCAGTGCGTGGTCCACCAGATGCCGGTCGCGTTCAGATGGCCCCGACAAGGCCCGCCGGTGCGGTGCCCGCCCCAGAGCCACGATCTCTGCCACGTTCAGGGCAAAATCGGTGGGTTGTTCCTGCAACACGGCGGCCACGCGCTGCGCAACCTGACGCGCTGGCGTTGTGTGAATATCCTGACCATCCAGAAGGACACGGCCGGTCTGCGGCGCATGAAACCGGTAGATCAGGCGCAGCAATGTCGATTTGCCCGCCCCGTTGGCCCCCAGCACGCCAAGAATGCGCCCCGGCGCCAATGTCAGGGACACCGGATGCAGGATGCCATTGCCCCAGGACAGCGAATCCAGTGTCAGGCTGGCGGGTTTGGGGGGCGGACAGCTCATGTCGGATACCCGGTTGTCAGATGGGCCTGCAACAGGGGCGTCTGCGCATGGCAGAGTTCCATCCGCCCCTGCCCCGCGCGCCATTGCAACAGGCAGTCCCGGGCATGGGGGCATTGGTCCAGAACCACCTCGCCATGCATGTCGGGAATGTCGCCCGTCACCTTTTCAACCAGCGTCATGCTGGCGCCAAGGCGTTCCAGAAACATATATCCTTCCATACAGGGACCGGCGCGCAGCCGGCAGTCACGACATGGTGTTATATGGAAATGTCGGGTCATTGCCTTGTCCTCTGTCTGTGGAAACAGGGGGCACAGGCTGCCAGAAACAGGGCACAGCGTATCGCGCTGACATCATTTGGCCTCCTCCGGACACCCCGTCCGGTTTGGTGTTGCGTTTATTGATGGCAGGTCTCCTGGCTTGCGGTTGGTCGCGCGGCCCCCACCTTCCCGGACCAAAACAGGTCCAGTGGCGTGAAGGGGGCGCGCACCGCTTACAGTTGCGGGGGCAGCATCGGAATTGGGGCGAATGCCCCGCACCGGTTTCCCTATTCTCCCGGCAGATACCGGGCACCATCAGATTTTCTGCCTAGTGGGCGTTGCCCCCTGTGTCAATGAAAACCAACGAAGGGCCGTGCGCGCGTGTGCGGGACAGATCAGAACGGTGTTTCCAGACTTTGCCCCATCATGCCGGGCGCTTCCGTTTTTTCTGCGGGGGGCGACAACAGAAGGGCAAGATGGCGGTCCAGTTCCGGTTTCGGAATGTCGCGGGCGATCACAACGATACGGCTGGATGTGTCGCCCTTCGGCCATGATTTCAACGGGGTGGGCGGCGCGAATATATGCTGCACGCCATGAAACACGAAAGGGTATGGAATATCTTCCAGATGAACAATTCCTTTGATGCGCAGAATATCCGGCCCCTTGATTGCAATCAACGAATCCAGCCAGAAATCGAACACCTCGGCGGGAATCGGGGTTTCGATCCGGATAGAGGCCGTGGCGATCCGGTCGTCACTGGCATGATGGGACACGGTTTCAAAGGGCGCGGAAGTCGCAGCTTCCGGCAGCGCAATTCCCGAAAGCCCGGCCAACGGGTCCGCGGCGGGGGCTGCAAGCCAGGCCAGCGCGTCATCTGCGGCAATATCCTGGCGCATTGCGCCCAGTCCGAACACATTTGCCGCAGGCACCGCGCCCATATCAGCCCAGACGGGCTGCGCACCCGGATTCAGCCGTTCAAGCCGCGCCTGAAGATTGCGGCGCATGGTGGCATCGGTCAGGTCACGCTTGGTCAGAACGATGCGGTCCGCCATGGCAACCTGCGCCAGCGCTTCGGCATGGCGGTCAAGCGTGGACATGCCCAATGCGCCATCCACCACTGTCACAATGCCGTCCAGCGTATAATTCGGCGCAAGCACACGATCAACCATAAGCGTGTGGTGAATCGGCCCCGGATCGGCAAGCCCGGTTGTTTCGATCACAACGCGGTCGAACTGCAGCTCATCGCGCACCCGCCGCGCCAGAAGCGAAACCAGTGTCCGGGACAGATCACCGCGAATGGAACAGCAGATGCAGCCTGATTGCATCAACACGACATCTTCGGCCGCGTCCTCTATCAGGTCGTGGTCAAGTCCGGCTTCGCCGAATTCATTCACGACAACCGCCACGCGGCCCGCAGCCGGATCATGCAGCAGCCGGTTCAGAAGGGTGGTTTTTCCCGCGCCCAGAAATCCGGTCAGCAAGGTTACGGGGATCTTGTCATGCATGGCGAGGCGCTTTCAGTCCGGGGATATTAGGCTGATTGTTACATTATAACATTCGCAACAGCAAGCCCAGCCTGTTATCGCGCCAACTGCTGAATTTATGCCTTTTAATTCAATTAAATTACAACGGCTTGCGCTTCGATCTTAAAGCAACCTGCGCGTATCTCAGGCTTCCAGTTCAGTATCCCAATACAGGTAATCCATCCAGCTTTCATGCAGATGGTTCGGCGGAAAGCGGCGACCCAGATTACGCAGTGTTTCTGCATCCGGGCGATAGGGCGTCTTGCGCAGCTTCATTCCAGAGGCCCGCAAGGTCTTTGACCCTTTGGCCAGGTTGCATGGCGCGCAGGCGGCCACCACATTGTCCCAGCTTGTCACCCCGCCCAGTTTGCGCGGCACAACATGGTCAAATGTCAGGTCATTGCGCGCCCCGCAATACTGACAGGAAAATTCGTCCCGCAGGAACAGGTTGAAACGGGTAAACGCCACACGTTTGCGCGGTTTGACGAAATCGCGCAGCACAACCACAGACGGCACCCGGATTTCCAGCCGCTGGCTGCGCACGATCTGATCATATTCAGCCAGAATATCAACGCGGTCCAGAAACACGGCCTTTACCGCATCCTGCCATGGCCACAACGATAAGGGGTAATAGGACAAAGGCCGGTAGTCAGCATTCAGCACCAGTGCCGGAAAGTTCCGAAGCGACACCGGATCACGCGTAAAATCGGTTCTGAAATCACCATCCATAGGTGCCGCCTCCGCATTGGCAGCCCCCCAGGGCATCTGCCCCGCAGGGCCATTGGCGCAAACAAAGATCCGCGCCATGAACTGGACTATATATTGCGCAATCCATCTGACAAGCCTTTATAACGCACCAGATGTCGCCTGTTGCACTATAGCGCAGGTAAACAACAATGATGTGACAATTCGCGCTCATGTCGCTGAAATAGCAGGCATTGCGCCTTCTTGGGGGCGCAGGCAGCCACCGGCCCGGTTCGGCATATCGGCGCTAGGGGCGGCGCGCAGTCGCCTGTGCCTGATGACAACACTCTTGCCATGCGGCCTGATACAACATAGGTTAGAACTATTCTAATGTTTGACTGGCAATGTCTGATCCCACCATCCTTCTGGTTTTCCTGGCTGCGGCCATCACCGCAATAGCAACCGGGCTTGGCGCGCTGCCGCTGGCCGCGATGCGCAATGTCACGCCGCGCGCGCTGTCCTATGGGAATGCCGCGGCGGCGGGGCTGATGCTGGCGGCCACTTTCAGCCTGATCGGCGAAGGTTTCGCATTCTCCGGTCTGCGCACCTTGACAGGTGTGCTGCTGGGGCTGGGTGGCATATGGGTCGCCAAACGACTTCTGGCCGGGAATGACAGTGGCGACATTGCCAATGTGAACAAGGCCGACGGGCTGAAAATTCTGCTGATCATGGGGGTGATGACCGTGCATTCCGCCGCCGAAGGTGTGGGAGTGGGCGTGGCCTATGGCAGCGGGCGGGAACTTGGCGATTTCATCACCATCGCCATTGCGCTGCATAACGTGCCCGAAGGGCTGGCGATCGCGCTGATCATGGTGCCACGCGGGGCAAGCGTGCGCAAAGCGGCGTGGTGGGCAATTCTGTCATCGGCGCCGCAGCCCGTCCTGGCGGTCCCGGCCTTCCTTTTCGTGCTGAGTTTTGCGCCGTTTCTGCCCATAGGGCTGGGACTGGCCGCAGGCGCAATGCTGTGGATGATTTTTTCCGAACTGCTGCCCGAAGCGCGCGACGGCGTGGACCCCGCGACAACTGGTGTGATTGTGACCCTTTCCTTCGCGCTGATGATGGGTCTGACACTGGTTATTGGCTAAGCACCATTGCCCCGCCGCCCGCCCTGCCCCATATTCCGCATATGTTGAAACTTACCCCCATTCTGATCCTGCTGCTCTATGGGCTGGCGATGTACTGGTTTTCGGCCTGGCGTACCAAGCAGGAACTGGATGCCAGATCCACACCGCTGGCCGATGCACGCCTGAAACAGCTGACTGACAGTTTCGCAAAAGCAGTGGGTGTTGAACGGATCAAGGTGCATATCTATGAAATCGACCCGGTCAACGGGCTCGCTGCCCCTGACGGGCGCATCTTCATCACGCGCGGGTTTTACAACAAGTACCGACAAGGCGAAGTTACTGCGGAAGAAATGGCAAGCGTCATTGCGCATGAACTGGGACATGTCGCCCTTGGCCATTCCCGCAAGCGCATGATCGATTTTTCAGGAACAAACGCCGTGCGTATTGCGCTGGCGACAGTGTTTAACCGGTTCCTGCCGGGGCTGGGCGTGATCATTGCGAATTTTCTGGTCTCTGTGCTGGCCGCGAAATTAAGCCGCAATGATGAATATGAAGCCGACGCCTATGCATCCGCGCTGCTGGTAAAGTCCGGAATCGGCACTGCGCCGCAAAAGAACCTGTTCAGGAAGCTGGAAACCCTGACCGGCATGGGCGGCGGCATGCCCGCTTGGCTGATGAGCCACCCCAAGACTGCCGAACGCATTCGCGCGATCGAGGAAAATGAAGCGCGCTGGAAAATCGCGCCTGAAAGCTGACCCCTGGAAAACCTTGAAAAGGGGAGCGCGCCTTGCCCCCATTGAGGGGGCGGCGGCGCGCGGCGGGACTTGCGCCCTTCGGCCCAGCCAGAAGCGACCCGCCCCGGATGCCGCGTTTCGTCAAACGACGACGGCGGCCCCTTCCGTCGAATCGCCCACCGCCTGCCGGAATGCGGCGAACATTTCCCGCCCCAGCCCGAATTCATTCGCGGACAGGTCAACCGTGACCGGCGTGCGCGCGTCAAATCCCTCCTCCAGGACATCCAGACGCCCTGCAACAGCGTCAAGGCGCACCATGTCCCCGTCCTGAATGCGGGCCAGCGGGCCGCCCTTGGCCGCTTCGGGCGCGACATGAATCGCTGCCGGAACCTTGCCGCTTGCCCCCGACATGCGCCCATCCGTGACCAATGCCATTTTCAGTCCGCGATCCTGCAGCACCGCCAGAATCGGTGTCAGCGAATGCAGTTCCGGCATGCCATTGGCCGCTGGTCCCTGAAACCGGACCACGACCACAGTGTCTTCGGTGAATTCACCCGCCTGAAACGCCGCCTTGACGTCCGCCTGTTCCCGGAACACGCGCGCACGCGCCTGAATTACATGGCGTGACGGGTCCACTGCGGAGGTCTTGATCACCCCCTGCCCCAGATTGCCCGTCAGTTGTTTCAACCCGCCGGATTTCTGGAATGCGTCGCCAGCCGGACGCAGAATCCGGTCATTCAGCGTATGCCCCGCGCCGTCTTCCCAGACCAGGGTGCCATCACGCAGCTTCGGTTCCTGCGCATAGCGCGCCAGCCCATCACCCGCGATGGTGCAGACATCATCATGCAGCAAGCCCGCATCCAGCAATTCGCCGATCATGAAACCAAGGCCGCCAGCGGCATGGAAATGGTTCACATCGGCCAGACCATTTGGATAGACCTTGGCCATAAGTGGCACGATGTCGGAAATATCAGCAAAATCCTGCAAGGTCAGTTCAATCCCTGCCGCACGCGCCATGGCCGGCAAATGCAGCACCAGATTGGTTGACCCGCCCGTGGCCATCAGCCCGACGATACCATTGACGAAGGCCCGTTCATCCAGCACCTGACCGGCAGGGCGATAATCGTTGCCAAGCGCAGTGATGGCCAGCGCGCGTTCAGTTGCAGCAACCGTCAGCGCATCGCGCAGCGGCGTGCCCGGATTGACGAAACTGGTTCCCGGCATATGCAGACCCATGAATTCCATCAGCATCTGGTTGGTGTTGGCCGTGCCGTAAAAGGTGCAGGTGCCCGGACCGTGATAGCTGGCCATTTCGGCCTGCATCAGTTCATCGCGCCCGATTTCGCCTTGCGCGAATTTCTGGCGGACTTTCGCCTTCTCATCATTCGGCAGGCCGCTGGTCATGGGACCGGCCGGAATAAACACGGATGGCACATGACCAAATGTCGCTGCCGCAATGATAAGCCCTGGTACAATCTTGTCGCAGACCCCAAGCCAGACAGCGGCATCAAAACAGTTATGCGACATGGCAACCCCCGCCGACAGGGCAATCACATCGCGCGAAAACAGCGACAGTTCCATGCCGGGCTGGCCTTGGGTAACCCCGTCGCACATGGCAGGCACACCGCCAGCAACCTGCGCAGTTCCGCCTGCCGCGCGTGCGGCGCTGCGGATGATGTCAGGATAGGTCTGAAACGGCTGATGCGCCGACAGCATGTCGTTATACGCGGTGACAATCCCCAGATTGGGCGCGCGCCCTTCTGCCAGACTGGCTTTGTCCGCGTCCATGGCCGCATAGGCATGGGCCTGATTGCCGCAAGCCAGATGCGCACGCACGGGGCCGGATTCGGCAGCGGCGCGCATTCTGTCCATATATTTCGCCCTGCGCGCAGCCGAGCGGTTGCGAATTCTGTCCGTGACGGCTTCAATCCCGGAATTGATTGGCATGATCCCTCCGATAGGCTGGCGCGAAACGCGCGGGCAAAAGTTCAGCGTCTTGCCTTCATATAGACAGTTAGCGCTAACGTGGCAAGCATGCTCCGCAGGAATGCGTCTGCTGCATAGCGGGCTTTCCGAATTGTCCCTCGCAATGCTGCGGCGCAGCGTCTACCTTCGTCAACAAGAGACAAACACCATCGCAAGGCACACACAATGGAAACGCTTCACAACGAGACACTGACAGTTCTGGATGTCACCCAACTGGAAAAAGAAGCGCGGCGCATGCGCGCGGCGTATATTCAGGCTGGCGTTCACAAGGCATGGACCGCTCTGGTCGCATATTTCGGCCATGCCGCAGGCGCACAGGACCACGGCGCCAGCAAGGCCTGAGCACGCATCCGGAATACGACACGCTGAAAAAGGCGGGCCTGATATGGCCCGCCTTTTCACATGAAAGCCCCGGCCCCCGGCGTAATCGGATCAGGCTGAGACGGCCTGTTGGCGGGTGGTTTGGCCTGAAGGGGACGTTGGGGCGCATTCCCGAGGCGCGGAGCAAAGGCCGCAGGGTTTGAAGGGACCGTCGCGCCAGTGGCGCGGCGAAAGCCCGGAAAACGCGCGATCGGCGGGCGGTCCCTTGACCCGCCGATTTCACTGATGTCACGTCAAGCTTATGAACTCAGGATTGTGACGCCTGCATAAAGTGAACGTCTCCGATGTGGGACCGGCAGTCCCCGGTCCACCGCTGACGTGGGCTTTGTGCATAGGTCAGCGTCCCGTTCAGGCCGGAATTGACCGGCCCTACAATGCCATCAGGCGCGATCAGCAATCCAAACCGGCTCTATGATGGCGGGCGTTGGGCCAGCACCACCCCCACTGCCATCAGCACAATGCCCGCAATGCGCGGCAGATCCAGCGGACGCAGCCGCGCCCCGAAAAGGCCGAACTGGTCAATCACGCAGATCGCAACAATCTGTCCCAGAAGCACGAACATCACCGCATTCCCTACCCCGAAACGCGGTGCCACCCAGGAAATCGACAGCAAGTAGAACGCGATCAGAAGCCCCGCCAGAAACAGGTGCCTGGGCTGTGTCGGCAATGCGGCCAGGGCGTTGGTCTGGCCCAGAACCGCAGCAACCCCCATCGCCGCAATACCCGCGATCAGGAACATCATCGCGCCCGCAATCGCGGGCGATCCGATGCGTGTACCAAGCTGGGCGTTCAAGGCCGCCAGAACCGGCACGCCGATGCCTGCGGCCAGCATGATCACCGCATATTTTATCGTTTCCGGGGTCATTGATCAAACCTTTGCAATTTTCACTACCCTGCCAGCAGCGCCCCCGCCCTGCCAGTGGGAAAATGCGCATTCCGGCCCTTGCGGTGCCACTACACATGACCCAATACTGGCCGCATGACAGGAACACTTCTTTCAATCGGCCACGGATACAGCGCGCAGGCGCTGGAGCCGCTGTTGCTGCCGCGCGGCTGGACCATCATCGGAACCACACGCAACGCCGACAAGGCCCATGCCATGGCCGCGCGCGGCGTAACACCGCTGATCTGGCCGGGAACCCCCTTGCCGCTGGCACAGGCCACGCATGTACTGACCTCCGTCGCGCCGCGACAGGATGACCCGGTACTGGCCGCGCATGGTGACCAGATTGCCAGCGCGACGCATCTGCGCTGGGTCGGATACCTGTCCACAATCGGAATCTATGGCGACCATCAGGGGGCGTGGGTTGACGAAGACACGGTCCCCAATGCGGTATCCGCACGCGCCCGGGCGCGTGTGAATGCGGAAACCGCGTGGCAGGATATCTGCGCCCGCGCGGGGGTCCGGCTGCATATCTTCCGGCTGGCGGGCATATACGGGCCGGGTCGTGGCCCTATAGCCAAACTCCGCGAAGGGCGCGCGCAGCGTGTCGTCAAACCCGGGCAATATTTTTCACGCATTCATCAGGCCGATATTGGTCAGGCGCTGGATCGCGCAATCCATTCCGACATAGGCAATCGCGTCTATAATCTTTGCGATGATCACCCGGCCCCGCCGCAGGATGTGCTGGCCTGTGCCGCACGCCTTGCCGGAATGCCGGTCCCGCCCGAAATCCCCTTTGAGGATGCGGACCTGACGCCCATGGCGCGCAGTTTCTATGCCGACAGCAAGCGTGTCCGCAATGACCGGATCAAGCGCGATCTGGGAGTTGAGTTGCTGTATCCGGATTACGAAAGCGGGTTGCGCGCGATTCTGGACGCAGAAGGCTGATTGCCAAACCGGCGCGCCCACGTTAATTGCGCGCTCATGCCACGCTATGCCCTGAAAATCGAATATGATGGCCGGCCCTTTTGCGGCTGGCAACGTCAGGCAACCCTGCCATCCGTGCAGGGCGCAATCGAGGCTGCACTGGCCAAACTGGAACACGATCTGCCGTCCATCGGGGCAGCCGGGCGCACGGATACTGGCGTGCATGCCACTGCGCAGGTTGCCCATTGCGATATGCGCCGCGACTGGAACCCCTTTCGCCTGATGGAAGCGCTGAACCACCACCTGCGCCCGGCCCCTGTCGCCATTCTGGCCTGCGCGCAGGTTGATGAGGGGTTTCACGCGCGTTTTTCCGCCACTGAGCGGCGCTATCTGTTCCGC
Organism: Roseinatronobacter alkalisoli; assembly: GCF_028745735.1. Lineage (GTDB taxonomy): Bacteria > Pseudomonadota > Alphaproteobacteria > Rhodobacterales > Rhodobacteraceae > Roseinatronobacter > Roseinatronobacter alkalisoli. The sequence goes on from NZ_JAQZSM010000006.1 coordinate 123,406, forward strand.
TTGCTGGCCCGGCGCGCGCCCCCCACATTCGCGGCGGGTCAGGTATGGCATATCCGCCACGCGCTGCAACTCGCGCCCATGCAACAGGCGGCGACCCATCTGCTGGGCCTGCATGATTTCACCACGTTCCGCGCAAGCCAATGTCAGGCGGCATCGCCCTGCAAGACGCTGGATGCATTGGACATCACTTGCGAGGATCTGCCCGAAGGTCAGGAATTCCGGTTTTCCCTACGCGCACGGTCATTTCTGCACAATCAGGTGCGCAGCATCGTCGGCACACTCGAACGCGTGGGCGCGGGCGCATGGGCGCCGGAAGATGTAAAAACCGCACTGGACGCGCGCGACCGCACTGCGTGCGGCCCGGTCAGCCCGCCCGATGGGCTATATCTGACCGGTGTCGGCTATCCGTCCGATCCGTTTGCGGCCTGACCGCCGGGTCAACAGAATCTGTCACACACCACGGGTGCATGCCAGAAGTTCAGTCCGGGTTGACCTCTTCAACGATGACCAGATCCCGTTCAGCCGCGCCTTTGGCAAACCCAAGGGCTTCCTGATAGGCCGCTGAATGATAGCAGGCGACCGCGTCTTCCAACGACGGAAACCGCGCGACAACGTTGCGCGCGCGATCGCGCCCTTCAAGCTGAACATAGCGCCCGCCCCGTGCGATAAATACGCCGCCATGCGCCGCAATCGCCCCTGTCGCCCGTTTGGCATATTCGCCATAGGCGTCAGGGTCCGTTACCTCAACATGTGCAATCCAAAGCGCGCTCATACGGATTCCTTTTCTATCAGGGACAGGGCCGCGGCCAGGGCCGCATCGGCATTTGCAATATCAGCCCCGCCGCCCTGTGCCATATCCGGGCGACCACCTCCGCCCTTGCCGCCAAGCCCGGCCACAACCGCGCGCACCAGCTCAACAGCGGAAAACCGGTCAGTCAGATCCGCTGTCACACCTGCCGCCACGGCTGGTTTACCTCCGGTATCGGCGATAAGGATAACCGCTCCGGAGCCAAGTTTCTCTTTCATCGCGTCTATCAGTGGCGGCAGATCCTTGCCTGACACGCCGTCCATGACCTTGGCAATGACCTTGATACCTGCCACATCGCGCAGGTCATCCCCACCATCACCACTGCCACCCATTGCCACCTGGCGCTTCAATTGCGCGATCTCGTTCTGAAGCGCACGGCGTTCATCCAGCAGAGCGCGGACACGCCCGCCCACATCCTGCGCGGGGGCTTTCAGCAGGCCTGCAATATCCGACAGGCGGGCATCCTGCGCGCGCAGATATTCCAGTGCGGCTTGCCCGGTCAGCGCCTCGACACGGCGCACCCCGGCGGATGATGCTGCATCCCCCAGCAGGACAAACGCGCCGATATCGCCAGTGCGTGCAACATGGGTCCCGCCGCAAAGTTCCAGCGAATAGGTGTTGCCATCATGCCCCTTGCCCGAACCGGGCAGGTTGCCCATGGACACAACGCGCACTTCATCACCATATTTTTCACCAAACAGCGCCTGCGCACCCAGCGCGCGCGCCTCATCGGGTGTCATGATGCGCGTTTCGACCGGGGTGTTCTGGCGGATGAAGCTATTCACCTCTGCCTCGATCTGCGCCAGATCATCTGCACTGATCGCGGCACCATGGCTGAAATCGAACCGCAGCCTGTCATGCGCATTCAGCGACCCTTTTTGCGCTACATGGTCGCCCAGCGCACGGCGCAGCGCTTCGTGCAACAAATGCGTGGCCGAATGGTTGGCGCGGATGGCGCTGCGGCGGGTATGGGACACTTCCAGCCTGACCGGCTGGCCGGTCACGATTTCGCCTTCGGTCACATTCGCGAAATGGATGATAAGCCCGGCAGATTTGCGCGTGTCGGTCACTTCGGCCACACCGGTGCCCGACCGGATAAAACCACAATCGCCCACCTGCCCGCCGGATTCGGCGTAAAACGGGGTCTGATTGGTGATGATCTGCACAGTGCCGGTGGCGGAAGCTACCTCTGCCCCGTCGGCGACCAGCGCAAGAACCTGGCCCTCTGCGGTTTCCATATCATCGCCCAGAAACTCTGCGGTGCCCAATCGATCCGCCAGATCGAACCAGATCGTGGCATCCGCAGCTTCGCCAGATCCCGCCCAGCTGGCGCGCGCGCGGGCCTTCTGTTCCGCCATCGCGGCGTCAAATCCCGCGACATCCACGCTGCGACCGCGTTCGCGCAAGGCATCCTGCGTCAGATCCAGCGGAAACCCGAATGTGTCATACAGCTTGAACGCCGCTTCGCCTGTCAGCGCGGCCCCTTCGGGCAACCCTTCCAACTCGGCATCCAGAAGTTTCAGGCCGCGGTCAAGCGTCTGGCGGAAACGGGTTTCTTCAGCGCGCAGGGTTTCGGTGATCAGGGCCTGCGCATCGCGCAATTCAGTATAGTGGCCGCCCATCGCCGTGACCAGCACGGGCACAAGGCGGTGCATCACCGGATCTTGCGCGCCCAGCATATGGGCATGGCGCATCGCGCGGCGCATGATCCGGCGCAGGACATAGCCGCGCCCATCATTGGCGGGCATCACCCCGTCAGCAATAAGAAATGAAACGGCGCGCAGATGGTCGGCAATGACGCGGTGGTGGGTCTTGCCCGGTCCATCGGGGTCTGAACTGGTGGCGTGGCTGGAGGCTTCGATCAGCGCACGCATCAGGTCAGTGTCGTAATTGTCATGCTTGCCCTGCAATAGCGCACCGATCCGTTCCAGCCCCATGCCGGTATCGATGGACTGGCGCGGCAGGTCAGTCAGGCGGCCATCTTCATGCTGTTCATTCTGCATGAAAACAAGGTTCCAGATTTCAATGAAACGGTCGCCATCTTCATCCGCACTGCCCGGAGGGCCGCCCCAGATGCTGGGACCGTGATCGAAGAAAATCTCGGTGCAGGGACCGCAAGGACCGGTCGGCCCCATGCGCCAGAAATTGTCATCAGTCGGAATGCGGATGATCCGGTCATCCGACAGGCCCGCAACCTTCTTCCACATATCCGCGGCTTCATCATCGGTATGATAAACAGTGACCAGAAGCCGGTCCTTCGGGATATCGAAATCACGGGTCAGCAATTCCCATGCAAAGGGGATCGCATCCGATTTGAAGTAATCGCCGAAGCTGAAATTCCCCAGCATTTCAAAGAACGTATGGTGACGCGCAGTATAGCCCACATTGTCCAGATCATTATGCTTGCCACCCGCGCGCACGCATTTCTGAGAGGTGGTCGCGCGATTGTAGTCGCGATGTTCCAACCCGGTAAAGACATTCTTGAACTGCACCATACCGGAATTGGTGAACATCAATGTCGGGTCATTGCGCGGAACCAGGGGCGAGCTGTCGACCACCGCGTGCCCGTTCCGGGCAAAGTAATCAAGGAAAGTCGTGCGAATGTCGTTCAGGCTGGGCATTTTTCACTCCGGCGCGGAAAACGGGACAGGGCAGGTTTGAAACCCGTTTATCCGCGCAGACAGGGCCTGTCCACACCTGAGCAAGAAACGCGCGTGACTGATCTGCGCAGAGCTGCGTAAATCCATGTCACGCGGCGACAGAACCACCCGGGTCGGCAGATGCTTCATCCGGAAAAACGAAATTCCGGCAGCGGGTTACGGTTCAGGCGCATGCCGGGTAAGCACACGCCTGAATGCCCGTCAATCCTCTGTCAGGGGGGTGTCACCATCTGCCATGGGAAAGTCCAGCCCATGGGCGGCACGGATCTTGTCTTCAATTTCCAGGGCGCGTTGCGGGTTTTCCTTCAGAAAGGTTTTCGCATTCTCCCGTCCCTGCCCGATACGTTCATCCCCATAGGAATACCACGCGCCCGATTTTTCAACCACGCCCGCCTTGACCCCAAGATCCAGCAATTCACCGGTTTTGGAAATGCCTTCGCCATACATGATGTCGAATTCCACCTGCTTGAAGGGCGGTGCGACCTTGTTCTTGACGACCTTCACGCGGGTCTGGTTGCCGACAATTTCATCCCGGTCCTTGATCGCGCCGATGCGGCGGATGTCCAGCCGGACAGAGGCATAGAATTTCAATGCATTGCCGCCAGTAGTGGTTTCGGGACTGCCGAACATGACACCGATTTTCATGCGGATCTGGTTGATGAAAATCACCATGCAGTTCGACCGCGAAATCGAACCGGTCAGCTTGCGCATGGCCTGCGACATCAGCCGCGCATGCACGCCGACATTCGAATCGCCCATGTCACCTTCAAGTTCGGATTTAGGCGTCAATGCCGCGACCGAATCAACCACGACCATAGACACAGCCCCTGAACGCACCAGCGTATCAACGATTTCAAGTGCCTGTTCACCAGTATCAGGCTGCGAGATCAGCAATTCATCCAGATTCACGCCCAGTTTGCGCGCATAAAGCGGGTCAAGCGCATGCTCGGCATCAACAAAGGCGCAGATGCCGCCTTTTTTCTGTTCTTCGGCCACGGCATGCAGCGTCAGCGTTGTCTTGCCCGAACTTTCAGGACCATAGATTTCGATGATACGCCCTTTTGGCAGACCACCGATCCCCAGCGCGATATCCAACCCCAGCGACCCTGTGGATGTTGATTCAATCTCTGCCACGGGGGCGCCTGCGCCCAGCTTCATGATCGACCCTTTGCCGAACTGCCGTTCAATCTGGGCAAGCGCTGAATCAAGCGCCTTTTGTTTTTCTGCCGTCCGCTTGTCAGTCATTGTCAGCAAATCCACTACAGCCATTGTTCCGCCCCTTATTCCACAGCGCGCCGCGCGCGGCAATCGCAGGTTTGTTCAACTAATGTTCCATAACCCAATCATCAGGACAAAGCGAGAACTTTTCGCATGCCCGCGCAATCAATCTGGCGATGATAGGTTAATAATCCGTTGATTTCCGGCATTGCGCCCAGCGCAAGGCGGGGTTGCCGAACCTGCACTGGTGATGTCAGCGCTTCTGACCTATCTTGAGGATCAAGGGAGGAAACACCTTCTGAAAGGGTTTCCAAATGGCAAGCATCACAACCAATATTCATATCGGCGGCAGCGCGTTCGGTAAGCGCCTTCTGGCATTTCTGACACATCTTGCAACATTGTCACCGACCTACAAGCGCATCACCTTTTACAACAGCAAATCGGACGAAGAACTGGCCGAAATGGGCATGAGCCGTTCAGATGTTCCGGCCAAGGTGTTCGGTGCGCGGCTGTATCTGTAACACGCGCTATCGCGCGTCCTGAAGACATGGCACATCTGCCTGCGCCAGCATTGATAATGTTTGCGCAGGATCGCCATGCAGCAGGTTGAACGCGCCCGGCGGCATGTCCGCTTCTGCCGCAAGACAGGTAAGCAGCGTCGCGAACAGCGCCTCGTTTGCTGGCGGGCAGTAGACAAGGCCGCAGGCCAACCCCTGCCCCAGGCGCTGGCCGAATCTTTGCGGGGCCTGCCGCACAGACCCGTGCAAGCAGACCGGATGGCGCATGTTGCCGTCACTGGCCCCAATACCGGCACCCAGTTGCACCATGGCTGTACGGTCAGGGCACGCGCCCTGCATGGCAAGCGCCTGTGCCAGATCATCAGCAGCCTGTGCAACGCGCGCGGAAAACCGCGCCAGCGCCGCAGTATCGGCCCCGCGCAGGCCTTTGCACAGGCGCGCTATATCCGCCGGTTCTGCGGCAATGACCTGCCCCGCCACCCTACCATCCAGGGTGACAACAGGTATCGCGCGCGTTCCCAGTGGCGCACGCCACGCACCACCGACATAATGCGTAAAAAGCCGTTCTGAAAAATCCTCATACATGGGTATGTCTGTAGCGCATGTTGTGCAAAAGTGGGAACCGGTTTTCTGCTTTCCCACATGCGGTATCAAAAGGTCAGAGAGCGGCGCTTGAACGCGAATGAGCGCGATACCTCTGCCCCACTGCCGGACTCCCGCAGGCGCATATGGCGCTACGTCATAGCTGCAGCCCTGGCGTGGCGTTTGCAAAGGCGCTTGCATCGCGGTGATGTCTGTCACATCTATGCAAAACACCTGCAACATGGAAGTATCGCATGAGCCAAGACCCAAGCAAACGCGGCCTGATCGCATCGCTCCGCGGCAATTTCATCGCCGGTCTGGCCGTAATCGCGCCCGGCGTGCTGACTATCTGGTTGGTCTGGAATGTGATCACCTGGATTGACGGGCTGGTTCTTCCGCTGTTCCCGAGCAGCTTTCACCCGCAGGCGGTGATCGGTCTGGATGTACCCGGAGCAGGGGTGATTGTCTTTGTGATCTTTACACTTGTGATGGGCTATTTCACCAAAGGCCTGATCGGGCGCACGCTGGTCAACTGGGGCGAACGCATAGTCGAGGCGATGCCGATCATCCGGTCCATCTATAATGCAGTCAAACAGATTGCCGATACGATACTGGCACGCACTGCACCCACATTCGACCGCGCCTGTCTGGTGCAGTACCCGCGTCCCGGCATATGGGCGATGGCCTTCATTTCCACGACCACGCGCGGGGAAATCGGGGACCACCTGTCCGAGAAGGGCGACATGGTATCGATCTTCCTGCCGACAACGCCCAACCCGACATCGGGGTTCCTGCTGTTTGTCCCGCGCGAAGATGTGATCGAACTGAACATGTCGATCGAAGACGCCGCCAAACTGGTCATTTCAGCCGGGCTGGTCTATCCCGACACGGGCAAGGGAAAGACGCGCAACAATGGCGTGGTACTGCCCGCCAGTGACCCTAGCTGAACATCGCTTCCAGATCGATTGTCGTGCGCGTGTTCAGATCCGCCATATGCTGGTCCAGAAAGCGATCACAGGCCACGCGCCCTGCTTCTTTCAGACTGTGTAGCAGATAAGGGGTTGGTGTGACCTTGCTGGTAACAGACAGCGTGTTCATCAACTCATCATCCGCAATCATATGCAACAGAACGTCCTTCATCTTTCCGCGCTCCATCCGGCCTTCGGCTATCAGGCGTTTGACAAAACCGATCGCCCGCATTTCCCGCAACAGGGATGAATTGAAACTGATCTCGTTCAGACGATTCTGAATTTCCTGCGCCGTGCGTGGCAGCGTGTCGCGGGTCAGCGGGTTGATATTCACAATCATGATATCATCAGGCAGATGCGCCTCGAACAAGGGAAACAACGCGGGATTTCCGGTATATCCGCCATCCCAGAAGGCCTCTTCCTTGCCGGATTTCGGGTCCGTGAATTCCACGGCCTGAAACAATGTCGGCAGGCAGGCCGATGCCAGGATGACATCGCAGGACAGTTCATCGCCGGAAAACACCCGTATCTTGCCACTACGCACATTGGTCGCAGCGATATACAGTTCCGGCCCCTCACGGCTGCACACATTGTCAAACCGCAGGGACCGCACGACCGGTTCCAGCGGGTTGCGATACAAGGGACCATATTGATAGGGGCTGGTCACCAGCGCTGCAATATCCATGGGCGATACCGGCATCACGCTTTCCATCCATGAATTTATCACACCGACCGGCGGCAAGGCCTGCGCGATCCAGCCTGTCAGGCGCAGGTCGTGCACTGCGCCCACCTGATGCCATATCTGGTCCAGCAGCGCGCGTGCGCCTGCGCGCCCGCCTTCGGTCATGCCCGCCTTCAGGGCCGCGGCGTTCAGCGCCCCTGCCGATGTTCCCGAAATCGCAGCAATCTCGATGCTGTCATCCTGTAGCAGGCGGTCCAGAACACCCCAGGTAAACGCCCCATGCGCGCCCCCGCCCTGCAATGCCAGATTGATGCGCTTTACCATTCAGCAGCCTTTCAGTAGCGCGCCTGGGTGGCGGGTGGCACAATGCCCCCGATCACCGGCGCGGCAGTTCACGTATATGCAGCTTCCGGACAACCACGCGCGGGCGAACCTGCGCAAAACCCTTTGGCGGGATGCACGACACCGCATCTTCACCTTGCCGGAAATATTCATTTCAACATCAGGGCCGCCCCCATCATCAAAGAGCCGTCCAGCCCCCATCAACCGAAATCGTGGTACCGGTGATCTGGGCTGCCGCATCGGAGCACAGAAACACTGTCGTCCCGCCGATCTGTTCAACAGTGGCAAATTCACCCGAAGGCTGACGCGACAACATGACTTCCCTGATGACCGTTTCGCGGTCCATGTTATGGGTCTTCATCTGGTCGGGGATCTGTTTCTCAACGATAGGTGTCAGCACATAGCCCGGACATATGGCGTTGCAGGTCACGCCCTTGCCTGCCGCTTCCAGCGCTGTGGTCTTGCTCAGCCCTACAACCCCGTGCTTTGCCGCGATATAGGCAGATTTATAGGGGCTGGCCGTCAGACCATGCGCGGATGCAATATTGATCACCCGCCCCCAGCCCTTGGCATACATTCCCGGCAGGGCCGCCGCGGTGGTATGAAAGGATGACGACAGGTTGATTGCGATAATCGCATCCCATTTGTCGGCGGGGAATTCCTCTATCCGGGCGACATGCTGAATGCCCGCGTTATTGACAAGAATATCGCAGCCGCCCGCCTTTTCGATCAGGGCGCGGCAATCATCTGCCTTCGACATGTCGGCCTGAATATATGTGACCGTCACACCGGTTTCGCTGGCAATATCTGCGGCGATCCGATGATCGTCAGACGTGTCGGTAAAGGAATTGATCACCACATCTGCACCGGCGCGCGCCAGTTCACGCGCAACGCCCAGCCCGATTCCCGAATTCGATCCGGTAACAATCGCGCGTTTTCCTGCAAGCTGCATTCTTCTGTCCTTCTTACATATTTCTCTGCCCTGCAGCATAGACCCTGCGCCGGTAAAAACCAAAGGGTAGCTGCGGGGGGAATGGTGATCCGAAGAAACGAATTGTAAAAAAAACGCCCGCACAAGGCGGGCGTCAGTAATTGAGGCAGGTTTCATACAGGCAAGAAACCTATCGAGCAGTGACTCATATATAGACCTTGTGACCGCACGTTCCAAGCTAAAAGTTTGAAAACTCTGTCAACCGACTGTAGCGTATAGGGAAACGCTGCCCGCATAACCCCCAGGAGTCGCTTCAATGTTATCACGATTTTATCAGCATACAGCAGCGATAATCGCCTTTGTGCTAAGCTGTGGCGCAGCTTTCCCTGCGCTTTCGCAGCCCAGCCATGGCATAGCTATGTATGGCGACCCTGCTCTACCACCAGATTTTGAACATCTGCCCCATGTCAACCCTGATGCGCCTGCAGGTGGACGAATCGTTCAGGGGGAAGTCGGCGGCTTCGATTCGCTTAACCCGCATATCCTGAAAGGGCGCAGCCCGTGGCAATTGCAATATCTGGCCTATGAAAGCCTGATGGGCCGCAACTGGGACGAACCCTTCACCCTTTACGGGGTTCTGGCCGAATCAGTCGAAACCGATGACGAGCGGTCCTGGGTCGAATTCACCCTGCGCCCGGAGGCGCGTTTTTCAGATGGCAGCCCCGTGACAGTGGAAGATGTCCTGTGGTCCTATGAAACGCTGGGCACAGAGGGGCACCCCCGCTATCACGGCACCTGGGCTCGCGTAGAAAGCGCAGAAATTACGGGCGAGCGGTCCATCCGCTTCACATTCACGGAACCGGACCGTGAACTGCCACTGATCATGGGCATGCGCCCGATCCTGCAAAAGGCCCAATGGGAAGGGCTGGATTTCGGCGAATCGGGCACATCGGTCATTCCGATCACCACGGGCCCCTATGTCATCGACCGCTTTGAGGCGGGGCGCTATGTCTACCTGAAGCGTAATCCCGACTATTGGGGCAATGACCTGCCGTTCATGCGTGGTCAGGCCAATCTTGATGAAATCCGCATGGAATTTTTCGGCGATGGCACCGCCATGTTCGAGGCGTTCACCTCTGGCATGCTGAATACCATGCGTGAAACCAATGCCAATGCCTGGAACACCCGCTATGATTTTCCCGCGATGCAGGCGGGCGAGGTGGTGAAATCGATCATCCCGCATGAACGCCCGTCAGGGATTGCGGGATTCGTGATGAATAGCCGCAATCCACTGTTTTCGGACTGGCGCGTGCGCGAGGCGATGATTCACGCCTTCAACTACGACTATATCCATCAGGTGATCAACGGGTCCGAAGACCCGCGCATTACGTCTTATTTCAGCAACTCGGTGCTGGGCATGCGCGACGGGCCGGCGACCGGGCGCGTGGCGGAGTTTCTGGCCCCTTTCGCAGATGATCTTCTGCCCGGCACGCTGGAAGGCTACACCCTACCTACATCAGATGGCAGCGTGGCAAACCGTGCCAATATGCGCGCGGCCACCAATCTGCTGGCAGAAGCCGGTTGGCAGGCCGACAGCGCCGGTTTGTTGCGGAATGATAATGGCGACCCGTTCCGCTTTACCATCCTGTTGCGGCAAGGGTCCAGCGAAGTGCTGGCCATCGCCAATATCTATACCGAAGCCCTGATACGGCTGGGCATGGATGTGAATGTGGCCCAGATCGATTCGGCGCAATATACTGAACGCACGAATGGGTTTGATTTCGACATGACCTATATGATCCGTGGTCTGTCGCTGTCCCCCGGCGCTGAACAGCGGCTGTACTGGGGGTCAGAGGCCGCCACCGCAGAAGGGTCGCGCAACTGGATGGGGGTGCAGAACCCGGCTCTCGATGCGCTGATCGAACGGCTGGTGACGTCCACCGATCAGGATGATTTCATTGCAAGCGCCCGCGCGCTGGACCGTGTTCTGACTGCGGGACGGCATGTCGTGCCCTTTTGGTTCAACGACCGCGCGCGCATCGCCCATGCCCGCGAATTGCAATATCCCGAACGCCTGCCGGTATATGGCGACTGGATCGGGTTTCAACCTGATGTCTGGTGGTGGCAGGAGTAGCAACTATAGCGGAAAACCGGTTCCCGGTTTTCTGCTTATCTAACCTGATGCCGGGGCCAGTATCTGCTTGAAGGCGGCAGTTGCGGCCTGAACCTTTGCGCTTCGATGCAGATCGACATGTGTGACCAGCCAGATCGGCACCGCCCATTCGGGTTGCGGCGCAAGCACCTGCACCAAGCCACCGGGCACAAGCGCGGGCGTCAGAAACCCAAGCCCCAGACCTGCGCGCGTTGCTTCGGCACGGACCATGGAACTGTTGCTGCGCAGGCCGACCTTATGCCCTGCCTTCTGCAGCCAGACATCGAACGGGGCGCGAATATGCGTTACATCCGCGCCGATGAACCGGTGGGTGCTCAGATCATCCAGATCCTTCGGGGTGCCATGCTGTGCCAGATAGCTTTCTGCGCCATACAGCGCGAAGGGCAGATGCCCCAGTGCCTGCACCACATTGTCCGGTTCCTGCGGGCGGGCACCCGCGCGGATGGCAAGATGCGCTTCCCCGTATTCCAGTTGCAACACACGTTCTTCGGTGCGCAGGCAGGGTTTCAGCGCGGGATGGGCGGCCACAAGTGACTGAACCGCAGGCATGATAAGCAGGCATAGCTCCGGGACTGTGGTGATCACCAGTTCACCGCTGATCCCGTCCTGCAACCCATGAAGTCTGGCAGCCAGCGCATCAAAATTCTGCTCGGCCCCCCCGGCCACTTCTGCCAATGCCTGACCGGCCTCAGTCGGGGAATAGCCCTTGGCATGGCGCTGGAACAGCTTGACACCAAGCCGGTCTTCCAGCGCATCAACATGCCGGATGACCGTTGCGTGATGCACCCCCAGCGCCTGCGCCGCCCCGCTGACAGTACCCGCGCGTGCAACATGCAGCGCAGTGCGCAACTCATCCCATGGGGCAAGGCTCATGCGGGTCAGCTCCGTTCGGGTATTTGCGACAGGATGGGCAGACGGGCGATGCGAAGTCAAGCAATGTCACGCTGTACCAAGAAGCGCATCATATTCAGCCTGCAATGCGCCCGTATCAGCCGCATCAGGGGCATTGCGTTGCGCCAATGCAGATTGCGCGCGCTGCCAGGATTCTGTGGTCAGGGGCGGGCATGTATCAGCAAGGCTGCGCATTTCATCCATATCACCATTGCAATGCAGAACAATATCGCACCCGGCCTGCAAGGCCGCAATCGCGCGCGCCGCAACCGGGCCGCTTAACGCCTGCATAGAAATATCATCGCTCATCAACAGGCCCTGAAACCCGATATTGTCGCGAATAAGACCAACCATCCGCGGCGATATTGTCGCGGGCAGATCAGGGTCAATGGCGGAAAACACCAGATGCGCACTCATCGCCAAAGGCAGATCGGCAAGCGCGTGAAAGGCCGCGAAATCCGTTTCTTCCAACACCTGAAGCGGGGTATCGACCACCGGCAGGGCCAGATGGCTGTCCATACCCGCACGGCCATGGCCGGGAATATGCTTCAGCACGGGCAAAACCCCGCCTGCCAGTAAGCCGTCAGCCATGGCGCGCGCGCAGGCAATCACGGTTTCCAGATCCTGCCCATAGCAACGGTTGTGCAGGATCGCATGGGTCTGCGCACGGGCAATATCCGCCAGCGGCGCGCAATTCACATTCACACCAACCGCGTGCAGTTCGGCCGCGATCAGACGGCCGCGCAGATACATCGCGCGTGCAGGATCGGGGCTGCGCCGGCTTTGCTCCAGCGCGGGGATCCATTCGCGCCAATGGGGCGCACGCATGCGCTGCACGCGCCCGCCTTCCTGATCGATCAGGATCGGCAGATCGCGCCCCAGCGCATCGCGCCAGTCCGATGTTAGCGCAGTAAGCTGGTCAGGAGTTTCGATATTGCGCGCGAACAGGATCGCCCCCCAAGGGGCCGCGCGCGCCAGAAAGCGCCGTTCCTGCGCGCCAAGCCGCGTCCCTTCGCACCCGAAAATCACCGCACGCGGTGCTGTGCTCATCGCACAAGAACCGGAATACAATCGATATTCTGGGCAACAAGCGCTGCGCAGAAACGCCGTGCATCACGTTCATCCTCGAACCCATGCGCGCGCAAACGATAGAAAACCGACCCGCCACTATGGGCAGCCTCGATCACGCGACCACGGTCATCAAGCAAGGGGGAGAAGCGGCGCGCCAACTGGTCCCATGCGGCACGCGCCGCAGGCGCATCATCATAGGCACCAAGTTGCACCAGCCGCGTGCCCGGCCCAATGCTGGCAGGGTCCACATCCAGCCCCCGCGGCGATGACAGACCAGCCGCGACCGAGGCCGCGATGGCATCAGCGTCCGAAGAACTGCTTGAAACTGTCGGCGCGGGTGCCTGTGCCTGTGGCTGGGTACGCGGCGCTGCGGCTGCAACCTGCACCGCCTGCCCACGCGCCGGTGGCCGGGGCGAGGTGGAAACCGCAAGCCTGTTCGGGGACACAAAACCCAGTGGCGCGCTGCTGGTTTCCGGGACATCGCGCTGCAGCGCAACAGGGACCGGCACCATTTCATCGACATTATCTGTCGCAGCGGGCTGCCCCTGATCAGCGCGGCGGGGATCAATATCATTTGCGCCCAGTCCCGTAGGCGGGGGCGCAAGAACGATGGAGTCGGGGTTTTCCACTTCGCCCGCAGCGGCTAGTTCATTGATGGACAGCCCCTGAAATGCAGCCTGTCGTCCACCCGGATTTTCAGGCGCAACACGCGATGGCCCTTCCAGTGCGCGCACCACCGGAACCCCGGATACATCGCGCTGCATCAACTGCCATGTCCAGATGCCCGCCGCCACCACAAGCGCAAGCGATGTCACCGCCCCCAATGCATGCACAACAGCTTTGGGCCGCATCCTGACATCATGCCCGCCACCACCCGAAAGCGGAACCTGCTGATGCGCAGCATGACGCGGCATATCATGATAGGGTGCATGCTGATGGAACTGGAGATCATGGGCGGGACCGGGTGCATAGGGACGCGCATGTTCCGGATAGGGCGCATATCCGCGCGCCGGTTCATGGACAGGGGCATATCCCGGGGCCGGCTGGCGCGTCATATAAGGGTCAGGATGTGGCGGATACCCCCCATCCCGGCCATATGCATGATAAGACCGTGCATCATTATGGCCATGGCCAGAACTATCTGACACTGGCACATGACCATAGGCATTATTTGCGGGAAAATACCTGCTCTCACCCATAACTGCCTCTTTCACGCGCAAGCCGCACAGAAAATCCCTGCGTCCGCACACATGTATTCCGACGTCTGGCAAGATGCCTGCTCGACACTGCCGCTGTTTGGCGCGTATTTTCGCGCCCATTTTTATTAATCACAGGGCGATCTGTGCCGCCCTGTCCACGTATTGGTCAGAAAACCGCGTTTTCAGCGCATTTCCGTAACCGGCGTGACCCCCAAGATAACAAGACCAGCAGAAATAACAACGCTTGTCGCGCGGGCCAGCGCGATTTTGGCTGAAGTTGTGGCAAGATCGCCCTCTTGCACAAAACGAAGCGCGGGGGTGTCATTGCCGCGGTTCCACAATCCATGGAATTCTGCAGCGACTTCAGACAGATAGGCGGCAACCCGGTGCGGTTCCTGGGTGCGGGCAGCCAGTTCGACCATCCGCGGCCATTCCGCCAGCTTGCGTATCAGGGCCAGTTCTGCGGGGTCATCCAGCCGTGCCAATGCAGCCTGCGCCAGCGCCGGATCGTCAGTTGCGGCGCCCATATCCGCCGCCTTGCGCAGCACCGAACAAATCCGCGCATGGGCATATTGCACGTAAAACACCGGATTATCCTTGGACTGCTCCAGCACACGCGCGAAATCGAAATCCAGCGTCGCGTCATTCTTGCGCGTCAGCATGACAAAGCGGGTCACATCTGCGCCGACTTCTTCGACCACATCGCGCAGGGTGACAAAGGTGCCCGCGCGTTTGGACATCTTGAACGGCTCGCCATTCTTATAGAGCTTCACCAGCTGGATCAGCTTGACCTCCAGCGGCACCCGCCCGTTGGACAGTGCCGACACCGCCGCCTTCATGCGCTTGACATAGCCGCCATGATCGGCGCCGAAAATATCGATCAGCATGTCAAAACCGCGCGATACCTTGTTGTAGTGATACGCGATATCCGGCGCGAAATAGGTCCAGCTTCCGTCCGATTTCATGATCGGGCGGTCCACATCATCGCCATGCGCGGTTGACCGGAACAGTGTCTGTTCACGCGGTTCCCAATCTTCCAGGGTCTTGCCCTTTGGCGGCTCCAGTGTGCCGGTATAGATCAGGCCCTGCGCGCGCAGTTTTTCGATCGCGGTCTCAATCTCGCCCGTGCCGTAAAGTGCCTTTTCGGATGAATAGACATCCATGCGAACGCCAAGCGCGGCCAGATCCTCGCGGATCATGACCATCATCCGGTCAGTGGAAAAATTGCGCACGGTTTCCAGCCAGACGGATTCCGGTTGGTTCAGAAACTTATCGCCGAATTCAGCCTTCAGCGCTTCGCCCACTGCGATCAGGTATTCACCGGGATACAGCCCTTCAGCGATTTCGGGCGACAGCCCATGCGCTTCGCGGTAGCGTTCATAAGCCGAACGGGCCAGAACATCGACCTGCGCGCCGCCGTCGTTGATGTAATATTCGCGCGTCACGTCATAACCCGCGAAAGCCAGCAGGTTGCACAGCGCATCGCCTACCACGGCCCCGCGCGTGTGGCCCACATGCATCGGCCCGGTCGGGTTGGCAGACACGAATTCGACATTCACCCGCAGGCCTTGCCCCATATCGGAGCGACCGTAATCAAGCCCCTCGCGCAGCGCCGTTGCAACAACACCCTGCCATAGCGCAGGCGACAAACGCAGGTTCAGAAACCCCGGTCCCGCGACATCAGCGTTGCTGATACGGTCATCGGCAGTCAGACGCGCGGCCAGCGCGTCGGCAATATCGCGCGGTTTCATCCCGGCAGGTTTGGCCAGCACCATCGCCGCATTTGTCGCCATATCCCCATGGGCGGGGTCGCGCGGAGGTTCGACCGCGACATTGCCGAAATCAAGCCCCTGCGGCAACGCGCTATCGGCGACCATGGCCTGTAAACAGTCCAGCACCAGCGCACGAATATCGGAAAACAGGTTCATCTTGTCCGTCCTTGTTGCTGTTCCTGCCCTACGCCGCAGGCGCACGGTCGTCAATGGGCGCGAAGCCCTTGTGTTGTGGGGTTCAGGGTGTATGGTTGCGCTAACACATCAGTAAACAGGGACAGAACCATGCGCTGGGGAATACTGGGGGCGGCCAAGATCGCCCGAACGGAAGTTGCGCCTGCTATCATGCTTGCACAAGGGGCGGAACTGGTTGCAGTCGCCACACGCGACATCGACCGCGCCCCGCCCTTTCAGGCATTGGCACCCGCGATACAGGTTCACGACAGCTATGACGCGCTGCTGGCCAACCCGGATGTGGATGCGATCTATATTCCGCTGCCCAACCACCTGCATGTCGAATGGTCGCTGAAAGCGGCGCAGGCGGGCAAGCATGTGCTGTGTGAAAAACCCATCGCACTGCAGGCGGATGAAATCGACCAGCTGATCACCACGCGCGATGCGACAGGCAAGCTGATTGCCGAAGCCTTCATGGTGGCCCATCACCCGCAATGGGCATTGGCGCGCGATCTTTTGGCGCAAGGGGCCATTGGCAAGCTGGAACATGTCGAAGGGTGTTTCACCTATACCAACCGCGATCTGACCAATATCCGCCATATCGCCGCGATGGGTGGCGGTGGGGTGCGCGATGTGGGCGTTTATCCCTGTATCACAGCACGGATGACAACGGGGGCCGAACCGCAAGCCTTGCGCGCCGATATCCGCAGCCAGAATGGTGTCGATATTTTCGCCCGCGTCTGGGCCGATTTCGCGGATTTCACCATGTCATTCTATTGCGGCATGATGCAGGCGCGACGTCAGCAAATGGTGTTTCATGGCCAGGATGGCTGGATCGCCCTGAACGCGCCGTTTAACGGGCCAACCTACGGGGATTGCCGCGTGGAATGGTGCGATGCCAACGGACGCATGACGCGCGAGCATTTCAACAGCGTGAACCAATATGCGCTGATGATCGAAGCCTTCGGCAAATCGGCGCAGACCGGCGAAGCGTTCGCCTGCCCGCTGGAAATGTCGCGGGGCAATCAGGTCATGATCGACGCGATTTTTGACGCTGCTGCTTAGGGTGTGATGGATATGTGAGGCCAGTTCAACCGGGCCTGATGGTGACATTGTCCCTTTCACAAAGCCTGCACCATCGGCGGGCCAGGGACTGCCGATCCGACGCTTTGGGGGCGCACTTTATGCTGGCTGCAAACCTCCGACATTCAAGACTTGGACTGACGCTGGCGGTATCGGCAGGCGGCGGCCTGCGGCCTTTGTTCCGCACCTTTGAGCGACCGCAACAAACCGGTTCCCCGCCCCGACCCAATCCCGCTTTGAAGCCCGTTAGATACGCAGCCCTTCGCGCCCGGCCAGATCGATGAAAAACTGCCACGCAACACGGCCCGAACGGCTGCCGCGTGTGGCCTGCCATTCAATCGCTTCTGCGCGCAGGCGCGCGGGGTCGATATGCAGGCCATAGGCGGTGCAATAGCCCTGTATCATGGCCAGATATTCGTCCTGATCGCAGGGGTGAAACCCCAACCACAGGCCAAAACGATCCGACAGCGACACTTTTTCCTCAACCGCCTCGGACGGGGAAATTGCCGTTGAACGTTCATTCTCGATCATGTCGCGCGGCATCAGGTGGCGGCGGTTCGATGTGGCATACAGCACCACATTGTCAGGCCGCCCTTCAACACCGCCATCCAGAACCGCCTTCAGCGACTTGTAATGCTGGTCATCATGGCTGAAGGACAGATCATCGCAATACAGGACGAACCGCGCATCAGCCTTGCGCAAATGCGCCATCAGCCGCCCGATGGATGGTAGATCCTCGCGCTGAATTTCCACCAGCTTCAGCGCGGATTGCGGCACCTGATCCAGCACAGCCGCATGCACGGCCTTTACCAGCGATGATTTTCCCATTCCGCGCGCGCCCCATAAAAGCGCGTTATTGGCGGGCAGACCACGGGCAAACTGCAACGTATTGGCCAGTAACGTGTCGCGCGCGCGGCCAATCCCTACCAGCAATTCCAACGCTACACGATTGACCTGCGCGACCGGCTGAACATGGTCAGGCGCAACATGCCACACAAACGCATCTGCCGCGCCAAAATCCGGCGCGGCGCTGGCGGGCGGTGACAGGCGTTCCAGTGCATCGGCAATACGCGCCATGTTTGCGGACAGGTCTGGTTCCGGCGAACCCGGACTTTCTGTGTCAGATGGCAGGACGAAGGGCGGCAAGGTCATTTCTCGTCTTCCAACTCATCTGCGAAAATCTCGTCATCTTCGTCCAGCAATCCTTCGCGGCGCAACTGTTCATTCCGCTTCTTTTCAACCCGCGCAACAAGGAAGATCGAAATCTCATACAGGCCATAAACCACCACAAACAGGATGACCTGCGTTATCACGTCGGGCGGGGTGACCAACGCGGCCAATGTCAGAATACCCACGATCGCCCATTTGCGCCCAGCCTGCAGCCCAGCCTCTGACACCAGCCCCGCCTTGCCCATCAGGGTCAGCAGAACCGGCAACTGAAAGCACAGGCCGAATGCCACGATGAATTTTATCGTCAGGTTCAGATATTCCTGCGCCGACCCCTGAAACACCACCGACAAGGGCGCAGCCGCCTGCCCGCCATCCAGCGCTTCGCCTGTGGCCCCAAATTGCTGGAAGCTCAGGAAGAAATTATAGGCCAGCGGGGTGACAACATAAAACGCAAAGGACGCGCCCAGAAGGAACATGAAGGGCGATGCAACCAGAAAGGGCAGGAACGCCCCCTTTTCCGACCGGTAAAGGCCCGGCGCAACGAACCGCCACATCTGCGTCGCGATCATCGGAAAGGCCAGCATGAAGCCGCCCAGAATCGACACTTTGATCGCAACAAAGAACCCTTCCTGCGGGCTGATGAAAATCAGGTCACAGTTCTGGCCGCGATCTGCCAGCGCCGAACACAAGGGCGCGGTCAGAAAGTTGAAGATCGGCGTCGCAATCGCGAAACAGGCCAGCATCGCGACAACAAAGGCCAGCACGGATTTTATCAGCCGTGACCGCAATTCCGCCAGATGTTCGATCAGGGGCGCGCCTTTGTCTTCGATCTCGTCCTTGGCAGGGGGTTTTGTCATGTCATGCTCTCGCGCAGCGGCCTAGGCTTTGGACGCCGGGTCATCTTTCGGGGATTCGGCTGAACTGTCTTTTGCTGGTCGGGTTGTTGCAGCACCGGTTTCGGGCGCATGGTCGCTGGGTGCCTGCTCCATCCCGGCGGCGATATCATCCAGTTCCTCCAGGTTATCCCCGGCATCGGAATCCCTGGTCTTGCGCTTTGCCGGGGTGTCGGATTTCAGTGGATCCCAGTTTTTCATCTTGTTCAGTTCATCAAGCCCCATCTTTTGGGGGTCAGTCATCCCGCGCAGGTCGCGCGCGACATCCTTGACGCCTGTTTCATCCGCGGCTTCATCCATGGCACGCTGGAATTCGCGCGCCATATTGCGGGCCTTGGCCGTGAACTGACCCAGGGTCCGGAACATTTTCGGCAGGTCTTTCGGACCAACGACAATCAGCGCAACCACACCGATCACCAGAAGTTCTGTCCAGCCTATGTCTAGCATCGAACACCCCCTGCACGCTTGCTGCAAAAGCACTGCGCGCGCCCGTCATGCGGTCTGACGCGGTATTGCGCCATCCTGTCTGCGCGTATCAGGCCTTGTCTTTTTCGTGCTCGGTTTCGGGGGTCACGTCGCGGGCGGTCTTGGTGGCGTCGTCAGATTTGTTTTCAAGTTCTTCGGAACCATCCTTCAGCCCCTTCCGGAACGAGGTGATCCCTTTGCCCACCTCACCCATCAGAGCACTGACCTTGCCGCGCCCGAACAGGACCAGAACGACAACCGCGATGATAATGAAGCCTGCGGGGCCTATGTTGTTCAGCATGATAATCTCCCTCCGGCCATGGTAACAGCATGGCTGCGCGTGTCTACAGCTTCCATTTATGGATTAGCAGCGGGCAATCAAAGCCCCAAATTGGAAAAGCCTGAAATTTCCTGTCAGGTTTTCCGGTCACGCCTACGGAGTGGTCAGTTCACAACCCGTTTCTGCGCGGCCATGCTGGGTGCGCAGACAATGTTGCGCCCGGATGCTTTTGCGGCGTAAAGCTGCGCATCCGCCCGTGCCATCAGTGCATCGACAGTGTCGATACCGATTTCGCAGGTCGCAACACCAAGGCTGGCCGTGAAGTTGATTTCAGGGAATGTCGGCGCAACGGATCGTGCGATAACCACACGCAACCGTTCAGCAATTTCCAGGGCTGCATCAGCCCCGGCGGCGACCAGAACGCCAAATTCTTCGCCGCCCAGACGTCCGAACCGGTCTTCCAGACGCAGTTCCGCCTGAACAGCATGGCCGACGGCGCGCAGAACCGCATCACCGGCCACGTGGCCGAAATTGTCGTTGATCGCCTTGAATTCATCCAGATCGAACATGATCAGGCTGTAGTCACTGCCGTTGCGGCGACATGCCGCAACCGCGCGCGTCAGATCATCGGCAAAGGCGCGGCGCGTCATCGCCCCGGTCAGCGCGTCGCGGTGCGCTTCGGTCCATAATGCAGCCTGTTCCACGATAAGCGCAGCGAAACTGTTCAGAATGCTGGCTGCGGTGGGTGCGAATGCCGGTGCATAGGCGCGCAATGTCCCGATACGCTGTGCATTTTGCAGCAGCGGCGCTTCGATGCATTCCTGCCCCGCCAGTACCGGCTGGGGAGCATCGCCAGTGAATTGCGCGCTGATATGCGTGGCACCTGTAGTCTGACGGATCAGGTTGAAAACGGTTTCAAAGCGATCATCCGCCTGCCCGCAGAGCGCCCGTTTCTGAACATGCAACACTGCACCCGCTTCAGGGACAATCTGTGTATCTGCGATGATCTGGCGATGGAAGCTCATGGCGGCACCTTGCGAAAACTTATGATGCAGGTATCGCCGTTAACTATGGTCAGGCTTAGGAAGCATTATGGCGGAAAATTAACCAATTAAGGCAGACCCGCCACAATTGGTTAATGTCGCCTTAATCTGGCCGCAAATACACACCAATAGGTTGTAATTCTCTGAATTTTCACAATTTTTACGAACCAGACTCTTTGGCGCGCAAATCGCGGAAGTTCCGTTTCTGGCGATCAGTCCAGAAAACCTGAAGGACGAATCCTTCATCTGTCTGCGATTCGCTTTCCACGATGCCCTGTTCAAACAGCCATGCGCGCGCGCGGCCCTGACCGAAACCAAGCGTGAATGTTTCATGATGGCGCACATCATCCAGCACCATCGTGGCGGCGTCAAAGAACGCATCCAGCCCCTGCCCTGTCACAGATGACGCCAGAAACACCCCCTCTGCACGTTCGGCACGACGGCTGACAGATTCGGCACCTTCTTCATCCAGCAAATCGGCCTTGTTCCACAGCTCGATCAGCGGCGTTTCATCGCGAACGCCCAGCTCCGCCAGAATGGAGCGTACATTCTGCGCCTGCGATTCGGTTTCCGAATGCGCAATATCGCGCACATGCACGATAAGGTCCGCTTCCAGCACCTCTTCCAGCGTGGCACGGAAGGCCGCGACCAGTTGCGTTGGCAGATCCGAGATGAAACCCACTGTATCCGACAGGATTACCTGTTTGCCGGTGGGCAGCGTGACTGCACGCATTGTCGGGTCAAGCGTGGCAAACAGCATATCCTGCGCCAGCACGTCGGCGCCCGTCAGTCGGTTGAACAGGGTGGATTTACCAGCATTGGTATAGCCCACAAGCGCCACAACCGGAAAAGGCACTTTCTTGCGTGCAGCGCGGTGCAGATCACGGGTCTTGGCGACTTTTGACAATTGCCGACGCAGCCGCACCATCTGTTCGTCAATGGCGCGGCGGTCAGCTTCTATCTGCGTTTCGCCCGGACCGCCCACGAACCCAAGCCCGCCGCGCTGCCGTTCAAGGTGTGTCCAGGCCCGCACAAGCCGCGTGCGCTGGTAACTCAGCGCCGCCAGATCCACTTGCAGCACACCTTCGCGGGTACGCGCACGGTCAGCAAAGATTTCAAGGATCAGACCAGTGCGGTCCAGAAGCTTGACATCCCAGGCGCGTTCCAGATTGCGCTGTTGCACGGGGCTTACCGGCCCGTCAATCAGCACCAGATCCACATCCAGATCACCTATGCGGGTGCCAAGTTCGTCAACCTTGCCGGTGCCGAACAGCAGGCCGGGATGGGCCTTTGGCAGGCGCACAACTTCTGCCCCCACAACTTCCAGTCCGGGCAGCGCATGCGCCAGCGCTTGGGCTTCCGCCAATGCATGTTCAGGAAGGCGGCCGCGATCCACTGACCTGATATCAGGATGCAGCACATAAGCGCGGGTCGGGCGCGTGCCCCCCTCGCCACCAAGATCAGAAACGTCAACAGGGGTGCGTGAGATCAGCCTTCACCTTCATAAAGAGAAATCGGCTGGCCCGGCATTATTGTGGAAATCGCATGCTTGTACACAAGCTGGCTTTGACCATCACGGCGCAACAACACGCAGAAATTGTCAAACCATGTGATAACGCCTTGCAGCTTGACACCGTTGATCAGGAAAACAGTTACAGGAACCTTGTTCTTGCGAACATGGTTCAGAAATGCATCTTGCAGGTTTTGCTTATCATTGGCCATGCGTCTGCCTTTTTGTCTGGGCTTGTTGCTTTACGCAGAGTGCCTCATCTCCCTATTGACGCAGTATGAAACGCCAGACAGAAAAGTTCCAGACCCGTTGCGCGACAAAACGGGGTTTGAAGCAATTTATTTCATTCATGCAGGGTATTCCCGTTGCCCGTCCGGCAGGAATAGTCACGATCGGGGCCAAAGTACCGACAACAACAGCAGAAATTCCAGCCGACCCAGCAGCATCCCGGCCCCCAGAACCGCCCTTTGCGCATCACCAAGCTCAGTCCAGGTAAGCGGCACCGACCCCGCGATCTGCACAAGCGGCCCGGTCGTTGTCAGTGCAGCGACAGCATAGCTCAGCGCATCTTCCATAGTGCTGCCCAGAATGCTGAGGGCGGCCATCACAAGCCCCAGCCCCAGAATGAAGATCAGCAGAAACAACCAGGCCGAAAATGCCCCCTCGGTGCGCAGCCCCCGCATATGTGCCCCGTCACCGCCAACAGCTGCGGGATGCACCAGATGTTGCAGTTCATATTTGGCCTGCCACATCAGCGCAAAAATACGCATCAGTTTCAGCCCCCCCGCCGTGGTCGCAACGCCGCCCCCGATCAGGGCAAGCCCCAGCAGAACAATCCCCGCAGGCCCGGCAAAAAAGCCACTCCGCAGGTCTGTTGCGCTGCTGATGAATCCGGTTGTGGTCAGGAATGACAGACCATTGAAAACCACGCTCCATAATTCCCGCAGAAACCGGTTCAGGCTGTTGCCGTCATCACCGAATGCGAACCCCAGCACGAACAGCCCGCACAGACCGGCCAGCAACACCCCGGCGAATGTCAGCTCTATCTGCCGCCAGTTCAACCGCGCCCCATGCCCGCGCGCGCCAGCCAGCCAGAATGTACGGCTTAACCCCAGCACCAGAAACACCAGCAACAGGAACTCGCTTGAAAAGGTCAGGGCCGCAACGTCCCATCCCGGCCCCGGCACAATACCAGAGGTGGACAGCGCCGACATTGCCAGGATCAGCGCGACCAGCGGCGGGTTACCGGCGATCGACAGCGCCACCCATAGCAACAGCGTCAGTCCTGCATAAAGTGGCGCAATCAGTCCGACCTGTAGCCGCAACCGCTGTAGCGTGGCATCGGGTGCAGCCGCGTTGTTGTCTTCGGACAGAAGCTGCTTGCTTAGCGCCGGTCCTGCCGTCTGCCTTTCATTGCGCACGGCCAGCACTTCGAACCCGCCCATATTCATGGGCGCCAGAATGGCAATGACATAGACAAGAACGAACAAGCCCCCAAGCCAGCCCACAATCGCGCGCCACAGATGCACGCTGCGCGGCACTGGATTGTCCAGCAAGGTCGCCCCCGTGGTGGTGAAACTTGACAGCATTTCAAACCACGCATCCGCAAACCGTAATCCCGGCACCGCTTCTGTCAGGGGAATGCTCATCAGAACCGGCAGCAGGACATAAGCCGCCGACAACACAAAAAACGGATGCGAAATAAGCCTCTCGCGCGGTTTGCGCGACTTGTTCGCCAGGTAAATCAGGGCCGTGAAACTGGCCAGCAGGAAGGCCGAGTACAAGAACGCGCGCGCACTTTCATGTTCGCGCAGAGTAAAACCCACGGCAGCGGGAACAATCATCGCCACGGCCGTCACCGCAACGAGAACCAGCAAGATGACCGTGCCGCGCGACCGCTGCGCCATCAGCGCCCCCTTGCAAACGACAAGGGAACCTTAAGAACGGGTGATAGCATATTGCTATAAAATAATTTTATGATCATTTCGATCCGTCTCTTCATCAGAAGAACTCAACAGCGACCTGTAGCAGTTCATCCACCTTGGGCACATCTTCCGTCAGCGAGAAGATAACCACCAGATCCCCTTCGCGCAGGATCATGCTGCCTGTCGGCTTCAGGAATTCCCCCTTGCGCAATGCCCCGATCAGAAGCGCGCCTTCCGGGAACTGGATGTCACGCACCGCGCGGTCTGCCAGTTGCGACGTGCCCAGAACCTGCGCTTCTATCACCTCGGCCTCGCGGTCACCGACCATATAGACCGACCGGACGCGCCCATGTCGGACATGGCGCAATATGGAACTGACCGTCAGCGCGCGCGGGTTGATATAGGCATCCACCCCTAATGCATCGGCCAGCGGCACAAGGCTGGGATCGTTGATCAGCGCGATGGACATTTTCCCGCCAAGCGACTGCGCGCGCACCGCCGCCAGCAGGTTGGTCTTGTCGTCATCGGTCAGGACCAGAACGGCATCGGTCTTGGTAATGCCTGCCTCATTCAGCAGTTCCGCGTCCAGCCCGTCACCATGCAGCACGATCGAGCGTTCCAGCTTGTCGGCGGCGATTTCCGCGCGACCTCTGTCGCGTTCGATAACCTTGACGCGCACACGTTCAGGCTGCGCTTCCAGCATGCTGGCCACGCTTAACCCGACATTGCCACCGCCAATGACCAGAACCCGCTCCTGACGGGCCTGTGTCTTGCCGAATACTTCAAAACAGCGACTGACATCACGCGCATCGGTCAGGACATAGATCTGGTCACCTTCGAATAACTGGTCTTCGGGTTCAGGCGCAAAAAGCCGCTTTCCGCGCCGCACACCGGCCACCATGACCCGCAGCGTCGGAAACAGTTCGGACAATTGCCGCAGCGGCGTGTTCAGCACCGAACATTCCGCCTGCAAGGTCATTCCTACCAACAGCGCCTTGCCATCGAAATATTCATGCACATCGAAGGCACCGGGATAGGCAACCCGCTTCAGCGCAGCAAGCGACACTTCGCGTTCAGGGCTGATTATGACATCAATGGGCATATGTTCACGCCGGAACAGCCCTGCATACTGGCGTTCCAGATAGGTTTGCTGACGCAGACGCGCAATTTTGCGGGTGACACCAAACACCGAATGCGACACCTGACAGGTGACCATGTTGACCTCATCCGAATAGGTCGCGGCAATCACCATATCCGCATCCGCCGCACCGGCCTTATCCAGAACATCGGGATGGCTGGCGAACCCGAGCACCCCCTGCACATCCAGCGTGTCGGTGGCGCGCTGAACAAGGGCGGGATTGTTGTCAACGATGGTAACGTCGTTGTTTTCACGCGAAAGGTGGCGGGCAATCTGCCAGCCAACCTGACCGGCACCACATACGATCACTTTCATGGCGCGCGCGCTCCTTTATCGATGCAACCGCGCCAGATGGGCGGCTTCCGCGTCTTCTGTCAGCCTTGATGCCCGCATGCAAGCGAAGTTGACGTGCCCACAATGGATGGGCACGCCCCACCTAGCCCGCGTTTTTCGCCGTGCTGACGCCCAGCGATTTCAGCTTGCGGTGCAGCGCGGATCGTTCCATCCCCACGAAACTTGCGGTGCGGCTGATGTTGCCGCCAAAACGGTGAATCTGGGACAGCAGATATTCGCGTTCGAACAATTCACGGGCATCCCGCAACGGCAATGTCGTCAACGCACCCGACAGGATGATTTTCGCGGTATCATCGGAACCCGCCGACGGGGCGTGCGTGTCATTTTGCAGATCTGCCAGACCGATGGGCGCAGACGCATCGCCAAGGATCAGCGCCCGTTCGACGACATTGCGCAATTGCCGGATATTGCCGGGCCAGTGCATGGTCTGCAAATGCGCCTGCGCGGCATCCTGCAGGATACGCCGGGGCAGCCCCTGCGATTTGTGCAGCATGTCGATGAAATAGCTGGCCAGCAACGGAATATCCTCGCGGCGTTCATCAAGGCCGGGAACGCGCACCGGCACCACGCTCAGCCGGTCCAGCAATTCCTGACGGAACAGCCCTTCGCGGATCAGCGCAGCAAGGTCATGGGTGGTCGCACTCATCACGCGCATATCGACGCGCACCTTGTCGGCACCGCCCAGACGCATGAATTGCTGGTCAACCAGCACGCGCAGTATCTTGGACTGGGTACCAAGCGGCATATCGGCCACTTCGTCAAAAAACACCACGCCGCCATGGGCCTGTTCCAGCAAGCCGGGTTCCACGCCGCGATCCGCGCTTTCGCGGCCGAACAACACTTCTTCCATGCGCTCCGGTTCAATAGCCGCAGAGGACACGCACACAAAAGGACGCGACGCCCGGTCAGAGTTTTCATGAACAAAGCGCGCCGCAGCTTCCTTGCCACTGCCCGCAGGGCCGGTAAACATAATCCGCGCGTTGGAATGGGTCACTTTTTCCAGTTGTGCGCACAGGTTGCGGAACGCATGACTTTCGCCGATCAGTTCCGATGAATGATTGTCACGCCTGCGCAGATCCTGATTTTCGCGCCGCAGCCGCGATGCCTCCATAGCGCGGTTGATGACCACCATCAGCTTGTCGATGTTGAACGGCTTTTCAATGAAATCATAGGCGCCCTGCTTGATGGCCGCGACGGCAATCTCGACATTGCCATGGCCGGAAATAATGACGATGGGAATATCAGGATTGGAGCGTTTGACCTTCATCAGAATGTCGATCCCGTCCATCTTGCTGTCCTTCAGCCAGATGTCCAGAATGATCAGCGCAGGCGCTTTTGCGTTGACTTCGGCCATGGCCTGATCCGAATTCGCGGCCAGGCGCGTAACATAGCCTTCATCCTTCAGAATGTCCGATATCAATTCGCGGATGTCGCGTTCGTCATCGACAATCAGGATGTCACTCATGCCCTCAATTCCTTGTTTTCTGTGTCACTACTGATAATTTCCTGCCCCGCCGATGACAATAACGGCAAGGTGATGACAGCCATTGCGCCCCGGTGACTGCAGCCGTCAAACACCGGCGCATCTTCCAGCCGCAAAGCGCCGCCATGTTCTTCGATGATCTTGCGCACGATCGACAGCCCAAGGCCGGTGCCTTCGGCGCGGGTGGTCACATAGGGTTCGAACAGCCGCGCACGGTCTTCGGGCAGGCCGATACCGTTGTCAGAAATCGTGACCTGCAGGCCACTGTCACTGGTTGCTAGGGTGATGCGGATTTCCGGCACATACCCGTCCGATGGGTGGGCTTCGCGCCGGGACTGGGTTGCTTCACCGGCATTCTTGATCAGGTTTGTCAGCGCCTGTGCCATCATGGTGTCATCCACCTCGACCACCAGCGGGGCATCGGGCAGGTCAGTGACGAAACGCACATCCGGCTGACCGTTTTCCTGCAACAACACGCAATCGCGCAGAATTGCCACCAGATCATGCGCGCGGCGGTCGGGTTCCGGCATACGTGCGAAACGCGAAAATTCATCCACGATCCGGCGCAGGTCATTGGTCTGGCGCACAATCACCGATGTCAGTTGCGACAGGCTTTCGGCATCCTCGGCGTTCAGCTTACGCGAGAATTTGCGGTCAATACGTTCAGATGAAAGCTGGATGGGCGTAAGCGGGTTCTTGATTTCATGCGCAATCCGCCTTGCCACATCCCCCCATGCGGCCATGCGCTGCGCGCTTACCAGATCGCTGACATCGTCAAATGCCACAACATAGCCTTCCAGATGCCCGTCGCTGCGCCGCCGTTCGGCAACCCGCACCAGCAATGTTTCCAGCCGGCCCGAGCGCGACAGCCGCAATTCTTCCTGCACGCGGCCCAGCGCAACCTGACCGTTTTGCAAACGCGCCAGCAACGGGGCGAATTCAGGCACTACATCAACAAGGACACGATCATGCGCCGCGTCGGCATCCAACTCTATCAGGGTCTGCCCGGCCTTGTTGATGAATTCCAGCCGCCCCTGCGCATCCAGCCCGATAACGCCTGCGGTCACTGACCCGAGAACGGAATCAAACAGCCGCCTGCGCGCTTCGATCTGGCGGTTGTTTTCCACCAGTGTTTCATGCTGGCCTTTCAACTGCGTTGTCATCTGGTTGAACACCCGCCCCAGCAGGGTAATTTCATCATCGCCGCGCGCCAGTTTGACCTGCACGTCAAAATCACCCGCACCCACGCGTTGCGCCGCTTCGGCCAGCCGCCCGACAGGGCGTGCCAGACGTTCAGCGAATGACAGGCCCAACCATACCGCCGCCAGAATAAGGATCAGCGCAAAGCCCAGGTAAAGCGCTGCAAACTGGAACAATAACTGCCCGCGTTCCTGTTCCAGCTGTTGATACAACGCCACAGTTTCGCGCGTTTCATCCAGAAGGGACAGGATTTCCCCATCCACTTCGCGGGCGACATACAGATAGCGGTCAACATAATTCTGCAATGCAACAATCGCGCGGAACTCGTTATTTTGCCAATCTTTAATCACAACTATCTGATCATGTGCCGCACTGATCGCGTCTGAATCCGGCGGGGTAAAGTTGAACCTGTATGACCGCTCGCCGCGCGAGCGTAATTCGCCCGTGCCATCCACGACAAAAGCCACGCGCAAACCGCGCTGGATACCCGCCTGCCCCTCTGACAGAAGATTGCGCAGATCACCTTCGTCCATGAAGGGGAACAGGCGACGTGCGGTTTCCAGGTATTCGGCCAGTTCGCGGGTATCAACACGCAGATCGCGTTCCTGTTCGAACTGATAGGCTTCCGCAGCCGCAAGCGATGCGCCAACGACCCGCTGCACGCGGTCAGAAAACCACCCTTCCAGACCGACATTCACGGTCAGCGCGGCAAAAACCGCCACTGTGATTGTCGGTACCAGGGCGATGGTGGCAAATAACGTAGACAGGCGCAGATGTAGTTTTGACCCGGCGGAATCTGACCGGCGCGCGGCCACCAGTCGCGCTACGCGCACAGCAACAAGGCCAGCCGCGATCAGGATATAGACCAGATCCGCCAGCAGAATCAGAAACAGCCCGCGCGATTCGACAGTTTCGCTAAGCGGGCCAAGTGCCAGCAGCGTCAGTAATACCAAAGCGGGGCCAAGCAGGATCAGCAAAACTGGTGCCGCCCCGGAAAACCGCTGTTCCCATACAGGGGAGATGCGCCGCCCCAGCCCTGCTTTGCGCTTCAGACTTAGTTCTGACAAGACACCCTACCACCGCCATTCAGGTCGCTTTTGGTACAACCCGTTTTTCAGCCTATCGCTGTTGCGGCCAGAATGCCACATGCACTGTGGTAATTCTACATCAAACATCCGCAACAGGCAGAATGCCTGTGCAACCCTTTGACGCTGTGCTGTTCAGGCCAGCTTGCGCCTGCGCGACACCTCGATTTCCAGTTCAGTGATCTTTTTACGCAATGTATTGCGATTGATCCCCAGCAAGTCCGCACAACGGGCCTGATTGCCCCCGGTTGCATCCAGCGAAATCTCAATCAGGGGTGTTTCAATTTCGCGCAGAATGCGGGCATGCAACCCAGGTGGTGGCAGATCCTGCCCATGCAGGTCGAAATAACGCCGAAGGTGCCGCGCCACAGCTTCCGACAGGGTTTCACCGCTGAAATTCGCGCCGATGGCGGCCGCACTGGGCTGGCTTTTCAACGCTGATTCCATTTCTGCACGCGAAATGACGGAATCCACCCCGGTCAGCGTCAGCCGACGCAGGGTGTTCTGCAGCTGCCGCACATTGCCGGGCCAGGAATAGGCGCGCACCAGGTCCAGCGCCTCTGGTGACAGTTTGCGCTGGATGGCCCCGTCATCTGCGGCCTGCCCCAGGAAATGCTGCGCCAAGGATTCCAGATCATCGATGCGTTCGCGCAAGGCAGGTACATTCAGCGTGACCCCACCCAGACGGTAATACAGGTCTTCGCGCAGCTTGCCTTCAGCCAACGCCTTGGCAAGGTTCGACTGGGCCGTTGCCATGATGCGCGGTCCGTCATCCTGCACCATATCCAGCACGCGCGCGGCGCGCAGTTGCGCTTCGTCGTCATAGCTGCCCAGTTCATCAAACAGCAATGTTCCGCCGCGCACCCGTGACAGCAATGTCTGCGCCCCGTCGGGCGAACGGAAATCTTCGGATGTGGCGCTGATGAACGGCTGGCCGCGCCGGTCGGACAAGTCATGCAACGTGCGCGCGATCAGGGATTTTCCCGTCCCTGATTCACCGGTAATCAGTACCGGCATCGCCGAATTAATGACCCGCGCAATCAGGCGGTACAATTCCTGCATGACTGGCGTGCGCCCGACAAGCGGCAGCCCTTCCATGCTCAGGACATCGCCGCGCGGGGTTGCGGCGGCCGGACGATTGACCACTTCGGTTGATGACATCAGCTTGCGATTCTTCATCGCGGCCCCGGCGCGTTTCAGCAATTCCGGCAGGTCAAAGGGTTTGGGCAGGTAATCATGTGCGTCCACTTCATTCGCCTGAATGGCGGTCATGATGGTGTTTTGCGCCGAAATCACGATAACCGGCAGGTCAGGGCGTTCCTGACTGATTTTCGGGATCATCTCGATCCCGTTGCCATCAGGCATCATCACATCCGTGATGACCAGATCACCACGCCCCTCTTCGACCCAGCGCAGAAGCGTTGTCAGGCTGGAGGTCGCATGAACCTTGCAGCCCGCGCGCGTCAACGCCTGTGTCAGAACCGTTCGGATTGTTCGGTCATCATCAGCAACAAGGACAGTTCCGTCCATCAGGACACCTCCGTTAGGATTGACGCGTGCGGCGCACGCGGTAGTGAAATTCGAAAGACGGTGCGTCCGGGCTTGCTATCCACACTGATCCAGCCGGTATGCGCCGAAATGATCTTGGACACCAAGGCAAGCCCCAGACCAGTGCCATTCTCGCGCCCGGATACGAAAGGGTCGAAAATGTCATCGGCAATGTCATCAGGCAGGCCCGGCCCGTCGTCTATGATCTCGATATGGATGGGAAGGGCCACTTCCTCGCCATGGCCGCCGCGCACGCGCAGCGATTGTTCGAAATAGGTCTTGATCCGGATGCGCCCGCCCTGCGGCTGGGCCTGTGCTGCATTCTTCAGCAGGTTCAGGAAAACCTGCAACAACTGGTCAGGGTCCGCCCAGACCGGTGGCAGGGACGGGTCATAACTGTCGGTAATACGCATATGCGCCGCAAACCCCACTGCGGCCGACCGGCGCGCGCGTTCCAGAACGTCATGGATGTTCACAGGCCCGCAATCAGGCGGGCGTTGGTTGCCGAATTGTTCGACCTGATTAAGCAATTTCACAATGCGCTGGGTTTCTTCGACAATCAGGTCGGTCAGTTCGCGGTCTTCGGGGCGCAGGTTCATGGACAACAGCTGCGCCGCGCCTGCGATTCCGGCCAAGGGGTTCTTGATTTCATGCGCCAGCATCTGCGACATGCCGATGACCGAACGCGCGGACTGGCGGATGCCTTCGGCCTGCCCCAGCTTGCCCGCAATTTCGCGCGGATTGATCAGCACCAGAACCAGATCCGGTCTGTCGCCGATCAGCGCAAGCTGTAGCGAACACTGCACCGGGGTACGGGTGCCGATGGTCAGATGCACATCATTGATGAATACCGGCGCGCGATTTGCCCGGCACCGTTCCAATGCTGTGTCCAGCGACACATCCATCTGGATTAGCTGCGCCACCGCCCGGTCCAGAACCCCGCGCCGCGACAGACCAAGAAACTGTTCAGCAGACGGGTTGCAATCAACGATCGTTTCCTGCCCCTTTACATACCCGACCATCAACGCGGGCAAGGGAAGTGCCGACCATATGGCCCCTGTGACTGGCGGTGTCATGCGGCCTGCCCCATTTCCGGCAGCGGTTCCAACGCATCCGGCAACAGGCCCAGAACCACAGCGGGATCCGTTGCCGTCTGGACCCGGCGGCGCAACTGCGGACACCCGCCCGCCTGCTGCGCGTACCAGCCCAGATGCTTGCGCGCGACCTTCATGCCAAGGGCGGCGCCGTAGAATGCCAGCATATCTTCGTAATGCCCCGCAACCAGATCAACCAGCGCGGAACCAGTGGGAATATCCGGCTGGGGCTGGCCGAACAGATCCGCTGCGATCTGCGCCAGAACCCAGGGCTGGCCTTGCGCGCCGCGCCCGACCATGACACCCGCCGCGCCCGATTGCGCCAATGCCGTGCGAGCCGTATCCGCGCAGATGATGTCGCCATTGGCGATAACCGGAATATGTGTGGCGCGCACGACATCGCCAATCGCGCGCCAATCCGCCTGTCCCTTGTAGAACTGACAGCGCGTGCGCCCATGAATCGTGACCATGCGCACCCCCGCAGCGGCGGCACGCTGCACCAGTTGCGCGGCATTCAGGCAATCATCATCCCAGCCCAGACGGGTTTTCAGCGTCACCGGAACCGATACCGCGCCGACCACCGCTTCAATCAAACGCAGCGCATGATCAGGTTCGCGCATCAGCGCCGAGCCGGACATGCCGCCCACAACTTTCTTGGCAGGACAACCCATATTGATGTCGATTACTTCAGCGCCGCCATCCGCCACCATGCGCGCCGCCTGCGCCATCCAATGTGCATCCCGCCCCGCGATCTGAACCGCAGTCCGCGCTTCGCCCAATCCCAGTTCACTGCGCGCGCGGGCACGCGCCGACGGTTTGGCCTGCACCATTTCCTGACTTGCAACCATTTCCGACACGACAAGCCCCGCGCCGAACCGTGCCACCACGCGGCGAAACGGCAGATCCGTGATTCCCGCCAAAGGTGCCAGCAGCACCGGGGGCGTGATTTCTGCCCCGCCTGCTGCGGCCTGTAGCGTGATCCGGTCCGATATGAAGACTGATTTCATGCGCTGTCCTAAACTTCTTCTGCCGCTTTACACCCATTGGATGAAACAGCGCAAATCAACAGCACGTATTCGTGACGCGAATTTCATCGATTGCCCGAATTTTAGGCAATCCGTGTCATCCAACGCGCGGATTGTCAGCACCCCCTGCTTGCGCTTATAGCACGAACACCAACAACAGGCGGAAAACGATGCGCAACATCGCAGCTATTATCGTCGCGGCCGGACGCGGCACCCGCGCAGGCGGCGCAGCCCCCAAGCAATGGCAGATACTGGGCAATCGCCCGGTTCTGGCACATACGCTGGACGCGCTGCGCGATGCGGGCCTGTCACGGCTGGTTCTGGTGCTACATCCCGATGATTTTGCGCGCGCGCAGGCGCTGGACCTGTCGCATGTTCAGCTTGTTGCGGGCGGGACAACGCGCAGCGCGTCAGTGCGCGCCGCGCTGGATGCGCTGGCACCGGACCCACCCGCGAAGGTGCTGATTCATGACGGCGCGCGGCCGTTCGTTTCCGCCAAGATCATCCATGATGTTCTTGCCGCGCTGGAAACCGCAGGTGCTGCCGCACCGGCCTTGCCGGTCACTGATGCACTATGGCAGGGCACGGACGGGGCAGTCAGCGGGTTTGTCCCCCGCGCGAGCCTGTACCGGGCGCAGACCCCACAAGGGTTTGATTTCGGGTTAGTTCATGCAGCGCATCACAACCATGATGGTGACGCCGCCGATGATGTGGAAATCGCGCGGCTGGCAGGCCATGATGTCACCATTACCAAAGGCTGCGAGGATAACCTGAAACTGACATATCCGGCGGATTTTACCCGCGCGGCCCGCATATTACGTGAAAGGACAGGACACCGCATGGATATCAGGCTGGGAAACGGGTTTGACGTGCACCGCTTCGGGGTGGGGGATGGCTGCTGGCTTTGTGGTGTGCTGGTGGCGCATGATCGCGGGTTGCAGGGCCATTCGGACGCCGATGTCGGCATGCATGCCTTGACGGACGCCATCTATGGTGCGCTTGGCGCAGGCGATATCGGACAGCATTTTCCGCCCAGTGACCCCCAATGGAAAGGTGCTGCCAGCCATATTTTCCTGCGCCACGCCGTGGAACTGGCACAGGAACGCGGATTCAGGATCGGCAATTGCGATGTGACGCTGATTTGCGAATACCCGAAGATCGGACCCCACACGCAACGCATGCGTCAGGCGCTGGCTGATATCATGGGTATTGATGTCGCGCGCGTCAGCGTGAAGGCAACCACATCGGAAAAACTGGGATTCACCGGGCGTGAAGAGGGGATTGCCGCCCTTGCAACAGCCTGCCTGATGGCGGATTGAGGGGGCATTCTGCCCCCTTCCGGGCCTGCGGCCCATTCACCCCCTGCGCGTATTCGGGGTAAGATGAAAAGGATAATAACATGCGCATGACACGGCTGATCGCAGTGTTTTTCGGGGCGGGGCTGTTGCGGCCCGCGCCCGGAACATGGGGCACATTGGCGGCACTGCCGGTGGCCTGGGGCCTGCATGTCATTGGCGGATTCTGGCTGCTGGCGCTGGCCACTGCGCTGGTGTTTTTTCTGGGCTGGTGGGTGACCATCGTGGAAACACGCGGCATGGACGACCCGGACCCGTCGGAGATTGTGATCGATGAAGTGGCAGGCATGTGGCTGGCCCTGTGGCCAGTGTCGCTGGGCGCGATGATGCAGGGGGTGGCGATCAGCGCTCTCTGGCCAGGTTGGATTGTTGCCTTTGTGGCCTTCCGCGCATTTGATATCCTGAAACCCGGCCCTGTGGGCTGGGCGGACCGCATGCACACACCGCTGGGGGTGATGCTGGATGACATGATCGCGGGCGTATTCGCCGCGCTGGTGGTCATCGTGCTGGCTGCGCTGGCGCATGGGGTATTCATGGCATGAGCAGCGCGCAGCATGTGCTGAACGCCGCACGCGCACGCAAGGTGAGGATTGCCACTGCCGAAAGCTGCACGGGCGGCATGATCATCGCCGCGCTGACCGACATCGCAGGGTCATCGGATGTCGTGGATCGCGGGTTTGTCACCTATTCCAACGCGGCCAAGCAACAAATGCTGGGGGTTCAGGCCGTGACACTGGACACATTCGGGGCGGTGTCCGAACAGGTGGCGGCGGAAATGGCGAGGGGCGCACTGGCACATTCGGATGCCGGAATGGCGGTGGCGGTCACAGGCATCGCAGGCCCCGGCGGGTCAGAGTACAAACCCGAAGGGCGGGTCTGTTTCGGGCTGGCGGATGCGCAGGGCGTGCGGACAGAAACAGTCGAATTCGGGCCACTGGGCCGCGCGCATGTCCGGCAGGCCACTGTTGCCCATGCGCTGGCAATGCTGCTGGATGCGCTGGAAAAAGCGCCGCGCCCTCAGCCGTAAAGTGCTTTGGCGCGGGCTTCGAATGCGCCAACGATACGGTGCATGGCCTGATCGAAAACAACGCCGATCAGCTTTTGCAGAACCGGATTGCGGAATTCGAAATCGACATGAAAATCCACCACGCAACCGCCCGCCGGGTTGTCGCGCACCTGCCAGCGTGACTGCATATGTTTGAACGGGCCATCAATATAGGCCGTGTCAATCTCGCCCTTTCCGGGGAACAGTTTGACCCTGCTGGCGAATCGTTCCCGGAACACCTTGAAGGAAATCACCAGATCGGCCTCCAGTTCTTCGCCGCCGTCGATGGGTTTACGCGACCGGATGCGGGCCGCTGCGGTCCAGGGCAGAAATTCCGGATAACGCGCCACATCTGCCACAAGATCGAATATCTGCTGCGCCGTATAGGGCATGTGGCGGTGTTCATGGTGCTGGGGCATGTGTTCGCTCTTTTCTGTGTTGTGCACATGTCCTAAAGTCAGCCCGGAAAATCAAGAGGCCGAAATGACGCAAAAACCCTATGTCATCGATCAGATGATCAGCGCCAAGCAAATCGCGGCACGGGTCGAAGAACTGGCGAAGGAAATCAGCCGCGACTTTGCGGGAACCGAAAAACTGGTGGTGGTGGGGTTGCTGCGCGGATCATTCGTGTTCATCGCCGATCTGGTGCGCGAAATCGACCTGCCAGTGGAAGTCGATTTTCTGGAAGCCTCCAGCTATGGCAGTTCCACACAATCATCGCGCGAGGTCCGGATTCTGAAAGATCTGAGCGGCAAGATCGCGGGGCGCGATGTTCTGGTTGTCGAGGATATCGTCGATACCGGCTACACGCTGAGCCATGTATTGCAGATGTTGCTGGCCCGCAGTCCCGCGCGGCTGGAAGTCTGCGCGCTGCTGGACAAACCGTCGCGGCGCGAAGCGGATATTCGCGCAAGATGGACAGGGTTCGAAATTCCGGACGAATTTGTTGTCGGCTATGGCATTGATTATGCCCAGCGAAACCGCAACCTGCCCTATATCGGCAAAGTGCGCTTCACCTGAGCGTGCGATCACGTGCCCGTGTGTTGATCTTCCCGAACCGTGCCATAGGATGGGTTCAGCATTAATTGTCAACACGAGGGATATTCATGAAGCCACGCTTATTCATAGGCGCCAGCCTGATTTGTACCGTTTTTTCCTTGCCAGCTCTGGCGCAGGAAAATCCCGAAATCCAGCAGCGGCAGGGTCAGTTCAACCTTTTCGTGCATAATTTCGCACTATTGGGTGGCATGGCCCAGGGGCGCGTTGATTATGATGCGGAACTGGCCCAGACTGCGGCCGATAACCTGTTCCACGTCACCCGCCATAACCAGAGTCGCCTGTGGCCGGAAGGAACAGATGCGGAAAGCGTGGAAGGTACCCGTGCCCTGCCTGCGATCTGGGAAAACCTTGATGATTTCATGGTAAAGTTTGCCGGTCTTCAGGATGCAGCTGAAGGCGCACAGGCAGTCGCAGGTGACGGTCTGGATGCATTGCGTCCCGCTGTGGGCGCGCTTGGCGCGGCATGCCAAGCCTGTCATCAGACCTATCGCGCCGAAGCCGGTTAGCACACCCTGACGGAACCGGAACGCCCGTGCGGCTGCGTCGCGCGGGACACCCTGCATATGGTGTATCGATATGACCAGACCAGACGCCCTTTCGCGCAGCCGAAAGCCCGGCCTGAAGATACTGACCGTGACCGGCGTGATTGGCGCCGCCACTGCCGCAGCGCTTTGGTGGGTCAGCGCCCCCGCGCCGGTATCTGCCGCCCGTATCGCGGGACTGTCCGGCAATGCGCAAGACGGAGAGGCCGTGTTTCTGGCCGCAGGCTGCGCATCATGTCATAAGGAACCAGGAACGGAGGCCGACCCAAGGGTTCTGGCAGGCGGGCGGGCGTTTCAGTCCGATTTCGGCACATTCTACGCCCCCAATATCAGCCCCGACCCCACCCATGGCATAGGTGAATGGTCGCAGGACGATTTCATGAATGCCGTGATGGCCGGTGTTTCGCCCGAAGGGCAGCATTACTACCCCGCCTTTCCCTATACCGCCTATATCAAGGCCGATCCGCAGGATATCGCGGATTTATATGCATTCATGATGACCCTGCCCGCAGATGCAACGCCCTCGCAGCGGCATGATCTGGCCTTTCCGTTCAGCATCCGGCGCAGTCTGGGCCTGTGGAAGGCGCTGTATCTGGATGACGGCTGGACCGTCACCGGCGACCTGAATGAGGCGGAAACGCGCGGGCGCTACCTGTCCGAAGCGCTGGCTCATTGCGCCGAATGCCACACTCCGCGCAACGCCCTTGGCGCATTGGACACCAACCAATGGTTGCAGGGCGCGCCAAACCCTTCGGGTCAGGGGCGCATTCCGGCAATTGCCGGGCCGGATTTCGACTGGACACATTTCGACATCAGCGCATATCTGGAAAGCGGGTTCACCCCGTCATTTGATGTTGTGGGCGGGTCCATGGCAGATGTCGTTGCCAGCCTTCAGCAACTGGAGAAATCCGAACTGGATGCGATTGCTGCCTATATCCTGCGCGCAAATCCGTAAACACCCCATCCGTTGATACCCGGTCGCGGGGATGCGGGGTTGTGCCCTCTGGAATTCATGCCCATACTTCGGCCAGATCGCATATGGCGGCCATTCATGCAGGCATTCGGAATCAGATGTCAGACCAACCGGAACCACCGCGCCTTTCGACCATAAACCGCCTGACCTTTGGTGAAAAGTTCAGGCTGCAAACATGGTTGATGGGCATTATCGCGTTCGCGGTGATTCTGTTTCTGCTGGTGCAGGCAAAATTCATCCTGATCGCTCTGGCAATCGCGATCATCTTGTTTTCGCTGACATCCGATGCGATCAATTCCATCTCGCGGTTGCGATTTGGCAGTTTCAGAATCACGAACTGGCTGGCCTCTGTTGCGGCAGTGTTTCTTATTGCATCGGGGTTGCTGACGCTGGCTGGACTGGTGATTTCCCAGATCAACACAGTGCTGACCACCACGCTGTCCTATGCCGATGATGCGCAAAGCGCGATCGCACAGATGTTTTCCTGGATGGGCGAGGACGTGGAAGAATCGGTTCTGCAAACCATGCGCAGCATTGAAATTTCCGGCTATCTGCGGTCCGCTGCGGGGCAAGCCGGCACCATCCTCAGCCAGTCTGTGCTGATTATCCTGTTTGTCGGTTTCATGTTCGCAGAGCGCGTCTGGTTTGACACGAAACTTGAGAATCTGATGACCGACAAGTCACAGGCGCGGCGTGTAAATGCGATTATCGGGTCAATCATCCGGCGGGTTAACCGTTACCTACTGGTCAAGACATTGATCAGCAGCGTCACCGGGACAGTGGTGTTCATGATAATGAAGGTCTTTGGTCTCGAATTTGCGGCGGCCATGGGGCTGTTGACCTTCGTGCTGAATTTCATTCCGTCGGTCGGGTCCATCATCGCGACGCTGGTTGTCACGCTAGTGGCGTATATTCAGGTTACCGAACCCTCGACAGCAGTGCTGATTTTCGTGTTGGCGGGCATGGCGCAATTTCTTCTGGGCAATGTGATTGATCCCATGCTGATGGGGAAAACGCTGCGCCTGTCATCTTTCGGGATCATAATTTCGCTGGCATTCTGGGGGGCGGTCTGGGGTATTCCCGGCATGTTCCTGGCAGTACCGTTCATGGTCGCTGTGATGATCGTGTGTTCCCATATACCAGCCGCGCGCCCGGTCGCTGTGCTGCTGTCCCGAGAGGGGCTGCCGGAAGAGGAATT
Organism: Roseinatronobacter alkalisoli; assembly: GCF_028745735.1. Taxonomy (GTDB): domain Bacteria; phylum Pseudomonadota; class Alphaproteobacteria; order Rhodobacterales; family Rhodobacteraceae; genus Roseinatronobacter; species Roseinatronobacter alkalisoli. Next base: position 162,863 of record NZ_JAQZSM010000006.1, read on the forward strand.
TCCGCTGACGCCCGTTTCCCCTGTCGAACTGGACGAGGACGAACAAGGGTTTGAGCGCAGAATCGGTGCCGAATAACCCGATATGCCGGTTGGGCGTGCCTTGAATATCTGCACATCCTTCATGACAGTTGCGAAGCGCATCATGCGCTGAAAAAGCTGTTGGCGCGCATTCCTGACGGTTCAGCCCCGCCCTGCATTTTCATTCGGCATGATCACCCTCTGGTCCAGATGACGCCGCTGCCGGTAATGATCGCATCAAGCTGCTGGTCCGTGGCTTCAGTCGGAAGATCGTCACAAATCTGGGCGTCGAATGCCAGCCCGACCGCCAGAACGGGACCGGCGCTGCGCAATTTTTCCAGCGTCCGGTCATAAAACCCGCCCCCATAGCCCAACCGATACCCGCGCCTGTCAAAGGCAAGCATAGGCACGATCAGCGCTTGCGGAATGACTGGATCCGCGTTGGCCGGGATCAAGGCCTTGAACGCCCCTTCAATCATCGTGGTCTGCGGTGTCCAGCGGTGGAATTCCAGTGGCGTGCCCGCGCGCAAAATGACCGGCACACCAACTGGTCCGGGGTGGTTTGCCATTATATCAAGCGGGCTTATTTCTGACCGCATCGGCATGTATCCAGCCAGCGTCACATCCGCCAGCCGATCACCAAAAATGTCTGCCAGATAATCGCTGAAACTGCGGGATGCTGCGGCCACCTGCTGCGCGGCCTGAATATCCAGAAACGCTGCATTGCGTCGGATCGCGGCCAGATTGCGCGCCTGCGCTTTGCGGGTCGTAGTATCGTGTTGCATGATGGCCTGCCCTGCTGGTTGCTTTGCGGCAATATGCAACAGGCAGGCCAGCAAAGCAAAGCCGCCCGCGACAGATTCATCCGCTCAGGCGACTCCATGCCCCCGCGCACCCATACCAAGCCCGGCCAGAACAAAACCCGCGGCCCCGAACAGGCTATAAGCAAGGAAGGCCCAGATCAGGCCATATCCCGATGCGAAAACCAATGCCGCCGCAAACAACCCGGTGATAATGGCCAGCAGCATAGAAAGAAACAACATTCGCGCCCCCGTTTTGGCGGTGTGTGTGTTGATACTAGCGCGCAGGTCATAACCAAAGGTAAACAAAAGGGACGGAAATTACCGCAATCAGGCTTTTCGGGCCTCGAATTCGGCATTCAGGGTGCGCACCAGATCATTCAGCCATGGCTGACGTTCGCGGCGCTGGCGCTCTGCCTGGATAATTCCGCAAAGCGCCGCTTCGGTCTGGTCCAGATCATCATTGACCAGCACATAATCATATTCCGCCCAATGGCTGATTTCATCGCGTGATTTCTGCATCCTTCCGGCAATAACCTCATCGCTGTCCTGCGCACGTCCGCGCAGGCGCGATTCCAGCTCATTAATGGATGGCGGCAACACAAAAACCGAGATCACATCCTTGCCAAGGGTCGAGTTGCGCACCTGCTGGCCGCCCTGCCAGTCAATGTCGAACAAGGTATCGCGCCCTTCCGCGATGGCATTTTCAACCGGGCCTTTGGGCGAACCATAGAAATTGCCAAAAACTTCAGCATGTTCCAGCATTTCCCCGGCATCAATCATCGCGGTGAACTCCGCACGGGTGCGGAAATAATAGTCACGCCCGTCCACCTCACCCGGACGCGGCGCACGGGTTGTTGCCGACACCGAAAACCGGATCGACGGGTCCCATGCCATCAACCGCTTGGCCAATGTTGATTTCCCGGCGCCGGAAGGGGATGACAGGATGATCAGCAGGCCGCGTCGCGTCATGGTTACTACTCCAGATTCTGAACTTGCTCGCGCATCTGATCGATCACAGCCTTCAGATCAAGTCCAATCCGGCTTAGCCCAAGATGCTGCGCCTTGGAACACAGGGTATTGGCCTCGCGGTTGAATTCCTGTGTCAGGAAATCCAGCTTACGCCCGGCCGGACCGCCGGTTTCCAGCAATTCCCGGGCAGTATCACAATGGGCGGCAAGCCTGTCCAGTTCTTCGGTGACATCGGCCTTGACCGCGATCAGCGCCAGTTCCTGCTCCACGCGCAGGCTGTCTGGCCGCGCCATGTCGGTCAGTTGCAATATGGCTTTGCGCATATGCTCCGCCATGGCCTGCCTGCGTTCGGGCAACAGCGCGCGCGCAGCAACAGTCATCACCCCGATCTGATCAAGTTGCGCCGCGATCACCTGAACCAGCGTTTGCCCTTCCTGATGCCGCATCGCATTGAAGCAATCCAGAAGCAGGTCGAAATCCTGCGCCACAATCTCGCCCAATTTTGCCAGATCAATTGCGGCGAAATCTTGTCCGGCAGACAATACCGCGCGCCATCCCAGCACATCCAGCGCCGAGGGTTCAGTCAATCTGACGCCGACGGCCTGTGCCTTTGCCATAACCGCGGTCATGGCCGCCATCACGGAATCCAGCGCGTCGTGGTCAATCGTGCCGACATTCGCGACATTGCGGATATGCATTTTCAATGTCACGCTGACATTGCCCCGCGCAATAACCGAGCTTAGCCTGGTTCTGATGCTTTTCTCAATAAATCCAATAGCATCCGGAAGCCGCATACGGATATCCAACCCGCGTCCGTTCACGGAACGGATGTCCCATTCCAGTTCCAGTTCAATTCCGTCTATCGTCGTAAGCGTGGATTTGCTGGCAAATCCTGTCATTGAATGCATCGCGCATTTTCCTTGTCAAATATTCCGGTTCAGCCAGACGAACCGGCCCAGACGTCGCGTGCGTTAACCATTTGTTCAAATTGTGGCAGAAATTGGGAAAAATTTGCGCTATTCATGTCTTATTCAGAGACCTTGCCAGAATATGAACACGGCAGAAAGCCGGAAGGTCTGTTCTTCCCACGCCATACGCCAAAAGCATGCGCTGCATCTGCTGAAAGGTATCACAATGACCGAAACCATATTCACCACTGCTGACACCACCGCCTTTTCAGCGACAGCAAACACCGACAGCACAGGATACCGGACCATCGACCGTGTTTGCGCGTATTGGGCATCGCTGCCGAAAACCGGCGCGGCCCCGAACCGGATGCTGATTGACGCGCGCGCACTTTCGGATGTGTTGCCGCATGTTTTTCTAGCGGAACTGGCGACACCACGGGTTGCCCGCTTGCGCATCATCGGGCACCGCATTGAAGAACTGACCGGGCTGGACATGCGCGGAATGCCCCTGACAACGCTGTTTTCAGGCCCGGCGCGCGAAGAAATCATGACGGCTTGCGAACAGGTCAGCCGTGGCGCGCGCGTGTCACTGTCGCTGAAGGGCGAAGCAGGTTTCGCCCGCCCCCAACTGGACGGCATGCTGGCCATGATGCCGCTATGCGACACCAAGGGGAATATCACCCGTATTCTGGGCGTTTTCGGCCACCAAGGAGAGATTGGCCGCGCGCCCCGCCGTTTTGACCTGGCGCACCGGTCATCATGCCAGAACCAGCGCAGACACCAGAACCGCAATCCACGACAGCACCATTTCTGCGCGTCATTCAGGGCGGCAAAGCCTGAACAAGCCACAGATCGTGCGGTACATGAAAAATGGCGCCGGGCATATGCCGCGGCGCCATTATCCGTTTGTCGATGCGGAGACCACCCCAACAAGGCCCCCGCCGCCGCGGGAAGCCCGGTTGCGCGGGCCGCGTGCTACATCGCGGCCGCCAGTTTCTCACGTCGGCCAACAAGTTCTTCCGCCACCAGAAACGCCAGTTCCAACGACTGGCTGGCATTCAGCCGTGGGTCGCATGCGGTGTGATAGCGTTGTGACAGGTCTTCGTCGGACACAGCCCGTAACCCGCCGGTGCATTCGGTCACATCCTTGCCTGTCATCTCGAAATGCACGCCACCCGGGATTGTTCCTTCGGCATTATGCACTGCAAAGAATTCACGCACTTCGCGCAACACCGAATCAAACGGGCGGGTCTTATATCCGGTAGAAGATTTGATCGTGTTTCCATGCATCGGATCGCAGGTCCAAAGCACATTCGCGCCTTCTTCCTGCACAGCCTTGATCAGGCGCGGTAGATGGTCGCCCACAGCACCTGCGCCAAATCGCGCGATCAGCGTCAGACGGCCTGCTTCATTGTCCGGGTTCAGCTTAGCCATCAGTGCCTTCAGGTCGTCTGCGGACAATGACGGACCGCATTTCAACCCGATCGGGTTCTGAACCCCAGTGCAGAATTCGACATGCGCGCCGTCAGGCTGGCGGGTGCGGTCACCGATCCAGATCAGATGCCCTGACCCCGCCACCGGCATGCCGGATGTCGAGTCAATGCGGCACAGCGCTTCTTCATATTCCAGCAGCAAGGCTTCATGGCTGGTGAAAAAATCAACCTCCGCCAGATCCCTGTTGGTTTCCGAGGTGATTCCCGCTGCTGTCAGAAAATCCAGCGTGTCCGAAATGCGGGTCGTCATTTCGCGGTAGCGTTCCGCCTTCTCGCCACTGGCAAATCCCAGCGTCCAGTTATGGACGCGGTGCATATCGGCATAGCCGCCCTTGGAAAAGGCGCGCAGCAGGTTCAGGCTGGCGGCCGCCTGTGTATAGGCCTGCAACATGCGGTTTGGGTCGGGAATCCGCGCTTCGGCGGTGAAGTCGAACCCGTTGATGATATCGCCGCGATAGCTGGGCAGTTCCACCCCGCCGACAGTTTCCATGGGGGCCGATCGCGGCTTGGCGAACTGGCCCGCCATCCGGCCAACCTTGATAACCGGCACTTTCGCGCCATAAGTCAGCACGATGGCCATCTGCAACAACACCTTGAATGTGTCGCGGATACTGTCAGCGGTGAATTCGGAAAAACTTTCGGCGCAGTCGCCACCTTGCAGCAGGAATGCCTCGCCACGGGCTGCGGCCCCAAGCTTGCGCTTCAGCGCGCGCACTTCGCCTGCAAATACCAGCGGCGGATATTTTGACAACTGCGATTCAACATTGGCCAGCACCTGCTGATCCGGATAATCGGGCATCTGGATCCGGGGCTTGTTGCGCCAGGTCGATTTCGTCCAGCCATTGGTCATGGCACCCTCCGGTGTTATCTTAATCCGATGTGTTAGCGGTCGCGCCGCAGATGCATCTATACGTAGGCCAGCGCGGGTATGCAAACACGATTGGACTTGTCACATCGAATGAAAGCTGATTGTGTCCATCGACATTCATCCGGACCATACAGCATCAAAGATGGCAAAACCCAAGACCCAAGCCCCGGCAGCCACAAGCACCCCCCAGGCACAGGCACAATCCAACCCCACGTTGCCGCGCCATTTCGCTTTCCTGTTGCTGGACAGATTCACGCTGATCGCATTTTCTGCGGCGATTGAACCCTTGCGCCTTGCAAATCGCGTTGCGGGGAAAACGCTATATACATGGCAGTTGATCAGCGACACCGGACAGCCTGTCACCTGTTCCAACGGAACACAGGTCAGTGTGCATACCGGCATGGACGATCTGCACAAGGAAGCGGTGGTCATCGTCTGTGGTGGAGTTGATGCGAATCGGGCAACCAGCCCGGCAATCCTTGCATGGCTGCGCAAACGTGCCCGCTATGGCAATGTGATCGGCGGCATCTGCACCGGCGGCTGGGCACTGGCCAAGGCCGGGCTGCTGGATAACCGGCGCGCGACCATCCATTGGGAAAACCACACCGGCTTCGCCGAGGATTTCCCCGAGATTGACCTGACAAGATCGGTTTTTGTGATCGACGGAACGCGCGTGACATCAGCGGGCGGCATGGCCGCGCTGGACATGATGCTGACCATGATCGCCAACGAGCATGGCAGCCCGTTGGCGAATTCCGTGGCGGACCAGTTGATCTATTCCTCGATCCGCACAAACCGCGACACGCAACGTCTGTCGATCCCGGCGCGCATTGGCGTGCGGCACCCGAAGCTTGCCCGCGTGATCGAAATCATGGAAAGCCATATCGAAGACCCGATCAGCCCCGCCGAACTGGCGCAGGATGTGGATATGTCCACCCGCCAGCTTGAACGCCTGTTCCGCCGCTATCTGAACCGCAGCCCGAAGCGTTACTACACCGAATTGCGCCTTGAACGCGCCCGCAACCTGCTGATGCAAACCGATATGAGCGTGATAAATGTGGCGCTTGCGTCCGGGTTCACGTCACCTTCGCATTTCTCAAAGTGCTACCGGGCGCATTACAACACCACCCCCTACCGCGAACGCGGCGCGCGATCTTCTGACGACGATCAATAGCGCCCCACACATGATGCGGTCAGTGTGAAACCCGCAGGTGCCGGGTGTTGAAACTCGCGGCGCGCGCAGCAAAACCCGCACGCGCCGCAGTTCTGTCCTGCTGCGGCCCGCAGATGGTGCGGCGTAGTCCATGACCCAACCGTTCTACCCCTGATTTAAGCGGCCTTGCAGTTTCACCCGACAGGACGCCCCCGCATGCGGGTATTATCTGGTTCAGATCAGCGCGCGCCCTTCAGCAGGCATCGGACGAATGGTGGGTCCGGTGTCAGTAGTCGCGAATCTCTGCATCGGCGACAAGTTCCTGTAGTTTGACATCCGCCATGCGCCCAATCCATTGATCGAACAGAATATCGCGCAACTGGTTGGTGCCGGGGCGGTCATCGAACTGCAACTCGCGTGCGCACAGCATCAACACCACCAGATTATTACCCTCGACAGTGTTTGCGGATACTTCGTTCCGGTCCAGACGCGCCAGTTCAACGGCATCGGATTGCGGGATGTTGCGTTGCAATTCTGTGCGCTCGCTCAGGGCGTCATCACTCAGGTCGCGGGCAAAACCACCCAGTTCGGCGCAGCTGCGCACTTCTGCGCGAATGCGCGCCACACGTTCAAGATTTGCTTCGCTGCGCCCCCCGGGAAGCAGCAGACGCTTATAGGTCAGTTCAATCTGATCAGCAGGTATATTGCGCGTGCTGTCACGGGAACGCAGCTGGAAATAGGCAAATGCGCCGCTCAGTTCCAACGGACCGATAATTTCACCGGGGCTGGCCGCAGATATCGGGCCTGCAATATTACCCGGCAGGTTTTCCAGCGGCAGCCAGTCCAGACGCCCGCCCTGATCGCGTGACCCGGCAAGCGAGAATTCGCGCGCAATGGCGGAAAATTCCTCCGCACTGCGCGCGGCGGCGATCATGTCCATGATCTGGCCTACGGCATCGGCGAATTCGGGATCGCTTGGCAGGAATATCTCCGAAATCAGAACCCGTGTCGTGCCGCGAATGGCGGCAACATCACGGGCGCGCGCAACGTCACTGTCCGAAACGGCAACCAGCCCCGGAAACTCGCGCTCCGCGATTTTGCGCCATAACAGACCCACGCTTACGAATTGCCGGAAGCTGTCCAGATCCACGCCACCCTGGGCCAGCACATTAAGCACTTCTTCCGCGGTCAGTTCCACGCGCGCGGCAAATTCGGCCACGCCTTCGGACACTTCGTCACTGGTTACGCGCAGGCCCTTGCGGCGCGCATAGTCCATCTGCACGGCTTCTTCGGTCAGGCGCGACAGCGCTTCCTGGCGCATATCGGCCGCGCCGACATTCAGCAATTCCAGAAAGGCAATGCGCTGGGACACATCATAATTGGTGATGATCCTGTCATTGACCTTGCGCGCAGGTGCAAACATTCCCTGTGCCTGCGCAGCAGTGGCGGTGTAAAGCCCCGCCCCGACACATAGCATCATGACAATGCCAAGCCGCGAAACGATGGAAGAAGTGAAAAAACGCATCAGGTCAGGTCCGTTCGGTTGGTCTGCATAAATCATGGTCACTTATTCGCTGGCATACATCACAAGCGCGGCCTTGTCATCCATGCGCTGTCATCAGCGGGCAGACAGGTTGTCATACTGCCCGCCGACACAGCCGGATGACGGACGCGCGGTCTGTCCCTATCCACCGGAACAGCCCCTGCGCGCCCGTGACGGGTTGCCGCCAACCCCCAGCACATCAATGCTCAGCCCGAAGCTGGTCGTATCCCCCGCTGTTATGGCAGAGGCGAAACGGCGCTCCACCTCCATTTGCATGCGCAGACATTCATTCTCAAACGTCAGCCCAGCCCCGACGCGCGCGGCGCGGTTGCGCGCAATGTCGTACCGCCAGTTTACGCTGGCCGTCCAGTATTCGTCCAGTGCCCGCGATCCGTCCAGCGACCATTCCGCGGCCTTTGCCGGGCGGTTTTCCGCAAGATCGGGGCGGATATGCATATATGTAGTGGAAATCGAATAATCCGGCGTGCTCCAGTCCAGTTCCAGCGCGTTGCGCGTCAGGCGGAAATCGGAATTGAACAACGCGCGATTGCTCAGCGTCAGGCCCTGATCAGTGTCAAGCGAACTGACCAGCAACCAGTCCGACCGCCGCCCCGCCAATGCCGATTGCGGTGAAAACTGGCCAAGGTCGGTCTTGCGCCAGATGCGGCCAAGGGTCAATGTGCCGGACCAGCCCTGGGGGTCATGGCGCGTCCAGCTTAGCCCCAGATTGGCGCGCAGTCCCATTTCGCGCTGGTCGCGCGCGGCAAACCTGCTGTGGCTGAACAGATTGCCTTCGTCCAGTTCGGGCATGCTGCTGATATCATTCGGCAATGCATCAACGCGGTCCCGCCCCCAGATGACCTGCGCCACAGGTTCCACAACATGGACCGCCCCCCCAGATGTGGCGCGCACCAATGGCCAGCGCAATTCTGCCATGGCAGTCGGAACAACGCGGGTGGTCGATTTCGCGAAAGCTGTCGAACCCGGCGATATGGCGAAGTGATCCACCCCCAGATTGACACCCAGCGTGCCCACCACCCCAGCGGGAAGGATCGCATCGCGCCGCCAGTCCAGATCGGCGCTGAAGCGTGCAACGGATTTCACATCAGCGGCCAACGGTCTGCGGCGTGAATGACTGTGAACCTCGAATCGCAGTCCGGCTACACCGCCGAGCCCGGGCATGTCAAAGCGGCGTTCATACACGGCCTGCCCGATCTGATTGGGCAATTCGCGGTTGTTATCCACCAGCCGCAGCGACCGGAATTGCAGCGCCTGCAGCCGAATACGCTCGTCCCGGCGCACACGTTCAAGCGTGATATCCGATGCCAGTTGCGCTTCAGAACGATCATAATCTTCCAGAAGCTGGCGGTCGGACACTTTGATCAGGTTGAAGGACAACTCATATCCGCGCCCCAGCACGAATTCCCCACGGGTATAGCCCATGGCCCGCGTTGACCCCGGGCGAATGGAATCGCGCGCGACCAGCCCGCCCAGTTCCAGCATTCCCGTGGCAAATGCCTGCCGGTAGCGCAGTTCCAGCGCACGCGACCCTTTGGACGCAAGAAAAGGCGTCAGCGTCAGATCCTTGTCATGCGAAATCGCAATGAAATACGGCGCGCGCAGCCCGACACCATGCCCTGTATCCAGCGAAAAACGCGGGCTAAGCCAGCCTGTCGCACGGTCAAGCCCCGGATCGGGCACGCGCAGGCGCGGCAGATATGCGACCGGCAGACCAAACAGGCGGAACTGCGCATTCTCGAAATAGATCTGCTGTTCCTGCTGGTCATGCACCACCCGAGAGGCGCGCACCTCCCATAGGGGGGTCTGCGTTTCCTCACAGATTTCACATGCCGATGCGATGACCGAATTCATCTGGGTGAACCGGTCATCGACACGTTCCACCTGATGCGCTGCGATCTGCAACTGCTGATCCAGGATGACGCGCGCAGACCGGATCAGGCCGCGCCGGAACCCGTCATGCATTTCCGCAGCATCGGCCAGCACCAGCACCCTGTCCCCTTCCCTGAGGGTCAGCGGTCCTTCGATCTGCAATGCGCCGGACTGGCGGTCATAGATGATGCGTGTGGCGCGCATGCGTGTCTGACCCGACAGCGCTTCGACATTGCCTTCGGCAATCAGCCGGTGCGGACCATCCAGATACAGGCGGTCGGCAACCAGTGTCGCAAACCCCTGTTCCGGCCCATCCACCTGCGCCGATACCGGCAGTGGTGCCGCCAGCGCCAGCGCGCAGGCCAGAACCAGCGCGGCGCAGCCCGACCGCGCGACAGAACGCAATTCCCGGCGATGTTGCGGGCAGGCCCGAGGCATCAGCCTTCCTCCAGATTCAGCAGCAATCCGACTGCAAGCAGCAATGTTGCGACAGGCGGCCCCCACGCGGCAAGCATGACTGTCACCTGTCCGGTTTCCCCCAAAACCTGCGCAAAGTTACGCAGAAAGAACAAGGTGAATCCAGCCAGAATCGTGATCAATGCCCGAATTCCTGCGCCACCCGCGCGGGGGTGGTGAATACACAACCCGAAGGCCAGCAACATCATCCCGGTCATCAGAACCGGCAGCGCCAATTCCATGTTCAGCCGCATGCGGTGTTCCAGCGCGGCAAATCCCGCCCGTTCCAAGGCCGCGATGAAACCGGGTAGCTGCATCAGCGGGACAGTGCGCACCTGCGCGAAGCTGTCCCTTATCTGTTCAGGTGTCAGGTCGGTGGGCAGGCTTACGCGCGGGCTTTCGGTGGCGTCCTGTTCGGGGTTCATGTCGGACAGGCGCCATTGCTTGACCTGATGCAAATGCCACGCCCCTTGCTGCAATTCAGCGCGCGCGGCACGCAACCGCAGCGACAACCCGTCATTGGCATGAAATATCAGAAAGGTCGCGTCATAAAGGATGGTACCCGTTTCTGCAGCGCGCGGCGCGTGGATGACCGTCTGGCCCAGCACATCGGCCTGACGCAGCCAGACATCCTGCCCGCTGATGATAACGGCACTGCCCGGATCGCCCCGCAACTGCGCCTGGGCGCGGTTATATTCGCGTGCCGTACTGGCCACCAGCGGGTTCATGACACCGACGAAAATACTGCTCAGCACCAGAAACGCCAGCGCGGGCACAACAATCAGTCGCGGGACCGACCGCCCCGCCGCGCGGATGACCACAAACTCCGAACTGCGCGACCATGCCAGCGCCACCCACATCGCAGCCAGCATCAGCACCAGCGGCGCAATTTCGTAAAGCGCCTCTGGGGTGTTCAACGCCGACAGGTGCAGAATCCGGCCCATCCCTGCGGAGTAGCCGCTGAAGCGACGCATCTGTTCAACCATGTCCAGCAACAGCAGCATGCCGACAAAGACGCCCAGGACCATGATGAAGGCCGCCAGCAAACGCCGGATCAGATACAGATCAAGTGTCATGCCGCCCCTCCTGCGCGGGCGCGCGCGGTCCACCCTGTGCCGCGCGAACGGCTGGCCCACCACAGCATGCCCGCCACCACGCCCCCGCCCAGACCGACAGGCACGAAGGCCAGCCATGCCAGCGCGGCATTGCGCAATGCGAATCCCGATGCCGCGTTGCCCGCCAGCTGGACCAATGCCAGCACAATGATTGCGCCAAGAACCTGCCGCCACACCCCAAGCCGGCTGAACTGGCCCAGACAGATAGCCACAAACCCGATCATCGAAGTCATGACCGCAAGCAAAGGCTGCGCAAAGCGGCTGGCCAGTTCAAAGCGAATTTCGGGCAGGGTAATTCCTAGGGCGGCCATTTCATCAGAATCGGGCGACAGCAGCAGATTCGTCGGCAGTTCGCGTACATCCGCGCGCCGCCCCGCCGGACCGACCAGCCCGCCCACATCAAAGGTGAGTTCATCGAAACTCAATGTGCCCAGACGGTCCGGCCCATCACGATAGATCAGCGCAACCCCGTCCAGCATCACCAGTGCCGGCCCCTGCCCGCCGGGCACCAGAAGCGCGGAACTTGCACTGTATTCAACGCGCGTTCCTGTGGTTCTGGAATCGGACAGGAACACATCGACAAGTTTGCCTTCTGGTGTGATCTCGCGCAGAAAAACCACAACCCCGTCGGCAGGTTGCAGGAATTCTCCTGCGCGCAGCAGACGTGTGGAAATATTCTCGGCGATCTGGACCTGGCGTTCTGCCAGTTGCATCCGCGACAGTGGCATCAGCACATGCATCAGGAATGCCAGCATCAGCGCGACCACCAGCCCGAATATCGCCACAGACCGCAACATGCGCGCATATGACAGCCCCGTCCCCTGCAACACAACCAGTTCATTGTCGCGCGTCATGCGCATGGCCACATACACGGCTGCAGCAAAAGCGGAAAGCGGCAGAACCACACGGATGACATTGGGCAGAGTCAGCGCCGAAAGTTCCAGAAAAACCCAGAAACTCTGGCCATCACCGACAATCGCATCAAACAGCCGAGCCGCGCGGTTGACCCAGTAAACCGAAATCAGCACCAGCGAGAAGAAGGCAAAAACTGTCAGCAACTGAACCAGAAGATATCGGTCAATCCTGCGCACTTCGGCCACACTCCAGATACTGTAAACTGCGCAAGACAGTATGGCCAAGGGCAGATAATTGAAAGCGATTCGGATGAGGGCCGCACCACAGATGTTACGCAGACAGCCGCTTGCGCGCCCAGGCATTACCCTAGCCGCGTATAGCGCAGGATCATATCTCAAGGAATCGCAAAGCGGTCAGTTCCGGGGCAGAAGCAGGTATCCGCACACCGCAAAAGCGCGGGGCGGACCCCTAGGCCCGCCCCGCCGATACCCGTTTCAGGCCGGAAAGCGAAAAGCGAAGACTGGCATCAGCGCGCGCGCGCGGCCGCCAGAATCGGCCCCTGTCCGCCTTCCTGTATGATGACAACCACAGGCCCCGCCTCATCCAGTGCAATCTCACGCTGAAAAGGCCGCACGCCGTCCCATTGCGCGATCACCTGCCAATCGGTGACAATATTATGATAGGTGATCGTGCGCCCTTCATTCTCGCCGCCGGTGATTTCCACCTGCGCGGTATCGCGATAGCGCACAAGCTGAATATCGGCGGCAGGCTTCAACGCCTGATCTGAACGCGCCTCAATACGTATATGCGGATCAGCCCCGCTGCTGATGGAAACCGTGACCCGCGAATCAGACCCGGCCTGCGCCAGTTGATCCTGAATAAGCCCCATGACCCGCATGGAGGCCGATCCCTTCGCTTCATCGCGGCCACCAATGATCATCTGCGGCGTATAGACAGATGCGCGACCATTGTTGCGTGCATAGACCTGCTGGCGACGGCTGAACGCAGCCTGCCCGAAACTGTCGGCCCAACCGATGTAATCCCAGTAATCCACATGCAGGCCCAACGCGATGACATCTTCGCGCCCCGCCAGTTCCCGCAGGACCACATCAGCGGGCGGACAGGCGGCACAACCCTGCGATGTATAGAGTTCCACCACAACGGGATTGGTCTGCGCCTGGGCAACGGATGCATATCCCAACACCATCCCGATCATGGCATAAACAGCAGCTTTCGGGCCGGGCGCCAATCGCATGTCTTTCCCTTCCAGTGTCATCGGATGGTCCGATCTAACCATGTCTGCCGCCGCACGCCAATCAAGGTTTTGAGAGGATGCGAAATCCGCAACCAGAAGGTCACAATGCCCCATTGCACCCCAAAAACCGTCTTTTGTGCACAATGGTATACAAAAAATGCGCATTCCCACTTGAACGAAAGCCATTGTTAGGGCAAATGCTAACGCAGCAAAACCCTTCAACCCCTTAAGGGAGGCCACCTCATGACAATTATCGTCGGACAGGACAGTGCAAAAGCACGCAGAACCCTGAACACAGGCGGAAAGACCGTCGCTTACTATTCGATTCCTGCTGCTGAAGCCGCAGGTCTGGGGGAGTTTTCGAAACTGCCCGCCAGCCTGAAAGTCGTGTTGGAAAACATGCTGCGCTTCGAGGATGGCAAGACCGTGTCGCTGGACGACATCAAGGCCTTCTCTGACTGGGGCAAGAATGGTGGCCGCAACCCGCGCGAAATCGCATACCGTCCGGCCCGCGTGCTGATGCAGGATTTCACCGGCGTTCCGGCGGTGGTTGATCTGGCGGCAATGCGCGACGGAATCAAGGCACTGGGCGGGGACGCACAGAAAATCAACCCGCTGAACCCGGTTGATCTGGTCATTGACCACAGTGTGATGATTGACGAATTCGGCAATCCGCGTGCGTTCCAGATGAATGTGGACCGCGAATATGAACGCAATATCGAACGCTACACCTTCCTGAAATGGGGACAGAAGGCGTTCAACAATTTCCGCGTTGTGCCGCCGGGCACCGGCATCTGCCATCAGGTTAACCTGGAATATCTGGCCCAGACTGTCTGGACCGATGAAGACCAGAATGGTGACACCGTGGCCTATCCCGACACGCTGGTCGGCACGGACAGCCACACCACCATGGTCAATGGTCTGGCCGTGCTGGGCTGGGGCGTTGGCGGTATCGAAGCAGAAGCCGCAATGCTGGGCCAGCCCGTGTCGATGCTGATCCCTGAAGTGGTGGGTTTCAAGCTGACCGGCGCGATGAAAGAGGGCACCACTGCAACCGATCTGGTGCTGAAAGTCGTTCAACTGCTGCGCGCCAAGGGTGTGGTGGGCAAATTCGTCGAATTCTATGGCGACGGGCTGGACCATCTGCCACTGGCCGACCGTGCGACAATCGCCAACATGGCCCCCGAATATGGCGCGACCTGCGGTTTCTTCCCGATCGATCAGGAAACGCTGCGCTATCTGGAACAGACCGGCCGCGACAAGGACCGCATTGCACTGGTCGAAGCCTATGCCAAGGAAAACGGCTTCTGGCGCGGTGCGGATTACGCGCCCATCTATACTGATACGCTGGAACTGGATATGTCCACAGTTGTACCAGCGATTTCGGGGCCGAAACGCCCGCAGGATCACACTGCCCTGGATCAGGCCGCACGGAAATTCCTGGATGTCGTGTCCGAATACCGCGGTACTGCGGTCGGTTCGCAGGCGTCCGAAATGGCGGATGAAGGCCCTGCCCCCACTGCACCCGCGGACCCGCGCAAAACCGCCAGCGTTGACGGCGAAGATTACACGATCCGCGACGGGTCGGTGGTGATCGCGTCCATCACGTCCTGCACCAACACATCGAACCCCTATGTGATGATCGGGGCCGGTCTGGTGGCACGCAAGGCGCGCGCGCTGGGTCTGACACGCAAGCCATGGGTGAAAACCTCGCTCGCGCCCGGCTCTCAGGTCGTGTCCGCCTATCTGGAAGCGGCGGAGTTGCAGGAAGATCTGGATGCCATCGGCTTCAACCTTGTGGGCTATGGCTGCACCACCTGTATCGGCAATTCCGGCCCGCTTCAGGAAGAAATTTCCAAAGCCATCAGCGAAAACGACCTGATTGCCACATCCGTTCTGTCGGGTAACCGCAACTTTGAAGGGCGCATCAGCCCTGATGTGCGCGCCAACTATCTGGCCAGCCCGCCGCTGGTGGTGGCCTATGCGCTGGCCGGTGACATGAATATCGACATCACCAAAGACCCCATCGCGCAAACGCCTGACGGCAAGGATGTCTACCTGAAAGATATCTGGCCCACCCAGAAGGAAGTCGCCGAACTGGTCGAAAGAACCGTCACGCGCGAAGCCTTCATGTCGAAATATGCCGATGTCTTCAAAGGCGACGAGAAATGGCAGTCGGTCGAAACCCCGGATTCAGAAACCTATGACTGGCCCGCATCCTCGACCTATATCCAGAACCCGCCCTATTTCCGTGACATGGGGCCCGAAGCCGGCACCATTTCCAACCTGAAAGGCGCGCGCATTCTGGCGATGCTGGGCGACATGATCACCACCGACCACATCAGCCCTGCAGGCAGCTTCAAGGCCGAAACACCCGCTGGCAAATACCTGACCGAACGCCAGGTTCCGGTGCGCGAATTCAATTCCTACGGGTCGCGCAGGGGCAACCATGAAATCATGATGCGCGGCACATTCGCCAATATCCGCATCAAGAACGAAATCCTGGACGGGGTTGAAGGGGGCTATACCAAGGGTCCGGACGGACAGCAGACCTCGATCTTTGACGCCTCGATGGCGTATCAGGAACAGGGCACGCCGCTTGTCGTGATCGGCGGTGTGGAATATGGCGCGGGTTCAAGCCGGGACTGGGCGGCCAAGGGCACAAACCTGCTGGGCGTCAAGGCCGTGATTGCGCAGTCCTTTGAACGCATCCACCGTTCCAACCTTGTGGGTATGGGGGTCATTCCGTTTGAATTCACCGGCGATGACAACCGCAAGACACTTGGCCTGACCGGACAGGAAACCATTTCGATCAGCGGGCTGGAAGGCGATCTTAAACCGCTTTCCGAAGTGCCCTGCACCATCACCTACGCGGATGGCACCGAAAAGGAAATCACCCTGAAATGCCGTATCGATACCGGCATTGAAAAGGAATATGTCGAACATGGCGGCGTGCTGCATTACGTGCTGCGCGATCTGGCAAAATCGGCATAACGCAGCGCTTCGGGCTACGAAAAATCATCAGACCCCGGCCATTGCGCCGGGGTCTTTTGTTTTCGCCTGCCTGTCGGTTGACGCCACCAGCCTTAGACATTAGGCAACATCATCACCCCCCGGAACGAGATGCACATATGTCGACACGTGTCATTGCCCTGGCCCTTCTGGCATTTGTGCTGGGGTTCATCTTCCTGATGGCTTCGGTCACATGGCTTGTCCGCGACCCGTTACCCATTGTCGGGGCCAATCAGACGTTGTTGCTGCATTCCGTTGAAATACAACCGCAGATCAGAACCGCAGTCGCCATTGACGGGGGCTATCGGGTCGATCTGACGCTTACGCATGACGGCGCACAAGACCCGCATGCCCTGCTGCGCCCCGCTGGCGGTCAGCCGATCGCGCTTGATGCGGGCACCGACAGTGCAGGCGCATGGTCCGCCGCAGGGCAGATGACCCAGCCGGGACGCTGGGAACTGGTGCTGACCGAAGGCACCGCACGCGAAGTGATCGCGTTTATTGTGCGGGAATGATCACGTGCGCTGCGCGAAAACGAACGCGCCGTCATGGCGCTTGAAACCCGCAGCGTCATAGAATGATACCGCCGCAGGCGCCGATAGCAGCAGGCATGTCCGCACATCCGGTGCGGCCAGCGCAGTCCGTTCCAGAAGCGCCTTGCCTATCCCCCGGCCCTGATAAGCGCTGTCGACGCACAGATCCGAACAATACAGGCAATAGGCCCAGTCGGTTATGGACCGCGCCACACCGACAAGCCGTGTGCCATCACGGGCCGTAATTATGACCTGCGCACCGCGCAACATGGCCTCCAGTCGCGCCGGATCGGACGGTCTGCGCGCGGCCAGCCCCGATGTTTCCAGCACGCTCTGGAATTCCTCTGCACTCAGCTTGGGTTCAGACTGATACGTAATGCTCATCGCGCAGCCGCCCGTTCAATCGCAGGGCGGATGCGGTTTGCCACCACCTCGCGCGTGATAGGCCCGGCGAAGCGCAGAACAATTGTTCCGTCACCGGCCACGACATAGGTTTCAGGCACCCCGTAAAGGCCCCAATCCAGTGCCATGCGCCCCGATGCATCCTGCCCGCTGGCCGCAAACGGATTGCCCAGTTCATCCAGAAAATCCAGCGCGCGGTCGGCCTGATCACGGTAATTGACCCCGTAAACCGGCAGTTCCGTGGCCAGTTCTTCCAGCAACGGGTGCTCTGCCCGGCATGGGGCGCACCAGGACGCCCAGTAATTGACCAGCTTGACCTCTCCGTCGCGCAAAGTGTCATCGTCGAACGAGGCCAGATCACCCAGTTGTGTCAGCATCACGCCCGGTGCCTGCTGCCCTTCGCGCGCGGATGGCAATGCATCGCGGTCATCACGCATATTGCCGAACCAGAACAGCGCCGCCAGCGCCACAAAAAGCAGCGGTGGCAGAAACATCAGCGGTCTGAATTTACCCATTTCCAGTCCTTCGTTTTTCAACCTCGTCCAGTTGCTGGCGCACGGAACGCCCACGCAGCCAGTACCACAACACCAGCGCCCCGATCAGCCCGAGAGAGGCCAGATAAGCCAGCGAAACTTCCAATGCGTAGCGGCCAAGATCAGGCATCAGGCCATCCTTTCGCGCGCAACAAGCGCCTTCATCCGGCGCGCGCGGATTTCGGTGCGCGTACCCGCCAGAACAAGCGTCACGAATATCAGGCCGAACCCGACCATGCAGATATAAAGCGGTGCCTTATAGGCCCAGTCCATGCGCGTTCCCGGTGCAACCGACAGGGACGCACCCTGATGCAACCCTTGGTTCCAGAACAGCGCGGCATAACGCGACAGAACCGCAAAGACCGAACCGACAAGACATAATACCGCAGTAAGGTCCGCGCCTGTATCGGGATCATCAATCGCCGACCACAGCGCGATATATCCCAGATAGAACAGAAACAGGATCAGGAAGCTGGTCAATCGCGGGTCCCAGGCCCACCATGTCCCCCACATCGGCTGGCCCCAGACCGCGCCCGTGATCAGCCCGATCAGGGTCATCACCAGCCCTATGGGGGCTGCGGCCTTGGCGGCCAATGCACTGACATGGTGCCGCCGGATCAGCCAGACGAGCGACGCCACCAGCATCATCACCCAGGCATTGATGGCCATCATCGCGGCGGGCACATGGATGAACACGATCTTGACAGTGGCCCCTTGGCGGAAATCATCAGGCGTGAAGAAGAACCCCCAGACCAGACCGATTGTTGTGACCACCACCGCCGCCACTGCCACGACCGGCAACAGCCAGTCCGTAGTGCGCATGAATTTCAGCGGGTTTGCATATTCCCAAAGCGATGCCATGCCGCTCACCTATCCTTAGTTCGGGCCGCTCTCAAGCCTGCCGAGATGGCGTTCACCGAAGGTTTATCCGGATCACAAGGGCAGATGCAAAGGGCAATAATGCCACAGCCCCTGCCGTGATCCCCGCCAGCAGGGCAAGCGGCGTGGCCACATCCAGCCCCTGCGCGCCGCGCGCCACCACTTCAGCCCCGAAAACCAGCGTCGGAATATACAACGGCAGCACCAACAGCGACAGCAACAAGCCCCCGCGCTTCAGCCCCACAGTCAGCGCGGCCCCGAATGTGCCGATCACCGACAGGGCCGGTGTGCCAAGCGCAAGCGACAGAACCAGCCAACCATAAGCCTGTGGCGGCAGATATAGCAACAGGCCCAAGACCGGCGAAATCAGGACCAGCGGCAACCCTGTTGTCAGCCAATGCGCCAGCGCCTTGACCGACACGACCCCTTCCATCGGTACAGGTGCAGTCGCCAGAAGATCAAGCGATCCATCCTCATAATCCAGCGCAAAAATGCGGTCCAGCGACAGCAGACAGGCCAGCAGCGCCCCCACCCACAGAATACCGGGCGCAATGCGCGCAAGTATTTCCGGCTCCGGCCCCACACCAAGCGGCACCAGAACCGCAATGATCAGGAAAAACGCAAGCCCCAGTCCAAAGCCACCACCCGCCCGGAAGGCCAGCCGCAGGTCACGGACCAGCAGCGCAATCACAGGAATGCCTCGTCGAAATGGCCGCTGCCGGGCGGGGGCAGAACCGCCCGGAACGTCGTCAGATCCAGTATTCCGGCCTCTGGCAAGCCAAGGTCGATATGGGTGGCCATCAACGCCATCCCCCCGCCCGACAGATGGGCGCGCACCACCTCGCCGAATAGTGCGACTGACGCGGTATCCAGCGACACGGTCGGTTCATCCAGCACCCAGATGGGCCGCCCTGTGACCATTAGCCGCGCCAGTCCCAGCCGCCGTTTCTGTCCCGCCGACAGGTTTTGCGCCGCGCGTGGCGCAAGGGCGCGCAGGTTCATCTGCTCCAGCGCGGCATCAATGCCTTGCGTGCCATAGACGGCCGCCCAGAAGGACAGGTTTTCAGCAACGCTCAGGGTGGTTTTCAGCCCGTCCGCATGCGCGGCATAGGCGATGGAATCTGGCGGGCAGTCCACCTGCCCGGCCAGCGCTGGCTGCAACCCTGCGACAGTTCGCAAAAGCGTTGTCTTGCCGCAGCCATTGGGACCACGTAGCACCAGTGCCTGCCCGGCATTCAGGGAAAAACTAACCCTTTCCAGCAGCGGAAAGCCCCCGCGCGCGCACGCCAGGTTCGTGACGGTCAGCCCCAAGATGCGCTCCTGTTCGACACTGCCCGCCCCTTCATCTTGCAAAAATGCTCAAACGCGCCCTATCCGACAGGCAGCAACGCAACGGCAACGCGCCGCTGTTCGGACAATACCACATTATAGGTGCGACAGGCAGCGGGGCTGTCCATGATCTCCACCCCCAGCCCTGCGGCTTCCAGCTTGTCGCGCAATGCAGGCGGGATATGTGCGATCGCGCCGCCAGTGCCAATGAACAACACATCGACATGCCCCGCCAGTTCCAGCAGCGCAGCATCGTCGTCATACCCGCCCCAAGGCAGCACCTCTCCGGCGACCAGCAGCAGTGGCGCGGGATGAACATTTCCCCCTATGCGGAAGAAATCCTTCCCATACCCGTCAACGGGTCGCGCCGCGCCGAAATCAACCTCGGACAGGTGCATGTTACCCTTCCTTGACGCCGAATTGCGTACCCGCGGAATCGCCTGCGTTCTTCGACCAGTCGCGTTTCACGCCCAGCCGCAGCAGCACCGCCGATGCGACAAAGACGGATGAATAGGTGCCTACGATCACGCCCCAGATCATTGCGAAGACGAAACCGCGGATCACATCACCGCCCAGAATGAACAGCGCCAGCAGCGCCAGCAATGTCGTGACAGAGGTCATGACCGTGCGCGACAAGGTGTCATTGATCGACAGGTTCAGAACTTCCTTGAGGGGGCGCTTCTTGAACTTGATCAGGTTTTCGCGCACGCGGTCAAACACAACCACCGTGTCATTCAGAGAATAACCCACGATTGTCAGAAGTGCGGCAATGATCGCCAGATCGAACCGGATCTGCAAGATACTGAACACCCCGATGGTCAGCACCACGTCATGCACCAGTGCGGCAACAGCGCCCACCGAGAACTGCCATTCAAACCGCAACCAGATGTAGAACAGCACCGCAGCAAGCGCCAGCACAACCGAAATCACCGCAGAGCGGATCAGTTCGCCCGATACTTTCGGCCCGACGGAATCCACTGCTGCGAATGTCAGGCTGGGGTCCAGGCTTTGTAACGCATCGCGCACCGCGCTGATTTGTTCGGGGGTGATGGCCTCCACCCCTTCCTGCGCCTGAATCCGGACCATCGCAACATTGCGGTCCGTTGCGAAGGCCGGGTCAAATACCTCCGTTATCGCAACATCTCCGAACCCCAGTTCCGCGATTGCACCGCGATAGGCGGCAATATCGACAGGGGCCTGCGCTTCGGTCCGGATGGACGTGCCGCCGCGAAAATCGATGCCGAAATTCAGCCCCATCACCAGAAAGGCCGCAACGGAAAGCACCATCGCCAGAATGGACGCGCCGAAGGTCATCTTCCAGTAGCGGAAGAAGTCGACATTTGTGTCCTGTGGAACAAGTTTCAATCGCATATGCCTGTGTTCCTTCAGATGGTCAGAGTTTTCGGGCGACGACGTTCAAAATAGATGACCATCATCAGGCGGGTCACCATAAGCGCGGTAAACACGGATGTCAGAATTCCCAGTCCCAGCGTGACTGCGAACCCCCGCACCGGCCCCGACCCCATTGCGAACAGAATCAACGCCGTGATGAACGTGGTGATATTGGCATCCAGAATG
Organism: Roseinatronobacter alkalisoli; assembly: GCF_028745735.1. Classification (GTDB taxonomy): domain Bacteria; phylum Pseudomonadota; class Alphaproteobacteria; order Rhodobacterales; family Rhodobacteraceae; genus Roseinatronobacter; species Roseinatronobacter alkalisoli. The sequence continues at coordinate 184,455 of NZ_JAQZSM010000006.1, forward strand.
GCAGACAGCGCTTTTTCATAGCCCAGCTCAATCGCGCGCGCCGGTCCTTTTGCAGTGCGCATTTCTTCGCGGATCCGCTCAAAAATCAGCACGGTCGCATCAACAGCCATACCGATGGTCAGCACAATGCCCGCAATACCCGGCAAGGTCAGCGTGGCCCCGATCAACGACAGAAGCGCGAAAATCATCGAGACATTCAGCACCAGTGCGATATTGGCAATAATGCCGAAAATGCCGTAGCTGGCCAGCATGAAACCCAGCACCGCAATCATGGCAACAATCGCGGCAATCTTGCCCGCGTCAATGCTGTCCTGCCCCAGTTCTGGCCCGACAGTGCGTTCTTCCAGAAAGTCCATTTCCGCAGGCAATGCGCCGGACCGCAGCAGCACAGCAAGGCGACTGGTGTCTTCAACCGTGAAACGGCCGGTTATGATACCGGACCCGCCCGCAATATGGCTTTGGATAACAGGGGCAGACACCACTTCGCCATCCAGAACAATCGCGAAGGGATTGCCTATATTCTCAGCCGTATACAGACCAAAAGCGCGCCCGCCCGCCGGGTTGAACCGGAAATTGACTGCAGGGCGGTTATTCTGGTCCATGCCCGGTTGCGCATCGACCAACTGGTCGCCTGTCACAACGGGCGTCTGCTCCACAATGTAATAGACACCCTGCTCGTCCATGGACGGATAGATCACATTGCGCGGCCCGGGCACGTCGTCAGGGTCTGATGTAACACGGACCACCGCATGAAATGTCAGCCGCGCCGTGGTGCCGATAAGCGCCTTCAACTCCTCCGCCGAACCGATACCCGGCACCTGAATCAGAATGCGGTCTGCGCCCTGACGCTGGATCGTTGGTTCGCGCGTGCCAGCTTCATCCACGCGGCGGCGGATGATTTCCAGCGACAGGCGCATGGTGCGTTCATCGGTCGCGGCGCGCTCTGCTTCGGACAGGGTGACGACAATTTCCTCACCCTCCACGCGCACATCAAGATCGCGCGCAGCGCCGAAACCGCCAAGAGATTCAGTCGGTTGTGCAAGTTCGCGCACATAAGTCGCCGCCTGATCAATGACATCGGGGTTTGCGATACGCACACGCAATTCACCTGCATCATCGGATGGCATGCGCCGCACGCCCCCCACGCTGGCACGTTCCGCTGTCAGACGGTCGCGCACCGCAGGCCACATTCCGTCGATACGGTCTGCATAGACATCGGACACGCGGACTTCGGCCAGCAGATGCGCGCCGCCGCGCAGATCAAGCCCCAGATTGACCAGAAAACCGGGCAGGAAGCCGGGCCATGCATCTCTGTCCGCTTCCAGTGCGGCGTTGCCCTGCCCTGTTTCAAGCGCGACGACAGCATCATTATGCCGTTCCACACGTTCATAAAACAGGTTGGGTGCGGCGAACAGAAGCGCAAGCGCGCAGGTCGACCAGATCAGGATGCGTTTCCACATCGGTATTTGCAACATCGGCGCGTGGTCCCTGTGGTATCTGTGGGTGTTCAGGGCATCTTTGTGTTCGGATGAGACATTTCAATGCCCTGACATGGTGTTGTGTTCATATGCGGCAATAACACTGCGCAACGGCGCGGGAATTGCGCATTCCGGCGAAAGCGGGGTTTATTCTTTCGCCGCCGGTTCGGTCTTGGACATGACTGTGGCGATGGTTTGTTTCACCACACGTACCTTGACGCCATCGGCAATCTCGACTTCCAGCTCGCCATCTTCCTTGACCTTGGTAACCTTGCCGATCAGCCCACCTTGCGTGACTACCTGATCACCACGGCGCAGCGATTCAACCATCGCTCTGTGGTCCTTCATCTTTTTCTGCTGCGGACGGATCAGCAGGAAGTACATGATCACGAAGATCAGGACAAACGGGATGATCGAGATCAGACCACCGGCGGCACCGGCATCTTGCGCATAAGCAGGGGTGACGAACATGAAAGCTCCTTAAGGCTGTTGCACCCGACAGTCGGGCATACGGACCACCCCGCAGCAAGCGCAACGGGGCGAATTGGCGCGCACCCTACTGGCAGGGCCGGGGCTTGGCAAGGCGGCGCAAGGCGCAATCGGGGCAGCATTCCGGGCATATCTGCCCCGGATCATCATAAAATCCGCTGCAGCTACCAGCGGCCCGACAAGGCACGCAGTACCAAAGCCCCGCGCCGCGCAAATTCCGATGGCCGCAAGCGCCCCTGCGCCACCAGCTGCGGCTGTTTGGCCGCGCGGCGCAGTATCGCGCCCGCCTGCCAGCCGGTCAGCAATGCAGGCGTCGCGGCAGCGGGCACCAGATGGCGCTGCGCCCGCGCCCGCGCCAGATGCGCCAGCCCGTCGCGCGCCAAATCCGCCACCGCTGCATCACGCCCGTCGACAAGCGGAATGCGCCCCGCCACCTGAAGCTGCGGGATCGCCACAAGCCAGTTCGCCAGCCCCGCCGCAAAGGCCATATCGCGTACCGGCATTTCGGCCTGTGGGGGCGCACCCAGCGCAAGCGCTGCCAGCCACATCAGATTGCCCGATGTTGCCTGAAGATGCGCGCGAAACGCCGCGTCATCGGCAAACGGGGCGCGGTAAATATCCCAGCGTCGCGCCGCAACCATCGCCTGCCCCAGTGCAACGGGCAGATCAGCCGCCTGCCAGATCTGCGCCAGCGGGGCCGCGACCTGATGGGGGCGTGCGGGCTTGCCAGCCGCAATATCATCCAGAACATCCGCCCAGAATTGCAGACGCATTTCGGCAATCAGCGGTTCCTGCGTCACCCATGGCGCGCGCGCAAGTTCCAGATTGAACGCATATAGCGGCCAGAGCGCCGCGCGCGCCGCATCCGGTGCGGCAATCGTCGCGGCATAGCGATCGGGGTCGCCCTGCTGCACAAGGGCCGCAAGTTCATCCATCAACAGGGGCCACCACCATCAGCGCATAGGCAATTTCCGATGGCGCGGCTTTCCACCGGGCGATTTCCTGTTCTGCCTCGTCCAGCGCGTTGGCCAGAACGCCCGTAGCACCGGGCCGCAGGCTGGCAATGCGTCTGGACATGGGGGTGTAATACGCTTCCCACGCCGCGCCGATCTGCATCTGTTCGCCCAGAACACGGTAGCCTGCCGCCGCAACGCGGGCACGAATGCCTGCGACATCAGTGATCTGCGGATATTCGGCCCAGAAGGCCCGTGCAGCCGCTGACGGTCGCGCCAGAAGGCAAGGTTCGGAAAAGGCCACAGCGCCCCCCGGTGCCAGCGCGTCGCGCCACAGGCGCAAGGCTTCGGTGATGCCCAGAAAATAAACCGCGCCCGCGCACCAGATCAGATCATAGGGGCCAGAAAGCGCCGCCATATCGCCCTGCCGCACCTGCACACGCGCGCCAAAAGGCGCTGTGCGCTTCTGCGCAGCCGCCACGAATTGCGCAATCTGGTCGATGGCGTCAATCTGTGCCTTGGGCCGTTCCTTGGCAAGGGTCACTGTATCCGCCCCCGACCCGCAGCCCGCGTCGCATATCCGCGCGTCAGCGGGCGTTGCCGCAACTGACAGCGCCCAGCCCAGATCCGCCGCCGCCCCCGGCCCTTCGCGTGCCAGATCACTGTAAAGCGTCAGAAACGCGTCATCCGGTGTCAGTTCTGGCATGGTTGCACCCCGTCACGCAGGAATTTCCAGATCACGGCATCCAGCAGTGCCTCGAAACTGGCATCCACTATATTGGGGGACACACCCACTGTGGACCAGCGCTGCCCCTGCCCATCCTCGCTGTCGATGATGACGCGGGTCACCGCCTCTGTGCCGCCCTGAGTGATGCGCACCTTGAAATCGACCAGTTTCATGTCGTCGATTACCGCCTGATAAGGGCCAAGATCCTTGGCCAGCGCCTTGGACAGGGCATTAACCGGCCCGCGGTCATGCCCTTCGCTGTCCATGGATTCCGACACGGACAGCTTCTTTTCATCGCCGATTTTCACCACGACCACGGCTTCGGACAGGGTGACAATCCTGTTATACTTGTTCTTGCGCCGCTCTACTGTCACGCGGTAGCGCTTGACCTCGAAGAAATCGGGCACCTGACCCAGTGCGCGCCGCGCCAGCAATTCGAAACTGGCCTGCGCAGAATCATAGGCATAGCCCTGATCCTCGCGCTCCTTGATCTCATCCAGAATGGCCCCCAACCGCGCATCGCCCTTTTCGACCTGAACCCCCATATCGGCCAGCCGCATGCGCAGGTTCGACTGCCCCGCCTGATTGGACATCGGCACAATGCGGGCATTTCCCACCTGCGCGGGGTCGATATGCTCATAGGTTGTGGGGTCTTTCAGAATCGCGCTGGCATGCAATCCCGCCTTATGCGCGAAAGCAGACGCACCCACATAAGGCATGGTCCGCAGCGGCACACGGTTCAGGATATCATCGAGCTTGCGCGACATGCGCAAAAGGCCCTTCAGTGCGTCCCGGCTGACACCGGTTTCAAAGCGGTCGGCAAAGGCCGGTTTCAGCAATAGCGTAGGGATCAGCGTGGTCAGCGACGCATTCCCGCAGCGTTCCCCCAGCCCGTTGAGCGTGCCCTGTATCTGGCGCGCGCCTGCCTCCACCGCCGCCAGCGAACCGGCCACCGCCTGCCCTGTGTCATCATGGCAATGAATGCCGATATGCGCGCCCGGAATACCACTGTCGATGACCGCGCGGGTGATGGTGCTGATTTCTGATGGCAGCGTGCCGCCATTGGTGTCGCACAGCACCACCCAGCGCGCGCCCGCGTCATGGGCGGCATGCAGGCATTTCAACGCATAGTCGGGATTGGCTTTGTAGCCATCGAAGAAATGTTCCGCGTCGAAATGCGCCTCGCGTCCCTGCGCGACACAATGCGCGATGGAGGCGCGGATGTTTTCAAGGTTCTCATCAAGGCTGATGCCCAGCGCCGTGGTGACATGGAAATCATGGGATTTGCCCACCAGACAGACCGCATCCGTGCCCGCATTCAGCACCGCCGCCAGCACGTCATCATTTTCCGCCGACCGGCCCGCGCGCTTGGTCATGCCGAATGCGGTGAAAATGGCCCTGGTCTGCGGTTTGTCGGCGAAGAACTCGCTGTCAGTGGGGTTCGCCCCCGGCCAGCCGCCTTCGATATAGTCAATACCAAGGCTGTCGAGCATCGCCGCAATGGCGTGCTTTTCCGGTGTGGAGAATTGCACGCCCTGCGTCTGCTGGCCGTCACGCAGGGTGGTGTCGTAGAGGGTGAGGCGTTCGCGGGTCATATGGCATGTCCCCTTTGCAAGTGTGACCTGTCAGAACGCGGGCAGCGCCCGACCGCATTACGAACAAGCTCTGACAGAGCGCGCGGGATGCCTGCATCCCGCTTCGCCCCCGACCCGCCCCCCAGGGCGGGGGCGAAAACGCCCCCCCCCTCGGATCGGGGGCTACGCTTGCGTTGCGAAAAAGTCATTCGATGCGCTCCAATTCATCCAGTAATTCTGAAGCGACCAAACTAATATACCGATCAACAAGCGCAGAAGCGTCAATGCTGCCGTCCGATTTATAGAGATCGCCGAAGACCTCCTTACGCTCTGACTGCTCAATTTTATCAAAATAGGCATCGGCGAAATCAAAAGACGTTTGAGGCTTGACCTTTCCATCCGGCATATCAGTGATCGAAATACCGCGTTTCTTCAGTGCATCCCGAATCCAGTCTGCACGGGCAAAGTTCTTTTCTTCTTTCGCAATTCGGCGCTTCTGAAGCAAAATCTTTAGTGTGTCATTTGCGGCGTAAAAGAGTTTTCGACGCGAATACCAAGCGCCTTGCCCATCATTCAACAACCCGAGCAGTCGAGCGTTGAATAGAAGCGCTCTAGGCTGAGTCTCCAATTTGTGAAGTGCAGCGAGTGCACCCGGCGTGTTTAGATCACCTGCAATCTCGTCAAGAACACTCTCTTGAGCAACGTTTGCAGGGACGACACCTTCGGTAAGCTTGCGCCATTTGAATAGTGTTTGTGCTGCTTCTTCGGCTTTGGCGGCGGTCCAATCCATCGGACTGCGGTAATGGGTCATCAGCACAACGTAGCGGATCACTTCACCCGGTATTCCCTGATCCAGCAAATCCCTCACCGTAAAGAAATTGCCCAAAGACTTGGACATTTTCTTCCCCTCCACCTGCACCATTTCATTATGCAGCCAGTAGCGCGCGAACCCGGCATCTGGGAAAGCGCAGCAGCTTTGTGCGATCTCGTTCTCATGGTGGGGGAATTGCAGGTCGATTCCGCCGCCATGAATGTCGAAACTCGCGCCCAGCAGTTCATGGCTCATGGCCGAGCATTCGATATGCCAGCCGGGCCGCCCCCGCCCCCATGGGCTGTCCCAACCGGGCAGGGCCGCATCGGAGGGCTTCCACAGCACAAAATCCATCGGGTCGCGCTTATAGGGGGCCACTTCCACCCGCGCGCCTGCAATCATGTCATCCACCGACCGCCCCGACAGCCGCCCGTAGTCTGGGTAGGACCGCACATCAAACAGCACATGGCCCGACACCTCATAGGCATGGCCCTTGGCGATCAACCCTTCGATCATGGCAATCATCTGGGTGATGAACTGCGTCGCGCGCGGCTCATGGGTCGGGCGCAGCGCGCCCAGCGCATCCATATCGGCATGATACCAGGCAATCGTTTCATCCGTCAGCGCCTGAACAATCGCGTTCAGGGGCCGCGTGTCGCCATCCGCCTGCATAGACGCCGCGCGCGCATTGATCTTGTCATCAACATCAGTGAAATTGCGCACATAGGTTACATGATCCGCGCCATAGACATGGCGCAGCAACCGGTAGAGCACATCAAACACCACCACAGGGCGCGCATTGCCTAAATGCGCGCGGTCATAGACCGTGGGGCCACAGACATACATCCGGACATTTTCAGGGTCCAGCGGGGTGAAATCCTCCCGCTTGCGGGTGCGCGAATTGTGCAACCGTATCTTGGTCATGTCCTCTCCTCTCGGGCCATGCTGGCGCGCGGGCGGGGGATGCAGTGATCAGGGAAATGACAACAAGACCGCCCGCCGGAAACTCAGCGGCAAATGCAGCAGCAAATCATGCGGGTCAAGGTCTTCATGACGCGACCATACGCCCGCCCCCCACGGCTGCCAAGCCCAAAAACAGCGAAAGCCCGCGCCTTTGGGAGGAAGAGCGCGGGCTGGCAGGCCAGGGTCATGTCGGAGGAGCACCCCTTGGCCGGTCTTCAGTCAGGCGGGGGTCAGATGTCAGCCTCCTTGCCCCGCATCAGTGACTGAACCACATAAACCAGAATTGCGAAACCCACGGCCCCTGCGGCAAAAACGCCCAGCAGCACAATCCAGTCGATCGGCCCGCCAATGTCAGAAAACCCGGAATTGGTCATCATCATGACAAAACCCACCGCAGCTATCCCGCCAAAGGGCATCGACAATTGCGCCAGCAGAAACTTGCGCATCGACATGGCGCGGTCGCGCACCAGAACATAGATATAGCCAAGTGTAATGATAACGGCCACGGCAACCATGGCCCAGAACAGCCAACGCCCGAAGATTTCCTCGAACACGGTCAGCAATGTCATCAGGGTGAAGTCTTCCATTCTCTCATCCTTTTCATGCGGGCGGTTTCGTCTTGCCCGAAATACGCGCAGGGGTCCGGGGGGACGATCAGGCGCGCCCGCGCAGCATGGCATTATACGTGGCTTTCAGCGCGACTTCCTTCATCAGCCAGCTGATCCACAATTCTTCCAGGGGCGCGATCACACCGGGGAAGGACGGGGTCAGATTGTCCTGATAGTCGAATTCCACCAGCATGGCGCGGCCAATGCGGGTAATCAGCGGACAGGAGGTGTAGCCATCATAGCGGCGAGTCCCTTCGCGGCCCGCAATCTCGCTGACCAGATGATCCTCGACCACCGGAATATGGAACTTGACCGACGCCGCAGTCTTGCCCTTGGGGACACCATTGATATCGCCAATCCCGAAGATATTGGCATAACGCGCATGACGCAGCGTGTGCATGTCCACTTCGATCCAGCCCTGATCAACCCAGCGTTCTGCCCAGGACAGGCCAGAATCGCGAATGACCTGCGGCGCGCGCTGTGGGGGGATGATATTGATGAAATCCCATTTATCGCTCACCTCGCCCTCGGGCGTCGTATAGGTGGCAGTCTTCGCCCCCAGATCAATGCCCTTCAGCACATGCTGGTAGCGATAGGTGATGTTGCGTTCATCCATGATCTGGCGCACGCGGTGGTGAATGACCGGCACCCCGAACAGGTTTGTGGCCTGCGCGTTATAGATGAATTCGCATTTGCCGCGATTGCCCTTGGTGGTGGCAATATCTTCGCCAAGGAAACATATCTTCACCGGCGCGCCCGCGCATTTCATTTCAGTCGCGGGGCGGCCGAACATGCCTATGCCGCCTTCGTCGGTAAATTTATCCAGCGCCTGCCAGCTGAGTTCGGCATGTTCGGGGCTGGCATAATGGGCGGCGATCCCGTTTTGCGGGCCTGCCATGCTTAAGTCAAACCCCTCAATCGCGTCCCAGTCGAGGGTCAGCCCGGTCGCGACAATCAGATAGTCATAATCGATCCGCTGCCCGCCGGTGGTTGTGACGCGGTTTGCTTCGGGGTCCAGTTCGGCGGCATATTCGTTGACATAATTCACACCGCGCGGCAGCCATTGTTCGGTGGACGATATGGCATAGTCTGCCTTGCGCAAACCAGAAGCGATCAGGGTGAATCCGGGCTGATACCAATGCTGCGGGCGCCCATCCAGCACGGTGATCTGCGCCCCGTCCAGACGCGCGGCCAGCCGGTTGGCAATACCTGCGCCCCCTGCCCCGGCCCCCATGATCAGGATGCGCGCATTCGTGCGTTGCGCACGCGCCGGTTGGCCTGATGCGCCCAACGCGATGGCAGCACCGCCGCCTGCCGCAAGCCCCATGAACCCGCGACGGCTGGTCGCAAGCTTTTGCAGATCGATCATCGAATCCCCCCTTCTGGTCATACACAATTCCATTACATTATATCTATATATTGCGATATATGATCTAGATCAATTTCACTTTGCGTTTGCTCACGTCATCACAGCTCTGTGATCGTCGCGCTGAAACTCTCTGTCTGCCGGTTCCGTTTCCCAAAGGTTGACGAACCAAACCGGAAATGGAGATTACAATGCACAAACTTGCAGCACCCACCCTGATGGCCGCTTTGATGGCCACTGGCGCATCCGCAACAACAGCCATCGGGCTTGCAGGGGACCGGACGCTTGTGTCCATCGATCTGGACACCGCACAGGTCACCGGAATGCAGGATGTGGACTATGACGGGCGTATCCTCGGGATTGATTTCCGCCCTTCCACAGGGATGATCATCGCGGTCACCGACCAGTTTGCAGTGGTCAATATCGACCCGGACACCGGCGCGTGGGACGAAGTGGTCACGATGGACACACCGCTGGAGCATGGCGAAGGGGATGTCGTGATCGTGGACATCAACCCCGCCGCTGACGCGCTGCGCTTCATGTCGGGCACGACCAACCACCGCGTCAATCTGGGCAGCGGTGCAGTGATGGTTGATGGCAGCCTGAGTTTTACCGACGGCACGGACGGCATGCCGATGGTCGGCGGGACTGCCTATTCCAATTCCCATGGTCAGCCCGAAAGCACCATGATGTTCAATATCGACATTTCGCTGGCATCGCTGTTGCAGCAGACCGCCCCGAATGATGGCGACAATGTTGTTATCGGTGCAACAGGCGCAACATTCGACGGGCCGGTTGCGTTTGACATTGCCACCACGACGGATGGGGAAAACACCGCATGGCTGGTCGCCAACGGCGCATTCCACAGTATTGACCTGTCCAGCGGCATGATCACGCAAACATGGCAGATCGGGGCACTTGATGTCGTATTGCGCGACGTCACGGTCTTCCATCCCGCCGACTGACCAGCATAGTTCGTACCGGCCCGACGCGTTGGTAACAAGTATTTCCTGAACGGGCCACAGGGCGCAGCGCAAATGTTGCGCTGCGCCCATTTTGATTCCGGCCAAGGCCAGCTTGAAGGCCCTTTGAGCCGTGCGCGTCCCCCACAGCTTGATCCTGATCAATGACAGCCCTGCAAGACCCCCCGATAACACTTACCAGAAGGTCATCATTTCCGCACGAGTCCGTTGCCTGCAATCGTGCTATGTCAACTACGGGAGAATTCTTGAATGCGTTTGACAACCCGCACCAATCTGGCACTTCGCACCCTGATGTTCTGCGCAGTCAATCATGACACGCTTGTACGTAAACAAGACGCCGCACAGGCCATCAACGCATCTGAAAACCACCTTGCGCAGGTCATCAACCAACTGGGACAGGACGGTTTCATCACAACGCTGCGCGGGCGGCATGGCGGGTTTCATCTGGCGCGCGATGCGGGATCCATCAGCGTGGGAGAGGTGTTCCGCGCATTTGAATCGAGCCTGCCCTTTATCGAATGCTTCTCCGATACCAACACATGCCCACTGAAAGATCACTGCGTGATGCGTCCGCATCTGTCCCGCGCGGTCGAAGCGTTCTATGGCGCATTGGACGATCTGTATCTGTCGGATCTGGTACGCTGCAATACCGGGCTGGAAGCGATCCTGCAGGTCGAAGGGCCGCGCGTGCCCAAACGCTGCGCCCCTGTCCGGGCCAATACCGGCACCGGCTTTCCGGGGATCGCCCCCGAAGCGGCAGCCTGATATTCAGATCAGCCCCTGACGCAATCAGACAGGGAATGTATTTGTGGCCGATTGCGCCGCGCTGATAAACGCATTGATGCGGGCTGCATCCTTTTTCCCCGGCGCGATTTCCACCCCGGAAGACACATCAACCTGCCGCGCACCCGTCAGCCGAATGGCAGCGGCGACGTTTTCAGCATCAAGCCCGCCTGCCAGCATCCACGGGCAAGCCCAGCGCCGCCCCGCAATCAACCGCCAGTCGAAACTCAGCCCGTTACCACCAGGCAGCATGGCATCTGCCGACGGTTTGGCATCGACAAGCAACTGGTCAGCAACCTTGCCATAGGCATCAAGCGCCGCCAGATCTTCGGGTCCGGCCACGCCCACGGCCTTCATGACCGGCAGGCCAAAACGCTGGCGCAGCGCGGTCACCCGCGCGGGCGTTTCGTGGCCGTGAAGTTGCAGCATATCCAGCGGCACCTCCTGTGTCAGCGCGTGCAGCATGTCATCATCGGCATCAACCGTCAGCGCAACCTTGGCCACGCCTTCGGGGACGCACAGCGCCAATGCGCGGGCCTGCGCAAACGTAACATTGCGGGGGGATTTCGGGAAAAACACAAACCCCACATAGCGCGCACCCGCAGCAACTGCGGCCTGCACATTATCGGGGTCGGTCAGACCACAAATCTTGACATGAACAGCGTCTGACATAACGCCTCAGCGCGCGTCCAGCACGGCAAGCACATCATCCTTGCGGGTCTGGGGGGCCATGGTTTCCACCCGCTTCAGATCGGCGCGCAAGGCATCGGCTTCGCGCCGGGCGCGCGCTGCTTCGCTGCGGTAGCCATGTTCACGCAGCCATTCCCACACAAAACCCAGCATCAGGCCAAAGCCGATGGCCAGACCCAGAATGACAAACAACGGCAGCGTCATCGACAGGTTGCCCCCCAATACACCCGCCAAGGCATCCGGCAACAGCTTTACGGTGATCAATGCCCTGTTGGCCAATGCAACTGTCAGCAGGGCAAGGGCGACAACCGCAAGCACCCCGTAACGCAGATAGGTCAGCATTCTATTCTTCCTCAATCCCGTTCAGCCGGTCGCGCAGTAATTTACCGGTCTTGAAAAACGGCACGGCTTTTTCTTCGACCCGGACGCTTTCGCCGGTGCGGGGGTTGCGCCCGATGCGCGCCTCGCGTTGCTTCACCGAAAACGCGCCGAAGCCACGCAGTTCCACACGTTCGCCCCGCGCAAGGGCTTCGGTGATTTCCTCGAAGATCGTATTGACGATCCGTTCAACATCCCGCTGGAACAGATGCGGGTTTTCTTCGGCAAGTTTCTGGATCAGTTCTGAACGAATCATTCTGTTGGCCCCCCAAATCTGGTGTGCATCGCCCCTTCCGCAGTAAATTGGTTGCAGATGAAGCTACAGCATTTTTCCGTGACTATAGGACGAATTGCCCCGCGAAGGAATAACCAATAATCCCTGAAAGCGTCTGCTTTTGCAGCTATTCTTCGCCATCCGGCAACTTCCCGCCGCCGCAACCGGGAATTGTGGCACCCGTCTGCGCGCGTCTTGCCCTTTCCTTGGGCGCTTTGCTGGCGTAGGGCTGGCGGCGAATGCCAAAAGGTGCCGCATATGTCAGAACGTCCCGTCATCCGCCTGAAACCCAAAGCCGAAGCCCGCGCCATCCGGCACGGATTCCCTTGGGTCTTCGCAAATGAACTTGTCACCGACCGGCGCACGCGCGCATTGCCCGCAGGCTGTTTTGCCCGGCTGGAAGATTCGGAATCCCGCCCTCTGGGTCTGGTAACAGTCAATCCGGCATCGAAAATCATCGCGCGGATGATGGACCGCAACCCCGAGGTGGAAATCACACGCGACTGGCTGGCTGAACGGCTGGAACGTGCGCAGCAATTGCGCGCATGCCTGCATGATGCGCCATATTACCGTCTGGTCCATGCCGAAGCCGACGGGCTGCCCGGTGTCATTATCGACCGTTTCGGCGATGCAGCCGTCATCCAGCCCAACGCCGCATGGGCCGAAGCGCAGTTTCCGATGCTGGCCGAAGCGCTGCAGCAGGTCACCGGCGTTCAAACTATCGTCAAGAATGGCAGCGGCCGGTCCCGCGCGCTGGAAGGTCTGGTCGAGGAAACGGCGCTGTATTGCGGCACACTGGACGGGGCGCTGCCTGTGCCAATGAATGGCGCAACTTATATGGCCGATCTTCTGGGCGGCCAGAAAACCGGACTGTTTTTCGACCAGCGCGACAACCACGCCTTTGCCGCGCGACTGGCACAGGGCGCGCGCGTGCTGGATGTGTTTTCCCATGTCGGGGGTTTCGCGCTGGCCGCACTAGCCCAGGGCGCGCAGCACGCGCTGGCGGTGGACAGCTCAGTACCCGCGCTGGACCTTGCCACCAGCGGCGCACAAGCCAGCGGCGTGGAGGCGCGTTTCCAGACCCGTCAGGGCGACGCATTCGCCGTGATGGAAGCCCTTGCCACTGAGGGCGCGCAATTTGATCTGGTGGTCTGCGACCCGCCGGCGTTTGCGCCCAACAAACCCGCATTGGACAAGGGGCTGCGCGCTTATGAACGGGTGGCCAGACTGGCCGCGCCACTGGTGGCACCGGGCGGTTATCTGGGCCTGTGTTCATGTTCGCATGCCGCCGATCTGACCAGCTTCCGCAATGCCAGCGCGCGTGGAATCGGGCGTGCAGGGCGGCGCGGGCAGTTGATTCACACCGGCTTTGCCAGCCCCGACCATCCGCAATTGCCGCAACTGGCCGAAAGCGGCTATCTGAAGGCCGTCTTCTTCCGGCTGGACTGATGCGCGCGGTTCTGGATGCCTGCGTCCTTTACCCCACAGTGCTGCGCGAAATTCTTGTCGGCGTGGCTGCACGCGGTGGGTTCACGCCCTTGTGGTCAGCCCGCATTCTGGCGGAATGGCAGCGCGCCGCCGCGCGGACAGGACCAGCGGATGCTGTCATTGCCGCAGGTGAAATCGCGCATCTGCGCAGCCTGTGGCCCATGGCCGAAATCACTGCTGACCCCGGCCTGGAAGCCCGCCTTGACCTGCCCGACCCGGCTGACAAACATGTTCTGGCCAGCACCATCACGGCACAGGCAGATCGCATCATCACCCTGAATCTACGTGATTTCCCGGCCCGTCTGGTGCAGACCGAAGGGGTACAGCGCGCCGAAAGCCCCGATGATTTCCTGATGGCGCTGTGGCTGGACAAGCCCGAAACCGTTGAAGCCGCGGTTCACGCGGCCCGTACCGCAACCGAGGCCGCATCCGGGCGCGCACAACCGCTGCGCCCGCTTCTGAAACGGGCGAAACTGCCGCGACTGGGCAAGGCGCTGGAATGACCCCTGCCAGCCATGCGCAGACAAATTCCTGCCTGCCCCTTGCAGCCCCCCATGCGCAGGGCTAAGATTCAAGCAACCTATTTGAGCTATCAATGACCCCAACAGGTCCAGACAAAGGCAGGCGTAATGCAAGACCCGATTGAAACCTACATGAACCTTGTCCCCATGGTTGTCGAACAGACAAGCCGGGGTGAACGGGCCTATGACATCTTCTCACGGTTGCTGAAGGAACGGATCATTTTCGTCAACGGCCCTGTGCATGATGGGATGGCCAGCCTGATCGTGGCGCAATTGCTGCATCTGGAAGCAGAAAACCCCTCGAAAGAGATCTCGATGTATATCAACTCACCCGGCGGCTCTGTGATCGCGGGGATGAGCATTTACGACACGATGCAGTATATCAAACCCGCCGTATCGACACTGGTCTGCGGGCTGGCCGCGTCGATGGGGTCGGTCATCGCGCTGGGGGGGGAAAAGGGCATGCGTTTCTCGCTGCCGAATTCCGAGTTTCTGGTACACCAGCCTTCGGGCGGCAGCCAGGGCACCGCAGCTGATATCCTGATCCAGTCGCGTCATATTGAGCAAACGCGCGAACGGTTCTACCAGCTCTACATGCGCCATACCGGCCAGGATTACGAGACAGTGCAACAAGCCCTTGACCGCGACAAATGGATGACACCCGAAGAAGCAAAAGACTGGGGCCATGTCGATGAAATCGTGACCTCACGCGCCGATACGGCCAGCGCGTGACGGGAAATCGGGATCAGGGCAGGTTTTTTGCAGGACTGTGCGCAGTTTTGCATTGTTCCTGCCCCCCGACTGACCTACCCTTGAATGACAAGAAGGCCGGCGCGACGGGCCTGTTCCGGCCAACAGGCCCTTATCGCAGCCAAGACCACAGAGGTATGTGATGGCAACATCGGAAAAAGACAGCAAGAACACCCTTTATTGTTCCTTCTGTGGCAAAAGCCAGCACGAAGTGCGCAAACTGATTGCGGGGCCAACAGTTTTCATCTGCGATGAATGCGTTGAGCTTTGCATGGATATCATCCGCGAAGAAACCAAGACCGGTGGCCTGAAAACCACCGACGGGGTGCCAAGCCCGCGCGAGATCTGCAATGTGCTGGATGATTATGTCATCGGGCAGGAACAGGCCAAGCGCGTGCTTTCTGTTGCGGTTCACAACCACTATAAACGACTGAACCATTCCGCCAAATCGGGTGAAGTGGAACTGTCAAAATCCAATATACTGCTGATCGGGCCAACTGGCTGCGGCAAGACATTGCTGGCCCAGACGCTGGCGCGCATTCTGGACGTGCCCTTCACCATGGCCGATGCGACCACGCTGACCGAAGCCGGCTATGTCGGCGAGGATGTGGAAAACATCATCCTGAAACTTCTGCAATCCAGCGAATATAATGTCGAGCGCGCCCAGCGCGGCATCGTCTATATTGACGAGGTGGACAAGATCACGCGCAAATCGGACAATCCGTCCATTACGCGCGACGTGTCGGGTGAAGGGGTGCAGCAGGCGCTTCTGAAACTTATGGAAGGCACCGTCGCCAGCGTGCCGCCCCAGGGGGGTCGCAAACACCCGCAGCAGGAATTCCTGCAGGTGGACACGACCAATATTCTGTTCATCTGTGGCGGGGCCTTTGCCGGGCTTGACCGAATTATCGCGCAACGCGGCAAAGGGTCGGCCATCGGCTTCGGTGCCGATGTGAAAGATGAAAGCGCGCGCACCATCGGCGAGTCCCTGAAAGTGCTTGAACCCGAAGATCTGCTGAAATTCGGTCTTATCCCCGAATTCGTGGGCCGCCTTCCGGTGATCGCCACGCTGATGGATCTGGATGAAGATGCGCTGGTCACCATTCTGACAGAACCCAAGAATGCGCTGGTCAAACAGTATCAGAAGCTCTTTGACATCGAAGGGGTTGATCTGAGCTTTACGGATGAAGCGCTGCGCGCGATCGCAAAACGCGCCATCACCCGTAAAACCGGTGCGCGGGGCTTGCGGTCTATCATGGAAGACATCCTGCTTGATACGATGTTTGAATTGCCGAGCCTGGAAAACGTCAATGAAGTCGTGGTCAACGAGGAAGCCGTAAATTCCGAAGCGCAGCCGCTGATCATCTATGCCGAAGCCAAGAAAGGCACGGCGAGTGTAGGGTAAGCCCTGCCCGATATACTTAAAAAAAACCCGCCGGAATGGCGGGTTTTTTCGTTGGGGCGCAGAAGTATGCATATTCGTGATTTATCGTGACATGCGCGTTGAGAACCCGTCTGCGCGGTCTGGAACTGGCCAGACCCGGTGAAAATGCGCGCCAGGCTGTTCTGGGGCCTGAAGGGGACGTTCGCGCTTGGATCAAGCCCGCGCTATCGGTGGGCCGGGGACTGCCGATCCCACGTTCAAAGAATGCAGTTTATGCAGGCGGCATCTTTCTGAACCCAAAGGACTGAACTGCCCTTGGGTCATCGGCAGGCCGCGGGACGGCCCGCCGATAGCGCGGCGGCCTTGCGGCCTTGATTCCGCGCCTTTGGGTGACTGCTTCTAGGCCAGAACCGTCCCGCCCTTCGACTTCTCTCGACGCGCGGGGAACGCTGCTCAGCGCAAGGGCTGGATCAACTCGCGCAGGGCGGCAACCGGGTCCGCCTGTGTCCAGATTTCTTCGCCAAAGGCAAAGAAATCAGTGACAGGCGCCAGAGCCGCAACCAGATCGCGATTCAGAGCCCCTTCAGCGACGACCGGTAGTTCGATCATCGCAGACCACCATTCGAACAGTTCATGCGGGGCAGCCTGACCATCGCCCAGCGCGGTTTTCCCGACTGGTCCGAAGCTGACATAATCCGCGCCAGCCTCGCCCGCGCTGATGCCATCATGGCGCGAATTCCCGCAATAGCTGCCGATAATCGCATCCGCGCCCATTTCCGTGCGCAACTTGCGCAGGGGTTTTGTGGTGTCGGACAGATGCACCCCGTCCAGCCCCAGACGCTCCACCATCAGAACATGGTCAGCAATGACAAGCGGAATGTCGCGGGCATGGGCAATTTCACGCAGCGCATCGGCACAGCGCAGAATCGTGTCTTCATCGCGGGTGGCAAGCGCCAGCCGCAAACATGCCACCGGGTGGCTGTCCAGAACACGCGCCAATGCCTGCGGAAAGCTGTCCATATCCGGGGCGGGCGGTGTAATCAGGTATATCTGCGGCGAGTCGTCGGGCATGAAGCTTGCACCTTTCGCTTGAACTGAACCGGTCATACCCTGCACCCGGGCCGGAAACAAGCAGGTGCAACTTGAAGCGCGCGCCCTGCCCCGCTATTGGGCGCATACCCATCCCAGCCGCCAGAGGCCCTATGACCCCGCTTGATGATCAGCTATTCGACGCGCCCACCCCCGTCATGGTGCTCGTGCGCCCGCAGATGGGCGAGAATATCGGCGCCGCCGCCCGCGCAATGCTGAATTTCGGCTGCGCGCGCATGCGTCTTGTCGCCCCCCGCGATGGCTGGCCCAACCCGAAGGCCACAGCCATGGCATCGGGCGCGTCGCCTGTGCTGGAGCGCGCTGGCGCGTTTGACGACCTGCCCGCAGCGATTGGTGATTGCGATTATGTCTTTGCCACCACGGCGCGCGGGCGCGGGCTGACAAAACCTGTTCTGACACCTGACCATGCCATGATGCAAGCCCGCGCCATGGTGGCAGAAGGCAAGCGCGTGGCGGTCCTGTTCGGGCCGGAACGCGCGGGGCTGGAAAATGACGACATTGCCCGCGCCAATGCCATTATTACGGTACCGGTCAACCCGGCCTTCTATTCGCTGAACCTGGCGCAATGCGTGCTGCTGGTTGCGTATGAATTCGCGCGCCATGGAACAGAGACCCCGCCTGAAGTGATGGCGATGGCCGGCACCGATTTCGCGACGGCACTGGAACGCGAGAAACTGGGCGACCATTTCGAGGACCGTCTGGACGCGACAGGTTTCTTTCACCCCCCCGAAAAAGCGCCCAACATGCGGCTGCGACTGCGCAATATGTGGGCAAGGCTGCCGCTGACACGCGCCGATGTGCAAACGCTGCATGGCATGCTGCGCCAGTTGACGCGCAAGCCCGACGGGCAATGAACGCGCATTCGTGGCCGGAAGCGGACGGTTGAAGCCCGCGCTATCGGCGCGCCGGGGTTTGCCGGTCCCACGTTGGAGTAGTTCACTTTATGCAGGCGGCATATTCCGACATCCAAGGCTTGGCGTGACGAAGGGGTCATCGGCAGGCCGCGGGACAGCCTGCGGCCTTTGCTCCGCGCCTTTGGGCGCCGCCTCCAGGTCATTTCGTCCATTCTGCATGTCTACATGTTGCCATCACACTTCAGGCTGAGTGCTTTGACCGCACCCCTGCCCCTTGATCCCGCAACGGGCACACACTAGCTTGCAGCGCGACCAGACAGGAGGGCCAGATGGCCAACAAACGCCCCATATTCGAAGATGTCGCAGCGCCGCGTCCGCAGCCCCCCCCCCAGGGCGGTGTCATTGACCGCCGCCCCAAGGGTGCGCGCGGCGCAATCCGGTTATGGCTGATGGTGCTGTTTGCACTGGTTTGTGTCATGATCGTCGTGGGCGGCATGACGCGGCTGACCGATAGCGGGTTATCCATCACCGAATGGCGCCCTGTCACCGGTGCAATCCCGCCCCTGAGCGCTGAAATGTGGGCACAGGAATTCGACAAATACCGCCAGATTGACCAGTATCAACTGATCAATCGCGGCATGACATTGGATGAATTCAAGGTCATCTATTGGTGGGAATGGGGCCACAGGCAGTTGGGCCGTGTCATCGGGCTGGTCTGGGCGCTGGGGTTTGCGTTTTTCTGGCTGACAAAACGCATTCCCAGCGGTTGGACCGTGCGCCTGCTGGGGCTGGGCGCGCTTGGCGGTCTGCAAGGGGCCATCGGGTGGTGGATGGTGGCGTCAGGCCTGAGTGAAGGCATGGTCGCTGTCGCGTCCTACCGGCTGGCAACGCATCTGGGGCTTGCCTTTGTCATTCTTGGGCTGATCGCGTGGTATGCCTTCTTGCTGAACCGCCCGGAAACCGAATTGATGACAGCGCGGCGCGCGCGCGAAGCGAAGCTGTTTTCTATGACCACCGGGTTGATGCATTTCGCCTTTTTGCAGATCCTGCTGGGCGCGCTGGTTGCAGGCATTGACGCAGGGCGCGGATATACCGACTGGCCCTTGATGAATGGCGTGTTTTTCCCGCCGGAATTTCTGGCCATGCAGCCCCTTTGGGTCAATTTCTTTGAAAACCCCGCAACGACCCAGTTTCTGCACCGTATGGCGGGCTATTTGCTGACCGCTTTCGCGGTTGTTCTCTGGCTGCGGGGGCGCAAATCTGTGCATGGGGCCACGCGCGCGGCGTTCAACGCGCTGTTTGTCGTGATGCTGGGCCAGATTGTGCTGGGGATTGTCACTGTGCTGCATGGCGCACCGTGGCAATTGGGGATCGCCCATCAGGCAACGGCCGTTCTACTGTGGGTGCTGATCATCCGCGCCCGCCATCTGGCACAATACCCGCGCTTTGACAATTTGCGCGGCACAGGAAGGACATCAGCATGACCGCTTATGAAAACGCCATGGCCCATGCCCGCCAGACCGAAGCGCTGGCCCAGATCGCGGGTCGGCTGGGATGGGACCAGCAGACCGTCATGCCGCGCGGCGCGAATGCGCAGCGGTCCGAAGAAATGGCCGCGCTGGAAGATGTGCTGCACGCGCGGCGCACCGACCCCCGTCTGGGTGACTGGCTGGACGCGGCGCAGGCCCCCGATGAAGCGGGTGCCGCCTGCCTGCGCGAATTGCGCCGTGCCTATGCGCGCAATGCAAAGGTTCCGGCACGGCTGGCATCGGAACTGGCGCGGATTACCCCGCTGGCGCAGGATGCGTGGGAAGCGGCCCGTCATAATGAAGATGTCGCCAGTTTCCTGCCATGGCTGCAGAAAATGATCACCTTGCGCCGCGAGGAAGGACAGGCCATCGCGAATGGCGGCGATCCCTATGATGCGCTGATGGAAGATTATGAACCCGGCACCGGTTCCGATGCCATTGCCACCATATTCGACCGCATGCGCCCGCGTCTGGTGGCGCTGCGCGAAGCGATTCTTGGCGCGGACACACCGCCCGCGCTGACCGGCCATTTCCCGCAGGATGCGCAATTGCGTCTGTCGCGGCGCATGGCCGAACATTTCGGCTATGATTTCACCCGCGGGCGCATTGATCTGGCGGTGCATCCGTTTTCATCAGGGTCGGGCGATGATGTGCGCATCACCACCCGTGTTGCCGTGGATGATCCGTTCAACTGCCTGTATTCCACGCTGCATGAAGTGGGCCATGCCGCCTATGAACAAGGGGTGGACCGCGCCTATGCCCTCAGCCCGATCGGGCAGGGTGTGTCCATGGGCGTCCATGAAAGCCAGAGCCGGATTTACGAGAACCAGCTTGGCCGGTCGCGCGCCTTCACAGGCTGGGTGTTCGGGGCCATGCAGCAGGAATTCGGCGCACTGTCCGTCCCGGATGAAGATGCGTTTTATGCGGCGGTCAACCGCGTGACCACAGGCTTTATTCGCACCGAAGCTGACGAAGTGCAGTATAATCTGCATATCATGCTGCGTTTCGATCTGGAGCGCGCGCTGATCCGGGAAAATCTGGATGCGACAGACCTGCAGGAGGCGTGGAATACGCGCTTTCTGGCCGATTTCGGCTATGCCGTGGACCGCCCGTCGCATGGTATCTTGCAGGATGTGCATTGGTCGGTCGGGTTGTTCGGCTATTTCCCGACTTATGCGCTGGGCAATATTTATGCAGGCTGCCTGTTCAAGGCAATGCAGGCAGATATTCCCGACCTGCAACAGGGTCTTGCAACAGGCGACGCACAGGCCGCAACCACATGGCTGCGCGACCGCCTGCAGCGTCACGGCGCCTTGCGCCCGCCCGTTGATACCATAACCCATGCCTGCGGTTTTGCCCCCGATGAAGGGCCGCTGCTGGAGTATCTGGAAGGCAAATTCGGCGCGCTTTACCGGTTATGACGGCGCAGTATTCAGCGGCAGGCGCAATGTTGCGCGCAGGCCGCCAAGCTGTGTGCTGTCACTCAGCACCAGCCTGCCTTCATGGGCGCGCATTGCCTCGGCCACAATCGCAAGGCCCAGCCCGACCCCCCCGCCCTGATCGCGGTTGCGCGCGTCATCCAGCCTGACAAAGGGTTCGGTGGCGCGCACGCGGTCCGCTGGCGGAATGCCGGGGCCGTCATCGTCGACCGTGATGTCAAGCCAGTCATCCCCATCAAGGGCGATGCTGACCTGCGCATTCGCACCGTGCCGCAGCGCATTGCTGACCAGATTATCCAATGCGCGCTCCAGCAAATCCTTGTGCAGGGGTACATGACGCAGCTGCGGCACCGGCCCCGCCAGCAGGATGGCATGACCGGTCGCGATATAGCGATCCACCAGTTCCGTAACCAGAATGACCGGGTCTGTCGGAATTTTAGGTTCATCGGATGTGACCCCGCGCGAATAATCCAGAAACCCGTTCAACAGGTTTTCAAGGTCTGCGATTTCCGTTGCAAGGGCTGCGGTATCTTCCGACGTATCCATCATCGACAGGATCAGGCGCATCCGTGTCAGGGGCGTGCGCATGTCATGGCTGACGCCCGACAGCATCAGCTTGCGTTGCGCATTCTGCCTGTCAATCCGGTTGCGCATATCAATGAAAGCCAGACTTGCCGCGCGGATTTCCCGGGCACCTGCCGCCCGAAAAGGCATTGTCTTGCCACGGCCATAAGCTTCGGCGGCCTGACCAAGCCTGCGGATCGGACGAATCTGCAAGCGCAGAAACTGAAACGCAATCAGCGCCATAAGGCCGGATGCAAGGAAAACTATCACCAGCAACTGATGCGGGTTTGACGTTGTGACCAACCGGCGCGGAATGTTCATCTGCAATACGCCATGGGGACTGTCCAGCCACAGGACCACTGTATTGGGCACTGATTCAAGGTCTGCGCCCAGATAGGCTGGCAGGCTTTGACGCAGAACACGCAGAATCTCGCGTCCTGCCAGATCCGTCCAGTTGCGCGTGTCGCCACCCGTTCCCGGCCGCGCAGATGCGAGAACCGCAACGTCGATCTGCATGGCATCTGTCAGGGCGGCAAGCTCCTCCAGCGCCACAGCGGCCTGCGGGCTGGTATCAATCCGGTCGGCCAGAAAATGAATGTCGCGCAGGGTGTTTCCGGTCATTTGCGCCGTGACACGTTCATAATGGCGCTGAATAAACACAACCGACAGGACTATCTGGATCACAATGATCGGAACGATCAGGATCAGAACGGCGCGCCCGTAAAAACTGCGCGGCAATATGCGTTTCAGGGTGTTGCTCCACATGGGATGCACCCTAGCGGATAAATGCATCTTTTCCAGTGAAATGGGCAGATTCGCCGCAGTCACCACCGCGCCGGGGCGCAGGTGCGGATTGACCTTCGGCCCGCGCTGTTCATAAATCCTGCATCATGACACAAACCCTGCCAGAACCCGATCTGCGGCTGGTCCGCGCCCCGAACCCTTCGCCAATGACAGGGCACGGAACCAATACCTATATCGTCGGCACCGGCGCGGTCTGTGTCATCGACCCCGGTCCGCCGGATGACAGCCATCTGCGCGCCATCCTCAACACGCTTGCCCCCACAGAAAATGTGGCCTGCATTCTGCTGACGCATAGCCACCTGGACCATTCCCCACTGGCCAGAAAACTGGCGGACGTGACGGGCGCGCGCATCATGGCCTATGGCGACAGTCAGGCAGGGCGATCAGCGCTGATGCAACAGCTGGCAGCGCAACAGGTTACCGGCGGCGGTGAAGGTGTGGATCATGCGTTCAGACCCGATCATTGCCTTCAGGACATGGAAATCATCGCCTTCGGGCGTGAGCAGATTCGCGCGGTCTGGACGCCGGGGCATATGGCCAATCACATGTGCTTTGCATGGCGCGGGGCCGTGTTCAGCGGGGATCATGTCATGGGCTGGGCCAGCTCGCTCGTATCCCCGCCCGACGGGGATCTGGGTGCGTATATGCGGTCGCTGGACAAGCTTGCAGGGTTGGGCGCGCGGCGGCTTTATCCCGGCCATGGCGCGCCGGTCGATGACCCGGGCGCCCGTGTGCAGACCCTGCGCGATCATCGGAAAATGCGCGAGGCGGCAATCCGCGCGCATCTGGCCAATGGGGTTGGCACAATTCCTGATCTGGTCAGCCTGATTTATGCCGATGTGCCGGGGCATCTGCACCCGGCTGCGGCCCGCAACGTGCATGCTCATCTGATCGATCTGTGGGAACGCGGTCATGTCAGCGCAGACCCGGCCCCGGCAGCGGATGCCCGATACAGGCTTACCGGCACAGCGTAACGATTTTATGCGATTCGGGTCTGGACGCGCCCGAAAACGGTTGCTATAGCAGCGCAGTGTTCCGGCGTAGCTCAGCGGTAGAGCAGTTGACTGTTAATCAATTGGTCGTAGGTTCGATCCCTACCGCCGGAGCCAAAATCCTCAAGAAATTTCAGGATATTGGCAGACCATAATCCAGTTGGAAAGGTCTGTCGCTACAAGCATAATCGACAACCGCGGGCTTGATTCAGCGTCATCCATTTTGACGATTTCTTCGCCTGATGCTGACGCGCCCTTACAACCACATCTACTGGCAACAACAACGGCGTCAGGCTGGCAACATTTGTGCAGGCCGGTTGAGGCACATATTGAGGACCGCCCCCGCCTTGGTGGTTGTTATAAATATTTGAACTTGTTCTTTTGACCATAACCACAATGAATAGCCCCGGATTTGCCGGAGGCCAGCACCTTAAATAAAGAGAATGGTTATGACAAAAAGCGAAATGGAAAATCGCTGATCTCCTGGCTAAGAAGGTTCAGAAAACAATCCGAGAGATTGTTTACCCGACGAAACGCGCGCGAACGGGATCTTTCTGAGCTGCGCAAGGCGTTCGGCATCGGTCCTGAACCAGTGGTGGCAATGGTCCGCTAAAGAACCTGCAGTGTAGGTTAATGCGAAACGGTCGGTGCAATCAGAAACTGAATTCCGGCAGATTCAGATATACACAGGCGAGTGTTGAAGCCGCAGAACCTGATTCGGAAAGCTTGCCACAATGAAAGTGGAAATTCTGTAATTTCAGCGATGCAACCCAAAGAACACAACCCAGAATTGAATCATGATTCAACACCTCACCTACAAGCGGTGCGGTGCTTATAAATCAAGCAGAATTACTATACATTTTGATATAAATCGTTCGCGAAAACGCGTGAGAGATAATAAACTGTCTTTAGTGATCCGACGGCGCATTTTTTGGCTGGATTGGGCACTGCGGGCATGCATCCGTGCTGGGAAATTTGGTCCGGGCGGCGTGTACTGTTTCAGCGATGGAAACAGTCGATATGCACGTTTTTGTGTGAGAAAGCGGCACTACGGTCAGGAACATCGCATGGCGGCGGTGGCGCAATAGTCTTGGCGTACGAGGCACACATTTCTGAATGACATAGCGGACGGCAGATCCGGATCGAGCAAGTGAGAGTGCTCTGTTTGGCTGGAACCATCTGGTTCCGGGCTCAGCAGAGTATTGGTAAACTCATTTAATCGGAGAACTGCAATGAGTACGAAAACATTCACATTCGAAGGCGACGGCTACAAGTTCGAAGTCGAGCTGACACTCGATGCGGACGGCAACGTCACTGCAAAAGTCACCGCGGTCGAAGGCTCGGCTGACTTCAACGCCTTCTTCTGGAGCGACGGCGACGACACCGCCGATTTCGACGGTTTCTCGCGGAAGGAGAGCTCGCTGAACATGAACGGCGAGGGCTCGAAATACGAAGGTGAAGACGGTGTCGAGGACGTATTGTGGGACGGGGCCCATGTAAACTCGCTTCCCGGCCTCGGCAAGGAAGGTGAGGGAAAGCAGTCATTCGTCGGAGAGGGTGACACAAAGACCTTCGATCTCGCAGGGATGACAGCAGAGGATTTCGAGAACCTCGAATATTTCGGCATCCGTGCAACCAGCGTGAACGGCGATGGCTCGCTGAAACTGGTGGAGAAACCGGAGGAAGATATGGATCCCCCGCCGGAGACCGATTTCTTCCCGGAATGGCCGCAGGACATCTCGAACGCCGTGTTCTACATTGACACCACCGGCGATGGTGAATGGGACCTGGCGGTGAAGATCGACAGCTTCCCCGACGACGATGAAATCGGATGGATCAGCAATGATATGGACGATTTCTACGCCTGCATGTTCGAATACATCAAGAAGGTGGACGACCGCGTCGACGACGACTCCACGCTGATCGGTGTGTCGATCAAGGGTGGCACGTCAGACGACGCCTTCTTCCTTATCGAAGGTGACGAGAACGGACCGGAACCGGACGAAGGCCCCACAATGAATACAGGGCCGGGAACGACCGAATACGAATACGAAGACTTCTATGACTTCTACCAGGAAGATTGCGTCGCCTGACGCGGCGTTTTCGTGATCGGTGGCGGATGAATGGGCCGAGCCATGGCTTCGCCCTGTCATCGATGATCAAAGTCGGCGGGCCGCAATCACGCGGCCCGCCCTGAATGATCTCGGTCCAGAGTTTCCATGCCCAACTTCCCAGACAATCTGAAAGCGGCACGTTCAGAGAACCGCGGGTTGCTGATCCGCGTCGGCCTGTTCAGCATCTTCGTCAATCTGCTGATGCTGACCGGCCCGCTGTTCATGCTGCAGATCTATGACCGCGTACTTTCCAGCCGGTCGGAACCCACGCTGGTGGCGTTGTTCGTACTGGTGGCGTTTCTGTATCTGATGATGGCGCTGCTGGACCATTCGCGCGGATTGATGGTGGCGCGGGTTGCGGCACGGTTTCAGGACCGGCTGGACCATCGGGTGCTGTCGGCGTCCATGCAGCGGCTGGCGCTGCGGGCGGGCGATCCGCTGGCGCAAAACGCGCAGCGCGATCTTGACAGCCTGCACCGCTTCATTGGCTCGCGCGTATTTCTTGCGCTGTTCGACCTGCCGTGGGCGCCGATCTTCCTGACCGCGATCTTCATCTTTCACCCAGTTCTGGGCGTTGTGGCACTGGGGGGGGGCGCGATTCTGGTGACGATTGCCCTGACCAACCAGCGTCTGACCAAGGGACGCCAGCAAAAAGCGATGCAACTGTCCGAGGAAGCCACCCGGCTGGAAGGGCAGATCAAGAACGAGGCCGAGACGATCCAGAGTCTGGGCATGATGAACACCATCATGGGCCGCTGGCAAAAGGCCCGCCGCGCCGCAATCGAGGCCGATGTGGCCGCAAAAGACCGCGCCGACGGGTTTTCAACCAGTTCACGTACCTTTCGCCTGTTCCTGCAATCCGCGATTCTGGCGGCGGGTGCCTGGCTGGTGCTGCAGAACGCGCTGACGCCGGGGGCGATGATCGCGGCCTCTATCCTGCTGGGCCGGGCGCTGGCACCGGTCGATGCCACCATCGGGCAATGGTCGAATGTGCAGCGCGCGCAGGAAGGCTGGCGACGGCTGACGCAGTTGCTGGGCGCGGTACCGCCTGCGTCCGAACGCACGCCCCTGCCCCGCCCGGACGGGCGGCTGGACGTGCAGAGCATCACCATCACCCCGCCCGGCGATACGCGCTACGTGCTGCGCATGGTGGCCTTCAACCTGGAGGCGGGGCAGGCCTTGGGGGTCATCGGGCCCAGCGGCTCGGGCAAATCCACCCTGGCGCGGGCACTGGTGGGAAGCTGGCGGCTGGCTGGTGGGCGCATCAAGCTTGGCGGTGTGCCCCTGGACCAGTACGACCCGGATGTGCTGGGGCGGCTGATCGGCTATCTGCCGCAGCGCGTGGGCCTGTTCGAAGGCACGATTGCCGAAAACATCTCGCGCTTCGATCCTGACCCCGACCCTAATGACATCATCAATGCCGCGCGCGATGCCGGGGTGCATGAACTGATCGTCACGCTGCCAGAAGGGTATGACACCCGCATCGATGCCCGCGGCGGAAGGCTGTCCGGCGGGCAGGCCCAGCGCGTGGGCCTGGCGCGCGCGCTTTACGGTGCGCCGGCCCTGATCGTGCTGGATGAACCGGACGCCCATATGGACCGCGAGGGCGTGGCCGCAATGGACAGCGCCATCAATACCTGCCGGGCGCGCGGGACGACGCTTGTGGTAATCGCCCACCGGCCCGCAGCGCTTCAGTCCTGTGACATGCTGCTGGTGTTGGAAAGCGGAACCCGCGTGGCCTTTGGCCCACACGCAGAGGTGATGGCCAACATGGGCAAGAAGAAACCCCCGAAGTTTCAGGGTCGGATTGTAGGGGCCGCGCCATGACCGTTCCTGCCGCCAACAAGGCCCAGGGCGAACTTCCGACAGCCGGACCCCCTATGGATGTCACTCCGGCACGGGGACCCGCCGCCTTCATGCCCGCCCGGATAGAGCGGCACCCGCCCCGCGACATTCCACAACCGCCGCTGCGAATTTCGGTGCGCAAGCCAAACCTCATCGGCTTTCTTGCGATCCTGATCCTGCTTGGCGGCTTTGGCTCATGGGCGTTCCTCGCCAACATTTCGGGCGCTGTCATTGCGGCCGGGGAACTGGAAGTCGAGCAGCGCCGCCAGATCATCCAACATGTCGACGGGGGTATGATTCAGACAATTCTGGTCACAGACGGCGATCATGTGACCGCTGGCCAGACGCTGCTAGAACTTGATGGCACGCGCCTGCGGGCAGAATTTGCTATAACTGAAGCCCAGTTTTTCGAAACCCTGGCGCGCATCGGACGTCTTTTGGCAGAGCGCGATGGCGCCGATGAAATCCGGTTTCCCGACATCCTTCAGCACACCGCCAAGGATCGGCCTGATGTCATGGAACTGATGATCGGGCAGCAGGGCCTGTTCGAAGCCCGCCGGACACGGCACCAACAACGGACCGAGCAACTGGAACAGCAACAAATTCAGGTCCGCAGTCTGGTCGCTGGCATTGAAGCACAGATCGTGTCAGTCGAAACGCAGTTGCAGATTGCGCAAGAGGAACTGGTCGCGCAAGCGTCGTTGACAGAACGTGGGCTGGCAACCACCGCAAGGTTGAATGCCTTGCAGCGCGAAGTTGCCGAGCGGACAGGAGATATGGGCAACCTTGTTTCGCGCAGGGCAGAGGCACTGGAGCGTATCACAAGCATTTCCCTTGAAATAATTTCCCTGAATTCGACACGGCAGGAAGAGGCGATAACCCTGTTGCGCGAACTGCACGGCGCGCAACGTCAATTATCTGAACAGATGCAGGTTTTGACGGATCGCATCGGCCGGTTGGAAATACGCGCTCCGGTCGCCGGCATAATTCATGGGCTTGAGGTCAACACAGTGGGATCTGTCGTGAAAGCTGCAGCAAATGTGATGTCCATTGTGCCGCAAGATCAGCCACTTCTGGTGAGCGCACGAATCGAGGCGAATGACATCAATCGGGTCTTCACCGGGCAGCGGGTCACCTTGCAGTTTCCTTCTTTCAGTTCGCGCGCCATGCAGGAGATCAGCGGTCAGATCATACACATTTCCGCTCATGTCTTTATGGATGAGCGAACCCGCAGTAGCTACTATCAGGTACGGATCCGCCCCAATGAAGATGATCTTTCATATCTGGAAGGCCGCCACCTGGTGCCGGGTATGCCCGTCATTGCCTTTGCCCAGACAGATGCACGTTCACCGGTGGATTACCTGACAAGACCACTGGCGGATTACTTTCGCAGGGCATTTCGTGAAGAATAGCTTACAACTTCCTGAAAACCTGTCGTTTCCGGCGTGATAAGGTAGACTTTGACACCCCTTCAAGAAGATCTTGCCGACGCCGAAACATATGCGCGGTTCATCCCCGTCGGTTGGGGGGAACAGGTTTTGCGCACTACGCTAATGGCCGGATTGGCACGCGCGCCAGAATGGCCTGGAAGACCTGATCTTCCGACAGAGGCGCATGTTGAGGGGAGTGATCTGTTGACGGATGTCACGCAGGATCTGCCGCCACCGGAACACAACAATGATGGGCCAGGCATGTGATCCGCACACGCCTTCCGTTCGCAAGAAGCGACCTTTGGTAATTGCCGCCAAGCCCAACACCGCTGCCGGGCCTACCTTGCTTGCAGCACAACTCTGTCATCTTCGCCCGGGCGGCATACTCCTGGAAAGGTCCAGCAAATCCCGTGCAAAGGTGATCCCTTCTGCAGACATTTATGGCAACGGAATATGCTCCGCGCGGTCTTTGGCAGGCAGGTCGAACAACCCTTGCCCCCATCTGGCAGCGCGCCATTCTTCCTTCGCGGCCTCGATCTTCTCGCGCGAGGAGGCGACGAAATTCCACCAGATATGGCGTGGCCCGTTCAGTGTTGCGCCCCCCAGCGCCATCAGCCGCGCGCCCTGCTCGCCCGCGCGCACGGTGATTCTGTCGCCGGGCCGAAACACCATCATGCGCCCCGCCTCAAACACCTCACCCGCGACCTCAATCGTGCCCGAAGTGATATAGACGCCCCGATCCTCATGGTCATCAGGCAACGGAAAGCGCGCGCCGGGTTCCAGCACAACGTCCAGATAGAAAGTTTCGGAATACATCGTAGCGGGGGCTTTCGCGCCATAAGCCGTACCAAGAATTAACCGCGCCTTAATGCCGGTATCAAGGATTTCAGGCAATGTATCCGCGCCATGATGCTCGAAAAACGGCAGTTCATCTTCGCGGTCCTCTGGCAGGGCGATCCATGTCTGGATGCCGAACAGGCTGGACGGCCCTTGCCGCATCACTTGTGGTGTGCGCTCAGAGTGGGTGACCCCCTTGCCCGCCATCATCCAGTTCAGCGCGCCAGGGCGGATGATCTGATCGGCGCCGGTGCTGTCCAGATGATGGAATTCGCCCTGATACAGGTAAGTGACGGTTCCCAGCCCGATATGCGGATGGGGGCGCACATCTATCCCCTTGCCAGTCAGGAATTCCGCAGGCCCCGCCTGATCAAGAAAGATGAATGGCCCGACCATCTGCCGCTTTGGCGCAGGCAGCGCGCGGCGCACCTCGAACCCGCCGATGTCACGCGCACGCGGCACAATCAGCGTTTCAATGGCATCTACCCCCACATCATCGGGGCATCCGGGGTCAAGAGTCGGGTTCCAGCTCATGGCGCATCCTCCTGTTATCAGATTAGTCTAGGACGACATGTCAAACCCGGCAAGCAAAGCCTGTTCGTCTGCGCCGAACACGGCATTCGCCCCTGCAGCGGTCGTGGTCTATTGCTATGACCCATATATGAGGGACGACCCAAAAGCGCGTTCGCGCCACAGCACGGAGGATTTCCCATGCCATCCGGATTTCACCACCTGACCGCAATCACTGCGCGGGTGCAGGCCAATGTCGATTTCTATGCAGGCTTTCTGGGCTTGCAACTGGTCAAGCAGACTGCCGGTTTTGCCGATGGTGCGCAGTTGCATTTGTTCTATGGCGATGCGGCAGGCAGCCCCGGCAGCGTGATCAGCTTCCTTGTGTGGGAAGCAGGCGGGCGTGGCCGTAGCGGGCATGGGCAGGTATTCGAGTTGGCCCTTGCCGTACCGCCCGCCAGTATCGGCGAATGGCTGGCCCGTGCGCTGCGCGCCCAAATCCCTGTCGAAGGGCCTGTGCGCGAATTTGGCGAACCGGTCCTGCGGCTGCGCGACCCTGACGGGATAATTGTCAAGCTGGTGGGCGCTGACCTGCCTGCAACGGCCCCGCTGCCGGACCCGATTGCACCAACGCGCCTGCGCGCGGTCACCCTGCTTAGCGATAAGCGCGATGCAAGCGCCGGTTTCCTTGCCCAGTTTGGCTATCGCGCAGGGCCTGCAGAAGGCGCTGTGCAGCGCCTAATGTCGGATACCAATGTGATTGACCTGCGCGATGGCAGCGGTTTCGTGCCTGCAATTCCCGGCACCGGGATGATCGACCATGTGGCATTTCGCGCGCGTGATGCAGATGCTGTGCGCGCCATGCAGCGCAAGCTTGGCACCGCGCAGGGACTGACCGAGATGCATGACCGGCACTATTTCCTGTCACTCTATGTCCGCGACCCCGCCGGTCATTTGATTGAATATGCAACCGATGGTCCGGGCTTTACCGTTGACGAGCCGCAAGAGGCCCTTGGCCAAAGGTTGTTTGTCCCGCCACATGATGCCGCGCGCGCGCAGGATCTGCGCGTGATGTTGCCACAATTCGCCCTGCCCAGCGCAGAAAGGACTCCCATGCGTGATTTGCCCTTTATCCACCGTTTTCATACGCCGGACGATCCCGATGGATCGGTCATTGTCCTGCTGCACGGCACAGGCGGGAGTGAAGCCGACCTGATGCCACTGGCCCATCGCATCGCGCCCCGCGCGACGCTGCTGGGCGTGCGCGGGCGGTCCACCGAGGAAGGCATCAACCGCTGGTTTCGCCGCTTTGATGCCGTGACCTATGATCAGGCCGATATCCGGTCTGAAGCAGAAGCGTTCAAAGGGTTCATGGACAGCGCTGTCCAAAGCTACGGGTTGGATGCGAGGCGCATCAGCTATCTGGGCTATTCCAACGGGGCGAACATTCTGGGCGCGGTGATGTTGCTGCATCCCGGTCTGGTGCAGCGCGCGATCCTGCTGCGCGGCATCGCTGTACTGGAGGATGCGCCAACCCCCGATCTGGCCGGGGCCGACGTATTGCTGCTATCGGGCGCGCATGATCCCTTCGCCCGCATGGCACCGGCGCTTGAAGCGGCGTTGCGCGGTGCCGGTGCCAGCCTTGACGCACAGACCCTGCCCGCAGGCCATGACCTCGGCGCGGCGGATCTGGATGTGTCAAAAGCATGGTTGGGCCAGCGAATGGTCAGTTGAGGCATGCCCTGAAGCGGCCCCCCGCCCCGCAGTCCGGGGCGGGGGGCTTTCAGATTCCGTCAAATGACTTCTGCAAATCCGCCAATGAAAGCTGCCAGCCGGTCCCGGCTGGCGGGATCGGCCAGGTTTCCATCCTCATCGAACAGATCACCCGCGCGCGGCACCATCAACCGCCCCTCCGCCCAGAATTCGGCCTTGAGCGTGCGCAGAACCGGTAGCCAGTGGTTCTGCGCCATGATCGTGCCAAACCCGCCGGGCGACGCGCCGATCACTGCGACCGGCTTTCCGACCCACATCTGCAGGCCCGGCCCGCGCGACATCCAGTCGATGGTATTTTTGAACACGCCGGGAATACCGTTGTTGTATTCCGGGGTCACCAGAAGCACCCCGTCTGCTGCCTGTAGCTGGGATTGCAGCGTTTTCACCGCAGGCGGCAGGCCAGAGGCTTTTTCCAGATCACCATCATAAAGCGGAACTTCGCGGATTGATCCGATCTCAATCTTTGTGCCTTCCGGCACCAGTTCGGCTGCGGCGCGCAGCAAACCCGCGTTAAACGACGCGCGCCGCAAGCTTCCGCTAAGGCCAAGGATTGTTTTTGTCATCATGCATCTCCTTCTGACAAGGGTTTGGTGGGCGTCAAGGGCTCCGGCACCGGCGCTGTCAGTATCTTGTCGCGCCCGGACATGATATCGCCCTGCACCTGTTCGGTCAGGCGCTGCGCATCGCGGCGGCGGACATCTTCCAGCGCCTCGGTCACTCGGGCCTCATCCCAGCCAAGGCGGCGTAGCCCTTCGGCCCCCATCAGCAGGGCCGATTCAACTGTCTCGCGTATCTCATAATCCACGCCTGCGCGGATCAGTTCCATCGAATGGCCCCGATCATAGCTTCGCGCCAGAACTGTCGCATTCGGGAACTCGTGCTGGACCAGTTCGGCAATGGCGCTGACCGCGCGCCGATCATCGACACAGATAAGTATCACCTGCGCCTGCGCCGCACCCGAAGCGTGCAGGATATCCAGCCGCGTACCATCGCCGTAATAGACCTTGAAGCCAAAGCGCGCAGCCTCTCGGATGCGGTCGGGGTTGTGCTCGATCACAGAAACATCCGCGCCGCGTGCCAACAGCATTTGCAGCGCGATCTGACCAAAACGCCCGAAGCCGATCACCAGAACCTGCCCGCGCAATCCATCTGCCGCATCAACCCCGTCCAATGCGGCCCCCGGATCGCGCAGCAGCCGGTCGGCCGCGATCAGGATCAGCGGTGTAATCGCCATCGACAGGATAACAACAGTCGAGAAAATCGCATTTTCGCGCGCATCGATCACCCCGCCCGCCAGCGCGGCGGTATAAAGGACAAAGGCAAACTCGCCCCCTTGTGCAAACATGACGGTGCGGCGCAACGCGGTCAGATTGGCCCCGCCGAAGGCCCGCGCTGTAGCATAGATGGCCACCGCCTTGACCAGCACATAGACGACCAGCATCGCCAGCAGCAGTGGCCATTCGGCGGCCACCACAGCCAGATTCAGCGACATGCCGACCGCAAGAAAGAACAGCCCCATCAGAAGGCCCTTGAACGGCTCGATATCGCTTTCGATCTGATGGCGATAGCTGGAGCCAGAGAGCAGAACCCCGGCCAGAAACGCGCCCATTGCCATCGACAGGCCCACAGCCTCCATCAGAAGGGCGGCCCCGAGTACGACCAGCAGCGCCCCGGCACTCAGCACCTCGCGGGTGCGCGCGCGCGCCAGAAGGGCGAAGAACGGATCAAGCAGCCAACGTCCGGCGACCAGCAGCGCCACCAACCCGGCCAGTGCCAGCACCATGGCACTCAGCCCGCCCTCACCCTGTCCGACAGGTGACAGAAAGGCCACAACCGCCAGCAAAGGCACGATCAACAGATCCTCAAACAACAGGATAGAGACGGATTTTTGCCCCTCAACACTCGCGATTTCACCCCGTTCCTGCAAGGTGGACATGATCACAGCGGTCGAGGACAGCACAAACCCGGCCCCAGCAACAAAGGCTGTAACTGGTGGAAGTGCGAAAACCACCACACCCGCCACCGACAGCAACGCAATGGCAAGGCTCACCTGTGCAAGCCCCAGCCCGAAAATCTGCCCGCGCAGCGCCCATAGCTTTTGCGGGCGCAGTTCCAGTCCGATGACGAACAGAAACATCACCACGCCCAGTTCCGCGAAATGCAGGATCGTGTCAGGGTCCGTGAACAGCGCCAGCACTGATGGCCCCACCAGCGCCCCGGCGGCAAAATACCCCAGCACTGACCCAAGACCCAATCGCCGGAACAGCGGCACGGCAATCACCGCCGCGCCCATCAGCACCACTACCGGGCCAATGACCGGCCCCAATCCTTCTGCGGCCATCGGCCCACCCCCTTCAAACTGAAACGCCTGTGCATATCAGCGCCAGACATTATTCAAGCTGTAATACCTGCCGCCGGGTCACCCGGCGACAGGCAATGGTTCTTTCACTCCAGCGGCTTCAGCCCCGCCTCTATCGCGGCACGACGGGGTTCAAGGAAGGGCGGCAGTGACAATGCCTCGCCCATCGTCTCGAACGGCTCGTCCACCGCAAAGCCCGGCCCGTCGGTCGCCAGTTCAAACAGATTGCCGCCCGGTTCACGAAAGTACAGGCTGCGGAAATAATAGCGCTCCACCTCGCCCGAACTGGGCATGCGTAAGGTATTCAATCGCTCTGCCCATTGGCTGAGTGCCTGTTTATCAGGCACACGGAACGCAACGTGATGCACCGCGCCTGCGCCTTGTTGCGCCATTGGCAGGCTGGGTTGCACAGCCACATGGAGTTCAGACACTGGCCCGCCTGCGCCCATTTCATAGACATGCACTTGGCCGATCCCGTCGGGGCTGGCATAATCGCGCACTGCGCGCATGTTCATCAGGCGCGTGAGCACCGCCTCGGTCGGGGCAAGTTGCGGCACAGATATGGTGATTGGCCCCAGCCCCCGGATCTGATGTTCGGCCGGAACAGGGCTGCGCGCCCATGGATGCGCGGCGCCGGATGCATCCGCCGTCAGACGGAAGCGCTGGCCCTCCGGATCCTCGAAATCAAGCGTGGCGCGGCGATCCGTCTGTTTGATGTCACCAGGGACCAAACCGGCGTCCCGCAGGCGAGCAGCCCAGTATTCCAGGCTGTCCTCAGCGACACGCAGCCCCGTGCGGCTGATCGCGTTCGTGCCGCGCCGTTCGCGCCCGACAGGCCAGTCGAAGAAAGTCAGGTCCGTGCCGGGACTGCCCGCGCCATCGGCAAAGAACAGATGATAGGCGGATGTGTCGTCCTGATTAACGGTTTTCTTGACGCGCCGCAGCCCCAGAGTTTCGGTGTAAAACCGGTTATTGCCCGGCGCGTCAGCTGTGATTGCAGTCAGGTGGTGAATTCCAGTCAGGTCCATAAGGGGCCTCCTTTCGTTCTGAACAATATGACAGGTCACAAAGCGATTGTGCAGGGCCTCATGCATCAACCCGGTGTTCGCGATTGCCGAACGACAGGGGCCGGTATATCCTCAGCTGATGCGCTACACGTTGGACGAGATCGAAACCTTCCTGACGGTGATGGAACTTGGCACCGTGACGGCTGCTGCGGCGCATATGAACCTGTCGAAATCCGTCATCAGCAAGCGTATTTCCGATCTGGAACGTGCATTGCAAGCCGCCTTGTTTCTGCGCAATGCAGGCCGTGTCACCCCAACCGAAGCTGCGCTGCGGCTGGCCGAGCAACTGCGCCCCGCCCTGACCGCCCTGACTGCAGCCACCGAAAGCGCGTCCTGGGGCATGGATGGCGCCGCCCCGTTGCGCGGGCGGCTGTCCATCACCGCGCCCATGAGTTTCGGCACATTGTTTCTCAGCCCGATTCTTGCGCGCTTCGCGCTGGCGCATCCGGGGCTGGAATTGCGTATCGACTATGACGACCGCGCCCGCGATCTGGTCCGCGACGGGTTCGATCTGGCTGTTCGCATTGGCGATTCCCGCGACAACGCCTTGATCGGCCGGACGTTGTGTACCGACCAGATGATCGCCTGCGCCAGCCCCGATTATCTGGCCCGTCATGGCCACCCGGCGACACCCGCCGATCTGGCGGGGCATCAGGTGCTCAGTTACAGCCATTTGCCAGACGGGCAGCTTTGGCAGTTTGCGAAGGACGGGAAACTTGCCCCGGCCCCCGTGCGCAGTTGCCTGACCCTGAACAACGGCGAGACCATGCGAGATTTCGCACTGGCCGGTCTGGGGCTTGCCATGTTGCCGGGCTTCATCGTTGCAGATCCGATAGCGGCAGGCAGGCTGGAACCCGTACTGCCGGGCCACGCAACACGAAAGATGCCAGTTTTGGCGTTGTGGCCACCAATCTCCCCCATGCCGGCCAAACTTCGCACACTTGTCGATCATCTTGCGCTGGAACTGGCGGGCGGGCGCCCCTGGACGGACCTTGACGGCTGAGCTCTGCACGCCGTCAGTCCCCATAGTCACAGGGATCATCTTTGCGTCACTTCCGACATATCACTTTATGTCAGGGACCGTGGTCCAGTTCCGGATGATCATATGGCGGCTTTCCACCCCTGCACAGGGGCCACCCGAAGCGACAAGGCCGACCCAGAGCAGTCATTGACTCCAAGGTCGAAGGCAGCGCAGCGTTCACGCGACCGGTCGTCGGCGCATCGCGCAGCATTTCCCTGTGGCGGATGACAGCAGTGCGGGAAATAGCGGTCCTCGTAACGGCCACTTCAGTGCACAGAAACCACCTCACCCAGCTTAGTTCTGCGCAGCCTTCACCACGGACTTGAAACTCGATTCATTTACGATTGCCCGGGCAAATTTTGTGGCCACGTCTTGGTCACCCTTATCAATCAGCCGATTCCGGATCAATCAATCGACGATATTGTTCGCCACAATTTGGGTATCGTCCGGGATATCTGTCTCAATGATTACCAACGCTTCTTCAGCTGTTAGATCTCGGCCTTCTTCTGTGCTCTTGACCTTGACCAGTTTCCTTAGAAGATCAGCCTGAAGGTTTGACAGCCAAACCAACTCATCCGTGGGGATGTAATTCTTGAAAACTCTTGCTTAATTTTGGCCGGGTTCACATCTCGTTCTTCTATATCTGGCGTCGCGCCCCGAGAGTAAATGTTACCCTTAAGCCAACCAAGCTTGGCTTGGAAAACATCCGCCAATTCGGCACAACAGCCTGACATTGGCCGCCGACGAACTGAATGTCAGTCAGGTCGCCGTCAGCAGACAGGTGCGTGTGCTGGAAGACTACATGGGCGTCACATTGTTCCGGCGCCTGAATCGCGGCCTGG
>NZ_JAQZSM010000060.1 GCF_028745735.1 Roseinatronobacter alkalisoli
TGTGCCTTGTGGCAAGTCATTCCTATACCTCGGATAATTACGGCACAGGCGGGACCAGGGGCGATGATCTGGCCTATCGCGGGCGCTATGTGCTGATGCCCGGCACAGCGCCGATGCTGCCTGAGAGAAAGACCCCCCTCGCCGATGTGCGCGGCCCGCAAACGGCGATGGTGGTGGGCGCCGAGGGCGAGGAGATCGACTGCGACGAATACGGCCGGATCCTGGTGCGGTTCCACTGGGATCTCAACAAGGCCAATTCCATGCGCTGCCGTGTATCGCAATCCTGGGCCGGGAATGGCTGGGGCGGCATGGTGATCCCGCGTGTTGGCATGGAGGTGGTGGTCGAATTCCTTGACGGTGACCCCGACCAGCCACTGGTCACGGGCTGTGTGTATAACGGGCGTCAGAAAGCGCCCTATGAACTGCCCGCACACAAGACGAAATCAGTCTTCCGCAGCGACAGCCACAAGGGTACAGGCTTTAATGAATTGTCCTTTGAGGACCAGGCCGGGCTTGAAAAGATCTACATGCATGCTCAGCGCGATCTTGCGATCAAGGTCGAGAACCACGCGACAGAGCGCGTTGATCGAAACAAGATCGTGAGCGTCGGTGGGGCGCGTATCAACGAAACACTGCTATCTGTATCCGAGAATGTCGGGCACAATATGACGTTTAACGTCGGCGCTGGTGCTGCCGGAAGAGTCGTGACAGGCAGACTCGCGACCAGTGTCTTCGGCGTTTCTGCAGCAGGCTACTTCGTTGACGATCTGGCCGCACTCTCTTCAGGTGGTGGTCAGTTCGTCGTCAATGCCTCGGGCAGCATCACGATGGCAGCGGATCAGTCCTGCATCATCGATGTGACCAACAGTTTCGTTAACGATATCGGCAAGAGCTATATCCGCACGGTCGGGGCGGACACGCGGGTGTCTTCGGGAGGCTCGAGCACCGACACAACCGCCAAGGTCAAGATGATCGAAGCACATGAGAAGCTGCACTTGAGATGCGGTGCCAGCGAAATCGTAATGGATCCGGATGGAACGATTTCGATCAAAGGGTTGAAGTTGCTGGTTGA
This sequence comes from Roseinatronobacter alkalisoli, assembly GCF_028745735.1. Classification (GTDB taxonomy): domain Bacteria; phylum Pseudomonadota; class Alphaproteobacteria; order Rhodobacterales; family Rhodobacteraceae; genus Roseinatronobacter; species Roseinatronobacter alkalisoli. Next base: position 1,073 of record NZ_JAQZSM010000060.1, read on the forward strand.
AGAAGAGGCGCTGGTGAAAGTCCAGGCAGGCAGGATCGAGTTGAACTGATGCGTAGTTATCGGGCGATTTCGGTTTTGGGCTTGCTTGTCGCGCTTGGTTTCTTGCTGATGGCTTATCGGGGTTTGGGTTTAGGGAGCACAATGCAGATGGAGAGGCTTGGTGTCGTCATCTATGTGACGGCGGAAGTGGTCGAGCGGGGCGGCGTGGTCAGTATCCTGACGCGCAAGGTTCCCGTGGATGAGTTCGAGGCACGGTACCCCGTGCCGGAAACCCCGACCGAAATCGTTGGTGCACCCCGCGCCGCGCGGCAGTGGTACGGCACAGTTAACGGCGCGGTGAACATGGTATATTTCGAAATTCCGGATGACGGGTCCTATACCTACCGATTCCGGTCCGTACCTCGGGATGGCGTAGCCGAGGTTGACGTGCCGGAACGGGTGCTGACCATCGGCGGAATCAGTTATGACGCTGATGGCCAGGACAGCAGCTATTTTGACTTTGGACTGATCAGAGCGCATGAAATCGCGCAGCTCGATTCCGCGCGGGCCTGGATCCCACGCCCTGGAGCCTACACAGACGAAGACCTTGTTTGTCAGGATGGATATGGCGTGCGCGTCTGCGTGCCGACTGAGGACGGCCTCAAGGCAAGGGCGGAGTATTTAACCAAGAGCAGTCCTGGGATCCGCGGAAAGACACCATGGGAACCATGACCCTCCACACCCGATCATTTCATCCGCGCGAGTCTTTCGGTGTCACCGGATTCGGTTTCAGCGGCGACAATCGCGGGTTCTCGACCAACCTAGGTGTCACATCCCGGATCAGGAGCCAAATTGACATCAACCTGACAGGTGCGTCAGTCAGCGCAAACCCACCAGAATCCGACCCGTCGTACCACCCCGCCGGAATGCAAACCGATTACTCGCATCCGGACGAACAGCCGACGGGACGGTTCACCGGAGGCCCTTCGATCACGCCCTACCGGCAGGATGGGGCACAGGACGCGTCCTTTACCTACGCCTATCGTGGCAAGAACCACGCGGCCGTTCCCAAAGCCCTCATCGGTGGGTTTGTCGAGAACCGCCTGGGAGACTGGCTCAACCGAGAGACCGAGAAAGTTCTGGTCCCGGATCTCGATGTGACGATCAGCCTTTCACTCTCGATCGACCGGGCTGCCCGCAAGGCGCATGTGACCGCCAACATGCGCGGCGATGGGTTTCCAAATGCCGAAGCGTTCCTGTTGGATTCCGGCGGTGCGCCATTGTTTCTGGTCAGCCACGTGCGCGTGGGCACCGCCAGCGGGCAGCTCTGGGGCAATGCACTGATCCGCATGGCGTCATGCGCCTTGCAGGTTGACCTGACTCCCGAGGATCGCTGGGCTGGACCCGTGGAGGTCCTTGCCTCAATGGATCACGCAGGCGATGGCAGCCCGCAACAGATAGGCCGCATTGGTCGCACAAACGTCAGTGCTTGGAACTCTGTCCATACCTGTCGTGATGCTGTGGGTCCTGCCTCGCGTCGGGCGCTTGACGACAACTGGTCGGCAATCGGGACACGAGAAGAACCTGTACACCGGTGACGCCCAAGCGTCACGCTTGCCAATGGAAGAAATCGCTGTCGCCAGTTAAGATCAACGCCCGATTCTGGGGCGGCATGGAGGTGGTGGTCGAATTCCTTGACGGTGACCCGGATCAACCCTTGGTGACGGGCTGTGTGTATAACGGGCGCAGCAAAGTCCCGTATGAACTGCGCAAGCACAAGACCCGCAGCACCTTCCGGACGGATACGCACAAAGGCGCAGGTTTCAACGAATTGCGGTTCGAAGATGAGGCAGGGCGTGAGGAGATATACGTCCATGCGCAGAAGGATCGGAATGAAAAGATACTCCACAACCATACCGAGCGCATCGATAATAACTGGATCAAGTCCGTCGGCCACAACTCCGCCGCCGAAATCACCAACAACCGCGATGAGGTCGTCGGCGGAAATGTCACTCTGAGCGTCGGTGCACAGTATATCGGCGATATTGTAGGCTCTGCATCGCTGACCGATTGGCAGGGCATTCCACGGGTCGCCGTCGAATATGGTGAAAAGGAGCGGGCCCCTGTGGGCGCTGGGAACATGTCGGTGCGGATACAAGGCAGCTATTCCCAGCAGACCGAACAGAATGTCTCCAATTGGACCGGAGGAATATGGACCCAATATGTCGCGAAAAGCATGAGCGTCGATGTTGGCGCGCATTTGGACGTTTCTGTAAAGGGTAATCACGTCGAAAGCGCAGGCGAAAAACATATTATAGAGGCCGAACAGAAACTCGAACTGGTCTGCGGCCGCGCGCGGTTGGTGATGCATCCCGATGGACGTGTCGATTTCTCAGGCACAACTCTTCATACATCCTTCAACGACAAGATATTGATATTCACAAAGTCCATGAAAACCGTCGCCAAAGGAACCTATACCGTTATCGCCGACAAGATCGGCCTCAATTGAAGGACCACGATGCCACAGGACGGAATAGCGTATAACGGCGAGATCATCATTGGCGGCCCGCCTTCGGATGATGAGACATACGCCGTGGAAATCCCCGATACCAGTGAGACCTTCCTTCTGCAGGCCGCGAATAAGAACTCACACTCAGCCCTGGATCAGGCCCGAGAGATCGTTGCGGGGCTAGGTCGTGGCGCGTATTCTTGGCCGTATGACTATACCGTTGGGATTCATTGGGTCGTGGCGCACGCGGGCATTTACGGCCCGCGTGCGCAGCAGAACGCGTTCTATCACCGCGACCGCATTCTGAAAGTGCTAGGAGCCGGTGTCAGGGTGATCTATTACCTTGTTTTCCGCGGATTGCTATGGCGTCTGCTAACGAATGAAACCGCGCAGAACCTTGCCCGCGAGCAACTCGGTCAGGCGGATCGGGAAGCCTTTGACAGGGCGATCGACAGCATCTTGCCCAGCGGGGCCTTGGCGGCGCAGATGGCGGGTCGATATGCATCGGGAGAGTTTTTTCGTCGCTGGATGGAGACCCGAGTGCGCCGCGCCGGAGGCGGGCGACTTGAGACGCGCGGCGCTGCGTGGACGAACATGATCATCCTGTTCTGGGGATCGGCTGTCCATTCGTCGGTCAAGAACCCGACCAATTTCGGGATCATCGAAATCTTCATTGCATGGATCACGGGTGATACGGATCACCAGATCGACACGGAAGCCTATGTCGCCGTGTTCCGAGCCGCGCAGGCCCTGACTGAAAACGCGTCGTTCATGGATGCGTTGGGCAGCGATTTCGAGCTTTACCGCGAATTTATCCAAGCGGTGCTGGATTTCGGCAGCTCAGGCGGGCGGCGCTGATGAGGTTCATTATGTTCATCCTGCGCTCACTAATGGATTTGAGCGGTCAGATAATAACTGTCCTCGGCCTCATGATGCTGCTGGGCGGGCTTGTGTCGGGAATTTGGATCGGCGCGCTGGTGGGGGCGGCGATGATGATCCTTGGGTTCTTCTTACTCCGGAGCATGGATGAGCGGTGATCTAGCGCTCGGTGTGCATTACTTGTTACCTGAAGTGCCAGAAGGTTAAAATTATCAACCGACGGAATGGCGCTGATCCTCCGAAAGCCGCGATTGCCGATGCTTCCAACACAGAGGAGTAGCGGCGGGCCAATTCAGCGTCGCATTGGACCATCGCGGAAACTGACGGGAGCATTATGCGCATGCTAAGCCTACTCGAGCGCAAGACGCCGCTGGCGGATGTCCGAGGGCAGCAAACGGCGGTCGTGGCAGGGGCCGAGGGCGAAGAGATCGACTGCGACGAATACGGCCGGATCCTGGTGCGGTTCCACTGGGATCTCGACAAGGCCAATTCCATGCGCTGCCGTGTATCGCAATCCTGGGCCGGGAATGGCTGGGGCGGCATGGTGATCCCGCGCGTGGGCATGGAGGTGGTGGTCGAGTTCCTCGACGGTGACCCCGACCAGCCACTGGTCACGGGGTGCGTCTATAACGGGCGCAACAAGGTGCCTTATGATCTGCCCGCGAACAAGACGCGCAGCACCTTCAAGACGGACACCCATCAGGGTACAGGCTTCAACGAGCTGCGGTTTGAGGATGAGAAGGGGCGCGAGGAGATTTTTGTTCATGCGCAGCGGGACCGGAACGAGAAGGTGCGCAACAATCACACCGAACGCATCGATAATAACTGGGTTCAGTCCATTGGCCGCAACAAGGTGATCGACGTTGACGGAAACCACGACGAGGTCATATCCGGACAAAAATCGATTCACGTAGGGGGATCGCGTGTGGGCGTATCTGTGTCACGCGCTCTCAAAGAGTTAACCGGCGGGATTTCAGAGATTGCCGCCAAGCTACCGATACCCGGCCTGCGCGATGCGACAAGTGGTGTCTTCAATGTATTGGTCGAAAAGGTCATGAATGTCTCTGTCCTGGGCATGTCCAATGAAACGGTGGGGGTATCCAAGAACATCCTTGCCGGGCGAACCATAAACATGTCCGCCGGAAGCACTATTACTGTTGATGCCAGCCAGATACTCGCTCTTAGTGGCAATGTTGATGCCTCGATTTCGTCTAGCGGCTCAATCTCGCTCACCTGCGGAGATTCCGCGATTACTCTCGGATCCAATGGTGACATTTACCTGCAGGGGCGAAATCTCTACGTCGACATGTCGGAGCTGATCGAAATTAATGCGGGGGACCGAATGGAAGTCAGCGCAGACAATAAATTTGATGTGAAAGCGAAAAGGATAGACCTCAATTGAGTAAGCTCACCACCATATTCGCAGGATTTATTTTATTGCTGATCGGCGGATATCTTTACGTCGCTCCACCGTTTATGGCGCAGGACGGGGCATCCTACATAGCACATTCGGGACCCAGGGGGTTATTGGGACTCACCTGCCCACCTGATATATACGCAGATGACTATTTGGCTTATCTCGAACGCGCCGATGCCGCGATGGACATGCGGTTGGAACCACAGATATTTGGAACGCAAGGGAATCTACGGACGCTCACCGCTGTCTTCGAGTCATCCGAGCACCCGCTCACAGGCATTTCATTATCAATGACATCAGCACCATTTGAAAAAATATGGTCGGGAATTTGCGAAGGCCGCTGCGGAACGCGCCAGTATCAAAGGCTCGCCAGAACATGCGCGGAAGAACTTGGCGGTCAATGCTTGGACTTTGCCATCGTGATTGACGGCGTGGCACAGTGCTTGATGACACCCAAGCCAGAGGTCGGGCAATGACATTCCCGTATGGCAAGGATCCAATGGAGCCCAATCTGTTCCTTGGGCGGTTCGATCAGCCGTCGCGGCATTGGTATGTGTCCTATGTTTCGGGGCTTTCGTTGATTGTCGGCTACCATAGTTTTATTTTTTGGGATTGGAAAACCTTGTTATTGCAACGGTTTACTTGCGCGGAGCAGGCATAAATGCGAGCGTAGGTGCGAAACGGGTCGGACGCAATCCGCGAGAGCAAGAGGCGCTAAACGCTTTGGAACAAACCGGTAATTACGGTAATGCTGTCAATGACTACTTCGGACTGAATGCGGCGGGTGAATCTGCTTATGATCTGTACAACGAAATGATGACGAACACCGTACCTACTTTGGTAACTGCACGGACACCGTTTTCACTTCTGGATGTATCACAAGCGTGGGGTATGGTCGAAGGTTTCAATGCAGATATCGTGATCTCAGGTGCTCAGCTCTATTGGCTGACAATGCACAATAATTTTCGATTCCTCAGTTCCGACCGGATTTACATGGAACGTCAGCGGGTGGCCAACCTCAGTGGCGGCGGCATCGGTCTGGGTATCGGAAATCTGTTCGGTCAATTTGCGGTCTCAGATAATCACTCGCTCTATCATGCTTTCGGAAACTCCCGTGACCCGTTCGACCGACCCTATCGCCTGATACCCAACGTTCACCCCTATCTCGCTGAACTCCCGCCGATCAGTTCCGGTGCCGGTGTGCCCGCTGCTGCACTGCGCCGTTTGCCCAATCAACCTGCCGACGCGGGTCCATAAGCAAAGGCACTTGCCTCCGCGATTTTGATTTGCGGTTCTGGCAATGCGCCCCACCTGACCAGATCGCCATCCCGTTTCTTGCGGGGGATGAGGGGTATCGTCTGACCGCGCTGTCCCCCACGTTCCCCGACGCTGTCGGCTGGCTGCCTGGTATTGCGCTGGCTGTGCAACTCAATGGTGGGCACTGGCGGCGGCTTGACCTTGACGGTGTGCATTTCGACTGGCGCACGGATCACCGCATCACCCTGACCTGGCGCACCCGCTTTCCCTTACCGGACGCAGGTGGGGCAAAGCTGCGTATCGGCTGGCGCTATGACACCCGGGCGACGGAGGGCGCCGCATGAGCCTGCCACCGGACGACTATATCGGAGAGCCGGGCTATCCCGCGCCCTGGACGACCAGCCAGCCCCGTGAAGCCCTGCGCGACACTGACGAGGCCCGCATCATCTGCCTCGCCCCCGATATCTGCCGCGCACCCAAAGCCCCGGTGCCCTTCATGATCTATGACACCTTCGGCCATGATGAGGATTACACCCCCTCGGTGCGGTTTACGGGCCAGAAGGCGATGGTGCTGCGCTCGCACACCACGCATGTGCATGGCGATGAACCCGGCATCGGCAAGGGCGTGGTGTCGGGCACAGTGGGGGGGCATCTGTGAACCCATCGGCCATGCCGCGCAGGTGCGCGCCGAGGGCAGCCCCGTCATCCGCCATCTCGACCGGTTCTGGATGAACAACCGCAACACAGTCGGCGAGGCCATCTTCGTGCGCGACACCGCGACCTACGCCCCGCCCGAGGATGACGACCCGCTGCCGGGGTCGCTGGTGATGTCGGATGCTTCGCCAGAGCCGCTCATTATGGGCGCTCAGTACGCGCAGGCGCTTCATACACAGACGGTTCCTCAGCAGTCACCGCCGCGCGTCCCGCCGGTCAATCCCAACACCGGCGTGCCTTCAAACCTGCCGCCTGCCGCCAATGACAACA
>NZ_JAQZSM010000061.1 GCF_028745735.1 Roseinatronobacter alkalisoli
TCCTCCCCCTCGCAGGCCTAGGCAGATGGCGGAATCGCGTCAACACGCGATTCAACTTCAGGTGGTGCTGTGGTGTTATGTGTCCTGCCGGGACGGATGCGGTGTAACCGGCGGCCGTTCATTGAAAACACCGGGGATGAAACCGCCTGCCTGAGCGACGCAGGGCGACGCTGGGCGCGCAGGGGTGTCTTTTGTGGCGACAACGACCCAACGGCACAAAAGCGTCCTGATATCGCGAAAAACAGGGTGTTCAGCAAATAGCATTCAGCAAAAAACGATCAGCATTTCGCAAAAAGCATATAGCAAAAAGCACGCAGCATTCAGCAAATAGCAATCAACGTTCAGCATTCAGCAAAAAGAACTTCGCAGATAGCATTGAGCATGCAGCATATCGCATTGAACACCTCATCCGCACCATCTAGGGTTGTGCTCCAATGTGCTGGCCTGATCGGCCATTCCCCGGAAAGAGTGAGTGTGAAAAATATGTCTGACGAGGCGAACCCGCCGATTGTGGTGGCGGTGATGGGGATCAAGGGCGGGGCCGGAAAAACCACCATCTGTGCCGCCATGACCTCGGCGATGATCCATTCCGGCAAGCGCGTGCTGCTGGTCGATACGGATCGCCAGAGGTCCCTGGCAGACTGGGCGCAGCGGGCCGAGGCGCATGGCAATGGCTCACCCCTACTGTCGCATATTGATGCGAAAGACACCAACGCCCTGGTCGCAATCCTGGACGAGGCCTTTGAAGCCGAGAGCCATGATTTCATCATCATCGACACGGCCGGTGTTGCTGGCACATGGGCTGATCACGTCGCCGTGCAGGCCAGTCTCATCGTCACACCGGTTATCCTGACCGAGAACAACGTCAATGGTGCGGTCGCGACCTATCAATGGTACAAAGGCTTGCACGGGCGGGTCGAAGAGCCGGAACTGTTGCCTCGGCATATCAGCATCCTGACCCGCTATGACGCCCGCACCCGCAAGGGCGAAGAGAAGCTCAGCCCGATCGAGAAGGATCTGTTTGCGCGCATCCGTTCAGAACTAGAGTTGTTTCCCTATGCCGTGCGCGAGCGCAAGGCCTACAAGGACATGGAAAGCTTGGGCCTCCTTGGCGCCATCGCTCAGAAAAAGCGCGATGACCCGAACCCGCTGGTGCGCGGGCAGGCCGCCCATTACGAGGACGCGCTCCATGAGGTCGCTGTGATCTTCAATCACATGCTGACCCATGCGGCCGCGGATTAAGACCCGGAAAGGAAAGATCAGCCTATGGCCAAACGCAGGATAGCGCGCATTGGCGCGATCGATCCGGTCTATGCGGATGCGGTGTTCGACAGCGCGCCGCCTGTTGTAGCAAGGGCAGAGCAGCGCATCACACAGCACCCACAGTCTGTGGCGCAGCCCATAGCACAGGGGCAGCCGGAAGCGCCCGCGAGAGTTGCACCGCCCACTGCACCAGTTGCACCACGCGTGGCCCAAGAGGGCGCAACAATGAACCCAGCAATCTCCGCGCGCAAACCGGCGCGCGCATTCTCCATCACCCTCTGGCCGCTGCAACGCCACAAGGATGATCTACAAGCGCTGGAGAAGGACGGCTACAGGATAGAGCTGATCCTGAGTGCCGCAATGAAATCAGCGCGGCAAAGCTTCAAGCCAAAGCCCGCTTATGTTCCCGCCCAGAAGGGCGACTGGTGGACAGCGTATAGCGTTCGGCTGCAAAAGCCCGTTCCCGACCGCATCCTAATGCAGCTTACCGAGAGCGCCAAAGACCCCGGCGCCATGATGGCCACGCAATTGCTGCGCGGTCAAATCGAGCCGCTCTGGTTGGACGCGCTTGATGCTCTGATCGAAAGGCTCAAGGCCGCGTTGCCGTGAAAGGCCGCCTTGGGGCTGTGAACAGGCGCTGTCAGAGTTAAGAGCATGGCCGCAGACGCCCGGCCCGCATGCGGGGATTGCCATACCGCAGGCCCCAGCCCAAACGTTCGCGCAACGCGCGATGCTGCGGACGCAGTCGGCGGGTCACAGCCTCATTGCGGGTCGGCATGCACGGTTACGAGTACGCTGGGTCATCGCCAGACCGGGTGCAAAGCGGTCCGTAGGCAGTGCGGCATAGCTACCGTAGGTAGCATTCCGCAGATGCGGTCAGTCGCGTTGTCGCCTTGACCCAGCGGCAAATCGTAAATTACGGAATTAGCAAAGTGCAGGCTACGGCCCCAAAGCGACCAACGCACCCGGCTCTATGCGAACCTCCGACTGACGTTGGCTGATGTCTGTTTTGTGGAGAAGTATTGCTGAGGCCGTACTGAACTTGACGTGCGTCCCGCGAGAGTTTGAGCTATGATCTTACCGTTCTGTCTAATTCACTTGCAGGCCCGGGTCGGCACCAGGTCAGCCAGTCATTCGGCGGATGTTCCCCGGGTGGGTCAGTCGTTCGGAAGACCGGTGCCCGATGTCCTGTCCGCCTTGATCACACGGAACTTGCGGCGGTAGTCGCTCGGGGTCAGTCGGGTGACCTTGCGGAAGATGCGGCGAAATGCGGCGGGCTCGTCGTAGCCCACTTGCCAGCCGATTTCCTCGATCGGCTCGCCGGTTTCTTCCAGCATGGCCTTCGCTTTTTCCACCCGGAGACGCTGCAGATAGTCGATGGGTGCATGCCCGGTCGCGCGCGCAAAGCGTCGGTTGAAAGTCGCCCGGGCCAGCCCGGTCCGATCGGCGAGTTCATCGACCGACAGATCCAGACGCGTGTTCGCATCAAGGTATTCCTGCACCGCCCGGATTGCGCCATCGCCGTGGTCCGTGCCGGGGCTGAAGGGCATGAACGGAGCCTGACTGGGCATGTTCCATTGATAAAGCAGGAATTTTCCGACCGATTGCGCCGCGCGCGGGCTGACATGGCGGGCAATCAGGAAAAGGATCAGGTCCTGCCAGGAGTTGGCAGCACCGCTCATGACGAACTCGCCGCGCGTGCCATTGACGACCAGCAGTTCTTCCAGCCGCAGACGCACCTGCGGGAAGTTGCGTCGGAAGGTGTCGGCAAAGGCCCAGTGCGTCGTGGTCTCGCGGCCATCAAGCAAGCCGGTCTCGGCCAACACCAGCGCGCCCGCGCAGGCGGTGCAAAGATCCGCGCCCGCTTCGTGCTGGCGTCGCAACCATGCGATAACCTCGGGTTGCCGCCCCTTTACCCAACCCTCTTCGGGCAGAAACATCGAGGGCGCGATGACAATATCGGTGCGTTCCACCTCAGCCACCCCGCGATGCACCTGTAGCGGCAGCCCGCAGGCACCGGGAAAGATGCCGGGTTCTGGCCCGACAATCTCGACGTGAAAATGCGCCGTCTCGCCGGGACGGCCACCGTTCAATACGGCGTTCCCGATCGCCAGCGTCTCGAAAAGCCCGCTGACCGGCGTACCCACGGACATGCCCGGGAATGCGAGAATACTGATGGAGAGGGGCTCATTCGGGGTCTCGATATTGGCCGACATTGCAGCCTCCAGTGATCAGGATGGACCGTTCCTGCGAAGAACGGATCTGGCCGGGCGCCGGGGCATTCCCTACCATTTCAGCTGAGCGACGGGGTTTCGGGCCGGTGATCGCGCAGCGCGACAGCGCGGACAGAATACAGCACACCCCCCTCGGCGGCAAATGCGGCCGGGTCAGCCTGACGCAACCGCCTGCGTTTGTCCGCAACAATCGGGAGGTAATAATGACACTCGCTGCAGACCCACAGACGGAATTCGTAGCTTTCTGGAATGACACACTGGCTGCAAAGTTTGAACGCTACCGCGACATCCTGATGAACGGGCTAAGCCACCATAGCGAGGTCTGGCTGAATGAAGTCCAGATCGCGGCCGGCACGCGGATTGTCGATGTCGGTTGCGGCTGGGGCGACACAGCGTTGGCGCTGGCACACAAGACCGGACCTACGGGCCATGTTCTGGGAATTGATTGCGTCGATCAGTTTCTGCGCAAGGGCCGGGCCGATGCCGTCGCTCAGGGGCTCAGGAACGTGTGTTTCGCCGCCGCTGACGTGCAGACCTACCCGTTCGACGCATCCTTTGATCTCTGCTTTTCGCGTTTCGGGATGATGTTTTTCGAAAACCCCGTCGCCGCCCTGCGCAATGTCCGTGGTGCGCTGAAGCCCGGTGGCGATCTGGTTTTCATCGTCTGGCGCGATATCGCTGAAAACCCCTGGGTCGGACTGCCGAAAGCCGTGGTCCAGAAGTTTCTGCCACCGCCCGGCGATGATGCCCGGACTTGCGGCCCGGGTCCGTTTTCGATGGCCAACCCTGAGGTTGTTCGCAGCCAGCTTCAGATCGCCGGATACGAAGACATCCGGTTCAACGCCACTGACGGCCCGGTGATCGTGGGCGATTCCATCCGCAATGCGATCGACTTCCAGCTTGCCATCGGCCCTGCGGGTGAGGTGTTCCGGGAAGCCGACGCGCTGGCTGAGAAACGGCGTGACGAAATCGAGGCGGCACTGTGCGACGCGCTGGCCCCCTACCTGCAGGACGGCCACGTCGTCATGCCGTCTGCGTCGTGGCGCATCTCGGCGCGCAAACCCGCCTGACGCGTGCGAAGACCCCGCGCACGCTGGCTGAGACACATCACGCGACAGAAGGACCAACGCAAACAGGAGGAGACGAACATGAAAGATCAGACCTTTGCCAACATCGCCGAAAGACTGCGCGGCGATGTGATCGGCCCCGATGATCCCGGTTATGCCGAAGCCTGCAAACTTTATAACGGCATGATCGACAAGCGGCCCGCCATGATTGCGCGCTGCGCCAATGTGGCGGACGTGATCGCAGCGGTGAACTTTGGCCGCGACAATGATCTGCCGCTCGCCATCCGCGGCGGGGGACACAGCGGGCCGGGGCTTGGCAGCGTCGACGACGGATTGGTGATCGACCTGTCGCAGATGCGCGATGTGCGGGTAGACCCGCAGACGCGCACCGTGCGGGTCGGACCCGGGTGCACCTCGGGCGATGTTGATCACGCAACCCATGCCTTCGGCCTTGCCGTGCCATTCGGCATTATCGCCAGCACCGGGGTTGGCGGGCTGACGCTGGGTGGCGGCTCGGGCTATCTGACGCGCAGATACGGGCTGACCATCGACAATCTGATTGAAGCCGATGTGGTGTTGGCCGATGGTCATTTCGTCACTGCCAGCGCCGACGAGAACGCAGATCTGTTCTGGGCACTGCGCGGCGGCGGCGGCAATTTCGGGGTGGTGACAAGCTTTCTGTTCCGCGCCCATCCGGTTGCGACAGTGTTTGCCGGGCCGGTCTTCTGGGGGCTTGATGACGCCCGCGCGGTGATGCAGGCCTTCCGCGATTTTCAGGGAGGGGCGCCGCGCGAGGTCGGCGGCTTTGTCGGGCTCAAGACCGTTCCGCCGGTCGACCCGTTTCCGCCAGAGCATCAGGGCAAGCGCGCCTGTGCGATCATCGCCTGCTATGACGGGGATGCGCAGGCAGGCACGGCGGCGATGGCGCCCCTGATGGACCGACTGCCCCCTCCGTTGTTTGACTGGCGGGCCGAGATGCCGTTTCCAGCGCTTCAGGCAATGTTCGATCCGTTCTTCCCGTCCGGTCTGCAATGGTATTGGAAGGGGGCCTATGTCACTGAACTGCCTGAAGCCGCCATCGATGCGCATATCGCGCAGATCGAGAAAGCGCCGAGCGATCTGTCGCTGATGCATCTTTACCCGGTGGACGGTGCCGCGGCAGCAATCAAGCCAGAAAACACAGCCTGGCCCGCGCGCGATGCAAAATGGTCGATGGTGATTGCAGCGGTTGACCCGGACCCGGCCAAGGCCGACGGTCTGAAAGACTGGGCGCAAGGCTACTGGAACGCAGTGCGCCCCTACACGCGCGAAGGCGGGTATGTGAACTTCCTGATGGGCGAGGAGGACACCGACCGTATCGCTGCTGCCTATAGCACGAACCATGCGCGGCTTGCCCGGATCAAGGCGAGATATGATCCCGCCAATCTTTTCCGGGTAAACCAGAACATAGCCCCTGCGGTGACCCCATGACAGACCCGCTGAGCCATCTGTCGCGCTTCCCGCTGCTGGACGCGATCTTCGGGCGTCGTTCGCGCCGGTTCGGGCTGGGAATGGAGATCCCCTCCGGCCCGCTTGCATACCGGTCACGCCATGACCCTCTGCCGCTTTCCGAGCTTGAAACCAGCGTCTTGCTGGCCGTGGGTACTGGGGTCAGCGGCTGGAGTTTCGGCGTGCCCTTCGGCCCGGATAGCCCCAAGCAGCATGCCCACTACTCGGTGCGCTTTACCGGGCGCACCGCGCCCACGGCGGGCGGCTTCGGCACGCCAGCAATGCTGTTTACCGATGACACTGGTACCTACATCATTAACACGCGTGACGCGACCCCCGAGCGCATGCGCGAATACGCCGGGATCAAAGATGATGCCGAGCGGATCATCGCGGCCACCCGTGCACATACGGTGAAGCTGTCAGACAAGCGGCTGGACTTACCATCAGTGCCCCCGCACATGCTAGAGCCGAACCTCTGGATGGCGAACACACCGGGTTCGACCCTGTTCATGCCCATCGCCGATGCGAGCGAGCAGATGTTGGCCTTGCTGACGATGGCGATCAGCAACGGCAATGTCATCATGGACGATACCGAAGACCGGATGGCCGGCGATCTGAAACCGTTTATCCGCGCGGGCCTTCTGAACTCTGAAAAGCGCCTGCCTCTGTCGGTGCTGCAACAGATGGCCTATGAGGCGAATGTCTCGGAATGCGCCTTCATGGCCCACAACATGGTGCTGACCTTGCAGGCGATGGGCCTTGGCGGGCTTTACTTCAACGGCCTGAACCGCTGGTCGATCCTTGGCGCCTTCGCAGCAAAGGGCATCCAGGGCTTCGGCTTCCGCTTTCAGCACGACGACCGCTGGACCTTACCCAATCCGGTGGGGCTGGAGGGGATTTATCAGGGCCTTTGCCCGCCCTGGTTTGACGACATGCACGCCGCCGTCGCCGCGTTCATTGCCCGCAAGTTCAGCAAGGGCGGCACCTATGACCCGAATGCGCCCGGTCCGTGGAAGGAGGTCGCTTCGGTAAAGGGCACCGTCACACCCTATAGCGACGACTTCACCGCCTGTTTGGGCACGGTGGCCCAATATGTGTTTGAGACCTGTGGCAAATTCCCCGGCACCTTCTCCACTATTGTGCTGCCAGGCTTCGTTCAGGCTGTCCATCTCGATCTTGGTTTTTACGATACTCACTATCGCGACGGCGCCTATCTCAATACCCATGCCCACCACATGCGCCGCTGGCATGGGGAATAACGCATCGTTCCGGAGACAAGACACCACCAGCATCTTCCGCCCCCGCCGCTATCGTCTCTCCGCAACCTCATACCACCACGCCAAATCTGATGCCTTTGATCTCCGGCAAAACTACGCCACTAAGAAAACAGCCTGAAAGCGCTGATCACAACACCTTCCCACCCGGCTGAAAATAACTTGGTAATGCCGTTTCTTGTGAGCGTCACGAAGATCGGAACGGGTAACTTGCCTTGCAGGAAACGCCACCCAATGTCACGCATTGGAGCCGCACGACGATGGCCGCAGCTCACATTGCTCTTCCACCTTCTAAGCAAGCTCTACGAGCGCACCAGCGTCATCATTACCACCAATCTGAGCTTCAGCGAATGGGCAACCGTCTTCGGCGACGCAAAAATGACCACCGCGCTGCTCGATCGCCTCACTCATCGCTGCCAAATTCTCGAGACCGGCAATGACAGCTACCGCTTCAAGGCCTGCCCCGATACAGCGAAAAAGAAAAGGAAGGAGACAGCGGCATTGACGACAACATAGCGCTGAGAACATAACCACTGGGTGGGTCAGGTCTCAGATGCCGTAACAGGGCTCGGCTCGAATCTCTAACGTTGAGAGTTGAATGACGGTTTGATGTGAGGTGTCGTTGCCCTTGGCACGCTGTGCGGCGTGTCTGCGGGGTCGTGCTGTGAAGCGCGCCCCAACTATCTTGGCAAT
>NZ_JAQZSM010000062.1 GCF_028745735.1 Roseinatronobacter alkalisoli
CCCGATCCCGTCCCGATCTCGGAAGTTAAGTGCCGCCGCGGCAATGGTACTGCGTCTCAAGACGTGGGAGAGTAGCTCACCGCCAAACCTGAAAAGAAACACAACTCTCTCTCAACGATACAAAAAAACCAGCGCGGGGTGGAGCAGCCAGGTAGCTCGTCAGGCTCATAACCTGAAGGTCACAGGTTCAAATCCTGTCCCCGCAACCATTTCCTCGCATATAATCAATGCCCTGCGCCCCGCAACACGCGGGGCTTCAATGCGTTCTGGGGCGCTGTTGAACAGATGCCCATAGGGGCAGGGGCTCAGTTCATTGAGTGGGCTGACATCGCGCCGCATTTGCCGATATGGTGCCCGCGATCAATCACCGAGCCCGCGCCATGTCTAGGAAAACCCTCAACAAAGCCAATCTCGAAAAGCTGGGCGCTGACACGCTGGCCGCGCTGGTCATGGAGCTGGTGCAGGGCAATGCCGCGCTTCAGCGGCGGGCGCGGATGGAACAGAGCGCCGCCCAGGGCCCCAAGGATGTGGCCGCCGATCTGCGCAAGCGCTTTGCGTCACTGCGGCGGTCCACCAGCTATGTCGACTGGCGCAAGCAGCGTGCGCTCGTCAAGGACAGCCGTTAGCAGGGAGCGGAGTTTGCAAAGTTGCGACCCGTGTTTGTCCTTCACGACACACTCGGCCCATTGCGGACAATGGGCTTGGCCCTTGAGCTTCGCCGAAGCAGTTGTTCATGCAGAGCGCAGCATTTCTTTATGCTGGACGACCTCAGAGCTCGTGGCGTCCGTGAAAAGATCCTCATAGAGCAGGGTTAATATGGCCGCTCCTGAAATCGCAGGCACGAACCAAGTCAGGTTCTCGATAAAATAGGCCAGACCGATATCAAGTGCCGCCACACCGTCGCCCAGGTAAAAGACGCCGGTAAACAGACCCATCTCGAGCGCCGCTGTCACCCACAGACGCGCAGCGCGAAGCCGCGATACTGCCACTCCAGTGCCAGGGCGCGCATGAAGATGAAAGCCCCGGCTTTTACCTGCATCATCTCAGCAATCTTTCGCGTCTTCGGGACGGGTGATGACGCAAGCGCCCGGCAGGGCAGCTGCATCAGGCGAAACGGCCATGATCACGAAATCCTGCGCATGTGGCCAGTGTCCTTGCAGGCGGTTGCGCAGGTCGGCAGCGGTCAGGGCATCGAGCATGTCGATGATATTCAGCGAATGGCCTGTGGGGAAGCCGTCCAGCGTGGCTTCAAGCTCGACCATGCCCAGATCGATCACATAGTCAGAATTGCGCTCAAACGCTTGCCGCCAAGGGGCCTTGCGGTCGTTGATATCCCCGTCAGGGCCTGTGTCGCGAAAGCCCGCGTAAGCGTCGCGCACTACGTCGACGGCGTCAGCCAGCTTCGCGGATTCAAGCGCGCCAGTCATGACCAGAAAGCGGGTTTCGCGCGTGTAATTGCCCAGTCCGGCGCTGAAACTGTAGCTGGCGCGCAGCCCGTCGCGCACGGAGGCAAACAGCACGCTGTCCTCACCGCCGCCAAGCGCCGTGGCAAGGATCAGGTCTTCCAGATCCCCGCCGAGGCGCGTGGCAGGCAGGGGTGCTATGAAGGTCAAATGCGCCTCTTCGCTATCCGGCAGGTGCAACAGGATCTGGCGCGGGCGATAATCCAGCACGATCTCGCGCAGCTGGGACTCCCTTTCTGGCAGCCTCGCCAGAAGTGTGTCAAGCCCTGCGCCAGCTTGCTCGGGCGTGATATCGCCAGTGATCACCACTGCCTCGGGCTGTGCGGTGACCGTGGCGCTGTGCCATGCGCGCAGATCATCTAGCGACAGGCTTGCGAATGCGTCTGGGTCGTCAAGCGACAACATGGCGCGTAAGGGGTGATCCCCCAGGATCGCCCAACGCAATGCGTCAAATCCCTGTTGCATGGGCTGGGATTGCGCCTCTGCGATGTTCTGGGCGAAACCTGTGCGAATGCGGTCGAACCAGTCGGGGTCAAAACTTGGCTGTGTCAGATGGGCATTGGCGATTGCAATCGCCTCGGGCCAATCCGCCTTCTTGGCGGCAAGCAGGCCGTAAAGGTGGTCGGCACTGACGGGCAATTCGCCATTGGCGTCCATATCGGCAAACCGCTCAACCACCTCACCTGCCGGATAGTCCTCGGCCCCACCAGCCAGGATAAGCTGTGCCCCGATATACGACGCGGTCGGGTTGCGCCCCTCGGCCCAGACCCAGTCATTGGGCCAGGCGGCCAGAATGGCGGCATAATCATTGCCTGGCATCTGGATCAGCCGGTAGGGCGTGCCATTCGGGCTGGTCTGATCTGACGCTTTGGGCGCTTTGTCGCCCTCGCAAAAGGACAGGCCAAGAACAAGCGGCAGGGCAAGGGCAACACGGATCATTCCAAAAACTCCTGTGGGGCAATAAAAGCAATGGCCGTGCGACCGCTTTGGGACAGCGCGGCAAGAAGGGTGTTCAGGCTTTCGCGGGTGATTTGTGGCGGGATCTCTTGCAACACGCGTTTTGATGTCGGCTCGCGCAGCGCCAACACACGGTCAGTTGTGTAATAGGCCATCCAGCGGCGGGTTTTGTCGTGGTCGTCCCAGTCGGGCCAATAGCGGTTCATTCGTGCCATGACGCGCTGGTATGTCGGCGCAGGGATTCCGCTGGCGGCAATATCGGCCAGCGTGGCCTCAAACGCGGCGCGTAGCTCTGGCAGGCTGGTGCCTGTATCGGGACTGGCCTGAAAGCGCAGTTCAACATGGCGTTCGTCTATCGCGGACAGGTCAAGCCGGAACTCGCGCGCAATCCGTGCATCAAACCGCAGTGGTCCCGCCAACCCACCGGGCAGACTGGTGTCCAGCATCTCGCGCAGGTGATCTAGCTGCGCCTCCAGCAGGTCAAAAGGCACAGGTGTGTCCAGCGGCACAACCCGCCGCCAGATCATGCGCGGGGCGGCACTTGGGTCGGGAAATTCAGCCAGATGCACCATTTCCTGCCCAATGTCATATGGAGGCTGCACATGCGGCTCCCCCGCCAGATCAAGTTGCAACCCCATCAAGGCGCGCCAGATCTGCAACCGCCCGACATCGCCGCGAAAGATGAATACGGCGTTTTCCGGTCGGTGTGTGGCGTGGTGCCAGGCGCGCGCTGCGTCATAGTCCAGCCCGTCAATCTGCGCGGGCGTCCCGATGATCGAAGGGGCCAACAGCGTGCCCTGATGCAGGACGGCCGAGAGTGCCTCATCCGCGCGGCGGGTGACATTTTGGGCAAACATGGCCTGATATTCGCGCTGGATAATCTCGCGCTCTTCTTTGGCAAAGCGTGTGTCAAGCGTGATCGGGTCGAACACCCTCGCCAGTGTTGCGGTCAGTTGGGGCAGGTCTTCAGGCTTGCCGCTCAGACTGTAGAAAACCGCCCGGTGGCTGGTCCATGCGCCCGAATGCCGATCCGGCCCGCGCGCCTCCTCGCCAATGGCGCTATACCACGCCAGATGCTCGGCATAATGCGCCAGCCCCACCTGCTCATCCGGATCAAAGGGGCGCGCAATACGCAAGATGACCTCGGCGCGGCCTGTCGTGTTGGTTGGCATGGGGTAGAAAGCGACCGCGTTGATCGATGCGATCGTTTGGTACGCCAACAAAACAAAGCTCATGAAGGCTATTGTCGCCGCGATATACCATGCTCTGAAACGGGTCACGCACACAACCTAATGGGGCAATCATTTGCTCAATGCTATCAAAGCCTGCGCATAAATAACTAGGGATTTTAGTCAACGAATCGCGGTGGACTTACAAGGTAGGCCTTTTTATCGTTTGCTTTCAAGCGAGTTTCCCCAAGAGCGTCTCGCAAAAGACGATCAAATATATGAATATGAAAAAGTGGAGATTCGGGGGGAATTCTATCTTGATAGCTTCGTGAGAGTTGTTTCACAACCTGAGGGAGTTTGAACCAAGATGAATTTTTGAGTGAAAAGTACATTGTACCAGGTTTCAGAATGGCTTGCTCTACACGGACTAAACCCTGAACTTGTTCAGGACATAATCTCTGCATATCGCGCTTCGGAGCTGCGGACGACGCCCGCTTTTTCTATGCCAGAAATCTCGGCCATAGAACACAAAGCCAGCGGCGATCAGCATGCGGCTTTCCTTGCGATCGTTCAGCCCGCTCTCCTTGGCGCACTGAATGATAGTGCATCAGTCAAAGCCGCACTCGCCAAAATTGCGTTCGTTGCGCCAAGCGATAACAGCCAAACACCTCACGTCATCGACCATGGCCATGGCCGCACTCCAACAGTGAGTATGGCTTGGAAGAATGATGCCGAAAGTTTGATGCACCTGACGCATGAAGTTGCGCATGCCCTGCAGATCAATCTTTCGCAAGGCAACAAAATGCCACCTTTGGCGCGTGAGGTCTGTGCATTTCTGGGTGAGTTGACTTTGATGGCCTATGTCCATCGCCATGGTCTAGCAAGCCTTCTGCGTGCTTTGCTCGACGTGTGGCATTCGCACAATACAAGGTATCTTGGTGATGATCTGGAGCATTTGTCAGAAGCAATCCTGACAGACGGTACTGCCTACCATTACCGTCAGAATTACCCGATCGCGCGCCTCGTTGCATGTGAATTGTTCACCCAAGGCACCGGGCCGTGGTTGGAGGCGCTGTTCGCCTCTGGTTCTGACGCCATGGCACATTTGCCCATTGCGCATATGGCGAATGCCGCCGGACGGCGCGCGAACTACTTGCCCGCCCTGCCGATGAGCGGCGCAGATCAACCGGCACTTGGGGCCTATCGCAGCCTTGGGGCCATGGCGCTTCTGGAAATCGAATATTGGAACGGTGTCTCGGAGGCGCCTTTGGGGGATGTCTATCAGGGATTGTTGCAGCACATGCAGAAACAGACGGCGTTCATCGCGCTTGATCGCCACCACCGCCCGCTTGGTTACGCCACATGGGAGCAGGCTCCGGAGGCCAACCGAACCACCCTGACACGTCAAGCCGCGCCCTTTGGCGACCAACTGGAGCTTCAGAAAGCTCTTTCCCGACACTTGCAGCACGACGCAGGCGTAGCCTCGCGCAATGCTCGCAGCGCAAGGCCGGAGCAAGAGGCATGGTAAACATCGACTATTTTGCCAGCGTGGGCTACGCGCTCGAATTGCTGGCGCAGTCTCCGTATCACCGGCAACACAAGCTTGGCGATTATTTCCGTACCGAGGTGCTGCCTGCGCTCTGGGCCGGACAGTGTCGCTTCTATGTCACGCAGGAGGGCGTGCCCACCGCAATGGTCACATGGGCGTGGCTCTCTGAAGACGTTGAACGCGACATCCACGCATCGGGAAGATCGCTCTCACGTAGCGAGTGGACCTGCGGCGACAGGCTGTTCTTCAATGACTGGATCACCCCTTATGGCAACATTAGGGAGGTCGCCCACGACATGACCCACAATATCTTCCCTGACTAGATTGCGACCAGCCTGCGCCGCAACATGGACGGCTCGGTGCGCCGCGTTAATCGGTGGACGGGGGTAAACATCCGGAAAACAGAAGAGGCTGTCGCATGAACATTGCATATCCAGCATCAGAATTTGAAAATGATGTGGCTGCCGTCGAAGGTTTTGCCCAGTTGTTGCAAACAGGTTTCGAAAACCCGGAAGGGATTCGTGGCACAGTGCGCGTGACCATCCCCGAGCACCCCGAGCAGAGCTTCATCGCGCGTTACAGCGATACGTTGCTGATAGAGCGTCACGACATGGATCGTGACACGGATACGCAGGTCATCATTCCGATCGCGACGATCCACCGGATATTTAACGAATTCGAAAGCCTTGACTGGCGAGATCCTGACATCATCGGAACGATCACGTTCACGGGTGATCTTTCCTTTGCAAATCATCTCGCCAGGTCCTGCATCCGCCCCAGCAACTGGACCCTTGCCAGATTCCGCAGCGCCGGAAGGCTCCACGCCGCCCGAGGATATCGCGACCTGACACAGATCGAATATTTACACCAACCGACGCAGCGGCAGATACTTGAAGCCATGGCGAAAAGCCGCCCCTTGGTCATCACCGGGCTGGAACCTTCACCGCCCTGCCGCGACTGGTCGCTTGACAAGCTTGCAGAGCGCTATGGCGATGCTGTGGTTCGGGTCCGCTCCGCGACGCTGCGCCAAACCATGGCGGAGTTCGTGGCCGAATTGAAAGCGTTCGAGGCCAACCCCTATGACAACATGATCGAGGGTTTCGTAAAGCCCTATACCGAAGGGGCAGCTCTACCAGAACAGATGTGGGCAGATTTTGGCCCGCTGTTCTTTGAGCGCGAGGATTTCATCCCCCCGCAGCTTTGGCTGGGGTCGGTGCCCATGCATATCCCGACATCCAGCCTGCATCGCGACCCGCTGACAGGGTTTCTGTTGCAGGTGATCGGGCGCAAGCGGCTGGACTTGTATTCGGCAGATCAAGAAGACCTGCTCTACCCCATGAAAAGCTACAACAACTATCAGCCCTGCTGGTTCAAGCCAGAAGCGCCGTGTACTGACCTATACCCAAAGGCGAAGGACGCAAAGTGCCTCTCGGTCACGCTGAACCCGGGTGAGTTGATCATCCAGCCCGCGGGTTGGTTCCATCAGGTCTATGCCATCGACAGCCCGAATATGTCGGTCAGTTATTTCTGGCGCTACTAGCGCCGAACACAGGTTTCCCCGGGTGTTTTCGGGGAAAGTGGGTGGGGAAGGATTCAGCTTGCCCCACCCGGTTGAGCCGCCGGGCGAAGGAAAGCCCAGCACACAGCAACGCCGCAAAGGGTAGCAGACCTGCACGGCAACAGGAAGGAAGACAGAAATGTCACAAGATATCGTGAAAGCGATGAATGATCTTTATGGGAATGTCAGCTTCGGCGGCGGTGGGAGTAGCAGTAGTAGTAATAGTAGCGCTGGCAGCTTTAGCGGCCCCGCGCGCGAGCAGGAACGTCGGAATCGTTCTGGGAACTCCGGGCCCCATGGGCCTGGACTTGGCCCAATTACTGGTTCGCCTCAGCAAATGGGAAATATTATTGGAACAATGTCGTTAGCAGTTCCCGGTGTGGGAATGGCAGCGAACGTAGGTCGAGGTCTCGCAGCCGCCGGGCTCGTTGCGAACAATCTTTGATCAAGCAGACAGGAAGTTACTTATTATAGAGAAATACTATATTGGTACTTCTTCCGAAGCCACACCCTAATATGTCAGAAACTGCAGCCAATATATCTTGGCTGCAGTTGTTAGTACTACAGTTGCACATGCTGTCGAGCTTTCCGATGGGCTATGGCGGCGGAGTTTTGGTGGCGTCGTCGCCATAGAGACCAAGTCCAGATGAACCTTGCGGTGAGGACGGGCCGCGGCAACAAGC
>NZ_JAQZSM010000063.1 GCF_028745735.1 Roseinatronobacter alkalisoli
CGGGGCCAGAACATTCGACCAGATGTTCGACGCACTCGCCGAAGTCTGCGATCTGTTCACACCGCAGGAATGCTGGAATTACTGCTGCGAAGCAGGATATGGATCAAGTTAAAGGCTCGAGGCTTTAACAAAGTCGCAGCGAAAGTCCACTTGGTCTAAGGTTTGTGGCTGCTGTCAGCGTGATCTGCAGCGGCGACAAACCTGACAAGGAGGAAAGCGCCTTCGCGGCGACAAGCACGAACAACCGCTCTGAACCGGCGAGCTGGGTCAGTCATCTGACACAGAAGTCGGTTTTGCTTGGCATCTGACATCCTCAGTGGATACGCGTGCATGCTGATTCACAGATCAGGGGCATCAAAACAGTCGTTTTGCAGTTTCATACATCGCCAATAAACGATGACCGTTTGTCAGACTTCATGCCGTCCGTTTGGTTGCAAAAACAATATTTGCATTCTTCTGCTTGAAGTTTGCCATCTCGACATGCGTTTGAGCGCTTCTGTCAAGAATTATGGTATCGAGGGCGTCAATGGTGCAATATGAGACGCGGCTTACAACACCAAGTTTGGAATAATCAGCAAGCATAATGGTTTTTTTGCTGCACGCCACCATTGCGCGCGCGATTTCCGCCTCATCGGGGTCATAGCTAGTCGCGCCTGAGCGGGCATCCAGACCAAAGGGCGACAAAAACGCGATATCCGCATGATATCGCATGATTTCATTGATTGCGCTGGCACCAAAGGTTGCGGGCGGTTGTACCGTAAACCTGCCGCCAATCAACACCACTTTGTTGCGCCGGTCCTGCAGTGAATCGGGCGTGCCGATGCGGTTGGCAACATCTACTGAATTGGTGATGATTGTCATCCCGCTTAACTGGGCCAACCGTTCCGACAGAATGGCTGTGGTACTACCAGCATCCAGCATCAGGGTCTGCCCGGCTTCGACAAGGCTTGCTGCGGACACTGCAATCTGGCGCTTTTCCCGCAGGCGGACTGACTGTCGTTCCGCATAGGGCGGTTCGCGCAGTTCAGCTTGTGGAATAGCCCCGCCCCTGACGCGTTTCAATTCGCCGTCCTGTTCCATTTCCAGCAGATCGCGCCGGATGGTTTCGCGCGAGACACCGAATTCTTCGGTCACACGATCGATAGAAACGCCGCCAAAAGTGGCCAGTAGTGCGCGCAGCCGCTGGCGACGTTCCTCTTGCCACATGATACTATACCTTTAACATCTCAAGCGCGGCGGCATGAAGATCGGGCGTGGCTGCTGCAATAACTCGCCCATCCGAGCGCAGCCCCAACGGCGCGCCCGCCCAATCGGTTATGATGCCGCCAGCTTCTTCAATTATGGGGACAAGGGCAAGGTAGTCATAAGGTTGCAAACGGGTTTCCACCACAAGATCAATCTGGCCCAATGCAAGCATTCCGTAACTATAGCAATCCCCCCCGAATCGGGCAATGTCGACCTTGTCGCAAATCTGCTCGATTGCGCCACGTTCGTTCGTGGTGAAGTATCTTGGCGATGTTGTGTAGAACCGCGCTTCTGAAATGTTTTTGCATGGCCGGACATGGCAGGCTTTGGGGGCTGTGTTTTTGTCACTGAACCAACTGCCCGTCTCTTTTTGCCCTACCCAGCGTTCGTTGAGTGCTGGCATTTCAATGACGCCAAGCCTTGGTTTTCCACCATCAAACAGTGCAAGAAGCGTGCCCCAAATCGGCGATCCGGTGATAAAGCTGCGTGTGCCATCAATGGGGTCAATGACCCATAGCGGGCACTCGGGTTCAGACGCACCGCCAAATTCCTCACCCCAGATGGCATGGTGTGGAAAGCGTTCGGAAACGGCCGCGCGCAAAAACAGTTCAGTCTGCCGGTCGGCCTCTGTCACAGGACTGGAGTCCGCTTTCGTTTCAACGGGAACAGGTTTGCGGAACGATTCAAGGGCCAGCATGCCCGCCTGTCGGGCCACGTCCTGCGCAAACCCGGCAATTTCCAGCGAGGGATACTGCGTTGCTTCCATCTTCTATTTCCTCGTTGTGTGGATGATTAAAAATAACCATTTTTGACACAAAAACACAGATTGCCACATTTTCCAAGCTGAGTTATCCTGAATTTCCAAGCTTATCAACAGGAGACGCAACATGAGACAGACCAGAACCCGGCTTTCCGCATCGCTTGTCGTAAGCAGCCTGCTGGCTGCCCCCGCGATTTCGGGAGAAATAACTGTCTATTCAGCGCTGGAAGATGAGGAAATCGCAGCCTATCTTGAAGCCGCTCAAGAGGCGATGCCTGATCTGACAGTGAATGTCCTGCGTCTGTCGACGGGTAATCTTGGTGCACGTCTGATCGCTGAGGCGGGAAATCCGCAGGCAGATGTCTTGTGGGGCTTTGCCGTCACCAATATCCTTAATCCCGCAATTTATGACCTTCTGGACACGTATGCGCCTGAGAGTATTGATGATTTGCCAGAGCAATTTCGTGATGCCGATAATCGCTGGTTTGCCCCGATTGGCTACATGGGGGCATTTTGTGTCAATACGATGAGACTGGAACAGATCGGTGCGCCAATGCCGCAGTCATGGGCCGATCTGACCGACCCTGCATTCGAGGGCGAAATTGTCATGCCTGACCCCGGATCATCCGGCACAGGGTTTCTGCAAATTTCTGCCATTCTGCAAGGCGCGGGAGAAGAAGCGGGCTGGCAACTAATTCAGGATCTGGACCCGAACATGGCACAATATACTACGTCCGGGTCACGACCATGCCGGATGGCGCAGGTTGGTGAATACACAGTTGGGGCTTCTTTGTCCTTTGTGGCGATGCAGGGCATCGAGCAGGGCTTCCCGCTGGAAATGGTTATCCCGTCGGATTTCGCCGGATTTGAGCTTGAAGCAAACGCCCTTATCCGCGGCAGTAGCAATGCCGAAGATGCACGCCGGTTCCTTGATTGGACATTGTCGGAAAGTGCAGCGCAGGTCTATTCTGAAAACAAGGCTTTGATCACCTTGCCTGGTGTTCCAAGATCACCGCTTGCGGCGCAGGCAGGACTTCCGGATGATCTGTCTGAAGTGTTGTTCCCGATGGATTTTGCCACATCAGGGGCGCAACGTGACGCGATCATCGAGCGCTGGCGCGAATTGGTCGGGCGCTGACAGGGCCAGATAGCCGACCAGTGGCGGCGTTCCTCCTGCGCCGCCACAAGCCTGATCTAACACAGAGAGCCGCAATGCAGTTGAAAATCCGGAACCTTGAAAAATACTACGGCCAATTTCAGGCATTGTCTGATGTAAATCTGGATGTCGGGGACGAGGAATTTGTTTGCCTTCTTGGTCCTTCAGGTTGTGGAAAGACCACATTACTGCGCATCATTGCAGGGTTGGAGCCATATAATGCTGGCACCTTGGAACTTGCGGGCAAAGACCTGAGTAGCGTTGGCGCGCAAAATCGCGGGTTCGGGATTGTGTTTCAATCCTATTCCTTGTTCCAGCATATGACGGCGGCGGAAAATATCGGGTATGGGCTGCGTATTCGCAAAATCCCACCTGCCGAACGCACAGCCAAGGTGCAAAAGCTAATGGAGCTTGTGCATCTGCAATCCTTCTCGCAGCGGTATCCCTATCAGCTTTCCGGTGGGCAGCAACAACGCGTGGCGATTGCAAGGGCGCTTGCGGTGGAACCGGCCCTTCTGTTGCTTGATGAACCGCTGTCTGCGTTGGATGCGCGGGTTCGCAATGATTTGCGTTTGGAAATCCGCGACGTCCAGCGCCGCCTGCGCATTCCCACAATTATGGTAACCCATGATCAGGAAGAGGCGTTGATCATGGCTGACAAGATCGTTTGCATGAATGCCGGAAAAATCGAACAGATCGGTACGCCAAAAGAAATTTATTCACGCCCGCGCACGAGGTTCGTTGCAGATTTCGTGGGAATCTCCAATTTTCTGACACCGCAACTGGCACAGTCGGTATTGCCTGAACTGGGCAGTCAGGCGCCCGACGCACAGCATTTGCTGGCCCTGCGCCCCGAAGATATTTCGGTATCTATTTCCGATGACGCGCAAGCCCGTATTACACAAGCCAGTTTTCTGGGCAATGTGACGCGTTTGACCGTCGATCTTGGTGAAACAACCCTTCTGGCAGAAAGCCATCATAGTCAGGCCCTGCAAACTGGCGACCGCGTTGCCATTTCGGTTGCAGCGGACGCTGGTGTCTGGGTGCAGGCATGACAGTCGGCTCGACGCAAGGACATCTGCCGCCTCGCAAGATCAGTCGCGCCAAGCCACTTGTCATCCCGCCATTGGCGCGAACCTTGTATCTTACCAGCCTTTGGGTGCCATTGATCGGGCTTGGATTGTTTTTCCTTTACCCACTTGCGTTGATTGTCCAGCGCAGTTTTGTCCAGCGCGACGGCAATCTGGGCTTCGGCAATTACATAGATGTCCTGTCAATGGGCCATATTCTGGGTGTGGTCCGCAATTCTCTGGTGATGAGTGGCCTGACCACCCTGATTTGCGTGTTGTTGGGGTTTGCGATTGCCTATCTTCTTCAGCGTACCCGCGCACGGCTACGATGGGTAATTTCGATTGCGTTGCTGTTGCCACTTCTGGCCCCGTCGCTTGTTCAAGCGCTGGGGTTGATATTCCTGTTCGGGCGGAATGGTCTGATCAGTCAGGCCACCGGCTGGAACCTGCAAATATACGGGCTTTGGGGATTGGTTATTTCCAATTCCATGTATGCGCTGCCACAGGCCGTGATGATCATTCAGGCGTCGTTGCGCCAGTCCGATACACGGCAATATGACGCGGCCATGATGCTTGGCGCAACGCCGTGGCGGCGGTTCGTGGATATCACCCTGCCGAATGCGCGTTTCGGCCTGCTGAGTGCGGCTTTTGTTTGCTTTACAGTCACGATTACAGATTTCGGGAATGCCGCGGTTATTGGGGGCAACTACCGTGTCTTGGCGACAGAGATATACGCGCAGGTTGTCGGTCAGATGAATTTCAACATGGGGGCAGTAATCGGAATTTTGCTGCTTATTCCGACGCTTATGGCCTTTTATATCGAGAAGGTTGCCGCGCAGCGCCACACCAGCGGCGCGACCGAAGGCGCTATGCCGGTTGCTCCGGACAGGCGGATTTTGCGTGACATACCCTTGGGCATTCTTGGCTATGGCACGGCATTTTTTCTGATCGCGGTAGTGGCGACAGTGGTTTATGCCAGCTTTGTCACGCTTTGGCCATACCGGCTGGACCTGACCTTGCGCAACTACAACATTACAGCACAGGGCGGCTATGGGCCGCTATGGGTTTCGCTGATTGTATCGACTCAGGCCGCCGCGATCGGCACGCTTATGCTGTTTATGCTGGTTGTATCCCAGCGCCGTCTGGGGCGGGGTATGGCAAAGGCGGTGTATCTATTGGCAATCGTGCCGGTTGGTGTGCCGGGGTTGGTGCTGGGCCTTGCCTATGTGCTGTCGTTCAATGTCGCGGGTGCAGTGCCAGGCATGCTTTATGGTACGACCCTTCTGATTGCGCTGTGTAATTTCTATCACTACCATTCGCAGGGCTTCCTGACGATGGTGACAGGCATTCGTGCGGTTCCCGCCCAGCTGGAAGAAACGGTGACATGCATTGGTGGAAACACGCTGCAGGGGTTGCGCGATGTCGTTCTGCCAGTAATGCTGCCGACATTGGTTGCCGTGTTCTTTTTCTTGTTCATGCGCTCGATGGTGACCCTCTCGGCAGTGATATTCCTGATAACGCCGCGGCTAAGTGTTGGCGCTGTGTCTGTGTTGCGGCTGGATCAGGCCGGGTTTGCGACACAAGCGGCGGCCTTTTCCGTGTGTATCATGGCAGTTGTCCTGATTGCGCTAGGGTTGATGAAAATCACACTGGCCGTGGTTTCACGCAGGCCGCAGGCTGCTAAGTAATTGCAGGTGTTTGAGGCGTGGGCGTTCGCGCCACGCTTCGGAAGGCCAGTAGCCTATACACCGATACAGCGGCATTGAGACGCCTGCGATAGGGCAGGGGGGCGCAACCCCGCCGCTTTGGTCAGGTTGATGCGGAAGCGGTCGCGGCGGCGCTGGTAGCGGCGGGTCATTTCGGCGCTGGCATGGCCCAGTTGTTTCTGGACATAGCGTTCATCCGGCATTGCCAAGTTGTTTGCGTTGCGTGACTGGCTTAGGTGTTTTGGAATGAAGATAGCATCCTCTCTTCCGCGCCTGAAAGGCTTTCGTTTCCCCCGCGAGATCGTCGCCTACGCTGTTTGGGCTTACCACAGGTTTGCCCTCAGCACGGCAGATGTTGAGGATCTTCTGGCAGAGCGGGGCGTCATCGTCAGCCGCGAAACCGTCCGCCGCCGGGTTAATCGCTTTGGTGTGTATTTCGCCGCGTGCATCCGCCGGGACCGTCCCCGACCAAATGACAAATGGCATCTGGACGAGGTCGTGATCTTGATCAACGGGGTGAAACAATGGCTCTGGCGGGCCGTCGATGCTGATGGGGACACGCTTGAAATCTTGGTTCAGACCCGTGGCAACGCCTAGGCTGCATGGCGTTTCCTGAACCGGCTGATCGCGCGCTTTGGTCAGCCGAGGGTCGTCATCACCGACAAGCTGCGCAGTTATATCAAGCCGATTGCGCGTCTGGCGCCCAATGCGGACCACCGCGCTCACAAAGGCCTCAACAACCGGATCGAGGGCAGCCACAGGCCTACCCGAAGGCGGGAGAAGATCATGGGCCGCTTCAAGTCTCCACGCCAGGCACAGCGCTTTCTCGCCGCACATGACCAAATCAATACGATCTTCAAACCCCGCCGCTACCGACTGGCAGCCACGTCCTATCGCCCCGCCCGTGCTGATGCCTTCGGGTTGTGAGTCGGCTATACCCATGAAATGACCGCATGAATGCACGAGGCACAGACCACTGCACCCAGCGGACAACAACTTGGCAATGCCGGCCGCCGTGGCCATCGAAGATCGAGCGCTCGCGGCAGCAGTCGCACGGCACAAGGCGATGTTCTTTGCCGAAAAGGCTGCCGATGGCTCAACAGTGAACTACGACGCCGCACTTTCCGGGAATCTGCAACTGGTGCCAAGCGGTGAGGCGTTGTTGCATAACTCTGCTCCCCGAGGATTAACATTGTGAATCCATGGAGTTAGATAGGCTGCATGAGCAAGCCATCACCCACCCCCGACCGGACGACGAACTGGTCCAGCTACACTGCATCGCTGCGCAAGCGCGGTTCTCTGTTGATCTGGCTGGACAAGGACATGACCTGGCTCGCTCCGCAGGATGGCAACCCCGGTCGGCCTGCGGTCTTCTCGG
>NZ_JAQZSM010000064.1 GCF_028745735.1 Roseinatronobacter alkalisoli
GCTTGTTGCCGCGGCCCGTCCTCACCGCAAGGTTCATCTGGACTTGGTCTCTATGGCGACGACGCCACCAAAACTCCGCCGCCATAGCCCATCGGAAAGCTCGACAGCATGTGCAACTGTAGTACTAGGGAATGATTCGTCCATTCCCCTTCGTTTAGAGGGGGCAGGACAAACCCTTTATCCGGTACTTATGCTTTACAGGGCTAATCGCAAATGTTGGACTCCATGCGCGCCGTACAAAACCGGCATTGTTTCAAAAAAACAATGCCGCCACCCGCAAGATGCGCTTGTATCTTGATCGATCCCCAGTCCACCGGGTCTGCGAGAGCAGTAAGTCACGTATCAAGCGTCAAAAGGCAATTGCCTACACGCATCCCCACTTTGTAAGGATACCAATGAGATACATCACCAATGTCAGCGCTGCTGCCCTCGGGCTCACGCTGTTGGCGGTTCCGACTACCACCAGCGCGCAAGACGGGCGCATCCTTGGACAGATCGATGGAGAAACGTTTGACATGGCCATCGGCAGCCCGGATGCCCCCGATGATGGCCTGATGATTGAGCTCGTCGAGTTTTCTGGCGGCGCTGAACTTTACATTGACCTGGCAGCCCATGCGCCTGGTGAGGGTCCCTATGACGCGATCATGATCGGCCTAACGTTCGAGTCCGCCGCCGCCGCAGCGCCTGCGCAATTTACAACTGATATGCTGGTCGAGGCCGAAGTCATCCTGATCGAGGACTGGCCCGACGCGAGCACGGACCCCAGCACGATCTGGCTGGCAGAGCTGGACCGCGCCGAGGCGGTTGATATCATGCTGGACCTGACCGCTGACGAAGCAGCGGTCAGCGGACAATTTTCATCTCGCCGGTTCTGCCTGCACGAGGTCGAGAATGATGATTTCGCGCCCGTGCTGCAAAATGGCGGGATGATCTGCAAGGGCGGCGCGATCGAATTCATGGCGGACAGCGCCGGGCTAGACGCCCCGGCAGCGCAGGGGTCGCGCGCAGTCGAGGTCGAAGTACTCGGACGGCTGAAGGGGATGGTCGGCACCGATGCCTTTGAATGGTTGACCATCACGCGCGCGGGTGCGAGCGCGACCGCCAGCTATGGTCAGACCGATGACGGGACAGTGCATCTATCACTGCAAGGGCATTCCCCTGCATCTGCGAATTTCCTGTATCAGGATGTGCTGAGCCTGAATATCTGGACACAAGCCCCCGTCCCTGAGGGCGAAAGCATCCCTGTCGAGGTTCTCTTTGTCGTCGACGGGGAAGGCCCCATGCCGAGGGCATTCTACACCAGCGACGATGGCGAGGGGCAGGCAACGGCAACGATCTGGTTCCTGTCGATGGATCAAGAAGAGGATCGTATCGAGTTGGAGGTCGAGGGCCGTCTATGCCGCGTCGAGGGCATGCGGCCAGTTGAGGGTGATTGCATCAATTTTCAGGTTCGCGGAGCCACGGAGATAGTCGATGTCGGCGCACCGTTCTGACCCCCTGATTCGGCCTGTTCTGCTCGCCATCATCCTTGGCCTGTTCTCTGTATTGGTGCCGCTGGCACCCCAGCTTCAGGCGCGCGAGACCTTCACCTTTGAACAACCCCACACCCCCGAGCGCCGCACCCGCGATGCAACTGCCAGTGGCGCGGTCGATGTGGTCTGGCGCCTGAGCGCGCGAGGCACCTGGACGGCTGAACTTGAAGGTGAGGGCCGCGCCCTACTCCGCGGCATCAATATCGACGCCACGCTGAATGTGCCGGGAGAAGAGGGTGCCATCATCTTCATGACCCTCGGCGCCCCTAGCGAACAGGGTGTGGGTCATGTCGCGTTTTCCCAACTGGGCGGCATGAACACATCCCCCACGGCTCTGGCGGGGATGGGGGTTAACTTCCTGACACCAACAGGGCGCACAGTGCGGTCTTTGGGCCACGATGATGCCATGCTGCTGACCGAAAACGGCTTTGCCCGCATCGACCGTAACCCTGACGGCCTTCAAATCAACGTAACCTCGACCGAAGTGGCCTGCCTATCGGCGAAAGAGCCCCCATGGGGTGCTGTCCCGCCGTGCGACCAGTCGCTTCAACTGTCGGCGCGGCCAGTGGGTTCCTCGATCGTGCGCCTTTGCATTGTCGAGCGCAGAAGGTTCGAAAATGACCCCATCGCTTGTGAACCGCCGTTTCAGGTCGATCGCGTCACCCCAGAGCCTAACCGTGACAATGTCAGCTATACAACACCTAACGTCTCGATCACCTTCAGCGAGCCGGTGCTTCTGCCCAGCCTTGAAGAGGCCGTTCAGCTCTACACCCTCTCGCCCGATGGAGAGCAACTCGAAGTTTCAGGCGAATGGCGTCATGACAGCGCCTCGACCTACAAATTTGCGCCCGATGACGATCTCTATTCCGGCACCATCTATCGCGCAGAGGTCACAGGCGGGCCGGAGGGCGTCATCAGCGTCGAGGGCGCACGCCTGGAAGATGACTACATATGGTCCTTTTCGACCATGCTCGATTTCGTCGCACAGGCCCCGGAAGAGGATGACCCCCTGCGCCTGCATCTGTTTCAGGTCGTTCGCGACGGGTTCATGACTACAGACAAACCGACCCTGACACGGGCCTATGTCACTTGGGAAAAGCATGACGAAGTTGCTGCCGACATGCAGCCCGACAGCTTCCATCTTGAGTTGAGCTACTGGCACCACCACCCTCGCATGGAGGGGCAGTTCCGGCAGCGTCCCCGAAATCAGAATGTCCTTGAAGTCTGGCGTCATGATGACGACGCGATCTTCTCGGACGCAGACCGCCGACACGCGCGCCATACGATCAACGCATTCGGCTGGCGCCCGAACAGCTCGGATTCCGAAATGCGCCTGCGCCTGCGCCCTGCTGACCCCTGGCCGGATATCTATCCGGCAGATGCGGCGTATGATGCCCGGCGCGAAGTGGACATCCTACAGAGTAATCAGGAGGACATGGCCATCGTCTACGCCGTCATGCGTATCGGCGACTGGCGCGATGGCATTCCGGATCACAAGCGCGCACTAATGGTAAACACTATCCATATGACTGAAACCTATGTGCCGCAATATTTGCCCCATCGCAGTGTCAAAACGAGATATATGGCGCATAGTTACACTTATGAATACTTTCTGGAATCCCTGCTCAGCGACCCCGCCTCACTGGCCGCTTTTATCGGCGCGACCGCAGCGCGACCGGTCATGCGAGAACTTGAGCGGATCAACCTCGCTGTGGAAAGACGCCTTCGCGATCAACACGCGCGTGGCGGCGACCTAACCCGGCCCGGTGTCTGGGAGGTATTCAGAGAAGCAAGAGACATTGAGTTAGAGGAAATGGAGGACGACTTCGAGTCGATTCCATCCCAAGTGCTTCTTTCGGCCTTCGCGCGTTGGTTGCAGGCGCGTTTGGGCGAACGTATCGGCCCAAATGACATGCTCGCGATCATAGCCCCACCCGGTTTGCTGGGTGACGGCCCGGTAGGGCGCGCCTTGTCTGCCTCTGACGTTGATCTTACCAAAGGATGGCTCAACGACTATCGCGCAAGATCGATTGTCATGCTCATGGACCCGCGTCTGTCGGCGGATGAATTGGCCGTGGGGATGGTCCATGAATTCGGTCACGCCTTTGGCCTGTCCCATATGCCGGGAGATGTTGAAGTTGTCGGCACACCAGAAACGCACAATCCGAACATCGAGGCATATCGCATCGCCTCGTCCGGGCTTGAGGGGTGGAACAAATCGGCGACCGAAGGCAATGCACAGGACCCGAACCGCCTTGTATCCCTGATGTGGCCGTTGGCCTTGCCCTCTGCCGCAAGTTCTATGACAGAGCTTCAGTATCTTGAGGTACAGACTAACCTTGCAATCGGTCTGCGCTCTGGATCGCTGGGCAGCCTGAAGGATCAACTGCCCCAGCCGACCCGCTGGGCACAGGGGTCGAATGCTGCTCTCAGCGATGCCATGCCGGAACACGCACCTGAAAGTGTCGTGATCTCAGGCGCGATGGCACCGGATGACGAGTGGATGCTGGTCAATGAACCGTTTCTTAGAGATCACGCTGCAACTGCATCCGTTGACGGGCCATTCACAGCCGTTCTGCTTGATGCAAGCGGGCAGGTCTTGCAAGAAGCTCGCTTCGCGCTGAGCCCACCTTTGAACCTGCCCACGCAACCCGCGATGCGGCGGTTGATGCATTTGGACAATCCGCAAAACCCACTGACGTGGTACGGTTTTGCGGTCAGCCTGCCAATGGACCTCGGAGCTGCGCAAATCGAATTGCGCAACGGGGACGAGACGCTGGCGCGCCTTACCCCCGAGATTCCCGGGCCATTGCAGCTTGACGCCCAGATCAGACCTAACGGGGCGCTGACCTGGCAGACCACGGGCGCGGCAGATACGCGCGTCGATGTCGCGTTTCGCAATGATCCGTCCGAACCTTGGACCCCGGTAGCCTTGCGCCAGATTGAGGCGGAACTGATGCTCGATCTTGCCGATCAGGCTACTGGCCAAACCCCCATGCTGCGCGTCACCGCCACAGATGGGGTTCGGTTTGTCCATCGGGAATTAGCCTTTGACCCGCCCCTTCCTGCGTGGCCCGACCCTGACCTTCCATCTTTGGCCGACGTGATCGCTGGCCTGCCCATCACATGGTCTTACCCCGCAGATATCGACCCGCAGCAACTACAAAGCGCAATTTTCGTCATTGATGATGCGGGCACTGAGCTGGAAATCGAGACAGTCCTCAACCCGCACACGCAAACTGCGGCTGTCCTGCTGAAAGACCCACCCGAGGATCTGCCGGGCCTTACGCTGAAGATGCGCAACACAGTCAAAAGACGCACAGGCACCCCGGAACCGGCGCACCAATGGTCCCTCGCACATTAAGCACACGTTCGAATGTAAAACCGGGCATACAGGTCACACGCGGCCGCACCTGCGATTGAAACGGCCCCCACAATATCGCGCAAGGGTGCTGCCGCGCACTATCTGCACCCTATCCGAATAGACGGGGAGTTATTGAGGTGAAGTCAATATGCTGAGCTCATGATCCGACAGGCGAAGTTTACCCCTTGATACAGTTTTCAGCGACACGCCTCTGGGGCAGAATAATGCGCCAGATCTCAAAGCTCGGCGCAACAGTCGGCATAGCACCTAAGGGTGATCACGCAAAGGAAACAGACAAGCGGCTTCACCGCCAAAGCGCGGAGCTTGAACGCGCCGTAGCCGAACTGGAAAAGCTGCGCCGCGATATTTGTGACGGCCTTGACTGGCGCGCGCGGCTGGTTCTGCCGCTTGTGCCATTGGCAGTAATCGTTCTGTTTATTGTATTCTACGGCTGGTCAGCGCCATTTCTGGAATTGCCACGCTTGATCCTTCTTTCCGCAATTTCTACAGTTGTAGCGTGGCTTTTGTTGCAATACCGCCCCTCAAAGATATATCGACAAACCATGCGCGCGATCATCGGGCGCAGCGTGGCAATCGCTTTGCTCGATTTCACACACAATCCTGAACCCTCTATCAGCAAAGATAAGCTACGGCGCTGGCCGCTTTTTCCTCATGTCAGCGCTGTGGAAGGGATCGACCTGTTTAAAGGGCAACGAGGCGGGCACAATGTTGCAATATGCCGATTGAACATCAATTATCACTACAAAGCGCAGCAACGACGCGAAAGCCATAGAAAGTCTAACCTGCACGCAATCTGTATCAAGCTGGACAGTAATCTTTTGGGTACCGCGACCGCCGTTCTGCTGCCCGGCATGATAGATAATCGCATCCACAAGGCGATCACAGGAAAGCACGGACTGACCCGGGCCCCGCTGATGCAAGACTTCGAGAACCTCTTTGCCGCCTATGGCGCATCCGGGGGCAATTTCGCGCGACGGCTGGAGCAGTTGAACACGGACGCGTTGCAAGAATTGGGACAGCGCGAGCGGGTGATTTTGGTGTTCCATGACGCGCAGACAATTGCCCTGTTCCCGCAGGACAGTGATATCTTCGTGCCTTTTGCGCCGCTGTCGTACTGGCAGAAAATCAACACACAGGAATTGCTCTGGAAGATAAGCCGCGACTTGGCGCAGATGGAAGACCGTTTGAACATGGTCCTTTCGCTACAAACGCTTCATCCAGGGAATTGAAGACTGTCCGCTTCAGTGCATCTGCAGGACGGCTCAACAGGATCGACCACACTCATCTGATCTGCGTACCCTTAGCGCTGACACGCCCTGCCGCCGCCACAAGGCGTCAAGGAGGATTTGCCTGTCGCTTTTCTGGGTACTAGCGCTTTATTGGCGCGATGCCGGCTCTTTCTTGACCAGACGCCCGACACCGTTCGAGCGCTCCCGAGCCGCAAGTTTGCGGGTAAAACGCGCAGGCGGCTTGAGACTTCCATCCGTATAGCGGATCAGCGCCCCAAGTGAGGCTGTGGTGAGAATGGTTGTTGCAGACATGATTCCTTATCCCGAATGCGAGCATTGCACCGCATCCTGTTGATATTGTTACGATATAGGGGGAATGAGGGCGGGTTTCCCCGCCCTTGGCTGGCTTTGCCTATTCCGCAGCCATCATGGCCGCAGGTGCATCCGGCAGATCCTCGGTCAGGAAGGCTGGAAGGTCAGCATCACTGACGCTTTCCAAGTCCTCGAAATCACTATCGGTCCCCTGCCCTTCCGCGATGTCTTCGCCGTCGAGCGCCACCAGATCAGCGCGGCGCAGGACCTCCGGTAACCAGCCGGAACCTTTGAGCAGTCGCTCGGCCTCGCTGGCCATCTCGCCCTTCTTGAGGTGATCGAGAAGCTGGGCCGTCCCCTCGCCTTTCGCCTCGCACACGGCTTCCAGAATGCGCGCCTTGGGCACACGGTTGAGATAAGTGTCGACCGTCGGCTCCCAGCCTGCCGCGACCATGTCGAGATCGACAGCCTGGGCCAGCCGATCCGCCTGCGCCATGCGCCGGGTCAACCCGCTGGCCGAGATACCTGCACCGTAAGGGTTCACCTTTTCATGGACCGCATTGACGCCGAAGCTGAGACAATGGGCCAACAAGGACAGGCGTCTGCCCTGCTCAAGCACCGTCAAATAGTTCCAGAGCGCGGACTCATCCTCCAGCGGCAGATCGGCTTCCCAAGCCGCGTTGCGATCATCGACGGCAAGCGCTACGGCACTGTCCTTCAGATCAGGCGCTTGCGCAGGCAGATAGACCTGCCGGACAGAGGCCTCGAGGCAGCTGCCTGACGCCCCGGAGCTACGGAATGTGTCATTAACGAGCTTC
>NZ_JAQZSM010000065.1 GCF_028745735.1 Roseinatronobacter alkalisoli
CCGATCTTGCAAGGGTGAAAGAATTACGCACCCTTGGAGAGACCGAGCATGAAGCGGGCAATCACCAGGCTTCGGTCGACGCGCTGGCCGAGGCGAAG
Organism: Roseinatronobacter alkalisoli; assembly: GCF_028745735.1. GTDB lineage: Bacteria > Pseudomonadota > Alphaproteobacteria > Rhodobacterales > Rhodobacteraceae > Roseinatronobacter > Roseinatronobacter alkalisoli. Next base: position 99 of record NZ_JAQZSM010000065.1, read on the forward strand.
GAGATCCTCGGTCTCTGAGGCAATGGCCACTGACAGACCCGGGATAAAATAACAACGGCTAGGGAGTTCCAGCCCTTTGCCGCCGGTCGTGCGCGGCGCGGCGTAACGATGGCCGCATCCGTCCGCAGTGCGGACGGAGGGGTCGTACATCGCTTAGAAATGAATGTCGGCTCTAGGAAACGTCGCTTATGATGCAAGCGAGAGTTTGAACTCCAATGTCTCATGGCCACCAAGAGCTTTGTCGGCAGTATAGGTTCTTACCAATGTGCCACCTGCCTTTTCGATAACCCGCACTGACGCGGGATTGTCAGGGCTGGTCGTAATTTCCACGAACTCCAAGCCGACTGCTTTCGCCGCTGGCAGAATTGCAACAAGCGCGGCAGAAGCGAGCCCTTCCCCCCGTCGCCATGGCACGACAGCATATCCGATGTGACCTGAACAAGTGGGCGGCAATTCCTCTGTCCCTGGCTTCCATCGCAAGCCAATGTGGCCGCAGAACTCTTTATCCCATATCCACCGACGAATACTTGGCAAGCGCGCTACTTTTGAACCATCCGGCAATGTTACTGGCCCAGCTTTTGCAGTCGGGTCATCAAGGCTTGAAACAAATGATGCTGCGTCCTTTTCGATGCTTTTGATCTGCTCCTGTGCCGCCTCGGGCCGCAGGTTGTCCGGCGACCAGCCTCTTCGCAGAGCCGAAACGTAAGCAGGGATGTGGGCAATGCTTGGTTTGAGCAATCTCATTTGGCCCTCTCGAACGGAAAATTCTCCAAAAGCAGACATTCATGCACGGCTCAGCATCGGTCAATAATGCCTCAAACCGGCTCGATCAACTCTTCCCCGTCGTCGGATATTCCAAACCTCGCCACAGGATAGTGCTTTACACGGTACCCTGCCCCCAACTCCGGATCACCGGATCCGGCCAGCCATGCGTCCCGTTCATCAGTGCTTAGGATCACAGGCATGCGGTCGTGGATTGGTTCAACCGTGTCATTCGCGGCGCGCGTCATGATCGCGCAGGTGCGCAGTTCGTTCCAGACCGACATCAGGCCCGCGAACCAAAGCGTTTCCTCATTTCCAGCGCTGCTGAAGAAATGCGGCTGCTTCGGGCTTCGGTCACCGGTCCATTCATAGTATCCGCCAGCCGGTATCAGGCAGCGGCCGTAACGCCATGCTCCCCTGAAGCTTGGCTTTGACGCAGCCTCCTCAATACGCGCATTGATCGTGGCCGCACGCCAGTCCTTCAGCGTTCCCTTGTGCCAGCTCGGGATCAGGCCCCAACGTGCGCATGTCAGCTCGCCTTCCCAGAGGACATACACCTCCTGGGTCGGCTTGATGTTGAAGCGCCTTGGAAACGGATCGATCTTGATTTCACTCAGTTCGAATTCGGTCCCGCGCAGATTGGGGTCGATGTAGCGGCCGCACATTCGCAATTTTTGGCAGGTGGCGCGATGATTCTGCAAGCGATACAGTTTTGGGGGCGATGATCAGCTGCGGCCTGCTACAGTTGAGTGTTGACCGTTTGGAGCCCTTAGTAACCTCGACAAACACACATAAATGCTGTGGATTACGCAGAAAGCCTGACCGCGAAAACAAGGACGTTTGACTTGAGCCGTATAGCCATTTTGGGAAACACTGCTGGTGGAAAATCCACTCTCGCGAGGCATCTGTCTAAGACGAGAGGACTTCACCACATCGAGATTGATAAGCTGTATTGGCAACCCGACTGGTCGAAAACACCAACTGAAATCTATGAACGTCTCCACGACGAAGAAATCAAGAAGGAGAGTTGGGTTATCGACGGAGTTGGTGATTTCCCAACGATGATGAAGCGCGCCGATCATGCAACCGAACTGATATTATTAGATTTTCCAATTTGGGTTCACTTTTGGCGCGCTGCGGAGCGGCAAATGGCTTGGGCCAACGGAACGATCGAAAACCCACCTGCTGGAGGTCAAGATATGCCACCGACAGACCGTCTCTTTGAGATGATTTGGGAAATGGATCGTGATGGGATGCCCGTGCTTCGTACATTGTGCGATGAGCAGGAGGAACGCGGAAAAAACGTGATCCGCCTCAACTCGCTTGAGGAACTAGATACATTCTTCCAAGCTGGTTGAATATGAAATAGCATCAAAACTGCGGCCTGTCTTAGTTGGCAGCAACGTCCCGCACAGCTGCCACAGGGGCAGCGCCCATGCATCGACGTGAAGAGCCCTTTTCGGCCGTGTTGAAACCCAATAACATCGAGCGACACCTTTCGCGTTGGGAGCGACGGGGATGCTGTAAATCTGATTAGAAGGGGTGTCGCTTGGCTGATGTAACGGTTGCAGATGTTCGCATAGGGAATGGCAAGGCCATGACACTGATAGGTGGGATGAACGTCATCGAGTCACGCGACTTAGCCCTTCGTGTCGCTGACGCATTCGTGTCTGTTTCGCGGGATTTGGACATTCCGTATATTTTCAAGGCATCGTTTGACAAAGCAAACAGATCATCAATTCATTCTTACAGGGGACCTGGCTTGGACGAAGGGTTGAGGGTACTTCAAGACATCAAAACAGAGTTTGGTGTGCCGGTCATTACTGACGTGCATGAAGTTGCTCAAGCAGCACCCGTGGCGGAGATTTGCGATGTTCTGCAAGTGCCTGCTTTTCTGGCACGGCAAACCGATCTAATCGCAGCCGTTGCCGCCACAGATGCAGCAATAAATGTAAAAAACCTCAGTTTATGAGCCCATCCCAAGTCAGGAACCTTGTTGAGAAGCTTCGAGAGTGCGGCAATGATCGTATCATGCTGTGTGAGCGTGGCTCGTGCTTTGGATACGATAATCTCGTCGTTGATATGCTCGGGATTAGAACCATGAGAGAGTGCAGCGATGATGCGCCGATCATATTTGATGTTACCCACGCGCTGCAAATGAGAGATGCGATGTCTCATGCGTCTGGTGGCCGTCGTAATCAAGTAGCAGAATTGGGTCGATCAGGTTTGGCCATAGGTATCGCAGGTTTGTTCCTTGAGGCCCACCCCGATCCGGATAACGCAAAATGTGACGGCCCCAGCGCTCTGCCATTGGATCGTCTCAAGGATTTTCTGACGCAAATGAAGGCGGTGGATGATTTGGTAAAGAGTATGCCTGAGTTGAATTTGGACTGAACACGCAGAACTCTACTGACATCAGATCACCGATGAAGGTCTGCTGTGCGCGTCAGTCGATCAAAACTCAAACGTTTCTGTCACCGGCGGAATCGACATGGTGTGTGTGACCGTCACCGCTATTTGGCGTCTTTCTGACAGCGTTAGGTGGCGTATTTGGGCGTGCAGCTTGGCCAAAAAAGCAGAGCGGACATTCGTGCGTGATGCAGCGACAGGCAGGTCCGAGCCCATTTTTCCAAATGCTGCGCGGTACACGAATGTCCGATTGTTCGGATTTCTGCTTTGTGACAATCTCTGATGAAATTCGTTTGAGGCCCTCTTGATGCGTATCGTCTTTATCTTGTCTGCCCTACTGTTAGTCGCCACTTCAGCCTGGGCCGATATCCGTGCTGACGTGCGCGAGCTGTTCACCCGCGACATGGGCACGCTCGACTTCGCCCGCGTGAAAATCGAAGTGGATCGCATGATTGATCCCAGCATCGATGTTAATGCACAGCTTACCCAGATCGACCAAATGGTCGCCACCATTCGCACCATGCTGCTGCCAAATGCGACGAGCTGGGATAAGGTCGAAACCATCCGCCGTTTTATATATCAGGCAGGGGCTTGGAATGATGGCCGCGCCTTCAGCTACGACCATGATGACCCTTACGGCCTCGATGTGCACAACAAGCTGTTGTCGGATTACATTCAGGATCGGCGCGGCAACTGCATCACCATGCCGTTTCTGTTCATCATCCTCGGTCAAAGGCTGGGGCTGGACGTAACACCCGCCATGGCACCGCTGCGTGTCTTCGTGAAATTCACTGATGATCAGGGCATCACTCACAATCTGGAAGCCACAAGCGGGGCAGGGCGGGCGCGGGATCAACACTATCGCGACCTGCTGCCTATCACCGATGCCGCGATTTCAAACGGCGTGTTCCTGACCCCACTGGATGCGGAACAATCCGTCGCTGTCATCGCCGCAGTAATCGTGGAAGAGTTGATTGCTGAAAGCCGTTACCATGATGCTATGGCCGTGGCTGATATCCTGATCGAGCATTACCCGATGTTCGCCTATATCATGGTCAAGAAAGCCACCGCCTCTTACCACCTGTTGCGCACGGAATTTCACGAGAAATACCCAACAGCCCAAGACATTCCAGAAGATCAACGCCCCTACCTTGCCTACCTTCAGCGGGTCAATCAGGGCATGTTTGACAGAGCGGAATCTTTGGGTTGGCGGCCACTGCAAAGATAGGGTAACGTCTGCCTGTAATTACACGTTCTAGGGGAATAGATATGTTCCGCCATTTACAACAGCTCATTTTGACCGCGCTCTTTGCGGTTTTCACTTCGCAAGCCTCTGCGATATTTATTCAAGCTGATACCCTTGATCCTACCGAACAAGGTGTTGGAACAAACAGGTATGCTTACTCCGCAAATGATCCGATCAACAAGCTAGACCCTAATGGAAATCAATTTCATGACTGGCATTTAGATCAAGATGACGCTGATGCGGATAACAGGGATCGCGCTGATCGACTGTATGGCGAAGTCAACCGAATGCGGGATTCAGACCGCTTTATTGATAAGCTAAATGATTTCTTCGGTTTAGATAGACACCTTGAAAACTTAGCCCGAGAATATGAAGCTCGGATTGGCGTTTCAGTTGGCGACCGTGTGCGTATGGATGTGGGTGATGTTGCCGCTCAAGCTCTAATGGGAATACGACCAGGTGTTGGGGCTGGCGTGGCTCGCGGCGCAATACCGAAAAACTTACACACCCCTATCAATGGTGGACCTTTACCTCCTCATATTGCTTCCACATTTCGCAGCGGTACATATTCCTCGACTGTAACAACTTCACCAACGACCCTGTATCGTTCTTATGGTGGCTCAGCTAACCCTGTGGGCGGTTATTGGTCACGCACCAAGCCTCAAGGCGCTATGCAATCTCAGCTAGATAGTGCGCTTGCTCCACAATGGGGAAACACCGCTCAGCACACTGCCACAATCACTGTTCCTCGTGGTGTAACAATCTACGAAGGCGCAGCTGCCCCGCAATCGGTTGGGGCAAGCAGGCTTATGGGCGGCGGAAATCAAGTATATATTCCGAGGGTTAATCCAAAATGGCTGCACTAAGAGACATCAATGACGTATTGGACGATCTCTTGGCGTTACTCTCCCAATGCGACGAAACTTTCTGGCGGTCTAAGTTAAGCTCCACAAAGAAAAAGGATGTAAACGCCCAAAAAAGAGATGTCATGGCGTGGTTCGGTGGCATGGGATCATTTGGGGACTTGATACTATCAAAGTACAATGGACATTCGGTAAATGAATCAGACGAATCCGAACTGAACGATGCGCTTGATAACCTTCGCAACGAGTTATACGAGCTAGCAGCACGAAAAAGTTAATCGTCTTAAAAGTGAACGGTTTTGCAACACTTTCAGTGGGTGAATGATTTCAAAGCCTTGGCTGTCACAAAACCTTGTCGCAAAATGCCTGCATGAAATTAGGTTTTGCGCGTATCTCAACTTCGGATCAGGATGCCAGCCTGCAACGTAACGCCCTAAAGGTTGACCTGCTCCCCTGAAAAGTCCGCAATTTTGGGTTAGTCTGTTCCTATCGAAGGAGACAGACGATGAAGCGATCAAGGTTCACGGAAGAACAGATCATCGGTATTCTGAAGGGTAAGCCTCCGGTGGCGGCCGTCTGAACTTGTGTTGGCTGCGATGGTAAGTCCGCCCTTATGTCCGACTTTATCAACCGCCCTCAGATCGAAGTTCTTTCCGCCACCGAAGGTGAACGCCGCCGGTATTGGTCGGATGACGACAAACTGCGCATTGTGGAGGAAAGCTTCATCGGCCACCGTCAGGCGACAGCCACGGCGCGGCGACATGGTATCTGCCGATCACTTCTGACCACGTGGCGACGCCAGTTTCGAAACGGCGAGCTTGCGGCTTCCGGGGCAGTGTCGTTCGCGCCGGTGACCGTGACGAAAGCTCCGGCGCCGCAGACCAATTCAGTTGATTGCTGTCCGCCAAAGGACTGTCAAGTTGAAATAGTCCTGCTGAATAGGCGCCGTGTCATCGTGCCGGTGGGTGTGGAGCCCGCAGCGCTTGCCCGGATCCTGGCAGTGGTGGACGGGTAATGATCGCGTTTCCGGCTGGCGTGAAAGTTTGGATTGCGGGCGGCGTCACCGATATGCGACGTTATGCGGCGGCCTTGATTATGTGGAGTCCCGAGCGCCTCAGTCAAATTTATGCATTAATTGCAGAATAATAAAAGATCACTGCCGGGCGACAGCACAGCATAATCTAGACTTCCCAAGCGCCATCCTGGCGCATGGGAGATTTGATATGAACGTCATCAAAAGACCGGTCGCGGCACCAAGGACGATGGATGCGGGCGAACTGACGCCGTGGGTTAATCAGTTCGCTGAAGAACTCGCTTTGCTGAGGTACTCGCCCCTGACCATCCAAGGTTATACCGATAGCGCTCGCCATTTTGCCGCATGGCTTGCAATTGAGAAGATTGAGCTCAGGCGCGTTAACGACGACAGTCTTGGCCAGTTTGCCAAACATCGTTGTCGTTGCGGGGGGGCACGGCGAGCTATGCCCTGCTCGAGGGGCTATCTTAACCGTGTTCATCGTTTTATCTCGTTTCTCGCAAGACGTGGCATCATCGCTCCTCTGGCTGAAGCGGTCGCAGACTCTGTTGATCCTCTGGTTGGCGATTTTCAGGAATGGCTCCTGCGACATAGAGGCATTCGCGAACAGACGGCCGTATGGCACGGGAGAATGGTCATGCGGCTCCTCCCGTCACTGGGATCGGATCCGTGCGCATACGGCCCGGCTGGCATCCGAACAGCTGTTCTAAATGAAGCCCAACACTGCTCCGCAGCTTACACAAAGACAATGATGACCGCGCTGCGTGGAC
>NZ_JAQZSM010000066.1 GCF_028745735.1 Roseinatronobacter alkalisoli
GGCGCGCGCGCGGTCATGCCATTCGGTGTCATGGGCGGGGATTATCAGCCCTTTGGCCATGTGCATGTGCTGACCAACCTGCTGGATCACGGGATGGATATTCAGCAAGCCATCGATGCCCCGCGCGTGTTTTATGAGAATGGCGCGGTCGTTGCGGAAACCGGGGTTCCCGCGCAGGCAGTGCAGGGTTTGCGCGACAAGGGCCATAAGGTCATCGCCGCCAAAGCGCCCCATGGTGGCGCGCAGGCCATCTGGATTGACTGGGATCACGGTACACTGACCGGTGGTTCCGACCCGCGCAAGGATGGCTCCGCACTGGGCTACTGACGCGCCACCAAACCGCAACGCACTCGGCCCCTAGGTGCTTTGCCCCAAGGTTTGATGGTGCAGTTCAGCCCGCGCGACATGTTCTTTTGGCATTGCCAAGTTGATTGGTGCTTGTGACTTGGGTAGAGGTTGAGGGATGAAGATACCGCCGTCAATGCCGCGCCTGAAGGGCTTTCGCTACCCCATGAGACTTGAATCTCCCGTCAGGGCTTACCATAGCGTTGTGCTGAGCATGGCGGATGTAGAGGATCTTTTGACCTGGCGGGGCGTCATCGCCAGCCGCGAATCCGTCCGTCTCTGGGACAGCCGGTCTGGCGCACATTTTACTGCCAGAATTCGGCGTGATTGACCCAGACCGAATAAAAGTGGCATCTGGACGAGTTCGTGATTCCGATTGGCGGCGTGAAACACTGGCTCTGGCGGGCCATCGATGCAATGGAGATACGCTCGACATCTTGGTTCAGACACGTCGAAATTCCAAAGTCGCCAAGCGATTCCTGGCGAGATTAACCGCGCGATTTCGCCGTTGGTGCTGATCATCGGGCTCACAAGGGCCTTAACAACCGGATAGAGGGAAGTCACAGGCCAACGCGGCCCCTAGAGAAAATCAAGGGATGGTTCAAGCCACAATGACAGGCGCAACGTTTTCTTGCCGCCTATGACCAGATCAACACGATCTTCAAACCCCGCCGCTATCGTTTTTCCGCCACTTCATACCGCACAGCGCGCGCAGACGCCTTCGACCTGTGGAACCAGTATGCCGCGGAGATGGCCGTCTAAAAACGCTCTTCCAAACCCATTCACGGCCGACTCAAAACAACTTGGCAATGCGTTTGTGTTGCCCAGCCGGGATATTTGCGGAGCGATGTCCACCGGATGCAACCCGGCCACCTGCGCTACGCACCTTCGGTCTGCTAGAATTGGTCCGGCACCTTGGCCTGGTACTCGGCGGGCGCCCCGCACAGCACGCGCTGCACGGATCCTGTCGGGCGGTGTTCAGCACAAGGTTCACGTCGCACATTTCCACCTGTGCCACTGCCACAAACCCTTCGTCGTGCCGCATGAAAGAGAGTGAGCCATTAATTGCCTCCGGTTCAAGTGTATTGGCGAACGGAGATGGTACTTGATGCCTTTGTGCTGGCGCTGTCATTTTTCGGCGGTGTCCTGCGCCGAGTGGTTATCGATATCCCAAGAAATTTCCGGATTGCGGCGCTACCCACTGGAGGCCGAACCTATCAGACGCCCAGTTTGTCGCGCAGGCCATACCACCATGACCCGATCACCGAATAGGGCACACGGAAGGTGCGGCCACCAGGGAATGGATACCATGGCAGACCGGCGAACACGTCAAAGCGCTTCAGGTCGCCATCGATGGCCTCTGACAGGATGCGGCCGAACGTATGTGTGCCGGTCACGCCATGGCCGCTATAGCCATGCGCGAAATATGTGTTCTGCCCGATGCGCCCCATCTGCGGGACACGGGTAAAGGACAGCGCGAAATTGCCGCTCCAGGAATATTCGACCTCAATGCCCTTCATCTCGGGGAATATCTTGTAAAGGTTGCGGCGCAGCTTGTGCTGGATATTCAGATCATCCGTGCCACCATAGACTGAACCGCCGCCGATCAGCAGGCGCTTGTCTGCGGACAGGCGGTAGTAGTCGGGAATATAGCGGATATCCTCAACGCAATGATCGCTGGGCAGCAGGCGGCGCGCCATCTCATCGCTCAGCGGGCGGGTGGCCATGATCTGGGTTGTCACGGGCATGACGCGCCATGTCAGCGTTGGTACCACGCGGCCAAGATAGGCATTGCCACACAGCACCAGCGTCTTGCAGGTTATCCGGCCCTTGGCAGTGTGAACAACCGGGCGTTGGGCCTCGGTGTTAACTGAGGTGACTGGCGACATCTCGTAGATCACGCCACCAAGGCTTTCAAAAGCGGCTGCTTCGCCCAGTGCCAGGTTCAGCGGGTGAATGTGACCGCCCTTGTGGTCGATCTGTCCACCGATATACATGTCGGAGCCGATATGTTCGCGAATGCCTTCCGGGCCGACCATTTCCTGACAGGTGATGCCGTAGCTTTCCCATAGGTTCTGGCGGGATTCGAGTTCCTTCATGTCGGCTGGGCTGATCGCGGCAAGGATGTTGCCTTTTTTCAGGTCGCAGTTGATGCCATAGGTCGCAACACGTTCGCGGATGATATCGCCGCCTTCGGTGACAAGGTTTGCCACAAAACGCGCGGTGTCCTGCCCGAATTGCCGTCCGATCTTCTGTAGGCTGGCATTCAGCCCGTTGACGATCTGGCCACCATTGCGCCCAGAGGCCCCCCAGCCAACGCGCGCGCCTTCGATGATCGCAACGCGATAGCCTTTTTCGACAAGATGCAGCGCTGTGGACAGGCCGGAAAACCCGGCGCCGACGACACAGACATCAATTTCCTTATGCCCGGCCAATTCGGGCCGGACCTGGCTTGGATTCGCAGTGGCCGCATACAGGCTTCCGGTGTGGTCGCCGGTTCCGGCATAGTATTTTGTCATCGCGTTCATGGCGTCCTCCGCGTCATAGTATACTCTATGATGAAATGTGATAGCATTTTTATCTTGATGACACCATTACTGGATTGTGTCAAGCGAACGCCGCGCTATGATTGCGAAAATAGTGGAAGCAGGACGCAGATGGATCAAAAAGAAACCTCTATCCCGCATGTCACCCGCACGGATGAGATGACAACCCAGGAATACGCCTATCTGCGCTTGCGCAGCGCAATCATGGTCGGTGCATTCCCGCCGGGCCACAAGCTGACGATCCGCGGGCTGGCGCTGGAGCTGGACCTGTCGCAAACGCCGATTCGGGAAGCGGTGCGCCGGTTAAGTTCCGAAAGCGCGATCGAAGTGCTGGGCAACCGTCGGTTGCGGGTTCCGGTCATGACGCCGGGCCGCTTTGAAGAACTGGTCCAGTTGCGCACGGTTCTGGAACTTCATGCCGCTGCGCGCAGCCTGCCTTATGTGTCCGACATCGTGATTGACCGGATGGTCGCCATTGACATGGAACTTGACGCCGCCGTTGTGAAAAATGACCCGGTGGGGATGACGCGGCTTAATCATGCCTTTCACCGTGTGCTGTACTGCCTTAATCCTGATCAGGCCGTCATGCCGCTGGTCGAAAGTATCTGGCTTCAGCTTGGCCCGTTTCAGCGTCAGGTGATGGCCACATATCAGCACCATTACAGCATCGACAGGCACAAGGAAATTCTTGGAGCCCTAAGGCAACGTGACCTGACAGCCCTGTCCGAATCCCTTGTTGCGGATATTCAGGAAGGTCTGGCCCTTGCAGGCAAGGAAGCCTTACGCGATACCTGTTTCCGCACCTGAAGGGGCGTGTGGGGCGAAGGGTGCGATGTCCGCGCGCGGTCACAGGACTGGTGTGTGCTCAACACCTCCCAAAAGGAGATGTTCCTCGCTCCAGGCGAACTGGAGCGCATCACCTGCCGCGAAATACATCGGAATGAACGCATCACGCGCGCTGATGCCCAGCGACTTCTTCAGTTCACTGACAAAGCGCTGAACGGGTGAATAGGAACTTGTGTAACCCTCCGCGACAAGATCCTCATAGAGGTTCTTCGCATTGCGACGCTCACGGCATCGAAGCTGCAGGTCGTGCTTGAAAAGCTCCCGGAGACGCGCCTCGAATTGCGCGCTAAGCTTGTGGCCGACACGCGGCTGCCTTTCCCGATATTGCGGTTGCTCCGGGTCCTTCAGATACTTCTTGATCGTCGTGCGCAAGATCCCTGACTCGCGCGCCACAGCCCGAATGCTGCTGCCATCGCCCAAGATTCAACCACGGATCTTCATTGCTGTTTCCATCAGCAACACCTGATCTTCCTCCGCGCCAAAGCGGCTTGATCCATGTTTGGCCAGTTATGTTATGATGCGCTTTCCACATGGATGCGCCAGCAATCGCGCGAACCGCTGCCCCTGCCTGGATTTGAGAGTCTGATTCAAAACTATTTGCATTTTCATGCCCTTGCAAGATGCAGGGAAACGCGTTGAATGTGCGCGATGATGACTCATGCTTCTGCGCTGGCGATGGATTTTTCCCAGTCCTTCGACAGGCGGCGGTATCGCCCCAGCCATGCAAGAGTGCGCTCGACGACCCATCTGCGCGGCAGGACCTCGAAGCCTTGCGCTGTATCGCAGCTTCTGACGATCCAGCGGGTCCAGCACGCCAACAGCTTTGAGCACATCCGGCGCGCCATCACGATCCAGCACCCCGGCGCTGTGGACCTCAAGTCCGACATGCAATCCGATCGTATCGGTCACGATAGGACGCTTCCGCCCCGTTATCCGTTTACCCGCATCATAGCCCGTAACTCCCCCGTTCTCCGTGGCTTTTACACTACGGCTGTTGATGATCCCGGCTGTCGGATGCGCCGCGCGGGCCTCGGCCAGATGCGCGGCCTCCACGAGTTTGCGGTTGATCTCATCTAGCGGGCCGTCATTGCGCCATGCATGTAAATAGCCCCGCACTGTCGACACCGGCGGGAAGTCGTTGGGCAACATCCGCCACAGGCGACTGCTCGTCGCAATGTAGAGGATCGCGTCGAACACATTGCGCAACTGTGTCGTGCGGGGGCGACCGGTTGTCCTGGGGGCGGCATCAACGGGGCGATCATTGCCCATTCCGCGTCGGTCAAATCATTTTGCATATTTACCGCGGTCTGACCACAGACAAGTGCAAACCGACACGCGAGTTACCCTGCCCGGTATCTTGTGTGTCCACAAACGCCCCGGTGATCGGGGCTTTAAACTTTTCGACGAAAACTGGAGAGTCCATTGTCTCAGATTGACATTCTTGCCCCTGCTGCTTTTGCACCGGTTCTGACTGCCCTCGGTCATGCTTTCGATGAGAAGAGGACGGGTTCTGTCCGGTTCTTGATGGGGCCAGCCGCAGGTGACGCGCCCGAATCCATCATGAACCGCATAGCACAGCCGGGTCACGCGCAAGGAGTGTTTCTGCCCATTTCACTGATGGCGAAAGCCGAGGATATGGGGAAACTGCGCGCGGATACTCAACGCCATGTGTTTGTGACCAGCATTGCCGCAGCCATTCCAGACGGCGACGCTGTTCCTGATCTGAGCACACTCGAAGCGCTGGACCGCCATTTAAGCGAGGTGTCGCGCATTGGCGTCTCTGTCGCAGCAAGCGGACAGTTCCTGCGCAACAAACTCTTTACATGCTTGCCGCACGCCACACAGATTGCGGAAAAAGTTGAAGAGATTACGGGATCAGTTGGCGAAGCTCTGCGGGAGGGGGCGCTGAAAATCGGCTTCCAGCAATACAGCGAACTCGTTGCGGAAGACGGGTTGCATGTCATCACGGACATTGCACTGGAGGCGCGCAATGGCACGGTTATCTGCTTTGCCACTTTGGTTGACGCGCCTGACCGACAGAGCGTCGAGACATTCGCTGATTTCCTTACCTCGCCTGCCGCGACCGAAACCCTTACCCGCTTTGGCCTGTCCCCGGCGGTATAACTTCAGATCAGGTCAGACAAAGTTGCCACCAGTGGCATAACAGTTCCGGCACGTGTAGCCAGGCCCCAAATACAAAACAAATGAGGTGGACTCCATGTCACATAGCGATTCAAGGACCTTTGTTCTGATCCATGGTGCCGGTCACGGTGGCTGGGTCTGGCGCAGGTTGGCCGACCGTCTGACGGCACTCGGTCACCGCGTTTTCACGCCGACCTTGACCGGCGTGGGAGAGCGGTCGCATCTTCTTTCCGGGTCAGTTACTCTCCAGACGCATATCACGGATGTCGTCAATGTCTTCAAATGGGAAGATATTAAGGATGCAGTTCTGGTCGGCCATTCCTATGCGGGCTGGGTCGTATCCGGTGCGATGGAGGAACTTGAAGATCGTGTTTCAGCATTGGTCTATCTGGATGCGTTCTTGCCCGATGATGGTCAGCGCGGCGTAGATTTTCTGAACGAGCAGCAGACTGAAGCGTTCAATGCGGCACGTGAGAAGGGTGAAGTGTCGCGGCCTGGCCCCAACAGCAAAGCCTTGCGCGTCCAGTCGCCCGAAGACGTGGCTTGGATCGATAGCAAGATCACGCCGCAACCAATTGGGGTTTCGCTTGATCCGGTACAAATCAAGGGTGCTCGCGACCGGGTTGCCACAAAACTCTATGTGCGCACCCCGCTATTCCCTCAGCCGCGTTTTGATGCTGCGCTGGAACGCTGCAAGGCAGATCCGACTTGGAAAACAGCGATCCTGGAAAACTGCGGCCATGACCCGATGGTGGACGATCCCGATGCGGTAAAGGACTTGCTGCTGTCACTGTGACAAGATGCAGCGCGTCATGCCTCACTAAATGCGATATCAAGCCGCCAAAGTTCTTTGGCGGCTTGTCATTTTCAAGTTCCAGCCGAGCGGGGCATTGGTCCAAAAGAAGTAAGTGATTTCGAGTGACTGTCCACGAAGATCTGCTCAGCGCAAGTCCACAGCAGCTTCTGACGTCCGTAGCGTCGTGTCGCCTGTCGATGGTTGATCATCAACTTCTGATATCTCGCTGCGGATCCAGTCCAGAAACTTCAGCAATGGCGGGGAAGGTGGCGTGCCTTTGGGCCATGTCAGATAATAGCTTTCGC
>NZ_JAQZSM010000067.1 GCF_028745735.1 Roseinatronobacter alkalisoli
CACGTCCTATCGACACGCTCGGGCAGATGCCTTCCGGCTATGGAACGACTATGCCCGCGAAATGACGGCATGAATGCACGAGGCACAGACCACCGCACCTAACGGACAACAACTTGGCAATGCCCCCCCAAGAGATCGACAAAGGACAACTTACGGGAGGCGAAAATGGTGCCGGAGGTTACGCTGAACTGGTGATGACAGGCTGCACATTTGAACCGACGTCGAGTGGACAGGTCATAGACGTCCATGCATCCGCAAACAGGGCAGTGCGGCGCACCATCCGTTTCTGGCTGCGGATTTCAGAAATACCGGACAGGGATTTCACTAAATCCCGGACAGCCGTTTCAGTAATTCCCGGACAGCGGGGTGTCGGCTGATCCTTGCGCTGCGTTCATTGGTCTTGAGAGATGATTTCGGCGTTTTCGTTCTGTGTCAATTCCGGCTTGGGACTTTTTCGGCGCATGCTGTCACCTTTCAGTTCAATACGGTGGGCATTGTGGATGATGCGGTCGAGGATCGCGTCCGCGATGGTGGGCTCGCCGATCATCTGATGCCAGCCTGAGACGGGCAGCTGCGCGGTGATGATGGTCGATCGGCGTTGATATCGTTCTTCGAAGAGTTCGAGCAGATCGAGACGCTGTTGATCTGTCAGGCTGTGGGTGCCCCAGTCATCGAGCACGAGGAGTTGCACGCGGGCGAGCTTGTCGATCAGCTTGGGAAACCGCCCGTCGAGGCGGGCTGTGGCCAGGTCTTCAAAGAGCCGCGGCATGCGGGCATAGGCCACGGAATAATCCATGCGCGCGGCTTGATGGGCGAATGCACAGGCCAGCCATGTCTTTCCGGTGCCTGTTTGGCCCGTAAGAATGATCTGCTCATGCGCTTTGAGCCACCCGCCCTGACCCAGTGATAGGATCTGTCGGCGATCAAGGCCGCGGGTGACCATGACGATCCCTACGGCCTCGATGTGCGCAACAAGCTGCTGTCAGATTACATCCAGGACCGGCGCGGGAACTGCATCACCATGCCGCACCGTTCCTGTTCATCATCCTAGGCCAACGGCTCGGGTTGGATGTTGTGCCCGCCATGGCCCCGCTGCATGTTTTCGTGAAATTCACCGATGATGCGGGCAAAACTTGGAACCTGGAAGCCACCAGCGGGGCGGGCGCTGCGCGGGATCAGCACTATCGCGACCTGTTGCCTATCACCGACGAGGCCGTGACAAATGGCGTGTTCCTGACGCCACTGACCAACGAGCAATCCGTCGCTGTCATCGCCGCTGTGGTAGTGGAGGAGCTGATCGCCGAAGGTCGCTATCACGACGCCATGGCTGTGGCTGACACGCTGATCGAGCACTATCCAATGTTCGCCTACATCATGGTCAAGAAAGCAACGGCATCCTACCATCTGCTGCGCACAGAATTTCACGAAAAGTACCCCACGGCACAAGATGTTCCAGAGGATCAGCGGCCCTATCTGGCCTACCTTCAGAGGGTCAACCAAGGCATGTTTGACAGAGCAGAATCTTTGGGTTGGCGAGCCTTGCAAAGATAGGGTAACGTCCGCTTGCAACTACACATTACATTTCAGGGGAATGGCCATGTTCCGCAATTTGAAACAGCTCATTCTGACCGCGCTCTTTGCATTTTTCGCTTCGCAAGCGTCGGCGATGTTCATTCAACCTGATTGGTTCGACCCAACGCAACCAGGTGTTGGCACAAACCGATACGCATATTCTGGCAATGATCCCATCAATAGGCTCGACTCATCGGGGAACAATTGGCGTTATCAGAATTTTGACAGCCAAGAAGAGGCCGATGACTATTTTTCTGAGCAAGCGAGTCACCATTACGACAGAGCTGATGCAATCCGCAATGGCACTAGTGCTTGGGATCATTTTCGAGATTACATTGGAATTGATGAAGAGCATGAAAGATTTGGGAACAACCATGCTGCTCGCATTGGCATTAGCACAGAAACGCGGCGAGCGCTTGATAACAACGAACTTGGTCAAGTAATTTTCGAAGGTTTAGTAGCGGGGGGGATTTCCCGACTTGCTGGAATGGGTGCTGTTACTACGCCACGGCCAGCTCCAACAGCTCGCTCACTGAGCGCAGCCGCGGTGACGAAACCTCAACCCTACGTCAGCGCAACAACTAGAAATATGAATGCCGCGGTTTCAATCCAAAATGGTCATGCAACAGTTGGCTTTCAAACCCGAAGAGCAACCTCTTTAAGCGGTCAAAATGTGGCTGCCCTGAGAGCAGAACTCCAAGCAAACGGTGTAAATTCTGTTGTAGTAAATACGGGTAGAATTGTTGAACCAACAGGACGGCTAAGCAACATCCTAAACACAAGGGCACAACAAGGCCGAACTTGGCATGGCCTTACCGTTTCCCCCACCGGCAACCCAAACAACGCGTACGTACTATTCGGTGTCTTGAAATGATCTCTCTTAGTGTAATCGACGCTCGCGTTAGGCGACAAAAGATAGCCGAACAAGCTGGTAACGATTTTGTTTCGCGGGACGTTATTCGAAGCCGCATTAGGGTTTTAGAGAACTTCCCCAAACAACAGTTTCTCTTTGCCATTTTTCAGAGTGAAGCCCGATGGACAGCAATTTCAGTCAACAAGCTTATTGGGTGCTATGATGGAAAATTGTCAGAGCTACAAATACAAGGCGAGACTGAAAAAATTCACCATTTCTTTGGCGAGGTAGGAGGCAAAGAGAAATCTGATGTTGAACTAGCCGATGGCCGCAAGTTTTGGATGAAGTCTGTTGGTGTATCCTGTTCCTTTCAGAATATTATGTTGATGCTTGAAGGCCTTCCTGAAGCGATCACCTTGGATGAATAGTTACTACGGCATTGCCAAGTTGTTGAGCATTGGATTTGAAAGGGGTTCTGTCGCGAACTTTCGAGAAGGTTGAAGATAGGCTGGCGCTGGACATAATTTTGCTGCGAGCTGGGCAAACTGCTGGAATGCGTTCAGGCCGTTGCTATCGAATTGCCCCTTGCGGATCATGTGCGCGGCCTCAATTCCCTCAAGAGTTGCGGACGCTGAATGAAATGCTTTGAAGCCAAGCATTCGCCCCGTGATGCGCTTGATGAACCGGTGGTCCTGCTCGAGGATATTGTTCAGATATTTGACCTGCAGGATGTTTATGGTCTGCCCTGTTTCTGTGAATTTCAAGATCACATTCACGGCCTCCAGCCCCGCTAGGTTCGCGCCGCTTTTGTCAATCACGATACGGTCGGGAACACCATTGTTGCCGAGCGCGCGGCGGAAGAAGCGCCGTGCCGCCGGCATGTCGCGCCGCTCAGAAAGCATGAACCGAAGGTCCGCGAAGCGAAATCGTAAGCGCTACGGCGTGCCCCTGTTGACTCCCTTATATCCAAGTCTCGCGGCGGTTCTAATCCGTCATAAGGCCTTTCGCAGAAAAGCCCGTTGTTATCCATGAAAGCAACAAACGCTTTGCACTTCTCCAGAACATGCTTTCCCAAATCAGAATGACCCGCGTACGCCTTAAAGAAGTAGTAAAGCGGAAAAACCGACAAATCGCTATCGTTCATGGCCGTCGGTCCAGCAAAGATGGGAGATGCTGCGATACATCTACCAATTGTCCAGTCACTCGATCACGTACGAAATGTCCACCTGAGTTCATAAATCGCGCCTCCTTCGCCAACTGAGTGCCTTTTGCAGCAGTCAAACTTGTCACCTCCCTGACTTGCAGTGCCTGTCCGTTTTGTACAGCAACGAAATCCAGACGCCTAGCACTTCCAGTTATGGGGTCGCGCGCAATTTTTCCATCGGCTGTGCGTAGATATTGCTGCCCCTGAATACTCGCTCCGGGGAATTGTGCCTGCATGTCAACCCCTGCAGAAAGTTCTCGCCGCGCGCCATCATACCGAAGCCGCTGCGGAGATGCAGGCCAAATATCCGAACGCGAGCATTCAGAACGAGCGCACCTTGTACAATCACAACGGGGCGAGGGCGATTGATTTTTCTGTAACTGGAACCGGTAGACGTTTGGACTGCTGTGCGGTACAGAATGGCAGGGTGCTCGAGGTGCGGGAGGTGACGAGTCCGACGGCAAACAAAGGCCCGCAACTGGATAAACAGAGGCGTATCGAGCAAAATGGCGGTACATTCATACGCGACCAGCAGACGGGACGACTGATCGACATAACAGGTTCACATCGGGTATTGGATCGCAGGCCATGAAAAAAGTTGACGTATCAGTTTTCGCTTTGGGTTGGTTGTTGGAAGGGTATTACAAAGACCATCCCGACGTGCAGGAGCACACGATAGCGCTGTGCAGAGCCTTCGTGAATTTCATGGATGCCAACGGATTGTTCGTCACCCGTCCTTACGAAGGCGACGATCCACCCCGGGATCTGAACATCGTTGAATCGCAACTGAGCCCGGAAGGAAAGGTCCTGTTTCGTAGCGCTGCCATCGACCGGTGGAAGGGGCGTAACGACGACATTACCAAACCGATCTCGATGCGGGTTTTAGAGCGCGAGTTGAAAAAGCTGCGCGGGAAATAGTCAGGCTGCGACAAGCGCCCCTCTATCGCTCCGCACCCGCGCTTTCGGCTGGCGACAAACACCACCGCCGCACCGGTTGCGAATTACGCCTGACCCGATCACCTCGGCTCCATCCGTGCAGCGATGGACGCTACAGGCTCGCGGGTCGAGAACCATAGCTTCAACCCCTGGGGAGAGAAGACCGCAGGCCTTGCGCCCAGCCAGACCCTGCCCGAAACCAAGGGCTGGATTGGCGAGCGCTTTGACGAGGACGCCGGGTTCTGTCGCAAAGATTTTCGGCTTGTTGGTTGTGCCGCTTCACCGGTATCGTGGTTTGGGATTGACGCTTGGGTGTGATTGGACGGTTACGATGGTTGACTTCATAGGCGCACACTACCCGAAATCGGTGATCCTGTTTGCTGTATTATTCTACCTGCGCTACCCAGTATCTTATCGTGACCTTGAGGAAATCATGCAGGAGCGCGGCGTCGATGTTGACCATGCAACGTTGAACCGCTGGGTGATCAAATACTCCCCCGCAATTGCTGCTCAGGCCCAAAGGAAGAAGCGTCCGACAGCGAAGTCATGGTGCATGGACGAGACGTATATCAAGGTCAAGGGCAAGTGGATGTATCACTACCGCGCGGTGGATCGGAACGGCGAAACCCTTGATTTCGCTTCGCGGACCTTCGGTTCATGCTTTCTGAGCGGCGCGACATGCCGGCGGCACGGCGCTTCTTCCGCCGCGCGCTCGGCAACAATGGTGTTCCCGACCGTATCGTGATTGACAAAAGCGGCGCGAACCTAGCGGGGCTGGAGGCCGTGAATGTGATCTTGAAATTCACAGAAACAGGGCAGACCATAAACATCCTGCAGGTCAAATATCTGAACAATATCCTCGAGCAGGACCACCGGTTCATCAAGCGCATCACGGGGCGAATGCTTGGCTTCAAAGCATTTCATTCAGCGTCCGCAACTCTTGAGGGAATTGAGGCCGCGCACATGATCCGCAAGGGGCAGTTCGATACCAACAGCCTGAACGCATTCCAGCAGTTTGCCCAGCTCGCAGCATAATTATGTCCAGCGCCAGCCTATACTCAACCTTCTCGAAAGTTCGCGACAGAACCTTTTGCGTTACATACGACCACGGCCAAAACGAAGCTCGGCCAATTCCGGCCCAAGGATGCATCCATGACGAAAACTCGTGTCGGCTATGCCCGGTGTTCAACCGACAAACAGGACCTCGCCGCACAACGGACTGCGCTCCTTGACCTCGATGTGGCGGAAGACCGGATTTACACCGATCATGGCCTAACTGGCACGAACCGGGAGCGGCCAGGTCTGGCCCAGGCACTGGCAGCAGTCCGTGAAGGGGACACGCTTGTCGTGCCGAAACTGGACCGGCTGGCGCGGTCGGTTCCCGACGCACGGGCCATCGCCGATGAACTGGAAAAGCGCGGGGTGAAACTGGCATTGGGCGCATCGGTCCATGACCCGACCGATCCGATGGGCAAGATGTTCTTCAACATCCTCGCCACCTTTGCTGAGTTCGAGGCTGATCTGGTCAGGATGCGCACCAAGGAAGGCATGGCCATTGCCCGTGCCAAGGGACGGCTGAAGGGCAAAAAACCAAAGCTATCGGATCGCCGCCAGACAGAACTGCGCCGCATGTATGACACGGGTGATTACTCGATCAGCGATCTGGCAGAGCTGTTCGACGTATCGAGGCCGACCGTCTATCGGGTCTTGCAGCGGACACCGAGCGCCGATGCGTCTTCGGCTGCGGTATAGCTGCCGTTCGTTGCGCTGCACATGAACTCACACAACGCGGACCAAGCTGCCGTTTGATGTTTTAGAGAAATTATCGTTGAGATACCTTAAAGGGATGATGCGGGTTACGGGAAATGAAGCTTTCAACTTCGGATAGCCGTTCTGGTAACGGCTCTTCATCTGGGTATCTTCTATAACTATAAAAGCGGAATCCTGCCTCCCAAAGTCGCTGAACCTTTTGCCATTGTTCGGTGTCGGATTTTCTCGGCGCTTTGAATGAACGACCCATCTCAAAGACAGCCTTGCCACAGTGAGGGCAGACATTGCCTTTCTCGCACGCGGTCATTTTCCATGACTTACG
>NZ_JAQZSM010000068.1 GCF_028745735.1 Roseinatronobacter alkalisoli
AAACCACCCCCGGGCTCACCCATGCTGTCTATGGCAAGTGCCGTCGCTGCCGCTTCCGTGAAACGAGGATATTTGGCGGCCGCACGGCGCGCCAGTTCGGACCCTGCGCGCAAAATCCCGCGCGCCGCCGCGCCGCCAACCATGGTGCTGGCTATATCGAGGCTCGAGCGTGAATAGGTGTCAGACCCGCCATCGCTGCCATCCCAGCCAGAGCTGGATGTTGGCGCATTTGCATAATCCCCGCTTCCAAGCAAGGCTATGGCAGCACCAATTGCAATGGCTGCGATGGGCACAACATTCCCGTTGGGGTCGAGCAGATTCACCGGGTCGTTGAAGGAGTAGGAGTACCGGTTGGTTCCGACGCCAGCCTGAGTGACCTCGAACCAGTCGGGCTGAAGGAACAGGCCGAGTTTGGGGTCGTAATAACGGGCGTTGAGATACTGCAGCCCCGCATCCTCGTCAAACCGCTCGCCGATCCAGCCTTTGGTCTCAGGCAGGGTCTGGCTGGGCGCAAGGCCTGCGGTCTTTTCTCCCCAGGGATTGAAGCTGTGGTTCTCCACGCGTGAGCCTGTAGCGTCCATCGCTGCACGGATGGAGCCCAGCTGATCGGTGAAGAAGTAATTCGCAACAGGCGCGGCATTGGTATTCGTCGCCAGCCGGAAGCGTGCGTGCGGATGCAGGATCAGCCCCTCATCTGTGCCTCCGAAATTGCGCAGTTCCACCGGCCCGAAATACACTGTCACCCTCGCCGAGGCTGGCAAGCTGACGGCAGAGCAGGCGGTTGCGCTCGTCAGACCTTCGATCTTCTTGAGTCGCGCACCATCTGCTCCATAGATATAGCAAGTGCGCGCGCCATTCAGCGTGACCGAGAGTGGCCGGTTCTCGGCATCATAGGTCATCGCCTTGGTCTCAAGTCCGACCAGCATGTTGCCATTGGCATCATAGCTGAAGCTGGTATCCACCCCAGCCGTGGTGATGCGCACGGGCGCATGGAAAGGCTGCGAGGAATTATAGGTATAGGTTGTCGCGCTGGCCTGGTTCTGCCCTTTCGACAGCATCCGCCCCGCACTGTCATATGTCATGACCTGATTGGTTTCCGGACGATCGGCAAAATTTGCAGCCGAGAGCAGGCGCCCTGCATAATCATAGCTGAAATCGTACTGATCAGCAGTGGTGTGGGTGTTATGGCGCGTGATCCGTCCGGTGGCGCTGCGAGTATAGGTACTTCGCATCCGCTGGCTGCCCGACGGGTTGAAGCCCCTTATGTTGGTAACCCAGCCCCGGGTTGCATGATATACGCTTGTTTCATAAGAACCGCCCCCGAAATCCATCCGTGTCGGATTGTCCCAATGGTTATAGGTGACCGATGTGATGTGATCGCCCACACGCGTCAACCGGTTCGACGCATCGTAATGGTAATCACCAACAGTCAGATAACTCGGGTTGGGCCCGGGCTGCGCCGGTAGCGACTGCCTGCGAAGCGCGCCGGAAGGCCAGTAAGTGTTGCTCAGGGTATAGGTGCGGTCATCAATCGTATGCACCTCACGGGCAATATTGCCAAGATGCTGGTAGTCACGTTCGACACGGTGAAGCAATGTGCTCCCACGCCAGACCTCCTGCTGCACTTCCTGCCCTTGGTTATAATAGCCTGCGCGATCCTGATCATATTCAAAATATGTATCGACACGGGCACTGCCTGCACCGACCTGCTTATGGGTCACACGATTCAGGAAATCATAGCTGAAATGGATCTGCTGACCCATCGCATCCGTCTGCCGTGTCAGATTGCCATTGGCATCATAAATCATCGACCAGCTGCCAAGCCCGGGATCAGATGCCGTCAGTCGGTTTCCAAACACATCATAGCTGTAATCCCATTGCGCGCCCATCGGGTCGTCAATCCGGATCAGCCGCCCCAACCTGTCATGCGTGAAGCGCGTCCTTTCCCGCTCGGTGTCGTTTTCATAGCGCAATTGCGCAACAATGTTTCCGGCGTGATCCCTGAAGGCCGCGCTATCCCCGCAAATATTGGCGGCGTCCCCATCAAAGCAATGCGCATCACGCGTGCGCACCCCCGGATAATGGATGCCGGTTCCGATCAGGTCTATCCACTGATGCGTATAGGTGAACTCCGTGCGGGTGTTGTCCGGATAGGTCTCGCGGGTTTTCCGGTTGAGCGGGTCATAGCTGTAGGTCGTGCGCCGATTGGAGGCAATATGGCTCGCCGCTGCCACTTGCGCCCAAGGCTGGGGAACAGATTCCCAATGCAGATTTCCCCGCTGGTCATATCCGCGCATCTGTCCGATGCCATTCGTTTCTGACAGCCAGCTTTCGGTTTCAGATCGTCCGATTTTCCAGACCTGACCAAGGCCATCGAAAAACTCGTTCGTGACGGTCACATTCTGCCCGCTCTGATGACCTGCCGAACGTTCGACTTTACGGGTCCGCTGTTGCTCTGGATCACCAAGGCTGTGGAAATGCGTCTGAACATAGGTGCGTTCATTTGACGCCAGTTCGAGAGGATAGAGTTGCTCTGTCTCACGACAGAGCGCATCATAAGTGAATTGCATCGTCAGATTGTTGGCACCGCGTTCTGTCGCCATTAACTGACAACCCGTATCCCAGGTCCAGTTGGTCTGATGCCCGACAGCATTTGTCGTGCGCGTCCGGAACAGGTGCCGCGCGCTGTCATATTGATGGGCTGTTCCGTACTGGGGCGACGCAGCTGCGCCGCGTGCATCACGCTCTGTGATCACATTACCATGTGCATCATAGACCATCTGTCGTTCAACACGCTGATTAAGATTGGCAGGATTTCCTGTCCAGGCGCGCACTTCCGTCAGGTTGCCCCGGACCGGTACCACATTATTGGCCGTCGCCCCGTCATAGCGGTAGTATTCCAGCCCCAGAAAGGTTGTGCGGTCCCAACTGCTTTGCGTTCCCGCCTGGATGCGCCGGGTACTCGGGCGGTTGACGATGTAATGCTCCGGATTCGGAGAATAAGTGAAGGTTGTGGTCACATTGTCAAATTCTGACCGGCTCTCACCACTATTGGGGAAGGTAAACCCGAAATCAACAATCTGCGCCCTTTCGCCATAGACAGTGTATCCATAAGTGCGTGCTGTCTCAAACAATCCCTGTGGCCCGTGGCGTTGCGCTGTCCGTTCAGAAGTTTTGAACCGGCGGAAGGGGCGTGTGGCTGAAACATCCCAGGTATTGATCTGCCGACTATAGGTCGTGCCGCCTTGCGAATATATTTCGGATCTTAACAGGCCTTGGCTGGCAACGCTGTCATTGTGATAAATCCGGACCAGGGTCGGACGCACGGTTTCACCCGGAATGGCAGGCAACACCGCTTGTACTGTCTGGAACCCCAACGGCTTGCGCCAGTCGTGATCAAACCGGCCGTTCACATAGGTGAAATCCGTCTCGCGCCATTGCCCGCGCCCGTCTGACACGCGAAGCTGGGTCACCAATTGAGAAACAAATGGCAAATCACCATTCGCAAATTGCGTCGATGGCGTATAGAAAATCTCCGTCACCGATCCCGAGGGCGAACGATGCGATGACAGCAAATTCGGGTTCGCACTCTCAGGCGTCGCCATCGCAACTGCATCATTGACGCCTGCGCCGCTGCGGCCTGACACGATATCCGGTCGTCCGTCACCATCAAGATCCGCAACACCAATGAAGGATGGCATCCAGTTATCACCTGAGACAGGGCTGGTGATGCCGCCATTGTTGCGGAAACTCAGCCTCGTAAATCCTGTCCCGGTCGACAGGAATGCCCGCATCGACAAAGGGTCAAGGTATGGCCCCCCTCCATTGACACTTGCTGATGAGTAACCCGTGTGGACAAGCAGATCCATCAGCCCGTTGCCATTCAGGTCAACAAGCATCGTTCGCGGGTTGCCGCGCGCCCTTTCTGATTTCACATTGGGGACGTCGGGAGAGGACGTCTCACTCAGCCAGGTTTGGCCGGGTAAAAAGCCATTCCCTGTCCCAAGAAACACTTCAACTCTGCGGCCATTGTGGTTTGTATCACCTCTGTAGTGGCGAATGATATCTGTCACGCCATCGCCATTCACATCGCCATAGGCATAATCGACAGCTGAATGAAACACCGCATCCTCACCACTGAAATCCTCACTACGAGGACCTATCAGGGGAGATGTTTCCATCCGTGTCCGTGTGATCTGATTACCGACAAGGTGATACAGCTCTTTGCCCGCCAGAATCTCGGTGGCGCCATCTCCGGTGAAATCCGCAACGGCATAACTCGTCTGTAGGCTGGGGAAAACAATATCGCCAAAGCTGTACGATGGCGGTGACTGATCCCGACTGCAAATCTCCGCAAGATCCCCTCTGATGGCACTCATTTCGTGCAATTCCGCCGAACCGGATGAATTCACTATCTCATAAATGCGATTCCCGACAAGAATTTCCGAATTGGCACCGCCGCTGAAATTTCCCATCGTGACTGGGAAATTAAGGCGACGGCGGGCGCTCCCCCCTCCTATAATAAAATTAAGTCCACAAGCTGAAGCGGTATCAGCGGGTATGATGATGTCATCGACAGGGGTGAGTTGTGCATTGCCATTGTTATCCAGAGGATACAGGCGCAATGTGACCTGGTTTGGACGCAGTGGCGGAGGGTGATTTCCATCATACTGCAACGTGTCTTGCTGGATATGCATATAGGCCAGGAATCTGGCCCCATTGAATTCTGTATGTGATCGCGTGATGCCAACGAGGGTTGTCTGATCAGCTGCCGTAACTTGCTTGCCTGAGTCATTGTCTGTAGAAGGTTCCACCCACCTGCTATGTATGGCAGAATTGTTCTCGGGCAGATCAACGCGCTCAGCTGTCACACTGCCATTCGCGTCCGCCATCAGCCGCAGCGATAACATGCGCAGATTTATGTCCGGAATGCTATCCTGATGTCCCCACTCTTGTAGATGTCGAAACTGGTGAAACGGCAGGAAAAGAAAATCTTCGCGTCCAGTGTTGTTAATATCGCCGGACGCAATGGTATTGTGGAAGCCACCAAAACGCCCCAAACCTAGATGTGATCCGAATGGCCAAACGGGAACCGGGTCAGTAAAAGAGGGCACATCCACATCAACCCTTTCATACCCCAACTGATCATTGCGGTATGTGAAGCTATGCGCAGGCAGTGCAGTCCCCCCTGTCACATGCCCGTCGGACAAGACAACATCCGAACCATATTCGCGCACGGAATTCAGACGGACTGTCTGCGTTTGCGATGTCGGCTGGCTGTAATTGAGCCGATAGGCACGAATAACTCCGCTACCCTCTTGCGCATCCCGCATGACAACCGAAATCAACCGATATGTTTGCCGCGCAACGCTCTTGCCAGTGGCAAAGCTCGACTGAACAACGGGCGAGTACTCATAATTGAACCAGATCTGATAGCCGCCATAGGCAATATTACGTGGCCGATGGATGCGTCCATGCGTCTCAGAATTGAAATCATAGCTGATGGTCACAATATTCGGCGTCGGCTGACGGTCGCGGATCTCCGTCAACAGCCAGACCCGTCGCGCCGTGATGTCAAAATCCGTCTGTCCTGCAGACCCGGATACATCCGCTAACGCCCCCACGCTCTGATACCGATACCGGGTGCCGTCCTGGTCAAAGATGTGGAATTCACTGCCGCGCGCAGTATCTGACCCGGTGCGGACAATCTTCAGATGATTGTCACGAAGCGTCGTCATATCACCGCCAGCCTCGCAACTCGAAGCAACCCCGTTGGCGCGATATTTCGCCGGGTAGGGCCAGTTCGTGGAGCCACCGTGGAAAGACGGACAAGACAGCAACTCCTCGCCATCCAGCACAAAGATATCGTGTTCCCGGGTATAAGTCGGCGTACCGCCGTTTATGCTCCGGCGTTCAATCATGGAAAGACCGCCAATCCGCCAGCCGACACCAAGATGGCTCAGCGCGTGGCCATTGCTCTTGTCGGCCGAGTTGTAATCCAGCTTGATCCCGGGCTCCAGCCCTCGAAAAGCAGGCATCTTGATGTCAACCGACGTGCGATAGGCACCATCACTGCCAATCCGGTGGCTCTCAAAGAATGTGTTGTGAGGGTCTTGCGGCGGTGTGGACGGATCGGGCGTATCCGCGCTCATCTGACCAGAAAAAAGAACAGCCAGAAGCACTGCACCCAACGCACGGAAAATGAATTTCATGATATACCCGTCTGATTCTGAAACAGAATTACCATCTCAACTACTTCACATTCTTGTCAACACTCAATTACCTCTCCGGGTGAACCAAAACTACAATACTTCAGA
>NZ_JAQZSM010000069.1 GCF_028745735.1 Roseinatronobacter alkalisoli
GGCCCAGACCGCATAAGCGACGATCTCGCGGGGGAAACGAAAACCTTTCAGGCGCGGAAGAGAGGATGGTATACTCATGACCGCACACCTACGCCAATCGCGCAGCGCAAACAACTTGGCAATGCCGTTGTTCGGGATCGAGCCGGTCAACCGCTATGAAAACCACTTGATCAACACCGGCTGGCAAGCGCGCGATATGATCGAACGGGTAGGATCGGACAATATCTTTATCCACCTTGATACTTATCACATGAATATCGAGGAAAAGGGCGCCGCGAATGGTATTCTGGATGCCCGCGATTATCTGCGATTCATCCACCTGTCCGAAAGCGACCGTGGCACGCCCGGGGAAGGCTGCTGCGCCTGGGACGAGATTTTCGCGACCCTCAAGGCGATTGATTTCAAGGGCGGGCTGGCGATGGAGAGTTTCATCAACATGCCGCCGGAGATCGGCTTTGGTCTGGCAGTCTGGCGGCCCGTTGCGAAGGATCAGGAAGAGGTCATGTCCAAGGGCCTGCCGTTCCTGCGCAACAAGGCTGCACAATATCGATTGATCTAATGCAGGGGCAGGCGATCACGATGCAGAATCTGGTGCGCCAGGCCCTGACGCTGGTGGACTGGCCTAGCCGTCGTTTTCTTGCGATTGCTGGAGCGCCGGGGTCGGGGAAAAGCACCCAGGCCGCGCAGCTTTGCGATGGTGTCAATGCGGTGGCCCCCGGCACAGCCGCGATCCTGCCGATGGATGGGTTTCACTACGATGATACTATTCTTGAGGAGATGCAGCGGCGGTCATATAAGGGGGCACCCGATACATTCGATGTCGGCGGTCTGATTTCGGTTATCACACGGTTGCGGGGGCAGGACGAGGCGGTCGCCGTGCCGGTCTTTGACCGCGATCTGGAGATTTCGCGCGGCTCTGCCCGGTTGATCACGCCAGAGGTGCCGTTGATCATTGTTGAGGGGAATTATCTGCTTTTGCAGGATCCGCCATGGTCGGGTCTGGCCCCTCTGTTCGATCTGAGCGTGATGATCGATGTGCCAGAGGCGGTGCTGGCCAGGCGTTTGCGCGCCCGCTGGGCGCATTACGCGATGAGCGGTGACGCAATCATGCGCAAGCTGGAAGACAACGACCTGCCCAATGGCCGGAACGTGCGCCAGAACAGTCGCGCCGCCGATTATGTCCTGCACCGGAATGAAGGCGATTGATGATGCAAGGTTATTTTGTCGGTGTGGATGTCGGCACAAAATCCGCCCGTGCGGGGGTTTTTGACGGCCAAGGCAAGCTTCACGGATCGGCCAGTCGACCGATTGATCTGGTCGGGTCCGATGACGGTCGCCGCGAACAATCCAGCGCGCAGATTTGGCGGGCGGTTTGCGATTGCGTGGCAGCGGCGGTTGCCTTGTCGCGGGTCGATCCGGCAGCGATCCGCGGGATCGGGTTTGATGCGACATGCTCGCTGGTGGTTTATGGCGCAGGGACGGGGGTCGGTGCCGCTGAAAGGCCCGATCTGGATGTCATTGTCTGGTCGGATCACCGCGCCATCGCGCAGGCGGACCGGATCAACGCGATGGGGCATCCGGTGCTCGATTATGTCGGCGGCACGATCTCGCCCGAGATGCAGACGCCCAAACTGCTGTGGCTGCGGGAAAACCTGCCCGAGGTTTATGGTGCGGCGGCGCATTTCTTTGATCTTGCCGATTTCCTGACCTACAAGGCCAGCGGTGCGCTGGCGCGGTCGGTTTGTACGACGACCTGTAAATGGACCTATCTGGGGCATGAAAACCGCTGGGATGACAGTTATTTTCGTCAGATCGGGCTGGATGATATCGCCGATGATGGCTTCGCCCGGATCGGGCAACAGGTAGTCGCGGCAGGCACACCCCTCGCACAGGGGCTGGTGGCTGCGGCAGCGACAGCGATGGGGCTGACGCCCGGAATTGCGGTGGGTGCGGCGCTGATCGACGCCCATGCCGGTGGTCTTGGCACGGTGGGGGCCGATCCGGGCGCGGGCGGTGCCTGTCGCACGATGGCTTATGTATTCGGCACCTCCTCCTGCACGATGACCAGCGGTGATGCCGCGCATTTCGTGCCCGGTGTCTGGGGCCCGTATCATTCCGCGATGGTGCCAGGTCTTTGGCTGAATGAGGGTGGGCAATCGGCGGCAGGGGCGGCGATGGATCACCTTGTTGCGTCTCATCCAGCGACGGCGCAGGCGATGGCGGCGGCAGAGGCCGAAAAGCAGGGGCAGACGCAATGGTTGGCGGATCGTGCGCTGGCCCTGTCACCTAATCCGTCTGCGGCGGTGAATCTGGCCGAGGGGCTGCATGTGGTGCCCGAATATGCAGGCAACCGGTCGCCCCTTGCCGATCCGTCGCGCCGCGCGGTCATTGCGGGGCTTGGGTTGCAGACGGGGGTCGACAGCCTTGTGGCGCTATATGTGGCGGGGCTATGCGGGCTGGCCTGCGGCTTACGCCAGATCATCGCAGCACAGCAGGCGGTCGGTGTCAGTGTTGATGCGATCGCGGTGTCGGGTGGGGCGGGCACGCATCCGCTGTCCTGCCAGATCATCGCCGATGTGACGGGTCTAACCGTCGCGCTGACTGAAAGCCCGGAGCCGGTGTTGCTGGGGTCGGCCATGCTGGGCGCGGTCGCTGCCGGTGCCTGTCCCGATCTGATACAGGCGATGCCACAGATGTCACGGGTCGCACGGCGGTTCACGCCGAGCCCAGCGATGCAAGCCCTGCACGCACAACGGTTTGATGCGTTCGAAAGGTTGCAGGCGGTCGGGGCGGAGCTCGGTAGCTTGGCGTAGTGTCAGCCCACTAGTTAATGCAATGCATAAGCCCGCGCGGTTCCCCTGTCGCGGGCAACAAAGATCGAACGGGCAACACGCCAACCATCGCTATTCACAGGGCGTTTGCCTAGACGACACCCCTCGACATAGTTAGGAAAATGCGTTGCAACCCATTTCGGCAGCAGGAAATTGGCAGAAATCGGTTCCCAACCACGCGCGGCCATAGCTGTAACGCCCTTTGAGAAAGGCGCCACCGCTGTGCCGACGATCGGGGGATGAGGATCCTGAAATGGCTTGAGAACGATGCCTTGTCCGATTTCAGGCAATTGCGTCTGCCCGGTCGATACTGACCAGAACTCACCCTTCAGGTCATAGGGCGGCTCACCAGCCCAGAGCGCAAGAACCATGTCGATACATTCCAGAAACATCGCGTTGCGGTCTTTTTGCAACGTGCCGAATGCCTCTGCATCTGACAAAAGCCCGCCCGGCGAGATCCCGAAATTCAGCCGCCCCTCCAGCATGTGATCAAGCATTGCCACTTCCGCAGCAACGCGCACCGGATGGCTGTTCGGCAGGTTGACCGTACCTGTTCCCAAGCGGATTTGGCGGGTCTCATAGGCAAGACTTGCCAGAAAGGCGACCGTTGATGTGATGTTCTCAGCCTTATCGGTGGAGTGCTCGCCGCAATAGGCCTCGGCAAGGCATTGCCAAGTTGTTTGCGCTGCGCGATTGGCGTAGGTGTGCGGTCATGAGTATACCATCCTCTCTTCCGCGCCTGAAAGGCTTTCGTTTCCCCCGCGAGATCGTCGCTTATGCGGTCTGGGCCTATCACAGGTTTGCGCTCAGCACGGCGGATGTTGAGGATCTTCTGGCGGAGCGGGGTGTCACTGTCAGCCGAGAAGCGATACGTCTTTGGGTCAACCGGTTTGGCGCGCATTTCGCGGCGTGCATCCGCCGGGACCGTCCCCGACCAAATGACAAATGGCATCTGGACGAGGTCGTGGTCTCGATCAACGGGGTAAAACAATGGCTCTGGCGGGCCGTCGATGCTGATGGGGACACGCTTGAAATCTTGGTTCGAGAGGCGCCGCAACGCCAAGGCGGCAAGGCGGTTCCTGAACCGGCTGATCGCGCGATTTGGTCAGCTGAGGGTCGTCATCACCGACAAGCTGCGCAGTTATATAAAGCCGATTGCGCGTCTGGCGCCCGATGCGGACCATCGCGCTCACAAAGGTATCAACAACCGGATCGAGGGTAGCCACAGGCCAACCCGAAGGCGGGAGAAGATCATGGGCCGCTTCAAGTCTCCACGCCAGGCACAGCGCTTTCTCGCCGCACATGACCAAATCAACACAATCTTCAAACCCCGCCGCTACCGACTGACAGCCACGTCCTACCGTCACGCCCGTGCAGATGCTTTCGGGTTGTGGGCCGACTATACCCGTGAAATGACCGCATAAATGCACGAGGTGCAGATCACGGCACCCAGCGGACAACAACTTGGCAATGCCCGGCGGGCCGGTCTTCAATGAGATACACCTTTATGACCTGCCTTGGCCGAAGGCGGCGCTCGAAAAGATCGAGAATGGAATCGTCACCATGAAGGTGACGCTTTCCTATTTCGTTGAGCCGAACCTGTCTGGCCGCGCGGCGACCCGTCCCGAAACCTATCGTTCATTTGGCCTTCGCTTCGCGATCAAGAAGCGATCCGACACGAAGGAACAGTTTAAGCGCCGGGTTTCGGGCCAGCAAGAGAAGGACACGCCCGGGCCGCAACAGGAAGGTGATTACTGGCTCCTCGGCTCGAACGCAGCGCAGGCGGGATCGCTGCACTGCGATCTGTGGCGCGGGCGTGCGATTGACCTCGCCTTGCATGATGCAATCGGTGTCTATCCCGTCACCGGCTGGTGGAAGACACATCCCGGGCAGAAGCGGTTCAACGACAAGGGGCGCTATGCGTTGGTGATCTCCATTTCGGCACCCGGGCACAACGTCGATATGCACTCTGAAATCAGTGCTCTCGTTGCCGCCAAGGTCGCCGCGACCGTCACCTCGTGAACATAAGCTTGACGATGTGCTATCCTTCTTGCAAGTCCCTTACCCAGCGCCCCTATAATGCCCTGGATTTGCATAGTATGGGTGGCCGCTTACAGAAATTCGACGATTGAAGGGTTGTGCAAACGTAAGACCACTCCCAGTCGGCGTGTCGATAACCCAGCACATGTTGCATCCTGCGTGATCGTCCGCAAAGAGGCTGGCTGCTGTCGCGTGCTACGCCATTCCTGAGCGACCGCTTCGACGAACCCTGCCTGAACGGTCGACCGTCGGCTTTGGGCCGGGCATGTCGTGCATGGCAGACACCTCGCGCGACTTTGCAAACTTCGCTCCCTGCCAACAGCAGCCGCTCGGGTCAACGCATGCTGCAGCTGTGGCGAACGACTGCATCTGCAAAACCAATAGATCCGATTTCGCTCTTGCCAGCTAGATAGGGGACTTGTCGCAATGCAGTTAAGAATGTGCCCTTTGTGAACAAAAATCACCCGTAAGTAGCGTTATGTTAACATTTGAAGCGCTCACCTTGGTCCTGCACGCCCCTGCACCTGGGCTGAAGCAGACCATTTGCCTAACGGAACTGTGGGCGCGGTAGCGGACGCGCGAAAAGCTTCGCGAAAAATTCATCAAGAACCGCTATTCCGTCATATGGCGATCAGACTCTCGCTCGGATGAGCTGTTCAGCATCTGCAATTGTTTGTAGCGCCTCAACATCCACATCTGCGACCTCAATATCAAATTCCCGTTCGAAGATCATAGAAATTTCCACAAGGTCCAAGCTGTTGGCAGCTAAGTCATCGGTGAAGGATGTATCAGACGTCAAATTCTCTGCATCTACGCCAAACTTTTCGGCAATGATACTTTTGATACGCAGGTCAATGTCGTCCATCTTTGCTTTCCTATATGCTCAGCGGCATGGCGCGACGAAAGCGCTCATGCTGGCTCAGGGCTATGCAACATTAATCACACAGTGTTTGGGATGCAATTCTCTCATCGCGACGTGGTAGCCGACAACGTAGGCACTCCTTCGGCACAAATTTCAAGTGCCGCCCGGCGTTGTTGCAGAACTCTGTATGCGAAGGATTCACATCGTGAATCCATGCGGTTAGAGGGGGTGCATGAGCAAGCCTACACCCGCCCGCAACCGCACGACGAACTGGTCCAGCTACACGGCTTCGCTTCGCAAGCGCGGATCGCTACTGATCTGGCTGGACAAGGAGATGACCTGGCTCGCGCCTCATGACGGCAGCCCAGGTCGCCCCGCGGTGTT
>NZ_JAQZSM010000007.1 GCF_028745735.1 Roseinatronobacter alkalisoli
AATCATGTTTGGCAGGCTCAAGGACTGGCGGCGTGTCGCAACCCGCTATGATCGCTGCCCAAAAGTCTTCCTCTCAGCCATCGCGCTCGCCGCTACAGTCATCTATTGGCTATGAGTCCTGACCCTAACATCTACCAGTCTCATTTGAGAACATGAGGAGATCACCTTTGGCTTGGTCGACTGTTATACAAACATTTTCGGCAATGGTTGCCGCTATCTCAGTTTTATTTGGGGTTACTTCTTGGCGAAGGACGGAGCTTGGGAAACGGCGCGTTGATTTAGCGGAAGAAACGGTGGAGATTTTTGGCAAGCTCCGAGATGCCTTCCAACATATCCGGTCACCATTCAGTTTCTCAGGTGAAGGATCATCTCGAGAGCGTAATGAAGGAGAAACACCAGAGGAATCCGAGATTCTTGATCGAGCGAATATAGTATTTGAAAGGTACAGAAAATACGAAAACACATTCAACAGGGCATACGCGCTGAAATTTCGAGCCAAGGCGTATTTTGGCAAGGACGTTGGCAACTGCTTTGATGAAATGTTCATTATTAGAGCAGAAATTTTTTCTGCTGCTCAGAGTCTTGCTCGTTCTTGGCGAGATCAGGGGCGGAGAAAAATGAATCAAGGGCAACTTGCTCAGCATATAGAACGAATGCATAAGAACGAGGAGATATTCTGGGAGACCGGAGGTGAAGATGAAATTAAAAAAAGAATTAACAATTCGGTTCAGCGGATAGAGGATGTTTGTACGGGAATCATTCAACCGCGACCAACGCTAAAGGTTCATGCAAAGTCTATCTGTTGTGCGATCGCTCGATACATAGGCTTAGCTTCATATGAGTAACGTTGGTAATTGAGCATACCTCAATGCGATGACCATATCGCGTGCCCAAGGTGATTCAGCAACACCGTGAGGACATTGATTTGCGAATGCACACCCCCATCCCCCCGCTTGACACCCGTCCCTGTTTCCCCCATAGGACAGCTTCCGTTCGGGCATGCGGTCCGCGCGGGGTTATGGTATTGTCCGCGCAGGCGGGCACGCCGCCCGAGGCAGAGCAACGCCCGCATCAGCGCGGGGGCCACAGGGCGCGGCAGATGATGAAGGAACAGACCGATGTTTGCGGTCCTTAAAACTGGTGGCAAGCAATACCGCGTGCAGGCAGGCGATGTGCTGCGCGTGGAACGTATTGCTGCGCAAGCTGGCGACAAAGTCCAGTTCAACGAAATTCTCATGCTGGGCGGTGATGCGCCTGTGATCGGTGCGCCTGTTGTTGATGGCGCTGCCGTGCAGGCCGAAGTCATTGACCAGATCAAGGCCGACAAGGTCATCCATTATGTCAAGCGTCGCCGCAAGCACAGCTCGCAGCGCACCAAGGGCCACCGCCAGAAACTGACACTGGTGCGTGTGACCGACATTCTGGCCTCCGGCGCGGATGCATCGGGCGTGATGGCCGCTATCGGCACCGGTTCGGTATCGGGCTTCGCTATTGAAGCGGCGGCTCCTGCGAAAGCGGCCAAACCTGCGAAAGCCAAACCCGCAAAAGCCGCCAAGGCAGACGCCCCAGCAGTTGAAGGCACCAAGCCCGCCAACCTGCTGAGCGAGGCCCGCGATGGCCAGCCTGATGACCTGAAAAAGATTTCCGGCGTC
This sequence comes from Roseinatronobacter alkalisoli, assembly GCF_028745735.1. Lineage (GTDB taxonomy): Bacteria > Pseudomonadota > Alphaproteobacteria > Rhodobacterales > Rhodobacteraceae > Roseinatronobacter > Roseinatronobacter alkalisoli. The sequence continues at coordinate 1,653 of NZ_JAQZSM010000007.1, forward strand.
GGCCCCAAGCTGGAAGGTTTGCTGCATCAGAATGGCGTGTTCCATTTTGACCAGATTGCCGCTTGGAATACCGCAGAGATTGCCTATATGGATGATCAACTGTCATTCAAGGGCCGGATCGAACGTGATGGCTGGATTGATCAGGCCAAACAATTCGCAGCCGAGAAGGAGTAAAACCTCATGGCACATAAGAAAGCAGGCGGTTCCTCCCGCAACGGTCGCGACTCTGCGGGTCGCCGTCTTGGCGTCAAGCTCTATGGTGGGCAGCACGCGATTCCCGGCAATATCATCGTGCGTCAGCGCGGCACCAAGCATTGGGCCGGCGATGGCGTGGGCATGGGCCGCGATCACACCCTGTTTGCGCTGTCCGAAGGTCGCGTGACCTTCACCAAAGGTCTGAAGGGGCGCAGCTATGTGTCCGTGACCCCGATGGTGGATGCAGCAGAGTAAGCCGAACTTTTACATTTTGCATGTAGAACAGGGTCGGCAGCAATGCCGGCCCTGTTTCTTTTCCGGCATCCCACACGCCTGGAGGAGTGGGCAGTGGTATCGCCAACCCCATGTTTTGGAGGAGTAGAATGACCGTGACGACCCCAATTCTTGCAGATCAGCCGGTTCTGACATCGGAACGGCTGGTTCTGCGGCCCTTGCAGAAATCCGATTCCGCACTTCTGGCGATGCATTCGGGCGACAAGCGCGTGGCCGAAGGCACGCGGTCCATCCCGCACCCGTTGCCACCCGGCGCGACAGAGCAATTCATCGAACGCGCCCTCTCGCCCAAGCGCGATGAAGATGTGTGGGTCATGGACGGGTCGGCCACGGGGTCTGCGCATGTGCTGGGCCTGTTGTCGCTGAAACCACTGGACCGCCAGCAAAGCCAGATCGGGTTCTGGGTCGCGCCCGCCTTCTGGAATGCAGGCTATGCCTCGGAGGCGCTGCGTTGCGTTATCAAGGCCAACCCGCACCAGTCGCGCACGCTGTTTGCCGAAGTGTTTCAGGACAATACCGCATCCGCGCATGTGCTGACCAATGCCGCGTTCGATTATCTGGGCGATGCAGAGGCCTATTCCGTCGCGCGCCGCGCCAATGTGCCGACATGGACCTATCTGCGCCGGATGTCTGCCTGACAGGGGGGCGGAAATGCTGCCACTCCCCCTGGCCATACCCCATGCGGCCTTGCCGGGCCTGCATCTGCGCCGGTTACAGCCGCAGGATGCAGGCCCGTTGCGCGCCATCGTCACCCGGCCCGAAGTCGGACGCATGTTGCTGGCCTTTCCCGCAGACTGGACGCTGGAACAGGCGCAGGCACTGATTGCGAAAACCGCGCCGCGCAACACGCCGCCCTTCCGGCTGGCGATTGATACGGGCAATGGCGCGCTGATCGGCACTGTGGGTTTCGTGCAGGGAAAGGCCGATGAAATCGCCTATTTCCTGGACCCCGCATGTCAGGGACAGGGCATCATGCGCGCCTGTCTGGCGGGGTTCATTGACATGATCTTCACGCAATTTGCGTGCGAAAACCTGCGTGCGGAAGTGTATCATGACAATCCCGCGTCCATGGGGTTGCTGAAGGCGCTTGGGTTTGCGCAAACCGGCATCTATACCGGCACATGTTCAGCCCAGCGTGCCAGTGCCGAAAGCCTGCATGTTTTCGATCTGCCGCGCGCGGTGTGGCAGGCGGGCAGGTGATGAATTCTTTGGCGTTTTATGCGCTTTGGCCGCGTGCCCTCTCGACCTTTTGCCGGGGTTTGCTACAGTAGGCGTATCAGGCAACAGGACATGTGATGCGCAGACCAGTCGTCGGAATCATTGGCAACGCTTTTCTGATCAATGATCAATACCCCGCCCATGCCGGCGGCACCATGAATTCCGAAGCAGTGGCCGAAGTGTCCGGCTGCCTGCCGCTTCTGGTGCCGTCCGATCCGCGTTTTGTGTCGGTCGCGGAATTGCTGGATGTGTGCGACGGGTTCCTGCTGACCGGCGGGCGACCCAATGTCCACCCCGAAGAATATGGCGAAGACCCGACCCCCGCGCATGGCGAATTCGACCGCGCGCGCGATGCGATTGCCCTGCCGCTGGTACGCGCCTGCGTGGAACGCGGCCAGCCGTTTTTCGGCGTCTGTCGCGGCTTTCAGGAAGTGAATGTGGCGATGGGCGGCACACTTTACCCCGAAATCCGCGACCTGCCGGGGCGGATGAACCACCGCATGCCGCCCGATGGCACGCTGGCGGAAAAATTTGCCCTGCGCCATAAGGTCCGCTTTTCCGAAGGCGGGGTATTTCACCGCCTGATGGGGGCCCCCGAAGTGATGACAAACACCCTGCACGGGCAGGGCATCAAGACAGCAGGACAGCGCGTGGTCATTGACGGACATGCCCCCGATGGTACGCCAGAGGCGATCTATATCGAGGGTGCGCAGGGCTTTACCCTGTCAGTGCAATGGCACCCCGAATGGCAGGCAGGGGCTGATCCTGTGTCGCGCCCGCTGTTCGAAGCCTTCGGCGATGCAGTGCGCGCCTGGGCAGACGGGCGCAGGGCATGGCCGCTCAGCGCATAAGCGCCCCGGTGTCTGGCTGACTGAACCTGCATGGCGGGGTGTTTCACGGCGTGGAACGGTTGTTTGCGCATCCAAAGGCGCGGAATCAAGGCCGCAAGGCTGGCCCACGCCATAGGCCCGGCCGTCCCGCGGCCTGCCGGTTCCGCTGGCGGTGACTCACGCCTTGAATGCCGGTGTATGCCGCCTGCATAAAGTGAACCCCTATCACGCAGGACCGGCAGCCCCCGGCCCACCGCTGACGCGGGCTTGGTGCATAGGTCAACACCCACCCCCGTCGATAACCACCCCGGCCCGCCTCAGATGGTCACAACGCGGGTGCCGTTGGGCACACGGCCAAACAGGTCAATCACATCATGATCGACCATGCGGATACAGCCCGATGACACATATTGCCCGATCAGCCACCATTCCGGCGTGCCGTGAATGCGGTAGCCCTGATCGCGCCCGCCGGTCATCAGGTAAAGTGCGCGCGCGCCCAGCGGGTTTCGTGGCCCGCCCGGCATGCCGCCCGCAAAACGCGCCAGCCATGGCTCGCGCCGGATCATGTTGGCGGTTGGTGTCCATGTCGGCCAATGCGCGCGCCGGTAAATAGTGCCGGTGCCGCGCCAGGTGAACCCTTCGCGCCCGACCGCAATGCCATAGCGCAGCGCATGCCCGTCGGGCAGCACCAGAAACAGCTTCCGTTCCGGGTTGTCGATCACGATGGTCCCGGGGCGGAAGCGGGTGGCATAGGGCACCACATCGCGGTGGAATTCAGGGGGGATCATGCTCATGCCGATGGCGCGCAGGGAATGCGCACCATCAGGGCGGGCCTCATAGCTGAGGGGGGCAATACCATAGCGCGCGGCAATCGGGGACATCGGTTCAGTGCGCGTGGTGGCAATGGGACGGCCGTCTTCGGTCATGCGCGGGCTTGCCAAAGGGGCGGTGCTGGTGGATTCACATGCGCCAAGGGCCAGCGCAGATGCAGCTGCGCCCGTGGTCAGAAATCCGCGTCGAGAAATCAAGTTCATGGTGCAACCTGTTATGGTTGCCTGTATTTTTATCTGCCTCTGATCACAGTGATACGCAGGCACCGCTTGCCGCGTCCAGCGTGCTGAGTGGCAAACAGGCCCGCATCCGGGGTTTCGGGGCGCAGTGTTGCCAATGCGCCACCGTTGTGGTGTCAGCGTGGCAGGCTGGCCGCGTCGCGCGCAAGTGCCGTGATCCCCGCCCAGTCGCCCGCATCCATCATGGATTTTGGTGCGACCCAACTGCCGCCGACACAGGCGACATTGGGCAGTTTCAGGTAATCTGGCGCAAGGGCAGGGGTAATGCTGCCGGTCGGGCAGAATGTGACCTGCGGCAATGGCCCGCCAATGGATTTCAGCGCGCCCGCCCCCCCGATGGATTCGGCGGGAAAGAATTTCTGCACTGTATAGCCCAGTTCCAGCAGCGCCATCACCTCTGAGCAGGTCTGCGCGCCGGGCAGCAGCGCCATGTCATTCGCGCGCGCGGCGTCGGTCAGTGCAGGGGTGGACCCGGGAGAGACCGCAAAAACGGCGCCAGCGGCGCGCGCGGCTTCCATCTGCGCCGGGGTCAGCACTGTGCCCGCGCCCAGAATCGCCCCGTCAACCTGCGCCATCTGCGCGATTGCTTCCAGCGCGCAACTGGTGCGCAGGGTGACTTCCAGCACCGGCAGACCGCCCGCAACCAGCGCTTCGGCCAGCGGGCGCGCATGGGCCAGGTCATGAATGACCAGAACCGGAATGACAGGGGCCAACTGGCAGAGTTTCAGGGCGCGGTCGCTTTGTTCAGTGGGGGTCATGTCGGTGGCTCCTGCGGGATGCTTGCGCTAACGGGAATAGCGCGAAGCAGTGGCCCGCGCAAGACCGGGCTGCGCCGCCCGGACGAAACGGCAGGATGTTGCGGGGGGTGGGCGGAACCGGCAGTCGCGCGCCCCAAAGCGCGGAACAAGGGCGAAGCCCGCCGCGCCACAGGTCTGGCCGTCCCGCGGCCTGCCGGTTTCGCCAGCGCATTACCAAGCCAGGAATGCCGGAGTTATGCCGCCAGCATAAAGTGAACTTCTCCCATGCCGGACTGGCAGACCCCGGCCCACCGCTGGCGCGGCTCCGTCTGTGGCCCCGACACGCTGCGCCCGCCCCTATAGCGGCCAGAAAATCGGGATGAAAAACGCAGCAGTCGGCGCCATCACGAAATGCATCGGGATACCGACACGCATGAAATCGGTGAACTTATACCCGCCCGGCCCGTAAATCAGCGTGTTGGTCTGATACCCGATCGGCGTTGCAAATGCCGCCGATGCCCCGATCATCACCGCCACCACCAGCGGGCGCGGGTCCACCCCGATGGCCAGCCCCAGACCTATGACAATGGGCGTCAGCACCACCGCGACGGCATTATTCGTCACCAGTTCGGTCAGGGTTATCGTCAACAGATAGATTGTCAGAATCAACAGGAATGGCGGCAGATCAGCCAGCTTGGGGGCAACACTGCCCACAATCAGCGACACCGCCCCAGACGCTTCCAGCCCCGCGCCCACAGCCAGCATGGAAAACACCAGCGCCAGCAACCGGCCATCGATGAAGCCAAAGGCCTCGTCCGCGTCAATGCAGCGCGTCAGCAGCACCACCGCCACACCGGCAAAGGCCATCAGCGAAATCGGGGCCAGATTCAGCGCCGAGAAGATGACAATCGCCATCAATGTCGCAATCACAATCGGCGCATGCCCGCGCCGGTAGGCGCGTTCCGATGTCAGCGTCACATCGCCCAGATTCATGTCCTGTGCCAGCCGCTGGATGTCCTCTGGCGTTCCCTCCAGCAGCAGCGTGTCGCCCACGCGCACCACCAGATTTTCAAAATTTGTGCCGATATTCTGGTTCCTGCGATGCACTGCCAGCGGATAGACACCATAGCGCCTGCGCAACCGCATACCGCCCAGCGCGCGGCCCACCATCTTGCAGTCCGGCGCAATCAGCACCTCGACCGTGGTGGTCTGCACGGATGACAGGCGGTCCACATCATGCGCCGCCGCGGGGTCTGCGGGCAAAGCGCCTGCTTCGCGGGCTTCTTCCACCTGGGTGACATCCTTGTTGGCCTTCAGTCCCAGCACTTCGGAAATCTGGGTGCGCAGAACCACGCGGTCCCCCGCCTGCAACACCACCGCGCCCATATCCCAGCGCAAGGACGCATCCCCGCGCAACACATCGATCACGCGCGCGCCCTCGCGCTGGAACAGATCAACATCGCGCAGGGGTTTGCCGATCAGCCCCGATGTTTCGGGAATGGCAACTTCGGTGAAGAACTTGGTGCGCCCGCGATCGGCCATGATATCGCTCATGGAACTGCGTTCGGGCAGCAGGTGACGCCCGATCAACAGCAGATAGCCCACCCCCACCACGGCCATGATCGCGCCCAGTTTGGTAATTTCAAACACCGTGAACGGGGCCAGCCCGTTGGCCCGCGCCACCCCGTCCACCAGCAGGTTGGTGGATGTGCCGATCAAGGTCAGCGTGCCGCCCATGATTGACAGATAACTTAGTGGAATCAACAGTTTAGATGACGTTGTTTTCAGCGTCTTGGCCAATGTGATGAACACTGGAATCATCACAACCACAATCGGGGTGTTGTTCACGAAAGCCGACAGGCCCAGCACGGTCAGCGTCAGGATGGAAAGTGTCAGCACGGGGGCGGTCTTGACATGGCGGATGGCCAGTTGCGTGATCCAGTCCAGCGCGCCGGTGCGCACCAGCGCCCCCACAATGATGAACAATGCGCCGATGGTCCATGGCGCATGGTTCGACAGCGCCGCAAAGGCCGCATCGCGGGGCAGAATTCCCAGCACCAGCATTGCCACCGCACCGCCGATTGCGGTCACTTCAACAGGATAGACTTCTTTCATGAAGGCAATGAACATGCCCACAACAATGCCCAAGGCAATGATGGCCTGCGCAGTCTGGCCCAGTTCCAAGCCCAGCATACTACCCCCTGATGGCCCCGGCCTTCTTCGCTGGCCGTTTTCCGAACTTATTGCGATTTACCCGCATCATTGCAAGCCCGCTTCCGCTGGCCAGGCGCGCGCAAGTGGCCGCATTGCAGGACTGCCGCGATATCGGGCACATCCCGCAGGCCGCAATCACGGGCCTGTGACTGCATCTGACCGCAATGCGCATTCATCCTGCCTGAAATAAGCCCGGAGCAGGGGCAGGGCGTGGATATCCGCGCGGTGGATATAGCGCCGCGTTTCAGCCGCCAAACCCGGCAACCCCCGACAGATCCAGCGGTTGCGGTCCCGCCTGCGCCAGCCGCCCGCCAATGCGCACCATTTCAATGCGGGTGGCCTGTCCGCTGCGGTCATCGGTTTCGACATAGGTGCCTGACACTGTGGCCGCCCCCTGCGCCGGTTCAAACCGCGCGCGCGGCATGCCGGTGATGAAGCGGCGCATTGGTTCATCCTTCTGCATACCGATGACGGAATCATAATCGCCGCACATGCCCGCATCGGACTGAAACGCCGTGCCGCCTGCCAGAATCTGCGCATCCGCTGTGGGGATATGGGTATGCGTGCCCACCACAAGGCTCGCGCGTCCGTCGCACCACAGCCCCATCGCGGCCTTTTCCGATGTCGCTTCGCAATGAATATCGACAATCGCGGCCTGCACCATGCCGCCGCGCGGATGGGCGCGCAAAACCGGGTCAATCGCGGAAAACGGGTCACCATAGGGCTGTTTCATGAAAACCTGCCCCAGTGCCTGCGCCACCAGCACGCGCCGCCCGTTTGGGGCATCAAACACCCGCGCACCCGCGCCGGGGGCACCGGATTTGGCAATGTTCAGGGGCCGGATGATGCGCGGTTCCTGCACGCAGAATTCGCGCATGGTTTTCTGGTCGAACGCATGGTCCCCCAGCGTGATGACATCGGCCCCCGCATCCAGCAGCGCTTTCGCATGCTCGGGCGTCAGTCCCATACCGCCAGTTGCGTTCTCGCCGTTCACAACAGCGAAATCCAGCCGCCAGTCGCGGCGCATGACAGGCAGCAGCGCGGCTACCGCAGCGCGCCCGGCCCGTCCCATAACATCACCCAGAAACAATATCCGCATGGGCGCAGGTCATAGGGCTGCGCGCGCATCAGGGCAAGGCAAAACCGCTGCAATCAGCGTGCAATTACCCGCAGCCGTACCAATTGCGTCAAGGGCACGCCAAGGGCGCGGAACCCGTCCAGCGACAACTGGCTGCCCGCGCCTGCCGCCCCACCGGACGGGCGCAGTTCGACCTGCGCGCTGGCACCGCCCGGCGCTTCTACCCGGCCGGGGGTGGTTTGTGTCACCAGACCTGTGCGCAGCCACAGGCCCGGCTCTGACGGTGCGCCCAGACTGGCCAGTGTTTCGCCAAGCACGCCGCCGGGGCCCGCGACCGTGACAGCCGTGCCTGCCTGCACATCCCCGTCAACCGCCGTGTCACCGGGGCGCGCTGCGGGGCGCGGGGTATCCGCATCGGCGGCGCGGGCCATGGCCGCAGGTTCACGCCCATCACTGCCTGCGCGCCCGAACGCGCCGGTCAGTTGTGCGCAGGCTGGCAGGACCAGCACAGGGATCAGGATCATCAGCGGATGCAATATGTATTTCATACGCCCCAACCTAGTGCGAAGAATACGGCAGGACAATCACCTTCACGCTTGCCGCGCGCGATAGTGATGGTTACCTTCCCCCCATGACAGCGCCACTCATAGACCCTTTTGCCCGCCCGATTTCCTATCTGCGTGTCTCGGTCACGGACAGGTGCGATTTCCGCTGTGTCTATTGCATGGCCGAAAACATGACCTTCCTGCCGAAAAAGGAACTTCTGACACTGGAAGAACTGGACCGCATGTGTTCCACCTTCATCCGGCTGGGGGTGGAAAAGCTGCGCATCACCGGGGGCGAGCCGCTGGTGCGCAAGGGCATCATGACATTTTTTCAGGCCATGTCGCGCCATCTGGACGCGGGCACCCTGCGGGAGCTGACCCTGACCACCAATGGCAGCCAGCTGCGCCGTTTCGCAAAGGATCTGGTGGAGTGCGGGGTGCGGCGGGTCAATATTTCGCTGGATACGCTGGATGACCGGAAATTCGCCGATATTACCCGCTGGGGCCGCCTGGCCCAGGTGCTGGACGGCATTGACGCCGCGCAAACAGCGGGGCTGCGGGTGAAAATCAACGCGGTGGCGCTGAAGGGTTTCAATGAAGATGAGTTGTTCACCATGGTTGAATGGTGCGGGCAACGCGACATGGACCTGACCTTCATTGAGGTCATGCCAATGGGCGATCTGGGCAACGAGGACCGGCTGGACCAGTACTGGCCCCTGTCCGACCTGCGCGCCCGGCTGGCGGAGCGCTTTACCCTGACTGATCTGGATGAACGCTCGGGCGGGCCGGCGCGCTATGTCCGGCTGGATGAGACCGGCCAGAAAATCGGCTTCATCACGCCGCTGACGCATAATTTCTGCGAAAGCTGCAACCGCGTGCGCCTGACCTGCACGGGGGAATTGTATATGTGCCTTGGACAGGAAGACATGGCCGACCTGCGCGCGCCCTTGCGCGCCAGCGCGGATGACGCGGCGCTGGAACAGGCGATCCGCCGCGCGATCTCGCATAAGCCCAAAGGGCATGATTTCGACTATTCCCGCCAGAAAGTGGACGGTCAGATGACCCGCCACATGAGCCATACCGGCGGCTGAAACCCGCCCCAAAGGCGCGGAATAAAGGGCGCAGCCTGGCCCACGCCACCGGCGGGCCGTCCTGCGGCCTGCCGGTTTGGCTGGCGTCGATTCAAGCTTTTGAGCTTAAGATTATGCCGCCAGCATAAAGTGAATTCCTCCCATATGGGACCGGCAGACCCCGGCCCACCACTGGCGCGGCTTTATGCCCGCCTCTGGCGCTGCGACTGGCCGCAACCTTTCAGTGCTGCAGACCCGCTCACGCCCCCAAAGGCGCGGAGCAAAGGGCGCAAGCCCGCCGCGCCACCGGCGGGCCGTCCGGCGGCCTGCTGGTTTTGCCGATGCTGATTCAAGTCTTGAATGGCGGAGTTATGCCGCTTGTATAAAGTGAACTCCTCCCACGCCGGACCGGCAGACCCCGGCCCACCACTGGCGCGGCGTCATGCCCGCCCCCCCCCCCGGAACAGGCAGCGCACGCGCCCTTAGCATGGCGCACAGGGTTTTGTCCTATGCTGATCATCCGTGTTTGGCGGGGTCCGGTGGGTGGGGCGCGCAGATCAAGGCGCGCACCACCCCCCATGCAGGGGCCGAGAGAGACAGGCAGAACCATATGATCAACGACACGCAGCCCGACAGGGGGCCGACACCCGAAAACATGGTGTCCTATTCCGAGCAGTTGCTGAACCATTCCATCGCGCGGCTGACGCGCATTCTTGAAACCTATGATGACATGCCCGCTGTGCTGGCCGGCAAGGAACTCGCCGAAGAGTTCCGCAGCCTGCGCAAGGCATTGGAGATTGCCTATCATGAACGTGCCCATATCCAGAAACTCCGGGGTGTCGAAGATGCCCAGTCCGCCAGCCTTGACCTTGGCGCCGCAAGGGACGAAATCGCCCGCCGGCTGGCTTGCCTGCGCGCCGCCGGAGATGGTGGCGCAATTTCTGGACAGCCTGAGTGACGCGGCCCTGGCCGCTCTGCCATGGCTGTTCGAATTCTGGGCCGCCCCCCACCAACTGCCCCCCGAAGGGGACTGGCGCACATGGGTCTGCATGGGGGGGCGCGGCGCGGGCAAGACACGCGCAGGCGCGGAATGGGTGCGCGCACAGGTCGAAGGCGCGCGCCCGCTGGACACAGGGGCCGCGCGGCGCGTGGCGCTGGTGGCCGAAACCTATGATCAGGCGCGCGATGTCATGGTCTTTGGCGACAGCGGCATCATTGCCTGCTCGCCCGCTGACCGCGCGCCGCATTGGGAAGCGGGCAAGCGGCGTCTGGTCTGGCCCAACGGGGCGATTGCGCAATGTTTCAGCGCCTCTGACCCCGAAGCGCTGCGCGGCCCGCAATTTGACGCGGCATGGTGTGACGAACTGGCAAAATGGCCCAAGGCCGAAGCCACCTGGGACATGTTGCAATTCGCGCTGCGTCTGGGCACCCATCCGCGCCAGCTTGTCACCACCACGCCGCGCAATCAGGCCACGCTGAAGGGCATTCTGCGCGCCCCGTCCACCGTGCTGACCCATGCCGCGACCGAAGCGAACCGCGCCTGGCTTGCGCCATCCTTTCTGGAAGAAATCCGCCACCGCTATCGCGGCACCCGGCTGGAACGGCAGGAACTGGACGGGCATCTGCTGGAAGATGCGCAAGGCACGCTCTGGCCGCAAACCCTGCTGGAAGGGGCGCGGGTGGCGCATGTGCCGGATTTGTCGCGCGTGGTGGTCGCTGTGGACCCTGCGGTCAGCGGGCATGCGGGGTCTGACCTGTGCGGGATCGTGGTTGTGGGCGCAGTGACCGAAGGGCCGCCCGCTGACTGGCGCGCCTATGTGCTGGAAGATGCCAGCCTGCGCGCCACATCGCCCAGCGAATGGGCGCGCGCCGCCATTGACGCGCTGCACCGCCATGGTGGCGACCGCATCGTGGCCGAAGTCAATCAGGGCGGCAATCTGGTGGCCGAAGTGCTGCGCCATATCGACCCGCTGGTGCCGTTCCGCGCCGTGCATGCCAGCCGGGGCAAGGTGCTGCGCGCCGAACCGGTGGCGGCACTTTATGAACAGGGGCGGGTGTTTCATGCCGCCCGCCTTGGCCCGCTGGAGGACCAGATGGCGCAGATGACCGCGCAGGGGTTCGCAGGCACCGGCAGCCCCGACCGCGTGGATGCGCTGGTCTGGGCCTTGCATGATCTGGTGCTGGGCCCGGCGGCGCGCTGGTCGCGGCCCATGGTGCGAACGCTGTGATAAGCGCGAATTCATCCCTTCGCGTTAGGGTCACTTTCAGACAGGCCGAAACGGGCGGCGGGACGACAGACGCGGGCGCAAGGCCCGTTCGCAGCCGCCATAGCGTATTTTTGGCAAGAGGAAGGGTCAGGAATGGAGTGTATCCGACATGTTTGATATCTTTCGCAAGGCGCAGGCACCGGAAAACGCGGCGGGCGATCTGGCGCAGACCAAGGCCTCAGCCGTGGGACCACTGACCGCCGGGCGCATCGGCGCGAAAACCGCCAGCCTTGGCGTGGCCGGAACCGGTGCGGTGGCATGGACCATGCGCGATGGCGTGTCACTGGCGCGGGCGGGGTTTCTGGGCAATCCTATCGGGTTCCGTGCCGTGCGCCTGATATCCGAAGCCGCCAGCGCCCTGCCGCTGGTGGTGCAGGACAGCGCGCGCCGCTATGAATTGCACCCGCTGCTGGACCTCATCACCCAGCCCAACCCCGCACAGGGCCGCGCCGATTTCTTTGACGCGCTTTATGCGCAGCTTCTGCTGTCGGGCAATGCCTATGTCGAGGCTGTGACCGGCCCGGATGGCGGTGTGCAGGAGCTGCATGTCCTGCGGTCCGAGCGCATGAGCGTGGTGCCCGGTGCCGATGGCTGGCCCGTTGCATGGGATTACACCGTGGGCGCGAAAAAACACCGCTTTCACATGCGCGACGGTCTGGCGCCCATCTGCCATATCCGGTCCTTTCACCCCCATGATGACCATTACGGCCTGTCGCCGCTGGCTGCGGCCGCGCGCGCGGTGGATGTGCATAATGCCGCATCGAACTGGTCCAAGGCGCTGCTGGACAATGCCGCGCGCCCGTCGGGTGCGATTGTCTATCGCGGCCCGGACGGGCAGGGCAGCATGAGTGCGGAGCAGTTTGAGCGCCTGCAATCGGAAATTGAAACCAACCATCAGGGCGCGCGCAATGCGGGGCGGCCCATGTTGCTGGAAGGCGGGCTTGACTGGAAGCCGATGGGGTTTTCGCCCTCCGACATGGAATTTCACCGCACCAAGGAAGCAGCGGCGCGCGAAATCGCCATTGCTTTCGGGGTGCCGCCCATGTTGCTGGGCATCCCGGGCGATGCGACCTATGCCAATTATCAGGAAGCGAACCGCGCCTTTTACCGGCTGACAGTCCTGCCGATGGCGCAGCGGGTCGCTGCGGCAGTGGCGCATTGGCTGTCGGGTTTTGTGCCCGGTGACGTGACCCTGAAACCCGATCTGGATCAGGTGCCCGCCCTGGCGGAAGAACGCGAACAGCAATGGCGCCGCATCGGTCAGGCCGGTTTTTTAAGTGGCGCTGAAAAACGTGTCCTTCTGGGCCTGCCTGCCCATGTCGAGGGCGCATGAGCGCGCGCCGTCAGACAGGGGGGTCACGCTACCTGTATGACAGTTTTGAGGCAGCGCAAGCGCGGATCGATGCGCAGGAGCGCGTGTTCGAGGTCCGCAAGGAAGTGCTGGAATTCCGCATGACGCGGCTGGAAACCGCCGTGGAACGTCTGGAACGGCGCTTGTGGCTGGCGGTCTATGCCGTGGCGGCGGGCGTGCTGCTGCATGGCGCGCTGGCCTTGCTGGCGGCAACCCAATGAAAGGGGTCGATATGGAGTATAAATTCTGCAAACCCGAAGCCGGTCTGACATTGCTGGAGGGGCACCGCATTGCGGGCTATGCCAGTGTGTTTGGGCGGCGCGACAAGGGGGGCGACACGGTTCTGCCCGGTGCCTATGGCGCATCGCTGCAAAAACTGGCCGCGCGCGGCGATAAGGTGCGCATGCTGTGGCAGCATGACCCCGCCCAGCCCATCGGCATCTGGGATGAAGTGTCCGAGGATGCCCATGGCCTGTTCGTCAAGGGCCGCCTTCTGCCCGATGTGGCGCGCGCGCGCGAAGCGCTGGCGCTGTTGCAGGCGGGCGCGCTGGACGGGTTGTCCATCGGCTACCGCACGGTGCGCGCGCAGGCGCTGGCCACAGGCGGGCGCAATCTGGTGGAACTGGACCTGTGGGAAGTCAGCCTTGTGACCTTTCCCATGCAGACAGAGGCCCGCATCAGCGCGAAATCCGACCTGCTGGCAGGGTTGCGGCACGCGACCGCCAGCATGCGCGACGCGCGCGAAGCTGTTGCGCGGCTCTAGGTACAGCGCACGCTGCCTTCACCTGATCTTGGGCCATGCCCGCTATTCTGGCCCCTGATCGCACCACCCCAATCTTCATTTTCGCAAGAGAGAGAGCGACATGACAGACCCCGCGCCACTGGCTGCGGGCCGGACCGGCACATCCACGCCGGACGCGCCCGAACTGAAAACTGCCTTGCAGGATTTCACCACCGAATTCGGCACATTTCAGGCCGAAATCATCCGCAAATTCCAACAACAGGAAGAACGACTGACCATGCTGGACCGCAAGACCGCACTTTCCCCCGCCCGCCCCGTGCTCAGCAGCGCAGATGCAGGCGCGACCCTGCACCATAAGGCATTTGATGCCTATCTGCGTTCGGGCGATGACACGCCCATGCGCGGGCTGGATCTGGAAACCAAGGGCCTGAATACCCAGGTCTCCGCCGATGGGGGCTATCTGGTGGACCCCGAAACCGCGCAGGCCATCCGCGGGGTGCTGCACGCAACTGCATCCATCCGCGCGATTGCGTCTGTGGTGACAGTTGAATCGACCTCCTTCGATGTGCTGGTCGATCATACGGATGTGTCCACCGGCTGGGCAACCGAGGCGCTGGACACAATCGAATCCGACACCCCCAGGATTGACCGCATTCCCATCCGCCTGCATGAATTGTCGGCCATGCCAAAGGCCAGCCAGCGCCTGCTGGACGACAGCGCGTTTGACATCGAAGGCTGGCTTGCTGCGCGCATCGCGGGCAAATTCGCCCGCGCCGAAGCAGCCGCCTTCATCAATGGCGATGGGGTGGACAAGCCGCGCGGGTTCCTGATGCATTCCGATGTTCCTGATGAATTGTGGGAATGGGGCAATCTGGGCTATATCGCCACCGGTGCCGCAGGCGATTTTGCCGGCTCCAACGCGGCGGATGCGATTGTCGATCTGGTCTATGCGCTGGGCGCGACCTACCGCGCGAATGCTGTGTTTGTGATGAACTCCAAAACCGCAGGCGCGGTGCGCAAGATGAAAGATGCCGATGGCCGCTTCCTGTGGTCGGACGGGCTGGCAGCGGGCGAACCTGCGCGGCTGATGGGCTATCCGGTGCTGGTGGCCGAAGATATGCCCGATATCGCCAATGAAGCCTGCGCCATTGCCTTTGGCGATTTCGAGGCGGGCTATACCATCGCCGAACGCCCCGATATGCGCGTGTTACGCGACCCGTTCAGCGCGAAACCGCATGTGCTGTTCTATGCCACCAAGCGTGTGGGCGGCGATGTGTCGGATTTCAAGGCCATCAAACTGCTGAAATTCGCCGAAAGCTGATCACGGGTTTCGGGGCTGCGCGCCTGATCGCGCGGCCCTGTCGCCAACCCGTCCGGTTGCGCAATCGCGCATCCGGGCGGGCAGGGGGTGCGCGGGGTGCGGGTTCTGCCTGTCCGGTGTTCCCATTGCGCGCCCCTGCATGTGCAGGCAGGCCACGCTGCGCGTGCCCCCGATCCCCCATTTCCTTTGAACCCTGCGCAAAAGGCTGCTGTCATGGACCTGCAAGCAACAAGCCCCATTCCCCTGTCTGCCCTGCCGCTGGCGGCGTTCCGGGATCATCTGCGCCTGTCGTCGGGATTTGCCGATGCCGTGACCGAAGATGCGCTTCTGGAACAGTATTTGCGCGCCGCGCTGGACGCGGTGGAAGGGCGGGTGTCGCGCGCGCTGCTCTTGCGCGATTACACCCTGCGCCTGACGCGCTGGCGTGATGATTACGCGCAAACCCTGCCGCGCGCGCCTGTGGCGCAGGTCACAGCACTGGTGCTGATTGACCGGCTGGGCGCACAGTCTGTCGTGCCCCCGGACCGCTATATCCTGCAAGCCGATGGGGCGCGCCCGCGCATTATTGCTGCGGGGTCTGCGCTGCCCGCCATCCCGTCGCGCGGCGCGGTTGAAATTACCTTCGCTGCCGGTTTCGGTGCCGCATGGGAGGACATTCCCGCCGATCTGCGCCAGGCCGTGCTGCTGCTGGCCGCGCAATATTATGAACACCGCGATACTGGCCCCGCGCCGGATATGGATTTCGGCATCCGCGCCCTGCTGGAACGCTGGCGCGACATCCGCCTTGGGGGACGGGCATGAGTGCGCGCGCACCCCGACTGACCCGCGCGCTGGTGCTGGAAACGCCGGTGACGGCCCCTGATGGCGCGGGCGGGTTTGCCACCACATGGCAGGCCCTTGGCACACTCTGGGCCGAAATCCGCGCGGGCAGCGGGCGCGAAAGGCTGGCGACACTTGGCCCCATGGGCGAAGTGCGGCTGCGCATCACCCTGCGCGCGGCCCCGCAAGGGGTGGGTCAGCGGCCCCGCCCGGACCAGCGCCTGCGCGAAGGGGCGCGTATTTTCCGCATTCTGGCAGTGGCCGAGGCTGACGCGCAGGGCCGCTACCTGATCTGCACCGCCATAGAGGAGGCCCCAGCATGAGCTATGCCATGGCACCCGCGCTGCAAGCTGCGATTTTCCAGCATCTGGCCAATGACGCCACGCTTCAGGCGGCCTTGCAGGGCGCGATTTATGACGCCATCCCGCCTGCCACACCGCCCGCAACCTATGCGCTGATCGGCACCGAAGACGCCATCGACCGGTCCGACAAGACCGGCGCGGGCGCGGAACACCGGCTGACAATTGCCGTGGTCACCAACGCCACCGGCTTTCTGGCCGCCAAGGATATTGCCGCGCGCATCTGCGATGTGCTGGCCACGCCCCTGCCTGCACTGGCACGCGGGCGTGTGGTGGGGCTGTGGTTTGAGCGTGCGCAGGCACGCAAGCTGGAAGGCAACCAGACCCGCCGCATCGACCTGCGCTTTCGCGCGCGGCTTGAAGATAACGACTGATTTCCCATTCCCGGAGGTATCGCCATGGGCGCACAAAACGGCAAAGACCTGCTGATCAAGGTCGATATGACTGGCGACGGCCAGTTCGAAACAATGGCAGGGCTGCGCGCAACGCGCGTGTCCTTCAACGCCGAAACCATCGATGTCACATCGCTGTCGTCCCAAGGGGGGTGGCGTGAATTGCTGGGCGGCGCTGGCGCGAAATCTGCCAGTATTTCCGGCGCAGGCGTGTTTCGCGATGCAGGCACCGATGAACGCGCGCGCGCCATCTTCTTCAATGGCGAAACCCCGGATTTTCAGGTCATCATCCCTGATTTCGGCGTGATTGAAGGGCCGTTTATGCTGACCGGCCTTGATTACGCAGGCAGCCATAATGGCGAAGCCACGTTCGAGTTGTCGCTGGCATCTGCGGGCCGGCTTGATTTCGTGGCGGTATAGCCATGGCCAACCCTTTCGCAGGCGATGTGACCCTGACCATTGACGGGCGCGCGCATGTGCTGCGCCTGACCCTTGGCGCGCTGGCCGAACTGGAAACCGCCATGGGCACCGACACCATCCTTGCACTCGTCGAACGGTTTGAAGGTGGGCAGTTTTCCAGCCGCGACGTGCTGGCGCTGGTGGTGGCCGGTCTGCGCGGTGGCGGCTGGCAGGGCAGCGCGGCTGATCTGATGAGCGCTGAAATCGAAGGCGGGTTGCAAGGCGCTGCGCGCGTTGCCGCCAGTCTGCTGGCCCATGCCTTCACCCCGCCTGCATGACCACCCCGCCGCACTTTGACTGGCCCGCGCTGATGCGCCTTGGCCTGCACCGGCTGCGCCTGCATCCGCGCGATTTCTGGGCGCTGACGCCGGTGGAACTGATGATCATGCTGGGGCTGGACAGCGCCCCCGCCCCCCTGACACGCGCACGGCTGGAAGATCTGGCCGCGCGCTATCCCGACCAAGCGAAAGGGCCTGAGTGATGAGCCGCATTTCCGAATTTGAAACCCAGCTGGACGCGCTGGAAACCCGCCTTGGCCAGTCTGCCGGGCTGGTCGCGGATTTCGACAGTGAATTGGCGCAACTGGGCCGCAGCCTGACATTTACCGGGCGCGAAGTGGACAGCCTGTCGCGCAATTTCGGGTCCGGGTTGCGCCGTGCCTTTGACGGGGTGGTACTTGACGGGACGCGCTTGCAGGACGCGCTGCGCAGTCTGGCGCAAAGCATGTCGCAATCGGTCTATAACACCGCCATGCGCCCGGTGCAGAATGCCTTTGGCTCGGCCTTGGCGCAAGGGGTTGCGGGGATGATGGGCGCGGTCATGCCGTTTGCCCAAGGCGGCGCGTTCAGCGCGGGTCGGGTGATGCCTTTTGCCAAGGGGGGGGTGGTCAGTCAGGCCACGGCATTTCCCATGCGCGGCGGGGCAACCGGTGTGATGGGCGAGGCGGGACCAGAAGCCATCATGCCACTGTCACGCGGGCCTGACGGGCGGTTGGGCGTGCGGGCGGCGGGCGGCGGGGGCGGCGCGGTCAATGTCACCATCCATGTCACCACCCCCGATGTTGCGGGGTTTGAACGCAGCCAGACCCAGATCGCCGCGCAGATGTCGCGCCTGTTGGCGCAGGGCCAGCGCAACCGTTGACACGAAAGGACGCCGCATCAATGGCATTTCATGACATCAGATTCCCCCCTGTGCTGAGTTTCGGCGCATTGGGCGGGCCGGAACGGCGCACAGAAATCGTGCGCCTTGCCAACGGGTATGAAGAACGCAACAGCCCATGGTCCGCATCGCGCAGGCGCTATGATGCAGGCACCGGGCTGCGCGCGCTGGATGATCTGGAAACGCTGATCGCGTTCTTTGAGGCGCGACAGGGCATGCTGCATGCTTTCCGCTGGAAGGATTGGGGCGATTTCCGGTCTGCGCCAGCATCGGTGGCCATCACTGCGCAGGACCAGTTGCTGGGCCATGGTGACGGGCAGACGCGGGCATTCGCCCTGCGCAAAGCCTATGCATCCGGCGCGCAGACCTATTGGCGCGCGGTGACCAAACCCGTTGCGGGCAGTGTGCTGGCCGCAGTGGGGCAGGACGGGCTGATTGCTGGCAATGATTACAGCGTGGATGCGGGCAGCGGCATTGTCACATTCCAGCGCCCGCCCGAAACCGGTGTGGAAATCCGCGCCGGGTTCGAATTCGACGTGCCGGTGCGGTTTGACACTGATGTGCTGCAGATTTCCGTGGCCAGTTTCCGCGCGGGCGAAGTGCCCCGTGTGCCGGTGATCGAGGTGCGCTTATGACCGGCGGCCTGCAGGACCACCTGCAAAGCGGCGCAACCACGGTTGCGCGCGCCTGGGCAGTGACGCGCGCGGATGGCGCGGTGCTGGGATTCACCGATCATGATTGCGATCTGACTTTTGATGGCGTGACATTTGCGGCCAATGCGGGCCTGTCGGCGCGTGCGCTGGAACAGGTGACAGGGCTGGCGGTGGACAATTCCGAAGCGGCGGGCGCGCTGGTGGATGCCGGCCTGAATGAGTCTGACATCATGGCGGGGCGCTATGACGGGGCTGGGCTGGTCATCTGGCAGGTGAACTGGGCGGATGTGGCGCAGCGCCGGATTCTGTTTCGCGGCTCTCTGGGCGAGATTACCCGCGCGGGCGGGGCCTTCCGCGCCGAATTGCGCGGGTTGTCAGAGGCGCTGAATACCCAAGGGGGGCGCGTTTATCACGCGGCCTGCAATGCGGTGCTGGGCGACGGGGCCTGCGGATTCAACCTGAATAGCGCAGGGTATTTTGCGCAGGTGCCACTGATCGCGATGGATGGCGCGGAACTGCGGTTTGCGCCAGTGCCGTCGGTCAGCGCGGGCTGGTTCGCGCAGGGCCGCGTCATTGTCCAGACCGGGCAGGCGGCAGGGCTGACCGGGCTGGTGCGGGCAGACCGGGCAGACGAGGGCGCGCGCGTCATCACGCTGTGGGACAGCATCCGCGCGCCGCTGGCTGCGGGGGACATGGTGCGGCTGGAAGCGGGGTGCGACAAACAGGCCGGAACCTGCCGGTTGAAATTCGCCAATTTCCTGAATTTCCGGGGCTTTCCCCATATTCCGGGCGAAGACTGGATGACCGCCTATCCCCGTCAGGGCCAGCCCAATCGTGGCGGCAGGATCAGGGGTTAGCGCGATGATACCTGCACCCCCCCCGAATACCCGCGCGCTGGAAATTGCGCGCGGCTGGATCGGCACGCCCTACCGCCACCGCGCGGCAATGCGCGGTGCGGGCGCGGATTGTCTGGGGCTGGTGCGCGGGGTGTGGTGCGCGCTTTACGGCGGCGTGGGGCCGGATGTGCCGCCCTATGCGCCCGACTGGTCAGAGCGGGCTGGAACCGAACCGCTATTGCTGGCGCTTCGCGCGCATCTGCTTGAAACCACGCGGGTTTCTGACGGGCAGGTGTTGCTGTTTCGCATGGGGCCGAATGCGATGGCCAAACATCTGGGGCTGCAATCGGGCGGCGGGGGCGCACTGGTCCATGCCTGCCCGCGCGCCGGCGTGATTGAAGCCCCCCTTTCGGCCCCCTGGGCGCGGCGCATTGTGGCGCGGTTTGATTTTCCCGCCCTGCCAAAGGGCTGAAAACGGAGTAGTAAGACATGGCAACCATAGTGCTTGCAGCGGCCGGTGCGGCCATCGGATCAGGGTTTGGCGGGGCCGTCCTTGGCCTGTCGGGCATGGTGATCGGCCGTGCGGTCGGCGCAACGGTCGGGCGCATGATCGACCAGCGCCTGATGGGCGGCGGCTCGCAGATTATTGAAGGGGGGCGCATTGAACGCCTGCGCCTGACCGGCGCATCTGAAGGGACACCTGTTGCGCAGGTCTGGGGCCGGGTGCGGCTGGGCGGGCAGGTGATCTGGGCCAGCGATTTTCTGGAAGATATACGCATCTCCGGGGGGGGTGGCGGCGGCAAGAAACCCCGGCAACCGACAATGCGCGAATACAGCTATTCGGTGTCGCTGGCGGTTGCGCTGTGCGAAGGCCCCATTCTGGGGGTCGGGCGCATCTGGGCGGACGGGCAGGAAATTGCGCCTGCGGATCTGAACCTGCGCGTTTATACCGGGCAGGAGGACCAGTTGCCCGACCCGCTGATTGATGCCGTGCAGGGCGCGGGGCACGCACCCGCCTATCGCGGGGTTGCCTATGTCGTGATCGAGGATCTGGAACTTGGTGCCTATGGCAACCGCGTGCCGCAATTCAGTTTCGAAGTGATCCGCGCCACGCCCGACGGGTCGCTGACCGATCATCTGCGCGCTGTGGCGCTGATGCCCGGCAGCGGGGATTTCGTTCTGTCCACCACGCCGGTTTATACAACGACGGATGCGGGCACTAGTGCGGCGGTGCCAGGGTGGGGCCTGCTGGGTCTGGGCCTGACGAATGCGGTTGAAGTGCCGCAAAACCTGAATTCTCCGACGGGCCGCGTTGATCTGGATGCATCGCTGGACGCATTGACGCGCGAATTGCCCAATTGCGAATCCGCGTTGCTGATTGTGGCATGGTTTGGCGATGATCTGCGCGCGGGGGAATGCCGGATTGAACCCAAGGTCGAATATTCCGACCGCAACGCCCCTGCCGCGCCATGGTCCGTGGCCGGGCGCAGTGCAGAAGAAACCCCGCAGGTAGCACGGCAGGACGGGCGGCCCGTTTATGGCGGCACGCCGTCGGATGCATCAGTGCTGCAGGCGATTGCGGGGCTGAAATCGCGCGGGCAGAAGGTGGTCTATTACCCGTTCGTGCTGATGGAAATCCTGCAAGGCAACGCCTTGCCAGACCCGTGGTCGGATGCGGATGGCCAGCCGCATCTGCCATGGCGCGGGCGCATTACCACGGCAAAAGCCCCCGGCGAAAGCGGCAGCCCCGACGGCACCGTGCAGGCTGCGGATGAAGTCGCGGCATTTTTCGGCACCGCGCAGGCCAGTGATTTCACCATTTCGGGCAATGTGGTCAGCTATGCCGGCCCGCAGGACTGGCGCTACCGGCGCTTCATCCTGCATCAGGCGGCACTATGCGCGGCAGCGGGCGGGGTGGATGCGTTCTGCATCGGGTCGGAAATGCGCGCGTTGACGCAGATTCGCGGACCGGGCAACAGCTTTCCCGCTGTGGCCGCGTTGATTGCGCTGGCGGCAGAGGTGCGCGCGATCCTTGGGCCGGATACCAAACTGACCTATGCCGCCGACTGGTCGGAATATTTCGGCTATATCACCGAAAATGGCGACCGGTTTTTCCATCTGGACCCGCTTTGGGCCGATGACAACATCGATGTCATCGGCATCGACAATTACATGCCGCTGTCGGATTGGCGCGATGGCACCGACCATCTGGATGCGCCTTGGGGGGATGTGCATGATCTGGCTTATCTGAAGGCCAATATCGCAGGCGGCGAAGGGTATGACTGGTATTATGCCAGCGATCTGGACCGCAAGGCACAGAACCGCACCCCGATTGTGGATGCAAGCGAATGGCAGGAACACTGGATCTGGCGCACCAAGGATCTGGCGGGCTGGTGGGGCAATGACCATCATGACCGCGTGGGCGGGGTGCGCAGCGTGCAGCCCACGGCATGGGTGCCACGGTCCAAACCCTTCTGGTTTACTGAATATGGCTGCGCCGCGATTGACCGGGGCACCAACCAGCCGAATGTATTTACTGACCCCAAATCCAGCGAAAGCGCTGTGCCGCATTTTTCGCGCGGCTGGCGCGATGATGCGATCCAGATGCAGTATTTCCGCGCCATGGGCGAGTATTGGGGCGATCGGGCGCATAACCCGGTGTCGGAACTTTATGACGGGCCGATGGTGGATATGTCGCGCGCCCATGCCTGGGCCTGGGACGCGCGGCCTTATCCGTGGTTTCCGGGCAATCTTGCGCTGTGGGAAGATGGCGCGAACTGGGCGCGCGGGCATTGGCTGACCGGGCGCGCGACAGGCCAGCCGCTGGACGCGGTGATTACTGCGATCTGCGCGCAGGCGGGTGTTATGGATGTGGATGTGTCGCGCGTCTATGGTGTGGTGCGCGGTTTCGCGGCCCCGTCCACCGACAGCGCGCGGGCCATGCTGCAATCGCTGATGCTGGCATATGGGGTGGAGGCGGCGGAACGTGACGGAAAGCTGATATTCGCCATGCGCCATGCCCGGCCCCTTGCGCGGCTGACAGGTGATGATCTGGTGGAGGGGCAGGGGGGCGATCTGACGTTGGTGCGCGCGCCGGAAGCTGACCTGACCGGACGCATCCGGCTGGGCTATGTCGAGGAAGGTGCGGATTTCGACATGCGGCTGGCGGAAGCGGCCTTTCCCGATGACAGCGCGCAGCGGGCGGCGGGGTCGGACCTGCCGCTGGTGATGACGGCCGGCGAGGCGCAGCTGATCGCGCAGCGCTGGCTGGCGGAAGCGCGTGTCGCGCGCGACACAGCGCGTTTTGCGCTGCCCCCGTCCAGTGCGCTTGGCGCGGGCGATGTGGTCGCGCTGGACGGCACGGACGGGGCGACAGGGCTGTGGCGGATTGACCGCGCGACACTGTCGGATGCGCGGGCCGTGGAAGCCACGCGCGTGGAACCCGGCCTTTATGGCTGGGGGGATGCCGCGCGCGAGGCCCCGTTGCTGACCGGCTATGAAGCGCCCGCGCCGGTGCAGGCGCTGTTTCTGGACCTGCCGCTGATTACGGGCGAGGAAGTGGCGCAGGCGCCCTGGCTGGCCGTAACCGCGCAGCCCTGGCGCGGCGCGGTGGCGGTGCACCGCGCGGGCATTGGCGGCGCGTTTGAGCTGGAAGCCATGATCGGTGCGCCCGCACGGGTGGGGATAAGCGAAACCGCGCTGCCCGCCGCGCCAGCGGGGCTGTGGGACCGGGGCGTGGCGCTGCGGGTGCGGATGCTGGCAGGGGAGCTGACATCGGTTGCGCCTGCTGATGTGCTGGCAGGGGCGAACCTGATGGCCATCGGCACTGGCGGGGCGTGGGAGCTGTTTCAGTTTGCGCAGGCTGAACTGGTTGCGCCTGATACATATGAATTGCGCCTGCGGTTACGCGGCCAGCAGGGCACGGATGGGGTGATGCCGACGGTCTGGCCTGCGGGCGCGGTGGTGGTGATGCTGGACGCGCGGCTTGCGCAGCTTGGCCTGCCGCTGGACGGCCTGGGGCTGGCGCGCAGCTACCGCATTGGCCCGGCCAGCCGCCCGCTGAGCGATCCCAGCCACCGCGACCATGAACAGGTTTTCGCGGGCGTCGGGCTGCGGCCTTACCGGCCTGCGCATCTGCGCGCCACTGTGCAGGCGGGGGGTGATGTTGCGCTGCATTGGGTGCGGCGCACGCGGCGCGGCGGCGATGGCTGGGGCGCGGCAGAAGTGCCGTTGTCGGAAGTGGCGGAACGCTATGTGCTGCGCGTGCGCGACGGGGCGCAGGTGCTGCGCGAGCAGGTGCTGGACGCGCCCTTCTGGACCTACGCACTGGCAGAGCAGCAGGCGGATGGCGCGGGGGCGGCCTTCGCCATTGAGGTGGCGCAGTTGTCGGATATTGTTGGGCCAGGACCGTTTGCACGGCTGGAGGTGGCGCTGTGAGAGGGCGCAGCTATGCGGCCCGCGCGCAGGTGGCCCACCCACCCGCCCCGCTGCGGCGCATGCGCGCCACAGCTTGCCACCCGCGCGCGGGCCGCCCCCGCTGGCGGGTGCGCTGATGCGCGAGATCACCCATGGCGATATCCGCGCCGCCGCCCGTGTGCTGATGGCGCGCACGCAGGCGGCATGGCCGCAGGTGATGGGCGATATGCTGCGCGACGCCCATCACGCCGACCGCTACCGCAAGGTATTCGGGCGGGTGCATCCGCGCCTTGGCAATGGCACATTGATGGCCGTGGCGCTGGCGCGCGCCCCGGTGCAGGAGCCGCGCGCGTCTGATCCGCGCTATCTGGAAGCGATTGCTGCGGCGATCATGGCCGTGCTGGACTGGCGCGCAGACCGTGTTTGCCCCGCCCGCGGATGGCAAGCTGTGCTGCGCAGGCAGCGCAGCGGGGATGGGTGGGCGGGCCATCTGCGGGCGGGGCAGATGCCGGGGGCAGGCGGGGACAAGATTTCGCTTTTCCCGGCGCGCGCCGCCCCCTATACCGCGCGCATGGCACAGGCACCCCTTCTTCAGTTATCCGGCATTTCCCTGACTTTCGGGGGCGACCCTGTTTTCGCCGGGCTTGATATGGTGATCCAGCCCGGCGACCGTGTGGCGCTGGTCGGGCGCAACGGGTCCGGAAAATCCACCCTGATGAAAATCATGGCCGGTCTGGCGGAAGCCGATCGCGGCACGCGCGCGCTCTCGCCCGGTGTGTCGGTGGGGTATATGGAACAGGATCCTGATTTCTCGGGCTTTGCGACTTTGGGGGCCTATGCCACGCAGGCGCTGGACCCGGCGGAGCATTACAAGGTTGAAATGGCCGCCGAAGGGCTGGATTTCGACCCGGCACTTGACCCCGCCCTTGCATCAGGTGGCGAGCGTCGCCGCGCGGCGCTGGCCAAGCTGCTGGCCGAAGCGCCGGAACTGATGCTGCTGGATGAGCCGACGAACCATCTGGACATTTCCGCCATTGGCTGGCTGGAAGCGCGGTTGCGTGAAACCCGCGCGGCGTTCGTGCTGATCAGCCATGACCGCGCCTTTCTGCGCGCGCTGAGCCGCGCCACGCTATGGGTGGATCGCGGGCAGGTGCGCAGGCGCGAGGCCGGTTTCGACGGGTTCGAAGACTGGCGCGACAAGATCTGGTCCGAAGAAGATGATGCGCGCCACAAGCTGAACCGCAAGATCAAGGCGGAAGCGCGCTGGGCGGTGGAAGGGATCAGCGCGCGGCGCAAGCGCAATCAGGGCCGTGTGCGCGCGCTGGCTGCGCTGCGCGATGAACGCGCAGGCCAGATCCGGCGTCAGGGCGTGGCCGCGATGGCGTTGGAAACCGCCGCCCCCTCTGGCAAGCTGGTGGCTGAACTTGAGGGCGTGAACAAAGCCTATGACGGGCGGGTGATCCTGCGTGATTTTTCGCTGCGGGTGATGCGCGGGGAACGGGTGGCCTTTGTCGGCCCGAATGGCGTGGGCAAGACCACGCTGCTGCGTCTGATCACGGGCAGCGAAGACCCCGACAGCGGGACTATCCGGCGCGGCACCAATCTGGAAATGGCGGTATTCGACCAGTCCCGCGCGCAGCTGGACCCCAATGCCAGCCTGTGGGAAAACCTGACCGGGGATCCGCTGATGCGCGTGTCCGGGCAGGCCGATCAGGTCATGGTGCGGGGCACGCCCAAGCATGTTGTGGGGTATCTGAAGGAATTCCTGTTCGACGAAGCGCAGGCGCGCGCGCCGGTGCGGTCGCTGTCGGGCGGCGAAAAGGCGCGTCTGTTGCTGGCGCGGATCATGGCGCAACCGGCCAATCTGCTGGTGCTGGATGAACCGACCAATGATCTGGATGTGGAAACGCTGGATCTGTTGCAGGATCTGCTGGGGGATTTTGACGGCACTGTGCTGCTGGTCAGCCATGACCGCGATTTCATTGACCGTGTGGCCAGCACCACATTGGTGTTTGACGGGGACGGGCAGGTGACGGCCTATGCCGGTGGCTGGTCGGATTACCTGGCACAGCGCCCTGACAGCGCGCCAGTCGCCGGGGCCACCACCCCTGCGGCGCGCGGCAGCGAGAAGGGCAAGCCCCGCGCCAAGCAGGCGCAAAGCAAACCCGCGCTGAGCTATACAGAAGCGCATCGGCTGGAAAAACTGCCCGCAGAGATTGCGCGGCTGGAAGCAGAGATTGCGAAGCTGGCGGAATTGCTGTCGGACCCGGCGTTGTTCACGCGCGAGCCTGTGAAATTCCGCAAGGCGACAGAGGCATTGTCCGAGCGTCAGGCAAAGCTGGCCGCTGCCGAGGAAGACTGGCTGGCACTGGCGGAAAAGGCGGAAGGCTAGGGCGGCGTGATCGCGGCGGGCGGGCGCGCGACGGGTTGATTCCGGTATGATGCGGTGGCTGGTGCATCCCCAAAAGCGCGGAGCAAAGGCCGCAAGGCTGGCCCACGCTATCGGCGGGCCGTCTTGCTGCCTGCCGGTGCCGCCCGCGTCAGTTCAGTCCTTTGATGCCGGAGTATTCCGCCTGCATAAAGTGAACTTCTCCGGGCGTGGGACCGGCAACCCCCGGCCCGCCGATAGCGCGGGCTTTATGTGCCGGTCAGCGATTGTTTCAGGCCGCCCGTCAAGGGCCGCCTGAAATTACGCCACCCTATCAGCCCGCGTGTTTCTGCATCAGCCGGTCGAGTTCCGACATATGGCGTGTCAGCAGCGCGTTTGCTTCGACGGTCTGTCCGACATTGCGGGCATTTTCATAGGCGTCCAGCACATGTTTTTCGCCCTGAATGATGCGGTCCATGACAGCGTCATCGACCTCTTCAAACCAGGACCGCATTTCGACCAATGCCCGGTTGACCGCGCCGAAAAATGATCCGTCATTATCCGGTTCATGCCCGCATTGCCGCAGATATGCCGCCAGTTCGGCTTCATGTTTGCGGTGCATGAACAGATATGTTTCGGCAACAGGTCTGAAGTCCGGTTCGGCCTTCTCGGTTAGTTTTTCAAACCCCTCGGTGATGTCCAGAACGCGGGTATGCGCTTCGGCAATCAATGCGACCCGGTCTTCGCCCGGATTGATTCCGGGGTCGGGGGATGTTGTGACCGTTTCACCCGCCGCAGCATCAAGTTTTGGATGAAGGTGTTTTATTTCAGTGGGTTTCATGGCGTTCTTCCTGTGGAAAAGAGGGGGGCCTACATAGGCGGTCGACCCTGAACTGCGCGTGCGATCATCGCAACGACGAACAGGATGATGAAGATCACAAACAGGATCTGCGCGATGGATGATGCGGCGCCCGCGATGCCTGAGAAACCAAGTGCCGCGGCAATAAGTGCGACGATCAGAAAAGTCAGTGCCCAACCTAGCATGTTTTTTCCTTCCATTGATGTGGTGCCGTCTTGCAGCATCTGACAGAAAAACGGATGAAGGCGGGTTCGGTTCCGGTTTAATCTGCGCATGAGCGGTTTTCTGACGCATTCGATGTCGATGCGCGAAGAAAATGACTGCCGGAAAACGCATGCGGGCCGGAATGGCAAAGGCCCGGACATGTCCGGGCCTTTGTGCGCGCGGCGGCGGGTGCTGCGCGAGGTTCTGGCTGATCTGCGTTCAGGCGTTCAGTGTTGTTGTGGATGCAAAGAACATTGCCTGTGACACCGCAGAACGGACCTGTTCTTCCTCAAATGGTTTGGTGATCAGGAAGGCGGGTTCAGGTTTTTCACCTGTCAGCAGGCGTTCGGGATAGGCGGTGATGAAGATGACCGGAATATCGGCATTGTCTCGTAGCAGTTCTGCCACCGCTTCCACGCCTGATGAATCATCGGCAAGGTGGATATCGGCCAGAATAAGGTCCGGGCGCGTGCGGTTGCCCAGTGCCACGGCTTCGGTATGGGTGCGCGCGATCCCTGTCACCTCATGGCCCATTTCGGTGACAATGCTTTTGATATCCAGCGCGATCAGCGGTTCATCTTCGATGATCTGGATGCGGCCCTGCACCGAACGGGACATTTCGGTATAGGCAATGGATACCAGTTCCTGAGCCTCTGCTTCAGTGACCTGAATGATCTGCGCGATGTCGCCATAGCTGAATTCTTCCAACGAGCGCAGCAGCAGGGCTTCGCGGGTATTGGTGGTCAGATTGGCAAGCAGTGATTGCGCGCGCGCTTCGGGCGCGGTGGCGGGGTCGTCGTTGACAGGGGAACCCGTTGTCTGCCAGACCGTGTGAAAGGCCCGGAACAACCCCAGTTTCGGGGTAATGTCGCTGTCAAGCAGGGATCTGTCTTCAAGTATTGCTTCCAGTGTTGCGGCTGCGTATCTGTCGCCTGTCTGCTGGCTGCCCGTCAGTGCGCGCGCGTAACGGCGCAGATATGGCAGCTCTTTTGCTATACGCATGGACATAGACATCTTCTCTCCTTGAGATTGCGGCATCATCTGCAGGTTCCAATCAGTGCCCGCCGTGGCGCAGCGTCCATCGGGCAGGGCAAAAAAACATACTTTCCTTGGAACCGAACGCATGTGCCCGCGTTTTGGTTCCAAGCTCGTTGCGATCAGTGCCATACTTGCGCGGTGCAACGTAAAATGCCAAGTTGGAATTTGTGGAGCAAAAGGCTGTATGGCTATAATGAGTGGCAAGGAACATGGAAACAGGAAGGGCATTCCGCCATCGGTTTCCCAGCAAATCGACGAAAACCTGAAGCGGTTGTATAGTGATGCTGAAGCAGAAGAGCTGCCGAAATCCCTGACCGACCTGCTGGAGGCGTTGCGAAAGCAGGATGCCCAGAAGGCAACGGACAAGCAATGAGTGGCGCACAAACGCCTGACGGCCCCGCTGTTGACCCGCGCGACGAAATCGTTACCCATCTGCCCGCCCTGCGTGCCTTCGCGCGTGGTCTGTCGGGGGATGTGTCCGCCGCCGATGATCTGGTTCAGGAAACGGTGCTGAAAGCATGGACCAAGTTTTCCCAGTATAATGCGGGCACGAATATGCGTGCCTGGCTGTTTACCATTCTGCGCAACACCTATCTGTCGAAGCGCCGCAAGCAGTCGCGCGAAGTGTCCGATGGCGAAGGGGTGTTTACCGCGCGTATGGCATCCAAGCCCGACCATGACGGCCGCCTTGCCCTGCAGGAACTGAATGCCGCAATGAAATTCCTGCCGGTCGAACAGCGCGAGGCGCTGATTCTGGTTGGCGCTATGGGGTTTTCCATCGAGGAAGCCGCAGAAACCTGCAACTGCGCCCCCGGCACCATCAAAAGCCGTGCGAACAGGGCGCGCAAGGCGTTGGCGGAAATGCTGCATCTGGAAAAGGGTGAAAATCCGACGACGACAGACAAATCCGTTGCGATGGTGATGGCGGGCGCACCGAACGGGTTCTGATCGCAGGCGGGCTGTGTGCGTATTCTTCATGCCGCGCAGAATCCGCAAGTGTAGGGTCAGATGCAGAAACGCGGTGCGCGTATATTGCGCGGACCTGCAATGACGAGGGTGAAACAGAGATTGGCAATATTCGATATCAGTGACCGGTTGGCAACGCGGCTGGCGATATTGATGACGCTGGCGCTTGCCCCTTTGGGGGCGATCTCGATCTATTCCGAATACCAGTCGCTGCGCGCGCAGGCCCGGTCAAATGACGCGATGCTGATCAGGCGGACGATCGATGCGGTTGCGGGGCAACGCGGGTTGCTGGAAAGTGCCATGCTGTCGGCGCACCGCCTGACGCCGCTGGTGCTGGAACAGCTGGATGATTCCGCCGCCTGTTCGGATTTCCTGCGGGAATTTGTCAGCGCCGCCGATCTTTTTGCCTTTGCCGGTTTTGTTCCGCGCGACGGGACGATGACCTGCGCGTCGCAAGGCGAGCCTGTGGATTTCAGCAATTCGGAACGCATGCAGTCGAGCATGGCAAACGCGCGCAGTTTTTTCAGCTTTCAGCCCAATGGCGCGATTACCGGCCGGCCTGTTGTCGTCGCCAGCAGGCCGGTTTTCGTGGATGGCGCGTTGCTGGGGTATATGAGCATCTCTGTCTCGCAGCATACATTCGCGCTGATTGCCGCTGAACTGGACCAGCAAAGCGGCCTGCGCGCAACCTATCTGGTGAACCCTGCCGGGGAAACACTGACCAGCGCAGATATTCCCGATGCCGCCGAACGATTGCCCGGCCGCAGCGAATTGCTGTCGATCCTTGCGCAGCGCAACGGGGTTTTCCGCGAAGTCAGCGAAGACGGCGAAAGGCGCATGTTCACGTTGGCGGAATTGATCCCCGGCCAGCTTTATGCGCTTGGCAGCTGGTCCACGGATCAATGGCCATCCGGGGCGGTGATAAATTTCTGGCGGCTGAGTTTTCCTGTGCTGATGTGGTTTGCATCATTGGCGGTTGTCATGTTCGCGGTTGATTACATGGTGGTGCGCCATCTGAAACGCCTGAATTCGCAACTGCGCCGCTTTGCACTGGGCAACAGGGCCGAATTCCAACGCCTGCCAGAGAGAGCGCCAAGCGAGTTGCGCGAGATTGATTCGACATTTTCCAAGATGGCCTTGCTGATCCGGCGCGATGAACGCGAACGCGAAGAAGCGCTGACAGAGAAGACCATTCTGCTGAAGGAAATTCACCATCGGGTAAAGAATAACCTGCAGCTTATCGGTTCTATCCTGAATCTTCAGATGCGTCGCCTGCAGGACCGCGAAGCGCGCTCGATCCTGAAAGGGGTTCAGTCACGGGTGCGGTCGCTGGCGACAATTCACCGCACGCTTTATGAACAGGACCGCATTTCCGAACGTTATGCTGCCAGTTTTTTTGACAGCATCCTGCAGGAAACCTTGTCGATTGCCAGTACCGATTCCACTGATATGCAGATCACCAAGCAGTTTGATGCTGTGGATCTGCCGCATCACAAGATCATTCCGGCATCGCTGCTTTTTGCCGAAGCCCTGACCAACGCGCTGAAATATGCCATGGCACCCGCGGGCGCGCAGGGCACGCAACTGGATATCCGCCTGACCAGCATTGACCGGGTTGCGGAACTGACCGTGTGGAATTCGGTGTCGGATACCTGTTCTGAACAGATGGACAATGGGCTGGGGCAGGAATTGATGACTGCGTTTGCGTTGCAGATACACGGGGATATCGAAATAGGACCAGCACAGCGCGATGGCGTACCGGGATGGCAGGTGCGGTTGCGCATTGCCGAACAGACCCCGTCGCAACCCGCTGCCGTGGCCTGACCGCGCGCAGCATCAAGGCCGGAGGATGCGATATGACACAGAAACACACTGGTTTCACTGACCCGGTTGAAGAACACCGCGCCCTGCATCCCACGGAATCGCTTATTGCTATTTCGGGGCACCCGCTGCATGCGATGCTGGTGGCCTTTCCCATTGCGCTTACGATGTCGGTGCTGGGGGCCGATCTGCTGTATTGGTGGACCGGGGATGCATTCTGGGCGCGCGCGGCGGGCTGGGCTGCGTTCGGGGCGTTTGTGATGGGTGTGCTGGCGGGGGTGACCGGCACGGTGGAATTGCTGCTGGTGCGCGGCATACGCAACCGTTCATCCAGCTGGACGCATTTCATTCTGGCGGTCATGCTGCTGTCGCTGATCGGGGCGAACTGGGTCTACCGCATTGGCCAGCCCGAAGAGGCGGTGCTGCCGCTGGGCCTGTGCCTGTCACTGGTGGCGGCAGGGCTGACGGCGGTGACCGGCTGGCATGGCGGCAAACTGGTCTTCGACTACCAGATCGGCACGAAAGCGCCTGATACCCCGTCATGAGTGTGGCGCGGCGGGAACCCGCATGCCGTTGGCGCGTTGCGCAAGGATGAACATGCTTCGTCCCGAGCCAGACCCCGACCAGGATTCCGGCAAGAACAGCACTGCGACCGCGCAAGCGCACCAGTCACCCCATGACCGCCCTTGGGCGGTTGTCCTGCATGCGGGGGCGGTGTTCGGTCTGGGTATTCTGGCCCTGGGCCTGCCTTTTGCCGCGATCCTGCTGATGGGCGAGGCAGTGCCTTCGGGCGGGCCGAGCTGGGATTTCAGCATGGGGCTAGGGTTTGGCGCGCTGGCCATGGTGACATTGCAATTCGCGCTGACAGGTCGGCTGCGCTGGATCACGCATCCTTTCGGGGCCGATATTGTCTATCTGGCGCATCGCTATCTCAGCTGGGGGGCGCTGGTGCTGATGGGTGCGCATTTTGCGTTGCTTTATGTGTTTCATGAACCGGCCCTTGGGCAATTGAACCCGCTTGAAGCGCGGTGGGAACTGACGGCGGGGCGCGTGGCGCTGGTGTGTTTTGCCGGGCTGGTCATCACCTCGCAATGGCGCGGGGCGCTGCGCCTGCCATATGAATGGTGGCGCAGGCTGCATCTGGCGCTGGCGATCATCGGCTTTCTTGCTGCGATTGCGCATGTGCTGGGGGTGGGGAACCTGGCGGATACGCCGCAAAAGCGCGTGGTCTGGCTGGGCGCGACGCTGGGCTGGGCAGGAATTCTGCTGTTCACGCGGCTGATCCGCCCCTGGTGGCAGTCGCGTAACCCGTGGCGCGTGATTGCCAACCATGACGAAGGCGGCGGTGTGCACCGGCTGGAACTGGCCCCCGAAGGGCAGGCGCTGAAACGCTGGAAGCCGGGGCAGTTCGCATGGCTGAAGGTTGAGCGTTCCCCCTATGCCCTGACCGAGCACCCCTTCACCATATCCGCAGCCCCCGAACATGGCCCGAACCTGTCATTTTCCATCAAGGCGCTGGGTGACCACAGCGCCACGCTGGCGCAGACACAGATCGGCGCGCGGGCTTATGTGGACGGGCCGTATGGCGCGTTTTCCGTGGACCGGATGGCCCGCGCCAAGGGGTTCGTGATGATTGCGGGCGGGGTAGGCATTACGCCGATCCTGTCGAACCTGCATGCGCTGGACGCGCGCGACGACCCGCGCCCGGTCATTCTGATCTATGCCAACCCGATCTGGGACAAGGTTGCCTTCCGCGATGAACTGGAGGTGTTGCGCAGGCGGCTGAACCTGACACTGGTGCATGTGCTGGAAGACCCCCCCGATGACTGGGACGGCGAAAGCGGGCATATTGATTTCGACATGCTGACGCGCCAGCTGGCGGCGGATACGCGCGAATGGCCGCATCTTCTGTGTGGTCCCGGCCCGATGCTGGCAGCCTTGCGCCGTGATCTGCACAGGCTTGGGGTGCGCGAGCGGCATATCGATTACGAAATATTTGAACTGGTGTGACATGCGCCCGAAACTCGCCCTTGTTTATGCGTTGCTGATGACTGCCTTAGCGGTCGCGCTGGCGGCATGGCTGGCCTTGTCGCTGGCGCTGTAGGGCTGGGGGGTACGCATCCCAAAGGCGCGGAATCAAGGCCGCGAGGCTGGCCCGCGCCATAGGTCTGGCCGTCCCGCGACCTGCCGGTTACGCTGGTGTCTTGCCAGGCCTTGAATGTCAGGATTGTGCCGCGTGGATAAAGGAAATTCCTATGACGCCGGACCGGCAGACCCCGGCCCAACGCTGGCGCGGGCTTGGGAAGCGCAACAACCGTTTCCGCCCGTTTTATCCCGCACCGTAATTTTTCCGGGAACCAACTGCGCGGACGCGCGTTTGGGTTCTGGTAGTTTGCACAACAGGGTCAGAAATACATGAATACGAACTTTACCGGTTTTCTGGGCATCGTCCATCTGGCGCTGGTCATCTGGGCGGCTGTGGCCATTCTGGGGTCGCGGACCAGTGATGGCAAAAAGGTGTTGTGGATATTGCTTGTCCTTCTGTTTCCGGTGGTCGGACTGATCATCTGGTTCATTGCCGGACCCCGCAAGGCTTAGGCCGGGCGGGTCTGAACTTTCCCTCTGTCGAATGATGAAGCTTTGTTCGGCAAACTCCGCTGGTCCTCGGGTCAGCGGTTTTTTTGTGGCGACTGGTGCGAAGATCACGGTTGGTTTGCAGGTGCCGGATATGCTTCGTGTTAAGGTTCCTGTGTTCAAGTAATTGTTATATTTAATATTTTCAGAATATTTGGAACTTTCCCTTCATAGCGTTGTTGTGTGTGCAGAGCCTTTGAATAGGTCAATGACACTAAAGGAGAGACGAGATGAATAAGCTTATGCTGACCACCGCCATTGTTGCCATCACCGCGACGGGCGCAGTTGCACAGACGACCGGTGCCACCGGAGAAGGCGATGCCACTGCAATGGCTGGGGGCGACAACCAGTTTGTGCCTGCCTTCCTGTCATCGGACTTCACGGGCAAGAATCTTTACACACTTGATACCGAACACACCCGCACCCTGACCGAGGACCGCGCGGCCGAAGACCACAGTATCTGGGACCGCACAAGGATGCGCTGGGAAAGCAATGACGCCTTCATCCCCAACCGCGACGCATGGGAGAATATCGGCAATATCGACGATATCGTCATGACCAAGGACGGCGAAATCCGTGGCATTCTTATTGATGTCGGTGGTTTCCTGGGCCTGGGCGCGCGCACGGTCATGGTTGACATCAACGAATTGTATTTCGTGGCTGATGACACCGCGCCTGAAGATCTGTCCGATTTCTTCGTCGTGGCCGCCATGAGTCAGGAACAGCTGGAAGCCCTGCCGGAATGGGATGAAGCACAACTTTCCATCGGCTATGAAGCGCAGATATATGATGACGCGGCAGCCGGGCAGGATATCGGCATGCTGGATGACGACGGTGACATGGTGCAGAATGATGCTACCATGACCGGCCAGACAGACATGACCGGCACTGACCCGGCGCTGGGCGAACAGTCCGACATGGCAGGCGCTGACCCCGCCGCACAGGACGGTTACACCGCGATGGGGGAACAGGATCTTACAGCCGATAACCTGCTGGGGGCCAGTGTCCACGGCGCCGAAGGTGACAATATCGCCACTGTCGATGATGTGGTTCTGGCAGATGATGGCGTCGTCACCCATATCATCATCGATGTGGGCGGGTTTCTGGGACTGGGAAGCCATACAGTCGCCCTTGAACCCAATGACATCGAAATCATGTGGGACGATGCAACCGGCAATGTGCGTGTTCAGGTTCCGATGACGCAGGAGCAGCTGGAAACCCTGCCTGAATATCAAGGGTAATCCCCGCCTGCCGCAGCGGGACTTCCACCGCAGCGCGTATGAATGAAGCAATGTGCCCCGCCGGTTTCCGGCGGGGCGTTTTTTATTAATTTATCAACTAGTTATTGAATTTTCGGAACCTTGATCCGGTTTGCCCGTTAAGTATCAGAGGTAACGAAAACCTGTTCTGACCATGAAAGGAAGATCGCATGCGTGGTATATTGCTTTGGGTAATCGGCATACCGATACCGATAATAATTCTGCTATTTCTGTTTGGCGTTTTCTGAACTGTCCTGATGGATCAGGCTGAAAAGGGCGCGGGCATCTGCTGCGCCCTTTTCAATTTCCTGCGCGACGGTCCGGAACCGGCGTCTGCCCGGCGCGTTGGGTGAGTGGACATGATCAACAACGGAATGTGATGGAACCCGATTTTCCCTATTGCGGCCCGGCCCCCGACCCGCAGGCATGGCTTATGGCCTGGAACCTGGACCCTGTGCTGCTGACCTGCCTTGGCGGGGCGGCATGGGCCGGGGTCTGGCTGTTGCGCGGGCAAGGCCCCATGCGGCAGCGCGCCTTCGCCGTGGCGGTATTCGCGGCGGTGCTGGCATTTGTGTCGCCGTTATGTGCGATGACAGTTGCGCTGTTTTCGGCGCGCACGCTGCATCATCTGGTGGTGATTGCCGTGCTGGCCCCGGCGCTGGCCATGGCGTTTCCGTGGCGGCGCGGCCCGCAGGCATTGGCGTTTCTTGGCCTGTCGGCGGCATTGTGGCTGTGGCACCTGCCGGTTGTCTATAGCGCGGCATGGGACAGCGCGGCGGTTTATTGGGGGTTGCAGATGGCGCTGATCCTGCCGGGCTGGGCGTTCTGGTCAGCGGTGCTGGGCAAACAGGGGCGCGGTAGTGTTCCGGGGCTGGTCTGGCTGGTGTCGCTGGTGGGGCAGATGGGCGTTCTTGGCGCGCTGCTGACCTTCGCGCCGCGCGCGTTTTATGCCGAACATCTGGCCCATGCGCCGCGCTTTGGCCTGAACGCGCTGGAAGATCAGCAACTGGCCGGGCTGATCATGTGGGTGCCGGGCATGGTGCCGCTGGCGGTTCTCGCCGCGATCATCGCATGGCGGACCCTGTGGCAGGGGGCGCGTGTATGATTGCCATGTTCAAGGCGCTGCATATCGCGGCCCTGTCCGTCTGGTGCGCGGGGCTGATCCTGTTGCCGGTCATTATCCAGACCTACAGGCATGCGCATGCATCGCGCAATCAGGCCGGTTTCAGTGAATTCCGCTGGTTGACGCATTACAGCTATCAGCTTGTCCTGACGCCTGCGGCG
This sequence comes from Roseinatronobacter alkalisoli, assembly GCF_028745735.1. GTDB lineage: Bacteria > Pseudomonadota > Alphaproteobacteria > Rhodobacterales > Rhodobacteraceae > Roseinatronobacter > Roseinatronobacter alkalisoli. The sequence continues at coordinate 38,110 of NZ_JAQZSM010000007.1, forward strand.
GTGATCGCGGTGATCGCGGGAACCGTGCTGATTTTCGCCCAGGAGGTGCTGGATACCTGGTTGCTGGTCAAGCTGGTTGCCGTGTCGGGCATGGTGCTGGTGCATGCCTGGTTGGGGCATGTCGTTGTGCAGGCGGGCGAGCGGCGCGAAGCCTATCGCCTGCCGCCCGCTGCCTTTGCGCTGGTGGCGCTGCTGCCGTTGATGGGGCTGGTGCTGTGGCTGGTGCTGGCCAAACCCGCGCTGGATGACCTGATCGCGCTGTTCCCGGAATTCCTGCGGGAACCGCGCGGGAATGCCATTCCGGCGCGGTTTGACCCGCTATGACAGGGCGGGCGTTGATATGGGTCGCGCCACTGGCGCTGGCGGCATGTGCGGGGCCATTGTCCACACTGGACCCCGGCGGGCATATCGCGCGCGACATTGCCTTGCTGTGGTGGGTCATGCTGGCGGGCGCGGGGGTGATAACCGCGTTTGTGCTGGTCCTGCTGGGTTTTGCATGGGGTGCCCCCCGCCGGACGGCGCAGGGGCGTTGGGTTTACGGGCTGGGCCTGTGGTTTCCGCTGGCGGTTCTGACAGCACTTCTGGGGGTCGGGCTATGGGTGGGCGAACGGATTTTACCGCGCGATGATGGCGCGGTCACAGTGCATGCGCATGCATTCCAGTGGGGATGGCAGTTCACCCATGACGGCGCAGACGGTCAGCCGGTGGAAAGCGACGGCGTGCTGCATATCCCTGCGGGCCAGCCCGTGGATATTCTGGTGTCATCACAGGACGTGATTCATTCCTTCTGGGTGCCGCGCCTTGGCGGCAAGATGGATGCCATTCCCGGCCGTGTAAACCGGTTGCGCGTGCAGACCGATGGCGCGGGCCGCTTTGACGGGCTGTGCGCGGAATTCTGCGGGCTGGGCCATGCGGGCATGCGGTTTGTGGTGGTCGCGCATGACGACTGGCCCCCCGCTGACCCCGATACTGACCCTGATACTGGCCCCGACACCACCCCCGAAACTGACACCAATGGGCAGGAGTTTCCATGACAGACCTGGCGCATCCCGAACCTGTGGCCGTGGGCGGATCGTCTGATCTGCCGCCCAACCCGCCGCAGCGCGCGCTGCGGCTGCACCGCGAACTGGCGCGGGTCTGGGCCAATGACCGGGGGTGGTGGGGGCAGGTCACAGCGGTCAGTCATACCACACTGGGCCTGCGCTTCATGGCAACGGCGTTTGTGTTCTTTGCCATTGGCGGGATTCTGTCGATGCTGATCCGCACGCAGCTTGCCACCCATCAGGGCGCGTTTCTGGACACGGAACTTTATAACCAGATCTTCACCATGCATGGCAGTATCATGATGTTCCTGTTCGCCATTCCGATGCTGGAGGGGTTGGGCATCTGGCTGTTGCCGAAACTGCTGGGCACGCGCGACATGGCATTCCCGCGCCTGACCGCGCTGGGGTACTGGTGCTATCTGTTCGGCGGGCTGATCATGCTGGGCGCCCTTCTGTTCGGGGTGGCGCCGCGGGATGGCTGGTTCATGTATACGCCCCTGTCGGATGCCACCCACAGCCCCGGCATCAATGCCGATGTGTGGTTGCTGGGGGTTACTTTCGTCGAAATCTCGGCGATTGCGGCGGCAGTGGAAATTACCGTCACCATCCTGCGTCAGCGTGCGCCGGGGATGAAGCTGACGGAAATGCCGCTGTTTGCGTGGTATATGCTGGGCACGGCTGCGATGATGCTGGTGGGGTTCCCGCCGCTGATTGCAGGATCAGTGCTGCTGGAGGTGGAGCGCGCCTTCGACTGGCCGTTTTTCGATGTGGCGCGCGGCGGTGACCCGCTGCTGTGGCAGCACCTGTTCTGGCTGTTCGGCCACCCGGAAGTGTATATCATTTTCCTGCCCGCAGCGGGGGCCATGTCCACCATCATCCCGGTCATGTGCCGCACGCCCATTCTGGGCTATGGCGCGATTGTTGCGGCCATTCTGGGGCTGGTGTTCCTGTCTTTCGGGTTATGGGTGCATCATATGTTTACAGTGGGCATTCCGCATATGGCGCTGGCCTTCTTTTCTGCCGCGTCCGTTCTGGTGGCCGTGCCGACGGCCGTGCAGGTCTTTGCCTGGATCGGCACGATGTGGAAGGGGCGGCCGGAACTGCATTTGCCGATGCTGCATATTCTGGGGTTTTTCCTGACCTTCGTGATGGGGGGGCTGACGGGTGTAATGCTGGCCATCGTGCCGTTCAACTGGCAGGCGCATGACACGGCCTTTGTGACCGCGCATCTGCATTATGTGCTGATTGGCGGTTTTGTGTTCCCGATGATGGCGGCGGCCACGTACTGGATGCCGCTGATCACTGGCAAGGCGCGCGTCAAGGGGCTGGGGGAGGCCGCGTTCTGTGTCATCCTGATCGGGTTTCATGGTACGTTTTTCATCATGCATCTGACCGGGTTGCTGGGTATGCCGCGCCGGATTGATGTCTATCCCGACAATCCCGAATGGGTGGCGCTGAACCTGACATCCTCTATTTTCGGGTTCGTGCTGACCATTGGGTTTGCCATGTTCGCGGTGGACCTGATCCTGCAGGCCACCCTTGGCCAGCGCGCGCGCCGTGACCCGTGGCGCGCGCCGACACTGGACTGGGCAATGCCGGTGCCGTCGCCCAATTACAATTTTGCGTCCCTGCCATTGCGGCGTCATCAGGGCGGACCCGCGCGAGAGGTGATCCATGCGCTGGCGCGGGGTGTGGGCGCGCTGCCCGGTGCGCCGCGCGGGCGGCGTGAAGTGCTGGTCACGACTGCGGGCAATGCGCGTCCCTGCCATGTGGCGGTCCTGCCGGGCAACACCGCGCTACCACTGGTGCTGTCGGCATGTATCGCGGTGTTTGTGCTGTTGATGCTGGCCAGTCTGTATGCGTTGGCGGCTGTCGCGCTGGCACCGGTCGCAGGGCTGGTCTGGGTCTGGGCGCGGGGCATGGCCCCGGTGGGTGATCTGGCCCCGGTGACGATTGCGCCGGGCGTCGATATGCCGGTGCATCACCGGGCGACACCCCCGACATTGGCGCAAAGCGGGTTGCATGCACTTCTGGTGGCGGATGGGGCGCTGTTTGCATCGCTTCTGTTCGGGCTGGGGTTCCTGAGCGTGGTGACACAAGGACCGCCGCCGCCGCCTGCACTGGTGCAGAACCCGGCGGCAGGTATTGCGCTGGTCATTGGCCTTGCTGCGGTCGCAGGGGCGGCGGTTTTTGCGCGGCTACTCGCTGCGGGATATGCCGGGCGCGGGGCAAGCTGGGCGGGGCTGGGCTGCAATCTGGTGGCCCTGGTGGCGCTGGCATGGCTGGCTGTGCAACTTGATGACCCAAGGGCGCATGCGCGCGATGCGCTGCGCGCCGCCATGCTGGGCTATGTGGGGCTGCATGTGCTGGTGGGGGCGGCGATGGCGGCATTCACGGCTGACCAGTTCCGGCGCGGCGAGATTGCACCGCAGACCGGGCGCGGGGCCATCGCTGCGTGGGGGAACTGGCAGATGTTCACGGCGGTGACAGCGGGCATTACCGTGGCGGTCGTGCTGGTGCAGGCAGGTGCGCCATGAGGTGGCTTGCCCTGTCATTGGCTGGCCCGACGCTGTGGGCCGTCATGTTCACGTTGCTTTATGCGGTGCATGGGACCGTTTGTGCGGGCAGCCCCGGCCCTGAAAGCCTGACTTTGCGCGCGCATATGCTGCTGGTCGCGCTATGGGGGGGCGGGCTGCTGGCGCATGGGCTGTTGTTTCGCGCGCTGCCTGCGGGGGGGCAGGGCGTGTCACGTTATCTGCCACGCGCAGGCGCATGGATCGGACTGGTGGCCACAGCGTTTACGCTGTTTCCGGTGTTGATGATCACCAGTTGCTAGTGTTCTGCACCTCACACAAGATTCCCAACGGAAGCAAGGAGCGCTAAGCGGATAGATGTGGAATACCACAAGGTCTTCCACATCTGTCTATGTCATGCTGCGGCCCGCTTCCAGCTCGCCGCCAGAGCACCAGCGCCGATCATCAAGGACCCACCAACACGGTTGACAGCCCTCTGCACGCTTGGCTTGCGGATCGATTTCCGGGCCATCGATGCCAGTAATGCGTAGAAAGCCGCATTCAGGGTCGCCAGGACCAAAAACGTTGTCTCGAAAATGATCATCTGGGGCAGTAAGGGCTGCGCCGGATTCATGAACTGAGGGAGGAAGGCCACGAAGAAGATGATGCTTTTCGGGTTGAGCGCCGTGATGACATAGGTGTGCAGAAAAATCCGCAGCGGCCGTTCTTTCGGAAGGTTTTCTGTATCTGCACCAGCTTCGCTGATCGATACCGGGGCGCGCCAGAGTTTTATCCCAAGGTAGATCAGGTAGGCTGCACCGATCCATTTCAACACAGTGAACAAAGTGGCCGAAGTCGCGAGCAGCACCCCGAGGCCGAGCATGGAAGCGGTCATTGCGGTGAAATCACCAAGTGCGACGCCCGCAACTGTTGCGCGTGCCGCCTTTCTACCATGTCCGAGCGCATATGAAATTACCAACAGGATCGTGGGGCCAGGAATTGCCAGCAAGACCGCGGATGCTGCTGCAAAGGCCAGCCAAAGTTCAAAAGACATGTCGTTTCTCCATTCTGATTGACGAAGCAATCCACAGGCCCGGAGATGACGCAAGCACTTTTCGGAACGTCCGCACCGTCCCGCATCGCCGACCATCGTCACTGATTGGCGGAACCTTGTGTCAGATGCGGAACACCAGGGCCGTGTGATGTCGGGGGCGTGGGGGTGATGTCTTCACGAAGCCCGCGCCACTGGCGCGACGGTCCCTTCAAATGAAAAAGCCCATCCTGCGCGGGAAGAGGGCGCGGGATGGGCAAGTCATAGTTGGAAGACATCGGGCGGGACAAAACCCCGATGTCTCAACAGGGACAATGATGAAACCCGCTTTGGCCGTTTTGGTTCCAGGGAAAATGCGATCTGACTGAGCTGTGATGCAGGCGGAAGAAAAGGCCCCCGCAGTGCTGCAGGGGCCTTGAACGCGCATATGATCCTGTCAGTTGCGGATCAGTTCTGGTCCCCCGGTGCCGGGGGGGTCGGTTCGTCAATGATTTCGGGGTTCTCGGTCGGCTGGTTTACCGGGCCGGTGACGGTGCCATCGGCGGGAATGCCGGTGCCGTCTTCAATCTGTCCGACAGGTGCTTCCTGCTGCGGCGGTTCAGGTTCCACAACCATTGTTCTGATCAGCAGCCAACCCAGAAACCCGGTCGCCAGAATAACCACGACAGCCATGCCGACCAGCGGTCCGCGATGGCGCCATGCCTGTTTCTTCACGTTCGTATCGGGTGCACTCATGTCTGCTCCTTTCCGGTTCGCGGATCGCAGGATTTGCCGGTCCGCTTGCCGTTTTGCACCCCGCTAAACACCCCGGAAACGCAGAATGCGTGTCGCAAGGGGGGGCAGGGCGCGGTTGCGTCTGTCAACTCAACGCGCGGGGGCGGGGTATGGTTCCGGCATCTTTGTGCAATGCGCAATACGCATTCCCTTGCCGACAGACCAGACAGGGCCGGCAAGGGGAAAGCTTGTTCAGGCCCATATGCAAAACACCGCATCATCGGCCAGTCAATCATCACGCACCATGGCAGCCCGGCGCCGATTCCGCAGATCGCGGGCTATTCGCGGCGACGCGGGCGGTTTTTCAACTGCACATAAGTATTTATCCCGAACAGGAACGCTTCAATCAGGGCGGGAAATTCGCCTTGCGGCGGGGAACTGCGCCCTGCTGCGGCTTCGGCGCGCAACTGCGCATCAAGGGATGGCACCTGCGGCGCGGGCCTTATGCGCCTGATCAGCAACAAGACCGCTGCCAGACCAAGAAAGATCAGCGCGATCACATAGTTCGCGATCAGGGCGGAAAACTGCTGCGCAAGCAACATCCAGCCCGCCGCAACCAGAAAGCCAAGCCCGATGGCCAGCATCGCGCCTGCGCAAACCGCAAGCGCGACATTGCCGCTATGCCAGCGCGCCTTGCGCTGCAGATGATATACAGTTCGCAGCATCAGCGACGCGACAGCGCCAGGGCCAGCAGGAAACCTGCCCCTGCGGCAATGCCCATCGCCATGGCCGGGCGTTCCTTGGCAAAGGTTTCGGCGCCTTCCAGCGCTTCATCAAGCTGGTCAGTGGCATAATCATAGCCATCCTCTGCCATTTTGACAGCACGGCGACCAGTGCGCCGGGCGCTGGCCTTGGCCTGATTCGCTGTGGCAATGCCAGCTTGCCGCGTGGCTTCTGTCAGATCGGCCAGATCGGATTTGACAAGGGCGAGTTGCTCTTTCAACTCCTCATATGTCTTATCAGCCAGATCAGCGACATCATGGGCTGCGGCATCAGCATGCGCTTTCACGCTTTGTGCTGTTTCCTTGCCTTCCTGTTTCAGCTTCGACACAGGTTGTCGTGACATTTTAACCCCCTTTTGCGGTGCGGGACCATGTCCTCGCCCCTTTTTGGATTTCATTGCAGAAAGATTCCGGTGCGCGGTAAATCAGCGGTTCCGCGTGCCCGCAGAACCGCATCTGTACCGGAGCTCAGAGTTTGGACGACCAGGAATCGACCTGCTTTTCGGCCTCATCCTTTGCGATGCCGTATTTTTCCTGGATCTTGCCCACAAGCTTGTCGCGCTTGCCTGCCGCCTGATCCAGATCATCATTGGTCAGCTTGCCCCAGTTTTCCTTGGCGGAACCGGTGAACTGCTTCCATTTACCTTCAAGAATATCCCAGTTCATTGTGAACTCCTGTGTGTTATTGGGTGTAGTCATGCAAACAGAACGCAAGAGTCGGGATAGGGTTCCGCGACGCCTGCACGGGATCGGGGGGGATTGCCGGTCTGGATGTGCGTGATGCGACACACCTGACGATTGCGCGAGCGGGTTTGTCATTTTCATATGATGATTGTAAGGACATTGGGGTTACAGGGGTGCCCGAATGCCTTGGCTTGCAGAAAACGCGAATAATGAAGCAGTTGCCCGGATATGCGACCGGGTGTGGCTGGCTGTGGTGCAGCGCAGCCTGCGCCCCGGCACGCGCCTGAAGGAAGAAGACCTTGCCGAAGTGTTCGGTGTTTCACGCGCGCGGGTGCGTCAGGCGCTTTCGCTTCTGGAAAAGGACGGGCTGGTGTCGCTGGTGCCCAATCGCGGGGCCTGTATTGCCGAACCCAGCGTCAGCGAGGCGCGCGACGCCTTCTATACGCGCGGCTTCATTGAAAAACGTCTGGTGGAACGGCTGTGCCACACCGCCACGGATGCCGATATTGCAGCGCTGCGCGCGCATATCGCGCGCGAACGCGCCGCGCATGCGGGGCAGGACAGCGAAGCGATTATCCGCCTGTCAGGGGAATTTCATCTGTTGATCGCGCGGTTGACCGATGCAGAGTTTCTGACGAAAATCCTGCGCACGCTGACCACCCGGACATCGCTGATTACCGCGATGTATCAAAGTGAAACCACCCAGACATGCGGCCCCGACGAACATGAAGCCATTGTCACCGCCATCGAATCGCGCGACGTGGTGCGGGCGGCGGAAATGATGGAACATCATCTGCATCATCTGGAATCGGCATTGCAGCTGAATGACGCCAAATCCCCCGCTGCCGGATTGCGCGAAGCATTGCGTCTGGATTGACAACCGCGCCGGAACGCCCTAGCAAATTGCCATTCTCAGGGCGGGGTGAGATTCCCCACCGGCGGTTATAGCCCGCGAGCGCCTTTCTTGTCTGAAAGGGTCAGCAGATCCGGTGAAATTCCGGGGCCGACGGTCATAGTCCGGATGGAAGAGAAAAGGGGGACGGTCAGGCGCAGGTCTGTCCGGCCTTGGCGCTCTGGGATTCTGTCATGTTGAAAGGATCCGGAGCTATGACAAAATCCCCTAAATTTGCCTTCATCAAGGCGCGCTGGCACGCGGATATCGTGGATCAGGCGCTGGTCGGTTTCCGCGCGCGGCTGGCCGACCTGGGCGTTGATGCTGAAATTGACTGTTTCGATGTGCCCGGTGCGTTTGAAATGCCGCTTCTGGCGCAACAGCTGGCCGCAACCGGCGGGTATGACGCGATTGCTGCTGCCGCACTGGTGGTGGATGGCGGCATTTACCGGCATGATTTCGTGGCGCAGGCGGTGGTTTCCGGCCTGATGGATGCGGGTCTGAAAACCGGTGTGCCGGTGCTGTCTGTGTCGCTGACGCCGCATCATTTCCAGCCATCTGCGGAACATGAAGCGTTTTTCCACGACCATTTCGTGAAAAAAGGCCGCGAAGCCGCCGATGCTGCGGTGCAGTTGGTGCAGTTGCATGGCGGGCTGGCAAGGCTGGGGGAAAGCGCCGCTGCCTGAGGTGGTCGCGGGCAGGCGCGGGCTTGGTACCCGCGCCTGCCCGCAAAAGAATATTCACCCGGTTCCTTGCCGTCCATATCCGGCACAGGCCCCCCCCGGGCCGGACCGGCCCAAAGGGGGGGTGATGCTGTGCCTTCCGGCGCGGTTCAGTAATTGCTGAACGTGATTTCGGTATTGCACTGACCGGATGACCAGCGCCCGACCCAGACAAGGATATCGCCACTGTCGACATGGCCCATATTCACCCGCGCATTGTAGTTCCAGCTACTGATGTCTTCGTTGAAATGCCACTGGCCATAAGGGTCGCGTATCAGCAACGCGGAATCGCAGCTTGCGCCGGAATTGCCGTCATTGGTTTCGATCCGAAGGCGGCTGCCATTCCAGTTTGTGTTCTGTTTGTCGTAATTGATGACAAATGTGGGGTTTGCATCGAAATGGCTGCTATAGGGGCTGAACCAGCCGCCAAAGCCCGAACAATTGGTCAGACGCTGCCCGCCGCCTGCACGGGCGAGGTGACGTAGTGCGGGAGTCGACAGTTCATCGACACTGAAACTGTGGGTTTTGGCGGACAGGCGATGATCGGGGCAGCCGGCATAGCGGGGGAATTTATTGGTGGCGTTCAGCCCGATATTCGCAGGCGGGATGAAATGACTGCCGGGTTGGCCGCGTTCCGCTGTCAGCCTGAAATTCAGCAGGCCGAAGGATTCATTGTCGATTGCCTCGTCCAGATTGGCGCTGAAGCCCAGGGTGAAGGTGGTTGCAGGGTTTTCCACTTCGACCACGACGCGCCAGATCTGGTCGGTCCAGCCAGCGCCCCAGTGGTTCTGGTTGCTTTCCAGCAGGGTCATGGTGGTGGTGAACTTTCCTTCCGCGCGCGATGCGACAGTGCGGCGTGTGGCGGCCATATTGCCCACCGGACCCGACTGAAAGACTTCAGAGGCGATGGACTGGCCATTGACTGTCAGGGCGAACATTTCGCCTTCGGGGCGTGCCCATGACGGGCTGTATCCGTCCCAGCTGTCGATGATGAACAGGTCGAATTCAATCAGCGCTGTTTCCGACTGCTCGCCCAGATTGACCGCATAGGTGACAGGCGCGGTCCATGTGTTGCCGCCAAACGGGCCAAGGAAATTGCCGATCGCCGGGTTTGCCGTCTGCGTAACCGTGTCGCTGGACCAGCCTGCGGTGTTTCCGCTGGTGAAATCGGTGTCAGTGATCGTGACATTGGTTTCGGGTTCGGCCTGTTCTTCTTCCTCTTCTTCTTCGACCGGGGCTTCGGGTTCACCCACTTCGGGCAGGATTTCAGGCAGCCCTTCGGGGAAGTTTTCGGCATTGCCTTCGTAATTGATGAAGGGCGAAAAGCGCGGGCGGGTTATGGCAATCGGGGTCAGCCGTGTGGCGGGCAGTATCTCCGTTATTAGGGGGTGCCACATGGCGAAACTTTCAACCAGCAGCAGCGCTTCGCCCGGCAGAATAGGGGGGATGCGGTCGCCCAGACTGGCCACAGGCGCATGCATATCCGCAGATGTGAACCGGCCATGACTGGTGCCGCTGGGTGGGGTGCCACTGTCCATACTGCCAAGGCGGGCATCGATCCGTGCCTGCGCAACGCTGACGCCGTTGCCGTTTGCCTGCGCGGCCGATGGGTTTGTCAGACCCCGGTATGCGGCATAATCTGCGGCGCGGTCGTCATCTGCGGTCACGGCGGCATAATCTTCAAGTGACAGAAAACCGCGCGTACCATAGGACCACATGACCGTCGGTTCTTCGGCCGTATGGTCCCACATGACAGACGACATGCGCAGCCGGGTTTCCTGATTGCCTGATGTCAGGAAATCATACACTTCGTTCAGCCCGTCCATATAGGCCGTGCTGACAGCTTCGGTGTTGCGTGACAGCAGGTCGGCGACGGTCAATGCGGCGGCTTGCGCATCCTTGCGGGCGCGGAAGGCGTCAAAAAACACCAGCGAGGCCACATAGGCGAAAATCAGCAACGGCAGAACCAGTACCAGTTCCATACTGACAGACCCGCGTATATCGGCGTGGAACCGCGCGAAAGGGCGGGTCAGACGGGCGAGCACGGATGGGCAGGTCATGACGTGTTACCTCGGTTCATTGACGAACGCACTTCTGCTGGTCAGCACAAGTTGTCCCTCAGGATTGATGTCCAGACCGGAAAACAGGCCGGTCACGCGCAGGAAGGGTTCGGCGACAACACAGATGCGCAGCAGCATCAGTTCCTGCGCAGCCCCCCCCATGCCGGGGTTGAAGGTCACGGCGGGCGTGATCTCCTGCTCGGAGTCGATGCAGGTGAACGGACCGTCAAGGCCAGTGAAATCCGATGTGTTCACGGGCATCATTTCCACGGAAATATTGCCAATGCAGTCAGGCAGCAGCATGCTGTTGGCGCAGATCAGGTCCGACATGCGCGCCGACCCGTTCGCGCCGATCTTGCCAAGGCGCACATCGCGCACAGTAATGTCCACGGCGCGGTCCAGCATGACCTGGCGCACCATGGTAATTCCCAGATCGATGGCCCCCAGCATCAGCGCCAGAACCAGCGGGAACAGGATGACAAATTCGACTGTGGCCGCGCCATCGTCATTGCGGCGAAAGCGGCGCAGCCAGTGTACGGGGCGTGATGTCCGGGTCATTGTGTCAACCGTAGCGAAAATGTCTGGACATGGGTGGCGATGGACTGGAAGGCCGCGATCAGATCTGCACCACTGCTGTTGAAGAAATGGTTGGGCGATGAGGCGCAGTTTTCCATCAGCGCGACGCCACCGGCGGGGGCTTCGAATGCGACACCATAGATATGCACATTCTGGGCCTTCAGTGCGTTGCAAACGGACACAGTGTCGGCATCCTGTATCTCGACATTGGGTTTGCGCGTGGCCGCGTGGCCCGCGGTAAAGCAGCAGTTTTCGCCATCGGTCATCAGGATCATGGCGCGCGCTATGGCGGGGCGATCCCAGTCATGCGGGCGGTTGGCGAAGATCGAATCCACCTGGCCATTGTCGATCAGGTGGTTGATGATCGGGCGCAGGGTCGGGTCAAAGAACATTGCCCCCGCACGCACGCCCAGATCAATGGATGTGCCCCAGTTCGGACCCAGCGCATTGATATAGTTGGTCGCGGTGCTGACATCGCGCACATAAGGCCGGATCGGCATGTCGGTGATCAGGTAACTGGTGTTTGACCCCAGATCGCAGTTGCGGCGGAACATGGGGGCGTTGATGCTGTCGGTCACGCTGTCCCAGGTCGAGAAATCAATGCAGAACGCATTGTGCATCGACCCGGAATGCGGATCGGCCAGGTTGTTGAAATAGCCCAGCGTGCCTGCGGGCATGATGACTTCGGTACTGTAGGGAACGAATGTGATGGCGACATTGCCGTTCTGGCTGTCGGCCAGCATTTCCTCGACGAAATCGATGGCGGCGGCGCGCAGGTTTTCCATGCGGTTGTGCTGCATCATCGACCCGGACACATCCAGTACCATGACGATTTCGATATCGACCATGGCCAGCCCTTCGCTGGCGGCGGCGGGGGTTGACATGTCCAGCGTATTGACCCCGCTCCAGCGCATGAAGAAGGTGTTCAGATGCCCTTCGGGGATGACAGTGACTGTGCGCCCCTGGGTGTTGCTTTGCTCTACAGTGATGCGCCCGTCGGCGCGCACATGATCGCCCAGCCCCTCTGCGTCGAAATAGGCCTGAACAATGTCGCGGGGGTTGGGGTTGGCGGGGTTGTCCCGCAGCATGGCGGCGGCCAGAACGGCGCGGTCGGCAGTGCCCTGCATATGCACGCGATGCGCTTCATAGCGCATCAGGTCGACAGCGATCCCGCCCACCATCAGCATGATAACGAAGGCAAACAGCCCGAAAATAAGGATCGCCCCTTCCTCTGCCTGCCGGAACAGCGCCAGACGGTGCCGAAACGAAAGAACTGCATGGGGGGGGCGGATTTTTCCAAGCATAATTCTGCACCTGTTACCAACCAGGCGGCTGCAATACAGCGCGCCTGCACCGTCCATGACGGACGGCGCTATCTACATCTGAATATTTGTAAAATTAGCTGTATATTGTGGCGGGATTTGGGCTTCATTACGCCCAAATCGGTGCTTTCCCGCCGAACCTGACTGCGCTACGGCGCGCGCGTCTAAGCGCGCAGCAGCAGCGCAAGGCGGGCCGCTTCATCTGCGCAAGTGGTCAGCTGCGCGCGGTCCTCGCCGGGGAAGAAACGCGCGCGGGTGGCTGTGGGCATGGGCGCGCAAGACTCGATCAGCACGCGCGGGCCGGTTTTGGTGCTTTCGTCCTGCCAGGCGCGTGCCAGCGCCATCTGCGCGGATTTGGAGGCACCATAGGCCCCCATGAACCGCCCTGTTGCTGCCGGGTCATCCACAAACAGCGCGGTGCCACGCCCGGCACTGGCCGCCAGCAAGGGTGCGATCATGGGAATCAGGAACCCCGTGGCGCGGATATTCACGCCCAGGCATTTTTCCCAGTCCTTCAGCGGTACATGGTCCGCCGGGGTCATGGGCGGGGCATAGATGGCCATATGCGCCCACAGATCCAGCGCGCCCCAGCGGTCATGAATGTCGCGGCACAAATGGCGCATGGCGTCATCATTGGTGATGTCCAGCGCCGCCAGTGTGGCACTGCCGCCCGCTGCCTGAATGCGGTCATCCAGTTCTTCCAGCGCGCCCAGCGTGCGCCCGACCGCGACAATATGCCAGCCCGCGCGTGCAAGATATTCCGCCAATGCAGCGCCAAGGCCGCGCGATGCGCCCGTGATCAGGGCAAGTTTCTTGGGGTGTTCCTGTGTCATGGGCGTTCATTGCCACTGGTTTGCCGCCATGGCAAGGGCCAGCTTGCCGCATGCGACAGCGCAGCGAAGATGCATGCCCCTGCAGCCCTGCCTGAGTCCTGCCTGCAACAGCGCGGCGTCCTTATCTGGTGGGGCGAAATTCGCGCTACCCAAGCCGTCGGGGTTTGCCTATAGTCCTTGGGGTAAGGCACCCGAACAAACCCGAGGGAGAGGTCATGCGCTGTCCGTTCTGTGGCAATACCGACACCCAGGTGAAGGATTCACGCCCTGCCGAGGATCATGGCGCCATCCGGCGGCGGCGCTTCTGTCCGGCCTGCGGGGGGCGATTCACCACCTATGAGCGCGTGCAGCTGCGCGATCTGGTTGTGGTGAAAACCAATGGCCGTCGCGAAGCTTTCGACCGCGAGAAGCTGGAACGCTCTATCCGGATTGCGATGCAGAAACGCCCGATTGAACATGAACGCATCGATCAGATGATTTCGGGCATGGTGCGGCGGCTGGAATCGCTGGGGGATACTGATATCCCGTCCAAGATGATCGGCGAGATTGTCATGGAAACGCTGGCGCGGATCGACACCGTTGCCTATGTGCGTTTTGCCAGTGTTTACAAGAATTTCCAGGAAGCGGATGATTTCGACAAATTCGTTTCCGAACTGCGCCCCGAACCGAAAGAGGCCCAGTAGACCTTGACCGACCGGATTGACCCCGCCTTCATGCGGCAGGCCATTGCGCTGGGGCAGCGCGGGCTTGGCCGGGTCTGGCCCAATCCGGCGGTGGGCTGTGTGATTGTGAAGGGCGGGCGCATTCTGGCGCGCGGCTGGACGCAACCGGGCGGGCGTCCCCATGCCGAAGCGATGGCGCTGGCCGCCTGCGATGCGCGCGGCGCTACGGTCTATGTCAGTCTGGAACCCTGCGCGCATCACGGCAAAACACCCCCCTGTTCGGAAGCCCTGATCACCGCAGGCGTGGCGCGTGTGGTCACAGCACTGACCGACCCTGACCCGCGCGTGGCCGGGCGCGGGCATGCCATGCTGCGCGCCGCAGGAATTGATGTGGTCGAAGGGGTGGAAGCGGATGCCGCCCATGCCGCCAATGCGGGCTTTTTGCTGCGCGTGACGCAGAACCGCCCGTTTGTGACATTGAAACTGGCGCTGACACTGGACGGGCGTATTGCCACCGCCAGTGGCGAAAGCCGCTGGATCACCGGGCCGGAGGCGCGCCGCATGGTCCATGCGATGCGCGCGCGCCATGATGCGGTGCTGGTGGGGGCGGGCACAGCGCGCGCTGATGATCCTGACCTGCGGGTGCGGGGGCTGGGCGTGGGGCATCAGCCGGTGCGGGTGGTGGCCCTGCCGCAGCTGGATCTGGACACGGACAGCCGGTTGGGGCGCACTGCGCGCGATGCCCCGGTCTGGGTGTTGCACGGCCCGCAGACCACTGCGGAACGGGTGGCGGCATGGCAGGGCACGGGCGCGCGCGCGCTGGCCTGCCCGGTGGCGCAGGGCGGGCAGGGGCTGGACCCTGCCGCGATGATGCAGGCCCTTGCCGGTCAGGGGCTGACGCGGGTGTTCTGCGAAGGGGGCGGGATGCTGGCGGCCAGCCTGCTGCGCGCAGGGCTGGTGGACCAGATGGTTGTGTTCAGCGCAGGCAGACTTATCGGTGCCGACGGGCGGGCCGGGCTGGGCGCGCTGGGGCTGACCCGGCTGGAGGACGCGCCGCGATTTCGCCTGATGCAGGTGCAGCCTGTGGGCGGCGATGTCATGCAGGTCTGGACGCGCGCGGGGTGATCCGAACTGTAGCAGTCCTTCGCGGTTTTAAAGGCGCGGAGTAAGGCCGCAGGCCGCCGCGCCACCGGCGGGCCGTCCCGCGGCCTGCCGGTTTCGCTGATGGTAATTCAGTCCTTGAATGCCGGAGTTATGCCGCCGGCATAAAGTGAACATCTCCAACGCCGGACCGGCAGACCCCGGCCCGCCGCTGGCGCGGGCTTTGTGCATTCCGCCACCTGTTTCACACGGCCCCCCATGCACAAAATGCTCCGCCCCGATCCGGACCCCTGTGCGGGGCGCAGGACGGCATCCGCATGTCATTCTTCTTGCATCGCGCAGCGTCACGGGCCATCTGAAAGCGCATGAGTCCCTTTCGCAGTCATATGCAACTGGCGCTGGATGAAGCGCAGGCCGCCGCCCTGCGCGGCGAGGTGCCGGTGGGCGCCGTGATTGCCCATCCCGACGGGCGGGTCATTGCCGCAGCAGGCAATCGCACGCGCGAATTGAATGACCCGACTGCCCATGCCGAAATGCTGGTCATCCGCGCGGCCTGTGCGGCGTTGGGGCAGGAACGGCTGACAGGCTATGATCTGTATGTCACGCTGGAACCTTGTCCCATGTGCGCGATGGCGATGTCGCATGCGCGGATTGCACGGCTGTATTACGGCGCATCGGACCCGAAATCGGGCGGGGTTGCGCAGGGGCCGCGGGTGTTTTCGCATGCGCAATGTCATCATGTGCCCGAAATCTATGATGGCTTGCGCGCGGGGGACGCGGGCGCGCTGCTGAAATCGTTTTTTGACAGGCTGCGGTAGGACCAGATGTGGAATGAACAGATCATTGCCTATTGCGAAAGAACGGATTTTTCCTATTGGTCCGAACCCGTCAATGCAGTGACAAATCTGGCCTTCGTGATTGCGGCGCTGGTGGTCTGGCCGCGCACGCGCGGGCTGGTGCTGGCGCGGGGCATGGCCGTTGTGCTGATGGCGGTCGGGGTGGGGTCGTTCCTGTGGCACACGCATGCCACCGACTGGGCGGGGCTGATGGATGTGGTGTTTATTCTGGTGTTCATTCTGCTGTATCTGTTTGCTGCGACGCGGGATTTTCTGTACGCGCCCGGCTGGCTGGCGGCTTTGGCGACAGTGATGTTCCTGCCCTATGCGGCGGGGTTTTCATGGGCGGCGGGTCTGGTTTTGCCGGGGCTGGGCGCGAATGCGGCGTATTTCAGCGTGGCGGTGCTGATTGCGGGATACGGGGTCTGGCTGCGCAACAGGCCTGTTGGCAAGGGGTTGCTGGTGGGGGCAGGGATTTTATGTGTGTCGCTGGGGTTCCGTATGGCGGACGAGGCTGTATGCGCTGCCTTCCCGACGGGTACGCATTTCATGTGGCATATCCTGAATGCGGTCATGCTGGGCTGGATGATCCATATCTATTGTCGGCATGTGGCAGATGCGCGCGGGACGGCACGCCGATAGCGCGGGCCAGCCTTGCGCCCTTTGTTCCGCGCCTTTGGATGCATAACGACGGCTTCACGCAGGGGGCAAGGCGTGTCGGATCACTTTGTCAGGACAAGATCGAAATCCTCGTCATAATAGCTGTGGACCGCGATGAAGGGCCTCTCGCCCTCGGCCTCGAATACATAGACATGCAGCGCGTCGTCATTCATCGTGACGCGGCAGATCACATCGCCTGTGGCCAGCCCGTCCGGGCATTCTGCCAGATCGATATGCGGCACCGATACTTCGAAATCGGCATAGACATAGCGGCCATGCTCATCCGCCAGCGCGGGCAGAGCGATCAGGCAGCTTGCGGCGGCGATCAGGGTACGGGTCATGTGACATCTCCTTTTGTCGGGTCAATGGTGGGGTCGAAAACGGAACCGGGATATGCGTGATGGGTCAGCAGAACCTGCATGCCCGACAGCAGTGCCGTATCGGGCACGCCATCGCACAGGAGCTGGGCAATGATATGCGCCTGTCCGTGCTGACCCCTGCGCAGCGCTTCCAGCAATTCCAGAAGGCGGCGTTCATCGGGTGTCAGCCAGACACGGCAACAGGCGCAGGCTTCGGAATTGAAACTGACAGGGGTGGCGCGCGCCATGCGCAGGGTTTGCACAATGGCCACGATGTCAAAGCACAACCCGCCCGCCCGGCGTGATCCGACCTGCGCCGAGGCAAGGCGCAGCGCGGTCAGCCAGCTATGGCTGTCGGGCCGGGCGAAATTCTGGAAATGCCAGCGCAGCAGCGCCAGTGTCAGGCGTGCGAAAGGGTCGGGGGCCATCTGGTCCAGATGCACCTCGTCGGGTCGGCCTGCGCGGGCGGGGCTATGTGGTGCTGCGCTGTGGGGGCAATGCGGGTGGGCGCTGCCGCGGTTACGGCCGCGCATGGCGCAGCCCTTCAGGTGTGGCATGGCCTGCCGGGCCATCATGCCGGATTGGCAGGTCAAGTGCGGGAATGCCGGGGTGGCGGGCGTGGCGGTCCAGAAGCATGTCGCGCAGGCGCGGATTCAGCCCGCAACCATGGGCGCTGGCCTGCGCATTCATGGCCAGCATGTCGATCAGGAAGGGATGGCTTGGGGTGGTCATGAAACCTCCGGCAACAACAGGGGGCATTGGGGTCTGTCCTGCCGGGCTGCCGGGGCACGGGGGGTGACCGGCGGCTGGGTTTGCAATACTTGACAAAAATACTAGGCATTGTAAAGATATTTCTTGCCCATATGACCGCCAGCCGCGCGCCAGCAAGGAACCTTTTTATTTCAGGAGCTTGCCCATGCGTAAAACCACTGCCCTTGTTGCCGCCATCGGCCTGGCCGTCGTCAGCCTTCCCGTCCGGACCCAGGCATCGGATGACTGGCAGCTTGCCCATGGCGGGTTCGTCACTGCATCAGATGTCCGCCCGCATAACGGACTGGCGCAGGACCGCGCCGATATTCTGGCCGCGCTGTCGGGTGATACCCCCGACTGGGCGCAGGCGCTGGCGCTTTACACCTGGGGGGCGAATTTCCCGTGGCGGGACATGACCCATTCGCTGGGCCGTTTTGCCGACAATTACAACGGCGCGATGCCTGCGGTTTTGCCGCTGTCGGTCGCGCATTGGGGTGATGGCGCTTTTGCCTTGGCGCCGGTCTATTCGGCGCTTGCGGGGACGGGGGCGTTCAGCCCGCTTGCGCCCGATGCGCGCGTTGCCTTCATCGATGGGGCGAGTTTGGCGACGATCTTGAACTGGACGCGGTTTGAACTGGCCATGTCTGAACGCAAGGCGCTGGCGTCTGAACCCAACTGGGCGCTGAGCAATGGCAGCCCCAAGAACTGGAATGAAATCTTCGCCTTTCATTGGGGGCCGGAAGGGCAGCATTCGGTGCATGCCGCGCTGGAACAGGTGCCAGACGGGGCGCAGGTGAATGCGGCACTTTATGCCGCATTGGCCGAAGGGCAGCCGCAGCTGTTGCAGGAACGCTGGGCCGCAGCAGAGGCCGCGCGCGTTGAAACACTGCTGCATGAAGGGGCCTTGCGCCTGTTCCTCGCGGCATTGATGGATGCGGATACAGCCAGCGATGATGACAGCCGCACGCGCGCGGTGATGCGGGCGCGGGGGCTGTGGCTGGCGGCGGCGGAAGCCCTGCTGAGCGTGACCCCGGCAGAAGCTGACGGGATCGAGGCCGCATTGGCGGGCACAGGCGATGCCGACCTGCTGCCCTTCGCGGTGCAAGCTGTTGCGGATGCGCTGGCGCAATTGCACGGATGAGCGGGCGGTATGATTGCCGCAACGAAAAGATGCAGGAAATGAGACCGGTCCGCACGCTGCTGTTTTTGCAGCATGGCGTTTGCGGGCGGTTGCCGAGCTGAAGCGCAGGTTTCGGAAATCCCCAACGCGCGTGGAACAACGGCCGCGAGGCTGGCCCACGCCACCGGCGGGCCGTCCCGCGGCCTGCCGGGTACCCCAGAGACACGCCAGGCCTTGAATGGCGGAGTAACGCCGCTTGCATAAAGTGATCCCCTCACATGTCGGACCGGCAGACCCCGGCCCGCCGACAGCGCGGGCTTGATGCGTGGCCTGACCCCTGTTTCACACCCTCACCGACCGCCACCTGACGGCCTGATTGCGTGGATTGGGGCGATCACAACGGGCCGCCCCTGTCCAAAGCCCGTCCCGGTAATCCTGCAATAACCCACTATTAACCCTATGCTGCGTCTTGACGGCATGTTTTCTTTCGGTTCTTGTCGAAGAAGTCAGGCGCATGGGACAATCCGTTATTACAATGCGCCGGTAAACAGCGGTTATACTCTGCGGATTTCCGGCAAGAGCGAACCAACACCGCGAACAGGGAGACAGAACATGCATAATAAACCCACCCGTAACAGCGTGACGCGCCGGGGGTTGCTGAAGGGTGCCACAGCGCTTGGCGCGGCAGGGCTGATCCTGCCCGCAAGCTACCGCGCGGCGCAGGCAACCCCAAATCAGGGCGGCACGTTTCGCATTGGTCTGGGCCATGGCAATTCGACCGATGGCTATGATCCGGGGCTTTGGGATAACCTGTATGCCCAGGTTTTTGCCGCATCGCGCCATAACCAGCTGATCGAAGTGGACGCAGACGGCCAGCTTGCCCCAGAAATTGCCGAAAGCTGGGAATCCCCGGATGGGAAAACCTGGGTGTTCCGTATCCGCGAAGGTGTCAGCTTTCATTCCGGCAAGACAGTGACCGTGGAAGATGTGATTGCCTCGCTCAACCATCACCGCGGCGATGATGCGACATCGGCCATCAAGCAGTTCTTCGACCCGGTGACAGATATCAGCGCGGATGGGCAGAATGTGGTTGTCACGCTGGATGCGCCCAATGGTGACTTTGCCTATCTGATGTCGGATTACCATCTTGCGATCATGCCGTCTGTGGATGGCCGGATTGACCCGGCCTCGACCGATGGCTGCGGTCCTTATGTGGTGGAAAGCTATGAACCGGGCGTGCAGGCGTCGCTGACGCGCAACCCCGATTACTGGAAATCCGACCGCGCGCATTTCGACCGTGTGGAAATTCTGGCGATCCTTGATTCAGCCGCACGCCTGAATGCGCTGATGACAGGGCAGGTGGACCTGATCGACCAGATCGACCCGGCCACCATCGGCATGCTGGAAGCGCGCAATGTCGCCAATATCCTGTCGATTCCGGGCAATGCGCATTATGTCTTTCCGATGGACAGCCGCGCCGCGCCCTTCAACGACAACAATGTGCGGCTGGCGCTGAAATATGCTATCGACCGGCAGGAAATGGTGGACAAGATCCTTGGTGGTCATGGTGCCGTGTCCAATGACAACCCGATCGGCCCGGCCAACCGCTATTTCCATGCCGATATGGAAGCCAAGACATTTGACCCCGACCGCGCGCGCTTTCACCTGCGCGAGGCCGGAATGGAAAGCCTGAGTGTTGATCTGCATGTCGCGGATGCGGCGTTTTCGGGCGCGGTTGATGCGGGTGCGCTGTTTGCGGAAACCGCAGCGCAATCGGGGATCAACATCAATCTGGTGCGCGAACCCAATGACGGCTACTGGGACAATGTCTGGATGCAGAAACCCTTCTGCGCCAGCTATTGGGGCGGGCGCGCGGTCGAAGACCACATGTTCACCACCGGTTATGCCACCGGCGCGTCATGGAATGACAGTTTCTGGTCGAATGAACGGTTTGACGAATTGCTGGTCATGGCGCGGTCCGAAATCAACGAAGACCTGCGCCGCGAGATGTATCAGGAAATGCAGCAGATCGTGTCGTTCGAAGGGTCGGTCATCATTCCGATGAACAACAACTTCGTCATGGCCACCGCGCAGAATGTTGTCACGCCCGAACAGGTTTCGGCCAACTGGAACCTTGACGGGTTCCGCTGTGTCGAACGCTGGTGGTTCGCCTGATCCTGCCTTGCCCCGCCCCTTTCGGGCGGGGTTTTCGCCTGTCGTCACAACTGTCACGGCGCAGGCGCAACGAAGAATAACAATAAGAGGGGGGGACAATGCACGCAGTCCTCATGATGATCCTGCAGCGGCTTGGGCTGGGGATACTAACACTTTTCGTGGTATCGGTCGTCATTTTCGGCGCAACTGAATTGTTGCCGGGTGATCTGGCCTCGTCGCTGCTGGGCCAGTCGGCCACGCCGGAAACGGTGGCCGCGCTGCGCCAGCAGATGGGCCTGGATCAACCCGCGCCGGTGCGCTACTGGACATGGCTGACAGGGGTGGTGCAGGGCGATTTCGGTGTGTCGCTGGCCACGCGCAGGCCGATCAGTGACATGATGTCGATGCGGCTGGGCAACACGGTTTTCCTGGCGCTTTACGCCGCCGCGATTGCTGTGCCGCTGTCGCTGGTTCTGGGCATTCTGGCCGCACTGTGGCGCAATTCGCTGTTTGACCGTGTGGCCAATGCGGGCGCGCTGTCGGCGATTTCCTTTCCGGAATTCTTTGTCGCCTATATCCTGATTTTCCTGCTGGCTCAAAGTGGTGTGTTCCCGTCCATGGTGCGGATTTCGCCTGCGATGGGGCTGACGGACAAGCTGTATGTCACTTTCCTGCCCGCGCTGACACTGACGCTGGTGGTCACGGCGCATATGATGCGCATGACGCGCGCCGCGATCATCAACCTGATGGCCAGCCCCTATATTGAAATGGCGCGGCTGAAGGGGGTTTCGCCCCTGCGCATTGTGCTGCGCCATGCGTTGCCGAATGCACTGGCGCCGATCATCAATGTGGTGGCGCTGAACCTGGCCTATCTGATCACCGGTGTGGTCGTGGTTGAAGTGGTGTTCGTCTATCCCGGTCTGGGGCAGTTGATGGTCGACTCGGTCGCCAAGCGTGACATTGCGGTTGTGCAGGCCATCGCGCTGATCTTTGCCTCGGCCTATGTGTTGCTGAACCTGACGGCGGATGTGCTTTCGACCCTGACCAATCCCCGCCTGATGCGGAGGAAATAGGCAATGAATGTTCTGATCTTTCTTGTTCTGGCCATCGCCGCCAGCATTCCGTTGTCCTATGCCTTTCGTGCGGGGCTTGTCCGTGTCCTGCCACATGAAAAAGCGCTGGTGGCGCGGGATATGCCGCTGACGGCGGCCTTCGGAATCATGGTTATCGGGGTCTATGTTATTGTGGCGTTTGCCGCACCCCTTCTGGCCCCGTTTCCCGAACGTGCCGTGGTGGGCAGCCAGTTTCAGCCATGGGACAGCACCTATCTTCTGGGCACTGACCGGCTGGGGCGCGATATGCTGTCGCGGCTGATCTATGGCGCGCGCAACACGGTCGGCATTGCCTTTGCCACCACGGCGCTTGCCTTCGTTGTCGGCGCGCTTCTGGGGATTTGGGCTGCGTTGCGTGGCGGGTGGCTGGACCAGCTGCTGTCGCGCTTTGTCGATGCGCTGATGGCCATTCCGTCGTTGATTTTTTCGCTGCTGCTGCTGACAATCTTCGGCACCTCCGTTCTGACGCTGATCCTTGTGATTGCGGCAGTGGATGCGACCCGCGTTTACCGTATTGCGCGGTCTGTGTCGCAAGGCGTGGTGGTGATGGATTACATCGAGGCCGCGCGCCTGCGGGGCGAAGGCAACTGGTATCTGATCCGGCATGAAATCCTGCCCAACGCGCTGGCACCGCTGGTGGCGGAATTCGGGCTACGCTTCTGCTTCGTGTTCCTGACGATTTCATCGCTGTCCTTCCTTGGGCTTGGCATTCAGCCGCCCACGGCGGACTGGGGCAGCATGGTGCGCGACAATGCCACGCTGATCACCTTTGGCGACATGACGCCGCTTATGCCGGCGGGGGCGATTGCACTTCTGACAGTGGCGGTGAATTTCGTGGTGGACTGGCAGCTTTACCGCGCCTCTGGCCTGAAGGAGCAGGGATAATGAGCAGCGATGTGCTATTGCAGATCCGTGACTTGCAGATCGAAGGTCGCGCGGGCGAGGACTGGTTGCCGATCATCAAGGGCGTGAACCTGACCCTGAAGCGTGGCGAGGTTCTGGGGCTGATCGGTGAATCCGGGGCGGGAAAATCCACGCTCGGACTGGCCGCGATGGGCTTTGCGCGCGATGGCTGCCGCATTTCGGGGGGGGAGATCAATTTCGACGGGATTGACCTGCGCACCGCATCCGAACGCGCGAAGCGCAATCTGCGCGGGCAGCGCATTGCTTATGTCGCACAATCGGCGGCGGCCAGTTTCAACCCTGCGCATAAGCTGATCGACCAGTATTGCGAAGTGCCGGTCCTTGGTGGCATGTCCCGCAGCAAGGCCGCGGATGAGGCAGTGACCCTTTATCGCAAGATGCAGTTGCCGGACCCCGAAGATATCGGTTTTCGTTATCCGCATCAGGTGTCCGGCGGGCAGTTGCAGCGCGCCATGACCGCGATGGCGATGGCCTGTCATCCCGACCTGATCATCTTTGATGAACCCACCACCGCGCTGGATGTGACAACCCAGATAGAGGTGCTGGCCGCCATCCGCGATATCGTGCGCGATTTCAACACTGCCGCGATCTATATCACCCATGATCTGGCCGTGGTGGCGCAGATGGCCGACCGCATAAAAATCCTGCTGCGCGGCGACGAAGTGGAAGAGGCCGACACCCGCGCCATGCTGGCCGCGCCAAAGGCGGAGTACACCAAAAGCCTGTGGGCCGTGCGCAGTTTCACGCGCCCCGAACAGCCCCCCGCCGAAGGCGCGCCGCTGGTGTCCGTGCAGGGTGTCACGGCGGGTTACGGCAAGGCGCAGATCCTGCATGATGTCAGTTTTGACATTCATCCGGGGCGCACTGTGGCCGTGGTGGGCGAAAGCGGGTCGGGGAAATCTACCGTCGCGCGGGTGATTACCGGCCTTTTGCCGCCGCGCGAAGGGCAGGTGGTGTTCGACGGCCAGCCTTTGCCGCCTGATTACCGCGCGCGGACCCGCGACCAGTTGCGCCAGTGCCAGATGATCTATCAGATGGCGGATACGGCGCTGAACCCGAAACTGCCGCTACGGGAACTGATCGGCCGTCCGGCGCAGATGTATCTGGGGCTGAAGGGGCGCGCGCTGGACGCGCGCGTGCGCGATCTGCTGGCACTGATCGAACTGGAACCGGATCAATATATCGACCGCCTGCCATCTGAATTGTCGGGGGGCCAGAAACAGCGTATCGGCATCGCGCGTGCGCTGGCCGCAGAACCGCGCCTGATCATCTGCGATGAAGTGACAAGCGCGCTTGACCAGATCGTGCAGGAAGGCATTCTGAAACTGCTGGACCGGCTGCAACGTGAATTCGGGCTGGCCTATATGTTCATCACGCATGATCTGTCGACAGTGCGTGCCATTGCCGATGATGTGGTGGTGATGCAACTTGGCCGCGTGGTCGAACAAGGCCCGAAACCAGAGATGTTCACCCCCCCGCATGCGCCCTATACCGATCTGTTGCTGTCATCGGTTCCCGAAATGGACCCCGACTGGCTGACCCGCCTGCTGGCGGCGCGGTAGGCCGGGGGCAGCGGTCAGGATTCCCAAAGGCGCGGAGCAAAGGCCGCAGGGCTTGAAGGGACCGTCGCGCCAGTGGCGCGGCGAAAGCCCGGAAAACGCGCCACCGGCGGGCCGTCCCGCGGCCCGCCGGTGGCGCTGATGACACGCCAAGCCAATGATGCAGGAATTATGCCGCCTGCATAAAGTGAACTTATCCCACGTCGGACCGGCAGACCCCGGCCCGACCTGTGTCGCGGGCTTTGTGTGTCGTCGCCCCACCGGATGCCACGACAGCCTATTGCGCTGCGTTGTCCCAGCCGGAAACGGATTTCACTTCCAGAAAGTCCTCGATGCCCCAGATGCCGCCTTCGCGCCCGTTGCCCGAATGTTTCATCCCGCCGAAGGGCGCGCCTGCGCCGCGTGACTTGCCGTTCATCTCAACCATGCCCGCGCGCAATTGCCGCGCCAGCCGGTTGCGGCGCGCGCCGTCACTGCTCTGGACATAATTGGTCAGGCCATAAACCGTATCATTGGCGATGCGCAGCGCGTCGGCTTCTGAATCGAACGGAATGATCGACAGGACCGGCCCGAAAATTTCCTCTCGGGCGATGGTCATGTCATTGCTGACATCGGCAAACACGGTCGGGCGCACGAAATAGCCGCGATTCATGCCCTCTGGCCGTCCCAGCCCGCCCGCGACCAGCCGCGCGCCTTCGGATATGCCCTTGGCGATCAGGTCCTGAATCTTGTTGAACTGCGCTTCGCTGACCACCGGGCCGATGTGGCGGCCCTGCGCGCTGGCGGGGCCGACAGGGGTGGCCATGGCCACCTCGCGCGCCGTGTCCACAGCGCGGTCATAGGCGCTGCGTTCCACCAGCATACGGGTGGGGGCGTTGCAGGACTGGCCTGAATTGTTGAAGCAATGCTGCACGCCGCGCTTCACTGCCGCGTCATCGGCATCCGCGAAAATCAGGTTTGCGCCCTTGCCACCCAGTTCCAGATGCACCCGTTTCAGCGTGTCGGCGGCATTCTTGGAAATCGCAATGCCCGCGCGGGTGGACCCGGTGAAGCTGACCATATCGACATCCCGGTGGGTGGAAAGCTGCGTGCCCACACCCGCGCCATCGCCGTTGACCATATTGTAAACCCCCGGCGGGGTTCCGGCCTCGTGCAGGATTTCCGACCAGATAATTGATGACAGCGGCGCAATTTCAGACGGTTTCAGCACCATGGTGCAGCCCGCCAGCAGGGCCGGGATCACCTTCAGGGTGACCTGATTCATCGGCCAGTTCCAGGGCGTGATCAGCGCGCAGACGCCGACAGCTTCGCGGATGATGCGGTCATCGGGGGCATGCTCGCCAAGCGGTTCGATAAAACGGATATGGTCAAACGCTGTGATGAAATTGCCGATATGGCTGGCCCCCGCGCCGACCTGCGAATTGCGCGCCATATCGATGGGCGCGCCCATTTCAAGGCTGATCGCCTGTGCCATGTCATCGGCGCGGCGGGCATAGACATCGCTGATACGCTTGACCAGTTCCAGCCGGTCGGCGGGGGCGGTATGCATCCAGCCGGGCAGGGCGGCCTGCGCGGCAGCCACAGCGGCATCAGTATCGGCCTGCCCGCCAAGGGAAATCACCGCGCAGGACTCCTCGGTCGAGGGGTCAATGACCGCCAGATCACGCCCGTCCTGCGGCGCGACCCATTCCCCGTTGATATAGAATTTGCGTTTGTCCAGCATCACACCCTCCCGCGTTGCACATGTTCACTATCTTGCATCCGGGGGGCGGGGTTTCAAGGGACAGCGCGCATCAGCGCAGCGAGATCACCTTGCGGTCAATCGCCAGCATATAGCCTTGCCGCGCGATATTGCGCACCAGAACTTCGCTGATCAGCTGGTTGCCCAGCGTGTCGCGCAGCCGCTTGATGCGGGTGGCGCCCGCCGCTTCGTCGCAATCGGTGATGTCGCGGCCGGAAATCACGGATTCGATGGCGGCGCCGGTCAGCACTTCATCATCAATGCAGGCTTCGGCCAGCACGGCCAGCGTTTCAACGGCAGCGGGCGTCAGGCGGAATTCCATGTCATTCAGCGCGACCGTATTGGTGGCGCGGTCGATCACCAGTTGCGACACCTGCAACCCCTGTTTTTCGACCTGCACCATGCGCCGGTTCAGCGTGATCAGCACAACAATCACCACGAAGGACGTGATCAGAAGCCCGGTGGCAAACACCAGCAACACGAAAATCACCACCCGGTAGGAGATCAGCGTTTCGGAAAATGCCGTGCCCGACTGCGCCAGAATTTCCAGCAGCTTCAGTTCCGCCTGGCTGGTCAGATCGGCGTTTTCAACGAACACACGTTCCACGCGCGCATTGAAGGCCCCGGCATCGGGCAGGTGCAGAAACAATGCCACCGCGGCCAGTGCCAGCACGCCCACAATCGCGACAATGCCCCAGACAACCGCGCGGTTGCCCATGCGCGCCAGATCACTGGCGGAGATGGATGGCCCCTGCATTGACGCTCCTGCGTTGGAATTCGGCTTCCCCAAAGATGGATTCAATTTGTAGAAGGGTCCAGCCGCTTCGTGAAATGACAGGTTCGGCATAATTGCGTGCGGCCTGCGGTGATGTGCAGGCCGCCTGCGGCAATTCAATGATGCCATATTGCAGGCGCAACGGGTTGTCCTGCTTGGCCTTGTAATCCGCGTAACACTGGGCCGAGGCTTGTCCCGCAAGCGCCAGAACCAGAAAAGCAGCGGTCAGGAATGTGGTTTTCATGCCGGAACCATCGCACCAGTGATCGCGTTATTCAATATCAGCCACCCTGTGGGGAGGATGTTATCGGATAACATGCGGGCGTTATTGCGTGACGGGACCGGGCAGGCGCAGGGTCATGCCATGGCCCGTTTACGAAAGGAACCCGAGGCATGAGTAATTTATTCAGCAACCTGAGAACACGGACGACCGGTGCCCTGATGGCAGCAGGTGTCGCCATGGGCGCAATGACATTGCCCGCAACACCCGCGCAGGCCAATGACGATGCGCTGGTGAAATTCCTGTTGGGGGCCGCTGCAGTCGCGATTGTCGTGCATGCCGCGCGGTCTGATGGCGGCAGCAGCAATCGCGGCGGCAACCGGGGCCGCCCCCCACAGAACAGCCGCGAACTGCCCGCCCATTGCCAGGAAACATGGTCGGTGCGTAACCGCAACATCGCGCTTTACAACGCGCAATGCCTGAATGATGCAGGGTTGCGGCACCTGCCGCGCCATTGTCTGGAAAACTCGCGCACCAATCGCGGACATCGCAGCGTTTATCGCGCGGCCTGTCTGCATGATGCGGGCTACTACCCTGAACGCGCCGGGCGTCCGGGCCGTGACCACCCGCGCCCGGTTCCGCCGCGCGGTGGTGGTGGTGGCTGGCAGGACGGCATGCTTCTGCCGCAGCAATGTCTGATATCCTATCGCTATGGTGGGCAAACACTGGCAGGCTATCGCGCGTCTTGTCTGGAACAACACCGTGTTCGTGACCTGCCACGCACCTGTCAGGTGCGCAGCACCACCGGCACGATCTATTCCGCGCAATGCCTGACGGAACGCGGATATCGCACCCGCAACCGTTGATGGTTGCACTGGTCCGGGTGGTTGGGGCAATACATGCCCCATGACCCCGGCAGCAGAACCCGATTATGAACATGAGCGCCTTGCAGCAATGCAAGGCGCGCGCCGCGTTGTCGGCGTGGATGAAGTGGGGCGCGGGCCGCTTTGCGGGCCGGTCACGGCGGCTGCGGTCTGGCTGGACCCTGCCGCGCTGCCTGCGGGGCTGGCGGATTCCAAACGTCTGAGCGCGCAGGCACGCGAGCGCGTGTTTGCCGCCATCATGGCCAGCGCCGATGTGGGCATCGGCCATGCCACCCCCGCCGAGATTGACGCAATCAACATCCTGCAGGCGACCTATCTGGCGATGCAGCGCGCCATTGCCGCGCTGCGCGTGCCGCCTGACCATCTGCTGATCGACGGCAACCGCCTGCCGCCCGCGCTGCAATGTCCCGCGCAGGCTGTGGTCAAGGGGGACGGACGGGTTCTGTCCATCGCGGCGGCGTCCATTATCGCCAAGGTCACGCGCGACGCGATCATGGCGGAACTGGCCCTTCGCTACCCCGGTTATGGTTGGGAGGTGAACGCAGGTTATCCGACAAAGCGTCACAAAAATGCCATAGCAGATTTGGGTATCACCCCAGAGCATAGACGTTCATTCGCCCCCATACGCAAAATCTTGTGTCCATAGGTGACGTGAACAAAGTTTTTCAACCAACTGATTCAAAAAGAAATTGACGGCGAATCACCTTTGACTCATCTTAGGCCCATAACAAGCGCACCAAGCGCAATAAACAGAGGCAGAGATGGCAGTTTCAACATTGGCGCAGGGGGCGTCTGTGCTACCCTTGGATGAAATTCTGGACGGAGACTGCATCAAGGTGATGAACGCACTGCCCGAAGGCAGTGTTGATCTTATCTTTGCTGATCCGCCCTATAATCTTCAGTTGCGCGGTGAATTGCACCGCCCCGATAACAGCCGCGTCGATGCCGTGGATGATGCCTGGGACCAGTTCGACAGTTTCAAGGCCTATGACACCTTCACCCGCGCCTGGCTGAAGGCCGCGCGCCGGTTGCTGAAACCCAATGGTGCGATCTGGGTTATCGGGTCTTATCACAATATCTTCCGCGTGGGCACGGCGCTTCAGGATGCGGGCTTCTGGATTCTGAATGATGTCGTGTGGCGCAAATCCAACCCGATGCCGAATTTCCGTGGCAAACGGCTGACCAATGCGCATGAAACCATGATCTGGGCGTCAAAATCTGAAGGGGCGAAATACACCTTCAATTATGAAGCGCTGAAGGAGTTGAATGAAGGCGTGCAGATGCGCAGCGACTGGGTTCTGCCGATCTGTTCAGGGCATGAACGCCTGAAAGACGACAATGGCGACAAGGCCCACCCGACGCAGAAGCCGGAATCCCTGCTGCATCGTGTGCTGGTGGGCTCCACCAATCCCGGTGATGTGGTGCTGGACCCGTTCTTCGGCACCGGCACTACGGGCGCTGTGGCCAAGTTGCTGGGGCGGCATTATATCGGCATCGAACGCGAGGAAAGCTATCGCAAGGTTGCTGCGAAACGGCTGGGGCAGGTGCGCCCGCTGGAAGCCAGCGCGCTGGAAACCACCATTTCAAAACGCGCCCAACCGCGCGTGGCCTTTGGCCAACTGGTCGAACGTGGCCTGTTGCGCCCCGGCGAGGTTCTGGTCAACCCGCGCGGGCAGGCCGCCAAGGTGCGCGTTGACGGCTCGCTTGTCAGTGCGGAACATCGCGGTTCCATCCATCAGGTGGGGGCAGCGCTGGAAAACGCGCCCTCGTGCAATGGCTGGACCTATTGGCAGTTCAAACGCGATGGTCGTCTGATCCCGATTGACCTGCTGCGCCAGCAGATCCGGTCGGAAATGCACGACTGATCCCGCAGTATTACAGTTACCGCCGGTGTCCCAGTTCCCGCCGGGACACCCACTGACCCCGCCTGCTTGGCGGGGTTTTTTTGTGCCGCAGCGGTCGCAGGATTCTGATAGCGGGGGTGGCACTGGCACCAAGCCCGCGCCAGCCTGCGGCCTTTGTTCCGCGCAAATATCCGGTCAGCCGGGGCTCTCCCTTTCCCGCAAACCACATGCGAACACTGCACCAACACGGAACCCCCGGCCCGCAGGGCAGGGGGTGACATGATAAACCTGCGGCGCCAGCCGCACTATCAGATCACGCCGCGTCAGCCCGCCAACTGGTCCCAGCAGTCCAGCGCCTTGCCCGCATACATCACAGCCGGGCCGCCGCCCATCTGGATGCACATGCCAAGCACATCTGCCAGTTCTTCGCGGCTGGCGCCCGCCTTCATCAGCGCCTCGACATGAAAGGCGATGCACGGCTCGCAGCGCACGGCGACCGCAATGCCCAATGCCACGAATTCCTTTTCCTTGGCCCCCAGCACGCCGCTTGTCTTGGCCGCCATCGACAATGCGCCAAACCCTTTCATCGTGTCGGGAATGGCTTTGGCCAGAGTGCGGGACTTGTCGCGGGTTTCAGCGATGAAGGCGGGGTAATCCATGTCAGACCTCATATATCATGTTGTGCATATGATGTGCCTGACGCGCGCCGCCCTTGCGTTGATGCAGATCAAGCCGCGCGCAGGGGCCAGGTCATATTCTGAAAAACGGCTGCACCAGACGCGGCAGCAATGCGCGGAATCTCAGCGGCGCATCCGTGGCCGCCAGACAGATGCAATCCATCCCGGCTTCGGCAATGGGTGTGTGTTCCAACGCCTCATCCGCGATTTCAATGTCACCGCGCGCGAAACGGTCGGTTTCATCGACAAACGCGCCTTGCAGCACCAGCGTCAGTTCCAGCCCCCGATGCCCGTGATCGGGCACGGCGGTTCCGGCGGGAATATACAGCAGCCTTGCGCTGGCATTGCGCGAGGTGGGCAGAATGGCCTGCCGCACGCCGCCGCCGATACTGCGCCAGCGCACCGCATCCAGCCCCCCGCCGACATAGTTGCGCAACGGGCCGGGCAGAACGCTGTCGCGCGCAGGCAGGGGCGTAGCGGGGGATGGCTCGGCCCTTGATTTGATCTTCGCCATGGTCAGGGACAACGCATCAGATGACATGGCAACCGGGGCCACCCGCTGGTCCAGAACCGCCCCGCCCACACTGTCGAACGCGGCCAGACGGGCGCGGCATTCGTCGCAGATCGAAATATGTGTAGCGACAACAAGGCTGAATGCCTCTGGCAGGGTGCCTGCCGCATAGGCCATCAGTAACTTGTCGCTCAGGTGGTGTCTTATCATCGTTATGTCGTCTCTTTTTGTTCGGTCATGGAATGGCGCAGCCGTTCCAGTGCCAGTCTTATCCGCGATTTTATCGTGCCAAGCGGTAGCCCGGTTTCATCTGCGATTTCATTATGTGTCAGATCCCCGAAGTAAGCGCTTTCGATCATCTTGCGTTGCTTTTCGGGCAGGGCATTCAGGGCCTGCGCCAGTTTTTCGGTGTCCTGTTGCAGCGCCAGCGCGTCGAACTGGTCGGTTTCGCTGTCCGGGCCCCATGGCAGGTCTTCGGGTTCGGGCCTGCGGTCACGGCGCAGCATGTCAATGCGCCGGTTGCGCGCGATGGTGAAAATCCATGTTGCGGCACTGGCGCGGGCAGGGTCGAATTGTGCGGCCTTGTGCCAGACAGTTGCCATGACATCCTGCGCGCATTCTTCTGCTGTGGTCGGGTCCGCGCCCGATTTCATCAAGAACGCCTTCACCCGTGGCGCGAAATGTTCAAACAGCATTGTGAAGGCCTGCGCGTCCTGCGCGCGTGCCACACGGGTCACCAATTCGGCCCAAAGGGTTTTATCGCTTTTGTCCAACCTTGCCTGTCCCGCCGTCCTGCCCATGGCCCGGCCATCTGCGCCCACAGAAACTGCGGCGTGCCCGGGCTGTCTTGTGGTTGCATCGTCACAGATCTGATCAAACATGCAAGTCTTACGTCCACAAGGGGCAGTTGGATCAGAATGTCCGCCCGCGCGCGGAAGATGTTTTTTGCAGTGATCTGCATGCAGGGGGCGGACGTATAAGGTCACAACGACAAAAAACCGGAGCTTCCCCGCATGCCCTTCGAGATGCCAGAAAACCCCGCCCGCCGCATTGCTGTTATCGGCGGGGGAATATCGGGGCTTGCCGCGGCGTTTCTGCTGGCGCAGCACCATCGCATAACCTTGTTTGAATCGGAGTCGCGCCTTGGCGGGCATGCGCGCACCGTGCTGGCGGGCAGGCATGGCGACACGCCGGTTGATACCGGGTTTATTGTGTTCAATTACAGCAATTACCCCAACCTGACCGCGATGTTCGCGCGGCTGGATGTGCCCGTCGCGCCATCGAATATGAGTTTTGGCGCGTCCTTTGATGCAGGGCGGTTTGAATACAGCCTGTCGGGTATTGACGAAATATTTGCCACACGCCGCAATCTGGCCGATCCGCGTTACTGGCGGATGATGCGGGACATCGTGCATTTCAACAAGCACGGTCTGGCCATGGCGCAGGCAGATGCGACCCTTACCACAGGCGGGTTGCTGGCGCGGCTGGGCACGGGGGACTGGTTCCGCGACCGGTATCTGCTGCCCTTTTCGGGGGCAATCTGGTCCACGCCCACGCGCCGGATTCTGGATTTTCCCGCACAAGCGCTGATGGGGTTTTTCCGCAATCATGCGCTGCTGGGATATGAGGGGCAGCACCAGTGGTATACGGTTCGCGGTGGATCAGTGGAATATGTGCGCAGGCTAAGCGCGCATCTGGAACATGTAGGCGTGCGGTTGCGGACGGGAACGCCGGTGCAATCGGTGACGCGCGGGCCGCTGGGGGTGCAGGTCAAGGCATATGGCATGCAACCGGAGGAATTTGACGAAATCATCTTTGCCACCCATTCCGATGTCACCCTGCGCCTGTTGGCGGACGCTGCACCGCGCGAAACCGCGGCCCTTGGCGCTGTGCGCTATCAGCGCAATGACGCCATTCTGCATTGCGACCCGGCCGTCATGCCGCGCAGGCGCAAATGCTGGTCAAGCTGGGTCTATACCGAACGCGGCCCGGCGGACAGGGAACGCATATCGTTAAGCTACTGGATGAATTCGTTGCAACCCATCGCGCAGGATGATCCGATGTTCGTGACCCTGAACGCCAATCTTCCGCTGCGCGAGGAGTGCATTTATGACAGCTACAGCTTTGACCATCCGGTCTATGACGCGGGCGCGCTGCGGGCGCAGGCCGATATCCGGGCCTTCAACGGGACCAACCGCACATGGTTTTGCGGGGCATGGATGCGCAATGGCTTTCACGAAGACGGATTTGCCAGCGCCGTGGATGTTGCGCAGGCCATGACCAGCCCCGCCCGGCAGGTGGTCGCCGCATGAACGGGATAGACCATATCGCAGGGCGCACCTTTCACGGGCGGCGCGGGCCGGTGGGCAACCGGTTCAGCTATGGTGTGGATTATGTGCTGTTTGACGCCGAAAAACCGCTGCGCCTGCCGCGCCTGATGGTGCGCAACCGTGCGGGGTTGGTGTCACTGCGCGACCGCGACCATGGCGGCATACCGGGGCAGGGTACGGGTGCTGCATGGGTGCGCCAGGTTCTGGACGCACAGGGGCTGGCGGGTGCCACGGATGGCGCGGTGTTGTTGCTGACGCAGCCGCGCATTCTGGGGCATCTGTTCAACCCGGTCAGTTTCTGGCTGTGCCATGACAGCGCAGGCGGCCTTCGCGCCGTGATTGCAGAGGTCAGCAATACCTATGGCGACCGCCATTCCTATCTATGCGTGAAACCTGACCAGTCGGTGATCACGGCGCAAGATGACTTGCGTGCGCAGAAAGTGTTTCATGTCTCGCCGTTTCAGCCGGTGGCGGGGCGTTATGCGTTCCGGTTCGACATCACGCCGGAAAAGGTCAGTATCCGCATTGCCTATAGCCAGACTGACGAAGCGCCCGGTGCGGGGCTTGTGGCCACACTGGCAGGCCCGCGCGCGGGCCTGACCAACCGCCGCTTGCTGGGCGCAATGCTGCGCCGTCCCTTCGGGTCGCGCCGGGTGCTGGCGCTGATCCATTGGCAGGCGCTGAAATTATGGTGGCGCGGTGCGCCGTTCCGCCCCCGCCCCGAACCGCCCGCGCAGGAGGTCAGCCAATGAGTGCGATCGCGCGCGACGGGGCCCCCGCGCTGTGGGGCTATGGGCTGTTTGGCGGGTTGCTGGCCATGGCGGGCCTGCCGATCTATATTCACGCGCCCAAATTCTATGTCGATGAATATACCGTGTCGCTGGCGGCGCTGGGAACTGTGCTGTTCGTGCTGCGCGGCCTTGATTTCGTGCAGGATCCTGCTTTGGGCTGGCTGGCCGCAAGGCTGCGCAGGACACGCGCGCAGGCGGTGGCCATTGCGGGCATGCTGATGGTGCTGGCCATGCTGGCCCTGTTTGCCATTCCGCCGGCATTTGCGCCGATTTTGTGGTTTGCGCTGTCGCTGACAGTGTTGTTTTCGGCCTATTCCTTTCTGACGATCTGCTTTTACGCCACTGGCACGGCGCGCGGCGCGGAACTGGGGGCAGGGGGGCATGTGCGCCTTGCGGGATGGCGCGAAACCGGCGCGCTTCTGGGCGTGTGCGTGGCGGCGGCGGCCCCGGTCACGCTGGCCGGGGTGCTGGCGCAGCCCTTCGCGGGGTTTGCGCTGGGGTTCGTGGGGGTGGCCGCCTTGGCGCTATGGGTCATGCGCGCGGAATGGACCAGATACGCCGCCCCCGTTGCGGATGCCGCCACCCCGCGCCTGCGCGACATTGTGGCCGATGCCACGGCACGGCGGTTGTTGCTGATCGCGCTGGTCAATGCGCTGCCTGTGGCCATCACATCCACCTTGTTTCTGTTTTACGCGGAAACTGTGTTGCAGGCGGCGGGCTGGGAAGGGCCACTTCTGATTTTGCTGTTCCTGTCTGCGGCGGCTACGGCCCCGCTCTGGGCGCGGCTGGCGCAGCAGTTTGGCGCAAGGCGCGTGCTGATGGCGGGTATGGGCCTTGCGGCCTGCAGTTTTGTGTTCGTGCTGATGCTTGGCCCCGGCGACATTGCGCTGTTTGCGCTGATCTGCGTGGTTTCCGGCGCGGGTATCGGGGCGGACCTGACGCTGCTGCCCGCGCTTTTTGCCCGCCGCATGGCCGAATTGTCGCCGGAGGCGGCGCAGGGTTTCGGCCTGTGGGCCTTTGTCACCAAGGCGACACTGGCCCTTGCGGCGCTGATTGTTTTCCCGGCGCTGGATTTGGCAGGCTTCAGCGCGGGCGGCGCGAATCCCGACAGTGCGATCCTCGCGCTTATGCTGCTCTATGCCGCGCTGCCATCGGTGTTGAAACTTCTGGCGCTGGTGCTTCTGGCGCGCACCCCCCTGACGGAGAACCGCGCATGACCACCTTGTTAAGCATCCTGACAGGCATGGCCGTGATGCTGGTGCTGATGGCGGTTGCCCGGCATATGCGCGGGTTTCGGGCGCAGAAACCGTCGGATTATGCCGCACTGGAACCGCGCATCGATATCCGCCGTCACCTGTCCGGGCCGATCCGCTGCGAAGGTGTCATTTACGGCCCGATGGGGCGGGTGACGTCGCGGTTTACCGCCGATATGCATGGGCGCTGGGACGGAAACAGGGGCATTCTGTCTGAACATTTCATCTATGACAGCGGCACAAGGCAGGACCGTGAATGGCACCTGACGCTTGGCAATGACGGTGCCATCCGGGCGGACGCCGATGATCTGGCGGGAACCGGCCACGGGCAGCAGGCTGGCGCGGCGGTTTGTCTGAACTACACCCTGCGCCTGCCTGAAACTGCGGGCGGGTATGTGCTGCAGGTCACGGACTGGATGTATCTGATTGATGAGACAACCATCATCAACCGCAGCCAGTTCCGCAAATTTGGCATCAAGGTGGCCGAACTGGTCGCCACAATGCGCAGGATTGACGCATGAGCAGGCAGCTTGCAGGCAAGACCTATTGGCTGGTCGGCGCGTCCGAAGGGCTGGGGCGCGCGCTGGCGGTGCAAATGTCGAAGGCGGGCTGCGCGCTGATACTGTCTGCGCGCGATATGGGCAAACTGCAACGGCTTGCCGCCGAATTGCCCAGCCCCGCGCAGGTGGTCGCCTGTGATGTGGCGGACCGTGCATCAGTCATGGCGGCGGCGCGTGCGGCCTGGCCCATGGATGGGGTGGTGTGGCTTGCGGGGGTCTACTGGCCCTTTGCGGCGCAGAAATGGGACGCGGAGAAGGCCGAAGCGATGTTTGACATAAACCTGTCAGGTGCTGCGCGCGTGCTGGGGCAGGTGGTGCCGCAGATGGTGGCTCGCGGGCAGGGCCATATCGTGATTACCGGGTCGCTGTCGGGGTATCGCGGGTTGCCCGGCGCCATCGGCTACAGTTCCAGCAAGGCCGGGCTGATGCATCTGGCGGAATCGCTCTATGCCGATCTGCGCGGGACCGGTGTGGATGTGCAGCTTGCCAACCCCGGTTTCATCCGCACGCGGCTGACCGACAGGAATGATTTCAGAATGCCCTTTCTGATGGAACCGGAACAGGCGGCAGCGGAAATCATGGCGCTGATGCGCGGGCACAGGTTCCAGCGCGCCTTTCCGCGCCTGTTTTCGTTGCTGTTCCGGGGCGCGAATTTCCTGCCGGACTGGGCCTATTACCGGCTGTTCGCGCGCAAACCCGGCAACCACCGCCCCGCAGTCAGCCGATGACCGCGCGCGTCAGCGCATGTCGCAGAAAAGCGGTTCCCACCTTGTTTCACAACCTCCCTGTGGAAGGAAAAGCCGGAGGCGCGTACCGGAATCGAACCGGTGTACACGGATTTGCAATCCTGATTAATCCCTTTGAAAACAACATGCATTGTGCAAAATTCAGGCGGAGACGATGGGAATCAAATTGGCCCATTGCAAGCATTCTCAGATAACGTCCATCAAAGTGCCCAGCGGTGTGTCCGGGGGCATCCAGCCCTTCTCCGCTTCCAGCTGTCCCGCTGCGCGCAGTCTGGCATGGGGAAAACCGGGGCGCTTGTCGAACCGGAATTCGCGGATCGCCCGTCGCAGAGCTTCCCCCTTCCAGACCGACCGAAATATGGCAAGGGGCGCTTGTCCATCCTCGTCCAGCGGAACCATATTATAGCGCATGAAGATATCGCGGTCCCAGTCGGACAGTTTGTCCGGGCTTTCCAGTTCATCAATACGGCGATTGAAGTTATCGCGATCCCATATCTGCAAGAAAAATTCGGCAAACTCATTGAACTGTGCCTGTTCTTCAAGGCTCTGACCCACATCCGGCCAGCCATCCCGGCCGCGGGAATACTTCAACAGGATCGACGCCCATTTCATGTTCGGATTGGCCGGATGGTAAGAGGTATAGGCATTATGCGTCCATTGCAGGACATGCATTGCGATTTCGGCCGGCAGTGATCTGGGCGCAACGGCCTGAAGCGCGTCCTAGCACCGATCTTGCCAGCGTGAATACCCTGACTCAATAACTGTTTCCTTGAAGGTTTTGTTGATCATCTCAACCTCATCATCATGGCGGGCCAAGCCAATTCGGAGGTAGAGCGGTCGCGCAATATCCAGCGACGCAGGAGTAACTGTTTCACCCGGTCGGTTATGTTCTTCGTAGATCATACTGCGCTCCTGTATTCATGGTGTCACGGCATTGCCCGGTATTGTCCACCATAGGGGCGGAACCAAGGACAGGATCATGCGCATACCGCGATAGGGCTTTGTTACAACAAAGCCCCCTCATCTGCGAACACATCGCCCGATGCTGCGTCCATCGCCCCGCCGCAATCGACGGAATCACCAAGCCGCGCGACGGGGCGGCCATTGACGAACACGCTGCCTGATCCGCCGGATACGCTGCGTGGATGTGGTGGGCACTTGCTGCACCCATGCGGCGCTACCGCATCGCCCTGCCGTAATGCGGGGATGCCGTTCAAATTGACATCGGGGCTGCCGGTGATCGCAGGCGATGGCGGAAAGCAACCATGTCCGGACGCGATGTCACCTGTTCGGGAAATACCGGGCATTCAGGACCTCTCTGCAAAAGTTATGCGGCTGTGTTGATACCGATGCAAGCCGGTCCGCGCTCCGTTTTCGATCATAACACAATCAATTTTGGGTGCCAATTGACACGCGCTTGGGATTAGCAGTTTTCACGGCATCGAACTGGCCCGCCGACCCGGAGCAAAAATTGGGGTGTTGTCACCCAGATATCGTCGCCCCCAACCACCACGCGCATCACGTTTGGACGTATGCATCAGGTTCCAATCAGCGCGGTTATTCGGTGAAATACCGGTTTCCTGCAGTACGTCTATTGGACCACCCGTCACTTCGGCATAGTCGATCGAGACAAACGGGCTCAGTGCCGATACCAGCTTGTCGTCGTCACATTCAATCTCGCCAATACCAACCGCCATCGCGATCCGACGGTTTCCACGCAATTGCGCCAACGCCGATCCGACACGCCGATGCGTTGCCAGCATAAGTGGCTGCTCCGCACTTTCGATAATGAATGCCTCTGCATTGGGAAAACCGTCGCCCGTCATGCGCAGCGCAAATGACATTTTCCTATCGTCCCTATCGTCCCTATCGTCCCTATCGATCGTCAGATGTAGTGAACAAATGACATCGAGATCGGGAACGGAGCTTTCATACACCAGTTCGCGGGCAGTTTCCGAATTTCCCATCGGCATGGCAAAATTCTGGCCGCGGTAGCTGAGAAGAAGCTGAGCGGACTGGTCGCCATCTTCCAGGTAAGGATCTACTTGGCCTGAGAGGTTCGCGGTTGGTTGGGTTCCCTCTTGGCTGTAGTCCTGATGAAAGAGCCCAAAAAGCCAACTACTTTCGTCAGAATCAACGGTTTCGAGAAAAACACCAGAGTTTATCAAATCAATCCGGACAATGGCGTAAATCCGTGAAGTTACACTTAACGAGTAACTGAACCCGCGGTCATCGCCGCTGTAACCCAGCCCTGATGCGCCAAAATTGGCCCGCGGATGAAAGGAACGCACACAGAATCGCAGGAAACTCACGGCTCAATCCTGTCAAATGTTGCGTCGCAAACCTGCACTGCCGCAAACTCTTCGCAGGGGTAGCGTTCGGTCAGAAAGCCCATGTTCGTCGTCACACGCGCCTCCCGGCTTTGTCCCATGGTCCAGCCTCCGACATCAAAATGATGGGTAAAGATGGTGTCATAAGGTTCGACTTCCCCCGTCACAGGATGAATACCATTGCCAGACCCGACACCAATACGACCCGTCTGTATTCTCGACCAGTCAATTGCCGGGTCACGTGTCCGGAACCGGTAAGTGTACGGGACCCCCTCAGGAAAGTAGAATGTCACGATGGACCTTTGCGCAAACACATCGGCCCCGAGTATGATCTGATCCGCATCGCTGGCAACAACCAGGTCATTGGCCGGGTTTGGTAAATCGTTCGGCACAACGAACTCATCCGGTGGAACGGCTGTGGGTAAAACCATGATAACCCCACCATCTGTCGCGATCGTTCCGCCAAGATAGATTGTCAGGTCAATTCTCATGCCGCTTTCTCCTTGTAACAAGCGCGGTGCGGCCCACGCTCCCAGAACGAGTGTCGTGATCAAGAAAGCGAATATAAGGACCGCGTTTTTCCGTATCATTAGTTCAAGTCAATCCGAGGCGATTTCATATTAATCCTTTCCGACTGGCCGATGGAGAGTGAGTGTCCGTTCAGTGTAATCGTCCCATCTGGTTTCATGATCAACACAGCGCGCCCGCCGTCGAGGACTTGCGCAAGGGTTGCGCCCTTGCACCAAGACTGCGCAACAGCGCCGTAAGTCGTCTGGCCCGCAGCCGTGCAAAAACGTATCCAGTGCTCTGCCTCAACCGTTTCAAAACCCTTCAATAGCGTGACGATTTCCTGTGCGAATCGGTCCCTTTCTCTTGACACGCGTGGTTCGCTCAAAAGCTGTATTTCCAGGCGAGCATTAAGATGAAGCGATACCCACACATATGGCAGTGTCATGCCGTTGTTAAGGCAGACAGCACCTTGTTCGTATTGCTCAGTCATCCTTGCCTCGCAGCTTTCGCGAACTGAAGGGGCTGAAACGCCACCAGAGCCAAAAAATTAACCCGCTCGACGAAACAAATAAAAGAAAATAGCCAAAAACGAATAGGTTGCCTCGGTGCCACGGTATGGGCCCAATTAACAGAAGTAGGAAAAAAACTGAAAAAATGCATGAATATAACAACATAAGTATTATAGCGAAAAACCTCTTTGACTTATTTGAAAAACTCAACCTTTCGTCATGCTCAATCTTGTTTTCTCCCAGCATTCGTAAACTGAACGGGCTGAACCGCCACCAAATCCAATAAATAGCACCGCTACTTGTGAAAAATAATAAAAAAGTCCCAAAGATCATCACGTCAGAGCTATCAGCCATTGGAAGTGTTTTTTCAAGCAAAGAAGAAAACCACCCACCCAGCGCTAGCGTAACCATAGCTGAGCCATAGCAACTCAGTATGATCGCAATTCCATCTGTAATATGGAAAAGCGTTCTTTTCATGAATCACCTCCTAAGCCAGTTTGTTTCGTCGCTGATCACATCCAGCGCATTGGTTTCATAGCCCACCGGAATATTTCCCATTACACCGTGTGGACGGGATGAAGAAACCGGTCCAACAGGTACAACGAATGCACGCTGTTCATTCGTGTTCATATATTCGGAAGGATTGCGGATGCAACGCAGTACGCCACGCAAAACGTCAAGCAGAAATTCCTCTCGTTCGTCGGAAATATCATAGTTATCACCACTAATATCTAGCCGAGCAACTTCGTGAGCGACAGTTTACGCCAGTTGGGGGTCGCTGTAACCCAGTCCGGCTGCCACCACGACCTCAGCAAAGCTTGTTGCACCATTGTCGATTGCCCGAATTACTGCGCCAGTCGTTGCGAGTATAAAATTCACGCTAGCTAGCGATAACCCACCTACAGGCCCCAAAAGCACGCTGGTTCCCTTAGCAACGCCGAACTGCGTCGCAGTCCGCGCCCCGTTTGCGATCATAACACAAGTTGTCAGGGGGATGTTCTGACATCTCGGAGGGCCCTTGTTTTGTGGGCTCACAGCATACCCAGCTAGACATGTGTGAAAAGGCGTGTTCTGTGCCATTGATTGCCGGGCCGAGATTGCGCGGACGGGAGCGATATCCCAAAAAGAATGCATGGTTGACCATGCCATCAACAGTGTTGTTTCAGTCCGACAATGCTCGGTCTTCCATGTATCAACAAAGTATACTTTCTTATTGATATTGCTGCAGGACTGAGGCTGGATCGAAAAGATCTGCCGACAAATCGGATGCGCAACCAAACGGAGGCAACTCCTGAATAGCGGGATGTGCTCCATGGATCTGACGATAAGGCTGGTCATATGCCGGGAACGAGTCCTGTCGAATGCACTCTCCAATCTCAGAAATATCATCATCATAAAGTGTCCTGCGCGATAACTCAGTATAGAGATTGAAACATGATTCAATAGACCACCATCCGACCAAACCACCAATTGATGCTGAAACTAACCCTCCTCCAGAATTTGCGATATGCTGAGGGCCAAATATAAAAGGACCGCCCAACCCTCGTGTTGCTTCAATGTAATAGAGGGAATCAGATGCTATTACTTCCACTTCGGCACCAGAGACCGCACCAGTTTGGCCTGCAAGATCATTAAAAGAAAATGGTTCTGCGGCAATCATCCGCTGTGGAATAGCCTCTTGCATTTTCGCGTAGAGTGCCATTCCGCTGCCATATCCGGCCTGAATACGCTGTAAATCAAAGTGCCCATCAACGCCTCTCAGTGTTTCGCTGCCTTCCCATGTATGTTCAATGCGTCGCGCATGCGAGGGCTTCAACCGGCCAAGGAGCCTGCCGACAGGAAAACCAACCGAGGGGCTGCAACCGCTCAATGAAACGATCCCAATACTAAGTGAGTCGAAACCTAAGAAGATAAAGCTATGGTATCCGCAACCAAGTGAAAAGTTCCCCTCATAAGAGATTGTCCATCTTCGACTCTTCGCATTTGGCCCAGCAAGCCATCTATCGCGAGACGTCCAATCTTGACCAAAAGGAAAACTCATCGCCATTTTCAGTTCCTTGGATACGCAAGGCAGAACGCCTCGTTTTTGAATACCAGAGCGATTGTGGTGCAACCCGAATGACCATCCTTCAGGCACGTCATATCAGGCTCATTGGCTTCATGGCTGGTGCAGAGTTCATCATCGCAGGGAACAGGAAAAAGTTCACCGGTTTCTATATCTACTGCCACCAGGTACGTTGTATCCTGTGTCAATGTGAGCGCGGCAAACGCTTGTCGAAACCGCTCGTAAGCGCCCGGTCCGAAATCAAGAGATGTACCACCGAACCGAATTGGGGCGGCGTCTGCGCTGATATCGACATACTCTGCCCATCTCTGTGGTGAGCAATCTCCTAATCTATCTGATGTCTGCGCTGTCGCATCGTCAATTCTTGGTGCAGCATAAAAATAAGTGACTGCCAACGCAAATATAACCGCCATGGAAATCGAAAGCGTTGCTCTTTTTTTCATTCTCTGATCCTCAATTCAAGTCTATCCGCTTAGCACTCATAGCGATGGAATTTCCGCCAGCAAATTCGCAATGCCAATTGTCAAACTATCCAGCCCAAGGAAAATAAAGCTATGATACCCACATATGAGTGAAAGCCCGCCATCATAATAGACGCGCCAATTGAGAGACTTGGCATTCATATGACCCAACCAAGATTCA
Organism: Roseinatronobacter alkalisoli; assembly: GCF_028745735.1. Lineage (GTDB taxonomy): Bacteria > Pseudomonadota > Alphaproteobacteria > Rhodobacterales > Rhodobacteraceae > Roseinatronobacter > Roseinatronobacter alkalisoli. Next base: position 80,927 of record NZ_JAQZSM010000007.1, read on the forward strand.
GCTTGATTAAGATCATTGCCGAATGGAAATGTATTGCTCATTGTTCCCCCTGAAACGGTGCGATCAGGCAGTAATCTTGCTCACGAAAGCGCACTGCTAAATCTATACAGTGCTGTCCCAAATCCACGCCGAGCGTCGATTCGCCACATTCGGACCATGCGCGGGCCCACTCGCCCCCAGTGCATCGTTCTTCTTCGCAAGTGTAGGTATAGGTGTTACCGGTCGGGATATGCGCGGCAACATGGATTGTTTCCGGCCCTTCAAGTTCGAGCGCGTCAAATGCGGCCAAAAGACGGTCAACATCCTCTGCGCTTTCCAGGGTTGACATCCCTATATTGGCTCCGATGAGGGGTGTAAGGCGAAAATACTCCATATGTGCTTGCTCTGAGCACACCAGCCGACCCGAAGGCGATATCACCTCGCCGCGCTGAGCGCTCTGTTGTATTCGATACCTAGCAAACTCCCCTAGGGCTACTGCTAAGGCAACCAATCCAAGCACCAAGAATAAAGCGATTTTTACAACTCTAGCCATCACCGTTCCCTCAATTCAGATTAATCTTTGAAGCCGACATCTTGATTTCCTTGCCGCCCTCGACCTCGACACCGTTTTCAAAATCGAGGTAGAGCGTGTCCCCTTTGAGCCTGATGAAACCATCCGCTGTCATTCTCAACTCAGCTTTCCCGACCCGGACTTCAATCTCATTCCCGCTGGTGACAGTAACCGTGTCCCCCGCATCGATGGACATTTGCGACCCGGAAACAAGTTGGATAGAGTTGCCAGCCTGTTCAACCAAAGTGCTGCCAACCTGCACGGATTTGCTTACGCCGATGATCTGCGATTTCACACCTGGCGTTGTTTCTGAAATCGCGGCATCTGCGAAGAGAGAGAATGTTCCCGACCCGGTATCCCGCAGACCGGGAACCGGAAGTGTTGCTGCGATCTTTCCAATTCCTTGCGACAGGGTTCGGCTCAACGAGTTAAGAACCCGGCCTTTGCCACTCTTGCCGACATGCAGCATGATACTGCCATGCACGGCCTCACTATGATTCCCGTCGACTTCGATGACTTTGTGGTTGCCAACCGATTGCACCCAGTTTTTATCGATGCGCTCCGTATGATTGTTGCGGACTTTCTCATTCCTGTCCTTCTGCGCATGCAGGAACACTTCTTCGCGCCCCTTCTCATCCTCAAACCGCAGCTCGTTGAAGCCCGTGCCCTGATGGGTGTCCGTCTTGAAGGTGCTGCGCGTCTTATGCTCCGGCAATTCATACGGCACCTTGTTGCGCCCGTTATAGACGCATCCCGTCACCAGTGGCTGGTCGGGGTCACCGTCGAGGAACTCCACCACCACCTCCATGCCCACGCGCGGGATCACCATGCCGCCCCAGCCATTACCCGCCCAGGATTGCGATACACGGCAGCGCATCGAATTAGCCTTGTTGAGGTCCCAGTGGAAGCGCACCAGAATGCGGCCGTATTCGTCGCAGTCGATCTCTTCGCCTTCAGCGCCCACCACCATCGCCGTTTGCGGGCCGCGCACATCGGCGAGGGGGGGCTTGCGTTCGGGCATCCTTTGCATGCGCATAATCCTCTCGTCAGTTTCCGCGATAGTCCGATGCAACGCTTGATTGGCCTGTTGTTGCGCCACTCTGTCGGAAGGATCGGCCATCGCGGCTTGCGGGGGATCAGGACCATTCCGTTGGTTGATGATCTTAACCCTCTGGGCGCTCCTGGAAACAGGTGACGCGTATCGAGCGCAAGATCACCGCTCGTCCATACTCCGCAGCAGGAAGAACCCGACGATCATCATCACCACGCCCACCAGCGCGCCGATCCAGATGCCGGACACAAGCCCGCCCAGCAGCATCATGAAGCCGAGGACTGTTATGATCTGCCCGCTCAAATCCATCAGTGAGCGCAGGATGAACATGATGAACCTCATCAGCGCCGCCCGATACTGTCATGCACATCCACGCAATCCGTCAGCACCATGCTATGCGCGCCAGCCTCGTGCCGGAAATAATAGGATATTCCGTGCCGTTCCATCAGCCGCGTGGCAAACTCCATGTCGCTTTCGCGGAACTGGACCGTGTATTCCAGCTCCGGATACTCGGCAGAGGTGGCCACCACCAGCGCGCCCGCATCACCATAGGCCGAGAGCAGCTCCGTGAGGATCTCGATCACGCTCAGGTTGTGGAAAATCCGCTGGTTGCGCCGCAGGCTGGCCAGCTTGAACCAGGGCTGCAGCCGCAACCGGTAGCGATGCCCGTTCTCGCCCGCGCCCATCCAGCGGGCTTCCGTCACGATACCGTCGAAATGACGCTCAACCTGGCGGTCATGCAGGGTGACAGTGGCATGGGTGCCGATCAGCGCGTCGAAATCGATGTCATCATTGGCGGCCAGACACTCGACCTGCCAGTCGAACAGATCATTCAACCGCTCGACACCCTCAAAGCGCATCAGCGCCAGCACATCCGGACCAAGAGAGGTCGTTAACTGACCCATACGAAAGACTTGAGAAAACGCTTTATTCATCAAATACGCCCGATACTAAACCTTAAGGCGAATTTAATTGACCCGGCACAGTCTGCAAGCAGAAATGCGCCGACGGCTCAGACACCGTGCGCAATTTAGCACCAAAGAACACCACACTGCTTCGGGCACACCGCGCGGATGATCACAAACGCGCACTACCCTCGGTCGAAGCAAATAGAGGGACTGGCAGCTTTTACTATTTTCTGCGGACGCGATGCCGCAGCTCTGTCAGGCGGCGCTCCGCCCTCCACGCCAATGATGCCGCACGGGTAAAGGATTTCTGCGTACATGCCCGGAACGGTAGGTGGAAGCGCCGCAACGCAGCCGCCCGCCCCATCATTGGCGCAAGCAACCAGCAACGGAACGAGAGGGCGCTTCTGCCAGGCGGCGCCTGGAGAGAAATAGACTTGACCAGTCGCCGAAATCAGACAACTTAACGCCAGCCGATAGGCCACTTCGGAAATGACGGCATTGTTTTACGACAGCGATTCAATCATGGGTCGCTGGGGCAGGATTTTCCTTGAAAGGAAAATTGCATGAAGAATTACCTTACACCGCTCGGCGCAGCTTTCGTGGTTTGCCTGGCCTTCCCGGCTGCCGGAGGCTCCTTCGAGATGGTCAACCAGACCGGCTACACGATCACCGGTGTCCATGCGGGTCCGTCGAACGAAAGCTCATGGGGGCCAAACGTACTGCAAGGCCGCATCACCGACGGAAACACTGTGGTTATCACGCTGGACAGTGCCGGATATGGTTGCAGCTGGGATCTGAAATACGTCTTCTCAGATGGCGACGAATACGAGGAATACGAAGTCAATATCTGCGCGATCGACGGGCAGCAATACGTCATTCAGTAGCGCTCTGCTTGCTTCGATATCGGCGGGCGGGTCATTCGCCTGCCGGTGTGCTACGCTCTGGATACGCGCGCATAACGACAGCTATGCGGGACGGTGCGGACGGTCGCTGTGCTGTCGAGCGGCGTCGTCTTCGCCCTAACAAGCTCACTTGAAAAATCAGATAATCTGCCAATCATCTCCAGCCTTTCGGCTTTCCGATATGCTGGACGACAGCGTTACAAAGACATGAAAGATGGCCGCCTGTCAGCCTGAAGGAAGGTTAACGCCAGCTTCGGCGTAAACTTTCTGGGCAAACTCGAATGCCAGTTCATTTGGAGCCAGAGATGAATCTATCTCCCGTCGTATCTCTATGACCTTCTCCGATATTTCGTGATTACGAGGGTGGAATCTTTCTCCAGACTTTACTGCTACGCCAGAAAGATCTGCGGCTGTTAAGCGTATCTCGGCAGAACCAACGATTAATTCGCTACAAAGGTTGATTGCATTTTCGATAGCGTCAGGAATATACCTCATAAGACGGTGGTCATTGGTAAACCATCGCGCGTTGTCCGGACCGTTATCTGTCACCTGAAATATTATTCCCCTCGCGAACATCCAGATTTCGCGGTTCTTGAGTATTTGGGTGCCGGATAAAATACTAGTTGTACCTTCATATTTGCAATATGTAAGCGCACCCCACTCGTTTACTGAACTAGAATAGCTATCTTCATACAACAATGGTGGGCAGTTTTTTACCATATTGCGACACTGCAATTGGGTAAGTTTGTCTTGAGCATGTGCGGGTATGACACGTATGGAAACAAGGCGACTCGACTCGCAAAACATCGGTTCATCTTGCTGATATATTTTTGCTATGGGTGCATTCTGCGGCCAAAATGCTGTTTCGACGAAACTACTAGATGTTGGCTCGTGTTTGTTCAGTTCAATTACTGGTGCAGAGCTTAAATTTTGCAAATACTCCGCCAATATTGCTTTCAGTTTTCTAGACAGGTTCTTCCTCTCTGTTTCGATCTGCACTTTCGTTGCGTCTGGTGATAGGCAGTATGCCACCGGATGACGTCTGTCCCTCAGATCGAACGGGAGCTTGTCAAAGTCGCCATAATGCGTATTCATGACTTTTAGTAAGGGTTCGTGACCTCTCTTACCCAAAGCATAGCCAAGTTCGATTGCCACATTACTATTGATGTGTCGCTTTTCTTCTCGCCCACACGCTATTAATGACACGTCTAGAACAACCACATCGGCGGCGGCAATCTTTTTAAGGATCGTTTCCGCGATAGATGGCGAGCCGAGGATTCCTTGAGTATCTTGATCCAAGGTGATCTGGCTTTCCGCGCGAGCAGCCTCGGAGATGCCTATGTCGGCGCTGATTTCGTTGATCGCAGCAACCAAAGCGTCGTGTATAAAATTCTTGTTGATCTTTCGGTCAACATCGGTTTGCCAAGAATAGAAAACCTGCAAGAGCAGTCCTCGCATCGAATGTAATTCTACAGCACAGTAGCGCATGTCGACGTATCTGCGCTAGCCCGAAAGCGGTTCCAATATGCCGGATATTAGTTGCGTCACGAAGGGCCGCTTTTGGGAAGCATGATCTGAATTAATACAGCGCACATAGGGTGAATCGCGGGCACAGGAAGAACACTGCCCGTCGTCCGCAAAGGACTCCAAGCGACGCGAACTTGGGCAAAAGCCATGTGTTTCTTCCTCGGGCGGAAGCGACCTTATCAGTCCCAGCGGTTGCTGTCGTTTGGGCAGGCAGAAAGGCGGGACGCAGCAGACGGCGAGGCTGCCTCGGGATTGATGGCCGTAGAGCACAGATTTTGCATCGCAATGGTGTTGGAGGGCGAACAGTCGCGTTCGGCGAGAGGAACGCGTCACGCGCTGAAACTGCAACAGGATGTGAAATCTCGGTTCGCGGACTTCCGTGCAAGTGGCCGCTGACTGACGATCAAGGTGCATCGCCCATCAGATACCGTGGACCGCTCCCATTTCGGGCAGCGCTGTCCTTAGGGTTGTACAATGCGCAGCGGTCAAGCGACAGACATCCGCAGCCGATACAGCCGTCAAGCGTATCGGAAAGCTTCTGTAGCGCCGCGATCCGTGTTGCAATCTCAGCGCGAAAGCCGGTGGCGATCTGTTCCCAATCTTGCCGGTCTGGGGCACGGTCGGCGGGAAGAGCCGTCAGATGCCGCGCGATTTCGGCCAAGGGGAAGCCCAATTGCTGTGCGATCATGGCAAAGGAAAGTCGCCTGAGGTCGGATTTGCCGTAGCGGCGGTGCCCGCCCTGATTGCGCAGCGGCTGCACGATGCCATGGGTCTCGTAAAACCGGATGGCCGAAACAGCGAGGCCGGACCGCTCGGCAAGCTCACCAATAGCAATGCCTTGACGCATGCAAATCTCTCCTTGACCTAAAGTTAACTTTAGAAATTACACAGGAGATTATCGAAGGCAAGCCCGGCCGGAATGTCCAAGGCCGGGAACAGGTGGGAGGTTAAAATGGCGCGTTTGGAACATGTGAACATCACGGTGGCGGACCCGGATGCAACGGCGGCGGTGCTATGTGAATTGTTTGACTGGAAAGTGCGTTGGTCCGGTCCGGGTATGACAACAGGCCGAACTGTCCATGTGGGCGACGAGACCTCTTACCTGGCTCTATTCAGCTACGGGAACCCGGATGAACTGCGTCAGGATAGCTACCGGACACGCGGCGCTCTGAATCACATAGCGGTCGTTGTCGATGATCTTGACGCGACCGAAGCTCGGGTTAAGGCGGCCGGGTTTCGGCCCGGAGAAGTCCATGACTACGAGCCGGGACGCCGGTTTTACTTTGTCGAAGCAAATGGCATCGAGATCGAAGTGGTGGATTATTCATAGAACCTGCAATGGTCAAACTGAATAAGCGCACCAAAGACTAGTGGCACCAACGGTTCCGCACGGAAACAGCGGCGACGAATTTCTTCGCAGAGTGCGCACATCCAGCGCCCTTCTGGCATGGCGGAGAAGCAACAACCGCTCAGGGCTCTTCGCGTTGACGCTCAACCGGAGCATTTGCGGCAGCAATGCGGGAGGGAGCTGCCGTTCCTGTCTGTGGTCGAGTGAATGCATCCTGCGGGCGCTCCATGAGGATAAGCCGCAGTCCCACCGCAAATAGTGAGCAGCCAGAGATACGTTCCAACCAGCCATGCAACCGTCTGGATTGACGAAGGCGTTGGCTGATGGAACCGGTGAACGCGGCGATCCAACGTTCATGCATGTGTGGCCGCTACATCGACGCCAGTCTGCGCGGGACTGAATCCGAGCTGAGTGAAATCAAGATCAATCCGTTTCCAAGGCGCTACAACATCAAGCCGACCCAGGAGGTTTACGTTCTCCGGGATGGTGCATTCCCATGCGCGCGCCGGGGTCTGATCCCGAGCTGGACAAAGAAAGGTACGCTGAAGGACTGGCGCGTGACAACACCCAAGGCAAGCCCGCCAGAAAGCGCGCGCGAGGGAAACGCAGGGCAGGCGGGACAGAACGTGACCGAGCATGAATGTGCAAACCAGAACCGGCAAATTCTGCTAAGTTCTGGAGGCGAGTAGGAGAATCGAACTCCTGTACACGGATTTGCAATCCGCTGCGTAACCACTCCGCCAACTCGCCTCTGGCCGTAGCGGATACGCAGTCTGGCCCCCCGCGTCAAGGCCGTTTCTTAGTCGCGGATCATCACCATCGGGCCGATATTGCGCCCTGCCAGAATATGCATATGCAGATGCGGCACTTCCTGCACGCCATCATTGCCGGTGTTGGAAATCAGCCGGTAGCCATTGCCATCCGCGCCAGGGGTGACGCCAAGTTTCGCGCAGACCTGACCGATTGCGCGGGTGAAATCCACGATTTCGGCCTCTGATGCGGCAGTTGCGAAATGATCATGGCAGACATATGGCCCCTTGGGGATGACCAGCACATGATGCGGTGCCTTGGGGGCAATATCGGTGAAGGCCAGCGAATGCTCGGTTTCCAGCACCTTGTTGCAGGGAATTTCGCCACGCAGGATTTTGGCAAAGATGTTCTGATCGTCATAGATATAGGGCATCGCATCCTCTTGCAATGAATGGGTCTGGCGCGCAAGGTAAGCCAGATCGGGGTGGAAGGGCACCCCTGAAAACAGGCAGGCGGCAGATGATGGAACATGCAAGCGGGATGGACCTTGCCCCAGCGCAATATGAGGGGTGCTGGCTGGCCTGCGGGGGGCGTCTGGTCTACCGTGAAGTCCCGAAAGCGGCCTGTTCGAGCCTGGCGCAACTGCTCTATCATGCCGATCATGGCAGGTTTTCCGGGGGCGATATTCATGATGCCGTGCAGGGTGTTGTCAAATGGCCCTTCGCGCCGGATCTGATGGGGCCTGCGCTTGCGGGGCAGGCCTTTGTGTTTTCGGCGCTGCGCAACCCTTTCGCGCGTATTCTGTCCACGTTTCATGAGAAGATCTGCATGCTGCAACGCGATGGCAAACCCTATCGCGGGACCTTGCGCCAGGTGCTGTGGGAACGCTATGGCGCTGATCTGCGCGAGGGGGCGGACCCTGTGCCGGCATTCCGGCGTTTTTTGCTGTTTGTGCGCGATGCGCATGTGTTCCGGCAGCGATTCTGGTTTGACCGGCACTGGACGCCGCAGGCGCAACATTTGCGGTCGGTCACGTTGAATGGTGTGGCCTTCAGCCATCTGTTCCGGATTGAGGACTGGGACAGCGGGATTGTGCCGGTGCTGGCGCAGATCCCGCAGGGGCGGCGGCCGGACAGGATACCGCGATTCAACAGCAGCCCGGCATCTGCGGTGCCGGTATCCGCATATTTCGATGATCTGAGCCTGCATCTGATGCAGGAGCTGTATCGCTGGGATTTCGAACTGTTCGGCTATGACCGGCATGACCCGGATGCCCGGCCCTCTGGCATGCCGGATCTTGCGGCAATCAACCAGCGGCTGAGCGATCCGCATGCGCCGCATTGGGCGGGGTTGAGCTGAATTCGCGCGACGCATCGGGGGGGTGGGGGGGGGGGGGGGGGGGGGGGGGGGCCCCCCCCCCCCCCCCCCCGCCCCCCCCCGGCGCTCGGCCCGCCCCGCCGGGGGGGGGGGGGCCCGGGGGGGGGGGCCGGGGGCCGCCCCCTGCCTGCCCCACGGGAGCACCCGCGCGCACCTGTCGGCGCGGCGGGTGTTTGCCCGCGCACAGGCCCGTGCGCGGGCATTGCGCATTCCGCGGCGTGGTTTTGCTGCGCGCCATCGATAGCTGTTGCAACATGACGCCCTTTGCGCGACACTCCTGACATGATCCACAGGAGGTTGCCATGCTTGCCATCAGCCCGCGCAAGGTCGTTCACATCATCTATCTGGCCCGCGAAGGGATAGCTGGCGCGGCAGAGGTGCATGCCTTCATTGATGGGCTGAATGAAGATGAGCAGGCCAGCCTGACAGCGGTTGCATGGGTCGGACGGGGGGCGTTTGAACCCGAAGATTACGACGAAGCCGTGGCGACGGCGATGACCGAAGCCACAACCCCCACGGCGGATTACCTGATGGGAATGCCGCATCTGCCGGAACATCTGGAAAACGGGCTGGAGGAACTTGGCATCGATGTGACGGGCGAGGAAGAGGATTTCCTGAAACAGGGGTCGTGACGGGCGCTGACATTCAGGCGTTGCCCTTTTTCCATTCCGCCAAGGCGGGGTTGGCCGCGCTGTCATGATGTTGCGGTGTGGCATCGGCTGACTGGCGCGATATGGCCATGGGGGCAGGGGCTGCCGGTCTGGTGCAACGCAGATGATGCGCTTCGCGTGCGCCGAAATAGAAGGCCACAACCGCACCCAGCAGCCACCATAACGGTTCGGGTACTGCCGATAATGCCAGCATGCGCAGGGCAAACCCGTCCGGGTCGGCCATGGCATAGACAAACAGCGCCAATGTGCCAAGCGCCAGCAGCGGGCGGGGCAGGCGGTTCAGCCCGTTGACCGCCGAATCGAACCAGCCGCCGCGCCCGAACTGGAATTCCGCTGTGTGGCTGGCATGGGCTGCCTTATAGGCATCATGGCCCAGTTCCATGGCGCGGGTCGCATTGGGGCGGAAGACTTCGGCGACAGAGGTGACAGTTTGCCCTAATGCGCGGGCTTCGCGTGCGCCGCCAAACAGCAGGCCGAACAGGGAACGGATCATCGGATTTATCCTTTTGAGAGTCGGAGGTCGGGGGGCAGTCTGGTCTGAGGGGGGTGGTGGGGCAGGTGCAAAGCCCGCGCCACCGGTGGGCCGGGGTCTGCCGGTCCCACGATATAGAAGTTCACTTTATGCAGGCGGCACAATCCTGAGTTCAAAGTCTTGGCATAACGCCAGCGAAACCGGCAGGCCGCGGGACGGCCCACCGGTGGCGCGGCGGGCTGCGCCCTTTGTTCCGCGCCTTTGGGATTCCCCACACCGTCATCCCCAACCCCGCACCCGTTCACGATGCTGTGCATCCGACAGGTGAAAGCGGGCGCTGATGAATTCCTCGGCGCGGGTGATCCAGCCGCCCTTGCCGCCATCGCGCCTGCGCGCGAATTTGCGGCTGGCGGGGCGCTGGTCGGCAAGGCGGTAATAATAATCGCGCCGCGCAATGCCATATGCGTCGACCAGATGCGACGGCGCCATGTCATAGCCGCGATGCGCCGCTGCGATGGTTTGCGGGCCGATCACGCCATCTGCGGCCAGATCCAGCCCCATATCGGCCAGCAAGCGCTGCAATATGCGCACAGCATTCGCGCCCGCATTGACATACATGTCAAACACAGTGGGCCATAGCGGTTCGGGCAGGTCCGCAATGCGCGGACGGGTGAAATAATGTTCCACATAGATTGCGATCGCCTGTTCGCGGGTCAGGGCGCGCACATCCTCCACCCCCACGCGGGCACCGGGGCGCAGGCGGCGCAGCGTGTGGATGGTGACACCGAAATTCGTGGCCCCGCCGGGATCATCTGGGTCATTGACGAAGCCGCCTTCGCGGGCGACGATTTCCGCAGCAAGCTGGGGGATGGTTTTCATGGGGCACCTGTTGCAAATCCGTGGGATGTGCAAATCTGCCAGTAGCAGGCAAATATCATCCTAGCAGGGCGTGCGTTGCGTAGCGTCGCGAATGCCCCTTTGCCCCTTTTCCCGCCGCCTGCTTTGGGCTATCTGGCCAGATACCGAAGTGAAGGATAGCCCGCCATGACCTATGAAACCCCCGGCGAGGTCGAGCAGAACTGGCGCGATGCCATCTCGACCACCGAAGAGATCATCGACGAGGCCCGCAAGGGCCGCATGTTCATCCTTGTGGACCACGAGGACCGCGAGAATGAAGGGGATCTGGTGATCCCCGCGCAGATGGCCACGCCAGAGGTGATCAATTTCATGGCGACCCATGGCAAGGGGCTGATCTGCCTGACGCTGCCCGGCGAACGCATTGACCAACTGGGCCTGCCGCTGATGGCGTCCAGCAATTCATCGCGGCATGAAACCGCCTTTACTGTGTCCATTGAAGCGCGCGAAGGTGTGTCCACCGGGATTTCCGCCTATGACCGCGCGCGCACTGTGGCTGTGGCGATTGATCCCGCCAAAGGGGCCGCTGATATTGCCACCCCCGGCCATGTGTTTCCGCTGCGCGCCCGCGATGGCGGTGTGCTGGTGCGCGCAGGCCATACTGAAGCCGCTATTGATATTTCGCGCCTTGCCGGGCTGAACCCGTCCGGCGTGATCTGCGAGGTGATGAAGGAAGACGGCGATATGGCCCGCCTGCCGGACCTTGTGGCTTTCGCGCAGAAACACGGGCTGAAAATCGGCACGATTTCGGACCTGATTGCCTATCGCCGCCGCAATGACAACCTTGTGCGGGTGATGGAAGAAAGCACCATCACGTCCGAATTCGGGGGTGAGTGGGTCATGCGTGTCTATTCCGACACCACCCAGGGGGCCGAACATGTCGTGCTGATCAAGGGCGACATCACCACCCCTGACCCGGTTCTGGTGCGCATGCATGCGTTTGATCCGCTGCTGGACATGGTGGGCACCGGCGGCGCGGGTCGCGCGGATGAATTTTCCGATGCCATGCGCCTGATCGGGGATGAGGGGCGTGGTGTTGTTGTGTTGCTGCGCGATACGCATATGAAAATGGCCACGGCCGATAGTTCGCCCCACACCCTGCGCCAATACGGGCTGGGCGCGCAGATCCTGTCATCTCTGGGGCTGCACGACCTGATCCTGCTGACAAATTCGGCAACGCCGCGCGTGGTGGGGCTGGATGGCTATGGCCTGTCCATTGCGGGCACCCGCAAGATTTCGAAAGGCGCCTGACATGGCCGGACATGAAACCCATTACACCCTGCCGCGCCCGGAATTTGACCGCGCACCGAAACTGCTGATCGTTGTGGCCCCATACTACAAGGATATCGCCGATCAATTGCTGGCCGGCGCGCGGGCGGAGATTGAAGCCGCAGGCGGCAGTCATGACACAATCGAAGTGCCCGGCGCGTTGGAAGTGCCGACCGCCATCGGGCAGGCGTTCCGCATGTCGAATTTCGACGGGTTCGTGGCACTGGGCTGTGTCATTCGCGGGGAAACCACGCATTATGATACGGTCTGCAATGACAGTTCCCGCGCGATTGCGCTGCTGGGGCTGCAGGGGGCCTGCGTGGGCAATGGTATTCTGACTGTGGAAAACCGTGATCAGGCCGTGGTCCGCGCTGATGCGGATGGCCAGAACAAGGGCGGCGGCGCGGCGGCGGCGGCGCTGCACCTGATCGCGCTGGCACGGCGCTGGGGGGGCGCGAAACGGTCCGTGGGGTTCCTGCCCGAACGCGCGGAATTCGACATTGCGGGCGGCAACGGAAATCCGGTGGCATGATCATGACAGCGAACAAGAAATCCCCGACAGTCGAAGAAAAGCGCGCCCTGCGGGGGGCTGCGCGGTTTTACGCAGTGCAGGCCCTGTTCCAGATGGAAGCGTCTGATCGCGGCGTCGATGAAACCCTGCGCGAATTCGAGGCCCACCGCATCGGTGCTGAAACCGAAGAAGAAACCTGGGCAGAGGCTGACATCAACTTCTTCCGCCGTCTGGTGGATGCCGCAGTCGACCGTCAGGGCGCGATTGACCAGATGACCGACCGCGCGCTTGTCGCCAAATGGCCCATTGCCCGGATCGACCCCACATTGCGCGCGCTTTTCCGTGCCGCAGGGGCCGAATTGCTGAATGCGCAGACACCTGCGCGGGTGGTCATCAGCGAATTCGTGGCGTTGGCGGGGGCGTTCTTTCCCGAAAGCCGCGAACAGAAATTCGTCAATGCCGTGCTGGACCATATGGCGCATGAGGCCCGCGCGGCGGAATTCTGACCGTGACATGCAGCCGCGAATGACAGCGCAGCACTTGCTTCAGGCCTATCGGCAGGGTGTTTTCCCCATGGCCGAAAGCCGTGACGATGACCGGCTTTACTGGTTTGATCCCGTCCTGCGCGGGGTTCTGCCGCTGGACGGGTTTCATCTGTCGCGCTCGCTGGCGCGGCGCATCCGGACAATGCCGTTTCAGGTGACGCTTGATCATGATTTCGCCGGTGTCATGGCGGGCTGCGCGGCGCGCGACGTGACATGGATCAATTCAGAAATAATGCGCCTGTTCAATGAATTACACGCGCTTTCTCATGCGCATTCATTGGAAATATGGGATGGGCGCGAACTGGTCGGCGGGGTGTATGGCGTGGCGATTGGTGGGGTGTTTTGCGGCGAAAGCATGTTTTCGCGCCGCAAGGATGCGTCGAAAATCGCGCTGGCCTATCTGGTCACCCATCTGCGCGCCTGCGGTTTCACGCTGTTTGATACGCAATATCTGACTGACCATCTGGCCAGTCTGGGTGGGCGCGAAATTCCGCGCGCCGCCTATCGCCGTACATTGGCAGCGGCGTTGCAAGCAGATGCCGATATCCGCCGCCTGCCACTACCGGCAGTTCACGATGTCTTGCATCTGAGAACCCATAAATCATAGCGCGCATGGTCAAGTGCGTTCAGCGCCGGGCTTGATGCGATCATCCAGCCTGAAAACAACATCTGATCGGCGCGGGTGTCATGGATGTCAATCCACGCATAGGCTTCGGATGCCGGATTATCCGCTGGGTAGCGGCATTCCCTGACGCTGGCCACCAGATGCCCGATATGGGTTTCCTGCCCCTGTTGCGCGTCAAAATCTATCGTGGTGCCCGCCACACGGTCCAGCCCGCGCAGGATTGCGCCGTCTGATCGCAAAATATGATCGCTGGCACCGGGCACGGCAATGCCCTGCGCCAGTGCTGCGGGAATGGCGAGGGTCGTCGCCGCCAGAATCGTGATTGCGCGGAATATCATCATGCGCCCCGTTGGGATATGTCCTGTTGGAACTGGCTTATGCATGAAGTCCGGCGCGAAAGCCAGCGTTTCACGGTCATCTTTGCTTGATCAGTGGCGGGGGCGTTGGGGCGCGGCCGCGTCGGCAGGCGGAAATGCGGGGCTGGTCGGATATGGCCTTTTGGGTGACGCCCCAAGGCGCGGAACAAAGGCCGCGAGGCTGGCCCGCGCCATAGGTCTGGCCGTCCTGCGGCCTGCAGATTGCGCTGATGCCACGCAAAGCCTTTGAACTCAGGAGTATGCCGCCTGCATAAAGTGAACTTCTACAACGCCGGACCGGCAGACCCCGGCCAGACCTGTGGCGCGGGCTTTGTGCGTATCCCAACGCCCCGTTCAGGCCGGAACACCCCCCAAAAAAGGGCTGTTTCAACCGCATCTGATCCGGCTGCGGATAAGCTCTGCGCTAACGTCTGGGACGGGTTCGCTGGCGCTGCGTGCGCCGCGCCATGCGCAGGCTACGTAATACCAGCGCGATGATCCGTGCGAAATTCACTCCGGCGTCCATGCCTCGTAATCAGTGCGCGCCTTTGGTTGTGCCTGCCGGATGGACCCTTTGGGGGCATAGGCCAGCGCCGTGCCGGTCAGGTTTTCCTGATGCGGCTTTTCCCAGTCCTTGCGCACAAGCGGGCGTTCATCCGGCAATTCGTCCCAGGTGTGGTGCAGCCAGCCATGCCAGTCGGGCGCAATGCGGCTGGCTTCAGATTCGCCATTATACATCACCCAGCGCTTTTTCCCGTCATGTGACCGGTAAAACACATTGCCCTGTTCATCTTCACCGACCTTGACACCATTGCGCCAGGTGAAAAAGGCAGTGTTCAGCGTTGAATAGTTCCACCAGGTCACGAAGCGAAGCAGGAATTTCATTATGCACCCATCATCAGTTGCCGCATGGCGTTGCGCCCTTATGCACCAGCGTTGCGGGGAAATCCAGTGCCAAGCGGGGCGCGGCGGCTGCACATTCCGCCGACCTGCGGGCAAAGGATGGAAACCGCGCTGCCTGCGCCTATATCCCTGTCATAATGCCGCTACAGGAGTGCCTGATGCCCCGCTATGAACGCCGCCCCGAAATCATCGAATCCCTTACGCCCGAACAGTATCATGTGACACAGGAAAACGGCACCGAACGCCCCTGGAGCGGGGCGTATAATGACAACAAGCGCGCAGGCATTTATGTTGATGTCGTGTCGGGAGAGCCGCTTTTTGCCTCCAGTGACAAGTTTGAATCGGGCTGTGGCTGGCCCAGCTTCACCAAGCCGCTTGTCCCCGCCCATGTGGCCGAATTGCACGATACCAGCCATGGCATGACGCGGATCGAAGTGCGCTCAACCCATGGTGACAGCCATCTTGGGCATGTGTTCCCTGACGGACCGCCAGACCGTGGTGGTTTGCGTTATTGCATTAATTCCGCATCGCTGCGCTTCATCCCGAGAGAGGAGATGGAGGCCGAAGGTTATGGCGACTATCTGGATCAGGTGGAAGGATAGTTCAGGGCCAGATCAGGGGGATACATCCGCATTGGCGGGTGGTTTTTGCCTGAAGGGGACGTTCGCGCTTGGATCAAGCCCGCGCTATCGGTGGGCCGGGGACTGCCGATCCCACGTTCAAAGAATGCAGTTTATGCAGGCGGAATACTCCGGCATCCAAGGACTGAACTGACACTGGCGTAATCGGCAGGCCGCGGGACGGCCCGCCGATGGCGCGGCGGCCTGCGGCCTTGATTCCGCGCCTTTGGGTGACTGCTTCAGGCCCAACGCGCCCACAAGCCCGGAGTTCCCCTTGATACATTCCATCCCAAAGGGGGGCTGGATCAACCCCGCCCAAGGGCTTAGGTCACATAAAGATACCCAAGAACGGATACTGCCATGCCCCTGACCCTTGATCACAGCTATGCCCGCGATCTGCAGGGCCTTTATGTGCCCTGGCAGGGGCAGGACTGGCCCGACCCGCAGATTCTGCTGCGCAATGACGCGCTGGCGCGAACGCTGGGGCTGGACCCGGACACGCTGGATGCGGGCCTGCTGACCGGTCATGCCCTTCCGGGCAGCGCGCGGCCGCTGGCCATGGCCTATGCGGGCCATCAGTTCGGCGGGTTTTCACCGCAGCTTGGCGACGGGCGCGCGATCCTGCTGGGCGAGGTGCTGGACGAAACCGGGGCGCGCTGGGATATTCACCTGAAAGGGTCAGGGCGCACGCCTTTTGCGCGTGGCGGCGACGGGCGCGCGGTGCTGGGACCAGTGCTGCGCGAATATCTGATATCGGAATCCATGGCCGCGCTGGGGGTGCCCACGACCCGGGCACTGGCCGCCTGTACCACCGGCGACCGCGTGCTGCGCCAGAACGGGCTGGAACCGGGCGCGGTGCTGGCGCGTGTCGCGGCCAGCCATTTGCGGGTCGGGACATTCCAGTTCTTTGCCGCGCGTGGGGATGCGCAGAAACTGCGCCTGCTGGCCGATTACGCCATTGCCCGCCATGACCCTGACCTGACCGACACCCCCGATTGCTATGTCCAGTTCCTGCACCGCGTTGCCGCGCGTCAGGCGCAGACTGTGGCGCAATGGATGGGGCTTGGTTTCGTGCATGGGGTAATGAACACCGACAATACCACGATTTCGGGCGAAACCATTGATTATGGCCCCTGCGCCTTCATGGACCGCTATGACCCTGCGACTGTGTTCAGTTCTATCGACCATCAGGGGCGCTATGCCTATGGCAACCAGCCCGCGATCATCTTCTGGAACCTTGCCCGTCTGGCAGAGGCGCTTTTACCGCTGATCGACGCGGATGAGGACCGCGCCATTGCCCGTGCCACAGAGGTGATTGCGCAGGCACAGGACAGCTACCGCGCCGCATGGCTGGGTGTTTTCGCGCGCAAACTGGGGCTGGCGGCACCAGATGCGGCGCTGATTGACGGGATGCATCAGCTGTGGCTGGGGCAGGGGGTGGATTTCACCGGCTTCTTCCGCGCGCTTCCGGATGCGCTGCGCGGCGATGAGCATGCCTTGCGCGCGCTGTTTGATGATGCCGAAGGGCTTGACCCATGGCTGGCGTCTTATCGTGCGGCCGCAGATGCCGACACACCGGACCGTGTGGCCGCCGCCAACCCGCTTTATATTCCGCGCAACCATCTGGTGGAGGCGGCGCTGAATGCGGCCACTGACGGCGACATGGGCCCGTTCATGGCGCTTCTGGCGCGGGTGCAGGCCCCCTTCACCCCCATTGACGGGGCAGAGGACTATGCCCACCCCGCCCCACGCGATGCCCCTGAACTGGTCACATTTTGCGGGACATAAGGAATTTCATCCTGCCGGAACGATTCAATCCTGCGCGCGGGTCCCACCCATATCGCAGATGATCTCCCATTCCTGCGCCGTGACCGGCTGCACCGACAGGCGTGACGTTTTCACCAGCGCCATATCCTGCAGGCGGGGGTCATCCTTGACCATGGCCAGTGTGACAGGGCGCGCAAATGGTTTGACTGCGCGCACATCCACGCATTCCCAGCGCGGGTCATCGGTGGTGCT
Organism: Roseinatronobacter alkalisoli; assembly: GCF_028745735.1. Classification (GTDB taxonomy): domain Bacteria; phylum Pseudomonadota; class Alphaproteobacteria; order Rhodobacterales; family Rhodobacteraceae; genus Roseinatronobacter; species Roseinatronobacter alkalisoli. Next base: position 98,246 of record NZ_JAQZSM010000007.1, read on the forward strand.
GTCGGGATGGGCCGCGGCGATCACTTCGCAGATTCCCACCACTGCCTTGTCGGATTGCGAATGGTAGAAAAACGCCAGGTCGCCCGGTTCCATCGCGCGCATGTTGTTGCGTGCCTGATAATTGCGCACCCCGTCCCATTCTTCGCCTTGCGCCCCCTTGGCGACCAGATCATCCCAGCCAAAGGCGTCGGGTTCGGATTTCATCAACCAGTAGCGCATCAGCCGATGACCTTTTTCCATTCCTGAATGCGCACGGCCTCGAACAGGCCTGCGCCCGCATAGGGGTCTTGTGCGCCCCATGCCTTGGCCGCGGCCATGTCGGGCAGGTCCAGTACAATCAGCGATCCCGCCATTTCGCCTGCATCATCCAGCAACGGGCCTGCCATCTGCACGCAGCCGGTCTGCGCGATATAGTCCAGATGCGCCTGCCGGTTGGCCTTGCGAATGTCCAGCGCGCCGGGTTTGTCTGTGCAGACCATCATGTAAAGCGGCATGTTCTCTCTCCTCCATGGGTTATTCTTCGGTCAGGGGGCGGGCCAGCAGGGCATCGCGGGCCTCTGTCACGGTCAGGTAGCCTTCGATCATGGCCGCGACCATGCGGGTGATCGGCATGTCGATGCCATGTTCCTGCGCCAGACGGGCAACAGCGCGGGCGGTCGCGGCCCCTTCCACTGTGGTCGTGGTGTCGAATTCCGCCCCTGACCCAAGTGCCAGTCCATAGCGGAAATTGCGCGATTTTTCCGACCCGCAGGTCAGAATCAGATCGCCCAGTCCCGACAGCCCCGCCAAGGTATCGGCCTGCGCACCAAGCGCCAGCGCCAGCCGCTGCATTTCCGCATAGCCCCGCGCCATAAGTGCGGCGCGCGCGGATTCGCCCATGTCCGCGCCAATGACCATGCCCGCCGCAATCGCGATGACATTTTTCAGCGCGCCGCCCAGTTCCGCCCCGGTCACATCGGTATTGCGATAAAGCCGCAGCGCATTGGTGGACAATTCCTGTTGCAAGGCCATGCCCAGTTCAGGGTCTTCGCAGGCCAGTGTCAGCGCGGTCGGCAACCCGCGCGCAATATCATGTGCAAAACTCGGGCCGGTCAGCAGCGCTGCGCGCGCATCCGGCAGGTTCTGGCGGATGACGCCGACAGGCCCCAGCAACACGTCCAGATCAACCCCTTTGGAGCACGCGACCAGAACGCGGTCTTGCAGGACTGTGCCATGGTCGTGCAAGAAGCCGCGCATGGCCTGCATCGGCATGGCCAGCAGCAGGGTTTGCGCGTCAATTCCGGCCAGATCATGGGTGATCTGCACCTCTCCGGGCAAGGGAATGCCGGGCAGGCGGCGGGTGTTTTCGCGCGTATCCGCCATGTCGCGCGCATGGTCCGCATCGCGGGTCCATAGCGTGACCTGTCCCAGCGCACAGGCCAGTGCGGTGCCGAATGCGCCCGCGCCCAGGATTGCAACGCTCATGCTTTTGCCCCTTTCTTGCCGGACCCCAGCATGGGGGCGGCGCTTTGGTCCAGTGGCCAGCGCGGGCGTGCGGCCAGTGTCATGTCGTCACGCGCGCCCATGCGCAGCCGTTCCAGCCCCGCCCATGCGATCATGGCGGCATTATCGGTGCAAAGGGCCAGCGGTGGTGCCACAAAGCGCAGGCCCATATCCCGCGCCAGCCCTTCCAGCCCGGCGCGCAGCACGGTATTGGCCGCGACCCCGCCCGCAACTGCAAAAACCGGTCTGGCGGGGCATAGTTCCATATATTGCGCCAGTGCGCGGCGGGATTTGGCCACCAGCACATCCGCCACCGCCTGCTGAAACCCCGCGCACAGGTCGGCGCGGTCGCTTGCGCGCAATCCGCCATGTTCGGCGATCAGCCCATCGCGGGTGCGCAGCACAGCGGTTTTCAGCCCCGAAAAGGACATATTGCAATCATCGCGGTCGATCAGTGGGCGGGGCAGGGCGAAGCGCGTGGCATTGCCTGTGGCGGCCTGCGCCTGCACTGACGGGCCACCCGGTTGCGGCAGCGCCAGCAGTTTCGCGGTCTTGTCAAACGCTTCGCCCGGTGCATCATCGATGGTGCCGCCAAGGCGGGTAAAGTGGTCGGGGCCATGGGCAATCAGGAACTGGCAATGCCCGCCGGAGACCAGCAGCATAAGATAGGGGAACTCCACCCCATCGGTCAGGCGCGGGGTCAGGGCATGGCCCGCAAGGTGGTTCACGCCGATCATGGGCAGGCCGGTCGCAGCCGCCAGCCCCTTGGCCAGCATGACACCCGACAGCACACCGCCAATCAGCCCCGGCCCAGCGGTCACGGCGATGGCATCCACCATGTTCAGTGTCAGCCCGGCCTGTTCAAGGGCCGCTTCCACGGCCAGATCCAGCTTTTCGGCATGCGCGCGCGCGGCCAGTTCCGGCACCACCCCGCCAAAGGCCGCGTGCAGGTCTGTCTGGCCCAGAACCACATTGGACAGGATTTCCGCGCGCGCGGGCGGCGCGTGGCGGATGACGGCTGCGGCGGTATCGTCGCAACTGCTTTCCAGTCCCAGAACCGTCAGGGGCGTGTCAGGGGTCATGGTTGCTCCGGTTGCCATGGGGCATGCTTTCCCGCTACCACTTGGCGCAGGCGCGCACAATCCCGCAGCCGGTTTCAAGGATATTTGGCCCGATGACTGCCACGCTTTTACTCACCCGGCCTGAACAGGCGGCGCAGGATTTCGCACAACTTGTCATGGCGGCGGGCTGGCGGTGGCCCGTGGTGATCGCGCCGCTGATGCAGATCAGCCATTGCGCGCCCGACATGGACGCGCTGGCAGGGGCGGGCACGCTGGTTTTCACGTCGCGCCACGGGGTTGCGGCATGGCGGGCGGCAGGGGGCGGGTGCGAATTGCCGGTCTGGTGCGTTGGCCCGCGCACGGCGCAGGCCGCCCGTCAGGCCGGGTTTGCGCAGGTTCATCAGGCGCCGGGGGGCGATGCGGTGTCGCTGCGCGCGGCCTTGCTGGCGGCCCGCCCGGTACCGCCGGTCCTGCATCTGCGTGGGGACCATACCGCGATGGTGCTGGCGGCCGAACTGGTCAAGGCGGGCATTCCGGCGCGTGATGCGGTACTTTACCGCCAGCATGCCCGCGCGCTGTCAGATGCGGCGCGCACGCTGTTGTCGCACCCTGTGCCGGTGGTTGTGCCGCTGTTCTCGCCACGCTCAGCGCGGCTTTTTGCCGCTGAGTTGGCAAATCTGCCTGTGCCGCACAGGGCGGCGCTGCATGTGATTGCCATATCGCAAGCCTGTGCAGGCGCGCTGGGTGCCACAAAATGCGCCGGTATTCACGTGGCTGCGCGCCCTGACGCCGATGCAATGCGCGATGCCGTGATCACGTTGCAGGCTGAACTTGAGGAAGGGGACAAGCCGCGATAAGGTGACTGGTACAGATGCAGTTGCAGCATTGGCTGCGTAAAAGGCGGGGGTTGGATTTTGGCGCGTAACACGACCAGCAAGGGAACGACACCGCGATCACGCAAGACAAAAACCGACAGCGATGACAGCGCCCCCCAAGCCACCGGAACGGCCCAGTCCCCTGAAACACAACCCAAGGCCAGCATGCCGGAGGCGGGCACGCAAGCCGCACGCACGCCTGATGATTCTGCGGATGCGTCATCAGGCGCTGACCTGCCGCAAGACACCACGGCCGATACCCCGCCAGTGACTGCAGAATCGCCATTCGCGACCGCGCAGACCGATGCGCCGGAACCTGCGGCGGCGACAGGTGAACTGGTTGCCCCCGCGCCTGACGATACGCCACGTGATACGCGCGCGTCTGACGACACCCCCAGGTCTGATGATACACCCGCACCGGGCGACAGGCCCGCCAGCCCGCATGATACTGCCCCTGTTGAACCCGCACCCGCAGCGGTGCATGCGACACCGGCCCCCGCCGCCACAGTCAGCATTCTGCCGCTGCTTCTGGGCGGTGTTCTGGCCGGGGCAATCGGCTATGGCGCGCATTTCCTGATCGCGTCTCAGGGCAGTGGTCAGGCTGATCTGGCCGCGCTTCAGGCAGAACTTTCTGCGTTGCGGCAGGACATGCCGGATATGCCCGACCTTGCGCCGCTTCAGGCGGAACTTGCCGATCTGCGCAGCGACATGTCTGCGCTGTCCGGTCCGGGGGCCGATGCGGATATGCTGGCCGCGCTGGAAGGGCGGATTGATGCGCTGGCGGGTGACAGCGAAACCCGCGCCACCGTTTTGCGCGATCTGCAAGACCGGATAGCGGCTGATCTGGCGCAGATGCAGGCGGAACTGGCCGATCTGCGCGATCTGGCAGAAAACCGCATGTCCACAGCGGAAGCCGCCATTGACGCCGCACTGGCGCGTTCGGGGCTGGACAGCCTGCGCGCGGCGCTGGAAACCGGCCAGCCCTTCGGCGATGCGCTTGAGCGGATTGCGCAGGGCGGTTTTGACCCCGCACCAGTGCTGCGCGACAACGCCGCAACGGGCATCCCAACGCTGGAGCAGTTGCAGGACGGCTTCCCCGATGCCGCCCGCGCCGCCATCCGCGCCAGCCTTGGCGATGCACCCGCTGACAGCGCTGCGGAACGGGTGGTCAATTTCCTGCGTGCCCAGACCGGTGCGCGTTCCACCACCCCAAGGGATGGCGATGACCCCGATGCGGTCCTGTCGCGCGCCTCTGTCGCAGTGGAGTCTGGTGATCTGGACACGGCGCTGTCGTTGATTGCGCAATTGCCGCAAGCGGGGCGCGACGCGCTGTCGGACTGGCAGTCCGACGCCGAAGCGCACCAGGCGGCAACTGCGGAAGTTGGTGAATTAGAACAAATGGTTACGGAAGAATAAGGACGTAAAGATGTTTTGGACGCTTGCAAAGATCCTTGTTTTCGTGGCCGTGGTCATCGGTCTTGCTTTCGGGGCGGGACAGTTGATGGACAGCGGGCAGACTGTCGGTCTGCGCATTGTCGATATGGAATTTGAACTTGGCCCGGTTCAGGCGGCTATCGCGCTGGGTCTGTTTGTTCTGGCGGTATGGCTGGGGCTGAAACTGCTGGGCCTGCTGGTATCGGTGCTGCGGTTCATGAATGGCGATGAAACCGCCCTGCGCCGTTTCTTTGCCCATAACCGCGAAAAACGCGGGCTGGATGCACTGCTTGCGGCGTTGCTGGCGCAGGCATCCGGTGATGGCAAAACCGCCGTGGCCAAGGCCGAAAAAGCGCATGCGCTGCTGAACCGGCCCGTCATTACCAGCCTGCTGATTGCGCAATCTGCCGAACTGAAGGGCAACCGCCCGCTGGCTGAAGAACACTACAAACGGCTGTTGGAAGACACGCGCAGCCGGTTTGTGGGGGTGCAGGGGCTGATCCGCGCCAAGCTGGAAGAAGGCGATACCGACAAGGCGCGCAAACTGGCGCAGAAGGCGCTGGACATGCAGCCCGCCCATGAAGCCACGCAAAATACGCTGCTGAAACTGCAGACTGATGCCGAAGACTGGCAGGGCGCGCGCAAAACCTTGCAGATCAAGAAATCCAGCGGCCACCTGCCGCGCGATGTTTACCGCCGCCGCGATGCCATTCTGGCCTTGCAGAATGCCGATGCGCTGGCCGCCACCGATAACATGACCCGCGCCCGCGAAGCCGCGATCGAGGCCAACCGCCTGTCGCCTGACCTGATTCCCGCAGCTGTCGCAGCAGCCCGCGCGCTGGTGGCACAGGGCAAGGGCGGTTATGCCGCGAAAGCCATCAAGAAAGCGTGGAAAGTGCAGCCACATCCGGAACTTGCCGCCGCTTTTGCTGCGATTGAACCGGATGAAACCCCGCTGCAACGGGTGAGCCGGTTCCGCAAATTGCTGGCGCTGCACCCGGATCATGCCGAAACCCGCCTGCTGAAGGCCGAATTGCTGATCGGGGCAGAGGATTTTCCCGCTGCGCGGCGTGCGCTGGGGGATCTGGCGACAACTGCCCCGACAGTGCGCGCGCTGGCCATCATGGCGGCCATTGAACGCGGTGAAGGGGCCGATGATGCCGTGGTGCGGGGCTGGCTGGCCCGTGCGCTGACAGCCAGTCGCGGGCCGCAATGGGTGTGTTCGAACTGCCAGCATGTGCATGCAGGCTGGCAGGCCATCTGCGACAATTGCGGGGCGTTCGACACGCTGGAATGGCGCGATGCGCCCGACAGTGCGGGGCCGTCCGCCACGCAAACGGAATTGCTGCCGCTGATCGTCGGCAGCCTGCCATCGCGCCCCGCCGCGCCGGACGATGCTGATGTGGTCGCGGGCGATGTCGTCATTGACGATGCCGAAGAAGCCGGAGAAACACCCCCCCCGAAACCCGCCTGAAGCCCGGGCGCGCGGTGCCATTTGTCCCCGGGACACCAGTGGAACCGCGCCCTTGCCAGACTGGTTTTCGGCCGCCATTTTTTGCCGAAAATGCATGAATTGGGGCTGGCCTGCATCGTGAACCGGTGCTAAAGACTGCGCCACGGTGCCGCTGTAGCTCAGCTGGTAGAGCACGTCATTCGTAATGATGGGGTCGGGGGTTCGAGTCCCTTCAGCGGCACCAGTTTTTCCGGCAAGATTCGGGAAAGAACAGGAAAAACTGACAAGCAATTTCCCCTTTCGCGCCTTATCACCGACCTTTTGGTGCTTGCCTGACATGAATCTGATCGTGCGCAACGGACATGCCCCGGACGGGCGGGGCCGAGGTTTTGCGGGAGCAGCCGCGAATGCGCCGGATCTGATGGAAGACTTGCGCGCCTGGCATCCTGCGCAGGCAGACATGACTGCGAGATCCATATTTAGAATTATTCCAGACTTTGACCTGCATCAATGCTGCGCGCGGCTGATGTCGCTACTGTAATGCTGACACGCGCGACGACAGCAGGCGGGCAGACGCCCGCATATGGAGGATCAGATGACCCCTGGAATTTTGCTGCGCACGGGCGCTACGGCACTGGTTCTGGCGGTGGGTGCAACCGCGCTGCACGCCGGTGATATTGCCGAATACATGGATTTCTTCGAACCGCTTCCGGCGCTGCCACCGATCCCGGCCGGCAATTCGCTGACTGCCGAGAAGATCGAACTGGGCAAGATGCTGTTCTTTGAACCACGGATTTCCGGATCCGGCGTGATCAGCTGCGCGACCTGCCACAACCCCGCACTGGGCTGGTCGGACCGCATTCCCACCGCTGTGGGTCATGACGGGCAGGTGGGCAACCGCAACACGCCCACTGTGCTGAATTCCGGCTTTCTGGAGTCGCAGTTCTGGGACGGGCGCGAACCTGATCTGGAAGGGCAGGCGCTTGGCCCGATTCAGGCTGAGATCGAGATGAACATGGAACTGGGTGCCGCCATCCGGCGCCTAAAGGAATTCGACATCTATCATGAGCATTTCGCGGTGGCCTTCCCCGGGGAGGATGACCCGATCCGCGCTGAAAACATCGCCTTCGCGATTGCCAGTTTTGAACGGACGCTGAACACCCCCAATTCGCCCTTTGACCGCTTTCTGCGCGGGGATGAGGGGGCGATGACCAGCCAGCAGGTCGATGGGATGAAACTGTTTGTCGATGCGGGCTGTGTGGCCTGCCACAATGGCCCCGCCCTGACGGACAGCAATTTCCACCGTTTCCAATTGCCGGGGTCAACCGATGAGGGGCGCTTTGTCGTGACCGGGGATGACGCTGATATGTTCGCCTTCCGCACGCCGACATTGCGCAATGTGGCTGTGACCTATCCGTATTTCAACAACGGGTCAGTGGACAGGTTGCAGGATGCGGTGCAGCTTATGGGCCAGCAGATGCTGGGACAGGATTTCAGCGATGATGAACTGGACAGCCTTGTGGCCTTCATGCATGCGCTGACCGGCGAAATGCCCGCTGTGACTATACCCGCGCTGCCATAGGTATTTGCGCCGGAAAATGCAGAACGCCCGCCGGGTTGTCGGCGGGCGTTTATTGCGCTTTGGGGGCGTTACAGGCTTGCGTCCAGTGCCTTGACGATGGCGTCACCCATGCCCGACGTGGTGACCGGCACCCCGCCTTCCGGCCCCATCAGGTCGGCGGTGCGCACACCATCGGCCAGCACCTGCTGGATTGCCGCTTCCAGACGCGCGGCTTCTGCGCCCTGATCGAAGCTGTAGCGCAGCGCCATGGCAAAACTCAGGATACAGGCAATGGGGTTGGCCTTGGCCTGACCTGCAATATCGGGGGCCGAACCATGCACCGGTTCATAGAGCGCTTTCGGGCGGCCATTGGCCATCGGCGCACCAAGGCTGGCGGATGGCAGCATACCAAGGCTGCCGGTCAGCATGGCCGCGCAATCCGACAGCAGGTCACCGAACAGGTTGTCGGTCACGATGACATCGAATTGTTTGGGCCAGCGCACAAGCTGCATTGCGCCGTTATCGGCATACATATGCGACAGTTCGACTTCGGGGTAATCCTTGCCCACCTCGATCACCACTTCGCGCCACAGAATGCCTGATTCCATGACATTGGCCTTTTCCATGGAACACAGCTTTTTGCCCCGGCGCATGGCCAGTTCAAAGGCTGATTTCGCGACGCGCGCAATCTCGGATTCAGTGTAGCGCTGGGTATTGACGCCGACACGTTCATTGCCTTCCTCGAATATCCCGCGTGGTTCACCGAAATAGACGCCCGATGTCAGTTCACGCACGATCATGATATCCAGACCGGCAACGACATCTTTTTTCAGCGACGAAAAATCTGCCAGCGCGTCGAAGCATTGCGCCGGGCGCAGGTTCGAAAACAAATCCATTTCCTTGCGCAGCCGCAACAACCCGCGTTCGGGTTTCACGCTGAAATCAAGGTTGTCATATTTAGGCCCGCCGACCGCGCCCAGAAGCACTGCATCCACGGCCAGCGCGCGCGCCATCGTGTCATCATGCAAGGGCGTGCCATGCGCGTCATAGGCGGCACCGCCGACCAGATCCTCGGAGACATCAAAGGCCAGTCCGCGTTTTGCACCGAACCAGTCGATGATCTTGCGCACTTCGGCCATGACTTCGGGACCGATCCCGTCGCCGGGCAGGATAAGCAGGGAAGGGTTGGACATGTCAGCTCCTCTAGCAGGTTTGGCTTTCGCTACCGTCAAGCATGGGTCAGGTCAAGGTGACGCGGGCTTTACTTTGGCCGGACGGGCGGATGTGCTATGATGCCAGATCACGCAGCATAGGGAGGGAAGCATGACACGACATCTGATCGATACCCCGCGCCAAGGTGCCGACACATCGCGTCTGGCGCGCTTCATCCGCATTGCCCGGATGCGGGGCCTGCATCAGGCCAAAGACGCCCTGTCGCGCCGGGCACCATTGCGCAGCATGACACGGCTGACTGTCTATAGCCGGATTGCGCGGGGCAAGGTGGTCTGATCGCGGTCGCGTATCGGAGGGGGGGGCATGTCCGGGTGGTTCCGGTTTGAAATGAACATTGAGGGCACGCCCGAAGCCCGCGCCAGCGGTGGGCCGGGGACTGCCGGTCCGGCATTGGCGGGATTCACTTTATGCTGGCTCCATATTCCGGCTTTCAAGGTGTGAGTCAGCACCAGCAAAACCGGCAGGCCGCGGGACGGCCCACCGGTGGCGCGTTTTCCGGGCTTTCGCCGCGCCACTGGCGCGACGGTCCCTTCAAACCCTGCGGCCTTGATTCCGCGCTTTTGGGATGTGCCAGGCAGTGTTTCAAACCAGAAACCGCCCCCAAACGCGCTGTTTCCGCCTGATCTGCATCCCCAAAACGCCGGATACCCCAAAGCGGCCTTCATTCCCCGCCGGATTATGCTAAACCCGCAACCATAAGGTGATGCGGGGCAGGTGATGGGTGCAGTTCAGTTTGATGCCATTGTGATTGGCCGCAATGAAGGGGACCGGCTGGTCCGTGCGCTGGCGCAGGTCACCCCCGAAGCCCGCCGCGTGGTCTATGTTGACAGCGGATCAACGGATGACAGCGTGGCACATGCCCGCGCCGCAGGGGCGCAGGTGGTGGACCTTGACCCCGCGCGCCCTTTCACGGCGGCGCGTGCGCGTAACGAAGGGTTTGCTGCATTGGGGGATGACCCCGCGGAATTTGTGCATTTCATCGATGGCGACTGCATTCTTGCCCCTGATTGGCCCGCTACGGCACTGGCGTTTCTGCAGGACCACCCGAAAGCGGCACTGGTGCATGGCTATCATATTGAGGATGCGCCTGATGCATCGGTCTATAACTGGCTGACGGATCAGGAATGGAAAATGGCCACTGGTCCGGACGCGCGCGGGCTTGGCACGTTCATGGGGCGCAGCGCGGCCTTTGCTGCAGTGGGTGGGTTCCGCGATGACATGATCGCGGCGGAAGATGATGAATTGTTCTTCCGCCTGCGCAAATCCGGCTGGCAGACATGGTGCGTCCCCGACCAGATGTCAGGCCATGATGTGCGGCTTCTGAAATTTGCGGGCTGGTTCCGGCGCATGATCCGCGCAGGGCACAGTTTTTCCGAACTGGGCGTGTTGCATTCCGGTGCGGCGCGCGCACCACGGCTGCGCGCGGTGTTCTGGGCGGGCGTGTTGCCGGTGCTGGCACTGCTGGGTCTGTGGCTGTGGCCACCGCTGAGCGCGCTGGTGCTTGCGCTTTATGCGCTGTCGCTGGCGCGGTTGTGGCGGCGCAGCATGGCGCAGGGACTTGCCCCTGACCGCGCCGTCAAGGCCGCAGCGCTGCTCGTCATTTGCAAATTTGCCAATCTTTACGGCATGGCAACCTATTGGATCCGCCGGTTTCGCCGCAGTGACGCCAAAATCATTGAATACAAGTAAACCGCTGGCGCAGAATCAGCGGATGTGAAGGGGGCAGAATGCCACAGCGGGAATTGACGGTCGGTCTGGTGGGTGCAGGCTATATTGCGCAATGGCATGCCAATGTGCTGGCGCAGATACCCGGTGTGCGGCTGGTGGGGGTGTGTGACCCTGCTGTCACCGCCGCGCAGGGGCTGGCGCAGGCGCATGGCGCACAGGCGTTTGACAGCCTTGATGCCATGATGGCCACCTGCGGCTGTGATGCCGTGCATATTCTGACACCGCCGCATCTGCATGAACCGCTGGCGCTGCAGGCGCTGGGGCATGGCGCACATGTGCTGGTTGAAAAACCCTTTGCCCTGTCGGTCAGTTCCGCGCGGGCGATGGTGGACGCGGCGCGCGGCGCAGACCGCCGGATTGCGGTCAATCACAATTTTCTGGGTCTGCCCGCCTACAGGCGTTTGCGCGCTGCCATGGATCAGGGGGTAGTCGGGCGTGTGGATCAGGCGCGCATTCACTGGCATTTCCCGCTGCAACCGCTGCGCACCGGGCCGTTCGGGTTGTGGATGCTGCAAAGCCCGGAAAACCTGATGCTGGAACTCGGCCCGCATCTGCATGCCTTCGCGTATGATCTGTTTGGCCCGTTGCAGGACATGTCCTTGCGGCTGTCGCGGCCCGTGACGCTGCCGACAGGGGTGGAACTGCCGCAGGGCTGGTGCGTGCAGGGCCGTGCGGGGGGCACCGAAATCACCCTGTCGGCGTCGCTGGTCGAAGGGGCGGATGACCGCTCGCTTTCCTTGCGCGGTGCGGCAGGGGCGGCGCGGTTGGATTTTGCCAGTGACACGCTGATTATTGACCGTGCAAACACATCCGATATTGTGCTGAACCCGCTGCGCGCGGAAGTCGCACGCGCGGGCGCGCATCTGCGCGAAGGGCTGCGCAATGCCGCCGTGCAGGCGCGGTCACTGAACCGTCGCCAACCCTATGCGCTGGGGTTTGAGGGGGTGTTCGCGGCATTCTACAGTGCCATTTCGCGCGACGAGCCTGTGCCTGCGGCGTTTTGCGGGGAAAGTGCCGTGGCGGTCATGCAGGATCTGGAACATGTCACAGCGCAATTGCCCGCCAGACCGGCTGCGCGCCCTGCACCCGCCGCTGATCCATCCCGGCCAGAGGTTCTGGTCATCGGTGGCACGGGGTTTCTGGGCCGCGAACTGGTGGCGCAGCTTGCGGCCGCAGGTAAGCGCGTGGGGGTGTTAAGCCGCGCGCGCGCCAACCCCTTTGCCGGGCTGGACGGGCAGGTGCAGATGGTGGCCGCATCCGTTCACGACAGGGACGCGCTGCAACAGGCCATGGCGGGGGTGGAGTGCGTCTATCACCTTGCCCGCGCGGAAGAAGCCACATGGGATGGTTACCTGAAAAACGATGTCGGCGTGACCGAAAACCTGGCCCGTGCGGCGCTTGGCGCGGGGGTGAAGCGCTTTGTCTATACTGGCACAATCGCCTCCTATGATGCCTCGCGCCCTGAGCGCACCATTACTGAAGACACCGATTTCGGCGATATGTCGCGCCGAAATCTTTATGCGCGGTCCAAGGCGCTGTGCGAAGCGCGGCTTCTGGCACTGCACCGCAGCGACGGGCTGCCGTTGGTGATCGCGCGCCCCGGCATTGTGGTGGGGCCGGGCGGGCCGTTGCAGCATTGGGGGATTGGTCGCTGGCATGGGGCAGGGGCCGTGCGCATCTGGGGCAACGGGCGCAACACGCTGCCATTCGTGCTGAACGAAGATGTGGCGCGCGCACTGGTTCTGATGGCACAGAAGGACGGGATCGACGGGCAGTCCTTCAACCTTGTCGGGCCGCCCTTGCTGTCGGCGCAGGACTGGTTTGACGCGATTGCCGCCCATACCGGCACAAGGATTGCCGTCTCAAAGGGTAATCTGGTGCTGTTCTGGGGCATGGATTGGGTGAAATATACGCTGAAACGCTATGCGCTGGGGCGGGGCGGGCTGGAACAGCCGCTGCTGGCCGACTGGCGGTCGCGCGCGCATCTGTCGCCCTTCGCCAATAGCCGCGCCTGTCAGGTGCTGGGCTGGGCGCCGGAAGCAGACCGTGCGGCATTCATCCGCAAGGCGCTGGACCCACAGGCGCTGTTCGGGTTCTGATGCGCAGATTCTGCGTTGCGCAGGATGGCGTGCGTCGAAATGGATCTGCAAGGGTGTTGAAGCTAGCCTGAAGGGGACATTGGAGAGCGCTAAAAGCGCGGAGCAAAGGCCGATAGGGTTTGAAGGGACCGTCGCGCCAGTGGCGCGGCGAAAGCCCGGAAAACGCGCCATCGGCGGGCCGTCCCGCGGCCTGCCGATTACGCAGATGTCACGCCAAGCCTTGAAAGCCGGAGTATGGAGCCTGCATAAAGTGAACTTCTCCCACGCCGGACCGGCAGACCCCGGCCCACCGATAGCGCGGGCTTGATCCGGGCACGAATATCCCCTTCAGGCCAGCAACCGCCCGCGAAGGGGCCGTGCATCAACCCGCGCACACGCTAATCGCGCACCACATAAACGGATTGCTTTGCATGGCGCACCACCCGCGCGGCATTCGGCCCCAGCAGGTAATCCTTCGCTTCGGGGCGGTGGGCGGCCATGACAATCACATCCACATCCAGCTTGTCGGCTGCACGCAGGATTTCGTCATAGATATTGCCGTGCAACACATGCGGATGGACATCCACTGATCCGGGCACATTGTCGCGCACCCATTTGCGCATGGCTTCGGTGAATTGCATCAGTGCGGCCTGTTCAAACCCTTTCTGAAAGAACGCGCCGACCATCGACAGGCCGAAATCCGGCAAGACGCTGACGACATGCAATTCGCCCCCGTCGCGCAGCATCTTCTGCGCCTCGCCCATGGGTTTGACCCATGATGCGGGATGCGACATGTCAATGGGCAACAGGATTTTCATGGCCATCAGTCTTCCCCCGGGTGTTGCGGCCTAGAAGGCCGGTTGCGTCTGCCTGCGCCGTTGCAACAGGATCACCCCCAGAAGCAGCAGCAACGCAGGAATGAAGAACACATGTGCGGGCATCCGGTCTGCAGGGCGCAACACGGCGACCAGTTCAACCGGATCAGCGGCATAGAAATCGAAATCCTGCAAGGCCGTCTGATAGGGCGTGCCGAACATGGGTTCATCCAGCGCAACCCCGTCATCACCGGGCATCAGCAAAAACCCGGTGGCATTCAAGCGTTGCTCAGGCGGCGTGTCATCCACAGGCAGCGACAATGTCAGGCTGCGCATCTGCCCGGTGGCGAAATCCGGTCCTTCGATTTCAACGCGCAGGTTGCTGCCTGCGGGCAGATCACGCAAGACCTGTTCGAATTCGGCCCCGGCCACGCGGTCGAATTCCGGCTGCACGCGGTCCAGCCAGAAATTCGGCACAAACAGCGTGAAGGCCACCAGCAGCAGCGCCGCTGATTCATGCCATCTGGACCGCGCAAGGAAATAACCCTGCGTGGCGGCAGCAAACAGCAACATCGCAATCGTGGCCACCACGAAGATGAAGGCCGCGTGTAATATGCCCGCCGTTGTCCCAAGATCCACGCCATAAAGGATCAGCGTCGGGTTATAGATGAACAGGAACGGCAGGGCGAGGGTGCGCAGGCTGTAGAAAAACGCCTGAAAACCGGTCTGGATCGGATCGCCCCCCGACACTGCCGAGGCCGCGAAACTCGCCAGACCCACGGGCGGTGTCACATCGGCCATCAGCCCGAAATAGAAGACGAACAGATGCGCCGCGATCAGCGGAATAAGCAGCCCTTCCTGTGCGCCAAGGCTGACCACAACCGACGCCATCAGCGACGACACAACGATGTAATTCGCCGTGGTCGGCAGGCCCAGCCCCAGGATCAGTGAAAACACACCCACCAGCAGCAGCATCAGGAACAGATTGCCAAGCGCCAGGAATTCGACCAGCCCGGCCAGTTCAGTGCCGATGGGGGTGCGGGTGACAGTGCCCACGATGATACCTGCCGCCGCTGTGGCCACGCCGATACCGATCATATTGCGCGCGCCCGCAATCAACCCTTCGATCAGGTCATTGAAGCCCGCGCGCGCCTGTTCCATCATATCGCCTGAACGGCGGAGCAAGGCTTTCAGCGGGCGCTGCGTGATGATGATGAACAGCATCATGGCCACTGCGAAAAAGGCCGATTTGGCGGGCGATTGCCGTTCAATCATCAGATACCAGATCAGCACAAGGATCGGCAGCAGGAAATGCAGCCCTGTCGGCACGACCTCTTTCATGACGGGCATTCTGATTTCTTCGGCGTGGGGATCGTCCATTTCCAGATCCGCGCGCTGCGCGGCAACATAGATCGCGCCCAGATACACCGCCAGAACCGCGGCCAGCGTGACCGCATCGGAAATGCCCGGTGCGACAGTGCGCAATCCGTTGACACCTGCGACCACCGCATAGAAGGCCAGACCCGCAATCACGAAGCCGACAAAGACTTTCAGGAACATCTGCGTCAGGCTGCGCGATGGCCCCAGCGCCTTCATGCCGGATTTCAGCGCTTCCAGATGCACGATATAGACCAGCGCGATATAGGAAATCACTGCCGGAATGAAGGCATGCTTGATGACTTCCAGATAGGAAATGCCGACGAATTCCACCATCAGAAACGCCGCAGCGCCCATGACCGGCGGCATGATCTGGCCGTTGACGGAACTGGACACTTCGACCGCGCCCGCCTTCTCGGATGAAAAGCCCACACGCTTCATCAGCGGAATGGTGAATGTGCCGGTGGTCACCACATTGGCGATGGATGACCCCGAAATCAGCCCGGTGGCAGCTGACCCGACAACGGCAGCTTTCGCAGGGCCGCCCCGCAGATGCCCAAGCCCCGCAAAGGCCATCTTGATGAAATAATTGCCCGCGCCCGCCTTGTCCAGCAGCGAGCCGAACAGCACGAACAGGAACACAAACGCCGTGGATACCCCCAGCGGAATGCCGAACACGCCGACATTGGTGTCATACCATTGGGTATTGATGATTCCGTTGAAGGACCGGCCCGAATGTTCAATCAGTTCCGGAATCAGCCAGCCGGTGCCGAAATAGGAATAGGCCAGAAACAGTGACCCCACGATCGTCAGCGCCGGGCCAAGCGCGCGGCGCGACGCTTCCAGCAGCAACACAAGGCCGACAGACCCGATGATCACCTGCGGATAGATCACATCAATCTGCCAGCCAAGGATGTTCCAGTCGGCCTGCCACTGGATCAGCCTGCCCTGACGGGCGGTATTGGAAATTTCGCGCGAGAACCAGAAAACGTAAAACGCCGATCCCGCCGCCACGAAGGCCAGAACCCAGTCCAGCAGCGGCACGCGGTCGCGCGGCGAGGATTTGAACGCCGGATAGGCCAGAAAGGCCAGAAACAGCGCGAATGTCAGGTGCAGCGGGCGCGTCTGATCGGACCCGATGATGCTTAGCCCCGGTATTTTCGGGGCAAGGGCGAATTGCGGGTCTGCAATCCATAACTGAAACAGCGACCAGACCAGCGCAACAGCGGAAATCAGCAGCGCAACGGCACGGTTTTTCGGATTGCGTGCGCCCGAATCCGTGCTGGCAACCAGATCCTGAAGCTCGGAATCACTGAAACTGCGTCCCTGTTCCGCCATGACCAAACCCCCTGTCATATGTTACTTATGTTTGGAAATGCCCGCACTCTTTTTGGTCCGGGTGGCCCTGACGGGCATGGAAATGGTGCGGGCCGTATCTGGCCCGCACCGGTATTAACTTCAGTCGATCAGGCCCGCTTCGCGGAAATAGCGTGCCGCGCCATCATGCAAGGGTGCAGACAGACCATCGCTGACCATTTCTTCGGGGACCAGATTCTCGAATGCCGGGTGCAGACCACGGAAAGTGTCCATCCCTTCGAAAATGGCCTTGGTCACTTCATAGACCACCTCTTCGGGCACATTGGCAGAGGTCACGAAGGTTGCGCCGACACCAAAGGTGGTCACATCCTCATCAGAGCCGCGATACATGCCGCCCGGAATGGTCGCCATGCGGTAATAGTCGCGGTCATCGACAAGGGCGCGGATGGTGTCGTTGTCAGCGTTGACCAGAACCGTGTCACAGGCGGTCGTGGCTTCCTGAATGGCGCCGGACGGGTGGCCGACAGTATAGACGATGGCATCAATATTGTTGTCGCACATCGCCTGTGCCTGCTCGCCCGCTTGCAATTCAGACACGACAGCGAATGTGCTCATGTCCCAGCCCATGGCTTCCATCACCACTTCCATGGTGCCGCGCTGGCCGGAACCGGGGTTGCCGATATTGACGCGCTTGCCTGCCAGATCATCGAAGCTGGTGATGCCGGAATCGCTGCGTGCGACAACAGTGAAGGGTTCAGGATGCAGCGAGAAGACCGCGCGCAGGTCTTCATGCGGGCCATCTTCTTCGAAGCTGGAGCTGCCGTTATAGGCATGGAACTGCCAGTCCGACTGCGCCACACCGAATTCCAGCTCGCCCGAACGCAGCGCGTTGATGTTGAAAATCGACCCGCCGGTCGATTCCACACCGCAGCGGATGCCATGTTCAGCGCGGCCTGCATTTACCAGTCGGCAGATCGACCCGCCCGCCGGATAGTACACGCCCGTGACACCGCCGGTGCCGATGGAAACGAAGGTCTGTTGTGCCAATGCGGTGCTGCCCATCAGTGCGCCGACGGTCAGCACCCCTGCTGTGAAAATCTTGTTCATGTATACCTCCAAGGATTTGCGATCTCTTGTCGCGTGTCGTTGGGACGATGCGCTGGTATCCGCGTGGAACCGCGCGGCCCAATGCCTTCAATGGACACCAGCCCTGATAAGGAGTCAACCCGCAGCGTAGGGGTATGAGCCGCCCCACAACTTGAAATCGCACGGAAAACTTTTGTGCAGGGCGGGGATGCGCATAGCCTTTGGCCGGGCATGCTGTCATCCGCAGCAGTCATGACAGCATGCGGCGTTCAGGTGGCAAAAATCCCTGATGTACCGGCAAAGCCCTTCACCTCGATCGGGTTGCCGGACGGGTCGCGGAAAAACATGGTCCATTGCTCGCCGGGTTGCCCCTCAAAGCGCAGGCTGGGCGGGATGATGAATTCCACACCCGCCGCTGTCAGGCGGTCAGCCAGCGTGCGGAAGCGTGCCACATCCAGCACCAGCCCGAAATGCGGCATTGGCACCATATGGTCCCCCACGCGGCCTGTGGGTGCATTGGCGAAGGGTTCGCCCTGATGCAGGCTGATCTGATGGCCGAAGAAATCGAAATCAACCCATGTGTCGGTGCTGCGCCCTTCGGTGCAGCCCAATATGCCGCCGTAAAAAGCGCGCGCGTCATCCAGATCGCGCACATGATAGGCAAAATGAAAGGGCATCAGCATTGGGGGTATCCTTATGTTGCGGGGTGAATGTTACAGACTGCGCGCAAAGCCGCGCCAGCGGTGGGGGATGGAGCAGCCTGAAACCATCCATTCGCGGGTGGTGCCGGTCTGAAACGGGTGGTGGCGAATCCCAAAGCGCGGAACAAGGGCGAAGCCCGCCGCGCCACCGGTGGGCCGTCCCGCGGCCTGCCGGTTTTGCTGAGGTCATGCCAGGCATTGAAGGTCGGAGTATGGAGCCTGCATAAATTGAACTCCTATAGCGTGGGACCGGCAGACCCCGGCCCACCGCTGGCGCGGGCTTTGTGCATGACACCCACCATTCGCGTCAGACCCATAATTCAACCCGCTTCGGGATTTCACCAATCATCCCCGCACACTAATGCGACCATACCGCCGCATCAAGCATTTCGCCCTCTGGACGCTGCGCGCCATGCCACCTATAAGGCGGCCCATGTTCGGACCATGGATCATTCAGCGAATTAGCGTCCCGGCACTCTGACGCGCCCGGAGTGCCGGGTTCCCTTTGGCGTCTGCATGTTTTCCCCAATTCGCAAGGTATCCGAAAATGACCGACACTCCTGATTATAAAGACACGCTGTTCCTGCCGCAGACCGAATTCCCCATGCGCGCAGGGCTGCCCCAACGCGAACCCGACTGGCTGGCGCGCTGGGAACGGCTTGGCATTTATGACCGGCTGCGCGCAGGGGCGCAGGGGCGCAAGCCCTTCATCCTGCATGACGGCCCCCCCTATGCCAATGGCCACCTGCATATCGGCCACGCGCTGAACAAGGTGCTGAAGGATTTTATCACCCGCTCCCAGCAGATGATGGGGCGGGATGCGCGTTATGTGCCGGGCTGGGATTGCCACGGCCTGCCGATTGAATGGAAGATCGAGGAACAATACCGCGCCAAGGGGCTGGACAAGGATGCGGTGGATATTGTCGATTTCCGTCAGGAATGCCGCCGCTTCGCCGAAGGCTGGGTCGATATCCAGCGCGAGGAATTCAAGCGCCTTGGCGTCACCGGCAAATGGGACAAGCCCTATCTGACGATGGATTACCACGCTGAAGCGGTGATCGCCGATGAGTTCATGAAACTGCTGATGAACGGCACGCTGTATCAGGGGTCCAAGCCCGTGATGTGGTCACCCGTTGAGAAAACCGCGCTGGCAGAGGCGGAGGTGGAGTATCACGACAAGGAAAGCTTTACCGTTTGGGTGAAGTTTCCGGTGGTTTCCGCGACAAACACGCCGTTTTTTACGCCATCTGGTGCTGGTGGCGAATTAACAGAGGAAGACAAAGCCGCTGCACTGGCAAAACAAAAGGAGCCTGAGGGCGCTTCAGTGGTCATCTGGACCACCACCCCCTGGACCATCCCGTCGAACAAGGGTGTCGTCTATGGCGCGGATATTTCCTATGGTCTTTATGAAGTGATTGACACGCCCGAGCAATGCTGGGCCGAGGTGGGCGAACGCTTCATCCTTGCCGACAAGCTGGCCGATGCAACTTTCGCCCGCGCCCGCCTGACCGAAGGCCAGTGGCGGCGCGTCGCCGATGTGACACAGGCGCAGCTTCAGGGCATCACGCTTGCCCACCCGTTGGCCGGGGCCGAAGGCGGAAAGGAAGAATGGGACGACCCCCGCGATTTCCGCGCTGCTGCTTTCGTGACCGATGAGGAAGGCACGGGTTTTGTCCATTGCGCACCATCGCACGGGATGGAGGAATATGAGCTTTACCGCGATCTGGGGATGCTGCCGCAGGTCATCACCTATAACGTCAACGATGACGGGCGCTTCCGCGATGGTCTGTCGTTCTTTGCCGGCAAAGCGATCCTGCGTGATACGCCCAACAAGAAGAATAAGGACAACCCTTGGGAAGGGGATGCCAATGCAGCGGTGATCGACAAACTGGTGGAAGTGGGCGGCCTGCTGGCGCGCGGCAAGATCAGACATTCCTACCCGCATTCGTGGCGCTCCAAAGCACCGGTAATCTATCGCAACACGCCGCAATGGTTCGCGGCCATCGACAAACCGCTGGATGATGGCATGGGCACGCATGGCGACACCATTCGCGCGCGCGCGCTGGAGTCCATCGACAGGCTGGTGAAATGGACGCCGCAGACCGGGCGCAACCGGCTTTATTCCATGATCGAAGCGCGGCCAGACTGGGTGTTGTCGCGCCAGCGCGCATGGGGTGTGCCGCTGACCTGTTTTGTCAAAACCGGCGCGAAACCCACCGACCCGGATTTCCTGCTGCAAGATGCGGCGGTGAATGCCCGGATCAAGGCCGCGTTTGAAGACCATGGCGCGGATGTCTGGTATACGGACGGGTTCAAGGAACGGATGCTGGACGGGCTGCATGACCCCGACGCCTATACCCAGGTGTTCGATGTACTGGACGTGTGGTTCGATTCAGGATCCACCCATGCGTTTGTGCTGCGTGACCGCGAAGATGGTGCGCCGGACGGGATTGCGGACCTCTATCTGGAAGGGACCGACCAGCACCGGGGCTGGTTCCATTCATCGATGCTGCAAGCCTGCGCGACCAAGGGCCGCGCACCGTACCGCGCTGTCGTGACCCACGCCTTCACGCTGGATGAGAAGGGCATGAAAATGTCCAAATCCCTTGGCAATACCATCGTCCCGGAGGAGGTGGTCAAGCAATACGGTGCCGACATCCTGCGGCTGTGGGTGGCGCAGACCGATTATGTGCATGACCACCGGATCGGTCCGGAAATCCTGAAAGGGGTGGCCGACAGCTACCGCCGCTTGCGCAACACCATGCGCTTCATGCTGGGCAATCTGGACGGGTTCACTGACGCCGAGCGCGTGGCCCCCGCTGACATGCCGGAGCTGGAACAATGGGTTCTGCACCGGCTGGCGGAACTGGATACGCAGGTGCGCAAGGGCTATGCCGCCTATGATTTTCAGGGTGTGTTCCAGAAGCTGTTCACCTTCGCGACCACGGATCTGTCGGCCTTCTATTTCGACATCCGCAAGGACACGCTCTATTGCGATGGCCCCAACAGCCCCCGCCGCCGTGCCGCGCGCACGGTGTTGGACCTGCTGTTCCACCGCCTGACAACATGGCTGGCCCCTGTACTGGTTTTCACCATGGAAGATGTGTGGTTATCGCGCTTCCCCGGTGACGATGCATCCGTGCATCTGCAGGATTTCCCCGACACGCCGGCAGACTGGCTGAATGAACCGCTGGTGCAGAAATGGGCGGGCATCCGCGCTGCGCGCCGCGCGGTCACGGCCGCACTGGAAATCCAGCGCCGCGACAAGGTGATCGGCGCATCGCTGGAAGCGGCACCTGTGGTGCATGTGCGCGATGCGGGCGTGATGGCGGCGCTGAAATCAGTGGATTTTGCCGATATCTGCATCACATCTGACCTGATCCTGACGCCGGACCCCATCCCGTCAGAGGCCTTCCGCATGCCCGAAGTTGAAGGGGTCGGTGTGGTGTTTGAACGCGCAGACGGGCAGAAATGCCAGCGCTGCTGGAAGATCAGCCCGGATGTGGGCAATCACAAACACCCCGGCACCTGCGCGCGGTGTAACACTGCACTGGGCTGAAACGCGGGCGCGGGCGTGACTTGCCGCCCCCGCGCCCTATCTGCGCGCCCCATGGCAACAGGGGGGCGCAGGCCATGAAACGGGCGTTGGTAATTGGTGCGTCTGGCGGAATAGGCAGCGCGCTGGCCGCCGCCTTGCAGGGGCAGGGCTGGCAGGTGACGGGCCTGTCACGCAGCAAGGACGGGCTGGACATTACGCGCGAGCCGTCGGTTGCCGAACACATAGGCGCGCTGACCGGCGTGTTTCAGCGCATTGTCATTGCCACCGGCGCGCTGGAAATTGACGGCCACCGCCCTGAAAAGGCACTCAAACAGATCGACCCGGCGGCGATGGCTGCGCAATTTGCGCTTAACGCCATCGGGCCGGCGCTGGTGCTGAAACACGCGGCCCGGTTGCTGGCACGCGATGAACCGGCGGTTCTGGCGGCATTGTCGGCGCGGGTGGGGTCCATCGGCGACAATCGCGCGGGCGGCTGGCACAGCTACCGTGCCGCCAAAGCCGCGTTGAACCAGATCATCCGCTGTGCGGCAATTGAACTGGCCCGCACGCATGGGCAGGCCGCTTGCGTGGCGCTGCATCCGGGCACCGTGGCCACGCCATTTACAGCGAAATACCTTGACCGTCATCCCACCGTTGCGCCCGATATGGCCGCGCAACGCTTGCTGGCGGTCATGGACGGCCTGACCCCTGCTGACACGGGCCAGTTTTTCGATTACGCGCGAAAGCCGGTGCCATGGTGAAACCGGGGCCGGCGGCCTGCCATGCGCGCCGCGTGATCAAGGCACTTGCCGCTGGGCTGCGGCTCGCCTATCCCTAGGGCATGAACACACCGCGCTATACCGAATTGCTGCAATCACTGCCCGCCACTGTGCCCTTTGTCGGGCCGGAGGCCCATATGCGTGCCGCCGGTCGCCCGTTTGCGGCGCGGCTGGGGGCCAATGAAAGCGGCTTTGGCCCGTCGCCGCGCGCTGTGGCCGCAATGCAGGCCGCGGCATCCGATGTCTGGATGTATGGCGACAGCGAATGCCATGATCTGCGCCACGCACTTGCCGCGTATCATGGGGTGGGGGCGGAAAATATCATCATCGGCGAAGGGATCGACGGGTTGCTGGGCCTGGTGGTGCGCATGCTGGTGGACAAGGGCGATCCGGTCGTCACATCGGACGGGGCCTATCCGACCTTCAATTACCATGTGGCGGGGTTTGGCGGTGTGCTGCACAAGGTGCCTTACCGCGATGATCATCAGGACCCTGCAGCCCTGCTGACCCGCGCGGAAGAAACCGGCGCGAAACTGCTGTATTTCTGCAACCCCGACAACCCGATGGGAAGCTGGCATTCCGCGCGCATTGTCCAGCGCATGATTGATGCGGTGCCCGACGGCACGCTTCTGGTGCTGGACGAAGCCTATGTCGATGCTGCCCCGGATGGGACAGCGCCCGCGCTGAACCCGGATGATGCGCGTGTTATCCGCATGCGCACATTTTCCAAACTATACGGCATGGCCGGGCTGCGGGTGGGCTATGCCATTGGCGCGGCCCCGCTGATTGCCATGTTCGACCGCATCCGCAACCATTTCGGCATGGGGCGCATTGCGCAGGCGGGCGCGCTGGCAGCCCTGCAGGACCAGGCGTGGCTGGCCCATGTGCAGGCACAGCTTGACCGCGCACGCGCGCATCTGGCGCAGATTGCTGCTGATAACGGCTTGCACGCGCTGCCATCGGCCACGAATTTCGTGACCATGGATTGCGGGCGCGACGGGGATTTCGCGCGCGCGCTGCTGCGCGAATTGATGGCGCGCGATGTGTTCGTGCGCATGCCATTTGTCGCGCCCATGGACCGCTGCATCCGTGTCAGCGCAGGCCCGGAGGCGGATTTGCAGGTTTTCGCGCGCGTTCTGCCGGAGGCATTGCGCGCCTGCGCCTGATCCGTCACGCAGACGTGTCTTTCCTTCCGGTTGATGGAAGGTGCTATTGCAGCTTCCCATATAAAACCGGAGGATGACATGGCTTTGAAAACATCAGTTCTGACAGGGATAGCAACCTTTGTCGCAGGCGGGGTGCTGGTTGCGGGGATCGGCTTCGCGTCCAGTCATATGTCGCATGGCGATCATGCGGCCGGGCATGCGGGCGATGATGCGCATGCTGGTCATCAGATGGCCCCTGCGCCCGAAGGGGCCAGTGACGCAACGCTGGCCTATATCGCGGCCAATGCCGCCATGCATGAGGCGATGGATATCGACTTCACCGGCGATGCGGATGCGGATTTCATTCTTGGCATGATCCCGCATCATGAAGGCGCGGTGGCCATGGCTGAAATCGTGCTGGAATACGGGCAGGACCCGGAAGTTGCTGAACTGGCACGCGAAGTGATTGCAGCCCAGCAACAGGAAATCACCTGGATGCGCGACTGGCTGGCGCGGCGCGGGTATTGATGTGCCGCCGGTCCTTGTGGTGCCATCATATCGGGTGGCACGGCAAGGCTGGTTGAACCTGGTGTAAAGCGGATGTTGGCGCCCCCCAAAGCGCGGAGCAAAGGCCGCAAGGCCGCCGCGTAATCGGCGGGCCGTCCCGCGGCCTGTAGATTACGCTGGCGTTAATGCCAGCCTTGGATGTCGGAGCATGCCGCCTGCATAAAGTGAACTTCTCCGACGTGGGACCGGTAGTCCCCGGCCCGCCGATGGCGCGGGCTTTGTGCGCAACGCAGGGTTCACATCGCGCCGCGCAAACTCTCGGCCTGATCTGATCAAGGCCCCGGCGTTCGGCAAGGGGGGGCATCTGCGCGGCGTTTGCTGACATAATATTGCCCCTGCGCATATCGCCCGCGCCCAAATTACCCGATCCGTGGTCGCGCATGGATTGCAAATGTTTCACAGGTTCACTACGCATGTTCAGGTTTGCACAGGAATCGGGCATTTCGCATGAAAACCGGCCTTTTCTTTCTGGTCATCGGCTATCTGCTCAGCCAGTTCTACCGCTCGTTTCTGGCGGTTCTGGCGGGTATGCTGCAAAGTGATATCGGCGTCAGCGCTGATGATCTGGCGCTGTCATCGGGGGTGTGGTTTCTGGCCTTCGCGCTGATGCAACTGCCCGTGGGTTGGGCGCTGGACCGTTTTGGCCCGCGCCGCAGCACTGCGCTGATTCTGGGGATCGGCGGAACCGCCGGTGCGCTGCTTATGGGACTGGCGCAGACTGCGGTGCATGTGCATCTGGCAATGGTGCTGCTGGGGGTGGGGTGTGCGCCGGTGCTGATGGCGGCCTATTACATTTTCGCGCGCAGCTATCCGCCCGCGATCTTTGCCACGCTGGCAGGCGCGGTGATCGGGTTCGGCAGCCTTGGCAATATTCTGGGCGCATGGCCGCTGGCCTGGGCAGCAGAGATGTTCGGCTGGCGTGAAACCCTGCTGGCGCTGGCCGCACTCACTGCGCTGATATCCGCGCTGCTGTGGCGGATGATCGAAGACCCGCCGGTTCTGGCCACGCCTGAAGGGCAAAAAGGCAGCCTGCTGGATTTGCTGAAAATTCCCGCACTCTGGCTTATTCTGCCCTTGCTGGCAGTGAATTACGCGCCCGCAGCCGGATTGCGCGGGTTATGGGCGGGGCCGTATTTCACTGATGTCTATGGGGCGGGGGCAAGCCAGGTGGGGCAGATCACGCTGGTAATGGCTTGCGCGATGATTCTGGGCAATTTTGCCTATGGGCCGCTGGACCGGCTGCTGGGGACACGCAAATGGGTCATTCTGGCAGGGAACGGGCTGGGCGGGCTGTGCCTGATGGCGTTGTGGCTGGTGCCGGTGCCGGGGTTCTGGACCAGCGCGCTGATGCTGGCGGCCATCGGTCTGTTCGGGGCCTCATTTCCGATGATGATGGCGCATGGCCGCAGCTTCTTTCCTGCCCATATGATGGGGCGGGGGGTGACGCTGCTGAACCTGTTTTCGATTGGCGGGGTGGGGGTGTTGCAGATGATCAGCGGGCGGGTGCATTCGGCCACCCCCCCAGCGCCGCCAGAGGCCCCCTATCAGGCAGTATTCCTGTTTTTCGGGCTGTTCCTGCTGGCGGGCTGTGTGATCTATGCCTTTGCCAGGGACCGTGTGGATTGATGGACCCGGCGGCGGTTTTTCCTGAGGGGGGCCTTGGGTGGCTGCCGCCCCCCAAACCCCCTGCCGCAAGGGGGGCACGCCCCCCTTGCGAAACCCCGGTGGATATTTGGACCAGACTGAAAGCAGCAAGGGCTGGGGTTCAGCCCCAGTCGCGGCAGACATATTTGATTTCGGTAAATGCCTCCATGCCCCAGCGCGCGCCTTCGCGCCCGAGCCCTGATTGTTTCATGCCGCCAAAGGGGATGGGTGCGCCGGTGACCTTGGTGCGGTTGACAGCAACCATGCCGAATTGCAGTGCCCGCGTCATGCGGTAGATGCGGCGCGGGTCCAGTGTGTGGACATAGGCCACAAGCCCGAATTCGGTCGCATTGGCGCGGGTGATGGCGCAGGATTCGGTGTCAAAGGGTGCAACGGCGGCAACGGGGCCGAAGGTTTCTTCATGCATGATGCTGGCATCGGTGGGGACATCGACCAGCAGGGTGGGTTTGTAATAAAGCGGCCCTTGCGCATCGCGCGCCCCGCCCACAAGGCAGCGTGCGCCGCGCGCCATGGCATCGGCCACATGGGTTTCCTGTTTGGCCACGGCGCGTTCATGCATCAACGGGCCGAGGTCGCAATCTTCCATGCCCGGACCAAGGGTCAGTTTGCGGATGGCGGCGGCGAAGCGGGTGCAGAATTCGTCATAGACGGGGCGTTGCACCAGAAAGCGGTTCGCGCCCAGGCAATCCTGTCCGGTGGTGGCGAATTTCGCTTTCACCGCTTCTGTGACGGCGCGGTCCAGATCGGCATCGGCAAAGACGATGAAGGGCGCATGTCCGCCCAGTTCCAGTACCAGCCGTTTGATGGTATCGGCCGATTGACGGTAGAGCAGGCGCCCGACTTCGGTGGAACCGGTGAAGGACAGCGCGCGCACGCGGGTATCCTGCGTCCATGTGCCGACGATTTCGGGCGCGTCCCCCGGCACGACATTCAGCACGCCCGCAGGGATGCCCGCGCGTTCGGCCAGCACGGCAAGCGCCAGCGCTGAAAGCGGCGTTTCCGCAGAGGGGTGCAGCACGCAGGTACAGCCCGCAGCCAGAGCGGCCGCGGCCTTGCGGGTGACCATGGCGCAGGGGAAATTCCATGGTGTGACAAGGGCCGCAACGCCCACCGGTTCGCGCCAGAGTTCCACTTCGGCATCGGGCAGATGCGATGTGACGCCGCGGATATCGGGGCGCTTGGCTTCTTCGGCGTAGAATTCCACGAACCCTGCGCCATAGTCGATTTCGCCGCGCGCCTCCGACAGGGGTTTGCCCTGTTCGGCCACCATGATCAGGGCCAGATCTTCGCGGTTGGCATTGATCAGGTCGAACCAACGGCGCAGGGCGGTGCTGCGGGTCTGGGGCAGGGCGGTGGACCAGTCTGCGAAGGCGGCCTGCGCGGCATCCACGGCGGCGCTTGCATCGGGGGCGCGCATGCGGGCCACGCGCGCGCAGACCGTGCCGGTGGCGGGGTCTGTGACAGCGAAATCCGACGCAGCACCACGCCACCCGGCGATATAGGCCTCCGTGCGCAGCAGAGATGGATCTGCCAGCAGGGAAGGCAGGTCGGGGGATTGTGTCGCGGTGGAGCGGGGGCTGCGCGTCATGGCTGGTCCTTCGGTCAGGTGAGTTGCTGGCCCAGCATAGCGCCGCTGGGCCAGAGGATTCGTTGCTGTGACCGGGCCGACCGCAGGGGAATGTTCCGAATTGCCCCTGAATATCCGATGATCCGTCCAGAAGGGGGGAAACGTGAACAATGCGTTGCGCATAAAGTCCGCGCTATCGGCGGGCCGGGGTCTGCCGGTCCCACGATATAGAAGTTAACTTTATGCAGGCGGCATACTTCGACATCAAAGGCTTGGCGTGTCGCTGGCGCTATCGGCAAGCCGCGGGACGGCCCGCCGATGACGCGGCGGGCTTGCGCCCTTTGTTGCGCGCCATTGAATTCCCCAACGCCCGTTTCAGGCCGGACTCAACCACCCTTCCGTCTTCCCCGATATGACAATGCTACAGCAGAATCCGCAGCGGCAGGGGGGTGTCCTTGACGTTTTTGGTGACGATATAGGTGTAGTAGCGTTTCACACCCGCGCGCCGTTCCAGAAGCCCGTCCATCAGCACCTGATAGGCGGCAATATCGGGGGCGGTCAGTTTCAGCAGGTAATCGAAGCCCCCGCCAAGAGACCAGCAATCAGTGATTTCATCGATTGCCGCGATGGCGCGTTCAAAGCGCTGGAAATCCTCGGATTTGTGGCTGTCCAGTTCAATCGTCACGAAAATGACCACATGCGGCGCAATGCGGGCAAGGGCAATATCAGCGCGGTAGCCGCGGATAAGCCCCGCATCTTCCAGCCGTTTCAGCCGTTCCCAGCAGGGCGTCGGCGAGAGGTTGACGCGCCGGGCCAGTTCGGCCTTGGTGATCCGCCCTTCGCGCGAAAGGGTGGAGAGGATGGCGATATCGCGGTCATCAAGGGCGGGGCTGCGCATGGGGCCATCATCCGGAGCGGGGGGGGCTTGTCAAGGGAGGGCGGCAGCGATGGCATATGCGGATGCGCGGCCCTGATGCCCTGAATTTCAGCGCAATTATAGGATATCGGGGCGTATTCCATGCCAAAACGTAATTTTTTTCACCGATTTGCGTTGCGAAATCGGGCGCAAAATGTGAAACAACGCGCGCCATGGTGGTTCGGGCGGTCAGGCTGCCCATGACATGCCGCGATGGTGATCGAGATCCGAGTGCCAGACAGGAGTCGACCGAGCAGATGGCAGAGCCTTCCGACCCGAACGCGCCCTGGGTAACCCCGGCGGGCATGATCACAGTGGCGTTGACCGCCACACTTTTCCTGTTTTTCCTGCAATACCTGCCTGTTGTGCCCCGCGATGGTGCGGTGCAATGGGTATGGGACTGGATACCCAGCCTGCAGGTGCGCCTGTCGTTCTGGCTGGACGGGTTAAGCCTGATGTTTGCGCTACTGATCACCGGGATCGGCACGCTGGTCATGCTGTATGCCGCGCGTTATCTGGCAGGGCATCCGCAATATAACCGCTTTGCACTGTATCTGTTCAGTTTCATGCTGTCGATGCTGGGGCTGGTGCTGGCGGATAACCTGATTGCGCTGTTCGTGTTCTGGGAACTGACGACATTCACGTCCTATCTGCTGATCGGTTTTTCGCATACGGACCCGAAATCGCGCCGCAATGCGTTGCAGGCGCTGCTGCTGACGGCGGCGGGGGGGCTGGCCTTGCTGGCGGGGTTCATCCTGATCGGGGTCACGCAGGGCACGTTCGAGTTGTCGCAGCTGAACGCAGCAGGCAGCATGGCAGAACAGCCTTACTATCTGGGCATTCTGATCCTTGTGTTGCTGGGGGCGTTTACCAAATCGGCGCAGGTGCCGTTCCATTTCTGGTTGCCCAATGCCATGGCCGCACCGACACCGGTTTCGGCCTATCTGCATTCCGCAACGATGGTTAAGGGCGGGGTCTATCTGCTGGCGCGGATGCATCCCAGCCTGTCGGGCAGTGATGTCTGGATTTATACGCTGACGATTTTTGGCGGGGTGACAGCGGTATTTGCGTCCTTCATGGCGCTGCGTCAGACAGACCTGAAACAGACGCTGGCCTATACCACGCTGATGGCACTGGGCACGCTGGTCATGTTTCTGGCCGGGTCTTCGGGCTATGCGATCACGGCGGCAATGACCTTCCTGCTGGTGCATTCTCTTTACAAGGCCGGGTTGTTCCTTGTCATCGGGATTGTTGACCATGAAACCGGTACGCGCGATGCCAATCTTCTGGGCGGGCTGGCGCGGGCCATGCCGATCACGGCGCTGGCGGCAGGGCTGTCGGGGCTGGCGATGGCGGGTTTGCCGCCGTTTCTGGGTTTCATCGCCAAGGAACTGTCCTATGCGGGTGCGCTGACCATGGCGATAAGCTGGTTTGTTGTCATCATGGGGATGGCGGCCTTCGCGCTGATGTTCGCCGTGGCGTTGATTGTCGCGTGGAAGCCGTTTTTCGGCCCGCAAGGCGATCTGCCGCGCAAACCTCATGAAGGGCCCTGGGCCATGGTTCTGGGTCCGGCCATGCTGTCGGTCATCGGGCTGCTGGCAGGGCTGCTGCCCGGTGTGACGGCGTATTATCTGGTGGAACCGGCCGTGGCCGCCGTGATGGGCGCGCCAGATGTGGGCGGGCGGCTGAAGCTGTGGGCGGGGTTCAACCTGCCTCTGGTGCTGAGTCTGCTGACCTTTGCGCTGGGGTTTGTGCTGTATCTGGTGCATGCGCGGCTGCGTGCCATGCTGGCTGCGATGGAAGCGCGCGCCATTGATATGGATGCGGGCTGGGATGTGCTGCTGGACCGTTTCATGGCGGTGGCCAAGGGCCAGACGCGCGTTATCCAGACCGGGGTTCTGCGCCATTACATGTTTGTGACATTTGCGGTCTTCGCGCTGACAGTGCTGGGCACATTGGTTCTGCGCCCTGCGGCTGCGCCTGCACTGAATTTCGCGGGCACAGGTTTTGTCGAATGGGGCATTGCCGCGCTGATTGTTGCGGGAACCATGGTGGTGGTGCTGACTTCATCGCGCATCGCGGCACTGGTGGGGCTGGGCGTTGTGGGGATCGGCGTTGCGCTGATCTTTATCGCCTATTCCGCGCCGGATGTGGCGATCACGCAAATTCTGGTGGAATTGCTGGTCGTGGTGCTGCTGGCGGTTGCGCTGCTGAAAATGCCGCATCTGGACCGCACCGGCAAACAGTCGCACCGCCCCTTTGACGCCGGACTGGCGGTTCTGGTGGGCGGTGTCACGACATGGGTGTTGCTGCGCGTGACCAACACGCCCTTTGACCGCCGCCTGACAGATTTCTTCGAGGCGTCATCCTGGACCGAGGCCTTCGGGCGCAATATCGTCAATGTCATTCTGGTGGATTTCCGCACGCTTGACACATTCGGCGAAATTGCAGTGGTGATTGTCGCGGCGCTGGGGGCGTTTGCGCTTCTGAAAGGGGGCGCGAAGCGTCCCCCCGAAGATGCGCCCGAACCTGCGCCTGAAACTGCGAGGGAGGAACGCTGATGAATTCCATCATCTTTACTGCGGGCGCGCGGATTCTGGTTGCGCTGCTGTTCGTCTTTTCGCTGTTCATGCTGCTGCGCGGCCATCACCTGCCCGGTGGCGGGTTTATTGGCGGGCTGTTGGGGGCGGTGGCGTTTATTGTCTATTCGCTGGCCTGCGGTCCCGCCGAGGCAAAATCCGCCCTGCGCGTAAGCCCGGAAGGCATTGCCATTGTCGGGCTTGGCATTGCGCTGGTGGCGGGGCTGGTGTCGTTTTTATTTGGCGACCCGTTCTTTACCGGCCAGTGGTACTGGGTGGGCGGCGACAGTTATGAAACGTCGCTTTTCTCGCTGAATACGGTTCTGGTGTTCGATATCGGGGTGTATCTGGTGGTGCTCGGGTCGATCCTGTCACTTGCCTACGCCTTTGAAGAGGAGACCTGAACCATGGAAGCACTGACTGCCCTTGTTGTCGGCCTGCTGGTTGCCGCTTCGGTCTATCTGATGCTGGCGCGCAATTTCATGCGCTTCCTGTTCGGGCTGATCCTGCTGTCGAACGCGGCCAATCTGGTGATTTTCGCATCGGGGCGCATGACCAAAGGCGCGCCTGCGCTGGTGCCATATGGCGCCGATACCCCTGCCGGTGTGGTGGGCAATGCGCTGCCGCAGGCGCTGGTTCTGACGGCTATTGTTATCGGCTTCGGGCTGCTGGCCTTCACGCTGGCGCTGGCTTTTGAAACCTATCGCCGGTTGCGCACGATGGATACCGACAAGATGCGTGTTGCCGAACCCAAAGATGCCGACGAGGACATGAAATGACAAGCTGGCTTCTGGTCATGCCCATCGCCGTTCCCTTTGCAACGGCGGTTCTGGCCTATCTTATGCGCCGCGCACCAAGCGGCCGCTGGATTTCGCTGACAGGGTCTGTCCTGTCGCTGGTCGCGTCCATCGCGCTGCTGATTGCCGTGCTGAATGAGGGTGTGATTGCCGCGCAGATGTCCAACTGGGACGCGCCTTTCGGCATTACGCTGGTGGCGGATTATCTGGGCGTGGTGATGGTTGTCATCACGGCGATCACCGGCCTTGCCACGGCGGTTTATGCGCTGGGTGAAATCCCCGAACGGATTGAACATCTGGGCTATCACGCGCTGTTCCAGACCCTGATTGCCGGGGTGACCGGCGCGTTCCTGACAGGCGATCTGTTCAACCTTTATGTCTGGTTCGAGGTGATGCTGATTTCATCCTTCGGGTTGCTGGTTCTGGGGGGCACGCGCGAACAGCTGGATGCGGGCATCAAATATGTGGCGCTGAATCTGGTATCGACCATCATTTTCCTGTCGGGGATCGGGCTGCTTTATGGGGTCACCGGCACGCTGAACATGGCCGATCTGCGCGAGGCTGTGGCCAATGCCGAAGATCAGACATTGATTACTGTCATCGCCATGATGTTCATGGTGGGTTTCGGGGTGAAGGCCGGGGTGTTCCCGCTGTTCTTCTGGCTGCCTGCGTCCTATCACACGCCAACTTTTGCCGTGTCGGCGGTGTTTGCGGGTCTGCTGACCAAGGTGGGCGTCTATGCGATGATGCGCATGTTCACGCTGGTTTTCGTGGGCGATGTGGGGTTCACGCATGAAATTCTGATCTGGGTGTCATTGCTGACCATGCTGACCGGCGTTCTGGGCGCTGCGGCGCAGACCGATTTCCGCAAGATCCTGTCGTTTCATATCATCAGCCAGATCGGGTATATGACGCTGGGGCTTGCGCTTTATACTCCGCTGGCGCTGATGGGGGGCGTATTCTATCTGGTGCACCACATCATCGTTAAGGCGAACCTGTTTCTGGTGTCCGGGGTTGCCAACAAGCTGGCAGGGTCCACTGACCTGCGCCGCATTGGCGGGCTTTACAAATCCTCGCCGTTTCTGGCGGCGCTGTTCATTGTGCCCGCATTCTCTCTGGCAGGTTTTCCGCCATTGTCGGGGTTCTGGGCGAAATACCTGATTGTCAAGGCAGCGATCGAACTGGATGCGTGGTTCGTGGCCTTCATCGCGCTGTTCGTAGGCTTGCTGACCATCTTTTCCATGACGAAGATCTGGGGCATGGCCTTCTGGAAGCCCCATCCCGACGGGATTGACCCTGTGCCGGAGCGTGTGCCTGCGAAAATCCGGGTGCCGATGATGCTGCCGATTATCGGTCTGGCCATCATGACAGTCGTGATCGGGTTCTTTCCTGAACCCTTCGTGCAATTTGCCGAAACGGCGGCCACGCAATTGCTGGACCCGAGTGATTATGTCACCACTGTTCTGGGGGCGCAAAGATGAATGGTTTGCTGATAAACCTGCTGCTTGCCTTTGCCTGGGCGGCGATGACCGGGTCTTTCGGATTGGGCACGCTGGCGACGGGCGCGGCGCTGGGGTTCTTCGCGCTGTGGCTGTCGGCACCATTGACGGGAATTGACCGGCTGTATTTCCTGCGCACCTACCGGGTGGTGCGGCTGGCACTGTTTTTCTTCTGGGAATTGCTGCTGTCATCGCTGCGCGTGGCATGGGACGTGATCCGTCCCTTTCCGAAAAACAAACCCGCCATCATTGAAGTGCCGCTGACCGTACAGTCCGATATCGAGATATTGCTGGTCACCAACCTGATTTCCCTGACGCCGGGCACATTAAGCGTGGATGTCACGCAGGACCGCAGTACGCTGCTGGTGCATGCCATGTTCGCTGATGATCCTGATGCGCTGGTGGCGGAACTGAAGAATGGCATGGAACGCATGGTCGCGGAGGTATTTGAGAAATGAGCACTGCTGATTTTCTTGATCTGTCGGTCCAGATCGGCCTTGGGCTGATCCTGCTGGGGCTTGCGGTTGCCTTTATCCGGCTGGCCATTGGCCCGACACTGGCGGACCGCGTGGTGGCGCTGGATATGATGAATATCACCATCATCGCGTTTTGCGGCCTGTATGCCATTGCGATTGACGACCCGTCGCTGCTGGATGTGGCGATTGTGGTGGCGCTGGTGGGGTTTTTGGCAACTGTGGCGTTGGCGCGCTATGCCGAACGCTATTTCGACCGCGAGAATAAAGCGGCAGACACAGATGCCAGCCAGACCAAAGGGGGCCACGATGATTGATATTCTGAAAGCACTTCTTGTTCTGGGCGGTGGTGCGTTTGTGCTGATCGCGGCCATCGGGATCGTGCGCCTGCCGGATTTGCTGACACGGATGCATGCGTCCACCAAGGCGGGCACGCTGGGCAGTCTGCTGATCCTGGCGGCACTGGCCATTCATATCGGCACTGTGTCGGGCACCAGCAAGGTTCTGGCGACAGTGCTTTTCCTGCTGCTGACCGCGCCGATTGCCGCACATATGATAGGCAGGGCCTATGCCCGCACCAATGTCCGGAATGACAAATCCGCCAAGGATTGATGTCTGGAATGCCATCCCGTTCGCGGGGGCCTGAGGCGGACGTTTGGGCGACAGATAAAGCCCGCGTCACTGGCGCGACGGTCCTTTCAAACCCTGCGGCCTTTGTTCCGCACCTTTGAAATTACAGCATTCGTTTTCAGGCTGAACGCGCCGGTCTTGCGGTTTTGTGCATCCATGCGCCAATGGGTCACCCTCACAATGGCCAGACCCATAGCAGCATCGGAATGCTGACCGTGACGACCAGAATTTCCAGCGGCAGGCCCAGCCGCCAGTAATCCCCGAAGCGAAATCCGCCGGGGCCAAGGATAAGCGTGTTGTTCTGGTGCCCGATGGGCGTCAGAAAGGCACAGGACGCCCCGATGGCCACGGCCATCAGAAAGCTGTCAGGATTGACCCCCAGCGCACCGGCAATGCCCAGTGCAATGGGGCACAAGACCGCCGCTGTCGCCGCGTTGTTCATCACATCCGACAGAAACATGGTTGTGACCAGCACTACCGTAAGCGCCGCTATGGCGTTGCCCTGCGCGATGGTCTGCACCAGAAATACCGCCAGCATATCGGCCGCACCCGTGGCCTGCATTGCGCCCGCGACCGGGATCAGTGCTGCCAGCAACACGATGACCGGCCAGTCAATCGTGGTATAGACCTGTCTTGGCGGCACAGTGCGCACCAGCATCGTCACCACCACCGCCAGCGAGAAACCGACCGCAGCCGATACCAGCCCTGATGTGACCAGCACCACCGCGCCGACCATGATCGCCCCGGACAGAATGGCCTTGCGTTTATCGGGGATGCGCAGGTCGCGTTCGCCCAGGGGCACACAGCCCGCGTCATTGATGAATTCCGACATCGCTTCTGCCGGGCCTTGCAGCAACAGCAGATCGCCCGATTTCAACGCCACTTCGCGCAGGCGTTTGCGCTGCGGGTTCTGCTCGCGCGACACGGCCAGCAGGTTCAGGCCATAGCGGGTGCGCAGGCGCAGATCACTGGCGGACCTGCCGACGATATTCGACCCCGGTAAAACCGCCACCTCGCGCAGAACGATATCCTGATCTCGGGTCTTGTCATCGGTGGTTGCGGCGTCGGGTTTGTCGTCTTTCGCGGGCGGGGCTGGGGCGTCTGCATCCTCTTCGGTGTTTTCTGCGCTTGCAGGATCAACCTGTTCTTCCAGCTTCATGTTAAACACACTCAGTGCTTCGGCCAGACTGTCCACATCCGCTTCCAGTACCAGAATATCGTCGGCCTGAATGTGGCGCCCGCCATGGGGGGCGATCATGCGCACTTCGTTGCGTACAAGCCCGGCAATCTGCGCGCCGCTGTCTTCAATCTTATGCTCGAAGGCGCGCAGGGTCATGCCCACCGCCTTGCTTTTTTCGGGCACCCGCACTTCGGAAAAATAGGGGCCGGTTTCGAACTGCGCTTCGCCCGCAGCCTTGCGCGCGGGCACCAGCCGCCAGCCGAGAAGGGCCACAAACGCCACACCAAGCACCGCGACAGTGGCGCCCACAGGCGCGAAGTCGAACATGCCGAAGGCACCCTGACCCGCCTGTGCCCGAAACCCCGAGACAATCAGATTTGGCGGTGTGCCGACCAGCGTGGTCATGCCCCCCAGAATGGTGCCGAAGGCAAGCGGCATCAGCACTTGCCCGGCTGTCATGTTCAGCCGCCCAGATAATTGCACCGCGACCGGCATCAGCAGCGCCATTGCCCCCACATTGTTCATGAAGCCCGACATAGCCGCCCCCAGCCCGATCAGTGCGGTCAGGCTGGTGATGCGCCCGGCATTGCGCGGCAGCACTGTGCGCGCCAGCCAGTCGACAGCGCCGGTATTCTGCAACCCCTGACTAAGGATCAGGACACAGGCTACTGTGATGACCGCAGGATGGCCGAACCCTGCGAAAGCGTCAGGCGCGGGCACCAGACCGGCAATCACACAGGCAAGCAGCGCGCTCAGCGCCACAATGTCATGCCGCAGTCTGCCCCACAGGAACAGACCCATCGTTGCGGCAAGGATGGCGAAAATCAGGAACTGGGGGGTGGTCATGTGATACGGTCCTGCTTGCTGCCATTTATGCCAGACAATCAGGAATGCCCGCAGGGATCAACGCCCATCGGGACCGGGGGTTCCGCGCTGCGCTTACGGGACGTGGGGGCGCAGACAAGAATGCGCGCGCGCCCCACATGTTATGCAAGGCGCGCGCGCGCTTTTGATTACTTCAGTTTACGCCAGATCGAAGCGGTCGGCGTTCATCACCTTGGTCCATGCGGCGACGAAATCATGGATGAATTTTTCCTGATTGTCGTCCTGCGCATAAACTTCGGCATAGGAACGCAGCACCGAATTCGACCCGAAGACCAGATCGACGCGGGTTGCGGTGAATTTCTCCGCGCCGGTCCTGCGGTCCACAATCGCGTAAAGATTGCTGCCCTTGGGTTCCCATTTGAAACCCATATCGGTCAGGTTGACGAAGAAATCGGTTGTCAACGCGCCTTCGCGGTCAGTGAAGACCCCGTGCTTGGTGCCGCCATAGTTGGTGCCGATCACGCGCATACCACCGATCAGGCAGGTCATTTCCGGCGCACTCAGCCCCATCAACTGCGCACGGTCCAGCAGCATTTCTTCGGGCGTAACGGCATAGTCCTTCTTGACCCAGTTGCGGAACCCGTCGGCCAGCGGTTCCAGATACTTGAAGGAATCGGCATCTGTCATCGCGTCCGTTGCATCGCCGCGACCGGGGGCGAAAGGCAGCTTGATGTCGAAACCGGCGGCCTTGGCGGCCTGTTCAACACCGTAATTGCCTGCCAGAACGATGACATCGGCAATGCTTGCACCGGTTTGCGCCGCAATCGGTTCCAGAACGCCCAGAACACGCGCAAGGCGGTCGGGTTCATTGCCTTCCCAGTCCTTTTGCGGGGCCAGACGGATGCGTGCGCCATTGGCACCACCGCGCAGGTCGGACCCGCGGAAAGTGCGCGCGCTGTCCCATGCAGTTGTCACCATATCGCTGATGCTCAGCCCGCTTGCCGCGATCTTGTCCTTGGTGAGGGCGATATCATAGCCTGCATTGCCTGCGGGAACCGGATCTTGCCAGATCAGGTCTTCGGACGGGGCTTCCGGGCCGATATAGCGTTCTTTCGGCCCCATGTCGCGGTGGGTCAGCTTGAACCATGCGCGCGCGAAGGCGTCATCAAACGCTGCCGGGTCGGCCATGAATTTTTCACAGATGGCGCGATAGGTGGGGTCCATCTTCATGGCCATATCGGCGTCGGTCATGATCGGGGTGACGCGGATTGACGGGTCTTCGACATCGACCGGCCGGTCTTCGTCCGCAATATCAACCGGTTCCCATTGCCATGCCCCTGCAGGGGATTTCTGCAATGCCCATTCATAGCCGAACAGCAGCTTGAAATAGCCCATGTCCCATTTGGTCGGGTGCGTGGTCCAGGCTCCTTCGATGCCGGAGGTCACAGTGTCGCGGCCAATGCCACGGCCCTTGTGGTTGTTCCAGCCAAGCCCCTGTTCAAACAGGTCTGCAGCTTCGGGTTCCGGCCCCAGATCCTCGGCGCGGCCATTGCCATGCGTTTTGCCGACAGTGTGACCACCGGCGGTCAGCGCGACGGTTTCTTCGTCATTCATCGCCATGCGGGCAAAGGTTTCGCGCACCTGCGCTGCGGTTTTCAGCGGGTCGGGCTGGCCGTTCACCCCTTCGGGATTCACATAGATCAGGCCCATCTGCACAGCCGCCAGCGGGTTTTCCATAGTGGCGGGGTTGGCGACATCGCCATAGCGTTCGTCGCTGGGGGCCAGCCATTCGCGTTCTGCGCCCCAGTACACATCTTTTTCAGGGTGCCAGATATCTTCGCGGCCAAAGGCGAAACCATAGGTTTTCAGCCCCATCGTTTCATACGCCACAGTGCCTGCCAGAACCATCAGATCGGCCCAGCTGAGTTTGTTGCCGTATTTTTTCTTGATGGGCCACAGCAGGCGGCGGGCCTTGTCCAGATTGGCGTTGTCGGGCCAGCTGTTAAGCGGGGCAAAACGGTGGTTGCCGGTGCCTGCACCGCCGCGCCCGTCCTGAATGCGGTAGGTGCCGGCGGCGTGCCATGACATGCGGATCATCAGACCGCCATAATGGCCCCAGTCTGCGGGCCACCAGTCCTGACTGTCGGTCATCAATGCGGACAGGTCTTTCTTCAGCGCGTCAAAATCCAGCGATTTGACTTCCTCGCGGTAGTTGAAACCGTGCAGCGGGTTGGGCTTGGTGTCATGCTGGTGCAGGATGTCCAGGTTAAGCGCCTTGGGCCACCAGTCCATGACGGAACTGCCGGTTTCGGTGATGGCGCCGTGCATTACCGGGCATTTGCCGCTTTTGGGGGTGTCGTTGCCGTCCATGTCATAACTCCTCGGATTTGCTTGTCGAACTGGCTGTCGGGAAGGGGGGGCGCGCAGGCGTGCCGATACTGTTCCCATCCGTCTGATCGGGGTGATAGCACGCGAATATCATAAGTAGAACTTGCATTTTCTTATAGCGGCCATCAAAGTTTCTGATGAATTGCCAATATGTCTGCCGCCCGCATTCTCGGCGCGCGTGGGGTTTTCAGCCAATATGCGGTTTCATTTGACGTAAATCAGTTACAGCGCGATGGTGCCTGTGAAAGGTAACACCATGGCCAATGCGCGCGACATTGCTGAACCTGTTTTCCGACTGGTCGATGTGACCCGTGTGTTCCGCACGGGCAAGGTTGCGGTGCATGCGCTGCGCGGTGTCACCCTGTCACTGAATGAGGGCGAGGTGGTGGTTCTGTTGGGCGCGTCCGGGTCGGGCAAATCCACGCTGCTGAATATTCTGGGCGGGCTGGACCTGCCGACCGACGGGCAGGTGTTTTTCCGCGACCGTAACCTGACCCGCGCAAGTGACGGCGACCTGACACGTTTCCGGCGCGAGCATGTGGGGTTTGTGTTCCAGTTCTATAATCTGGTGCCCAGCCTGACCGCGCGCGAAAACGTGGCGCTGGTCACGGAAATCGCGCGCAACCCCATGACCCCGGAAGAGGCGCTGGATATGGTGGGCCTTGGCCCGCGGATGGATCATTTCCCGTCCGAATTGTCGGGCGGTGAACAGCAGCGCGTGGCCATTGCGCGCGCCATCGCCAAACGCCCCGAAGTGCTGTTATGCGACGAACCCACCGGCGCGCTGGACAGCAAGACCGGCGTGCAGGTGCTGGAAGCGCTTTGTGCGGTCAACCGCAATCTTGGCACGGCAACTGTGCTGATCACGCATAACGCCGACATCCAGCGCATTGCGCACCGGGTAGTGGTGCTGGCAGACGGGCGGATCACCCGCGATGAGGTCAACCCCGACCGCGTTGCCCCATCACAGGTGTCATGGTGAGGGTGCTGGACCGCAAATTGCTGCGTGACCTGCGCCAGATCTGGGCGCAGACGCTTGCGATTGCGCTGGTTCTGGGCTGCGGGATCATGGTGATGGTGGCGGCGTATGGCACGCAGCGTTCGCTGGTGGAAACGCAGGCCGCCTATTATGACCGGCACCGTTTTGCTGATCTGTTCGTGGCGGCCACGCGCGTTCCGGTCACGCGGCTGGCGGAACTCGCCGACATCGACCATGTGGCGCAGGTGGACGGGCGCATCAGTTTTCATGCAGTGCTGGACATAGACGGCATGCAGGCCCCGGCGGTGGGGCAGGTGTTGTCGCTGGCCGCAGATGCGGGGCAGGGGCTGAACGTGCCGCTGCTGCGCCACGGGCGTTTGCCCGACCCTGACCGGCTGGATGAAGTGGCGCTGAACGAATCCTTTGCGCAGGCGCATGATCTGGTGCCGGGCAGCCGGTTCCGGGCCGTGCTGAACGGCCAGCTGCGGGAATTGCAGGTCACTGGCTGGCTGCTGTCGCCAGAATTCATCTATACGATGGCGCCGGGAACCATCATGCCCGATGACCGCCGTTTCGGGCTGATCTGGATGAATGAGGCGGCGGCTGCGGCGGCCATGGACATGCAGGGCGCGGTCAATGACATTGCGCTGCGCCTGATGCGCGGCGCGGATGCGCGCGCGGTCATTGCGCAGGTGGACAGCGTGCTGGACCCGTTCGGCGGCACAGGCGCGCATGGCCGCGACCGCCAGACCAGCCATGCCTTTCTGGATAGTGAACTGACCCAGCTGGATGCGCTGGCCCGCTTCCTGCCGCCGGTGTTTCTGGTTGTGGCGGCGTTTCTGGTCAATATGGTGCTGGGGCGGCTGATCGCGATGGAACGCGCGCAGATTGGCCTGATGCGCGCGCTTGGCTACCGGCGCGCTGAAATCGGGCTGCATTACCTGAAACTTGCTGGCATGATCGGTCTTCTGGGTGTCGGGCTGGGCTGGGGTGGCGGGTTGCTTCTGCGCGAAGGCATGCTGCTGCTATATGTCGAATTCTTCCGCTTTCCGTTTCTGATCCGTGATCCGGCATTGGGGGCAATGGGGCTTTCGGGGGCGCTGGCGCTTGCGGCGGTGCTGGCGGGCGCTGCGCGCGCCGTCGCCGCAGCCATCCGTCTGCCACCGGCCGAGGCAATGTCACCCCCCGCGCCCCCCAGTTTCGGGCGCGGGCGCATTGACCGCGCCATTGCTGCGCTGCGCCTGCGCCAGACCAGCATGATGATCCTGCGGTCTGTCCTGCGCTGGCCGGGCAGGGCGGCGATCACGCTTCTGGGGGTGTCGACATCAGTGGGGGTGCTTGTCGCGTCCTATTTCCTGTTCGATGCCATTGATGTGGTGCGTGACCGCGTGTTCCAGCAGGGCAACCGCCAGCATGTGACCCTGACACTTGCGCGTGATGCGCCCGACTCCGTTCTGCTGGACGCGCTGACCCTGCCCGGTGTGACGTCGGTGCAGGGTGGCTATGCCTTGCCGGTCCGGCTGGTGAACGGGCATCGCAGTCGCCAGACTGCGGTTATCGCGCAGTTCGAAGGCGCAGAACTGGCGCAGGTGATGGATGATGAACAGGGGGTGATTACCCTGTCGGACCGCGGGCTTGTGCTGCCTGAACTGGTGGCGCGGCATCTGCGCATTTCCGCAGGCGACAGCGTGCAGCTGGACCTGCTGGTGCCCCCGCGCGACACCCTGACACTGCCGGTCACGGCGATCATTCGTCAGGGCATGGGAAGCGAGGCGCATATCGCCGCCCCCGCGCTGTTCGCCGCCATGCGGGTGGCCCCGCGCGTGAACCAGATACATCTGCGCATCGACCCGCAGCAGATGCCAGCCTTGCAGGCGCGTATCAAGTCACTGCCGACAGTGGCGGGCTTTGCCGACTGGGAAGAACTGCGCGCGCAGTTCGATGCGTCCTTGCAGGAAGGCATGCTGACGATGGTCATGATCTATACATTGATCGGTGTGCTGATTGCCATTGGTGTGGTCTATAACGCCGCGCGCATCCAGTTGTCGGAACGCAGCCATGAACTGGCCAGCCTGCGCGTGCTGGGCTTTACCCGTGCCGAGGTGGGCTTTGTCCTGATCGGAGAGATGATGTTGCTGACATTGCTGGCCGTACCGCTGGGCTGGGTCATGGGCTATGCTTTTGCGCAGGGTATGGTCGATGCCATATCGACCGATGTGGTGCAACTGCCCTTTGTTATTTCACGCAGAACCTATGCGCTGGCCGCGCTTGTTGTGGTGGGGGCGTCATTGGCTGCCGTGCTGCTGGTGCGGCGCAGGCTGGACCGGGTTGATCTTGTATCCGCGCTGAAGGCGCGCGACTGACAGGAAAGGAAGAAAACGCATGTCACGACAGCGGATAGCAACAGGGGCGGTGCTTGCCTTCGGGGTGGTCGGGGCGACGGTCTGGGCCATGTGGCCGGTCCCGGCGGCGGTTGATCTGGGCACTGTCACCCAGGGGCCGATGCAGGTGAGCATCGCTGCCGAAGGGGTGACCCGCGTGCGCGACCCCCATACCATCACGGCGCCGATTGCGGGAACGACAACGCGCGCGCCGGTGCAGACCGGCGATCATGTCGAAGCGGGGCAGACTTTGGTTGCCGTCATTCAGCCAGCAGACCCCGGCTTGATGGATGCGCGCACCCGTGCGCAGGCCGAAGCCGCCGTGGCAGAGGCGCAGGCAGCGGTCCAACTGGCTGACGCCAATGTCGCCAGCGCGCAATCATCGCTTGAACATGCGCAAAGCCAGCTGGAGCGGGGGCGCAACCTTGCGCTTGCGGGCACGATCGCGCAGCGCATGCTGGAAGATCTGGAACAGGCGGTCAGATCGGCCGGTCAGACCCTGACCGCCGCACAGGCAGAGCGTGACCTGAGCGAGGCCGCGCTGATGCGCACCCGCGCGCAGCTGCTGGGGCCCGGGGGAACGCGGATTCCGGACGGGCAGGCGAACGAATGCTGCCTGCAGATCATCGCGCCAGTGACCGGCACTGTGCTGGATGTGCCCGACCGCAACGCCAGGCAGATTGGCGCGGGCGCACCGCTGCTGACCATCGGGGATCTGACCGATCTGGAAATAGAGGTGGAGCTGCTCTCGTCCGATGCGGTTCGGGTGCAGCAAGGGGCAGTGGCGCATGTCGAACGCTGGGGCGGGCAGGGCGTGCTGGATGCGCGCGTGCGCAGGGTGGAACCCGCGGCCTTTACGCGCGCGTCGGCACTGGGAATCGAAGAACAGCGGGTGCGGGTGCGGCTGGATCTGCAAACCCCGCCAGAGGGGTGGCCGGGTCTTGGCGACCAGTTCCGCGTGATGGTGCGCATTGTCGTCTGGCAGGGCGAGGACGTGCTGCAGGTGCCCCATAGCGCGTTGTTTCGCCATGACGGGGGCTGGGCGGTATTTCGCAACGTGAACGGGCGTGCCGATCTGGTTCCGGTATCCCTTGGCATGCGGGCCGATCAGATGGCAGAGGTGCTTGACGGGCTTGTTGCAGGCGATCAGGTGATCCTGTTTCCCGCCAGCGATCTGGAACCGGGTGCAAGAATTATGGCCCGCGCGGAGTGATGCTTGCGGCATGATGATGACGCTGGCCTCATATCAGTCCTTGGATGCGGGAGCATGCCGCCTGGATAACGTGAACTTCACCAATGTCGGACCGGCAGACCCCGGCCCGCCGATAGCGCGGGCTTCATGCAGGCCAAGCATCCCCCCCAACGCCTGTTTCAGGCCGGTCAGGGCGGCATAATCGCCACTTTTCAGACCCGGGTTTTTGCTGTATGCCCCCCAATATCTGAGACGTGACGCATTGACCCCGGCGTGATGCACAGGATTGGGGGTCGGCGGCAATGGGGCCGCTATGCAATCGGGGGCCGGAGGGCCGGGATAACCCCCATGAGGATACGCTGAATGTTCAATATCATCAAGAAATCGATCCAGTGGGGCGAAGAAACGCTGACACTGGAAACGGGCAAGATTGCCCGCCAGGCCGATGGTTCGGTTGTCGCCACACTGGGCGAAACATCGGTCATGGCAAATGTCACCTTCGCCAAACAGGCGAAACCCGGTCAGGACTTCTTTCCGCTGACCGTACATTATGTTGAAAAATATTATGCGGCGGGCAAGGTTCCCGGCGGGTTCCTGAAACGCGAGGCACGCCCTTCCGACAAGGAAACGCTGACATCGCGGCTGATTGACCGCCCCCTCCGTCCGCTGTTCGTCGATGGCTTCAAGAACGAAGTTCTGGTCATCTGCACTGTGCTGTCCCATGATCTGGTCAACGAACCTGACGTGGTGGCGCTGATTGCTGCCTCTGCCGCGCTGACGATTTCGGGCGTGCCGTTCATGGGGCCGGTCGCAGCTGCGCGCGTGGGCTACTCCAACGGCGAATATGTCCTGAACCCCGAATGCCAGGACATGGAAAAGCTGCGCGAGAACCCCGAGCAGCGCCTTGATCTGGTCGTCGCAGGCACCAAAGACGCCGTGATGATGGTGGAATCGGAAGCCTATGAACTGTCCGAAGCAGAAATGCTGGGGGCCGTGAAATTCGCGCATGAAAGCTATCAGCCAGTCATCGACCTGATCATCGATCTGGCCGAAGATGCCGCGAAAGAGCCGTTTGATTTTCACGCACCGGATTACGCTGATCTGTACGCGGCAGTAAAAGCAGCGGGTGAAACCCAGATGCGTGCCGCTTTCGCCCTGCGCGACAAGCAGGAACGTGTCGGCGCAATTTCGGCCGCCCGTGATGCCATCAAGGCCGCGCTGAGCGAAGAACAGCTTGCAGACGAGAATCTTGGTTCCGCGCTGAAAAAGCTGGAATCCTCGATCCTGCGCGGCGCGATCATCAATGGCGAACCCCGCGTTGACGGGCGCGACACCAAGACCGTGCGCCAGATC
The DNA here is from genome assembly GCF_028745735.1 of Roseinatronobacter alkalisoli. Taxonomy (GTDB): domain Bacteria; phylum Pseudomonadota; class Alphaproteobacteria; order Rhodobacterales; family Rhodobacteraceae; genus Roseinatronobacter; species Roseinatronobacter alkalisoli. The sequence continues at coordinate 142,900 of NZ_JAQZSM010000007.1, forward strand.
GTTGCGGAAACCGGCCTGCTGCCGCGCACGCATGGGTCTGCGCTGTTCACCCGTGGTGAAACGCAGGCGCTGTGTGTCACCACGCTGGGCACCGGTGATGATGAACAATTCATCGATGCGCTGACCGGTACATCCAAGTCGAACTTCCTGCTGCATTACAACTTCCCCCCCTATTCGGTGGGCGAGGTTGGGCGTTTCGGCCCTCCCGGCCGGCGTGAAGTGGGGCATGGCAAGCTGGCATGGCGCGCGCTTCAGGCGGTTCTGCCTGCGGCAACCGATTTTCCCTATACCATCCGCCTGGTGTCCGAGATCACGGAATCCAACGGGTCCAGTTCCATGGCGACTGTCTGCGGCAGTTCCCTGTCGATGATGGATGCGGGCGTGCCGCTGAAAGCAGCGGTCGCGGGCGTTGCAATGGGCCTGATTCTGGAAGATGGCGGCAAATTCGCTGTTCTGACAGATATTCTGGGCGATGAAGACCACCTTGGCGACATGGATTTCAAGGTTGCGGGCACATCTGAAGGCATCACCAGCCTGCAGATGGACATCAAGGTTGCCGGCATCACCTTTGAAATCATGGAACAGGCACTGGCACAGGCCAAGGATGCGCGGATGCACATCATGGGCGAGATGTCACAGGCCCTGACTGCGCCGCAGGGCTTCAGCCAGTATGCACCCAAGATCGAAACCATGCAGGTGCCGACCGATAAAATCCGCGAAGTGATCGGTTCGGGCGGCAAGGTCATCCGCGAGATCGTGGAAACCTCTGGTGCGAAGGTCGATATCAACGATGACGGCATCATCAAGATCGCGTCCAACGATCAGGCAGCCATCAAGGCGGCGTATGACATGATCTATTCCATCGTCGCGGAACCTGAAGTCGGCAAGATCTATACCGGCAAGGTCGTCAAGCTGGTGGATTTCGGTGCCTTCGTGAACTTCTTCGGCAAGCGCGATGGTCTGGTTCATGTCAGCCAGATCGAAAACCGTCGCCTGAACCATCCGTCGGATGTGCTGAAAGAAGGTCAGGAAGTGAAAGTCAAGCTGCTGGGCTTTGATGATCGCGGTAAGGTCCGTCTGGCCATGAAAATGGTTGACCAGACCACCGGCGAAGAACTGGCCGCTGAAAAAACCGAGGAATAAGGGGCACCCCCTTTTTCCCGTCGCATGCGTGCAAACTGGCAGAAAACCGGAATCCGGTTTTCTGCTTTTTGCTTTCCGGTCGCTATAACCCCTTGTTTTCGCATATCCGGAAAGCGCAATGCCAGTGCCCGTTTTTGCGCGGCATGTTCTGTGGCCTGCGCGGGCTGGGGCATACTTTTGGCGTTTGCGGATGTTATTCTCATGCACCAAGCCCGCGCCAGCGGTGGGCCGGGGTCTGCCGGTCCGACGTTATAGAAGTTCTCTTTATGCAGGCTCCATATTCCGGCTTTCAAGGCTTGGCATGACGCTGGCGAAACCGGCAGGCCGCGGGACGGCCCACCGGTGGCGCGGCGGGCTTGCGCCCTTTGCTCCGCGCCTTTGGCAAATTCAAACCAGCCTCACCGCCCGTCTGCCAGCGATCGCAGCCTACAGCGTGTAGCGTTCATTCACATTCAGGATGCGCTGTAACCCCTTGTTTTCGCAGTTTCGGGGCGCGCAATGCCAGCGCCCGTTTTTGCGCGGCACGCTTTAGCCCTCAAACAACCGCCCCTGTGTGTCAGGCGCGGCGGGGGCAGGCAGGCCCAGATGCGTCCATGCCCTGGCCGCCAGCATGCGCCCGCGCGGGGTGCGCGCGATCAGGCCCTGTTGCAACAGAAAGGGTTCGATCACTTCTTCGATCGCATCGCGCGATTCCGACAGCGCGGCGGCGATGGTTTCCACCCCCACCGGCCCGCCGCCATAATGTTCCGCCAGCAACACCAGATAGCGCCGGTCCGCCCCGTCAAGGCCCAGATGGTCCACGCCCAGCCGTGTCAGCGCATTATCCGCCAGCGCCTGTGTCAGCTTGCCATCCCCTTCGACCAGCGCGAAATCAACCACACGGCGCAGCAACCGCCCCGCAATGCGCGGTGTGCCGCGCGCGCGACGTGCAATTTCGCGCACGCCATCGTCGGTGGCGGGCACACCCATCAACCGGGCGCCGCGCGCCACGATCTGGCACAATTCCGCTTCGGTATAGAATTGCAGCCGCGTGGGAATGCCGAACCGGTCGCGCAGGGGCGTGGTCAGCAACCCCAGCCGCGTCGTCGCCCCCACCAGCGTAAAGGGCTGCAATTCAATGCGCACTGTGCGCGCGGCAGGCCCTTCGCCGATGACCAGATCAAGCTGGTGATCCTCCATCGCGGGGTAAAGCACTTCTTCCACCGCTGGGTTCAGGCGGTGTATTTCATCGATGAACAGGACATCGCGCGCTTCCAGATTGGTCAGGATGGCGGCCAGATCGCCCGCCCGCGCCAGAACCGGCCCGGATGTCATGCGAAACCCGACCCCCAGTTCGCGCGCCATGATCTGCGCCAAAGTCGTCTTGCCTAGCCCGGGCGGGCCGTAAAACAGGGTATGGTCCATGGCCTCGGCGCGCATGCGGGCGGACTGGATGAACACCCGCAGGTTGGAGCGCGCTTCCTGCTGGCCGATGAATTCATCCAGCCCCTGCGGGCGTAAAGCCTTGTCCAGCTCCGGCGGGTCTTCGGGCAGGTCAGTGCCGCGCAATGTCGGGTCCGGCATTGTCATTCATCAGCCTTTCGGGGCCAGCAGGCGCAGGGCTGCGTGGATCAGGGCAGGGGTGTCAGATTCGGGGGCGGTGGCCTGCGCTTCGGCCACGGCGCGGGCGGCGTCACTTGGGGCATAGCCCAGATTGGCCAGTGCTGACATCGCATCTGCAGTGGCATTGGTTTGCTGCGCGATAACCGGTGCCTGTGGCAGCACTGCCGGATCTGCATCCGGCACAGCGCCCTGTGCGGCGCGGATGGTCGCAGGCGCGCTTTCAATCCCCATCAGGGCGGGGGCCTTGTCCTTCAGTTCATTGGCGATGCGCAGCGCCAGTTTCGGCCCCACACCCGGCGCCTTGCGCAATGCGCTGCTGTCGCCAAGTGCGATGGCCCGCGCCACGCCTTCCGGTCCCAGCGCGCCCAGAATCGCCAGCGATGCTTTCGCCCCCACCCCCTGAACAGAGGTCAGCACGCGGTGCCATTCCTTTTCCAGCAATGTGGGGAAACCATAAAGTTGCAGCAAATCTTCGCGCACCACCAGATCAGTGTAAAGTGCGGCCACCTCTCCGCGTCCCGGCAGGCCCATCAGCGTGCGGTCCGACACATAAACGATATAGCCCACGCCGCGCACATCCAGCAGCACATGATCCGGCCCGCGCATATCGATCACGCCTGTCAGTTTGCCGATCATCGCGCACCGCCCCCCGCGATTGCAAGCTGACGGGCCGACTGGCAATGAAACGCATGGCAGATGGCAATGGCCAGCGCGTCGGCTGCATCCGGCCCTTCGATCTGCACACCCGGAAGCTGCATCCGCACCATATGATCCACCTGTTCCTTCGCGGCCTTGCCCACACCGACCACGGCCTTCTTGACGGCATTGGGCGCGTATTCGCCCACTTCCAGTCCGGCCTGCGCGGGCACCAGCAACGCAATACCGCGCGCGCTGCCCAGTTTCAAAGTGGCAACCGCATCCTTGTTCACGAATGTCTGTTCAACGGCGGCAGTGTCGGGGGCAAAGCGCGCGACAACCGCACTCAGCCCGGTATGCAGGGCCAGCAGCCTTGCGGCCAGCGTGCCCTTGGGGTCCGAATGGCAGATGCCGTTGCCGACATGGCGCATCCGCACGCCATCCACATCTATCACCCCCCAGCCAAGATTGCGCAAGCCTGGGTCAATGCCGATCACGCGCATGGCTGTATCTCTCCGGGATGGTAAGGGCCTGTATTTTCACAAGCACTAGCACGAAGCAAGAACATCTGCCAAGCCTTTCGGTGAATTCGTCACCAAAACATGCGCAGCCATGCAGCCAGAACATAGGGGGATTGCGATTTCGCGTAGTTGTTCTGCCCATGAAACCGGCATATTTGAGAGAGGTCCGCACAAAGAGGCGGCATTTTGTAAACATTCTGACCGGAGACGAACATGTCTTTCTATGCCCAAAGCCGTCCACATGCAGACCGCATGTTCAGCGGTTTCCAGACCCTGACATTCGGTGCATTCTTTGCTGGCCTGCGCAGCTGGAACGATGCGCGCGTGACGCGCCGTGAACTGAATGCACTGACCGACCGGGAACTTCAAGATATCGGCCTGATCCGCGCAGATATCGAACAAGTTGCCCTGAAGGGACGCTGATGCGGGACGCAACAGCGCGCAACCCCAAAGTACGAAAGTAAAAGGCCCCGGACATCCGCCGGGGCCTTTTGCATTTCTGACTATGTTGCGTGAGCATGCTGGTCCGGAAGCCGGTTGAGGCATATCCTGTTCCGGTCTGTTGCGGTGGTTTTGCCATGCACCACGCCCGGTGGGGTTCACTTCATGCAGGCAGCATGGCGCCGCCATTCAAGGCGTGAGGCGACGCCAGCCAAACCGGCAGGCCGCGGTACGGTTCACCTGTGACGCAGCGGCCTTGCAGCCTTTGTTCCGCACCTTTGGGAATTTTCCGTGCCCGGGTCCAACCCGACCCGGTGACGCGCTAATGCGCCTGCGCCCAGTTGTCGCCGATACCGGCATCCACGACAAGCGGCACATCAAGCCTGACCAAAGGTTCTGCGGCAGCTTCCATCACAGCGCGGACGCGATTGATCGTTTCATCCACAGAATCTTCGGGCACTTCGAAGACCAGTTCGTCATGCACCTGCATCAGCATCCGTGCGGGCAGACCGGCCAGTGCATCGGGCAGGCGTACCATGGCGCGGCGGATAATATCGGCGGCGGTGCCCTGTATTGGTGCGTTGATGGCGGCGCGTTTGGCAAAGCCCGCCCCCGGCCCCTTGGTGTTGATTTCCGGTGTATGGATACGCCGCCCGAACAGGGTTTCCACGCGGCCATGTTTCTTTGCGAATTCCACAGTATCATCCATATAGGCGCGGATACCGGGAAAGCGCTGGAAATAGGTGTCGATAAAGGCCTGCGCCTGCGCGCGCGGAATGCGCAGGTTACGCGCAAGCCCAAAGCCGGAAATGCCATAGATCACACCGAAATTGATGGCTTTTGCCTGACGGCGTACATCCGGTGTCATCTGATCAAGCGGCACGCCGAACATTTCCGATGCGGTCATGGCGTGAATGTCATGGCCGTCGCGGAAGGCGGATTTCAGGCTGTCGATCCCGGCGATATGGGCAAGGATGCGCAACTCGATCTGGCTGTAATCCAGCGCGACCAGCTTATTGCCCTGATCCGCGACGAAAGCCGTGCGGATGCGCCGCCCTTCTTCGGAACGGATGGGGATATTCTGCAGGTTCGGATCGGTCGAGGCCAGACGCCCTGTCACCGCACCAGTGATAACATAGGACGTGTGCACGCGGCCCGTATCAGGGTGGATATGGTCCTGAAGGGCGTCGGTATAGGTGGATTTCAGTTTCGACAATTGCCGCCAGTCCAGCACGCGGGCGGGCAGGTCATGCCCCTCTGCGGCCAGGTCTTCCAGCACGTCGGCGCCGGTGGCATAGGCGCCGGTCTTGCCTTTTTTACCGCCTTGCAGGGACATTTTGTCGAACAGGATTTCGCCCAGTTGCTTGGGGCTGCCTACATTGAAACTTTCGCCCGCAAGTTCGTGGATTTCCGATTCAAGCGCGGCCATTTTCTGGGCGAAGGCGTTGGACATGCGCGACAGCACATCGCGGTCCACCTTGACGCCGTGGCGTTCCATCTGCGCCAGAACCGGGACCAGCGGGCGGTCCAGTGTTTCATAGACGCGGGTGACCTGCGCGGCATGCAGGCGGGGTTTGAACATCTGCCACAGGCGCAGTGTGATGTCGGCATCTTCGGCGGCATAGCGGGTGGCGTCGTCAATGCCCACCATGTCGAAAGTGATGGCGGATTTGCCCGACCCCAGCAGCGATTTTATCGGGATCGGCTGATGGTTCAGGTAGCGGTCGGACAACTGGTCCATACCGTGCCCGTGCAGACCGCCATGCAGCGCATAGGACAGCAGCATCGTGTCATCAATCGGGGTTACGGTCACGCCAAGATTTGCAAATATCTTGGCGTCATATTTCATGTTCTGGCCGATTTTCAGGATGGCGGGATCTTCCAGAACGGGCTGGAGGGCGCGCAATGCCTGTTCCAGCGGAATCTGGCCGTCCAGCAGGGCGCTGGCCCCGAACAGATCATCCCCGCCTGCGCGGTGTGCAAGCGGGATATAGGCGGCATGGCCCGCGTCCACGCATAGTGAAATGCCCACCAGTTCCGCGCGCATTTCATCAAGGGATGTGGTTTCGGTATCAACCGCGACATAGCCGCGTTCGCGGATGCGGTCGATCCAGATATTCAGCGTGTCCAGATCACGGACGCAATCATATTGCGCGGCGCTGAATTCCGGCATGTCGGGGGTGCTGTCCTGCGACGGGGCCGTTGCGGGGGCAGGGTCGGGCAGGGCGGGCGCTTCTGTGCCGAACCTGTCGGCCACGCGGCGTGTCAGGGTGCGGAATTCCATCTGGTTCAGGAAATCCACAAGCGCGGTCGGGTCGGGGTCGCGCACTTCCAGATCGTTCAGGGTGAAATCCAGAGGGGTGTTTTCATCCAGCAACACCAGTCTGCGCGACATGCGAATCTGGTCTGCATGGTCAATCAGGGTCTGGCGGCGTTTGGGTTGTTTGATTTCCTCTGCGCGGGCCAGCAAGCTGTCGAGATCACCATATTCGTTGATCAGCAGCGCGGCCGTTTTCACGCCAATACCGGGTGCGCCGGGAATATTATCGACCGAATCCCCCGCCAATGCCTGCACATCCACCACGCGGTCAGGGGCGACGCCGAATTTTTCGATCACTTCATCAATGCCGATGCGCTTGTTTTTCATCGCGTCCAGCATTTCGACACCGCCACCGACAAGCTGCATCAGATCCTTGTCTGATGAAATGATGGTCACCCGCCCGCCCGCTTCACGCGCCTGACGGGCAAGCGTGGCGATGATGTCATCTGCTTCATAATCCTGCACTTCGATACAGGACAGGTTGAAGGCGCGGGTTGCGTCGCGGGTCAGCGGGAATTGCGGGCGCAGGTCTTCGGGCAGTTCCGGCCGGTTGGCCTTGTAAAGGTCATAGATGTCATTGCGGAAGGTTTTCGACGAATAGTCGAAAATGACCGCCGCATGGGTGGGTGCATCGCTGCTGTTGCCGTTCTCGCCCAGATAGCGCCACAGCATGTTGCAAAACCCCGCCACAGCCCCGACAGGCAACCCGTCGGATTTGCGCGTCAGCGGTGGCAGCGCATGATAGGCGCGGAAAATATAGGCCGATCCGTCGATCAGATGCAGATGGCAGCCTTTGCCAAAGCCCGTTTCGCTGTCGCTCATGGCTGGCCCTCCGTTCTCTGGTCTCGTCTGCGTGTTCAGGACGCCTGATCGCCCGCAAAATCGCGGTGGATGAAGCGTTTATCGCAATAGGGGCATTCGACCACGCCGGTATCATGTGACAGCGACAGCCACACACGCGGGTGCCCCAATGCACCTTCGCCACCATCGCAGCAGACGCGCATACTGCTGACAATTTCGGTTTCAGGGGCATCGTGGGGCAGGGTGGACTTCATCTTGGTGACCTTCTTGCTATCTGTGCGGGAACATACTTGATCCTGTCGCGCAGGCAAGGGGCGTTCGGGCGGTTCGGGTCAGGCAGGTGGCGGGCCGAAGCGGTTTTCTTCGGCGTCGCCCTTCAGGATGCCCAGTTCCACCAGCGCCCAGATGCTGACCACCAGCGAGATGAACCCAAGCGTCATGGCAATAGTACCCGGCATCATCGCCCCGTTCATGCCCATCCCGCCCATTTCCGGCGCGGCGCGATACCCGATGCGGAATGTGTCGATGATGGAAAACAGGATGCTGGGGCCAAAGAAGATGACCAGCCGTGGCATGGCCGGTGTGCCGCGATCCGCCAGCCGTTTGGTGGCCAGTGCCGCTGAAGCATAAAGCACCGCGAATGTGAGCAGCAATGTCAGAAGGCGCGCGATAATGCCGTCGCCGAACAGAAGGCCCACGACGATTGCAAAAATAATGCTGAAGACAATCAGCACCACCGCACCCAGCCACCATTTCCCGCGCCCGATACGTCCTTCAAATGATGTCAGCAATTCCTGCATGGTAATCCCTTTCATGCTGATAGATTGCGCACAGCCTATGAGTGCGCGGCCCGCGCGTCAAGAAAACTGCGCTGCCTTTCAATCCGCGCCGATATGCTTATGTTCACCGCTAACACAGTACGAGGACGGGCGAAGGTCATGACTGACAATGCAATTGAAATCACCAATCTGAGCAAGACCTATGCTGATGGCAAGACAGCGTTGAACAGCGTTGATCTGGCAATTCCGGCAGGCAGTATATTCGGGTTGCTTGGTCCCAATGGTGCCGGTAAATCCACCATGATCAACATTCTGGCAGGGCTGGTGAATAAAACTTCCGGACAGGTGCGGATATGGGGGTTCGATCAGGATGTGAATCCGCGCCAGTCGCGCGCGGCCATCGGGGTCATGCCGCAGGAACTGAATATCGACCCGTTCTTCACCCCGCGCGCGGCGCTTGATGTGCAGGCGGGGCTTTATGGCGTGCCGAAATCCGCGCGCCGCACAGATGAAATACTGGAACTGATCGGACTATCCGACAAGGCAGAAGCCTATGCGCGCACCCTGTCAGGCGGCATGCGGCGGCGGCTGTTGCTGGGCAAGGCGCTGGTGCATCATCCCCAAGTGCTGGTGCTGGATGAACCCACAGCGGGGGTGGATATCGAATTGCGTCAGATGTTATGGACCAATGTGCGCAAGCTGAATGAGCAGGGCATGACAATCATTCTGACCACCCATTATCTGGAAGAAGCCGAGGCAATGTGCGACGAAATCGCCATCATCAACCATGGCGAGGTGGTGGTGCGCGACCGCACATCCGCGCTGTTGGGGCGGCTGGACGCCAAGACGCTGGTGCTGCGGCTGGAAAATCCTGTGCCTGCGCTGGTGCTGCCCGGGAATGTCACGCAGGAACAGCGCCGCGACGGGCAGATCGCACTGACCTATCGGCGTTCACAGGTCAGTGCGGGGCAATTGCTGGCGGCGGTCGCGCAATCGGGCGGTGTGGTGACGGATGTGACCAGCGAAGAACCCGATCTGGAAGATGTCTTCCTGTCCCTGACCAGCGGCAAGGCGGCGTGATACGGGCGTCGGAATCTTTCAGGCGCGGAGCAAAGGGCGAAGCCCGCCGCGCCATCGGCGGGCCGTTCCGCGGCCTGCCGATACCGCCAGCGTCAAGGCAAGCCTCGGACGCAGGAATATTAAGCAAGCATAAAGTGAACCCCTCCAACGTGGGACCGGCAGACCCCGGCCCGCCGATAGCGCAGGCTTCGTGAATGCGTATTAACCGTTTCACGCCGCACTCAACCAGCCTTGTGGTGCCATCTGGCGCGATCACGCGCTAGTCGTCCTGATCTGCGTCTTCGGTCGTGTTCAGCAGGCTCAGCCGCGTGATCCGGTTGCCTTCACGTTCAAGAATCCTGATCCGGCAACCATGAAAGAAGAAGGACTGGCCCGCTTCGGGGATGGTCTGCGCTTCGTGGATGACAAGTCCCGCAATGGTGACGGCTTCTTCGTCGGGCAGTGTCCAGTCGGTGGCGCGGTTCAGGTCGCGGATGGTCATCGCCCCATCGACCAGCACTTCGCCATTGGGATTGCGTTCTATCTCCGGGGCGTGGGTGGTGTCGTATTCGTCTTCAATCTCGCCCACGATTTCTTCAAGGATATCTTCCAGCGTGATCAGCCCGCGCAGCGCACCATATTCATCGACCACCAGCGCGAAATGCCGCCGCAGCCGCAGGAATTCCTGCATCTGTTCGTCCAGCGGGGTGGTTTCAGGCACGAAATAGGGCGCGCGGATCAGGCCGGAAATGTCCAGCCGCGCAATTGCGCCATAATCCCCGCCCGCGTCAGAAACCTGCCGGTGCATGTCGCGCACCAGATCACGGGCATACAGGATGCCGACAATATTTTCCGGGTCATCGCGGTAAACCGGCAAACGCGAATGCGCCGAATTGATGGATGTCGCAATCAGGTCTTCTACCGGGTCATCGGCATTCACGGTTTCGATCTGGCTGCGGTGGCGCATGATTTCCTCGACCGTGCGTTCCGACAGGTCCAGCGCGCCCAGCAACCGGTCGCGATGTTCCTTTTCGACCGAACCGCTGGAATGGCCCAAAGCCAGCGTGCCTGCGATTTCTTCATGCACCGACAGGATATTGCTGTCCGGGTCGATGGTCAGACCGAACACCGCCAATATGCGCCGCACCACGAAACGGACCACCGCCACAACAGGCGAAAATACCGCCACCACCCATTTCAGCGCGGGCGATATGCGGATTGCAGCGGTTTCAGGGCTGGAAATGGCATAGGTCTTTGGCAGTACTTCGGCAAAGATCAGCACCAGCAGGGTCATGATCAGCGTGGCCAGTGCAACACCGCTGTCGCCGAAAACCCGCGTGAACAGCGCGGTTGCAAGGGACGCGGCAAGAATATTGACCAGATTATTGCCCAACAGCACCGCGCCGATCAGGCGCTCGCTGTCTTCGGTCAGTTCGAGGGCGCGTTTCGCGCCGACTGACCCTTTATCCGCCTGTGCCTTCAGCTTTCCGCGGCTGGACGCGGTCAGCGCGGTTTCCGACCCGGAAAACAGCCCGGAAATGACCAGTAGCAGAAGAATGGAACCGACACTGAACCAGAATGCAGTGTCAAGGTGACTGGCGAAATCGCCCATACGGAAAAAATCCTCATTTTTGATGGCCGGAGTTTATCGCCTTGGCAAAGGCAGGTCCAGTGCAAGGGCAGCAGGGGCTTGACCATTTCCGCCCGCCGCGCCACATGCTTACGCTATGTTCCAATCCGATACGCTTGACCAGATCACCCGTCGCTTCGGCTTCCTGGAAGCCCGCCTTATGGAAGGCGTGGCATCGCAGGATATGGCGGCACTGTCGCGCGAATATGCCGAACTGAAGCCGGTTGTCGAACAGATCGCAGCCTATCAGCAGGCGCTTGCGGACCGCGAGGATGCGCTGGCCATGTGCGATGACCCCGAAATGCGCGCGCTGGCCCAGGAAGAACTGACCCGTCTGGAAACCGCGCTTCCCGCGCTGGAACAGGCATTGAAGCTGGCGCTTCTGCCCAAAGATGCCGCCGATGCCCGCCCCGCGCTGCTTGAACTGCGCCCCGGCACCGGCGGCGAGGAAGCAAGTCTTTTTGCCGCCGATCTGCTGCGCATGTATCAGCGCTATGCTGAAAACCGCGGCTGGCAGGTGCAGATGGTCAGCTACAGCGAAACTGAACTGGGTGGCCTGCGCGAAGCCGTGATGCGTATTGCAGGCGAAGGGGTTTTCGCGCGGATGAAATTCGAATCCGGTGTTCACCGCGTGCAGCGCGTGCCGGTCACCGAATCCGGCGGGCGAATCCACACATCCGCCGCAACCGTGGCCGTCCTGCCAGAGGCAGAGGAGGTCGATATCGACATTCCCGCGCAGGACATCCGCATTGATACGATGCGCGCATCCGGCGCGGGCGGGCAGCATGTGAACACGACCGATTCGGCCGTGCGCATTACCCATATTCCCACCGGCATTGTGGTGATGAGTTCCGAAAAATCCCAGCACCAGAACCGCGCGATTGCAATGCAGGTTCTGCGCGCGAAACTGTTCGACATGGAACGTCAGCGCGCCGCCGATGACCGTGCCAGCGCGCGCAAGGCGCAGGTCGGGTCGGGTGACCGGTCTGAGCGCATCCGGACCTATAATTTCCCGCAGGGACGGATGACGGACCACCGCATCAACCTGACGCTGTATAAGCTGGACCAGATCATGCAAGGGGATCTGGAAGAGGTGATCGACGCGCTGAGCACCGCCGATCAGGCCGCCCGTCTGGCCGAGATGGAGGCATGAGCACTGCCGCGCAAGCACTGGCCGCCGCTGTGGCACAGTTGCGTGCGGCAGGTATTGAGGGCGCGCCGCGCGATGCGCGCTGGCTGCTGGCCCATGTGCTGGGTATTGACGCCGCACGCCTGACCCTTGTGTTGCCCGACCCTATAAGTGATGCACAGGCCGCGCGGTTTTGCAGCGCAATCGAAGCCCGCGCCCGCCATCAGCCCGTGGCCCAGATTATCGGCTACCGTGATTTCTGGGGGCGGCGGTTCCGTGTCACGCCTGATGTGCTGGATCCGCGCCCCGAAACCGAAACGCTGATTGACGCGGCGCTGGCGCGTGATTTCAGCAATGTGCTGGATCTTGGCACCGGATCGGGCGCGATTTTGCTGACGTTGCTGGCCGAACGGGCCGGGGCGCAGGGGGTGGGGGTGGATCTGTCGCCTGCCGCATTGCGGGTGGCGGCAGAAAATGCCCGCCAGCATGGGGTGCAGGACCGGGCGCAACTGCGGCATTCCGACTGGTTTTCCGGTGTGACCGGCCGCTTTGATCTGATCGTCTCGAACCCGCCCTATATTTCCGCGCCGGAACTGGACACATTGTCTGCCGAATTGCGCCAATGGGAACCGCGTATGGCGCTGGTGCCCGATGCCGATGACGGCAGCGGACTTGCGGCTTATCGCCTGATTTGTGCGCAGGCCCCGGCCTTTTTGCGCCCTGGTGGTGGGCTGGTGGTGGAAATCGGTGTAACCCAGGGGCAGGATGTGCAGGAACTGTTCACGCGCGCCGGGTTTGAGGACATTGCCGTTCTGCGTGATCTGTCGGGCCATGACCGTGTTGTTCTGGGCCATATTCCGCAGTAGCCGGGCATCCGGACCCCGTGGCTGTGTGTTTTTTGGCAATATCCTGCGGAATTTGACGATTTGCCGTATAAAACCCTTGTCATGACAGCGTAGCCATGGCACACAACCGCCATTAGGTCGCGGTGCCAGACACGGCGCTGACCTTGGTTTCCCTTGCAACCTACCGGAAAACTCGCTTGCCGATTTGCTCCGCGACTGGTTCGCACGCCATGCCACATAGGGCCGGAATTTTTACAGTATGAGATCAACCAAACAACGCTCGCGTTCGAAATCGAACCGCCCGAAATCCTTGGGCAATATTGTCAATCGCGTCTTTGACAGCTCGGGGCCGGAAGGCAAGGTACGCGGCACGCCGCAGCAAATAATTGAAAAGTATCAGGTTCTTGCGCGCGATGCGCAGCTGTCGAATGACCGTGTGGCCGCAGAAAACTTTCAACAGCATGCGGAACATTACACGCGCATGTTGGCGCAGGCGCAGCGCGAAATGCAGGCCGAAGCCGATGCGCGCCGCCAGCAGCAGGACGACCGCAGCCGCCAGCAGAATGATGACCGCGGACGTCAGCAGGACGACCGCAACCGCCAACAGAATGACGACCGCAACCGTCACCAGCGCCGTTCGCCTGATGACCGCTTTGAACAAGGCGATGCGCAGCAGCCGCAGCAGGGGAATGCGACCTATGCCAGCAATGGTGACAGCGCTCCGCAATCTGTATCCGACACGCGATCAGATGCGTTTTCGGTGCAGGATCAGGAAGATGCTTTTGACAGCACTCTGGTTGAAACCCCGGAAGCGAAGCATACAACTGTCATAGCGGACAGGCCGGAAACCCCGGCCCAGCCGTCGCAGAAGGCAGATACCGATGCCGAAGGCGAGGGCACCCGCAAACCTGTACGGCGCAAACGCACGACCAGACCCGCAGCGCCAAAGGCCGATGCCCCTGTAAGTGATGCTGCCGCCAGCGATGAGAAGCCAAAACCGCGCCGCAACACGCGCAAACCGCGCAAATCCAGCGCAGATGCGCAGCCGGAATTGCCCGAGATAAAACCAAGCGCGGCAGAATAAGCGCAGCGTCTGTTTGACAGATATGGCTGCGTTTACGCGCCAACCTTGGGCGCGCGCGTCGGAGTTTGGCATCGCAAAGCATGTTGCGGAATATGTCGTGACACTGGTTTCCCGGTGACCTCAGCCTGAAGCATGTATTGCGCACTTCAAGGCGTGAAACAAAAGGCGCGAGCCCTTCGGTTTGGCTGGCGTTGATTTGGTCCCCGGATGTCGGAGTATGGGGCTTGCATAAAGCCTTCCCCCAATTTCGGACCGATGGCGCGGCTTGGGGCATTGCCAAACATCTGTTTCAGGCCGGAATTGCCCAAGCCTCTGTTTGCACAACCCCGCACGCCACCTGACAGCCCCTACAGGCCCGACTGAACCACAGGCAACAGCCCGATAGCGGCGGCACCGTTCATGACGAACTGCACCGAAAGCGCGGCCAGAAGCAGGCCGAACAGGCGTGTCATGACCATGGTTCCGGTGCGCCGCAGCAACCGTTCAATCGGTCCGGCGGCCAGAAACGCTAGCAGAACCATTCCCACAACGCCAAGCATGACACCGGTGATCAGTGCAATTCCTTCAACGCTGCGCCCCGCGTCATTGATCAGCAGCACCATCGTTGCCATGGCACCGGGGCCGGCAATCAGCGGCATGGCCAGCGGAAAGACAGATGGGTCATCTGCGGCCTCTCCCTCTCCCTCGTCGGCATGATCAGCGCGGCGGCGCGCGCGGCGGTCAAACAGCATGTCCAGCGCGGTCAGGAACAGCAGGATACCGCCCGCAATCTGGAAGGCGGGCATCGAAATGCCGATGGCATTCAGGAAATCCTCGCCCGCCAGCCCGAACAGCGCCAGCAGGATAACCGCAATCAGACAGGCGCGCAGCGCGATGACACGCCGCCGTGCCGCACTCATGCCCTGGGTCAGGGCCAGAAACAGCGGTGCGGTCCCGATCGGGTCGATCACCACAAACAATGTGACAAAAGCCGTGATCAGAAACGCGGGGTCCAGCATCAGCCTGCCATCCTGAAATGTTTGGCCAGTTTCAGCCCCTGACCCTGATAATTCGACGCCATATCCGCCCCGTAAAGCCGCGTGGGCCGCGTGCGCATATGTTCATACACCAGCCGCCCGACGATCTGGCCATGTTCCAGCACGAAAGGCGCTTCATGGCAACGCACTTCCAACACCCCGCGCGACCCGGTGCCGCCAGCTGCGTCATGACCGAAACCGGGATCGAAGAAGCCCGCGTAATGCACCCGGAATTCACCCACCATGGCCAGAAACGGCGCCATTTCCGCCGCATAATCAGGCGGAATATGCACAGCTTCGCGGCTGACCAGAATATAGAATGCGCCGGGGTCCAGAATGATGCGCCCGTTGTCGGAATGCAGTTCTTCCCAGAAATCGCGCGGGTCATAGGCGGCGATCCTGTCCAGATCAATCACGCCGGTATGCGGCTTGGCGCGGTAGCCCACCAGCGTCCCGTTATCCGGGCGCAGGTCAACTGAAAACCCCAGCCCCTGCGAAATAACCGGCGTGCCCGGCACCAATGTCTGCGTGGCGTGCAGTGTGGCCAGTTCATCATCATCCAGCACGGCATGGCCCGCGCGAAACCGGATCTGGTTCAGGCGCATGCCGGGGCGGACCAGCACGGAAAACGATCTTGGACAGATTTCAGCGTAAAGCGGCCCACGATACCCTTCGGCCACGCGGTCAAATTCGGTCCCGTCATCGGTGATGACACGGGTCAGCAAATCCAGCCTGCCGGTGGAACTTTTGGCATTGGCAACGGCCTGTACCCCCGCAGGCAGCGCAAGCGATTCCATCAGGGGCACGACATAGACGCAGCCCTTTTCCAGAACCGCACCATCTGTCAGGTCCATCTGGTGCATTTCAAACAGTTTCAGCCGCTCGGACACAGGGTTGCCCTTGCCTGCCAGAAAGGATGCACGCACCCGCCATGCGCGCGTGCCCAGCCGCAGGTCAAGGCTTGCGGGCTGGATCTGGGCATCCTCTATTTCGGCCGGTGCCGTGATTTCGCCGCGCGCAATCATGGCGCGCAAATCCTGAGATGGCAAAACGCCGCGTTCGCTCATGCGTGTCCCCTGATAATGTTTTGTGCTTCTATGCATCGGGGGCGGTGTTTGTCCACCCTCTTGCCTGCCACGCGCCAGGTGCAGGAAAACAGGTCAGTGATGCCGGAAGAAAATGGTCGGGCTAGCAGGACTTGAACCTGCGACCTTCCGTCCCCCAGACGGACGCGCTACCAGACTGCGCTATAGCCCGACATCAATGCGCGCTTTCTACCCGATTCCGCGGTGAGGGCAAGCGCGAATTCCGAAAAAACTGCCGCTTTCATGGCGGGGGCATGCGGGCGGTCGCAGCGGCCGGTCGCGGAAAGCAGGGAACCGGTTTTCTGCGCCCGAACCGGCGTTGTGAAAATCCGGCGTGGGGCGCGTTACCGGGGCGGCTGGTCCTGTTCAGCTTTTGCCGCCATGCGCGCCAGCAGCCCCTCCAGCCGGGTGAGAAGGGGGGTAATCCGGGCTGCATCGGGGGCAGCAACGGGCAGGCGGCGGCGTATGTCATGGGCCAGCCTGACAGCGGTTGTTGCCGTGGTTGTCGCTTTGGTTTCTGCGGACGCGGCGGTGGTGCCGGCGCCGGGCAGGTGCGGATCATCGGGTTGTGGTGCCTTTTGCGCAGCGAGTGGCGCGACGCTTTCCGGGGATGGCGGTTCTGCCGCAGTTGCAGGGGGCTGCTGCACCGGTTCCGGGGGGCGCTGCGGTGCCACTGGCGCAGTCAGGTTTGCCGGTTCAACGCGGGTGCGCTGCGGGGAAGGCGGGGTTTGCGGGGCGTTGGGCGTTGGTGGGGCCACCGGTGGGGAAACCGGCGCTGGGGGCCTTGGTGTGGCTGTTGACGGGGAAACCGGTGCAGGGGCCGTTGACGGGGTTGGTGTGGCGACTGGCGGCGAAACCGGCGCAGGGGCTGCTGCCGGGGCTGCGGGCATTGGTTCCGCATCCGCTCGTTCATCTTCGCCCAATGTCTTGTCCATGACAGGGGCGAGGGCGGCCACATGGCGTGCGCCCTTTTCCTGCAGCAGTTTCTGCACGCCGCGAATGGTCATGCCCTGTCCGTGCAGCAGTTCCTTGATACCTGCAAGCAGGTCAATATCCGCACGCCGGTAATAGCGACGCCCACCGGCGCGCTTCACAGGTTTGACCTGTGAAAACCTGCTTTCCCAGAACCGCAGGACATGCGCGGGGGTTTCCAGCGCCTCTGCGGTTTCGCTTATGGTGCGAAACGCCTCTGGGGCCTTGCGCATGGGGGCACCTTATCCGCGGTTTCCGTCGATGACCCGCTCTTTCATGATATGGGACGGGCGGAATGTCAGCACGCGCCGCGGAGAGATGGGCACTTCTTCGCCGGTCTTGGGGTTGCGGCCCAGCCGGGCATTCTTGTCACGCAGTGAAAACGTGCCAAAAGACGAAATCTTGACCTGCTCGCCATCTACCAGCGCATCCGAGATATGTTGCAACACGGAATCCACCAAGGCAGAGGATTCATTGCGCGACAGGCCCACCTCGCGAAAGACGGCCTCGGTCAAGTCCATTCTTGTGAGTGTTTTATTTGACATACCTGTTCCCCGCTTTGAGCGAACAGGATGCGGGAAAGAGTTTTACGAGTCAATATCAGGGGGTTGCAGACGGGCGTTAATCCGCCCTTGAAACGCGATTACCAGCGCAGAACAACCGCGCCCCAGCTAAGACCGCCGCCAATGGCCTCGGTGACGATGACATCGCCGGGGTGAAAGCGCCCTTCGGCATTGGCAACCGACAGTGCAAGGGGAATCGATGCCGCAGATGTATTGCCATGATCCTGCACAGTGACCACGACCTTTTCCATGGACAGGCCAAGCTTTTGCACCGTGCCCCGGATGATGCGCAGATTGGCCTGATGGGGCACAACCCAGTCCACATCGTCTGCCTGCAACCCGGCCTTGTCCAGGGCACTGTTGGCCGATGTCGCCAGCTTTTCGACGGCGTGGCGGAACACTTCGCGGCCCTGCATGCGCAACACGCCGGCCGTGCCGGTACGCGACACACCACCGTCAACATACAGAAGTTCGCGGTATTGCCCGTCTGAATTCAGATCAGATGCCAGAACACCGCGGTCGGTATTCTTGCCTGTGCCGGTCTGCGCTTCCAGAATGACGGCCCCTGCGCCATCGCCGAACAGCACGCAGGTGCTGCGATCATTCCAGTCCAGAATGCGCGAGAAGGTTTCCGCACCGATCACCAGAACCCGTTTCGCCTGACCAGCCATGATCAGCCCGGTCGCATTTGCCAGCGCAAAGACAAATCCCGCGCAGACGGCCTGAATGTCGAAGGCAAACCCGCTGCGCATGCCCAGCCCGGCCTGTACTTGCGTCGCGACAGCGGGAAAGGTGAAATCCGGGGTGGATGTGGCGACAATCACGGCGTCGATATCGTCGGCAGCAAGCCCGGCATTGTCCAGCGCGGCGCGCGCGGCCTTGATGGCCAGATCTGAGGTGTATTCGTCCTCTGCCGCGAAATGGCGCCGCTCTATGCCTGAACGCGATACGATCCAGTCATCACTTGTATCCAGCGTTTTTGCGAATTCCGCATTCGGCACGACACGCGCGGGCAGATAATGACCTGTGCTTCGAATCACCGCTCTGGTTACGCTCATGCCTGATCTGTCCCGTCTGAAGTGCTGCGCGGTGCGGCAAGGGGGCCGGTTCCCGCGTCATCCGTGGCCTTGAGCAACCGTTCCTGCAAGGCGTCTGAAACAGCAGATATACGCTCTGCCATGCGATCCTGAAAGCCGGATTGCGCCAAAGTGAACGCAAGTTTGATCGCCGAAGACACGCCAGTCGCGTCTGCAGACCCGTGTGATTTGACGACAGTTCCGTTCAGCCCCAGAAAAACGCCGCCATTCGCAAGGCGCGGGTCCAGCCGTTTTTTCATCCGCTTCAGGGGGCGCATCGCGAATAATCCGCCAAGTTTGGAAAACAGGCTGCGTTCCAGTTCGGTGCGCAGCACATCCCCCATCAGTTTTGCAGTGCCTTCGCCGGTTTTCAGCGCTACATTCCCGGTAAAGCCATCGGTGACAATGACATCGACATGCGCGGACGGAATGTCATTGCCTTCGACGAAACCCACGAATTCATACCGCCCGACTTCGGCAGCATCGGCGATCAGCCGCGCGGCTTCCTTGATTTCGGCGCGGCCCTTATGTTCTTCGGTGCCCACATTCAGCAAGCCCACACGCGGATGCACCGCGCCAAAGGCATTGCGGAAATAGGCCGACCCCATCAGGGCATAATGCAGAAGGGATTCTTCGTCAGCGCGCACATCGGCACCGACATCAAGCATGGTGTTATAACCATATGGCCCGTGCGATGGCCACAGACAGGCGATTGCGGGCCTGTGAACACCGGGCAGTTTGCGTAGCCGTAGCATCGACACCGCCATCAGCGCGCCGGTATTGCCACAGGACACAGCCGCCTGCGCCTGACCGTCGCGCAGGGCCGTTACAGCGGACCACATGGATGTGTCACGCCCGCGCCGCATGATCTGCGCGGGTTTGTCTTCCATGCTGACAACGCCGGGGCTGTGAATAATATGCACGCGGTCCGCCAGAGCGGATTCGCGTGCGACCAGCGCCTTCAGCACCGATTCATCGCCATGCAGCAGAAACGCGATATCGCTGTTCCGGCTGGCCGAAATGGCACACCCGCCGACGACAGCTTCCGGTCCGTAATCCCCGCCCATTGCATCCACCGAAATGGTGGTCATGCTGGCGTCAAAGGGAATGCGACCGTGCGGCGCGTCAGACATGGATCAACCAGATAGGCATGATCAGCGATCTTATGCGGCGTCGTCGTCCAGATCGACAGCCGGTGCGGCTGCAACGACTTCGCGGTCGTTATAGTGGCCGCAGGACGGGCACACATGGTGCGGGCGCTTCAGTTCGCCGCAATTGGGGCATTCGTTCGGGTTGCCCGCGACCAATGCGTCATGCGACCTGCGCATGTTACGACGAGAGCGGGTAACGCGGTTCTGTTGGACGGCCATATCAAACCTCGGGTTGCAGGCGTTTGCAGGTAAGCCCGGACTGGGCCCCCGACAAACGCGGAATCTAGGGGTTGCGATTTGAGGCGCGGCATACACGGCTTATCCCGCGTTTCCAAGCCCTCTTTGCATGAGCGGCGTAAAATACTTGCTTTGCGGCAGTTTTCAAGCCGGAATTTGCCCGCGGGCGGGTTTGTTCAGTCCTTATTCTGATCGCGCATAAGTTTTTCGCGCAGACCCGCCAGCCCGGCAAATGGTTTTGGCCTTTCCTGCGCGGGCAGCGGGGCGGCACCTTCGGGGGCGGCGCTCAATGTGCCTTCGCCGGGCAGGGTGGCCCCGTCAATGCGGGGGAAGGCGGGAATTGCAAGCGCCAGCGCTTCAATCGCCACCGAACCGGGGTCGATCATGGCGCCCAATGCTTCCTGGGTGTCATCGTCGGGCATTTCGATCTCATGTCCCTGCGGCTCCGGCATCTGCGCCAGATAGCGGCGCTGCACGGTTTCATCGATTCGGGTGGTCACCGGGTCCAGCGTCACGGCGCAGGATTGCACCACCGTCGCCCCAAGCGATGCGCTGATTTCCCAGTCCTGTCGGCCAAGAGGGCGCAATTCCCCCTGAAAGCGGAATTTACGCAGACTCAGCAGCCCCAGATCATGCGCAATACTGGCGCGCAATGCGGCATCGGGCTGCAAATCAAACGGCACGGGCTTGCGTGCATTCAGTTGGGCCACCTTCACGGGGGCGGATAAACTTGGCTGGGCAGGTGATCCGGTCACGAAATCCTCGATATGCTGGAATGGGAAAGTTGCATGACTTTATAGAGTGTTTCGTTCCTTTCTTGAATAGCGTCGCATCCTTCTGTATCCCTTTTGCCAAAGCTGGCCATGGGCAGCACCGCACATTGTTGTGTGCAGGCTGTTGATGTGCCCGATAATGGGACAGGTTCAAGAGGTATTGCTGCGCATGCGAACATTCGGATTGTGGATCTTGTCACCCGTCCTGATTCTGGCTTTCGTGGCGTGCAGCCCAGTCGCACGTTTTCACGGCTACGCCCCGGATGACATGCAACTCGCTGAAATCGAGGTGGGACGCGACACGCGCCAGAGCGTCGAGGAAAAGATCGGTCGTCCCGGTGTGTCCGGTGTGATGGAAGGGTCCGGCTGGTTTTATGTCCAGAGTGACTGGATCGAAGAAGGATGGCGCGCCCCTGTTGAAGTGGACCGCCAGATTGTCGCAATTTCGTTTGATTCCGCTGATAGAGTGTCCAATATCGAACGCTTCGGGCTGGAGGACGGAGAGATTGTTGCGCTGTCGCGCCGTGTCACTGATACCGGCCCCTCTGGTATGAGTGTGTTGCGACAGCTTATGTCCAATTTCGGCAGGTTCAACCCCGCCCAGATGCTGGGTGGCTAGGATAACCGGGACGGGATTGCCTGATATGAACACCGCGACAGGCAGACGAACCAATGACGATAACGCATTTTCCTGCGCGCGAACTGACAGCGTTTCCCGCTGACCTGGTTGCGGGCGGGCTGGTCATCGGCGGTTTCCCCGTCCGTATCGCACAAAGCACAGCTGACCTTCAGCAGGTTCATGCGTTGCGGCGGGCGCGTTTTCTGCCGGACGGGCAGGCGAAATCCGACAGAGACCGCTTTGATTCGCTGTGCGTGCATCTGATGGTGTCCGATCCTGACGGCGCGCAATTGCTGGCCACTGCGCGGCTGCGGCTGGTCACGCAGGGGGCGGCATTCCCCGACACCTATACGGCACAGTTCTATGACCTGTCGGCGGTGGCACGACACTATGCGCGCGCGCTGGAAATCGGGCGGTTATGTCAGGTGGAACACGCGGATAACATGCCTGATGCCTTGCGCGCCCTTCTGGCCGGGGTGACGCTGGTTGTTCTTCACGCGAATGTCGATCTGATGTTCGGTTGCACCTCGTTCCGGGGGCAGGATGTGGCGCGCCACAGGCTGGCGCTGGCGTGGCTGAAGGCGAATCACCTTGGCCCCGCCGCCCTGCTGCCCGGCAGCATTCATCCGCGTGCCAGTAACCTGCCGGATGAAATTGTCGACCCGCAAGCCGCAAGACAGGCCCTGCCTGCCTTGCTGCGCATGTATCTGGGCATGGGCGGGTGGGTGTCCGATCTCGCGATTACTGATCCGGAACTGGACACAGTGCATGTTTTCACTGCTGTTGCGACCGCAGCCATCCCGCTTGCCAGATTGCGTGCGCTGCGCGCTTTATGTCCGGTCTGACATGACAGGCGTTGTTTTCCTGTTTCATGTGCTTATTTTCATTGATACGCGCCAGTGCCTGCAGGCAATATGACAAGGATCTGCCCCATGCCCGAACTCAGCAAGAACCCGCGCCCTGTGCCTGAACTTGACCCGGTCTGGTCCCGGATCCGCCAAGAGGCAAGCGCGGCAGTGGAAATGGAGCCGCTGATGGGCGGTGTGTTCCATTCCTCGATTCTGCATCACAGGACACTGGAACAGGCGCTTGCCTTCCGTTTGTCACAGAAACTGGCCTCTGCCGAAATGTCGGAACAGATTCTGCGTGAAATCATGGACGAAGCCCATGCCCGCGATCCGGGTCTGGGCACAGCCGCGCGCGCCGATATCGTCGCCACTTTCGAACGTGACCCGGCCTGCGAACGGTTCATGAAACCGCTTCTGTATTTCAAGGGCTTTCAGGCGGTGCAGGCCTACCGCATCGCGCATTGGCTGTGCCTGCAGGGCCGCAGTGATTTTGCAAGCCTGATACAGATGCGGGTGTCCGAAGTGTTCGGTGTGGACATTCATCCCGGTGCGCGGATCGGTCAGGGAATCATGATCGATCACGCCCATTCCATTGTTATCGGGGAAACCGCAGTCGTCGGTGATAATGTGTCGATGCTGCATTCGGTCACGCTGGGCGGCACCGGCAAGCAGGATGGCGACCGTCACCCGAAAATCGGCAATGGGGTGCTGATCGGGGCGGGGGCCAAGGTGCTGGGGAATATCCGCGTGGGCGATTGCGCCCGCATCGCTGCAGGGTCCGTCGTGCTGGAAGAAGTGCCGTCGCGCAGCACTGTCGCCGGTGTTCCCGCGCGCGTGGTGGGGGAAGCGGGCTGTTCGCAGCCCTCGCTGACCATGGACCACCTGCTGCGCGGCGAGATATGACGCGCGCGGGGCGGGGGCGGGGGCGGATGCCCCCCGATAACGTCGGGCAGATGCGCTTGACGCGCGGATCATCGATACCGGGATCACCGCGCGCCTGATCCCCGGCACCGCCGATGGGGAAGTTGCGCCTGCAACACTTTATTCCGACAACTCCTATCCGGATGTGGTGCTATCCCCCGGTGACCGACCTACATCCGGCGCTGCCCCCCCCCGGGGCGCGGCCGCGCCATATCCGGTGGAATTTCGTGACCTCCGGCCGCGACAGGACAGACCACGCCAGATTGCAATGGCGTGCTGCAGATCGGGGGCAGAACCACCCCGCAAGCGTCAAGGATGATGTCACCCCTTGCCCTGATACGCGCGCGCCAGGCATGGCAGAATAAAAGCGCCGTCCTGCTTTCATTCTGGTAAAAATATCCAATAATCCGCCCCGGCCCGGCGCCGCGCGTCTGGCGGGCAGGGCATCAAGGTCAGGCGGTGTCATCTTTTCAGGCCCCGGCCAGCACCACCTGCGCGTGGCGCTTCTTGCCGGCGGTCAGCTTCACCGGCTGCGCCAGATCAGCCGCACTGATCATCTGGCCTGCATCGGTGACCAGCGCATCATTCGCGCGCGCCCCCCCTTCCAGGATCAGGCGTTTGGCGTCCTTGCCGGATTTCGCCAGCCCGGAGCGCACGAAAAGCTGTGCCATCGACATGCCGTCTGCCAACTCGGCTGCGCTCAGTGTCAGCGTGGGCAGGTCATCGCCCAGGCCCCCTTTTTCAAACACGTCGCGCGCCGTGGCTTCAGCGGTGGCGGCAGCATCCGCCCCATGGCACAGGGTCGTCACCTCATTGGCCAGAATGACCTTGGCCGCGTTGATGTCCGACCCTTCCAGCGCGCCCAGCCGGTCGCATTCCTCGACCGGAAGTTCAGTGTAAAGTTTCAGAAAACGCCCGACATCGGCATCAGTGGTATTGCGCCAGAACTGCCAGAACTCATAAGGGCTGAGCATATCGGCATTCAGCCAGATGGCACCGCCTTGCGATTTGCCCATTTTGCGCCCGTCCGATGTGGTCAGAAGCGGCGTGGTCAGACCAAAGATTTCTGCGTCCGCAATGCGGCGCGCAAGGTCAATACCATTGACGATATTGCCCCATTGGTCCGATCCGCCCATCTGCAACAGGCACCCATGGCGGCGGAATATTTCCACAAAATCATAAGCTTGCAGGATCATGTAGTTGAATTCAAGAAAGGACAGCGACTGTTCGCGGTCCAGCCGCGACTTGACCGATTCAAAGCTGAGCATGCGGTTCACGCTGAAATGCCGCCCCACATCGCGCAGGAAATCAAGGTAGTTCAGCCCGTCCAGCCATTCGGCATTGTTCAGCATGACCGCACCAGCGGCGCTGTCGTCATAGGACAGGTATTTCGCGAAAACCTGTTGCATACCCGCGATATTGGCTGCAATCGCGGCCCCATCCAGCAGCGGGCGTTCATCCGACCGGAAACTTGGGTCGCCCACCTTGGTTGTGCCGCCCCCCATCAGGGTGATGGGCTTATGGCCGCATTTCTGGAACCAGCGCAGCACCATGATATTCAGCAAATGGCCCACATGCAGCGATTTCGCCGTGGCATCATAGCCGATATAGGCGGGTACAACCCCCTTGATCAGCGCTTCGTCCAGACCTTGCAGATCGGTGCAATTGTCAAAGAAGCCGCGTGCCTGAAGGATGTTCAGGAAATCTGATTTGGGTCTGTAGGTCATTTTTGCTTGTCCCGGATGGCCGATTGCGCGTTCTATAGCCGCGCAGGCTGCCAAGGAAAAGCCCATGTTGGAATCACAACCCGTTACCGTGCTGGGAATGATGTCGGGCACCTCGCTTGACGGTGTGGATGCAGCCCTGCTGCGCACCGATGGCGAAAGGATCGCAGGTTTCGGCCCGACCGCGTACCGCGCCTATACGGACAGTGAACGCGCGGTCTTGCGCGCAGCCCTTGGCCGCTGGCCGGGCGACGACGGGGTAGAGGATGTGGCCGAACTGGTGGAAACGGCGCATGCAGAAATCATGGCGCGTTTCGACGGGGTGGAACTTGCGGGTTTTCACGGCCAGACATTGGCGCATGACCCGCGCGGACGCGGCACGCATCAGGCCGGGTCGGGGGCGGTGCTGGCACTGGTGGCAGGCTATCCGGTGGTCTGGGATTTTCGCAGCTCCGACATTCAGCTTGGCGGGCAGGGCGCCCCACTGGCACCGTTTTACCATTTCGCACTGGCGCGTCACATCGGGGCAAAAGCCCCCGTTGCGTTCCTGAACCTTGGCGGTGTGGGCAATGTGACATGGGTGGACCCGTCCAGGGCAAAACCCGAAGATGAAGGCGCGCTTCTGGCCTTTGACACCGGCCCTGCGAATGCGCCGCTGGACGATCTGTGCCAGTCCCGCCTTGGGCTTGCCCGCGATGAAGGGGGGGCGCTGGCGGCCACCGGGCAGGTGGATGCGGATGTTGTGCGCGCCTTTCTGGAAGATGGCTATTTCTTCCGGATGCCGCCCAAATCGCTGGATCGCCATTTTCCCGCGCTGGATGGTGCGGTGGCGCATTTATCCGATGCTGATGCACTGGCCACGCTGTCGGAATGCGCTGCCGCCGCCGTGGCTGAAGGGTTTGCCCATTTCCCTGCCGAACCGGCGCAGCTTCTGGTCTGTGGTGGTGGGCGGCACAATGCTGACCTGATGCGCCGGATAGCGCGGCGTCTGGCCTGTCCGGTTGTGCCTGTCGAATCGGTCGGGCTGGATGGTGACATGCTGGAAGCACAGGCATTCGCCTATCTTGCAGTGCGGGTGGCGCGCGGATTGCCCACATCCTGCCCCGGCACCACAGGTGTTGCTGCTGCCGTAGGCGGCGGACAGGTCAGCACGCCGTGATTTCTGGTGCTGCGTGTTCTGATGCGCTAGGCTGCGACAAAAAGATTCTGAAGGATATACATGATGCAAGATATTGACGACGACCGCCCGTCCCCGCCGCTGGAAAAACCCGCAGAATCGCTTCTGCTGCGGCTGGTCTATATGCTGATTATCGCGGCAATGATGTCGGTGGCGCAATCCATCCTGTTTCTGGTGGCTGTCATTCAGTTTGTCGTTGTCATCATCGACAAACGCCAGCCCAATGAACGGCTGGCGGATTTCGGCTGCATGGTGGGGGCATGGATCGCCAAGGCTGCGCGCTATCTGTCAGTTGCCACTGATGCCAAACCATGGCCCTTCAAAGAGATGGACTGAAGCGGTTGCAGCGCGGGGCCACGCGGCCTAAGTGTTGGTCAAGTTCACAGCGGAGTAGTCCATGCCACTTGACCAGCAAAGCACCACCAAGACCGAATTCGGCAATCTGCCCGATTGGGATTTAAGCGCGCTATACACGGCCCCCGATGCGCCGGAACTGACCCGCGATTTTGACTGGCTGCGGCAGGAATGCGCAGCATTCGCATCCGCGTATGAAGGCAGGCTTGCGCAGCTGTCGGGCGCGGACATGCTGGACTGCGTGCAGCGCTATGAAAAGATCGACATGGTTGCCGGGCGGCTGATGTCCTATGCGGGCTTGCGCTATTATCAGAACACGGTTGACCCGGAACGTGCAAAATTCATGGCCGATGCACAGGACCGCGTGACTGATGCGACCACGCCGCTGGTATTCTTCACACTGGAAATGAACCGCATCGATGATGCCGCGTTTGATGCGTTGGTGTCTGGCAATGCGAATCTGGCGCGGTATCGCCCGGTGTTTGACCGCATGCGCGCCATGCGCCCGCATCAATTGTCGGATGAGCTGGAAAAATTCCTGCATGACCAGTCCACGGTCGGGTCTGCTGCGTGGAACCGTCTGTTCGATGAAACCATGGCGGGCCTGCATTTCGAGGTGGAGGGAGAGTCCGAGCCGCTGGGGCTGGAAGCCACGCTGAACCTGCTGACCGACCCTGACCGCAAGCGCAGACAGGCCGCAGCACAGGCGCTGGCCTTTGTGTTTTCGGGGCAGTTGAAACTGTTTGCGCGGGTGCACAACACACTGGCCAAGGAAAAGGAAATCGAAGATCGCTGGCGCAAGATGCCATCAGCGCAACATGCCCGCCATCTGTCCAACCATGTCGAACCCGAAGTTGTGCAGGCGCTGCGCGATGCAGTGGTCGCTGCCTATCCGAACCTGAGCCATCGGTATTATGCGCTGAAAGCGCGCTGGATGGGGCTGGAGAAGCTGGAAGTCTGGGATCGCAACGCGCCCCTGCCGCTGGAAGCGCCGCGCGTGTTCAGCTGGGATGATGCGCGCCAGACTGTGCTGGATGCCTATGCAGGGTTTTCGCCGAAACTGGCCGAACTGGCTGAACCTTTCTTCAGCAATGGCTGGATCGATGCAGCGGTGAAACCCGGCAAGGCACCGGGCGCATTTGCCCACCCGACAGTGACAGATGCGCATCCTTTCGTGATGCTGAATTATCTGGGCAAGCCGCGCGATGTGATGACACTGGCGCATGAACTGGGGCATGGGGTGCATCAGCGGCTGGCCGCAGGGCAGGGGGAATTGCTGTCGTCAACACCCCTGACGCTGGCGGAAACCGCGTCTGTGTTCGGCGAGATGCTGACCTTCCAGAAAATGCTGGCACAGGCGAAAACCCAGTCTGAACGCAAAATTCTTCTGGCCGGCAAGGTTGAGGACATGATCAACACGGTCGTGCGCCAGATCGCGTTTTATGATTTCGAATGCAAGCTGCATGCGGCACGGCGCGAAGGTGAGTTGACGCCTGACGACATCAACGCGCTGTGGATGAGCGTGCAGGCCGAAAGTTTGGGGCCGGTGTTTGAATATATGGACGGGTATGAAACCTTCTGGGCGTATATCCCGCATTTCGTGCATTCGCCGTTTTATGTCTATGCCTATGCATTTGGTGACGGGCTGGTGAATGCGCTTTACGCGGCCTATCAGGATGCGCCAGAGGGGTTTCAGGACAAGTATTTCGACATGCTGGCCGCAGGTGGGTCCAAACACCACAAGGATCTGTTGGCGCCCTTCGGGCTGGATGCGTCCGACCCTGCCTTCTGGGACAAGGGGTTGCAGATGATCGCAGGCTTCATCGATGAGCTGGAGGCGATGGAATAGCCGCCAGCGCGTGACCCGACCAGGCCGGAATACCCGTTTGCGGGTGGTTCCGGCCTGAAGGGGGGGAATGGATATAGCCCGCGCCAGCGGTGGGCCGGGGTCTGCCGGTCCCAGGTATTAGAAGTTCACTTTATCCATGCGGCAGGACTCCGACATTCAAGGGCTGATTCAGCACCAGCGAAATCGGCAGGCCGCGGGACGGCCCACCGATGGTGCGGCGGCCTGCGGCCTTTGTTCCGCACGCTTTGGCAATGCCCCGACATCCGTTTCACACCGGGTTCAGCAACGCGTCCCCCTGCGCATGCGCAATCGCGTTTTCCAGCGCCATCATGCCCATCTCTTCGCGGACATCCAGTGCGGCGGTGCCCAGATGTGGCAGCAGGGTCACATTCTCCATGCGGCGCAGGGCCACTGGTACATCCGGTTCGAATTCATAGACATCCAGCCCCGCGCCTGCGATCCGGCCCTGCTGCAAAGCGGCAATCAGGGCCGCTTCATCGACCACATCGCCGCGCGCGATATTGACCAGATGGGCGTGTGGGCGCATTGCCGCCAGTTCCTGCGCCCCGATCAGATGGCGCGTATCCGCCCCGCCCGGAACCGCCAGCACCACCACATCGGAGGCCGCCAATACATCCGTGATACTGTCAAGCTGGCGCGCGGGCAGATCAATCGCGCGGGGTGAGCGGTTGTGATAGACCACCTCCATCCCCAGCCCGAAATGCACGCGCCTTGCGATTGCCTGACCAATGCGGCCCATGCCGATTATCCCGCAGGTCTTGCCACCCAGATGCAGGCCCAGCATTTGTGTCGGGTGCCAGCCCGACCATTTTCCCGCGCGCACCAGCCGTTCACCTTCGCCCGCGCGGCGCGCAGACATCATGACCAGCATCAGCGCGATATCGGCCGTGGCGTCAGTTACCGCGCCGGGCGTGTTGGTGACCGCCACACCGGCCTGTCGCGCGGCAGCAACATCAATATGATTATACCCCACGCCGAAATTCGCCAGCAAACGACAGCGTGCCGTTTCCATCCCGCTGAACACTTCGGCGCTGAACATATCCCCCAATGTCGGGATGATCACGTCATACAGCACCAACGCTGCGCGCATTTCCCCCTTCTTCAGGGGCGATGTCTGCGCGCGCAGTGTCACGTTGAAATTTTCCCGCGCGCGTTCCAGGACACGCTCGGGCAGGGGGCGGGTGATATAGAGTTCCTTCATCATGCGACTTTCAATGCATCCGCGCGCCTTCGGGCACGTCATGGTCCGGGGCCAGCAGCGAGATATGCCCCTGCGCGTCGGACACGCCCAGCACCAGCACTTCCGACATGAAAGGACCGATCTGCCGGGGCGGGAAATTCACCACCGCCATGACCTGCCGACCGATCAGTGTTTCAGGTGTATACAGGCCCGTAATCTGTGCGGATGATTTCTTCTCGCCCAACTCCGGGCCGAAATCGATCCATAGCTTGATGGCGGGCTTGCGCGCTTGTGCAAAAGGTTCGGCACGGCTGATGCGGCCTGCGCGGATATCAACCTTCAGGAAATCGTCGAAACTGATCGGGTTAGTCATTGCGCCAACTCCCGCGAGCGGTCTGCCGCAGCGCCAATCGCACGGACCATAAGCGGGGGCAGGCCATCCGCCTCATCCATAAGCACCGCCAGTGCTGCAGCCGTGGTGCCGCCGGGGCTGGTAACATTGACGCGCAGTTGCGCGGCGGTTTCCGTGCTGTCCTGTGCAAGGGCGGCGGCCCCTGTCACTGTCGCGCGCGCCAGTTGCATGGCCATGTCCGGCGACAACCCCTGCGATTCACCGGCGCGGGCCATGGCCTCGATCAGGTGAAAGACATAGGCCGGGCCGGACCCCGAAACGGCTGTCACCGCGTCCATCTGCGATTCATTTTCCAGCCGCAATGTCTGGCCAACCGCCGCAAGCAGGGATTCCGCCATTTCCATGTCGGGTTCGGACACATGGGCATTGCCGATCAGTGCGGTAATTCCGCGTCCGACAGCGGCAGGGGTGTTGGGCATGGCGCGGATAATCGGGGTCTGCTGGCCCAGAATATCGCCGAACCGTGCAAGCGGTGTGCCCGCCGCGATTGACAGGAACAGGGTTTGCCCATTGCCCAGCGATTGCAACGCAGGCAGCGCATCGCCCATCATCTGCGGCTTGACCGCCAGCACGACCACCGCAGGCGCATCCGGCACCGCCCCGTTCAGCGCAACTCCACTGTCGCGCAGCCAGTCTGACGGGTGCGGTTCGATGACATGCACATTCGATGCTGGAATACCGCGTGCCAGCCAGCCCGCCAGCAGGGCAGATCCCATCTTGCCGCAACCCAGCAGAACCATTCCCTGTGCGTGAATCCGGTCAAGTGTCATGATGCCCCCTTCATGTGTTTTGAACACTTGTTGCGCCGCAGCGGGGCAGCGTCAAGGGGGCGGGGTGGACGGGGTGCCGGAACGGGCGGGAAACCCCGCGACCGGATCAGGCGTGTCCGACAGCTTCGGACAATGCCAGATCAAGCGCCGATTTCGGGCTGTGATCGGCCCAGGCGACCAGTTGAAACGCCGGATAAAACCGTTCCGCCGCCGTGATGGCTGTGCGGATCATGCGGTCAATCTGGTCCATTTCGGCGGTCTGGTCCTGGCCAAGCAGCAACCCGTAGCGCCAGACCATCAGGCGCTGACTGGCCCAGAAGCTGAACGCGCCGGACCAGACCATGTCATTCGCCCGGTTGATGGTTTCATAAACGGCGGGCAATGCGGCGTCGGGCGGGTCCATGTCGAATGTGCAGATCAGGCGCAGCATATCTTCATCCGGCGACAAGGCCAGCGTCAGTGCATAGCTGCGCCATTGCCCTTCGACGACCATGGCGATCTGGTCCTCGGCCATGCGGTCGAAATCCCAGTCATTATGGTCGGCCAATGTCTCGACAATGTCGATCGGGTGGATCGGATCGGTTGAAAGGTAAAATTCTGTTGCTGACATACCCGCCTCGTTCCGGTGATTGGACTGTCATTTGTGTTGAACCACAAGCAACAGTGGGTGACCCTATAATCTGCGCGCTTTTGGTATCGCTTACACTACATGGTGTGCTGAAACAGGTCATGAGTAAAGCGAAATCGCCGGGTCGGTATAAAATTCCTGTGTATATCTTGTGTGGCGTGACAGCGATATCTGCAGGAAACCGGAAGAACGCGGGGGATTGCGGAGGTTGCCGGATGCGGGCGCAGGCGGCAATAATTTAACTGGCCTTGACTGTTCTATTCAACGGGCCGGTGACGCGTTTCGCCCACGCTTTTGGCGCCGCCTGCCTGGCCCTAAGTATGTGTCATGCGCGGGACGGCAAACGCCGTGCATGGCGCAGCATCTTTGAATTAAAACAATTGTATGCAGAACCCACAGTGCGAACAGGAGTACGCGGTATTGACGCAGGCCGTTTCGACTGAAAGTTGTGCTTATCCGGAATATAGGCCGCACAATTGCCTGATATGCACTGTATTTCAAGGCGGTTGTTCCGAAATGTGGGCATATGGCTATTTACGGGCTTGACCGATTTGCCATTATCGGCACAAACTTGCCTATGGTATCAGGTGTAACAGCCTGATTGCTACCTTCGCCTAAAATGGTGGGGGACAGACCGCCGCCAAGGCGGCGACAACAGAGAGGTAAACATGAAGAACTCCGTATTTCTCGGCGCTTTCGCCGCGACGACGCTTGTTGCTGGCCTAGCACAGGCGCAAACTACGCTGGAAACAGTGCAATCCCGTGGCGAACTCAACTGCGGTGTCTCCACCGGTCTTGCAGGTTTTTCTGCACCCGATGGAAACGGCGTCTGGCAGGGCTTTGACGTTGCTTTCTGCCGTGCCGTGGCAGCAGCAGTGCTGGATGACCCGATGGCCGTGAACTTTGTTCCGACCACCGGGCAAACGCGCTTTTCGGCACTGGCGTCGGGCGAAGTCGATATTCTGGCCCGGAACACAACCTGGACCTTCTCGCGCGATGTTGACCTGAATTTCACCTTCCTCGGAACCAATTACTATGATGGTCAGGGCTTCATGGTCACGCGCGATCTGGGTGTCAGCTCTGCGCTGGAACTGGACGGGGCGACTGTCTGTATCCAGACCGGCACCACGACCGAGCTGAACCTTGCCGACTATTTCCGCGTCAATGGCATGGCCTATGAACCGGTTCCGATTGAAACCAACGCCGAAGCGCAACAGCAATACCTGGCTGGTGCCTGCGACGTTTACACCACTGACGTATCGGGTCTGGCCGCGACGCGGGCATCCTTTGCAAGCCCGTCTGACCATGTGATTCTGCCGGAAGTCATTTCCAAGGAACCGCTTGGGCCGGCAGTGCGCCATGGTGACGACCAATGGGCTGATATCGGTCGCTGGACCCTGTTCGCCCTGATCGCAGCAGAGGAACTTGGCGTTACCTCTGCCAACATCGATGAGATGAAGGCCGGTACCGACAACCCGGAAATCAACCGTCTGCTGGGCAGCGAAGGTGATCTGGGTGCAATGTTCGGGCTGGACAGTGAATGGGCTGTCCGTGCCATCGCTGCCGCTGGCAACTATGGCGAGATCTTCTCGGCCACGATCGGCGAGCAGACGCCCATCGGACTGGCGCGTGGTCTGAACGCACAGTGGACACAGGGCGGCCTGCTATACGCACCGCCCTTCCGTTAACCGACATGAAAACGCGCGCCCTTGTGGCGCGCGTTTTTCCTGTATCAGCCCTCTTTGTTGTCTGAGCATGCTTTGGCTGCGCGGTTTGCCGTGGCCAGGGACAGGAGTTTATGATGTCCACTTCTGATGATCTGCGCCGTATGACCAGCGTTCCGAAACGTTCCTTCCGACCAAGTATGCTGCTTTATGATCAGCGCTACCGGTCGATTACGATACAGGTGTTTTTCCTGTTCATGCTGATGCTTGGTGCCGCCTGGCTGATTGACAATACAGTCAGCAATCTGCGGGCGCTGGGGCGCGATTTCAGCTTCGCGTTTCTGAATGCACCTGCCGGGTACGACATCAACCAACGCCCCATCGCATATGACAGCCAGATGACCCATGGCCGCGCGGCGCTTGTGGGTTTTCTGAACACCATCATTCTGGCGGTTCTTGCCTGTGCGCTGGCTACGGTTCTGGGGGTGGTTGCGGGTGTGCTGCGGCTGTCCAATAACTGGATCGTCGGGCGACTGATGACCGTTTATATTGAAGTGTTCCGCAATATTCCCACATTGCTGTGGATCGTGATCTTCGGCGCAATCATGACCGAAGCCATGCCTGCGCCAAGCGCCTTTCGCGGCGATGATCCGGCGGCGAGCATGCTGTTTAACGATGCTGTCGCGGTGACCAATCGCGGTGTTTATATCCCTTCCATAGAATTCGTGCGCGATCTGGGTGACCTGCGGATTGGTCCGGTTGCGCCATCGTTGAACTGGTTGCTGGTCTTTTTTGTCATCATTGCAGGCATCTATGCAAACAAGCGCCTGATCGCACATGCGACAGCTGTGCAGAACGCGACCGGCATACGCCCGAAAACATGGTGGAAAAGCATTCTGATCCTGCTTGGCCCGGTTGTTGTCATCCTTGTCGCGCTTGGGGCCTATCTGGATTACCCTGAACTGCGTGGCTTCAATTTTGCGGGCGGCACGCATCTGCGTAATTCGCTGATTGCAATGTGGCTGGGCCTTGGCATTTATACCGGCGCTTTCGTGGCCGAGAACGTGCGCGCGGGCATTCTGGCAATTTCCAGAGGCCAGACAGAGGCCGCGTTCGCCCTTGGTATGCAACCGGGCAAGACGATGCGGCTGGTCATTCTGCCGCAAGCCCTGCGCGTGATCATCCCGCCACTGATTTCGCAATATCTGAATATCACCAAGAATACGTCACTTGGTCTGGCGGTGGGGTATATGGACCTTCGGTCCACGTTGGGCGGGATCACCATCAACCAGACCGGGCGCGAACTTGAAGGCATGCTTCTGATGATGCTGATCTATCTGGCGATCAGCCTGACCATATCCGGGGCGATGAATGTCTATAATTCCCGCGTCAAACTGAAGGAGCGGTAGACATGAGCGATACCCACGCACAGACCGTTGCCTATGTCCGCGAAAGCATGCTGCCGGAGGCATCACCA
The DNA here is from genome assembly GCF_028745735.1 of Roseinatronobacter alkalisoli. Taxonomy (GTDB): domain Bacteria; phylum Pseudomonadota; class Alphaproteobacteria; order Rhodobacterales; family Rhodobacteraceae; genus Roseinatronobacter; species Roseinatronobacter alkalisoli. The sequence goes on from NZ_JAQZSM010000007.1 coordinate 177,407, forward strand.
CCGATTGCGGAAAAGGGCGCTGTCAAATGGCTACGTGAGAACCTGTTTTCCGGTTGGCTGAATACCATTCTGACGGTGCTGTCGCTGCTGGCCATCTGGTACCTGCTGTCGGCAATCGGGCCTTGGCTGCTGAATGCGGTCTGGAATGCCCAATCGCTGCGCGAATGCCGCGAAATTCTGGATGGCGCAAGCGGGGCCTGTTTCGCGGTTATCAAGGACCGGTGGCACCAGTTGTTGTTCGGGTTTTACCCGCCGCATCTTTACTGGCGGCCTGTCCTGTCGCTGATCCTGTTATTTGTCGCGCTTGCCCCGGTCCTGTTCAGCCAGGTGCCGCGTAAGTTTCTGGGTTTGTCGGCGCTGTACCCCTTTGTGGCCTATCATCTGCTTTGGGGCGGGTCGGTCTGGTTGCCGGTTTCCGTAATTCTGGGTTTTGTGCTGGGCTATGTCGCCTTTCGGGTGCTGGCCAGGATTGCGCCGCTGGTTGCCATCACCGGGGCGATTCTGGTGCCAGTGCTGTGGTGGATATTCTTCGCAGGCACATTTACATCGGCCATGACATCGGTTGCGCCGATCGGGCTGGATTTCGTGCGCTCCGACCGGTTCGGGGGCTTTCTGATCTCGCTTGTTATCGGGGTGTCGGGGATTTCGCTGTCGCTGCCCATCGGCATTCTGCTGGCGCTGGGGCGGCAATCGGACATGGTCTTCGTGAAATCTGTCTGTGTGATGGTGATTGAATTCATCCGTGGTGTGCCGCTGATTACGCTTCTGTTTACCGCGTCGCTGCTGCTGAACTACTTTCTGCCGCCGGGCACCGCATTTGACCTGATCCTGCGCGTGATCATCATGGTGACGCTGTTTGCATCCGCCTATATGGCCGAAGTGATACGCGGTGGCCTTGCTGCCCTGCCAAAGGGCCAATATGAAGCCGCGGATGCGCTGGGTCTGGACTACTGGAAGGCGCAGCGGCTGATTATCATGCCGCAGGCGCTGAAAATTTCCATCCCTGGCATCGTGAACACGTTTATCGGCCTGTTCAAGGACACGACACTGGTTGTCTTCATCGGGTTGCTGGACCCGATCGGGCTGTCAAATGCCATCCGCGCCGATACCGACTGGAATGGTATTTACTGGGAGTTGTTCATCTTCATCGGGGCTTTGTTCTTCATCTTCTGTTTCGGCATGTCGCGCTATTCCATGTATCTGGAACGCAAGCTGAAAACGGATCACAGGTAAGGGGGTCACAGCATGACCGAAACGACAATTGAAATTCCCGTGGATCGCGCAATCGACACCAGTCAGATGCAGATCAGCGATGAAATTGCCATTCAGATCACGGCGATGAACAAATGGTATGGCACGTTCCATGTGCTGCGCGACATCAACATGACTGTCAATCGTGGCGAAC
>NZ_JAQZSM010000070.1:2500-5847 GCF_028745735.1 Roseinatronobacter alkalisoli
ACAGAGCATGAGACTATCCAAGTCAAGTACACTAACCAAAAGTTCTGAATCCGCACGGGTTCAGAGCGGGAAAAGTACAATGCTTTTGGTTCAGATTGTCGGGCAGGGGACACAAAAGGCCCTGCTCTGTCAGAGACGGTCATGACCTTCGGGTTGTGGCGCAGTTTGGCTCTTTCTGGATCAAATCAAGCGCGATAAGGGCGTTTGGTGGATGCCTTGGCAGTAAGAGGCGATGAAGGACGTGATACTCTGCGATAAGCGAGGGGGAGCTGAGAATAAGCTTTGATCCCTCGATCTCCGAATGGGGCAACCCACCTGATATTCTGTTGTTGTTGCTTCGCAACAACGCACACTCCGTGCGGACCTTTGGTCCGTGGTCACCTTTGGTGACCGGGGGGCTGCGTTGATGGGAAGTGCTCATCAATGGGGTAAACCAGGTACTTTTAGGCTGAATACATAGGCTTAAAAGAGCAAACCCGGGGAACTGAAACATCTAAGTACCCGGAGGAAAGGAAATCAATAGAGACTCCGTTAGTAGTGGCGAGCGAACGCGGACCAGCCGAGCCGAGATTGTGACTGGAATGGCCTGGAAAGGCCAGCCATAGCGGGTGACAGCCCCGTACAGGAAGCATGATCGGACGTATCAAGTAGGGCGGGACACGTGAAATCCTGTCTGAAGATCGGGGGACCACCCCCGAAGGCTAAGTACTCCTTACTGACCGATAGCGAACCAGTACCGTGAGGGAAAGGTGAAAAGCACCCCGACGAGGGGAGTGAAACAGACCTGAAACCGGACGCCTACAAGCAGTCGGAGGGACCATGAGTCCTGACGGCGTACCTTTTGTATAATGGGTCAACGACTTGGTCTATCTAGCAAGCTTAAGCCGATAGGTGTAGGCGCAGCGAAAGCGAGTCTTAAATGGGCGCATGAGTTAGATGGATCAGACCCGAAACCGAGTGATCTAGGCATGGTCAGGCTGAAGGTTGGGTAACACCAACTGGAGGGCCGAACCCACATCCGTTGAAAAGGATCGGGATGAACTGTGCCTAGGGGTGAAAGGCCAATCAAACTCGGAGATAGCTGGTTCTCCGCGAAATCTATTTAGGTAGAGCGTCGCACGAATACCCCGGGGGGTAGAGCACTGGATGGGTAATGGGGCCCCACAGGCTTACTGATCCTAACCAAACTCCGAATACCCGGGAGTAATATGCGGCAGACACACGGCGGGTGCTAACGTCCGTCGTGAAGAGGGAAACAACCCTGACCTACAGCTAAGGCCCCTAATTCATGGCTAAGTGGGAAAGCAGGTGGGACGACCAAAACAACCAGGAGGTTGGCTTAGAAGCAGCCATCCTTTAAAGATAGCGTAACAGCTCACTGGTCTAAATAAGTTGTCCTGCGGCGAAGATGTAACGGGGCTCAAGCCATGAGCCGAAGCTTAGGATGCGAGCAATCGCATGGTAGCGGAGCGTTCTGTTCAGTACTTCTTGCGTCTTTTGCACCTTACGGGGTGTGACGGACGCAACCGAAGTCTGCTGTGAAGCCGGCCCGTGAGGGACCGGTGGAGCGTTCAGAAGTGAGAATGTTGACATGAGTAGCGACAAACAGGGTGAGAGACCCTGTCGCCGAAAGTCCAAGGGTTCCTGCTTAAAGCTAATCTGAGCAGGGTAAGCCGGCCCCTAAGGCGAGGCCGAAAGGCGTAGTCGATGGGAACCAGGTTAATATTCCTGGGCCAGGAGGAAGTGACGGATCTCAAAGATTGTTCAGACTTATCGGATTGTCTGGGCAGTTCAGAGGTTCCCGGAAATAGCCCTCCATGAGACCGTACCCGAAACCGACACAGGTGGACTGGTAGAGAATACCAAGGCGCTTGAGAGAACCATGTTTAAGGAACTCGGCAAAATACCTCCGTAAGTTCGCGAGAAGGAGGCCCGGTTAATGCGCAAGCAATGGCCGGGGGCACAAACCAGGGGGTGGCGACTGTTTATTAAAAACACAGGGCTCTGCGAAGTCGCAAGACGACGTATAGGGTCTGACGCCTGCCCGGTGCCGGAAGGTTAAAGGGAGGAGTGCAAGCTCCGAACTGAAGCCCCGGTAAACGGCGGCCGTAACTATAACGGTCCTAAGGTAGCGAAATTCCTTGTCGGGTAAGTTCCGACCTGCACGAATGGCGTAACGACTTCCCCGCTGTCTCAAACATGGACTCAGCGAAATTGAATTGCCTGTCAAGATGCAGGCTTCCCGCGGTTAGACGGAAAGACCCCGTGCACCTTTACTACAGCTTCACACTGGCATCAGGATTGCGATGTGCAGGATAGGTGGTAGGCTTCGAAGTTGCGACGCCAGTCGCAATGGAGCCTTCCTTGAGATACCACCCTTCGCACTCTTGATGTCTAACCGCGGTCCGTTATCCGGATCCGGGACCCTGTGTGGCGGGTAGTTTGACTGGGGCGGTCGCCTCCCAAACAGTAACGGAGGCGTGCGAAGGTTGGCTCAGAGCGGTCGGAAATCGCTCGTCGAGTGCAATGGCAGAAGCCAGCCTGACTGCAAGACTGACAAGTCGAGCAGAGACGAAAGTCGGCCATAGTGATCCGGTGGTCCCGAGTGGAAGGGCCATCGCTCAACGGATAAAAGGTACGCCGGGGATAACAGGCTGATGATGCCCAAGAGTCCATATCGACGGCATCGTTTGGCACCTCGATGTCGGCTCATCTCATCCTGGGGCTGGAGTAGGTCCCAAGGGTATGGCTGTTCGCCATTTAAAGAGGTACGTGAGCTGGGTTTAGAACGTCGTGAGACAGTTCGGTCCCTATCTGCCGTGGGTGTTGGAGACTTGAGAGGAGTTGCCCCTAGTACGAGAGGACCGGGGTGAACGATCCACTGGTGGACCTGTTGTGGCGCCAGCCGCAGTGCAGGGTAGCTATGATCGGACAGGATAACCGCTGAAAGCATCTAAGCGGGAAGCCCCCCTCAAAACAAGGTCTCCCTTGAGAGCCGTGGTAGACCACCACGTCGATAGGCCGGAGATGTAAGCGCAGCAATGCGTTCAGTTGACCGGTACTAATGGCTCGATAGGCTTGATTTGATCCAGTAACAACCAAACTGATCAACAATCAAAGCAACCAAAAGCATTGACTAACAGATAGTCGGGTGGAAAAAAATCCACCCCACCGATATGTGTTTCTTCTCAGGTTTGGTGGCTATAGCGCGTGCAATACACCCGATCCCGTCCCGATCTCGGAAGTTAAGTGCCGCCGCGGCAATGGTACTGCGTCTCAAGACGTGGGAGAGTAGCTCACCGCCAAACCTGAAAAGAAACACAACTCTCTCTCAACGATACAAAAAA
>NZ_JAQZSM010000071.1 GCF_028745735.1 Roseinatronobacter alkalisoli
TTCGGGAAGTAAGGCGCCAAACGCGATATCTGCGCATCGCTTAACCAGAAAAGATCAGACATATCACCGCTCCGTTTTCGGGCGGTGAATCACGATGCACGCATGAAATCAATGGGTCCTGACCCTAGTAGCCTTGGCTGGTATAAAGCTAGGACAGCTAGTCAATGGATGTATTTGCTTCTTGTTAAGACCCCTTTAGGTTCCATAAATCTTCCAGAGTGTTCATCGTCAAACATCTATTTCGACCTTGATGTGATTGATGAAAGTGGTGTCTTGACAAGCATCACAGACGAATTGACTCAATACAAATTTCCACACAATGAAATAAAAGCTAGTCAGCAACTTCGTAAGATTGTTGCAGCACAGCAAAAAGCCTTAGACGCTGGAAAGGATCCATCCAAGGCTATCGACAAGTTCAAAAAATCAAATGGAATATATGAAACTTACACCTGCGATCAGGCATTGTCGCTCGCAAAACTGTCTGGCGAAGAGAGACGTTTGGCCGAGTCGCTTAATCTTACGGCATATGGATACTTTGTCTATTCTACCGAGGTTTGGGATCAGCTCAATGATAAAAAGGCAGGGTTGCGTAAAGGCTTAAGAATCCTCCGAGGCGGCTTGCAGATAGCCAGCAACGGAATGCCTCAAGGGAAGCTCATCACGATTCCATTGACAAAGAGCATAGGGCACCAGAACCAAGCTCATGTTATTGTTCATTTCGATGGCGCTGAACCTGATCTTGGTAGGAAGGGTTTTCAACCTGAGTTGGAAGAGTTGGCCGAGAAGATTGCAGTTGGGATTGTCAGGCAACTCAGCTCCAGACGAGAAGATATTTTGAAGTCCGACAGCGGCGCACAAGCAGATATTGACAAGGAAATCAAAGTTCACGAATGGCTTAAAAAGCAAGAACAGCATGAGGCCGATTGCCCATTGGTCCTCAAGAGCGATAAGTTCTTCTTGCCAACTAGGAAAATATCAGTAATGTGCGTTCCGCAGAGTGAACAGGATGTGATCGTTTTGTTTAATCAACTGATTGCTGGTGGAGTTATTCGTGGATTGAAGCTTTTAAGCACCTCCCAGTCTTCGCAGTATGATGGGGTGTTTAGATTTTCAGCAGAAGACCCGTTAGTGGACTATGCCTATGATAAAGAGATAAATCCACTCGGAGTATATGAGGAGCAGCTTACAAAAACGTACACGACGCAACCAAAAGTTTTGGAATATAAATTCTGCCTGGATGGATTGCTTCGAGAATTTGAAGCCGGTGACAAGCATGAGAACGATGTCGACCTAGCCATATTCTGGGATATGGGAAAAGAGTTTGCTAAAGAGTATTCTGTTATTTCTTACCTTGATGACGAGAAGACTCATCACCGCACTCATCATGGACTCACGCATCGACTTAATTCTGCGAACTCTCATATAGAGGTTATCTGCCTTCAAGAACTCTTCCAGCTTCTTAACGACCCTGCTGCCGCCCAGATGACACAAGAAGCGTTGTACGGTGACGATCTCTAGTATCAAAGCGAGGCGGCTATTTGTAGGCCTGCCCCAAGCAGGGCAAGCCTAAACCATGCAGTGTTCAGTGTCGCCTTTCGGCTTCCTATGATGTGCATGTCTGTCGACTTTCGACTGGGGAGCGGCCTTGCCTCACGTCACTCGAATGTCGGCTGTGGGCCTATCACGATGCTGCGCCTGCGAAGGTTCCTTCCATGCTGCGCGTGCCTGAATGTCGCTGATGGGCTCCTGACGTCTTACGGCAACGCAGCATAAGCCCGCAGACCCTTTGAGGTTGGCAATCGACCCGACCAGCCCGAAGCGGCCGTTCACGGCAGCGAAAAAGGCAGGAACACCGAAGTCCATCATGCTGTCATCTTCGACGCGGACGAAGCAATCTTGCGCCTCGTGGCAGCGAGCAATGCTCTGGAATAGAGTTTGTGAAACCCCATCAGCGCCTTGAACACCGGGCCGATCGACAGTCGGCCCGTGTCGCTATTCTTGGCGGCCGTGATGCCGGAGCCGAAATAGAGCAACGTCTGCATCGATTTATCGCCGGAGATTGTGGCGATCTTGAACCACGATCTCGTTCGGCCTGTGACATCGCTCATCAGCAGTTGATTCTCGCCCCGATCCTCGACTCGCCATGCCGCAAAGCAGGACGAGGTGCATCGGGCAAGCTCCGCAGCGTTGGTGTCGGTCGAGTAGTGTCCCGTCAGGGAAAGAACCACACGTTCCACCTTGAACAGCCAACTCGTATAGAAGGCTTCGACAAACAGACTGAGCGGGATATGCCCGGGCACCTCGGTCATGTAGCAGTCCGTATAGCCGCCATCCCGAGCGTAGCGCCGCAAGAACGCATCCGCGGGAAGATCGCACGTCCGAACTGTCATAAATAACTCCCTCCGTGACCTGTCAGGCCGCTACTCATTCGAAACGGCGCCCACATGGTCATGTTTCAGCCGTAGCGATGATTCCGGCCCTCTGCTGCCGTTTAGTGTCTGTGTCATGCGGTAAAGCGGCTTCACCGAACCAGACATTCAGGCGCGGCGCAGCATAGGACCGAAGCGCAGAACTATCGCCGATAGATTGCCGTTAAGCAGGAGCATGATTCCCTTGCGTACCATTTCCAGATCCCGCCAGAACCTTCGCGCCGATCCACTCCTCACCCATCATCTGCAAACACATCGCCCGATGCTGCGTCCATCGCCCCGCCGCAATCAATTGAATCACCAAGCCGCGCGATGGGGCGGCCATTAACGAACACGCTATCCGATCCGCCGGATACGCTGCGCGGATGTGGCGGGCAGTTACTGCACCCATGCGGCGCCACCGCATCGCCTTGACGCAATGCAGGGATGCCATTGACATTAACATCAGGGCTGCCCGCTATGGCAGGCGATGGCGGAAAGCAGCCATGTCCGGACGCGATGTCACCTGTTCGGGAAATACCGGGCATTCAGAACCTCTCTGCGAAATTTATTCGGCCGCGTCGGTACCGATACAAGCCAGTCTGCGCTCCGTTTTCGATCATCACACAATCGATTTTGGGTGCCAATTGACACGCGCTTGGGATTAGCAGTTTTCACGGCATCGAACTGGCCCGCCGACCCGGAGCAAAAATTGGGGTGTTGTCACCCAGATATCGTCGCCCCCAACCACCACGCGCATCACGTTTGGACGTATGCATCAGGTTCCAATCAGCGCGGTTATTCGGTGAAATACCGGTTTCCTGCAGTACGTCTATTGGACCACCCGTCACTTCGGCATAGTCGATCGAGACAAACGGGCTCAGTGCCGATACCAGCTTGTCGTCGTCACATTCAATCTCGCCAATACCAACCGCCATCGCGATCCGACGGTTTCCACGCAATTGTGCCAAAGCCGATCCAACACGCCGATGGGTCGCAAGCATCAGTGGCTCATCCGCGCTGTCGATAATGAATGCCTCAGCGTTGGGAAAACCATCACCTGTCATGCGCAGTGCGAATGACATTTTTCTATCGTCTCTATCGATCGTCAGATGTAGCGAGCAAGTAACATCAAGATCGGGAACGGAGCTTTCATACACCAGTTCGCGGGCAGTTTCTGAGTTGCCCATCGGCATTGCAAAGTTCTGGCCGCGATAACTGAGGAGAAGCTGAACGGACTGGTCGCCATCTTCGCGGTATGGGTCTACTTGGCCTGACACGCTTCCGGTTGGCTGGGTTCCCTCGTGACTATAATCTTGATGAAACAACCCGCCTAGCCAACTACTTGGGTCTGAGCGCACTTTCTCAAGAGAAATTTCTTGATTGACCAGGTCAATTCGCACAACTGCATAGATACGTGAAGTTACACTTAACGAGTAACTGAAGCCGCGGTTATCGCCACTATAACCCAGCCCTGATGCGCCAAAATTGGCCTGTGGATGAAAGGAACGCACATAGAATCGTAAAAAACTCACGGCTCAATCCTGTCAAATGTTGCGTCGCAAACCTGCACGGCCGCGAATCTCTCGCACGGGTAGCGTTCGCTAAGAAATCCCAGATTAGTCGTGGCATCTGCCTCTCGGCTTTGCGCCATGGTCCAGCTTCCGACGTCAAAGTGATGAGTGAATATGATTTCATACGGTTCGACTTCACCCGTGATGGGGTGAACTCCGTTTCCAAAACCGGTGCCGATGCGATCGGTCCGGATCTTTGACCAATCGATTTCAGGGTCGCGTGTCCGGAATCGGTAGGTATATGGCACACCTTCCGGGTAGTAAAACGTCACGATGGACTTTTGCGCAAACACATCGGCCCCGAGTATGATCTGATCCGCATCGCTCGCAACAACCAGGTCATTGGCCGGGTTTGGTAAATCGTCCGGCACAACGAATTCATTCGGTGGAACGGCTGTGGGTAAAACCATGATAACCCCACCATCTGTCGCGATCGTTCCGCCAAGATAGATTGTCAGGTCAATTCTCATGCCGCTTTCTCCTTGTAAAAAGCGCGGTGCGGCCCACGCTCCCAGAACGAATGTCGTGATCAAAAAAGCGAATATAAAGACCGCGTTTTTTCGTATCATCAGTTCAAGTCAATCCGAGGCGATTTCATATTAATCCTTTCCGACTGGCCGATGGAGAGTGAGTGTCCGTTCAGTGTAATCGTCCCATCTGGTTTCATGATCAACACAGCGCGACCGCAGCGGATCATGAGTTCCTGATGCGCATCAATCACCTTCCGACCTCCTACAACCTCTTTCGAGTGGTTCCCGACAGAGACTTTGAGGTCTGTGGCGACATTCTGCGTTATTGACTGACCGACCCTTTCCATGGATGATCCGTCAACATCGAGACTATACGACGAACCTGCATCCAGCCGGATAGCACCATTTGCGCTTAAGGAATAATTCCCCGACCCCGCGGATGTTGCCTCAGAATTCAGAGCATACGCTGCCGGCCTCAGCCCATACGGATCTCTGCGCTCGTCACCGGAGATAACGACGCCACCCGGGCCAGTGCCAACATTGATCGCGTAGTTCAGGCCAATATTTGCGATAGATGTTTTTTCAACCTCCAACAGAAGATGTCCGCCGACAGAGGTAATTGCATTGTTATCGATCCTTGTCGTCGCATGTTCATCGATCTTGACTGTCATGTCACGACTGGCGCGTAAAAATATTTCTTCACGACCCTGCGCATCTTCAAAACTCATTTCGTTGAAAGCGTGAATATCACCAGACTTCGATGTGTCCGATCGAAATACAGACTTCGTTTTATGCGCCGGCAATTCATACGGCACCTTGTTGCGCCCGTTATAGACGCACCCCGTGACCAGCGGCTGGTCGGGATCACCGTCGAGGAACTCGACCACCACCTCCATGCCCACGCGCGGGATCACCATGCCGCCCCAGCCGTTGCCCGCCCAGTTCTGCGACACACGGCAGCGCATGGAATTGGCCTTGTTGAGGTCCCAGTGGAACCGCACCAGGATCCGGCCGTATTCGTCGCAATCGATCTCTTCGCCTTCAGCGCCCACCACCATCGCCGTTTGCGGGCCGCGCACATCGGCGAGGGGGGTCTTCCTCTCAGGCAGCATCGGCGCTGTGCCGGGCATCAGCACATAGCGCCCGCGATAGGCCAGATCATCGCCCCTGGTCCCGCCTGTGCCGTAATTATCCGAGGTATAGGAATGACTTGCCACAAGGCACA
>NZ_JAQZSM010000072.1 GCF_028745735.1 Roseinatronobacter alkalisoli
TGGGCTTTTGCCGCGATTAATGGGGAGTACTTTCCCACCCAACGGTTCAGGGTCGCATGGTCAACATCGACACCTCGTTCTTCCATTATCTCTTCGAGGTCACGATAAGAAACCGGGTAGCGCAGTTAGAAAAACATCGCGAACAGGATAACTGATTTTGGATAGTGCGTGCCATTGAAATCAACCATCGCACTCATCCGACCCTTGCTGTGAGGTCACCTCCTACGCCGATGCTTCATACAGAGCCAACCGGAAACCAAAAATCTTTGCGACAGAGCCGGAAGCACGTCCATTTGCGCCCAACCACTGCATGTGTGGTTGTTGAACTCTCACTTTAAAAAACGTCGGGCTACAAGCTTGCGCCATCGAATTTCTGCAATGGCAGGTCGTCGATATCCACGCCGACCAGGCAGCGCACGTTAACGGCATACATCTCCACGCCATCCGGCCCCACACCTTTGCCGAATGATTTCACACCACAGGTATTACAGAATACATGATGGATGTTCCTGGAGCCGAATTGATAATCTGAAAGGTTTCCTTCGCCCTTCAGCAGGGTGAATTTTTCCTTTGAAGTAAATCCGAGTATCGTGCCCTGACGGCGGCAGATGGAGCAGTTGCAAGTAATTAGCTGATCCAGCGCCAAACTCGTTTCATATTCCACCGCACCGCTGTGGCAGCTTCCATGATAGGTGTGCTCATTCATATTCTTTTCCTCAGGAATAGCTTTGCAGATGAGCGATCAGAGGTCCAAGCCCTGCCCGGTTTCGAGGAAGGACTTCATGCTCGAAAGCACCAGAGGCCAGCCCTCGCTGATCCCCTTCAGCATTCCGCTGCCGGGCTGCAACTCGTCATGCAAGACGGTGAGCTTGACCATATCACCCTGCTGTTCGATGTCATAGGTGACCCGGCTATACTGGTCAGGATCGTACTTCTGGCTCTCATTCGCCCAGCTAATGACCAGCCGTTTGGGGGGGGCGCTCTCTATGACTTTTCCGACTAGCTCGACGGTGCGTGTCTCGTTGGCCTTGATATTCTGCCACTCGGAACCGGGCTGCCAGTCGTCTGATACGTTCTCATGGCCCCAGTAGTGGCGGGAAATCTCCGGCCGCGTGATTGCATCGAACACCTTTTCTGGCGTCGTGCGGATAAAGGTGACATAGACAAAGCTGGCGGATTTGTCGGTCATTTCTCGTTCCTTTCAAGTTCCTGTTTGAGGTCGTGCAGAAGAGCAAGACGGCCTTCCTCAAATTTGCGAATCCAGCGCTCGTAGACCTCGTAGAGTGGAACCGGGTTGATGAAGTGCAGTTTCTCGCGCCCACGACGCTGGGTGCTGATGACATTGGCCTGCTCCAGAAGACCCAGATGCTGAGTTACAGATTGACGTTTCATATCCATGGCCTCGCAGAGCTGTCCGAGTGTCTGGCCGTTTCTCTCGCAAAGACGATCAAGCAACTGCCTGCGATTTGGATCGGCCAGGGCCTTGAACACCTTGTCGTCATCCATTCGAATCTCCTAGCGGGACGGGAGTAGTATATGCAGGTAATTACCTGCATGTCAACATATGCAGGTGATTACCTGCGCAACTATAGATGCATGCATGAGACGCGATCTGTGCATTTCTGATATCGGATGAATAAACCGGGGCGAATAGCAATCGCTTGCTGTGTGAGGCACTTCGCGCGCCTACGCGCAAAAGCCTGCCAGGCAACAGTTGACATTGGGTCGGCGGAAGAGCCCCGAGCAGACGCTAGCTCAGCGTGCAGCAACAGTCGAAAAAGGCTCGAAGGAGACCTCGCCGCGAGTTCATGATGGTCCGGGAGGCGGACAAAGCGACCGTTGGCGTGGAGAACCTTCTTCGGCGATTGGGGTTGAATAATTTTTATGACGCGAGATTGAAAATTTCCGCACCTTAGTGTATATGTTTCTGCATATACATATGAACAGGAGGGGCGATCATGTCGCAACCGCATTCATACTCAGAGCCTCGTGAAGCCAAGCTCTTCCGTAACAACAAGAGCCAAGCCGTCCGCATTCCCGCAGACTTCGAGATGCCGGGGGATCGGGTGAACATCTATCGTGATGGGAACCGGCTTATCATCGAGCCGGTGCGCCGCAAGAACCTTCTTGAAGTGCTGGCGGGGCTGGACCCACTCGGACCAGAGGATCAGTTTCCTGACGTGGATGAGACGCTTCTCCCCGCCAAGGAAATCGGCCTTTGACGCTCTATATGCTGGACACCAATGTCGTATCAGATCTGCTCCGAAATCCTGACGGCAACGCGGCAAAGCGCATTGCCGATGTTGGCCCGGATGCGATCTGCGTGAGCATCATCACGGCGGCAGAGTTACGATATGGCTGTGCGAAGAAAGGGTCCGCGAAACTCTTGGCGCATGTCGAGGCGATACTGGAAAGTGTGCAGATTCTGGCGTTCGATGTGCCTGCTGACGCGGAGTATGGCGGCATTCGCGCCGCGCTAGAAGCTGCAGGCAAGACCATTGGTCCGAACGATCTGTTGATCGCGGCTCATGCCTACGCCGCTGGCGCAATCCTCGTGACTGAAAACACGGGAGAGTTTTCCCGCGTTCGCGGCCTGCGGGTAGAAAACTGGACCAGATAAGGGAGGGTGATATGTTTTGTCTAACCGAGGCAGCAGACGGCGGATATCGTCTGACCTACCTTTTCCGGCTGGCCGAACGGCTGGCGGCCGAGGCGGGAACCGATCTTGAGGGCGGCAAGAAGATGATCATGGATAGCCTTGGCGGCATCCTCTTGGGGCGCCCGACAACCCGGAAGAGATCGCGAACCTGATCGCCTTCCTGTCGTCTGACCGGGCCGCCAGCATCACCGGCACGGAATATGTGATTGACGGGGGCACGGTGCCAACGGCTTAGGGGGCCGGCAAGGGTGCGCTGTCCAATGCGATCCCGATCAGCCCGCGATGCTGAACTGCTGGCGATAGGCGGCGGGGGGCAGGCCGGTCAGTTTCTGGAACACTTTGCGAAACGCGGCGGGGTCGGAATAGCCTACATCCCAAGCGATGCGGTCCACCGGGGTCAGCGAGCGCTCCAGCGCATCGCGCGCCTTGGCGATGCGGACCTGTTGCAGATACTCCACCGGCGTGAACCCGGTCGCGGCGCTGAACCGGCGCAGGAAGGTGCGGGGCGTCATCCCCGCCTTCTCGGCCAGATCGGCCACCCCTTCCAGGGTAGCGGCTTGGGCGTGGATGTGGTGCTGGCTGGCCCGGATAGCATCATCGCCATGGTCAAAGCGCGGGACGAACTGGGCAAAGGGCCGTTGGCTGTGGCGCGGCGGCTCGATCAGCAGGAACCGCGCGGTGGCCAGCATGGTTGCGGGCCAAGGAGGCGCCCGACCAGTGTCAGCCCAAGGTCGGCCCAGGCGAGGATCCCGCCTGCCGTCATAATGTCGCGCTGGCATTGCCAAGTTGTTGTCTGTTAGGTGCGGTGGTCTGTGCCTCGTGCATTCCTGCGGTCATTTCGCGGGTATAGTCGGCCCACAACCCGAAGGCATCAGCACGGGCGTGGCGATAGGACGTGGCTGTCAGTCGGTAGTGGCGGGGTTTGAAGATCGTATTGATTTGGTCATGTGCGGCAAAGGAAACGCTGCGCTTGTCCGGATGATTCGAACCGTCCCATTATTTTCTCCCGTCTTCGGGTCTGCCTGTGGCTGCCCTCGATCCGGTTGTCGAGACCCTTGTGGGCGCGATGGTCAGCATTGCCAGCTGTGCGATCGGCTTTGCATAGCTACGCAGCTTGTCGGTGACGACTACCCTCGGCTGGCCAAATTGAGTGATCAACCGTGTCAGGAAGCGCTTTGCAGCCTTGGCATTGCGACGCGTCTGGACGAAATGTCGAGCGTGTCTCCGTTGGTATCGACGGCCAGCCACAGCCAGTGCTTTACGCCGTTGATCGGTATGACGACTTCGTCCAGATGCCATTTCCCGTTCGTGCGCGCCCGATCCCGGCGGATGCACGCGGCGAAATGCACCCCAAAGCGATTAACCCAGAGGCGGACGGTTTCGCGGCTGACGATGACGCCCAGCTCTGCCAGAAGATCCTCAACATCTGCCGTGCTGAGGGCAAACCTATGGTAGGCTCAAACAGCGTAGGCGACAATCTCACGTGGGAAACGAAAGCCTTTCAGGTGCAGCATGGACGGTGGCACTTGCATCGGTCACCATCTATCCAAGTCATGCCACATAAACAACTTGGCAATGCCCCTTAGGGTGTATCGCCGACACGGATAATTATGATCCACACAGGAAATCGTGACAATGTTTCCGCCAGGGCTGGCATCACGCCGCGCGCGATAGGCCGCTGAGGCTGCGTGCCTGCCAAGATTTACCATTGGTGGCCGCGCTCCGGTGAGGTATCCTTCTGATATCGGGAAAGACACCAAAGGATCACCCTCATGCTGACCCTTCTCTGTCATCGTACAGCACCGGATGCACGGGATGTCCGAACGCATTTCTACCGTGTAGAGATCAGTTATAATCTGTTCGGGGAATACACGGTTATCCGCGAATGGGGGCGTGTCGGAACCCGTGGCCACCATGTGAGTGTGTGGTTCGCAAACCTGCGTGAGGCGGTGCTTGTCGCTGATCGTTCTGCGCGACGGGCAGGAACGCGCGGATATGATCTGATTGAAAAGCAGTTTGCGACTGCGGCCTGAACAGGACTTGCGGGCGCCGGATGCGCGCCGGGACAAAACCACCAGCCCGGACCAAATATGGCAGACGGGCGTCACCTGTTTCGGGGCATTGGCGGGGGCTGATCATGTATCCGGGCATTCAGCCGTGAAGTAGTTCCAGCATTCGTCCGGCGAGTATAGATTTCGGCGATTGCGTTGACGCAACGCGGCGAAGGGCCCAATACCCGCTGGATCAACAATATCGCCATGGAGGATGAGGATTACTGTGACAGCCTGCTGGTGACCGAAGTTTTCACCCCTGCGGGCAGTTGGTCAAGCTATCCCAGTCACCGCCATGACGAGGATGATTTCCCTCGCATCACCTATCTTGAAGAAACCTATTACCACCGTCTGAACCCGGCCAATGGTTGGGCCATCCAGCGCGTCTATACCGACGATGACAGTCTTGATGAATGCATGGGCGTCTGCGGATGGCGAGGTGGTTCTGGTCTCCCGTGCCCACCACCCTTGCGGCGCACCCCACGGGTTCGAGCTTTACTACCTAAACGTCATGGCAGGCCCTCGCCGCGAATGGCGGTTCACCCCCGCGCCAGAGTTCAAAGGCTTGATTTAAAGCGGCGAACTTGAAACTTGAATCGGTGGATTCCCTTTCGGTTTGATCTGTGATTCATCCTTTGCAGGAGGATGTTTCATGTCAGCAGCACTGCCGCATGCGCTCAGGGCGCGTTTTCAAGCA
>NZ_JAQZSM010000073.1 GCF_028745735.1 Roseinatronobacter alkalisoli
GGTCGTTAACTGACCCATACGAAAGACTTGAGAAAACGCTTTATTCATCAAATACGCCCGATACTAAACCTTAAGGTGAATTTAATTGACCCCGCACAGTCTGCAAGCAGAAATGCGCCGGGTGGTCAGACACCGTGAGCGATTTAGCACCAAAGAACACCACACTGCTCCGGGCACACCGCGCGGATGATCACAAACGCGCATCAGGTAGAACGGTCAATACAAGCCTGACGGGTGACTTTCCTAGGCCATCGGGGGGGGGGAGTTTGAATCCCTTGTTTCTTACGCATCACTGACGGCAGAGGCGGGCACAGCAAATGGCCGCTCTGCTCATAATGCTACGCGTGCAATGCTGCGGGGGCACAGTCGGCTCTCCGCCCTTTACGTCGCTGCCCCGACACTTGCTTTACCCTGCATGATGGTCCGCAACAGGCTGTGACCAGCCGACTGCGCCTGCAGCATCTCAAGCTGGCCGGCTGTCCGGTTTTGGTGGAATTGATCATGTGCAAGTCCCGCAAGCGGAGCCGGGCTGATGCGGCTTTGCCCTGAGCCCCGACTGCACCTGCTCCCTGCCCCAAGGCGCGGCGATGTCTGTCTCATTCTGAGCCAGCGCCTCGGCCCATGGGGGCATGGTCGCATGCACGGCCAAGTCTCAACCCTGCGGGGCTGCATTCCTCTTGCAAGGGAAGAAGTGAACCTCGAACTTCTTGGTTTGTGCTGCGCGCCCCGCGCAGTGTTTTCAACTGGCGGTGTCGGGCGGCGCGTCTCGCTTGAGTTTCGGCTCCGAACGCAGCTTTGCGATCTGCGATGTGACACCATTGATCGTGACGTGCTGATGTTTGATCGCGAGCTCCAGCGTCATGCGTGAATTATCGGCCATGTCGAGCACCGCCTGAGACACTTGTATCGCGGCAATTTCCCCGAGACCCAGAAATGCGGCGAACAAGGCCAACCACATCACGGTTGACCTTGGCAGGTGTACGAACGGAGCGATGGCCCATCTGCTGTCTTGACCGGACAAGAATGCTGCGATGAAGATCACCACAGCGACCACGATCTGCAGGATGCAAAGCACTGTCAAAATCTCGAAGTAAAACCGGGCTGCTGAATACTTCGAGCGCTGTAAATCGCTCACGTCTGCGTTCCTTCTCAAGGTTGTTTTCACGAGGAGCAATTTGATCCCGGATAAAACTCGAGCGATTGCTTGGCGCCGAGGCTTGGCAACAGCGCGTGCGAGAACCTCCCACGCGCTGGCCAGCGGCCTCAAACCTCGCCCTCGACCCTGGCGATAACCTTGTCCAGGGCGTCGATCCACTGGCGCTGGAACTGGCCTGCGACCAGTTCGGATGGTTTCAGCGCCCCGAAATCCCGCGCATCGCGGGAAATGTCGGAGAGCAGCGATGCGGGCAGTTTGATGCGCTTGCGATGCACATGCGCGCGCCACCAGATACAGGGTTCGGGCTTTTGATAGCGCGGCACAAGGGTTAGGGTGTCGTTGAACTGTTGCCACGCCAAACGGAACAGGATCGCGATCTCCACACCCTGCGCGCGCAAGGCGTGGAGGCGCTCAGCATGGCGCTGCAGGGGATACAGAGCGAGCCAGATCGTGACCGCGTCATCGCAAGGGGCGGGGCCAGCTGCCACGGGGCCTGTTTCCGCAGCCTGCCGCAGGGCCGTGGTCTTGCGCGGCGCAGGCCTCTCAAGGATGTCGGCGGCTACAGGTGTAGCCACCCCACTCTCTTCCCGGGTCTTTTCTTTTTTAGGCGCATCGACAGGCTCTGGCGCGCTCAGGGGTTTGATTGCCCTGCCCATCTCGGGATCGACCCCGCGGACGGTGAGCATGGGGCGACTGCGATCAGGCATGCGCGGCCTCAGGGTTGAAGGACACGCCACTGCCCTCGGCCAGCAATTCGTTCAACACATAGGTGGCCTCTTGCAGCGCTTCCTCGAACCGGATCGCCTGCCCGCGTTTGAGCGCATTGGCATCTTCGCGCATCCGGCGCGCGATCTCGCCCAAGAGCCCCGTCTCATCCATATCCTGATAGGCCGGGCGCAGCCGCAGCGCATAGGAGAGGGGCTTGAGCTTTTGCGCAACCGTCAGCAGGTGCTGCTGCTCGGTTTGGCGCAGTTTCGATTCCCCGCTGCGGGTCCTGGAATCAAACTTGGTGATGACCGAGCAATATTTCGGCAGAAGCTCGGGCTGATCGACACGATCCGCCAAGCGCTGATACCAGGCAAAGGATTTGAGGCTGTCCTCCACATCCGTGCGCGCGAGGATCACAGGGGCCACGATGATCTGAACCTGTGCGGCGATGGTATCCGCCCAGACACCCCCACCACCTTGGGTGTCGATGATGATGAAATCCACCGCAGCTTCCTCAAACGCCTCATCAAGCATGCTGTTGAGAGCATCCATATCCAGCGTTTCCTTGCAGGACATGAGAGGCGAGCCAAAGCCCGCTTCCTGCGCGCGCATCTGCCATGAGATGAGCGCGCGGTTGGGATCGGTGTCGATCAGCAGCACGCTTTTTCCCGCATGCACGATGGCAGAGGTGAGCGCGCGCACCAATGTGGTTTTGCCGATCCCGCCCTTGCGGTTCATGGCAGCGATCAGGATCGGTGTTTTTGCGCTTACGCTGAAATCTCTCTTTGCTGAAACATAACATGCAGCGCGGGATATCCGGGTGCTGCAAAAGCTTGGGCGGCGCGGATAACACACGCCCAAGTAGATTGACAAGCACGCTTGATCGCACGCCTGCACAATCTCACACACGCACACTCCCACACGCGACACATCCACAACCAAGGCGAAAGCAAGGCTGAGCGCGAAACAGCGCGCGGCCATCGTCGCCGAAAAGCAGAGCGGCACTGGCACAAAGGCGCTTGCGGGGCGCTATGGGGTGTCGGAGCAGACCATTCGAAACATCACGCGCGACCATAAGCTGGCCCGGGCGCAGGCCAAATCCGAAACTGCGATGGTGGCCGCCCGTGTCCCCGTTATGGATATCCGGGTCTTCGAGGGGGTGATTTCGCGCCTTGGGGTTGATCAGAAATCGACCGCGCTACGCGCATTCGTCCGTCATCCAAGCGGATTTCTGACAGCGGATGCGGAACTGGCAGTGGCAGTGGGTGCGATGCGCCGCGAATTGTCAGCGATCGGCTCGAACCTCAACCAGATCGCGCGGCGGCTGAATGACCCGCGCCTGTTGCCAGAGGCACGCAAGCTGAGCCGTCGCGAAGCCGAGGTGCTGCGCGCAACACATGCCGCTGTCACCCAGTCGCGCGATCATCTGGCCGTGCTCTGGGGCAAGAAAGCGCGCAGGCGTGATGCGGCCTTCCGCGCGATCCTGGGCGAAACCCTTGTCGGAGATACTTGCCCTGAGGATGCGCATGGCGGGTAAGCCGGATGCCGTGAGCGTGGCCATGGGCACGTTGTTGGACGAGGGCTGGACGCGCGACCCGGGCGGGCGGGGCGATGAGCCTGGGCCGAAGTCATTCGGGCGTCGTTTTGGCGCGACCCGCAGCTATAAGCACATGGCGCGGGCGGCGGCGGGCAACCGGGCGGTCGTGGTCAAGCTGGTGCGCGGGGGTGGGTGTCATGACAGCCGCCAGCTTGGTAATCAGCTCGATTATCTGATGAGCAAGGCAGACCGGGTCTTTGACTCGCAGGGCACCTGAACCGCCTGCGCCGCATCCGTCGGGCCGTGAAGAAGCCGCGCGACATTTATATGGTTCTCGACGACTAAGCCACCCACAAGACGCCCGAGGTGCAGACCAGACTGGAAAACCTCCATGCTGCAAGCTGCACCTCACGAACCTTCATGGCCGTGCGACCGGCAGGGCGCTGCTGTCCGACATGACCGACGACGAAAGACATCATCAGAAAGATACCCAAAGTTCTACATTCTACGCATTCGCTTCTGACAACAGATGCAACCTCGGGCATTAGGAGTGACACAGTTTGGGTCGGACGCGCACAGGGTACGATTACCCCTAATGACTTACGAATGCCGCGACTGGTCTACTGTCAGTCGATTGGATTCCGGCGCTACGGACATCCAACAATCGGACCCCAAGCTGAGTGGCCACAACGGACGTAATCGCGACGGCGTCACCCTATACGGCGAGGCTTGACGTCTGATTGAAGCGCCACGGCATGAGGTCTTCGATGCGGTTTGCGGGTGACCGTCGAGGATGGTGCACAGAGTGGCGGCGATGTAGTCGACAGGGTTCACGTCGGACGTCTTGCTGGGGATGACGAGCGGGCCACCAATGGAAACTGGCTTGACCGTTGACGCGGTCACGGTCGGTATGGAGCGCGACGCATTGCGAGGTGGCGGTGGCATCGAGTTTGGCGAGGGTATCGAAGTGCCTGTTGGCGATGCGCTCCTCAATTCCAAACGCGATTCCCCTGGGGCAAGGTGGGAGCGGATTTTGCGGCCCGGTCCGCCCAGTTCGGAGCGCCTGCGTGCCGTCAAACGGCACTCCGTGCAAAAAACGTTTGTCCCGCAGGCAAGATCGGGTAATCTGTGGACACACGAGGCAGGCCACTTGGGGGATGCCCGTAAACATCACTTGGTGCTCCATGAAGTCAATAAACCCATGGCTACTTGCCGTATCCTTCATTTCATTTTTTACTGTCAACAGATTAAGCTTCATTATTATACCAGATGAATACTATTTTACATTCTCTGCGTTCCTACTTGACAATCGCGATTTATCCAAAGCGCCGGCGCTAATGATCAAACTCACAATGCCTTTTCTCCTCGGACTTTTCCTGACACTCACCTCATATAAGCTTTCGCTAATGCAAGCCGCAACCAGCGGCCAGAAAGGTAGTTTTCACACTTTACTGGACGAGCAAGCGGCACTCACAATAGCATTTGCCGCAGCTATCTTTGCCTTCCTAATGGCATGGCCCTACATCTTACTTTGGGACTTTCTTATCGATCCTCTGATGTATCCATATCGAACCTTATTCTTCATCTCCTATATCGCGTATATTGTTGCTTTTGCGTTCTTTGCGCTTTCTGGATCCGAGACCGCTCGAGCGCTCACCCAAATTCGTCAAGCCCCCAACCTCTCTTGGACGACTCTAGGGTCAGGACTCATAGCCAATAGATGACTGTAGCGGCGAGCGCGATGGCTGAGAGGAAGACTTTTGGGCAGCGATCATAGCGGGTTGCGACACGCCGCCAGTCCTTGAGCCTGCCAAACATGATT
>NZ_JAQZSM010000074.1 GCF_028745735.1 Roseinatronobacter alkalisoli
TCAAACCGGGCGGACTGCCTCAGACCCTCCGTAATGCCAGCATCTACGAGTACCTTGCGGACACGCTGATAACGAACATCGAGCAGCCTGGCGACTTCCGTACGGAGGTAACCGGCGCGGATCAGCGCACGGATTTTGTCGGATGTTGTCCGGCAATCGCGGATCACCTGGTCAGCTGGCTGTCGCTCCATATCGCCTCCCTCTACATATGATAAAGGACATTATCATATATAGTGAAGTATCCGAAGCGCGGATCGCGCAGGCCCTGATCACCAGCTGGCTTCCGGCCAGGCCGGAACCCGTTCAGACAGAAACCGCTCTTTCTTTCACGCTCCGCTCAAGGTGCAGGCTTCCAGGTCATTTTCATCAAAGACGGTTTCACAGACGGCATAAGGCGGGCCGTTAAACCATGATGTGTCATCATAATCCGAAATCCTGATGGCGATAATTGTCCGGGTCCCGATATCGGTGCAGCGCCAGACCCCACCATCATTTCTGAATTCACATCCGACAGAGAAATCCGCGTGTTTCATCCGGCCAGCCCCAGAAACAGTGCCAGTGAGCGGTTCACGCTGACCATGGCGGCATCATCGACATGCCCGAAAGCGGGGCCCGCTTTGTCAGCTTTCACGGTCATGGGCTTGTCCAGCATGATCTGGGAGGGCCTGCGCAGGCCGTTGACCGCAGAAGGCTCCAGGGTCAGGCGCAGTAGGGGTGCATCGATGATGGTTGAGGTAAGCGGCAGGATCACGACCGATCCCAGCCCGGTAAACTGATCCGCCTGGATGACGAGGGCGGGCCGTGGTTTGCCATAGTCTCCCTGCAGGGAGACAGTCACCAGATCCCCGCGCCTCAAGTCCAGTCGTCCAGGTCAGACAGGGCGGCGTCCATGAAATCCGACAGGTCAGTATCGTTCTGGTCGGCTGCCGCGACAAGTGCTGCCTGGCGGCGGCATTCAGCGGCAAAGCCGGGGCGGCGTGTGTCCGGCACCCAGATCTGCACGGGCCGCAGTCCGGCGGCGCGCAAGGCATCGCGGCGCTTCTGAACACGTTCTGAAGTCGGTGTTGGCATGATTACGTCCTTTCGCGTTACATGTAACATGACTGGCGGAAGATTTCAATCTGTCGGAGCGGATATCTGAAGGGCTGTGCAGATCAGGCGCTTGTCAGTGGCGTAGCTCAGACGGTGGAGCAAGGACCGGATCAGCGCGACCTGGCCGGCGCTCTCCACCAACGTCCGCTCTCATCATCATGCAAGCTTTTAGCGTAAAGCTTTTGTGGTTGCCGCCCGTAGTGCAAGAAGTTTTTGACCCTATTGGCGTGTGATCGAGTGCGAACTTTTGTCAGGCCTTAAGATGCGGCACTTCCAAAAGCCGCGGGCCGGGATGGTGATCAGCGGATCAGGTCCAAATCTCGCATGCGTGCTTGCAGCACTAAGCTTTAGCCTGGTTTTCCCAATCCGGATCTGTTCGATCGTTTTGCCCATTCAGGCACTGATCAGCAGGTGTAGCTTTTCTATCGAAAAAGGGCGATGATGCGAGATGGCTATGAGAAAGAGCGTGAGATGGCTTGGAAAGGCATCGGCGACGAATCCACACCGAAGAATGATAGCGGTGCCGGGGTTAGTTTAAGAGGGCACTCTTGAGTGCGCTGGCTCAACAGTTAACGCGTGCACCCTGCCCAAAGTGTGGTGGAAATCGCAATTGTTTTGTGCGCGGCATGCACTCAGAAACTGTCGACTACACAGAGTGCTCGGGACAAGTCTACGACTGCACAACAGGTTATGTGCTGCAATGTTGCGGCTGCTCAGGCATATTTTATAGGGAACAGTTCTACTTCTCGAAGGAGACAGAGGAGGTTTACGATCCGTCAACTGGGGACGTTCAACTCGCGCAAGTCACACATGATCGCTATTGGCCGACAGCGGAAGCTAGGGCTCGCCCCCCTTGGTTCTCACAGTTGTCGGGCACCGATCCTCGGCTAAAAGACCTGATGACAGAGCTTTACACCGCTCTCGACAACGGCCTTGTTGTCCTAGCAGGTATCGGTGTCCGAACTTGCTTTGACCGCGTTACCGAGCTTGTCGGAGTAGACACCGGCCTATCATTTGCTCGGAAACTGGGAGCGTTGCTGGAGGATGGGCGTATCGGCGCCACTGAGAAAGAAATTCTCGCTGCACTGGTCGATGCAGGCAGCGCCGCCGCACATAGAGGCTGGTCACCCTCATCTGACGACTTGCGGACGATGATGGACGTACTGGAACAGTTCATACACAGAACATTTTTTTTGCGAAGCGAGAGCGAGCAACTTAGGGGGCGAGTTCCAGGCAGAGGCCGCAGCTGATGCGGATCAAACTTCCCGCAGCATCGAAACAAAGAGAAGGTCAGGTTCTCGCGAAGCTGATCTTCGATGTGGGGGATGTCGAAATTTTCTGCGCGGCTGCAAGAGCCAAGGGACTCGAATTCTGCGAGGTGCATAAGGTCGATGGATACGCTTTTGCGCATGCCAAAGACCCATCAAAAAATTCCAGGCAGGTATCGAGGGGCGTCTTTGCTGCGTCATATAAAGCAATGGGCAAGGTTATAGTTTGTGTTTTATAGTCATATAATAAAGGGCTTAGATGGATACGACAAACAGCATTCCTGAAATTTGTGAGCTAGAGATTCGAATAAATCAACCTGAGGACAGGGATGGAGAGCTGCGCTGTATTGCTGAGTTCAGGCTTTTCAGAGGGGATATCCCAATCGGCGATGAAGAATGCCAGATATCAATCTCCAAAGCGGTGATTTCAGTTGAGTTAGAGGGCTTATCACCCGCCCCAGGAACTAGGTACGGGG
Organism: Roseinatronobacter alkalisoli; assembly: GCF_028745735.1. Taxonomy (GTDB): domain Bacteria; phylum Pseudomonadota; class Alphaproteobacteria; order Rhodobacterales; family Rhodobacteraceae; genus Roseinatronobacter; species Roseinatronobacter alkalisoli. The sequence goes on from NZ_JAQZSM010000074.1 coordinate 2,837, forward strand.
AGCCTCGGAAAAGTAACGCAGTTTCCATCACAAAGAGTATTAGGAAACAAACCAGTAGCGGAAGTAGATTCGAGGCGGGCGGGTGCCTGAGCGGCGACTTTTCGGCCAATGTTACTGTCGGTGGTACTATCCACGGTTCCTCTGAGGCTGACACGGCCATCGAAGTAAGCGACAACTTTGTGCATCTGCGCGTCCGAGCGCTGCCCAACCTGAGATGGGAAGTCAGCGAGCCGGATGGCGTTCCTCTTGACGGTACATATTTAGAGGGCGACGATTTAGTAAGGATGCAAAAATCAGATCGAGCCAACCGGGCATCGTTTCGTGCTTGGGTCACTGTGAAACAGCGCGATCTTGATATAAAGCAAATAATATCGGACGCATCGTCACGAACGTTCTTCGGTAGGCTGAGCACTAACCAACGGCGACTCCTAGACATTTTCATCGCAAAGTCCCTAAGTACGGCCTTAAACTGGGGTAAAAACTACCGAGGTGAGATTAAACTTTCTGAACATTTCAGCGAGGTGGCGGGTGAGGAATAAAGCAAGCGTTGCCGAGATGTTGTCCAGCTCGGACCTCCCCGACGTTTTCGAGGCAATAGCCGGTACAACGGGCGGCTTCTGCGATTTGGTCAAGTTACTGCGACTCGACCCATCTCAGGACTTCGTATTTAGTAACTTGCGTGAGGTTGACTTCTCGAATGCTGACCTGCGCGGATTCGATTTTACTGGTGCCGACCTGCGTGACTGCTACGGCACAGATGTGATTTTCGATGATACGACGATTTTGGAGATGGCTGATGTTCAGGGTTCCTGCTTCGCAACATATAGGCGGGAACGCCTGCTATTTCTTAGCAAGCGCGGTGCCAGCATCATGTATGAGGCGCTTAGGGTTGGCGATCCATATGAAGTATCAAATTGGATACATTCGCGCTTGGCAGACGGCTTGGATCGTCACCCTATATTACGGAAGGCAGACGACGAAACCGTCACAATATTGTGCCAAAAATTGCTAACAGACGAAATTGACCTGACGAAGAGGGCTGACCTATTTTATAACCTCAGGGGCATCACACGTTCGCCTGAAAGTTTACGAGAACTGCTTTTAGATGTGCTGGCGCGTCACGTCCGCAACACCCCTGTGATGCAAAAGTTCATATTCATTGCAGGCAGCATGTATGGTGGCGATCAGCTCGTCGGTCAGGCCCTGTTGACACTGACGAAAGCCCAGAATGAACAGGTAAGGGAAACAGCGTTCCTTACTCTGTCGCGAACGAGTTTCTTTTTGTCAAACTTTGCCCAACTTCGATCATCATTTATGAACGATGCCAATCGAAATATCAGGCAACGACTCCTCATGACTTCCGCGCTTTCTCTCGACCGCCGAAGCTTAAGCGTGATCAACCTCAACGCATCCTTGTCTGACGTATCTATAAACAACATCTTGGATTACAATGAGCTGCTTGTCGAGGGATTAGCTGCCCAGATAGCGACTACCCTAAAGCAGCGGGCATATGAAAACGAGCGGCGCATAAAAGGTGAAAATCCTTCAGACTCTAGCAGGAGAGGAGCCATCTCCGTTAAGGACGCTACGATGGTCATAGCACGCCAGGAAGAGGTTCTTTGTGCTACTCCCGTTATCAAGTTATTTTTCGCAACTGACCAGCCAGAAAGATATAAGAAAGCACTCGCCCGCCTGAAATCTAAAAACGCGGATCATAGGCGTAAGGTTGAAGGGCGCATCGCCCATGGAATGGCGCGGAAATAAAATGAGGAAGTATCGCTATCAATCGATAGCCGCTCTCAGGTTGATTCACCGACCATAACTCTCGTTTGTGGAGTAACGCAATCCCTCTCTTCTGGCGTTACCAAAAAAGCTCTTTCAAAACCCAAGCAATTGTCGAAGGTTATCGTGATAGCGACATCCGTTCTGCCTGTGCCCATCGTTCATCTCCTTTGCTGCACATTACGTGTTCAAAGGAGTGACACCAAACCGCGACAAGTCCAGAGTAAACCCAAAGATTCTGCGGCTCAGCTGTCCTAAGAGCCGCTGCTCAACTGGTGCTGCAGCGAAAAGATTACCTCATACTACACACCTTGAAGGCTTGGCATCCGACCGGCGTTGTTGCAGAACTCTGTATGCGAAGGATTCACATCGTGAATCCATGCGGTTAGAGGGGGTGCATGAGCAAGCCTACACCCGCCCGCAACCGCACGACGAACTGGTCCAGCTACACGGCTTCGCTTCGCAAGCGCGGATCGCTACTGATCTGGCTGGACAAGGAGATGACCTGGCTCGCGCCTCATGACGGCAGCCCAGGTCGCCCCGCGGTGTT
>NZ_JAQZSM010000075.1 GCF_028745735.1 Roseinatronobacter alkalisoli
TTGGCCTTATTCAGAATCTGACATCCGGTCACGAAACCAACTGGCAAGCTCGGTCACCTGCCGGTGAAGGTCCACTGTCAGTCGTACGCTGGTCAAAACTCAACCGTTTCTGTCACAGGCAGAATAGTAAGCGCCGTTTCCATCCCATTGGATTTACGGTTGCGGCGGGCGGCTTTGCCGTTTTGACTGAGCGCAACGAGCTCGCTAGGGAGTCCCGGACGAGGTCATTCTGAGGAGATGATGAGACGACGGGGGAACCCTATGCCTATCTGAACGATCTGTTCACGAAACTGGCCAATGGCCATCTTGCGCGCGACATCGACGCCCTTATGCCATGGGCCTACGTTCAGCAGGTCAAGGATGCATAAGGACCTCGTCTCGTAGTCCCTGACGAGCTACCGGACGCCCTCCGCTCCGCACCATCACGGCGACGCGCAAGCGCGAAATCAATGGGGCGCAGCCGCCGCTTACACTTTTCCGAAATATAAATCTCCGTTGAGGTCACATGAAACAATCGGCGTTCCTTCTACTTCTGGAGAATTCTTCGAGAAAATTTCCCAGCCAGAAGCGTCGAAATCATCATTGTAGCAACTTATTGTCAGATCGTTAAATTCTTCGAAGCATAACACCAAATCCCCGTCTTCCGTTATATCTACATGCGATATAGGAACGCCAAGCAAACACGATAATGCCAGCGCAGTCGCAGCGTGTTCTGGCTCATCTTTTGCTGGAAAAATGGGCAGGTTAGAGCACAAATCGCGCCAACTATCCTCAGTGCCTAGCCGTACAGGAGAAAACCAACTAAGTACACAGAAGTCGCCTATATCAGGGGGCGGCTTTATTGTTTGTATTGTCATCTCATAACCCGTCATAGCGTGGAACGAAACGATGTAGCCACCCTTCAGCCAGTCATTCAGTTTTCTAACTGTGTTTTTCATCTGGATAAATACTGCCTTATATGGCCTAATTCTCTTTGAAGTTGCCGCCCTGTCGCGACCGTTCCGTCTGGGGTACGCAATTGCCTCGACTGCCCAACTGTAGAGAATACCGCTCTGGGTTCACTAACTCCACCTGTTCGAGCATCTCTTGTTCCACCTTCCATTGTTCGAACGTCTATTTGACCACGCTGAGCAGGGTGTTGTCACGTTAACGCCCTGCACATTGCTGGCCGAGGGTTGTCAGCGTAGTTGGTGGTGATGCGAAATCAAGACATCCGCTACAAGCGCCACCGGTTTCCACCCCAGATCATCGCTCATGTCGTCTGGCTCTACGCCCGGTTCAACTTGAGCCTCCGTGAAGTCGAAGAGTTGATGTTGGAGCGCGGCGTCGACGTTTCGTACGAGACAATCCGGCGCTGGACGGTAAAGTTTGGCCCGCTAATTGCCCGTACTCTTCGGCGACGGCAACCGCGCCCTGGCGATGTCTGGCACTTGGATGAAGTCGTTGTGAAGATCGCGGGTCGGTCCTTCTGGCTTTGGCGAGCCGTTGATCAACACGGCGTCGTCCTTGAGGAGATCCTACAGCCCAAGCGAGACAAGCGCGCGGCAAAGCGACTTCTGGTCAAACTGATGAAACGCTGGGGCTTCGTGCCCAAACGGATCATTACGGACAAATTAAGATCCTACGGTGCCGCCAAGCGCGAGGTCGCACTTGGCCTGGATCATTGGTCCCACAAAGGACTCAATAACCGAGCCGAGAACAGCCATCTGCCCTTTCGAAAACGCGAGCGGGTGATGCAGGGCTTTCGATCGCCGGGGGCATTACAACGCTTCGTGTCCATACAGTCCGCCACCCGCAATTGCTTCGCCGTCCCAGCCCGCCGCCGCTCCGCCATCACCATCCGCTACCACCGGCTCGAAGCACTCGAGGCATGGAAAATCGCGGCCAATGTCGCTTGATGTGAGATCGGCACGCCAACCTGAAGACTGGTTGAGTTAATGTGACAACACCACCGCGCGCATTGCGCGTCGAAATTTCTTGGCGCAGCCCGACCTCGCTGCGCATTCAAGCACCCCTGAACGCCGCTTACACCTCTACTGACCAGATATAGAAAAAATGTCTTCTTTTACGTAGGAGGAAATATCAAATTCTGGGGTTGTTTCAATGCCATGACTCAAACCGAGAATTGACAAGTAGAAAGGATAAGCGGCAGCAACGATGACAACTTCGTGCCCGTTCTCAAAAGTGAAGGTTAATCCGCTGTCAGAGCTAAAATCCTTTGTTGTGAAACTGAGTTTTTGCACCCTAGTTGGGCTTCCCACTTTCCAAAAATGATCGAAGTCACTTTGTAAAAAACTGCTGTTCTCTAGGAGCTGTAGGCAGATTTGGCCTGCTTCTCCTCGTTCTTCATAGTCATGCATTTCACTTGAAATTCGAACTACATTCTCCAAATTTTTATCGAGTGCAAGGAAAATACTTTGAGCGCCGCTACCAGCTAAAAAACCTTTAGTACCTATAGCGCATACATTTCTGACCCAGGAACCGAATTCCTGGAGTTCTGCGGGGACTTGAATGTTGTGTGTTTTCATAATCTTAGGTTTTTTGCTATTCATTGTAAGTCCTGTACTCATCATTATCTGCTTCTTGTGTTTCCTCTCTTTCTGGGTAATGCATTGTTTCATGAGGTTTATCGCCCGATGCAGGGATGTCGATACGAGGGCCCTTCCCTGTTCTCCCAGGGCGATAACGTTCGCCATTCGGCCCAATCAGATGATCTGAATTGGGGTCTCGTACATAGTCACCACCTGTGAGTACTTCCCAATCTTGCGCTGGGTTCCCTGTCCCTCCGTTTTCAGGGGTGAGAGGGCCAGACACATGACGGCCACCACGCGGCCCTGCTTTGCTGTCTTGTTCTCCGACGAGACCATCCATGGTTAGGATGCCGTCATCAACGCTAACACCCGCCTCGAGCGTTGTCATTTCATTAATAACTACACCTGTGCCTATCACGCCAAGGGTGATACCGAGCCATGTTAGTACTACAGTTGCACATGCTGTCGAGCTTTCCGATGGGCTATGGCGGCGGAGTTTTGGTGGCGTCGTCGCCATAGAGACCAAGTCCAGATGAACCTTGCGGTGAGGACGGGCCGCGGCAACAAGCGGGCAAGAAGGTACCGGATTTCTGCCGTGGTGAGGATATCTGCCTGTCTTGGGCTCAGATCGCCGCGACAGGATTGTCCGGACTCGTTTTGTTCGGCTTGGGAATTCCTCGAAATATGGCTGGCCAGTGGTGCCAGCTGTCACTTCGCCAATCAGAATGGCCGGCAAACGCCGATCACTGCAACGAATTGCCATGATGAAATCTTCTGCCGCTGATCCCGTTAACATATCGGCCAGAATGACCAGCGGGCCATCAAAAGCGCGAGGATTGGCGTCGAGCCGGAAAGACGGCCTGCGAACAATGAATCGGCCATTCTCTCCGTTGGCCAAGGCGAGGCCCTCGTGCTGCACGGATTCAACTGCCCACGATTGCCATGTTCCGCGCACCAATCGTTGGATGACATCGACAGGTGTGTGACCTCCGCCATTTCCACGAAGATCGACAATCAGATTGTGGTATGGTGGTGCGTCATCGAGCAAAGCCGATACTTCCGTGATCGTTTCGGGTGTGCAATTAGGAAAACGGAGTAATGCAGTACCGTTTGCAACCACTCGCAAAGTTGCACCTTCTACCTGAACTGGCGCAAGTGGATGCGCAAAAGGCACGTTCCGTCCATCAGCTGTTTTCCAATGAGATGCCCCTGAGGGCAACAGGTGGGTATAAAACAGAACAGACGCTCGCGCTGCTTCACAGCGTGACGCCGACAAAAGCGGCATAAGCGCGACGACAACCTGTTCTATTGGTGTGCCATCAAGTGCAACGATCCTATCACCCGGGCTCAAATCTGGGCGTCTCGTCCTGATAACGGTCCATGATCCATCCAGCGGTCTGGCATAAAAACCAATCTGTGGGCGAAAAGAACTGTTGTCCGAGACAACTTGTGTGGCCATTGCTCAGTGCAGCGAGGAACCTTTGGCAATGTTCAACAAACGAACGCCGGTCAACCGCCTCGCTGACATCTGTGAAGAGAGCATATGCCGCGCGCCCGTCTTTATAATGTTGGGGTCGTTCATGAGGAAAGCAATTCTCGACAGCCGTCACAATTCGGGCAGCGATCCGAGTGCGATCGGCTAAGGACGGGAGTGTTTTCATGCAACTTAAGATGGCAAGTATTTTGGCTTGCCTCAAGACGAGAAGGCATATTTTCTGCCCACAGTTAAGCCCATTGGAGGCAGGCCGCTACGGCACCCCACAAAATGTCCGCTCTGCGGACATTGCGGTCATAGACCTCCGTTGCTGATTGCGCCATAGACTTCCGAAACATCACGATTGAACCATGGTAGAACAATGTCATTGGAAACTCTGCTTCTGTTTGTTCCGGCCTGCTTTGCGCTCAACATGGCATTCGGTCCGAACAACCTGCTCTCTATGACCATCGCGGCACAGAACGGGTTACTTGCCGCTGTTCTTGCGGCTTCGGGTCGCCTTGCTGCATTCGTGTTGATGATTGCCGTTGCGGCTCTTGGTATGGGCGCGCTGCTAATGGCCTCCGAAATTGCGTTCATGGTCGTCAAGCTACTGGGTGCCGCCTATTTGGTCTGGTTGGGGATCAAGATCCTGCGGTCAGATGCCGAACTGCCGTCAGAACGCCCCGAACTTGGCAAGAATGGACTTCGGACCTTTATCCGTCGGGAGTTTCTTGTGGCAATCGGAAACCCCAAGGCGATTTTGATCTTTACAGCTTTCTTTCCGCAATTCGTGGTTCCGGGAGACTACTGGATCAGTTTTCTGGTTCTTGGGACAATTTTTCTTGCGCTGGAACTCGTTGCCATCGCTCTTTATGCTTTTGCTGGCACCCGGCTTTCAAGAATGATGCGCAATGCGAGAGGCCTACGCTGGATCAACCGGATCAGTGGCGGAACAATGATCGTGTTCGGAGCGCTGCTGGCGACGGCAAGGCGTCCGACTGCCTAAGTTGCGCGTTTCGCATGATGGCGGGCACTGATTTCAGCTGATCGTGGGCAGCGATTTCACGGGAAGGCGGGCACCTGTTTCACGCGATCGCGGGCAGTGATTTCACGCGATCATGGGCAGGACTGGCCA
>NZ_JAQZSM010000076.1 GCF_028745735.1 Roseinatronobacter alkalisoli
TGTGCCTTGTGGCAAGTCATTCCTATACCTCGGATAATTACGGCACAGGCGGGACCAGGGGCGATGATCTGGCCTATCGCGGGCGCTATGTGCTGATGCCCGGCACAGCGCCGATGCTGCCTGAGAGGAAGACCCCCCTCGCCGATGTGCGCGGCCCGCAAACGGCGATGGTGGTGGGGGCTGAAGGCGAAGAGATCGACTGCGACGAATACGGCCGGATCCTGGTGCGGTTCCACTGGGACCTGGACAAGGCCAATTCGATGCGCTGCCGTGTGTCGCAATCCTGGGCGGGTAATGGCTGGGGCGGCATGGTGATCCCGCGCGTGGGCATGGAGGTGGTGGTCGAGTTCCTCGACGGTGATCCCGACCAGCCGCTGGTGACGGGATGCGTCTATAACGGGCGCAACAAGGTGCCGTATGAATTGCCGGCGCATAAAACGAAATCGGTGTTTCGCAGCGATACGCATGAGGGGGACGGGTTCAATGAGATTAGCTTCGAGGATAAAAAGGGCAGAGAACTGCTGTTCCAGCATGCCCAGAAAGACCAGACCACCCGTGTTCTGAATGATCAAGTCGCACGTATTGACCGCCATTCGGTCACCTCGGTTGGACGCAATCAGGTGACAGAGGTGGGCCACAACCGGAAATGTGAAATCGGCGGTTCGATGAACCTTGTGGTCGGCGGAACTGGCACCTCTGCAATTGCCTTGATGGCGGCCGTCGCCGGGCTTGCAGGCCATACTGCCGGGCTTCTGAAACAAGCCGCAGATGTGGCAGGCGGATCAGATTCCGCTGTAAACGGCTTTGCCGCGACGCTTGCCGCTTCCGGTTTGGGGTTTCTCTCTGGTGGCGGACTGAAGGATCGTTCAACCTTGGCAGGTAAAACCAATGATCGCCCTGATGCAGGTGCGGCCCTCGCGGCGTCGGGGTCGGGTGTCGGGCAGAATGCGGACGGATTATTTCCGATGTCAGGCGTCATGAACACTGTAACCGGATTGTTCAGATCAGACACGACAGGTGTCGCGCATGTCGATCAGGTCGGCATGTCTCGTGTCACGAATGTCGGAGCGACGTCAATCGAATCTGTCGGGAAGTACAAGAAGATCGCAGTCGGCGAGGAATTCGTTCTGGAAGTGGGCGACAGCAAGCTGGTCATGAAGGCAAATGGCGAGATCCTGATCCTTGGCAAGACCTTCAATTTCATTGCAACTGATCATTTTCAGATGCGCGGCAAACCGATTGACATGAACTGATGCCATGGAACTGATCAACGAGACGCCGCTGCGCGGCCTCGCTTTCCGGCAATTCGACATGGAAGGGGGGCTGGATTGTGTTGTCGCGCTACGCGGCGTCTTCGCCCATGTCCAGAACACCCGGATGGCCTGGCAGGAAGATCAGCCGCCATTCCAGTGGGAAGACGCATATGATGGTGCGCCACACGATTCTGCGCTTGTGCAACAGACCGATCTGACACCTGGCAAGGCCGGAACCGACATCACGTTTCTTGGTGTCAGCTATCCGGCGCGCCCCCCTGCCACGGAATGGCATTGCAGTCTGGCAATCGGCCCGGTTGCCAAGGTGTTGCGTGTCACCGGACCGCGGCATCTGGTGCCGCAAAAGCAAAAGCGAAAGCGCTGGGGGGGGCCGCAGATATCGGGCTGGGTTCCCGGCCCGGCTGAACCGACAGATACTGTCCCAATGGACTGGCGGTTTGCGTATGGGGGTGCCCCTGCATCCGGGCCAAAGGATGCAGAGCCGGACCCCCGCAATCCGATCGGCCGGGGCAATCCGGGCGGGGCAGAACCCGAAAACGCCAGGCCGGTCCCGGCACCGCAGATCGTCCTGCTGGATGGTCCGTTTGACGCAGCGCCAGTCGGGCTTGGGCCTGTAGCCCCATTCTGGAAGGGGCGTGCGGATCACGCCGGAACCTATGACAAGGCATGGCAGGACACCCGCCACCCACTTTTGCCGCGCGATTTTGATTTGCGGTTCTGGCAATGCGCCCCACCTGACCAGATCGCCATCCCGTTTCTTGCGGGGGATGAGGGGTATCGTCTGACCGCGCTGTCCCCCACATTCCCTGATGCAGTCGGATGGCTGCCGGGTATTGCGCTGGCGGTGCAACTCAATGGCGGGCACTGGCGGCGGCTTGATCTTGATGGCGTGCATTTCGACTGGCGCGCCGACCACCGCGTCACCCTGACATGGCGCACGCGCTTTCCCCTGCCCGATGCTGACGGGGCAAAGCTGCGCATCGGCTGGCGCTATGACGCCCGGATGGCGGAGGGGGCTGCATGAGCCTGCCACCGGACGATTATATCGGCGAGCCGGGCTATCCCGCGCCCTGGACGACCAGCCAGCCCCGTGAAGCGCTGCGCGACACGGATGAGGCGCGGGTCATCTGCCTTGCCCCCGATATCTGCCGCGCACCCAAAGCGCCGGTGCCCTTCATGATCTATGACACCTTCGGCCATGATGAGGATTACACCCCCTCGGTACGGTTCACGGGCCAGAAGGCGATGGTGCTGCGTTCGCACACCACACATGTGCATGGCGATGAACCCGGCGTCGGCAAGGGTGTGGTGTCGGGCACAGTGGGGGGCATCTGTGAACCCATCGGCCATGCCGCGCAGGTGCGCGCCGAGGGCAGCCCCGTCATCCGCCATCTCGACCGGTTCTGGATGAACAACCGCAACACGGTGGGCGAGGCCATCTTCGTGCGCGACACCGCAACCTACGCCCCGCCAGAGGATGACGACCCGCTGCCGGGCTCGATGCAACTGGCGGCGACGGGGGCTTCTTCAAGCTATTTCCTTGCCCCTTCGCCGCCGGTGCAAGCGCCCCCGGCCACCGCCCCCGCACCGCCGCCCTCTGGGCCCGCGCCCGGGCCATCCGTCCCCGGCGGCGCGCCGAACAGGCTCCCGTCCGTTGGACCGCTGCTGCGCAGGATCGGTGTTCTGGGCTGGATTCTGCACGGCTATGACCTGGGCCAACGCGAAAACCAGCGTGCGTGGGATGACCCCGAAGGCTACATGGCGCGCGAGGCGGAAAGATACGGCGGTGTTGACAGTTTCAACGACACCCAGCGCGAGATCCACGACCGCGCGATCGAGCGGTTGCGTAATGGCGGGCGGCAGGGCCATGTGCGCGGGGATTACGACCAAGAGATGGACCGGGAGCGTGCGGAGCGCGCGAGGGCGGAATCGCTGGCGCAGCCCCAGACGCAGACTGATACGGATACAGGGACGCGGGTGGATGAAGATGAGGACAACCAGCGATGCCCCTATATCGTGATTTGCTTCAGTCCAACGACCACCAATTATGACCCGGTCGAATTTCAGCGACAGTTGAGCGAGCAGGAAACCGCTTTGCAGGTGATGTCGCCGTCCAGTTATACGAGAAACCGATCGCGCATCCTCGCCGATGGCACAACCGATATTGCGCGGAGTTCACCAAGAGCAAGGAGAGCATATAGGCAGATATGGGCAGAATATAGAAGCGACAAAGGCCCGCCACCCGGGGATGGGTCCTTGGCTGCGCTCCATGCGCTTGATATCGTCGCCGGGGGTGATCCGGCGAATTATCTGCGCATCGGCCCGCAGCGCGAGAACCGGATCATCGGGGCGCAATGGGCGCAGTGGCGCGGCGTTCAGGGTGGTGATCGGCTGCAACGGCTGGATGCGCATGCCGTGCGTCTGGAACAAAATGGATGCCCGCAAATGACTGCGCGATTGCGGGTCTGCCCGGGGCGAGGGGTTGATGCAGAAGGAAATCCGCTATGAATAAGATCACCGGTGTCGATTTCAGCGACATGAACCTGACCGATTACGGCGAGACGAGCCGTGAGCGCCCGTTTGATGATATTCTCGACGTGCTCGGTCCGATGAGCTTTGTCGAACCGGTCAGCGCGGCCGAGGCAGAGCGCTATCGCGGCCGGGTGCCGGATGGTTTACTGGAATTCTGGCGCCGCAGTGGCCGTGGCGCGCTGCTGCAGGGATTCGCGTGGCTCTGCGATCCGGCGCTGCTGCAACCGGTCGTGGAAGAAGTTTTTGCCGGTGATCCGGAATATGACGCTGCGGATTTCACATGCTATCTATATGATTATGAGGGAACAATAGAAGCTTGGGGTGCAAAGAACCAGCGATGTACGATTGACCTGACAGCTTTCGACCAAGCTAAGGTCCATGTTCACGGCCCGGGACCCTTGCGCGATTTGCAGCAGGGAAGTAGGACACCGGATTTTCATGTGGCAAATTTCCTGCGTATCCTCGGCTACCGGCTCGGTCACGACATGCACGAAGACTACAGCGATTATCATATGTTCACCTCGGCTTCGAACCGTCTGGGCCGTCTGGAACCGGGCGAAATTTTCGGCTTTTTCCCCTCGCGCCAGATGGGTGGCGAGGGCTATCCCGAGGATATGCAGAAAGTGGGTGTTGTCGAGCATCTGTTGTTTCATACTCAACTGGACCGCCCCACGCTGATCGGATGGGAGCCGATCCCCGGCGGCGGAGGGTTCAGCAGACCCTTCCCGATCCGCAAACTCGGCCCGCAGCTGGATTGACATCGTATGACCCGGAACCGGCGCCTTCAGCAGGTCCAACCCGCCGACTCGCACAGGCCACGGGCGATGTCCGCGACTGGTCTCCGGAAGAACTGGAGGCCTATAGGCAGCAACGGCAACGCGAGGCAGAGAGCGACGCGCCAGCACCGGCTGCGGTTCCCTTGCCCAATACCGACAACACGCGGATTGACTGGCCGAGATGCTATGTGTTGACGTTGTCCTTCACAATACCAGCCAACGGGACCGCCACCGAAAATGGGCCGCCAGCTTGCGCTACAGCAGACCGCACTCAACGCGAAGAACCCCTGTCAGGCGGCGACGGATATCGCACAGTATCCTGTGAACGAACCAATTGGGGAGGCTGCGCGCCCGGCTGCACGCGCGCGGTTCATTGACCAGAATGCGCGTGTGCTTCTACGGACCCTTCCGCGCAATACAAGCTTTGCACAAGCTCGAAGCATCGCCGAGGTGCAG
>NZ_JAQZSM010000077.1 GCF_028745735.1 Roseinatronobacter alkalisoli
TGTCAGCGGTTGGTGCGAAGCGAGGCGCGCGTTGCGCAATTTTCGGCTCGACCGGATGAGCGAAGTGGAACTTTTGGAAGTGCGCTTCGTGCAAGACGCTGAATTGCCAAACTTCGCCTAAAACGGTCCTTTCCGCCGGTGACAGAAACGGTTGAGTTTTGGCACATCCTGCGGTGCGGAGAAGGTCCGGAACAAGCCCTTGTTGCAACTTTCGGCGTCGCAGCATCAGATGCATTCAGGGTCATACAGTCACGAAAGGGAAACTGTTTTGAGCAGTAGGTTTGTATTGCTGACAGGGTGTTCTGGCGGCGGGAAATCAACTTTGCTGAAGGCTTTGGAAGATCGCGGGTTTCCGATAGTCCAAGAGCCAGGCCGCCGCATTGTTTCGGAAGAATTGGCCCGACAAGGCAAGGCTCTTCCATGGGTGGATATGAACGCGTTTGCATTGCGAGCAGTCAAAATGGCCGAGTCCGACTTGCAGTCCGCGCAACACATCGATGGCATTACATTCTTCGACCGTGGCTTGATCGACGCGGCGGTCGCCTTGGCTCATTCCGGCGGACCAACGATAGAGGAGACACTTGGTGAAACCCAAGCATACTGGAAGCGCGTTTTTGTGGTCCCCCCATGGAGGGAGTTGTTTGCCAATGACGCCGAACGGCGGCACAATTTCGATGCCGCTGTGCAGGAACACATCCACATTGAAAAGGCTTTGGACAAGCTCGGCTACATGAGAATTGAGTTACCCAAGGTGTCGGTGCAAAAACGGGCGGAAATGGTGTTGAAGGAGTGTGGCACGCTCTGAATTAAGGGGCTGCTTCGTCCGCTCATCCTACCTCCGATGTAAGATTTTTCCGTGGAATCCAACCGGCAGAACCATCCTGTAACCGGCAGAATACCCAGCCATGAGTTTCTTTTTCGCCCCTGACGACCTGGCCGGTCCGGCAGGTAAGTTCGGCAGCGGTGTAATCTTCGATTGCTACGAAGCCAGCGTTTGTTTTGCTGACAATCGTATCTGGTATCCAACCCTCTAAGCCGTTTGCCGCTTTAGCCCAGAGCCACATGTGACCATCCCAATTGTCCTGACGGCCAGTGAGATAAAGTGCTTCTCCGGCCTCGAACCGTATTGGATTCACGTAAGTGGCGTGCCAGTCCTCTTTGACCTTGAAAATCATCCTGCCTCTCTCGGGTCCAGCGACCCGAGACTGACACGGGCGGGTAATGCCCGCAACGTCCCGCATTGCTGACAATCAGTCAGGACAAAGACCTCACCTGCATTATGGTTGGCCGAAGTTCTCTCATTGTGAGCATTGTGAGTTCCCGCAAATTCTTTGGAATACGGAAGAAATTGTACAAATATCAATGGCATTGACGCCGAGGCACTCGCTTATCAAACGCTCGGCCCTTTTTCCTGAAATGCCTCGAACAGCGCCCTTATGCGCGCTGTCTGGCGCAACTCCATGGGTGCGAGCAGCCAGACGCCAATTGAGAAGGCAGGCTCTTCGGAGAGGCGGACCAGACAGGCTGAACGGTCACCCAAAGCGGATGGTACCAGACCGGCACCCACGCCAGCGTCGACCGCCCGATACATCATGAGTGGTGTCGGGACGCTGGCCTGTGGCCTTGCCGTAGGATGAGTTCGCCGCAACCATCGTCCAGCCGGCTGGCTGCAATCGCGATTGCCATACTCGAGCCACGCGATGGCGTCGGGATCGGCTGCTATGTCGGCACGCGCATAGGGATAAAAAACCAGTTGGCCGATCTCTCGACCATAGAGGTGGTCATCAGGCGCATTGGTGGCCCGCAGCGCCACCTCCGCCTCGCGCCTTGAAAGGCTGCGCAAATCAGAGCCGACGTCGAGGCCCAGTTCGATATGTGGGTGACGGGTTCGGAACCGGGCGATGAGCGGCAGGTATATCCAGGCCAGCACATCGACCGTCGTAAGCTTGATGTGACCGGTCAGACGGTGGTCACGGCCCGTAATCTCACGTTCCAGCCCCGCCAGTTCCGCTTCGATGCGCCGCGCGCTTTCGAGCAATCGCTCACCTTCGGGCGTCAGGACGATGCCGTCGTCGCGACGGTCAGCAAGGCGGGTGCCGAAATGCACCTCGAGCGCCTTGAGCTTCCGTGACACCGTGGTGTGCGCCACCCCAAGGAGACGCGCGGCACCCGTGAAGGTTCCGGCACTTTCAAGCGCTGCAATGATGGTCAGATCTGCTGATTGCATTGAACATTCCTGCACACGCAACGCGCATTCTTTCGCGTTGCTTCTGCAACAGTGAACCATGATGCTGGATGAGTAGCCAGTAGGGAAAATGCCGATGCTTGTTTCAATAGTCCTTCTCACCGCCGGGGCTCTCGTCTTTGTCTCGGCTGCCGTGCAGCATCTCAACACAGTCGGCTCGAAGGGGCTCGCCTTCGTCTTCACCGACCGTGCCGCGCCCCTAAGCCGAGACGGCTTTGCAGGCCGCGCCGCGCGCACGCTACAGAACAATCTGGAATCTGCAGGAATGGTTATGCCTGCAGCGACAATCCTGCTTGTGACGAACGCCGACAGTGCGGTGGTCAGTGGTGCGGCTTTACTATACGTCTTGGCACGGATTGGCTTCACGCTGAGTTACTGGAGCGGCATGAACGCGATGCGATCGATTTTCTGGGTCCTCAGCATGGCCACTATCGCCCTTCTGACCGTCAACGCGGCGTTGTCCATTTTCGCTGTCAGCGTGGCCTCGTCGTAGCAGATGGAAACGCAGTGTCGCAAAGACCCCCTTGCGACCATGCTGTCAGAATGGACTGGGTGCGCGCCAATTGGGATGATTGCCAGTAAGCCTTCGGCCGCTCTGAGCCCAAAGCGGGCTAAGACGGATACTTGCCTTGGGCAAGTTTTCCCGTGGCAGGATCAAGCGTGAAGCTTCCCCATGTATCCGCGAACGGGTCGTATGCCATGCCACGAACCTCAGCACCTACTTCGGAAACCGAGCGAATGCCGTCCCAGCCAATCCGTTCAGATTCCCAGAGCTTCCGACAACCACTATAGGCAATCGCGTGTGCCAGATCGAAAACAATCACCAAGCCTGCACTTCGGCTAAAGATCGATGCGCCGATCCAGTCTCTAGCGGTCAGGACGGCTGATTTTCCTGTCACATCAACAATGAAGTGGTTTCCGCCGCTGACGACGTGAGCACAGTCTGGCGCAGCTTGAGAGAACAACAGAGCATCGTAGTCCGTCTTCCCCTTTGCAAAATTTCCGATCCACTCGCCGTGAAAGTCGATCACCAAGCCTTCAGCGTGAGACCCAGTGCCATCGGCCGAGAAAGTCGTTGCCGGTGTGCCGTAGGCGGGTAGACCGGGCAGGATCTTAGGTGGCATCTGAAGGCCTCAATTTTACTCTCGTAACTGCATCCTAATAGAGCATGCTACGGCAGCTTTGTCCCGCAAAGCTGACGCGACTGACTTGGTCTTGTGGACCTTTACGCCGTGGGTGGTCCGATCGGCGCAATTGAGGCCTTTGCAGACGGTCGCACCTGAGTGCATACAATGGGCATGGCTTTGATAGTTTCCCCTCGCTTAATCGACCAACGGCTCCGCAACCGAATTATGGAGGTGTTGGAGGTTGTTGCTGCAGGAACTGCGGGGGTTCACAGCGTTGGTGCGTCCGAATTTTTTGAACTGTTCTATGATTTATTGCCATATGGAGAGAGAGGCAAAAACCGCTCTAACACCGCGATAAGCAATGCAGAATGGGCGGCTATAGGCACGGTTCGAAGTCTCATGGATGACGCTTGCGACAGCACCTCAGCCTGTATCCGAGAAGCAGATTTGAACTTGTCGGGGTGGCCTGACCGTATTCAGCCTGCCGCCGAAGCTGCGCTGAAGTTAATGTGGGAGCGGGGACGCTTTAGCGAAGACGTGGAAGAGGCCGTTCCGACCCAACAGGAATGACCGCTTCGTCCCGCATAGCTGCCGCACATGCTTCGGTTGAGCACCAATGCGAACGAGCCCTTTGCGGTCGTTCCCACATGGTGAAACGATTGGGTCAAATCTAAGAACTGGCGAAGCTTGGGCGTCAGCGAGCAACCAGATCTGCCCATTCCCTCAGGAACGCATCGCGTGTCAGATTGCCGGGCGAGCCGTCCGTGCGTTGCCTTGCCTGGGTCAGCCGGGCAAACACCAGCACTCTGTCGCCCTGCTGCGCCCAGCCGACATACCACCCCCATCCGCGCGCATAGCCAAAGCTTCGGTCGGGGTGGCGCGGATAGGCTGTGCCGGTCTTGCCGTGAATTATCCAGTCCTCGACATCGTGACGTTCGACAATTTCACGTGCATGGCGCAGCGCCTCGGGTCGCACGGGCAGAGCGTCACGCACCAATGCGCGCAGAAACGTGACCTGCTCTCGCGGAGAAATCAGCAGTGAGGACACGATCCACGCGCGTTCAAGGCCGTTGTCGAACCCTGCATCACCCGAGAAATCGGCCGTCCCATATCCGAAATTTTGCGCATAACGGGTCAGGGCCTCTGCCCCCATCGCCTGTGTGATCCGCTGCGAATACCACAGCACTGAGTATCGCATCCACGACGCCGGATCAGTGTCGCGCGTCCAG
>NZ_JAQZSM010000078.1 GCF_028745735.1 Roseinatronobacter alkalisoli
GGCCCAGACCGCATAAGCGACGATCTCGCGGGGGAAACGAAAACCTTTCAGGCGCGGAAGAGAGGATGGTATACTCATGACCGCACACCTACGCCAATCGCGCAGCGCAAACAACTTGGCAATGCCGCCCCGAGTCATCGCCGCAACAGCCCCATCCCTTATGCCAGAGGCATCTAGCGTGAGCGTCAAAGGCCGTGTAGACATATTGATAGAGATCCGCCAACACTGGCAGAGGGAAAGTATGGCATCCGCGCAGCAACTGATAGGTTTGGTCAAAAGCCATGCCGAAGGTAACGCTGATCGTTTTTACGATCTGGCGATGCAGTTGTCTGCCGCAGAGGAGCAAAAGGGACATACCCGCTTGGCCGAACAGCTTCGCCAGTGGGCCGAAGCTGGCCAGAAGGCGCCCGAAATACGTAGCCCTGCAATTACGCCACTTGCAACTCCACGTGGCGATTTGGGGCAGTTTCTTGCAGCATCCTATCCGTCTGAACGGCTGGCGGATGTGATTCTCCCTCTGCAGATCGAGGAAGAATTGGCCCACATTGTCATTGAAACCCGACTGCGCGAGAAGCTTGAAGAGAAGGGTTTAAAGCCTCGGCGGCGTCTGCTGTTTTCTGGCCCTCCCGGCACCGGCAAGACGCTAAGCGCATACGCGCTGGCGGGCGAACTCCAGTTCCCGCTATTTTCGGTCATGCTGCACGGTCTGATCACCAAATTCATGGGCGAAACGGCCCAGAAGCTCAAGATGGTCTTCGACGCGATCAAAACCACACGTGGCGTCTATCTGTTCGATGAAATTGATGCTTTGGCGGCAACAAGGAGCAACGACAACGATGTTGGGGAAGCTCGCCGCGTTCTGAACTCATTTCTTCAATTCTTGGATGAAGACACCGGCCCGTCCATTGTCGTTGCCACGACTAATCTACCCGGCATCCTCGACCGCGCCGTTCTGCGTCGCTTTGATCTCGTCCTTCCTTATGAAATGCCTGATGCTGCTGCGATTCAGCAAGCTCTCGAACGCCGCCTCATCGGTTTTTCGTTGAGCCGCATAGGATGGAAGCGTGTCACTGACCACGCCCGCAGTCTTTCGACCGCAGATGTGGTAGCCGCAGCAGAGGACGCGGCGCGCAGAGCAGTCCTCAGTGACACCGACAAGATTGCAACAAAAAATTTGATTGATGCCCTTGAACGCCGTCGCGCGTTACACGGCATAGGAACGGACGAGCATGTCAAGAAACCTGCGTCATTTCCATCTCAGGGATCTCGGGGCAAATAAGCCGTATCAGTCGAAGGGAGGCGGTAGCGGCAAGGGACCAAGTGACGTTCGCGATAGGGAAGGTCATGCTCAAAACTTGCTTCGTGCACTCGATGCCCTGCCGAATGTAAAATCCGATGGATTGCCGGGGTTGTATTTAGAGGTATCCGGACGTCAAGGCGAAAAGCTGAAACGTGACAGCCTCGACACCAAGCACCTCAGCCTGCTCAAATACGAGGAAGGAAAAAACCGAGCGGATGGGATGGATAGGGCGACCATTTTTGCAACAGCGAAAGGCGTAGAAGACTTTCGCAAGAAGGTCGACCAGTTTCGAACGGAGAACAACCCCGACCGAGAAAAAGATGGTCAGGCTATCCCGGGAAGGCCAAAAAACGCCGATCTCGTGCAGAGTGTGGCGGCCATCATCGAAGCAGGTTTACGCGCGTTATGGCGAAGTCCTAACCATAAATTTCCAGCTGCCAATACCGATGCGCTTTGGGAGATATGGCTCGATCCAGATGGTGCTGATCGTTTTACTCGGATGGCGACAGACTATGGGCTCGAACCGGGAAGCGAACAACTCAAATTTCCTGAAGATGTTGTCATTGTTGCGAGCGGAACCCGAGATGCTCTTGCAGCCGCTGTCCGGAGGATAGGAGGGGTACGTGCTCTCGCGGCACCTTCAGTCACGGCTGATTTCTTTCAAGGTTTGCCAGTGCAGGAGCAGGCAGAGTGGGTGGAGGAGCTTGTCAGGCGAACCAGCTTTCCACCAAATGCTGATCCTAGTTTCATCACTCTGCTGGATACTGGCGTCAGTCGCGCTCATCCTCTGATTCAGCCATCTTTGTCACCTGGTGATCGTCACGCTGCTGATCCCGCATGGGCAGTGGACGACATGAAAGGGCACGGAACACGGATGGCCGGCCTTGCACTCTTCGGTGATCTCACTACGACGCTTCAACAAATGCAGCCGGTCGAAATTCATCATCGGTTGGAATCGGTCAAACTTCTTCCCGATGCGGGTGAGAACCCACACCACCTTCTCGGGGCTATTACCCGCGATGCTATCAATACGGTTGAAGCACAAGGGGCGCGGAGACGCATCTTCTCCATGCCGGTTACCACAGGCGAGGACACCCCACATGACGGCGCGCCCACTTCTTGGTCCAGCGCCATCGACGAACTCGCTGCAGGTGTCTTAGGTCAACAGAAAATAAAGCGATTGCTGCTCATCTCCGCAGGGAACACTGACAACTTCACCTTCAGAGCGGGCAATTATCTCGATCGATGCGACCACCCCGACAATGAGATACAAGCGCCTGCACAAGCATGGAACGCTTTGTGCGTAGGAGCCTACACGGAAAAAACAGTCCTGCCAGCTGGCGAAGGGACGAGAGCCGTCGCGCCGTTCGGCGACCTGTCGCCTGCCTCGCGCACTGCCTCGTGGTCGTCCCACTGGCCATTGAAACCGGACGTCGTGCTTGAAGGCGGAAACTGGGCAGCCAGCAACAGCCCACCACCGATGCGGCATGGTTGGCTATCCCTGTTGTCGACCGACCATCGTTATCCGCAGCGGTCATTCTCATTCACCTTTGATACCAGTGCTGCGACAGCCCTTGCAGCAAATCAAATATCGACTCTGTGGGCGGAGTATCCGAAGCTTTGGCCGGAGACAGTACGTGGTCTCTATGTGTCATCTGCCAGATGGACCACACAAATGCGTTCACACCTGCCTGCCGGGGTTGCGCCGCCAAAAGGAAGTTATGCCCCCCTTTTCCAACGTTATGGCTATGGGGTGCCAAATCTTGATCGCGCAAGACGAAGCGCATCGAACGCTTTAACTCTGATCGTCGAGGACACGATCACTCCCTATGGACTTTCTGAGAAAACCGGCAACGATATTCATCATGAGCTGAAGTTCGCCGCTTTGCCATGGCCAGTAGAAGAGCTGCGTAAGCTTGGCAGTGCTGATGTCACGCTGCGCGTCACGTTAAGCACATTCATCGCTCCAAACCCGTCCGAACCATCGCGGGGCAATCGATACCGATACGCGTCTCACAACTTACGCTTCAAGATCAATCGCGCCGACGAGAACGAAGCCCAGTTTCTTGCTAGGATCAACAAGGCTGCCGAGCAACCTGACGAGCCAGAAAGCGATGAACAGGATGGATGGGTTTTTGGTAGCAATCGGCGCGACGTTGGTTCTCTGCACATTGACCAATTGACCTGTAAGGCATCCGATCTCGCCCAACGAAACCTCATAGCCGTACATCCCGTGGCAGGTTGGTGGAAGGCGAAGTCGCGACTACAGGAAGAGTTGCCCACTGTCCGATATTCGCTCATCGTTGAAATTGATGCCGAAGAACTGGAATGCAACCTGCATGCGGAGGTTGCTGCTGCTATCGAGGCGATGACGGCAGTTGGAGTGGTTGTCGCCGTTTGAGCGAAACCAGTGGAGCGGTGACTTTGAGGAATGCCACATCGCGGCATGAGGCGGGACCGAATGACGGCAAAGGCTTGGGGGACGTTGAGAAACGCTCCCAAGAGACGCGACTTTGCAAACTCCGCTCCCTGCCAACAGCCGCCGCTCAGATCATCCATGCTGCCGCTGCAGCGAATGACCGCTTCCAAGAACAGCCCGAACCCGGCGGGTTTCCCCGCCGGGTCCAAGGGGGAGACCCCGTTCTTTTCAGAACGGGATCTCGTCGTCTTTGTCGACCAACTCGGGGTTTTCACTCTCGGCCGATTTCGGGCGGCTCAGGAAGTCGACCTTCTCGGCGATGATCTCGCAGCCGTAGCGGTCGTTGCCCATGCTGTCGATCCACTTGCTGTAGTGGATGCGGCCGTGGACGAGGACCTTCATGCCCTTTTCGCAATGCTCCGCGACCGTTTTGCCCAGACCGTTGAAGCAGGTGATGCGGTGCCATTCCGTGTCCATCACCCGGTAGCCGTTCTCGTCGCGCAGGACGCGACCTTCCGAGAGGCGGGGGCGGGAGGTGGCGAGGCTGAAGTTGGTGATGTTGGTGCCGCCTTGGGTGGTGCGGGCTTCGGGTTTTTGGCCAATGTTGCCGGCGAGGATGACGATATTCTGCATGTCTAGCTTCCTTCTGTGTCCTGTCTTCGGGACCGTCCCTTCGACAAGACCCGGAAAAAGCCCGTCGGGTGACGCGTGCACGGTGGACAGCATGGACACCGGAAACCCCCAGAGGGCATTGCCAAGTTGTTTGTGTGGCATGACTTGGGTAGATGGTGACCGATGCAAGTGCCACCGTCCATGCCGCGCCTGAAAGGCTTTCGTTTCCCACGTAAGATT
>NZ_JAQZSM010000079.1 GCF_028745735.1 Roseinatronobacter alkalisoli
CCCCTTATTTAGCGCGCAAGACTTTGAGTCCGCAGTGTTGGAATTGGGTGAGGTGTTGTTGTGTGATATCGTTGTCTGTGATGAGGAGATTGACGCGGTCTAGTCCGCCGAGAGAGGAGAAGGAGACACGTCCTATTTTGCTGGAATCGGCGAGCAGGACGACTTCGCTTGCGGCCTTGATCATGGCGTTTTTGACATAGATATCGCCCAGGGCCGGGTATGTCAGGCCGCTGTCGAATGACAGGCCTGCGGTTGCCAGAAACAGGCGCTGCGCGAACAGGCCTTCGAAATATTCTCCGGACCGCTCTCCGCTGAGCGACAGGGTGGGGGCTTTGAACTGTCCGCCGGGCATATGGATGGTGTTGGACGGGTTGGCGCCCAGCAACAGGGCGATATTCAAGGCATTGGTGATGACGTTCAGCTGGTTGCGTCCGGTGATGCAGCGGGCGAATTCGGTTGTGGTGGTTCCGGAATCGATGATGATTGAATCGCCATCGGCGACCATGGTGGCTGCAAGCTGTCCGATCTTGCGTTTGGCCTGCATGTTATGGCTGTTCTGCAGGGTCATGGACTGCACCTGCTGGGGCATGGATTTCAGGAATGCGCCGCCGTGTTCGCGTTCGATGAAGCCGTTTTTTTCCAGCCGTTCCAGATCCTGGCGGATTGTGGCTTCCGAAACCCTGAAGGCCTGCGCCAGATCGCGGACCCGGGCGCTGCCCTCTTCCTGGACCCATTCCAGGATCATCATCCGCCGTGGTTCGGCCAGAAGCGACGGCGATTGTTCCCTGGTCGCGGCATTGCCCCCGCGGATTTCGGATTTTGGCGGTTTCATAGGGTCCCTGCTTTCGACTTTGTTCTGCATCTGTATTTTATCTGCACTTGATGGCGAATAACAACCATTGTCACGCATTTTCTGGCATGCCCCCTTTGACAGAGCCGCGCGCCTGCGGGGCGCTGTCTGCGGGAAGCGCGGCCCCGTGGGGCGGGTTTACCAAGGGGATCCGGCGGGATGTGTGGAGTCGCGGTCATTCCCGGAATTTCGCACTTCTTCGCTGCGCGCGTTTGTAGAAATACATTTGGAAACAAGCGCATTCCATGTAATCCGGCGCACGCGCCCTTGCCGTGCCACGGAAAAGGATTGCCATATCTTCAGGCTTGCGATAGAAAACACATAAATCGCAAGCAAACGAAGATATTCGTATAAGCTCGCTGAACATCGGGGGAAGTCATGTCACTGCGCATTCGTCGGAAAGTGAAGCTTGGGGTCGTGATCGGCAGCCGGGCATTTTTCAGCCCCGCCCCCTGCCGTGCCGCGCGCGATGACGTTCTGGCGCAGCTTGACAGGTTGGGAATCGCGGCGGTCACATTGCCGTTTGAGGCAACAGCCAATGGCGCGGTGCAATCGGTGGCCGATGCCGATCTCTATGCCCGTCATTTCCGCGACCATGCCGGTGACATTGACGGGCTGGTGATCTGTCTGCCCAATTTCGGCGATGAGATTGCCGTGGCCGAACTGGTCAGCCGCGCGAAGCTGAATGTGCCGGTCCTGTTGCAGGCGTCAAATGACGAACTGGACAAGGTGGATGTGCACAGCCGCCGTGACGCGTTTTGCGGCAAGATCAGTGTGACCAATAATTTCTGGCAATATGGCGTGCCCTTTACTGACACGACGATGCATACCTGCGACACATGGGGCGCGGAATTCGGTGCCGATCTGGAACGCTTTGCCCGGGTCTGCCGCACAGTGCGCGGGTTGCGTGGTGCGCGGCTGGGCGCGATTGGCGCGCGCACCGGCGCGTTCCAGACCATGCGCTATTCCGAAAAGCTGCTGCAGGCATCGGGTATTTCAGTGGTGACTGTCGATCTGTCGGAAATGATGGCGGCCGCCACGGCGATTTCTGATACGGACACGGATCTGCAGGCCGCGCTGGCGCGGATCAGGGCTTATGGCACTATTCCGGCGCATATCTCATCAGACCAGATCCTGAAACAGGCCAGATGGACGCTTGCTGTCAACCGCTGGATTGCGGAAAACGACTGCGATGCTTCTGCCATCCAGTGCTGGCGCGCGCTGCAGGACAATTACGGCTGCGCCACCTGCCTGACCATGAGCATGATGGGCGAGGATCTGATGCCCTCTGCCTGCGAAGTGGACATCATGGGGGCGCTGTCCATGTATGCGCTGGCGCTTGCCTCGGGTGCGCCGCCTGCGATCCTGGACTGGAACAATAACTACGCTGATGAAACGGATATGTGCGTCTGCACCCATTGCGGCAACTTCCCGAAAAGCTTCATCGGGGATACGCCCGAAATTTCGGAACTGGATGTTCTGGGCGAAAGCATTGGCCGGTCGAAATGCTTTGGCGCGGTCAAGGGCAAGGTAAAGCCCGGGCCGATGAGCTATTTCCGGCTGTCCAGTGATGACCGGGCCGGAACACTCAGGTGCTATCTGGGCGAGGGCGAATTCACCGATGACCCTTTCGGCATGGATGGCGGGATTGCCGTGACGCGCGTGGCCGGGCTGCGCCAGCTGCTGCGCTTTATCACCCGGAACGGGTTCGAGCATCATGTCGCCATGGTGCGCGGCCATCACGCGGATGTCGTGCATGAAGCGGTCTCGCGCTATCTGGGCTGGCCGGTCTATCACCATGGCGCGGCGCCGCAGCCACACTTCTCCCTTTCAAGCGGGGTCTGAGATGAGCATGTCTGACACAGCAACCGCAGCAGCGCTCACGCGCATCCGTGACAACGCGCTCTGGATGCGCAGAACAGCATTTGCCATGGTGCATCGCGCGCAGCTTGGCCATCCGGGCGGGGATTTTTCTGCCATGGATGTGCTGGCGACATTGTATTTCGGGGTGCTGAATTACGACCCCGCATGCCCTGACAGGCCCGACCGCGACAGGTTCATCATGTCAAAGGGCCATGCCACCGGCGCATTCTATGCCGCCCTGGCGCTTGCGGGCTATTTCCCGCAGGACTGGCTTGCAACCTATATGCAGCCGGAATCGCGCCTGAACGGCCATCCCAACCGCAACTACCTGCCCGGTGTCGAAACCAATACCGGCCCGCTGGGGCATGGGTTTCCGGTGGCGGTCGGGGTTGCGATTGCCGCGCAGATCGCGGGCGCGGCGCACCGGACTTTCGTGCTGACCGGCGATGGCGAGCAGCAGGAAGGGTCAAACTGGGAAGCAGCGATGGTGGCAGGTCACCGCAAGCTGCGCAATCTGACGTTGATCATCGACCGCAACCGGCTTCAGCAAGGGGCCGCGACCGAAGACACCTCCGGGCTGGACCCGCTGGATGAAAAATATGCCGCCTTCGGATGGGATGTCCATGTGGTGGACGGCCATGATCCCGCCGCCCTGCTGGCCCTGCTGGGGGCCGCACCGCAGGACAGGCCGCGCTGCGTGATTGCGAACACGATAAAGGGCAAGGGCGTGTCCTTCATGGAAGGGCAGGTCAGCTGGCATCATGGCGTGCCTGATGATGCGCAATTCGCCCGGGCAATGAAGGAGTTGGTATGATGGCCGACACTACGATACAGACCCCGCTGCAGGATTGCCGCAATGCCTGGGCCGCAACGATCGAGGCGCTGGCCGCAGACAACCCCCGGATTGTGACCGTGGTCAATGATTCCGTCGGGTCGTCAAAACTGAACGGTTTCCAGAAGAAATACCCCGACAGGCTGATCAATGTCGGCATTGCCGAACAGGTGATGGTCGGGGTCAGCGCCGGGCTGGCCAATGGCGGGCTGATCCCTTTCGTCTCGGCGGCGTCCTGCTTCCTGACCGGCCGCGCGCTGGAACAGATCAAGGCGGATATTGCTTATGCCGGGTTCAATGTGAAGCTGGTCGGGCAGTCCTCGGGGGTGGCCTATGGTGAACTGGGCGCAACGCATCATTCCATCGAGGATCTCACCTGGCTGCGCGCCCTTGGCGCCATCACCCTGATTGCGCCCGCGGATGCATGGGAAACCGCACAGGCCGTGACATGGGCCGCCGCCCATGACGGGCCGGTCTATCTGCGGCTGAGCCGCATGCCGGTGCCCGATCTGCAGATCACGGACCGGGTGTTCCGCCCGGGAACAGCGGAAATGCTGCGGGACGGCGATGACCTGACGATCATCGCCTGCGGCACGACCGTGCATCTGGCCGTGACAGCCGCCGATGCGCTGCGCCGCGAAGGCATCAGCGCGCGGGTGCTGAATATGGCAACCCTCAACCCGATCGACCAGATGGCACTGCGCGACGCCTGCGCCACCGGCGCGATCGTGACCGTCGAAGAAGCCCTGATCACCGGCGGCCTTGGCGGCGCCGTCGCAGAATACGCCGCAGCCCATCACCCGGTCCCCGTCGAACGCGTCGGCTTCCCTGCCTTCCTCCCAACAGGCTCCGTCCAATGGCTCTTCACCAGATACGGCCTCTCAACAAAAGGCATCATCGCTGCAGCCCAAAAAACGCTGCAGCGCAAAGGATAAGCAATGCGCGTACTCGCAATCGATCAGGGGAC
>NZ_JAQZSM010000008.1 GCF_028745735.1 Roseinatronobacter alkalisoli
AATCATGTTTGGCAGGCTCAAGGACTGGCGGCGTGTCGCAACCCGCTATGATCGCTGCCCAAAAGTCTTCCTCTCAGCCATCGCGCTCGCCGCTACAGTCATCTATTGGCTATGAGTCCTGACCCTAAGCTAGGAAAACCCCTTGGGTTTTTATCATCGGGGAGGAACCTTTATCACATAATGTATAGCAACCACTGTAAATTGCAAGTTAACATCGGAACGTTTTCTTTGCCTGACTAGTCAGCAATCATTTCGGCCTGCCGGACAATCACTTCGGCCTGTTTGATTGATGCGATATCAACCAGCCGCCCCTTATAGACGGTCGCGCCTTCGCCACGGGCCTTGGCCGCATCCATCGCCGCCAGGATTTCACGCGCTTCCAGCACTGCGGCTTCGGATGGGGTGAACACCTCATTGGCCAGAGCAACCTGCTTGGGGTGGATCGCCCATTTCCCGACCATTCCAAGAGTGGCAGACCGCCGCGCCTGTGCGCGATACCCTTCATCATCGCTGAAATCCCCGAATGGTCCGTCAACCGGCAATACCCCATGTGTCCGGCACGCCGCGACAATGGCCGATTGCGCCCAGTGCCACGGGTCTGACCAATGGCGCTTGCTGTCGTGCAACATGTAGTAATTTTCCTGCGTGCCGCCGATACCTGTCGTTGCCATCCCCATGGATGCCGCAAAATCGGCCGCGCCCAGCGACATCGCCTGCAGGCGCGGGGATGAAGCTGCGATTTCCCCGACATGCGCAATGCCCGCCGCCGATTCAATAATCACCTCAAAACTGATGCGCCGGGCACGCCCCCTGGCCGCCTCAATCGCTGATACCAACGCATCGACTGCATAGACATCGGCGGCGCACCCCACTTTCGGAATCATGATCTGGTCCAGCCTGTCGCTGGAGTGTTCCAGCAGATCGACCACATCCCGGTACCAGTATGGGGTGTCCAGCCCGTTGATACGCACAGACAGCAGCTTGCTTCCCCAGTCAATCTCATGGGTTGCCGCGATGATATTCGCGCGTGCCGTATCCTTGTCAGAAGGGGCGACAGAATCCTCCAGATCCAGATTGATGACATCTGCGCCCGATGCTGCCATCTTTTCAAACAGCGCCACCCGCGATCCGGGTCCGAATAACTGGCAGCGATTGGGGCGCGCAGGCGGGGCAGGCTGGATACGAAAGCTCATTCTTCACCTCGTCGGTCAGTAAGTTTCGAATTAGTCTTGCTTTGGGTTATAATGTTGCGCGCGCCTTCGCAAGACGATTTTCTGCACCTGCAACATACCGGCGGGATCGCGCTGCGTTAACGCAAAAAATTTGCGCGATTTTACCAATTTATACAAAAATCTTGCCTATATTCATCCATCCATATGGCAATTCACGATAAACTTGCCATGATTCCGCGTAAAATTGCGCCAACGTTCAACATCTGGGCAGGAGCATGCCGTGATTCAGACCCCATATCTTCTGTTTCTGGGCGATGCGCCCGACCCGCTGGCCGCAAAGGTCGCACAGGGCATCAAGGACTGGCGGCCCGAATTTGCCATCGGCCAGCTCCGCATGGACGGGTGCCGGGCGGATATGGGCTTGCCCGACATGACTTTGGCTGCGGCGAAGGCCGCCGGGGCGAAAACTCTGGTGATCGGTGTGGCCAATCGTGGTGGCGTCATTTCGGCGGCATGGAAAAAAGTTCTGGTCACCGCGCTGGAAGAAGGGTTCGATCTGGCATCGGGGCTGCACAATCTGTTGCGCGATGAACCGGACCTGAAAGCGGTGGCAGAGGCGACAGGCCGACAATTGCATGATGTGCGCGTTCCGTCAGTGAAATACCCCATCGCCAATGGCGAAAAACGCAGCGGCAAGCGCTGTCTGGCGGTGGGCACCGATTGTTCAGTCGGCAAGATGTACACGGCCCTTTGCATGGAGCGCGAGATGATCGCGCGTGGCATGAAGACCACATTTCGTGCAACCGGCCAGACGGGTATTCTGATTACAGGTGACGGTGTGCCGCTGGATGCAGTTATCGCCGATTTCATGGCAGGCGCGGTCGAATGGCTGACGCCAGATAATGACCCCGATCACTGGGATCTGATCGAGGGGCAGGGCAGTCTGTTTCATGTCTCATATTCCGGTGTGACGATGGCGCTTATCCATGGCGGGCAACCCGACGCGCTGATCCTGTCGCATGAACCGACCCGTACCCATATGCGCGGCCTGCCGGGCTATGCGCTGCCTGCACTGTCGGACTTGCGTGACACGGCGCTGCACCTTGCGCGCGTCGCAAACCCTGCGGTGCAGGTCATCGGGATTTCGGTCAATACCGCTGCGATGGGCGCGCAGGAAGCGCTGGATTACTGCGCAGAGCTGGAGGCAAGCATGGGTCTGCCAACAGTGGACCCGTATCGCCACGGTGCAGGCAAGCTGGTTGATGCGCTTGCGGCGGTCTGACTGAGCGGGGTGAATAATGGGGCTTTGCCCCTCTGGGGCCGTTGGCCCCATTCACCCCAGGATATTTGTGCCAGAATGAAAAGGGCAGAGAATGCTGACGATAACGCAGGACCGGTTTCAGCTGGCCGAAGTTTTCACCATTGCCCGGGGGTCGCGGACCCATGCCGATGTCGTGACTGTCAGTCTGGCCCGGGATGGGGTGACGGGGCGGGGGGAATGTGTGCCTTATGCCCGGTATGGCGAAAGCCTTGAATCGGTCTGTCGTCAGATTGAAGGGCTTGGTGCCGGGACCGGACGGGCAGGGTTGCAGACAGCGTTGCCCGCAGGTGCGGCCCGCAACGCCGTTGATTGTGCATTATGGGACTGGGACGCGAAGCGTCTGGGAAAACCGGTATGGGACCTGGCGGGGCTTGCGGTGCCAAAGCCCCTGGTGACGGCATTCACGCTGTCGCTGGATACACCCGACAGGATGGAGGCTGCCGCCCGCCGTCATGCCGAGCGGCCCTTGCTGAAGATCAAGCTGGGCACCCCTGATGATATGCCCCGGCTGGAGGCCGTGCGGCGCGGTGCCCCTGATACACGCATCATCATTGATGCCAATGAGGGCTGGAACGCAGAGGTCTATGCAGAGCTTGCGCCGCATCTGATCGGGTTGGGCGTGGCCATGGTGGAGCAACCCCTGCCCGCAGGGGATGACGGTATGCTGGGGGAAATTGCGCGCCCGCTGCCGGTTTGTGCCGATGAGAGCTGTCACGACCGTGCCAGCTTGCCGTCGCTGAAGGGCAAGTATGACATGATCAACATCAAGCTGGACAAGACCGGGGGCCTGACGGAGGCGCTGGCTTTGCACGATGCCGCGCGTGCCGATGGGTTTGGCGTGATGGTGGGATGCATGGTTGGCAGTTCTCTGGCGATGGCGCCGGCGGTGCTGGTGGCGCAGGGGGCGGATATTGTCGATCTTGATGGTCCGCTGCTGCTGTCGGAGGACCGTGACCCGCCGCTACACTATGATGCGGAAGGTGTGCATCCCGCCTTGCCCGCGCTTTGGGGTTGAGTGCCCTTTTCCAACGCCTGCACATGCGCTATGGATCATGCGAAACCGGAGGACAGCCAGATGCCAAGATACCGCTCTCGCACGACAACACATGGACGCAACATGGCAGGCGCACGGGGCCTGTGGCGCGCAACGGGGATGAAGGAGGGTGATTTCGGCAAGCCGATCATTGCCATTGTCAACAGCTTCACCCAGTTTGTGCCGGGCCATGTGCATTTGAAAGACCTTGGCCAGATGGTCGCACGCGAGGTTGAAAAGGCTGGTGGTGTGGCCAAGGAATTCAACACCATCGCTGTAGATGATGGCATTGCCATGGGCCATGACGGGATGCTGTATTCGCTGCCATCGCGCGAGATCATTGCCGATTCGGTCGAATATATGGTGAATGCGCATTGTGCCGATGCGATGGTGTGCATTTCCAATTGCGACAAGATCACCCCTGGTATGCTGATGGCGGCGATGCGGCTGAATATTCCGGTGGTGTTCGTGTCCGGCGGGCCGATGGAAGCGGGCAAGGTCGTGGTTGATGGTGTCGAAAAGGCGCTGGATCTGGTTGATGCCATGGTCGCGGCTGCAGATGACAAATACACCGATGCGCAGGTTCTGGCGATTGAAGAAGCTGCCTGTCCTACATGCGGGTCGTGTTCGGGAATGTTCACGGCCAATTCCATGAACTGCCTGACCGAGGCGCTGGGCCTGTCGCTGCCCGGAAACGGGTCCACACTGGCGACACATGCCGACCGCAAGCAGCTATTCCTGCGGGCGGGCCATGTGATTGTCGATCTGGCCAAGCGCTATTACGAGCAGGATGACGACAGCGTGCTGCCGCGCAATATTGCAAGCTTCAAGGCGTTCGAGAATGCGATGTCGCTGGATATCGCCATGGGCGGGTCAACCAACACTGTGCTGCATCTGCTGGCTGCCGCCCATGAGGGGGGCATTGATTTCACCATGCAGGATATCGACCGCCTGTCGCGCAAGGTGCCCTGTCTGTGCAAGGTCGCGCCCGCTAAAAGTGATGTTCACATGGAAGATGTGCATCGCGCCGGGGGGATCATGTCGATCCTGGGCGAGTTGGATCGCGCAGGCTTGCTGCATTGCGATCTGCCGACGGTCCACAGCCCGAGCATGGGCGATGCGCTGAACACATGGGATGTGCGGCGCACCAACAGCCCGGAGGTACACAGGTTCTTTGCCGCTGCGCCCGGTGGCGTGCCCACACAGACTGCGTTTTCGCAGGAACGCCGTTACGATTCAGTCGATATGGACCGGCAGAACGGGGTGATCCGCGATAAGGAACATGCCTTCAGCCAGGATGGAGGGCTGGCGGTTCTGTTCGGCAATCTGGCTGAGCAGGGCTGCATTGTAAAAACTGCGGGTGTTGATGATTCGATCCTGCAATTCAGCGGCCCGGCGCGGGTATATGAATCGCAGGATGATGCTGTCAGCGGTATTCTGACCGGCAAGGTGCAGGCGGGCGAGGTGGTTATCATCCGCTATGAAGGGCCGCGCGGGGGGCCGGGTATGCAGGAAATGCTGTATCCGACCAGCTATCTGAAATCCAAGGGGTTGGGTGCCGCCTGTGCGCTGGTCACTGACGGACGGTTTTCGGGGGGCACGTCGGGCCTGTCGATTGGCCATGTCAGCCCGGAAGCTGAAGAGGGCGGGTTGATTGGTGTCGTGGAAACCGGTGACAGGATTGAAATCGACATTCCCAACCGCACGATTCATCTGGCCGTGGATGATGCAACGCTTGCTGCGCGCCGTGCCGCGCAGGATGAGAAGGGCTGGAAGCCCGCCAACCCACGCCCGCGCAAGGTTACAACAGCGCTGAAGGCCTATGCGGCTTTGACCACGTCGGCGGCCATGGGGGCCGTGCGAAAACTTCCTGAAGGACTGTGAGCTATGAGTCGCATCGTTTATGTGAATGGCGACTACCTGCCTGAGGGCGAGGCGAAGATCTCGATCTTTGACCGGGGCTTTCTGATGGCGGATGGTGTCTATGAAGTGACGACTGTCATAGATGGCAAGCTGATCGATTTTGACGGGCATTTCCTGCGGCTGGAACGCTCGCTTGGGGAGTTGGGAATTGAAAACCCGATGGCGCGCGATGAGTGGCTGGACGTGCATCGCCAGTTGGTTGCGCAAAATGACGTCGGGCACGGGATGGTCTATTTGCAGGTCACCCGCGGTGCGCCGGGGGACCGGGATTTTATTTTCCCGGACCCGGAAACCACCAAACCCACGGTGGTTCTGTTCAGCCAGGCGAACCCTGCGTTGATTGACAGTCCGAAAGCCAAAAAGGGTATCAAGGTCATTACGATTGATGACATCCGCTGGGGGCGGCGCGATATCAAGACGGTGCAATTGCTGTATCCGTCCATGGGCAAGATGATGGCCCTCAAGGCGGGCTGCGATGATGCCTGGATGGTGCAGGATGGTGAGGTGAC
This sequence comes from Roseinatronobacter alkalisoli, assembly GCF_028745735.1. Taxonomy (GTDB): domain Bacteria; phylum Pseudomonadota; class Alphaproteobacteria; order Rhodobacterales; family Rhodobacteraceae; genus Roseinatronobacter; species Roseinatronobacter alkalisoli. Next base: position 5,959 of record NZ_JAQZSM010000008.1, read on the forward strand.
CGAGGGCACATCCAACAACGCTTATATCATCAAGGGTGGCCGCATCATTACCCGCGCGCTGTCCAATGACATTCTGCACGGGATTACCCGCGCTGCGGTGCTGCGATTTGCCCGCGAGTCGCAGATGCCGGTTGAGGAACGCAGCTTTACCGTGGAAGAAGCGATGCAGGCGGATGAGGCATTCGTGACCTCTGCCAGTACTTTTGTGATGCCGGTGGTGGAAATTGACGGCGCAAAGCTGGGCGCGGGCACGCCGGGGCCGCTGGCCACGCGCTTGCGCGAAATCTACATTGAGGAAAGCCGCAAGACCGCGATCTGAGCAGCAAGGGTGCGTGGAAATCACGCACCCTGCCAGTTGCGCTGGTGCCGGTCAGTCGGGTTTATGGCCGACATTCTCGGCAAAGGACTTCTGGAAAGCCGCCTGTTTGTCAGCGTTGGCTTCGGTCTGGTATTTTGCCTGCCATTCTGAATAGGGCATGCCATAGATGGCTTCGCGCGCGGTGTCCTTGTCCATGTCCAGCCCGCGCGCATTGGCGGCTTCCTGATACCAGCGCGACAGGCAGTTCCGGCAGAACCCTGCAAGGTTCATCATGTCGATATTCTGTACATCGCTGCGCTTATCCAGATGCGCCAGCAAGGCGCGGAATGCGGCGGCTTCCAGGTCTGTGCGTGTCTTGTCGTCCATTGCATCCTCCGGCGCGGTTGGAACCGGACACCTGTTCATTCCTGCGCCCGCCGTCAAGCTGACAGTATCACGGGGGCTTGATATTCTCTGGTAAAATGATAGTTGTTTGCGCTAACAACTTCTGCCGGTTGCTTATGGCTGCAATATGGTGCCTGCATTTCTGGCCGAACGCATCTCGGGGTCACACCCGCCTGAAAGGACCTTGCATGACCGTAATACGTCGCCACCGCATGATTAAGATTGTCGCCACGCTGGGGCCGTCTTCTTCGACCTATGACATGATCCGCGCCTTGTTTGAAGCGGGGGCAGATGTGTTCCGCCTGAACATGAGTCACGGCACGCATGACGAGATGGCACAACGCCACGCCATCATCCGCCAGGTAGAGGCCGATCTGGGGCGCCCCATTGGCATTCTGGCTGACCTTCAGGGACCAAAACTGCGGATCGGCACGTTTAGTGATGGCCCGGTGGATTTGCAGGTCGGGCAGGAATTTCGCCTTGATCTGGACAAGGCACCCGGGGACCGGCAGCGCGTCAACCTGCCCCACCCCGAGATTTTCGAAGTGCTTGAACCCGGCGCTGACCTTCTGGTGAATGACGGCAAGGTGCGCCTGAAGGTGAATGAATGCGGGCCGGATTTTGCGGAATGCACAGTCACTGTGGGTGGTGTTATTTCCGACCGCAAGGGTGTGAATGTGCCCGATGCAGTGTTGCCGGTTGCTGCACTTTCGGACAAGGACCGCAAGGATCTGGAATTCGCCTGTCGTCTGGGTGTGGACTGGCTGGCATTGTCATTCGTGCAGCGCCCGTCAGACGTGTTGGAAGCGCGTGAGCTGGCACAGGGGCGCGCGGCAATCCTGTCGAAGATTGAGAAACCCGCGGCGGTGAAGGCGTTTGACGAAATTCTTGCCGTGTCGGACGGTATCATGGTTGCGCGGGGTGACCTTGGCGTGGAGCTGCCGGTGCAGAATGTTCCCCCCATCCAGAAGCGGCTTGTCCGCAAGGCGCGCGCCGCCGCAAAACCGGTGATCGTGGCCACCCAGATGCTGGAATCCATGATCGAAAGCCCGATGCCGACCCGCGCCGAAGTGTCCGACGTTGCAACGGCCATCTATGAAGGGGCTGATGCGGTCATGTTGTCGGCGGAATCAGCGGCGGGCCAGTTCCCGATTGAAGCTGTGACCACCATGAACAATGTCGCGATCGAAGTTGAAAGCGACCCGACCTATATTGATGTGATCGACGCGTCGCGCAAGCATGTGCATCATCATTCCATCGCGGATGGTATCGTTTCAGCCGCGCGCGAACTGGCCGAGAAGACGAATATTGCCGCGATCTGCTGCTTTACGGAATCGGGGACCACGGCAAGCCTTGTTGCGCGCGAACGTCCGCATGTGCCGATTTTGGCGCTGACACCATTTGTCGGTGTGGCACGACGCCACGCGCTGACATGGGGCGTGCATTGCGAGCAGGTTACCGAAGTGAACCGCTTCAAGAAGGCCGTGATCAATGCTGTCCGGGTTACACGCAAATACGGTTTCGCCACAGAAAAGGACCAGATCCTTGTGACAGCGGGTATTCCGTTCAACCAGCCGGGCACAACCAATATTCTGCGCGTTGCGCCCTGTTCGGAACACTTGATTATTCAAGGAGAACCCGAGTAGCCTGACCTTCCCCTGATCGTGGGATGGCCATGGATTTCGAGGTGCTTTTTCTGCTGGGGGTGTATCTGTTGCCGCTGGCACTGGTCAGTGCGCTAAGCGCTTGGTCCGATAACCGCAAGCCGGTCCTTGGCCTGCTTCTGTCTGCGTGCAGCGGCGGGCTTCTGGTCTGGGTCTGGCGCATGCGCCCGCAGGGCATGTATGGCCTGCGCGACATTCCGGAACTGACTGTTGGTCTGGTGGCGCGGATCATGACATATTTCTAGGTAAACTGCCTTGCGCGCTGCGGGTTTCTGGTGTAGCGAGCACGCTCTGTTTGATGTGTCCGGCCATGTGGCATGCCGAGTCGCATCTTCAACCGGTTTTCGAATTAAGGAGTCGGAAATGCCCAAGATGAAGACCAAATCAGGCGCCAAAAAGCGCTTCTCCATGACGGCCAGCGGCAAGGTCAAGGCAGGTCAGGCCGGCAAACGCCACGGCATGATCAAGCGGACCAAGAAATTCATTCGCGACGCACGCGGCAACACCATCCTGTCTGATCAGGATGCGCGTATCGTCAAGAAATACATGCCCTACGATCGTTAAGGAGCAGCGCAGATGTCCCGAGTTACTTCCGGCAAAGTTACCCATGCCCGTCACCGCAAAGTCGTCAAGGCCGCCAAAGGCTATTACGGCGCGCGGTCGCGCAATTTCCGCACTGCAACGCAGGCGGTTGACAAGGCCAACCAATACGCAACGCGCGACCGCAAGGTGCGCAAGCGGAATTTCCGTGCGCTGTGGATTCAGCGTATCAACGCGGCGGTACGTGAAATCGACCCTGCGCTGACCTATTCGCGTTTCATCAACGCGCTGGGTCTGGCCGGGATCGAAGTGGACCGCAAGGTTCTGGCCGATCTGGCCGTTCACGAACCAGAAGCCTTTGGTCAGATTGTGGCCAAGGCAAAGGCCGCAATCGCCTGAACACCAGCACCGCGCTGACATGAACAGACCGCATGCCCTTGGCGTGCGGTTTTTTCTTTGCCCCGCAAGCGCAGGCAGGATATGGCAGACGGAAACAGGCCACCCCCCTTGGCCTTGACACATCTGTTGCCCATATAAGGCAAAAGACCAACGTAGAGGGCGAAAATGCTGGAACTGAACGCGGGCACGAACGCTGCCGACGAAACCCTGATCACCGAAGGATCTGACCGTGATTTCATGACCCAGGTCATCGAAGCCAGCAAGGAAGTGCCGGTTATCGTTGATTTCTGGGCGCCATGGTGCGGCCCATGCAAAACCCTTGGCCCTGCGCTGGAAGCCGAAGTCCGCGCCGCACGCGGCAAGGTGCGCATGGTCAAGATCAATGTCGATGAAAACCAGGCCATTGCCGGGCAATTGCGCGTGCAGTCCATTCCCACGGTTTACGCATTCCATCAGGGCCAGCCGGTTGACGGGTTCCAGGGGGCACAACCGCCTGCGGCGCTAAAGGAATTTGTGGCCAAACTGGCGGCGCTTTCATCGGGCGATGACGGGCTGGATGCCGCGCTGGACGAAGCTGACAGCATGCTGGAACAGGGCGCGGCCGCTGATGCCGCGCAGGTTTTTGCCGCCGTTCTTGCAGAAGAACCCGAAAATGCCCGCGCTTTTGGGGGATTGGCGCGCGCCCATATCGCTGCGGGTAATCTGGATCAGGCCGAAGCCCTGATTGCAAATGTCCCCGCCGCCATTGCAACCGCGCCAGAGGTGGAAGCCGCGCGCGCCAAGCTGGCGCTGGCGCGTCAGGCCGAAAATGCCGGCCCTGTGGATGAATTACGCGCGCAGGTTCAGGCCGATCCCGCCAATCATCAGGCACGGTTTGACCTTGCACAGGCGCTTTATGCCACTGATCAGGCAGAAGCCGCGATTGATGAATTGCTGGAACTGTTCCGTCGCGACCGGGAATGGAACGATGGTGCGGCCAAGGCGCAACTGTTCACGATTTTCGATGCGTTGCAGCCCAATGACCCGCTGGCCGCCAAAGGGCGGCGCAAGCTCAGCTCATTGATATTTGCCTGAACGGTTTGTCGGGTTAGGTTAGCTTGCATGGTGCATATAAAAGACCTTCCCGACCTTATCGCGGTATTCCCGTTGCCGGGTGCGCTGCTGTTGCCGCGCGCCCGGTTACCGCTGCATATCTTTGAACCCAGATATCTGGCGATGCTGGACGAATGCATGAAAACGCCGCATCGTCTGATCGGCATGATCCAGCCACGCAGCACCCCGCTGGGCAGTGAAAAGGCACTGCACAGTATTGGTTGCGCGGGTCGGCTGACAGCATTTTCCGAAACCGAAGACGGGCGCTATATGATCACGCTGACCGGGGTGTCACGGTTCCGGTTGCAACAGGAAGTGACCGGTTTCACACCCTATCGCCGCGCCGAAGTCAGTTGGGAAGGGTTTGAGCGGGACCGCGGCAGTGATGAACAGGATGACGGCTTCGACCGCGATGAATTTTTTGTGCTGCTGAAGCGGTTTTTTGCCATACATGGGCTATCGACCGATTGGGACAGCCTGACAGAGGCCAATGACGAATTGCTGATCAATTCACTGTCAATGCTGTGCCCACTGGAGCCGGATGACAAGCAGGCCTTGCTGGAAGCACCGTCATTGACAAACCGGCGTGAAACCTTGGTAACATTGATGGAATTCGCCCTGCGTGGCGGCACGGATGAGGCGCTGCAATGACCCGGAATCGTGGCTTCGACAGGCATATGCTGGAAGCGCTGGTCTGTCCCTTGACCAAGGGCAGGCTAAGCTATGACGCGCAGCGTCAGGAACTGGTGTCCATGGCCGCGCATCTGGCCTTTCCCATTCGCAATGGTATTCCGATCATGCTGGTCGATGAAGCCCGCGAAGTTGACTGATATCCGGCAGGCGCTGAAAACAGATGCGCCCTGACCTTGCGGTCAGGGCGATCAGCGTAGAAAACATGTCGCTGGTCAGGCGACAGGCGCGGAGATCGGGCGGCCGGTCAGCATTTGCGTCCCTGCCCGAATGATGATGTGACCATTGCTCAATTGACGCACAAAAACACCCTGAGCAGAAATGTGCCTTCCGATCCTGATGGTGCGTATCATGGCATGGTCCCTTTTTGCGAAGGCCCTGTTCAGCGTGTTTGCCACACTGGACGGGCGTTAACCTGATTGTGCCATATTCCGGTGCCAGAACAACGCCTGCTGCATGGCATTTCCTTAATTCTGACAAGTTTTCCCGTTGACCAGCGGACGACTGTTTCCGAAGCTGTAATGGTCGCGGAATAAATCAAGGTTAACCCCGGAACTGGAAACGCACCGCGCCGTGCCTACAGCCAATCGCGCAGAATCGGTATCAGCGGCAGGTCTGCGGGCGGCATCGGGAAATCCCGCAATTGCGCAGGGCGCACCCATTTCAGCGCCTGCCCTTCGCGCGACTGCACCTGTCCATCCCATTTGCGGCAGGCAAACAGCGGCATCAGCAGATGAAAATCATCATAGGCATGGCTGGCAAATGTCAGCGGTGCAAGGCAGCTGGACCATGTGTCGATGCCCAGTTCTTCGTGCAGTTCCCGTATCAGCGCGGCTTCGGGCGTTTCGCCCGCTTCCACTTTGCCGCCCGGAAATTCCCACAGGCCCGCCATGGATTTGCCTTCGGGCCGCTGCGCCAGCAATACGCGCCCGTCAGCATCAATCAAGGCGACCGCAGACACCAGAACCAGTTTCACGAACGGTAATCCGTGTTGATGTCAATATAGCGATGCGTCAGATCACAGGTCCAGACCGTCGCAGCCCCCACACCAAGGCGCAGGTCAACGCCGATGACCAGTTCCTGCTGGCGCATGTATTCCGCGCCGACCTGTTCGGCATAGCTGGGCGCAACCTGCCCCTGAGAGGCGACCAGATGCGGCCCGAACCGGATGGACAGGCGGTCTCGGTCGGCTTCGGCACCGGATTTCCCGACGGCCATGACAATACGCCCCCAATTCGGGTCTTCGCCCGCGATTGCGGTCTTGACCAGGGGCGAATTGGCAATCGCCATCGCAACCTTGCGCGCATCTGCGTCGGAACGTGCGCCTGATACGGCGACTTCCACGAATTTCGTGGCCCCTTCGCCATCACGCACGACCTGATGCGCCAGATCCAGCATGACCGCGCCCAATGCATCGTTAAAGATTTGCGCCGCGTCGCTTGTGGTATCTTCAATCACGGGCATGTCTGCCTGCGCTGTGGCCGCGACCAGCACCATATCCGATGTGGATGTGTCGCTGTCCACGGTAATGCAGTTGAAGCTGCGGTCCGTCTGGCGCGACACCATGGATTGCAGCGCAGAGCGCGTGATCTTTGCGTCGGTGAAGATATAGACCAGCATGGTGGCCATATCGGGCGCAATCATGCCTGACCCTTTGGCAACGCCCGCGATGGTGACGGGCTGGCCGTCAATGTCCACTTTGGCGCTGGCGCCTTTGGGGAATGTGTCGGTTGTCATGATGGCGCGGGCCGCATCCGGCAGGGCCGCCGCGGACAACCCGGAACCGAGTTCGTCCAGCACCGCGACAATCCGGTCATGTGGCAGCGCTTCGCCGATAACACCGGTTGATGATGTGAAAATCCGCGCCGCAGGCAGGCCTAGTTTCTGCGACAATGCCGCGCAAAGTGCCGTGACAGACGCAACCCCAGCTGCGCCGGTAAACGCATTGGCATTGCCGGAATTGACCAGAAACGCTGCCCCTTCGGCGCTGTCCCTGGTGATCTTGGACTGCGCATCCAGCACGGATGCCGCGCGCGTGGCCGAACGGGTGAAGGTTCCGGCGACAACCGAACCGGGGTCCAGCACCGCCAGCATGACATCTGTGCGCCCCTTGTAGCGCACACCCGCCGCTGCGGTGGACAGGCGCAACCCGCGGATGGCCGGCAGATCAGGGAATTGCGCGGGCGCCAGCGGCGACACCAGAGATGCCTTGGCAGGGGCGCTTTGCGCGGCCTGTTTGACCTGTGCCTTCAGCGATTTGATTTTCTTCTTCAGCGTCTTTTTCGCGCCCATCGTCATTCCCCAAAGAAAAGCCGACCCGCAACCGGGTCGGCGTTGCACTGGCAGGTTACACCCGGCGCAATCAGTCGTCCAGAAGCTCTGAGCGGTCCATGATATCGGGGCCCAGCCCTTCATAGGTGCGTTCAATCGTTGCCGCTTCGGTGGCGCGGTTCAACTCTGCCTGCGCGGCTTCGCGCTGGATATTCTGCACCAATGCGTCGCGCACTTCGTCCAGTTCCGGGGCCTGTGACATGCGCATGTCATTGAGCAACACCAGATGCCAGCCGAACTGGGTTTCCAGTGGCCCCATATATTCGCCGACTTCCAGCGCTTCGACAGCGGCTTCAAATTCCGGGATCATGGCACCCGGTCCGAACCAGCCAAGCGACCCGCCATTCGCGGCGGCCCCGTCAAAGGAATGCTCGCGCGCCAGTTCGGCAAAATCCGCACCCTCATCAAGCTGCGTGCGCAGGGCTGCGGCTTCTTCCTCTGTCTCGACGATGATATGCGATGCGTTATATTCGGGTGTCGGTTCCTGGCCGTCAAATTCGGTGACAAATGCCGCATAGGCTTCGTCGATCACTTCATCATTGACGGCGGCGTCAGCAACCCGCGACAGGGCCGCATTGGCGACGAATGCGCGCTGTTCGTTTTCCAGCGTAACCTGTTCGCGCGCGGTCAGGGTGCCTTCGGCATGCTGCATGATGGCGGTTTGTTCGATCAGTTGCTCGACCAGCGGTTCAAACAGTGCTTCGGCGGGCAGGCCGCGGAACTGTTCCGGCAGCACTTCGCGCGCGGCCAGAAGGTGACCCAGCGTGATGTCGGCACCGTTCACAGTTGCCAGAACCGTGTCGCGCGTCACGTCATCTTGTGCGATGGCGGGGGCGGAAAACGCCAGCCCCGCCGCCAGAACGACGCTCAATCGTGAAAATCTGCCCATATTCCTGTTCCTTTCTCTGTGCGACCGGCGCACATCGTTGACACTTTTGGGGTCGACCATTACATCGCAGACTGGTTCTGCAATGCTTGGGGCCGTGCGGTTCACCTGCCCTTCTATGGAAGCCTGCGCGTGCCGACAACCCCGGCGGCATTAGTGCGACATGACGATTTCTTTAGCGGCCATCAGAACAGGCCGCATCAGATGGAACGAGGCGGAGACAGAATGCTGGGTTTGGGCGCGATTTCGAAGAAGGTATTCGGCACGGCAAATGACCGCATGGTCAAGGCAGCCCGCCCGATTGTTGCAAAGATCAACGCATTGGAGCCGGAGTTTCAGGCCCTGTCCGATGACGGGCTTATCGCCAAGACGGAAGAACTGAAGGTTCGCGTCGCGGGGGGTGAAACCTTGGACGCCATCTTGCCCGAAGCATTTGCCAATTGCCGCGAAGGTGCGCGCCGCGCGCTGGGTCTGCGGGCCTTTGATGTGCAGCTGATCGGCGGGATGTTCCTGCATCAGGGCAATATTGCCGAAATGAAAACCGGCGAGGGCAAGACCCTTGTGGCCACTTTTCCCGCCTATCTGAACGCGCTGACAGGCAAGGGCGTGCATGTCGTGACGGTCAACGACTATCTGGCCCGGCGCGATTCCGAATGGATGGGCAAGGTCTTTGCCAAACTGGGTATGCGCTGTGGGGTGGTGTATTCGCAGCAGCCCGATTTTGAGAAGAAGGAAGCCTACGCCGCCGATGTGACCTATGCGACGAATAACGAACTGGGGTTTGATTATTTGCGCGACAACATGCGCATGCGTCTGGACGACATGAACCAGCGCGGCCATTTCTTCGCCATCGTTGACGAGGTGGACAGCATCCTGATTGATGAAGCGCGCACGCCGCTTATCATTTCCGGCCCGGCCGAAGATAAAAGCGATCTGTATGTCAAGGTTGACAAGCTGATCCCGCTTCTGACCGAAGAGCATTTCACCATTGACGAAAAAATCCGCAATGCCACCCTGACCGAGGATGGCAATGAATTCATCGAAGAAAAGCTGCGTGAAGCGGATTTGCTGAGCGATGACCAATCCCTTTATGATCCCGAATCCACTTCGCTGGTGCATCACGTCAATCAGGGCCTGCGCGCGCATAAGCTGTTCCACAAGGACCAGAATTACATTGTGCGCGACGGGCAGGTTGTTCTGATCGACGAATTTACCGGGCGCATGATGGCGGGTCGCCGCCTGTCCGAAGGGTTGCATCAGGCGATCGAGGCCAAGGAAGGCGCGGCCATCCAGCCGGAGAATGTGACTTATGCATCGGTCACGTTCCAGAACTACTTCCGCATGTATAAGAAACTGGCGGGCATGACCGGCACGGCGTCCACCGAAGCGGCGGAATTCCGCGAGATTTACAATCTTGGTGTGGTCGAAATACCGACCAACCTGCCAATTGCGCGTCTGGATGAACATGATCAGGTCTATCGCACGTCCAGGGAAAAACTTGACGGCGTGCTGACGGAGATCCGCGATGCGCATGAAAAGGGCCAGCCCATTCTTGTGGGCACCACATCTATTGAAAAATCCGAGGAACTGTCAGCCCTGCTGAAACAGGCGGAAATCACGCATAATGTCCTGAACGCGCGCCAGCACGAACAGGAAGCGCAGATCGTGGCCGATGCGGGGCGCTTTGGCGCGGTGACAATTGCCACCAACATGGCTGGTCGCGGCACGGACATTCAGTTGGGCGGCAATGTGGAAATGCAGGTCATGCAGGCGCTGGATGCTGACCCTGCCGCCGACCCTGCCGATTTGCGCGCCCGGATCGAGGCGGATGTCGCGGAAGAAAAGAAAAAGGTGATCGCCGTAGGCGGGCTGTTCGTGCTGGCCACGGAACGCCATGAAAGCCGACGGATCGACAACCAGCTGCGCGGTCGTTCGGGGCGGCAGGGGGATCCGGGGCGGTCTGTCTTTTTCCTGTCGCTTGAAGATGACCTTATGCGGATTTTCGGGTCTGAACGGCTGGAGAAAGTCCTGTCTACCCTTGGCATGAAAGAAGGCGAGGCGATTGTTCACCCATGGGTCAACAAATCGCTGGAAAAGGCACAGGCCAAGGTCGAAGCCCGCAATTTCGACATCCGCAAGGAATTGCTGAAATACGACAACGTCATGAATGAACAGCGTCGCGTTGTGTTTGAACAGCGCCGCGACATCATGGAAGCGGATGACCTGTCCGAAATCATTGAAGACATGCGCCATCAGGTGGTCGATGATCTGATTGACACGCATATGCCGCCGAATTCCTATGCCGAACAATGGGATATGGAAGGGCTGAAAGCGGCGGTACGCGACAAGCTGGGTCTGGACCTGCCGGTTCAGGACTGGGGCGAGGAAGATGGCGTTGATCAGGATGTGGTGCGCGAACGGCTGTGCGAACAGTCCGATGCGCTGATGGCGCAGAAGCAGGAACAGTTCGGGTCCGATACGCTGCGCAATCTGGAAAAGCAGATCCTACTGGAAACCATTGACCGCAAATGGCGTGAACATCTGCTGACGCTGGATCACCTGCGGTCTGCGGTGCGCTTTCGCGGTTATGCCCAGAAAGATCCGCTGAACGAATACAAGGCCGAAGGTTTCCTGTTGTTTGAAGCGATGCTGAATTCGCTGCGCGAAGATGTATCGGCCTATCTGTCGCGCATCCGCCCGCTATCGGAAGAAGAACAGAAATCCATGTTGCAGCAGATGGCCTTGCAACAGCACAACGCCCAGATTGCGGCGGAAAATGCGGGCGATGCCCCTGCACCGTTGCTCGAAGGGTTTGACGAGGCGGACCCCGAGACATGGGGCAATCCCGGCCGCAATGATCTGTGCCCCTGTGGGTCCGGCAAGAAGTTCAAGCATTGCCACGGGCGGCTTGCCTGATGCGCCAATAGGGCTGCGCGCCACCCCACCATGCATGAACAGCCCCGCTTGCGCGGGGCTGTCTGCGTTCTGACTGTCGGTAAAGGGGGGCGCAATGCACGGATAGAAGGCGCTGCCGTCTGTAACGCGCTCAGGCTTCCTGCTGTATTTTTGCAGCATCGCGTGCCAGCGCTTCGCGCGTGGCATTGCGCCGGTACCATAGCGTGATCATGGTTGAACTGATCACGATGAACAGTGAATACAGAACGGGAATAAGCAACACAGCCTGTTGCTGCGCGGCCGTGAAGCTAAGCGTGATGACCAGCACCGCCAGTGGGCCGTTCTGGATGCCCGTTTCCAGGCTGATGGTGCGGGCGCGGTTGGTGTCTTGTCCCAGCCCGCGCGCCACCCAATAGCCGAACAACATGCCGACCAGACCAATGCCGATGGTTGCTGCATAAATCGGGGCGGGTGTGTCCAGCAGCAACTGGTAATTGCGCGGCACCCAACTGATGATCAGGAACAGGATCACCACAACCCCCATGAACGACCCGATCAATTCGACCGTCGCGCCCACATTGGCGTTCAGCTTGCGCAGGATCATTCCCAGCGCCGTGGGCACCAGCAACACCGCCAGTATTTGCGCCACATTTTCAGGCGGGATGACGTAATCCGCCCCGACCCCCGCCATACCCCCGTAGAATGATAGCAGTATCGGCACCATGACCACAGCGGCCAGTGTGGAAACCGTGGTCATCATGATCGACAGCGCCAGCACGCCTTTGCTGAAATAGGCGAATATGTTCGATGTCGTGCCACCAGGCATGCAGGCAATCAGCAACAGTCCCACGACCAGCGCAGGCGGCAGGCCCAGCAGCACCGCCAGCAAAAAGCCCAGAAACGGCATGACGGCAAACTGACTGAGCAGCCCGACCAGAATGCCCTTGGGTTTGCGAAATGCGATCAGAAAATCACGCGGTGTCATGCTGGCCCCCATGCCCAGCATGATCACCATCATCATGATCCCCAGTAAGGTGGTTTCCAGTTCTGTCAGCATGCCCTCAGACCTTTCCTGCGAATTCGTCGCGCACTTCGGCTTTCAGGTCCTTGCGCAGTATTTTCCCGATAGGGGATTTCGGCAGTTCATCGCGGATGATAACGCTTTTAGGCACCTTGTAGGCCGCAAGGTATTTGCGGCAATGCGCGATCACATCCTGTTTGGTCAGTTCATCCGGCTGATCGGGGTTGCGCACAACATAGGCGCGTACCGCTTCACCCGATTTCGCGTCCGGCACGCCGACAACGGCGGCTTCCAGCACTGCGGGCAGTTTGGCCAGACAATCCTCCACCTCATTGGGGTAGACATTGAAACCGGATACAAGAACCATGTCTTTCTTGCGGTCCACGATGCGCAAATAGCCGTCTTCATCCATTGTGGCCACATCACCGGTGAACAGCCAGCCATTCTGCACGGTCTGGGCCGTATCTTCGGGGCGGTTCCAGTAGCCCAGCATGACCTGTGGCCCCCTGACCAGCAATTCACCGGGCTGCCCGTCGGCCACCGGGTCGGCATTGTCATCGACCAGCGCGATATCCGTTCCCGGCACCGGCACCCCGATGGACCCTGTGCGCATGGGCTGTTCCAGCGGGTTGAATGTCACCAAAGGCGATGATTCCGTCAGCCCGTATCCTTCGGCAATGCGGGTGCCGGTGATCTTCTCCCAGCGTTCGGCCACTGCGCCATGCAGCGCCGTGCCGCCCGCGATGGCTGCGGTCAGGCTTTTCGGCGGATAGGCCGCAAACCATTCTTCATTCATCAGGCCGTTGAACAATGTGTTGACGCCGGTAATGCATGTGACCGGATAATTTTCCAGCGCCCGCTGGATATTCTGCACAGGCCGTGGCGAAGGCACCAGAATATTGCGCGCGCCAACGGCAAAGAAGGTCATCAGATTGGCGGTAAAAGCGAAGATATGATAGACGGGCAGCGCAGTCAGCACGCAATCCTTGCCCGCGATATGATGCGACCCCATGGCGCGAACCTGTTCCAGATTGGCCAGAATATTGCCGTGACTTAGCATCGCGCCCTTCGGCACCCCGGTTGTGCCGCCCGTATATTGCAGCATGGCCAGATCATTCTGCTTCAGCTTGTCCCAATCCGTCACTTCCGGCTGTTTGCGCCCCAGTCGCAGCGCATCGCGTATGCGCAGAACCGGCACGGCCAGTTTCGGAATGGGTGGCAGGCTGCGTGTCCAGTATTTCTGCACGCCGCGAATAACCAGTTCCGGAATGCGCGGGAAAAACTCGGGCACACCCGCCAGCACGACATGGCGAATGCTGGTCTGCGGCACCACTTCGGCCAGCTTGTCGGCGAACATGTCGCTGATGACAAGTACCTCGACACCGGCATCGTTGAACTGATGAATCATCTCGGACGCTGTATAAAGCGGGTTGGTATTGACCAGAACGCAACCTGCCTTGAACGCGCCAAAGGCCGCCACCGGATAGGCCAGCCCGTTGGGCAACTGCAGTGCAACCCGCGCGCCCGGCTTCAACCCGCAATCATGGCGCAGAAAGCTGGCGAAATCATCCGACAGCGTGCCGACCTGCGCAAATGTGTGGCTGCCGCTCATGCCGTTCGGCACGACGCAGGTGAAAGCTTTCTTTTCGGCGAATCTGGCGCAGGCATCCTGCACAAGTTCAGCCAGGCTTGCATAGGGCGACGGGGCAAGCACGGGCGATATATCGCTGCCATACGCCGCCAGCCATGGACGGTCAGATGCGGTCTTGTTCAAGGTATCCTCCCTCGCCCGCGTTTGAGTGCGGGCGCTAAGATCAGCATTCCCCACTATAGTGCGTCAAACAAGCCCTGACGTTCAGTCGACGCAGGGGCATTCCATAAAAAACCTTGCGTCACATGCCTGGAATGCCGGTTTTCGCGGGGTCCGGGTGGCTACCACATGGTCTGGCGCGCGCGTTCCGGCCACATGCGGTCGTAGCTGGTGCCGTCAAATTCATCGCGCCCGAGTTCTGACAGAATGTCGCCCATGCTGGGCAGACCATGTGACTGATCCCCGTCAGACCATAGCCGTGCGCGCATCAGCGCACGCGCACATTGAAAGTAGATCGCAGACAGACGGAATTCGATCACTGAACGCGGGTGCTTGCCCTGTCGTTCAAAACTGGCGCGCAATGGTGCATCCGTTGTCAGGCGCGCATGACCGTTTGCGCGGATGACATTCTGCGCACCGGCCACCACAAACATGAGGGATGCGCGGCCATCAGCGACGATATTGCGCAAACTGTCGATCCGATTATTACCGTGCCAGTCCGGCAGCAGAAGGGTTCGTTCATCCTGAATGTGCACCACCGCAGCATCATCGCCGCGCGGGCTTGCATCCACGCCATCCGGCCCCACGGTGGACAGGACACAAAAACGGGCGCGCGCGATCCATGCGCGATAGGCTGGCGTTATCTTGTCGGTCACCTTCAGCAGGCTTGCAGGGGCCGGTTGCCCGTAGTGGCTTTCCAGCTCCGCGACAGACTGAATGTATTCCATGCTTCACCCCTTGCTTTGCGCTTCGGTCATCAACCGGTCGGAATGCAATTCTATCACCGATTCCATCCGGCCCAGAAATTCGCGAGGCGGCAGTCCGGCGGGGATCGGCGGCAGAAACTCCACCACGGCCAGTCCGGGTTTGCGGAACAGGCTGTGCTTTGGCCAGAACATGCCGACATTGGTTGCAACGGGCACGCATGCCCCGCCCATCTGGTCATACAGAACTGCCGTGCCAACCTTATAGGGCTTTTTTGCGCCCGGGGCGACGCGGGTTCCCTGCGGATAGATGATCAACTGCCCGGCTTCTTCCTGCCCTTGGGCGACGCGCTTCATCATGTCCTTGATCGCAGACCCGCGTTTGCCGCGATCCACGGGCACGCAACCGATGCGCATGGCATACCAGCCCAGCAAAGGTGCCCATTTCAGCTGCTTTTTCATCACAAATCGTGGCCGGGGCAGTGCGCCGAATATCAGGATGATATCAAAGAAGGACTGATGCTTGGCTGCAATCAGCACTGCGCCATCGGGCACCGGCCCGCGTATTTCCGAATGCAGGCCCGCAATCCATGCGGCTGACCAGCGCACATAGCGGCAAAAACTGTGACAGGCGCGCAGCGCCATGTCGCGGCGCAGCAGTGCGAGCGGCGCGAAGGCGACAGCAAGCACCAGCATCGCAACATACATCTGTCCAATGAAAAATACCGATCGAACCCATTGCACGGCATAGCGCATCAGGTAACCCCTCTCAGAACGCCGAAGGCAGTTGCCTTGGCGGAAACCCAGGCCAGCACGGCGGCCACAACAGGCAGGGCCAGCGGCAGCAACCAGCCGCTTCCCTGAAACCCCAGACCCGACAGAACACTGCTTGCATCCGCAGGGTCTGGCAAGGCGAATATTGCCACTGCCCCCAGGGCCGTTCCGGCAGCGGCACCCAGCGTGGCGCGCAGCGTCATCCGCCAGACAAAGGCACGGGCGATGAAACGGTCCTGCGCACCGACCAGCCGCAAGACACTGATCACCTGTGCATTGGACGCGAGCGATGCGCTGGCCGCCAGCATGATGATTGCCGCCATAACCGCGCCGATCAACACCAGCGACAGGTTTGCCAGTTGGCGCATCCGTGCGGCCCCTTCGGCCAGCGGCCTGCGCCAGCGCGTATGATCGTCATAAACTGCGCCTGGCGCTTCGGCGGACAGACGCAGCCGCAACCCCTGCCGGTCCGGCCCTTCCGGCGTTTCGGTTACGTCAATCAGGCGCGGCAAGGGCAGTGCGTCCAGCGGCAGGTCTGGTCCAAGCCAGGCTTCCAGCAGGTCCGCCTGTTCGTCGTCGGTCATTTCGCGCGCGCTGGCAATCCCGGGGGTGGTGCGCAACACTTCCAGAACAATTGCGGTCTGTTCGGACATTTCCTCTGGTGGGGCCGACACCCGCACTGTTGCGGTCTGCGCAAGCGCCGCCGCCCAGTTCTGTGCCAGCCGCGCTGCCGAAACCGACAGAGCCAGCGCAAAGACCGCCAGAAAGGCCATTGCCGCCGCACTCAGGCTGACTAGCCAGACCCCGCGCCCGCTGCGTGGCACCACCAGCCGGGATACCTGATGCGGACTCATAGTTCTGCACCTGCTGTCTGAACTTCGCCGCGCGCGATCCGCAATACCCGTGTGGGCACTTGTGTTTTTACAAACCGGATCAGGTTCAGATCATGCGTGGCAATCAGCACAGCCGTGCCCATGCGGTTCAGTTCAATCATCAGCGACATCAGGCGCTGCGACATGTCCCAATCCAGATTGCCGGTCGGTTCATCCGCCAGCAGCACCTCTGGCGAGGCGATGATGGCGCGGGCAAGCGCTGTGCGCTGCCGTTCGCCCCCCGACAATGTTGGCGGAAGTGACCGCGCCTGCCCGGACAGGCCGACCCATGCCAGAAGATCCGCAAGGTTGTCACCGGATACCGGGCGCCCGGTTACACTTAACGGCAGGGCGACATTCTGTTCGACCGTCAGATGGTCCAGAAACTGGCAATCCTGATGCACGATTCCGATCTTTTGGCGGGTGCGGGCCAGTTCATCGCGCGACATTGCGTTCATATCCTGCCCCAGCAGGCTGACAGTGCCTTCGCTTGGAATCAATTCACCATAGCACAGCTTCAGGAACGTACTTTTTCCCGCCCCCGATGGCCCGGTCAGAAAATGGAAGCTGCCGGTTTCCAGTTTCAGGGTCGCGTCCCGGAATAACGGGCCGCCGCCATAATCATGGGCAACATTCTGAAACGCGATCATGGTGCACCCACCTTCTCAGTCACTTTCCGACTTGCCGCCACGACCTGCAAACCTGATCATGCGCCTTCAGGGTCATGTCTCTTGGCCGGTCGGTGTATCAATAAACTTGGAACACGCCTGATCGCTTGCTACAACAGTTCAAGAGCAGCGCCAATGCTGCATTTGGCGTAGTATAAGGTCCAAGCATGCGTATCACCTGTCCCAGTTGTCTTGCGCAATACGAAATCGAGGCCGCGTTGCTGACTGCCGACGGGCGGGAGGTGCAATGCTCGTCCTGCAGCCATATCTGGTTTCAGCATGCATCAGCTGAAAAAATGGCTGCGCCAGCGCCGGATGCCGAACCCCCGGAATCGCGTGACAGTGCTGGAAGCCAGGCTTCGGACGCGCCCCCTGCAATACCGGAACCCGATGCCCCGGAACCCGAAACGGACACCGGTCTGCCCGCCGAAACAGCGCTGAAGCCCAGATCGCGGGCGCTGGACCCTGCAGTGATGGATGTGTTGCGCGAAGAGGCAGAGTTTGAGGCGAGCCAACGCAAGCGTGAAGCCGAAGGGTTGCAGTCACAGCCCGAACTGGGACTACTGAGCGGCGCACCATGGCCTGTGGCCGGGGCGGATGCTGACGATGATCAACCCCCGCGACCATCGCAGGCGGGGGGGACCGGTGCCGCATTTCCCGATATTGAGGATATCAGCGCCACCCTGGAACCCGTTAGCGAAAGGCGCAGCAACGGGGATTTCCAGCTGCCTCAGACATCGCGGGAACGACAGCGCAGCTTTTTGCGCGGCTTCGTGGTGCCACCGGTTCTGGCACTGCTGATGGTCGGGCTGTATCTTGCCGCGCCGACGCTGGGCACAGCGGTTCCCGTTACCGCCCCGGCCATGTCCGGTTATGTCGGCCTGATAGATTCCGCCCGCGCCGGGGTGCAGGCCATGCTTTTGGGTCGCTGACGGGGCGTCTTGTCAGTTTCCGCCGAAAATGGACCCCAATATGCCGCGAATCGTATCATCCAGCGATGATACGGGGCCACGCTGTGGTGCGGGCGCGGCTGGCGCAGTGAATTCCTCCATGACGGGGCGTTGCGGTTCAAGCATGGGCAATTCACGGACTGGCAGGCCCACATGCACGCGCGTCATCACTTCGTGCCATATCTCCGCTGGCAGACCCCCGCCTGTTACCCCGGTCAAGGGGGAGTTGTCGTCATAGCCCATCCAGACACCCGTGACATAATCGGCTGTGAACCCGATGAACCATGCATCGCGCGCCGCCTGGGTGGTGCCTGTCTTGCCTGCTGCCTGCCGGTCGGGCAGGCGCGCGCGCGCGCCGGTGCCGTCTTGCAGAACGCGGGTCATCATCCATGTCAGCATTCGCGCGGAATGCTCCGATATGACGCGATCTCCGACGCCGGTATTGGCGCCAAACAGCGGCGTCGATTCGCCCATAAGGGTCAGATCCTGAATGCCATAGGGGCGCACCGCACTTCCCCCGTTCAGAATGCCTGCATAGGCCGCAGTCATTTCCAGCAATGTTGATTCCGATGCGCCAAGCGCCAGCGCCGGACCTTCGGCCAGTTCACTGCGCAAACCGAACTGGTTTGCAACAGCGCGCACCTGATCACGCCCCATCGCTTCGGAAATGCGCACCGCAGGGGTGTTCAGTGATTTGGCCAACGCTTCGGCCAAAGTTACGAAACCATGAAACCGACCGTCATAATTGCGCGGCGACCAGGCACCGGAACCGGGAATATTGATGGTCAGCGGCGCGTCTTCGACAATATCAAAGGGTTCAAACCCGTTTTCCAGCGCAGCTGCGAACAGAAACGGCTTGAACGCCGACCCGGTCTGCCGCATTGCCTGTGTGGCGCGGTTGAACCCTCCAACGGACGGGTTGCGCCCACCCACCATGGCGCGCACGGCCCCGTCTGCCGACATGACGACAACGGCGACTTCCGCTTCGGACCCTTCGCGGACGCGGTTTTCAAAGATATGAGTGACTGCATCTTCCGCAGCGGCCTGCAGGCGTGCGTCGAATGTGGTGCGCATCAGCACATCTTCTGTTGTGTCGCGCGTAAGATAGGCGGGGCCGCTTTGCATAAGCCAGTCGGCAAAATGAATGCCGCGCCGGGATTCGGCGGAATCCGACAGCGTAGCGGGGTAGGCGCGGGCCTCTGCCAGTTCGTAATCGGTCAGAAGACCCTGCTCATGCATCAACCCGATAACGACATTGGCCCGCGCCTGCGCCCGTTCCAGGCTGCGGGTCGGCGCATAATAGGACGGCGCGACCAGAAGCCCGGCCAGCATTGCGGCTTCTGACGGGCCAACCTCATTTGCGGACCGACCGAAATAACGCTGCGCCGCTGCTTCGAAACCGCGTGCGCCCGCGCCCAGAAAGGCACGGTTCATGTAGATGGTCAGAATGTCATCTTTTGACAGCTTTGCTTCCAGTGCGAAAGTATAGGGCAATTCTTTGATTTTGCGCCAGACCGTGCCCCGGCGGCAATCTGCTTCATAGGCCGCCTCTGACTCCCATTCATCGGGGTCGAATGGCACACCCAGACACAGAAGTTTGGCCACCTGCTGGGTGATCGTGGACCCGCCGGCACCGGAAAACGCACTGCGCCCCGCACCCAGATTGGACCGGATCGCGCCAGCTATACCGCGCGGTGACACGCCCAGATGCCGATAGAAGCGCCTGTCCTCCGTCGCGACAATCGCGTTTTTCAGATAGGGCGACACTGTGTCAGCCGTGATCGCCCCACCAAAGGAGTCGCCGCGCCATGCAAACACGGTTCCGTCGCGGTCAATCATGGTGACGGAACCGCGTGCGCGCGCATCCAGCAAGTCCGCCAGTGGTGGAAGATTTGCATAAAAATAGAATGTCGCACCGGCCAGTATCAGCGCGATAACTGCAGTGGTACGCCAGAAGATACCCCAGATAACACGCCAGACCGCGCGGAACAGGCCGCTGAAAAAACGCGTGACAATATTTCCTGATGCCCTGGCCTTGCGCGGCTTCGGGCTGCGTGATGTTCGTGCTTTGGGCTGCGCCGCTGGTTTTGCGCCACGCTTGTCAGCAACCAGCTTGCCGCGCTTGTTTCCTGAACTACCCATTTATCTGACCTGTTTACCCGAAACGCCTGTCACAATCATATCCGCACCGTGCCGATTCCTGCGCCCTTTTGCCACCGCATGCAGCATCTGACCAGCATCTTCGCGAGAAAGTGTTGCGTGGGTATCAGAGAAGTCACGATTCAGTTTTGCACATAATTTAATCATCGATGCTATTTTGTGCATTTTTTTTCGGATTTTCGCGGAACGCGCCATCTGAGCCATCGCAAAAGATTGAGGAACCTCCCCTTTCCGCGCTGACTGCTGCTGAGGCCCGAGGGGGTCCCTGAGGTAGTGAAAGGGGAAAACACCGTGAAATACATCATAGCGGCAATAAAACCGTTCAAGCTGGAAGAGGTACGCGAAGCGCTGACCTCGATCGGCGTGCGCGGAATGATGGTGACTGAAATCAAGGGCTTTGGCGCACAGTCCGGTCATACAGAAATCTATCGTGGCGCTGAATATGCAGTCAATTTTGTACCCAAGCTGAAGCTGGAAATCGCAGTTTCCGACGCGATGGCGGATCAGGTGGTTGATACGCTGCAAAAAACCGCGCGTACCGACAAAATCGGCGACGGCAAGATTTTCGTGCTTGATCTGGCGGCAGCAACGCGCGTGCGCACCGGTGAAACCGGCGACGACGCGCTGTGATCCGCGAAAACTCTGGGAAAAGACCAAAAGGACAAATGCAGATGCAACTCAAAAAACTCATACCCGTGGTGGCCGCTGCCGCACTGCTGCCCAGTCTGGGCTTCGCGCAGGAAGCTGTGGAAGCCGCAGAAACCGGCATGGATGCCGTTGAGCGCCTGAACATGGAAATGGTGTTCATCATGAACTCCTTGCTGTTTCTGGTCGGCGGTTTCCTTGTGTTCTTCATGGCGGCCGGCTTTTGTATGCTGGAAACCGGCCTTGTGCGGTCCAAGAACGCCACGATGCAGCTGATCAAGAACGTCGCGCTGTTTTCCTTGGCGACAATCGCCTATTTCGTCGTCGGGTTTAACCTGATGTATCCGCTTGGCGATTGGGTCGTTGAAGGTTGGTTGGGTGGCATTGCGCCAACTGTTCTGGA
This sequence comes from Roseinatronobacter alkalisoli, assembly GCF_028745735.1. Classification (GTDB taxonomy): domain Bacteria; phylum Pseudomonadota; class Alphaproteobacteria; order Rhodobacterales; family Rhodobacteraceae; genus Roseinatronobacter; species Roseinatronobacter alkalisoli. The sequence continues at coordinate 27,166 of NZ_JAQZSM010000008.1, forward strand.
ACCTGCAGGCGTTGCCTTCGAGGATCTGGATGATGTTGAATATGCCTCCATCGGGTCTGACTTCATTTTCCAGCTGATGTTCTGTGCTGCAACCGCGTCCATCGTTTCGGGTGCTGTGGCTGAACGCATTAAGCTGTGGCCCTTCCTTGTGTTCGTCGTCATCCTGACCGGCCTGATCTATCCGATTCAAGCCAGCTGGAGCTGGGGCGAAGGCTTCCTGGACGAACTGGGCTTTCTTGACTTCGCCGGGTCTTCCATTGTTCACGGCGCTGGTGGCTGGGCTGCATTGGCAGGGGTTATCGTTCTGGGCGCCCGCACAGGCAAATACGGCAAGGATGGCCGCGTCACAGTCATGGCCGGTTCAAACCTGCCGCTGGCAACACTTGGTATGTTCATCCTGTGGCTGGGCTGGTTCGGGTTCAATGGCGGTTCGCAACTGGCCATGGGCACTGTCAGCGATGTTGCAGATGTCAGCCGCATCTTTGCGAACACCAACACGGCGGCTGCCGGTGGTGCCATCGCTGCGCTGATCCTGACCAAGATCCTGTATACCAAGCCTGACCTGACCATGGTTCTGAATGGCGCGCTGGCGGGTCTGGTGTCGATCACGGCAGAACCCCTGATGCCGGGTCTGGGCATGGCAACGCTGATCGGCGCTGTTGGTGGTGTGATCGTTGTTCTGACTGTTCCGCTGCTGGACAAGCTGAAACTGGATGACGTTGTCGGCGCAATTCCTGTTCACCTGTTCGCTGGTATCTGGGGCACGCTGGCTGTTGTTCTGACCAACCCTGATGCGACCCTTTCAGCACAGATCATCGGGATCGTTGCAATCGGCGCGTTCATGTTCATCGCATCGCTGGTGGTGTGGCTGATCCTGAAAGCGGTGATGGGCATCCGCGTCAGTGACGAAGATCAGGTCTCCGGACTGGATACAACCGAGCTGGGCATGGAAGCCTATCCGGAATTCAGCAAAGGCTAAGCTGAAACACTCAGAAACACCGAAAGGCCCGATCCCGCGATCGGGCCTTTTCAGTACGCGGCGCGGGGGCCGCGCACATGCCTGCACGTGGACAACGATACGGGATGGAGAAAGGGGAATGGTGGGCGATAACGGATTTGAACCGCTGACATCTTCGATGTGAACGAAGCGCTCTACCGCTGAGCTAATCGCCCCCTTGCGCGGTTCATTACCCGCTGGACGTCAGTTGCGCAAGAGGGGCAGAACACGAAACCCCATAGAAAAAACCGCCCCCTTAGGGGCGGCTTCCTTATCGCATGCAGCGCTGTCAATGTGCTGCGCGCGGCTTTTCATCCGAAGACGGGGCTGCAAGTCTGGCCAGACGCGCGGCTTCGTCGGCTTCTTCATCCCATTCCACAGCACTTGGTTGCGATACAAGCGCATGGCGCAAGACATCGCGCACATTCTCGACCGGAATAATTGTCAGCCCGTCTTTCACATTTTCGGGGATCTCACTCAGATCCTTGACGTTTTCCTGCGGGATGAGCACCGTTGTTATGCCCCCGCGCAATGCCGCCAGCAGTTTTTCCTTCAGCCCGCCGATGGCCAGTACATTTCCGCGCAAGGTCACCTCGCCGGTCATGGCGATATCGCGGCGCACCGGAATTTGTGTCAGCACCGACACAATGGATGTCACCATCGCAACGCCAGCACTTGGCCCGTCCTTGGGCGTGGCCCCTTCGGGAACGTGAACGTGGATATCCAGCGCATCGAAACGCGGCGGCTTTACCCCGATATCCGGCGCGATGGAGCGCACAAAGGAATTTGCCGCGTCGATGGATTCCTTCATCACATCGCCCAGCTTGCCGGTGGTTTTCATGCGGCCCTTGCCCGGCAGGCGTAGCGCTTCGATCTGCAGCAGATCGCCGCCTACCTGCGTCCATGCAAGGCCGGTGACAACGCCGATCTGGTCTTCCTTCTCTGCCAGGCCGAAGCGGAACCGTGACACGCCCAGAAACTCCGCAAGATTATCGCGCGCAACAATTACCTTGTCGGTTTCCTTCTTGATGATCTTCGTCACCGCCTTGCGCGCGATCTTGTTCAATTCGCGTTCAAGGTTCCGCACACCGGCTTCGCGGGTGTAGCGGCGGATGATTTCAGTAATCGCGCTGTCGGAAATCGTCATTTCACCGCGGCGCAAGCCATGGTTCTTGATTGACTTGGGTAGCAGGTGACGCCGTGCAATTTCCAGTTTCTCATCTTCAGTGTAACCCGATAGCGGAATAACCTCCATCCGGTCCAGAAGCGGCCCTGGCATGTTGTAGCTGTTGGCCGTGGTCAGGAACATGACATTCGACAGGTCATATTCCACTTCCAGATAATGGTCGACGAAGGTGGAATTCTGTTCCGGATCCAGCACCTCCAGCATGGCGCTGGCGGGGTCACCGCGGAAATCCTGTCCCATCTTGTCGATCTCATCCAGCAGGATAAGCGGGTTCGTGGTTTTGGCCTTTTTCAGGGCTTGAATGATCTTGCCGGGCATCGACCCGATATAGGTGCGCCTATGCCCGCGAATTTCGGATTCGTCGCGCACCCCACCCAGCGAGATGCGAATGAATTCGCGCCCCGTGGCTTTGGCCACCGACCGGCCAAGGCTGGTTTTCCCCACGCCCGGCGGGCCGACAAGGCACATGATCGGGCCTTTCAGCTTGGCAGACCGCGCCTGCACGGCCAGATATTCGACAATACGTTCCTTGACCTTGTCCAGACTGTAATGGTCCTGATCCAGCACCTCCTGGGCGCGGCCAAGATCTTTCTTGACACGGCTTTTCACGCCCCATGGAATGGCCAGCATCCAGTCCAGATAGTTGCGCACCACTGTCGCTTCTGCGGACATGGGTGACATGTTCTTCAGTTTCTTGACTTCGGCTTCGGCCTTGGTGCGGGCTTCCTTGGACAGCTTGGTATCCGCGATGCGTTGTTCCAGTTCGGCCACTTCGTTCTGGCCGTCTTCGCCTTCGCCCAGTTCCTTCTGAATGGCCTTCATCTGTTCATTCAGGTAATATTCGCGCTGGGTGCGTTCCATCTGGCTTTTCACGCGGGTCTTGATCTTGCGTTCCACCTGAAGGACCGACAATTCCCCCTGCATCAGGCCATAGATTTCTTCCAGCCGCGCAGCGACATCCTGCTTTTCAAGCAATGCCTGCCGCTGTTCGACACTTGCCCCCAGATGACCGGCCGCCAGATCTGCCAGCGTTGCAGGGTCGGTGGTTTCCGCAATGGCGGCCTGCGCTTCATCGGGGATATTCTTGCGCACCTTGGCATAGCGTTCAAATTCGCCCTGAACGGACCGCATCAGCGCTGTTGTGGTGGCTGCATCGCCGGGCTTGTCCGGCACTGGCCGGGCCTGCGCTTCAAAATAGGCGTCATTCTCCAGAAACGCGCTGATCTCAACACGTGCGCGCCCTTCAACCAATACCTTGACGGTGCCGTCAGGCAATTTCAGCAATTGCAGCACGTTGGACAGCACACCGGTACGGTAAATGTCATCGGCACCGGGGTCTTCCTGCGTGTGATCCTTCTGCGAGACAAGCAGGATCTGCTTGTCATCCGCCATCACCGCTTCCAGTGCGCGAACGGATTTTTCCCGTCCAACGAACAGGGGAACAATCATATGCGGGAAAACCACCATGTCACGCAGCGGTAAAACCGGGAAACTGCTGAATTCACTCATGACCAAGTCCTTTGTTCAGGCGGCGCACCGGGCACCTTCCACACACAAATAAGGGTCTGCGCGGGTGTGTTTCAACCTAATGCCTGCAAATTTACATCACAATCGGAATACTGCAGGAAAACGGTCAAATCTGGACCTGTACCTGACAATACAGTGTCAGACGGTGAAATGAGCAGGATGTTATTGAATCGGGGCCGCGCATAGCCCGCGGCCCCACTCACCCATATGCCCTTCACAGCACCGGAAGAAATAAGGCCGGCCATCCTGACCCGCTACTTCACAAAACCAGTCCTGACAGCCGATTTCAAGGGAACAAAACCGACAATTTGAATGGTTCCGGATTAAATGGTTCCGGACTAGTTGTAGACGCCTTCCTTGCCGAAATGCCTGGTCAACAGATAATAGACCACCGCACGGTACTTGTTCCGCTCTGAGCGGCCATATTGCTCGATGACTGCATCAATCGCAGTGTTCAGTTCAGGCCCGTCTGGCAGCCCCAGTTTCTTGATCAGAAAGCCTGTGCGCACGGTATCAAGTTCATGCTGCTGCGTGGCGGCAACCGTGCAGGCATCCGCGTCATAAATGGACGGGCCGCAGCCTATCGTCACCTTGCGCAAAAGGTCCATATCGGGGTTCACTCCGCATTTTTCACGCAAATCAGAAGCATAGCGTTCAATCAATTCGTCCCGGCGTCCCATGGCGTCATCCCATTTCCGTACATAATTGCATTGTTTCCTGCGCTATCTTCACGCAGGTGTGAAGATTGGAAGAAAAACCGCGCAAAACCAACAAGAATCTGCACAAGGGGCGGGAACGCCCGGACCGATTACAGCATCCGCAACAATTGCGGGGTCGGCCAACCATCTGCGGGCAGGCCAAGCTGTGCCTGTATGTCCTGCACAGCAGCGCGCGTATTGGACCCCAGAATGCCGTCAATCCCACCCACGTCAAACCCGCGCTGCGCCAGTTTCTGTTGCAACTGGCGCATCTGGTCCTGATTAAGACCCTGTTCGGGGTTGCCAGCCTGATATACCGGCGCCCCCATCAGCCGTGTGGCGAAATAGGCCGCCGTGGTGATGTAGATGAAGCTTTGGTTCCATTCGAACAACGTGCTGAAATTCGGGAAAACCATGAAGGCAGGCCCACGATGGCCTTGCGGCAGAATAACTGAGGCGCGCATATTTCCTGAAGGCAGGCTGCCATGGGTGGGCCGCACGCCCAGTTGTTGCCATTGGCTGACGGTCAGTTCGGTGCGCAGCCCCGTTTGTGTCAGGTCAAGGCCGCCGGGCAGGGCAACTTCATGCATCCAGGGCTCATTCGCCCGCCAGCCCTTGGCGCGCAGCATCGATGCCGCCGACAGGATGGAATCGGGCACGGAATTCTGCAGATCGATGCGCCCGTCGCCATCACCATCCACCGCATGGCTGATGATATCTGACGGCAGTTTCTGCACCATGCCGATTTCACCTGCCCATGCCCCACGGGTGCGCGCAGGGTCCAGCATGCCCCGGCGATACATTTCAATCGCGGAAAATATCTGCGGGCGGAACAGTTCGGGGCGGCGGCAGTCATGTGCCAGCGTAACCAGCGCATTGACTGTGTTGAAATCCCCCTGGACCGCGCCGAAATCGGTTTCAAAAGCCCAGAAGGCCAGCAATATGCCGGGCTGAACACCATAGGTCTGCTGCGCGGTGGCAAAGATACTGGAATAGCGGTTCGCATTGTTGCGCCCGGCATTCATGCGGTTCTGCGAAATCAGCGCACGAGAGAAGTCCAGAAACGGGCGCTGGAAAATGCCCTGTCGCCGGTCGGCATTCAGAACAGATTGTTCCTGCCGGACATTGGCAAAGAAATTTTCGATCAACGTTCGATCATGCCCGCGCGAAGCGGCTTCGGATTTCAGGCCCTCGACAAAAGCCCCGAAATTTCCACCGCAGCTTTGGCCTTGCGCAGTTGTCGCAAGGCCAAAAGACAGAACCGCCACCAGAACCGGAAGAATACGCATAACACCCCCTGAAGAAATTTTGCCCACGTTAGCGCAGGACAGATTCCAAGGGAATCGATTTTCCGTGATCAGGGTTGTGCTGCCGGGTCAAAGCCCGGCACGACCATGCGATGCGTCAAAATCGGGTTCCGGGTTGATGGGGATAATCCGGTTCGGGTTTATCGTGTCATGGCTGTAGTGATAGTGGCGCACAATATGGTCGAAATGCACGGTTTCGGCCACACCTGCATGCTGGAACAGATCGCGCGTATAGGCCCATAGTGCCGGATAATCGACAATCCGGCGCCGGTTGCATTTGAAATGCGTGTGGTAAACCTTGTCGAACCGCACCAGCGTTGTGAACAACCGCCAGTCGGCTTCGGTCAGCGTGCGACCCATCAGGTAGCGCTGTCCCTTCAGGCGGTCTTCCAGCCAGTCAAGGGACTCAAACAGCGGAACCACAGCGTCATCATAAGCTTCTTGCGTTGTCGCAAAACCGGCTTTGTAGACACCGTTATTCACCGTATCATAAATGCGGTCATTCACGGCATCGATATCGGCGCGTAAGGCTTCTGGGTAATAATCGTCGGTATTGCCGGTCAGCCCGTCAAAGGCGGAATTGAACATGCGGATAATTTCTGCGGATTCATTCGATACAATGGTTCCGCGTTCCTTGTCCCACAGCACAGGCACTGTCACGCGGCCCGAAATTTTCGGGTCGGCCTGAATGTAGATGTCGCGCATGAATTTATGCCCGAACAACCGGTCACCGGTTGCGCCGTCGAAATCAGTCGCGAAGGTCCAGCCGTCATTCAGCATGTCGGGATGGACAGCAGACACATCGATCAACCCGTCCAGCGCCTTCAGCTTGCGGAAAATCAGTGTGCGATGCGCCCAAGGACAGGCATAGGACACATACAGATGATAGCGCCCGGCTTCGGCCTTGAACCCGCCTTCGCCGGACGGGCCTGCACCGCCATCCGCCGTGACCCAGTTGCGAAACCGTGATGTGTCGCGCTTGAACGCGCCGCCGGTTTTGCTGGTATCATACCATTCGCTTGACCATTCGCCGTCAATCAATCGACCCATCGTGGAAACCTCCGTTTGCTTTAACGGTCATATGGGCCGGGGCGGGGGCGGGGCAATCTGCATTCCCGCACGCGCCCTGTGCATGGCCGCTATTGCAGATCCCGGAACGCAGCCTGCAAGCGCGCTACAGCCTGTTCAATCACGGATCTCGGAGCGCCGATATTAAAGCGCAGATAGGGCGTTCCACCGGTGCCGAATGTCGGTCCGTGATTGGCGGCGATCTGAGCCTGTTGTTCCACCCGCGCGCTGAATTCATCAGGCTCCATGCCGGTGCCCGAAAAATCCACCCAGGCCAGATAGGTGGATTGCAGCGTCATCGACCGCACGCCGGGTATGGCATTCACGCCTGCATCAAACACCTGTCGGTTGCTGTCCAGATAGGCGCATAGCGCATCGACCCATTCCGCGCCTGCGGGCGAATAGGCCGCGGTTACGGCATGCAGACCGAATGAATTGGGCGAAATGCCCATCGCGGCCAGCGTATCGGCAAACTGCCCGCGCAACCGGTCATCGGCAATGATGACATTGCCGCAATGCGTGCCCGCAAGGTTGAATGTCTTGGACGCGGCGGTCAGCATCACCAGGCGGTCGATGCAGTCAGGGGCGGCCACCGGCATCGGAATATGTCTGTGACCGGGCATGACCAGATCGTGGTGAATTTCATCCGAGACCAGCAGCAGGTCATGGCGGGTGCAGAATGCGGCAATGTCGCGTAATTCCTGCGCCGTCCAGACCCGGCCACCGGGATTATGCGGCGAACACAGGATGACCATGCGTTCCTGCCCGGTCATCTGTGCATCGGCGGCGTCAAGGTCCATCTCATAGATGCCATCATTCAGCGCCAGCGGGCATTCGACCACCTTGCGCCCGGCGGCATGAATGGTGCGCGCAAAAGCGTGGTAAACGGGGGTAAACAGAATAACCCCATCGCCGGGTTGCGTCCATGTATGCAGGCACAGGCCAACCGCGTTCACCAGCCCATGCGTGGTGAAAATATGCGCGGGGTCCACCTGCCAGCCATGGCGGTTGGCCATCCACCAGCAGATCGCGGCGCGGTAAGCGTCGTCATCGCCGAAATAGCCGTAAACACCGTGATCCAGCGCCTTTTGCAGCGCATCCTGCACGCAGGTGGGCGGGCGGAAATCCATATCGGCCACCCACATGGAGATTCCGGTATCGGGGGATACGCCATAGCGGTCCTGCATCATGTCCCATTTCATGGAATGTGTGCCGCGCCGGTCGATGATCTGGTCAAAATTCATAGCAAACCCCTAGTTTTGGACAAGCTGGCCTGTGCAAGGCCGGGCTGCAAGCGGAAAATGCCCCATTGAACAGGGGTCTGGCTTGGCTTAAATCGCAAATCATGACCCTGCGCCCGATCCTGATACACCCCGACCCGCGGCTGAAGAAGCCATGCACCCCGATTGACGGGATAACCCCTGATATCGGCAAACTGGCCGAAGACATGCTGCAAACCATGTATGACGCCCCCGGTGTCGGGCTGGCCGCGCCGCAAGTTGGCGTGTTGCAACGCATGTTCGTCATGGATTGCGTCAAGGAAGAAGGCGAAAGCCCACGGCCCATGGTGTTGATCAACCCCGAAATTGTTGCGACTTCCGATGAAATGAACACCTATGAAGAAGGGTGTCTGTCCATCCCGGAACACTATGCCGAAGTCACCCGCCCGAAGCTGGTGACCATGCGCTGGACGGGTCTTGACGGCAAGCTACATGAAGACGAATTCGACGGGCTTTGGGCCACATGTGCGCAGCATGAACTGGACCATCTGAACGGTAAGCTGTTCATCGACCATCTGGGTGCCATCAAACGCCAGATGATCACCCGCAAGATGGTCAAATTCAAGCGTGAACAGGCGCGCGGGTGAGCGTGCGCCCCTGCATACCCTGGCCTGACAAGCGCTTGCGCAGTGTCGCGGCACCGGTTGACACGATAACCGAAGAAATCCGCGCCATCTGGGCCGATATGATTGACACGATGGAAGCCATGCCCGGTGTGGGCCTCGCCGCGCCCCAGATCGGCGTCATGCTGCGGCTGGCGGTGGTGGATGCGTCCGATGCGCGCGGGCAGGCGGTGCGTATGGCGAACCCCGAAATCCTGCATGCCAGTGCCCAGATGCGCCGCCATGACGAAGGCAGCCCCAACCTGCCCGGTGTCTGGGCGCAAATCGAACGGCCCCGCGCGGTGACAGTGCGGTTCATGAATGAAACCGGCACGCTGGAGGATCGCGATTTCGTGGGGCTTTGGGCGACGTCTGTTCAACACCAGATCGACCACCTGAACGGCAGGATGTATTTTGACCATCTCAGCAAGCTGAAGCGCGACATGCTGTTACGTCGCGCCAGAAAGGCGGGCTGATGCGCGTTATCTTCATGGGCACGCCGGATTTTTCGGTTCCTGCACTGGATGCCATTCATGCCGAACATGAAGTCATATGCGTCTACACCCAGCCGCCGCGCCCTGCTGGCCGTGGCAAGCAACCGCGCCCAACGGCGGTGCATGCGCGCGCCGATGCACTTGGCCTGCCCGTGCGCCACCCCACCAGCCTGAAGGGTGCCCATGAACAGGCGGAATTCGCAGCCCTTGGGGCGGATGTGGCAGTGGTGGTGGCCTATGGGTTGATCCTGCCGCAGCCGGTGCTGGACGCGCCGCGCTTGGGGTGCCTGAATATTCACGCCTCGCTTCTGCCACGTTGGCGCGGGGCTGCGCCCATTCAGCGCGCCATCATGGCAGGCGATTATGAGACCGGCATATGCATCATGCAGATGGATGCGGGACTGGACACCGGGCCGGTTCTGTTGCGCCAGACCACCACGATCGGCGATGACGACACCGCCCAGACCCTGCATGACCGCCTGTCACAGAGGGGCGCTGGGTTGATTGGCCGCGCGCTTGCGCAATTGCCCGACCTGACGCCCGTACCGCAGCCAGAGACAGGCGTCACCTATGCCGCCAAGATTGACAAGGCCGAAGCGCGCGTTGACTGGACGCAGCCTGCGGACCATGTCGCGCGGCAAATCCGTGGCTTGTCCCCTTTTCCGGGGGCGTGGTGTGAAACGCCGTTCGGGCGGTTGAAACTGCTGCACGCGCAGGCCGTGGACGGGACCGGCACACCGGGACAGGTGCTGACAGGGCTGACAATCGCCTGCGGAAAGGGGGCCGTTCAAGTGACACAGGTGCAGCGCGAAGGCAAACGCGCCATGTCTGCGGTGGAATTGCTGCGCGGGGCGGGGTCCGTTACTGGCGCGGTTTTCGGGTAAAGGCTGGTCAGATAGGGTCGAAGCATTCTGTTTGTTGGCGTCCCCATGGCGCGGAGCAAAGGGCGCAGCCCGCCGCGCCACCGGTGGGCCGTCCCGCGGCCTGCCGGTTTCGCTGATGCTGATTCCATCCTTGGATGCCGGAGTTATGCCGCCAGCATAAAGTGAATTTCTACGACGTGGGACCGGCAGACCCCGGCCCACCGCTGGCGCGGCTAAATTAATGCCCCCGACCCCGGTTTTACGCGATCCCGCGCGTGGGCTGATCATTGCGCCGGAATGTCAGGTAATGCGGGTTGCGCCCTTCGCGCAGGGCTTTTTGTTCATAGCGCGTGGATAACCAGTCATCCCAGGGCTGCGCCCAGTCCGCAGGTGCAGGGGTCAGGCAGTCGAAACCGGCGGGCGGCACTTCTTCCATGGTCTGGCGCACATAATCGGGAATATCAGTCGCGACACGAAACACCGCGCCCGGTTTCAGCACCCGCGCCAACGGGTTCAGATAGCCCGGCGTGACAAAGCGGCGGCGGTGGTGACGGGCTTTCGGCCAGGGGTCCGGATATAGCAGAAACGCGCGCTCAAGGCATTGGTCCGGCAGCACATCGAACAGGTCGCGCACATCCCATGGATAGACGCGCAGATTGTCAACGCCCGCGTTCCGGATTTTGCCCAACAACATGGCTACGCCATTGATATAGGGTTCACAGCCGATAATCCCCACGCCCGGATTGCGCGCGCATTGGTGAACCAGATGTTCCCCGCCGCCAAACCCCACTTCCAGCCAGATCGGCCGCGCATCGCCGAAAAAACTTTGCGGGTCAACGGGATGCCGGTCCGGGTTGTCCTGCCTGCTCACCCCGCCGGGGCAAAGTTGCGCCAGATCCTCGTCCAGATAGCGCTGTTGCGCGGGCTTCAGGGTCTTGCCTTTGATCCGGCCATAGAAATTGCGTTTCTCAGGTGGCGTGGGCGCTGACATATGCTTTATTCCGTGGCTTTTGCGCGGCGGGTATGCCGGGGCGGGCCGCCCGGGTCAAGCGACTTGGGGCCGATGGGTTTACAAACAAGGGCCAAACCCTCATATTTGGCGCAGTACCCCCAGAGCAACCGTGCGAGATTGCGCGCCTCTGAAAAGCTCATCCCCCCACCATCATCATCACGGAAGGAATTCCCATGACGCAAGCCAAAGCGGGCGATACTGTACGTATTCATTACACCGGCACCCTGTCAGACGGGTCGGTTTTCGACAGTTCCGAAGGCCGCGATCCGCTGGAATTCCAGCTTGGCACCGGTGCAATTATCCCCGGCCTTGACCGTGCGATTGACGGCATGACTGTGGGTGACCAGAAAACGGTTACTATTCCCAGCGCTGAAGCATATGGCGAATATCAACCCGAAGCCCGGCAGGAAGTGCCGCGCGACCAGATACCCGACCATATTCCGCTAGACCCCGGCACCATGCTGCAAATGCAGACGCCCGACGGGCGTGCAATGCCCGTGACAGTGGCTGAAGTGACCGATCAGGCCGTGACGCTGGACGCAAACCATCCGCTGGCTGGCAAAGACCTGACCTTCGCCGTAGAGGTGGTTTCGGTCGGTTGACGCACCCCGGCGCAAGCTGACAGCCCTGTCATGGCACTGCGCCGCGCAAGCTGGTCGCGCCTTTCACAGGCGCGCCCATGTCATGCGGCGGCGATATGCGTCATGTCAGGGTATTTCGCCACCAGCGCAATGTCCTGCGCGGTCAGTCCCGCGCCATTGGCGACATTGGCGATAAGGTGACCCTGTAGCCAGATCTGGGCTGTGTCAGGGTCTGTGGCGCTGAATTGCACCTGAAGTTCCGGCATGGCAAGACGTGCAGGGTCGTAATGCAGGACAATCTGGTCATCCTGCGGGTTGTAATCGACAATGGTGACAGGTGCGTTACCCTGTAGCCAATCGCCCAGCGCAAAGGTATCGGCACCGTCCCCGCCGTTCAGATAATCGCCCTGACCGGCGATCAGAATGTCGTCCCCGTCACCCCCGTTCAGAAAATTCCGCCCGCTGATATCATTGCCATTATGATCCAGCGCAACGCCGATCAGCGTGTCATTCCCAACCCCGGCATTCAGCGTGTTGTTTCCGGCGCCGGCAATCAGCAGATCATCGCCGTCACCGCCGATCAGCGTATCATTTCCCGCCCCGCCGATCAGCGTGTCGTTTCCGGTCCCGCCGTTCATATGCGTGGCCCCCTGACCAGCCTGCAGCCAGTCATCGCCACCGTGACCAAGAAGCGTGTCATTTCCCGCCCCGCCGGTCAGCGTGTCATCAAGCGCACCACCTTGCAGCAATGCGGGGCTGTCCCCGCCTGTCAGGTGAACCGGTTGTCCGGGTTCCGGCTGGATGAACGCATCCGAACTGTGAATGCGTTCATCCAGATCATCGAACAAACCAGCGACATCCGGCGCGGGAAAGAACGACGGCACGGCTTCCGTTTCGGGCATGTCCGAATCCGGCGTAGCCCCGAACATGTCATCCAGGCTGTCGCCGGTCCCGCCCAACACATTCCCGGCACTGAGACTTGCCTGCGCATCGTCAGAGTCCGGCGCCGTGTTATACGCATCATCCGGGGAATCATTGTCGTGACTTTCGGAATCCCTGGCTGATGCAAGCATGCTGTCCGCCGCAACACCGGCAAGCAAGGCACCGAACAACCCCATAAACATCAACATACTGTACCACCCCACATGGCAACGAAGACCCAATATTCATTTCACCCAACACCGTAATTATTTCACATTATTCAGGATTCTCACAGTGACATCCGGCGAAAGCACACGGGAATCTGTAGAACTGGTTAACGCAGCCCCTTTAAAACGGGCTTTCCTTGGCGCTGCAAATGGTCTATTCGGCGCGCCTGTGCCATTGGCACGGCTTACTGGCCTTGCTGGACGACATCCCGGCCTGCGCTGAAACCTACTAACCTACAGGAGATACCGATGTCGATTACCGTTGAAGACAAAACCCGCCTGATTCAGGAATTTGCCCGCACCGAAGGCGATACCGGTTCACCTGAAGTTCAGGTTGCTGTGCTGACCAAGCGTATCACGAACCTGACCGAGCATTTCAAGACCCACAAGAAAGACAACCATTCCCGTCGTGGGTTGCTGACACTGGTGGCCACGCGCCGCAAGCTGCTGGACTATCTGCGCGCCAAGGATGAAGCCCGTTACCGCGTTCTGATCGCGAAACTGGGTATCCGCCGCTAACAGAACCGAAGGTTCATGGACAGTCCTGCGCCCGCCTTGAACTAGGCGGGCGTTTTTTAATGCCATTCTTCCGGGCGTCGGGGCGCAATACCGTGATCGGGCGAATGTGACAGGACATAGCCTTCAAATTGCCTTATTTCTGTCGCCAAGCAGCGCCATAGACTGATACATATGTTGGTAAGGAAGCAATTAAGTTCCGCACGCTTTGAGTCCGGTGACAGGTATGATTATGGTAAACACGCGAAAGCTGGAACAGCTTTTGAAGCGTTCAGGCCGCAGCGCGGTCACCGGTACCGGACAGCCGGTTACGGCCCCGCTGCGTCGCGGGCTTGCGTTGTCGGGCGGTCCGGCGCAGCGCTATGACGTTGCGCCACGCGTTGATACAGCTGCCACCGATACGCTGAATGATGCGGCCTGGGAAAACCTTGCACCTCTTGCCCGGGACAAGGATACCGACAAGGCGGCGCGCCTGTTCAACCAGCAAGCGCGCGATCCCGCGCTTGCGAAGCTGTTTGATGTGTTGCGCACCCAGCTTATACAGACTTTTCGTAAACGCGGGCTGCGCAGTCTGGGGATTACGTCGCCACATGCGGGTGCGGGGACCAGTTTTACCACAGCCGGGCTGCTTGCCAGTTTCGCGCGCCGTGCGGATCTGCATGTTGTGGGGCTGGACCTGCATTTCGCCGATCCCGGTCTGCACCGATATTTCGAAGCGGTGCCAAATGGTCCCATCCTGCCCGCCATACGGGGCGATATTCCTGTGGAAACGCACCTGCAACGCGCATACCCGACGCTTGCGCTGGGCCTGAACCGGCCCGACCCGGAGTCCATTCAGACTGGTGCAGCATTCCCCGCAGAGGATTTCACCGATATGATGCAGGACATTCTGGGCTTCATGGGGCCGGATTTTGTTGTCTGTGACATGCCGCCGCTGCTGGAAGGGGATGTTGCGCTGAACCTGCTACCCGGCATTGACGCGGTGCTGATCGTCTCCGACAGCCGCCGGACAAGCGCCAGCGACATCGCGGCGTGCGAGCGGGTATTGCAGGATCAGGCGGAATTTCTGGGTGTGGTCATGAACCGTGATGCAACCCCGCAGCGGGGGCGCTGATCATGGGGCCAATTCAATCCCTTCCGGAACTTATGGGCTTTCTGCGTCGTCGGTTTGACCTGCTGCTTGTTGCGACAGGAATTGGCGCAATCCTTGCGGCGTTTATTGCGTTGCAGACTGCGCCGGTCTTTCAGTCGCATACGGTGCTTTCTGCGCGCCTGAATACGGTCTCGGGGGAATTTGCCACCACAGCGGGTGTGCAGAATGCGCCTGCACGGCTGCTGCAACTGGTGGAGCAGCGCCTGACCACGCGCGAGAACATGCTGGCGCTGGCCGATAAATATGACCTTTTCGCCGGGCTGCCTGTGCATGAGCGTGTTGACGCAATGCGCGAATCCGTCACCTTTCTAAGCCACGAGGCGGTGACAATCGGCTTTGCGCGCGACGGTGTCTTGTCCTCGATCATCGTGCAGGCCCGCGCGGATGAAGGGCCCAAGGCCGCGAATATCGCAAATGAACTTGCCAGCATGATCATCGCGGAAACCGGTGCCGGGCGTGAAGCTCGCGCGCGTGAAACCCTGTCCTTTCTGCATGAAAGACACAATCAGACCGAAGAAAACCTGCGCGAGGTCGCAGCAGAGATGCGCGCATTTTCTGCCCTGCACCCGGATGCAATGCCGTTCAGTGTGGAACTGCGCCGGGCGGAACTGCTGCAACTGACCACGGCGATACAATCCACCGAAAGTGACATTGTCGTGCTGGAATCCGAACTGGCCGCGCAGAACAGTCAGGGCAGCACCCAGCGTCGGCTCGCGTTGCTGCGCGACCAGCTGGTCACACGGCAGGCCGAGCTTGCCCGCCTTCAGTCGCGCCGGGATGAACTGGAACCCTTCTTTACCCGTGTGGCGCAGATCGAACGCGACATGGCCATGATTGAGCAGCGAGAGGAACGGCTGCAGGACAGCTTGCGCGAGATTGCGGACCAGATCGTCGATGCCGAAACCAATCTGCGGCTGGAAACGGGCCAGCAGATTGCTGCGTTCGAAATTCTGGAACCCGCAACCGCAGCGGAATACCCGATTTCGCGCAGCCGCAAGATGACAATGCTGATGGGCGTGTTCGGGGCGGCTGTGCTGGCGGTTGTAGCGGCTTTTGGCTATGAACTGCTGCGCCCGGCACTGCGCAGTGCAGGACAGGTGGAACGTGAAACCGGTATGCGCCCGGTGCTGGTTCTGCCGGAACTGGTTCTGCCCGCGCAGCGCAGGCGCCTGCTGACAGCGCGTTTCGCGGGTCTGGCGTTGTTCATGCTGACGCTTGCGGCAGTCCTAAGCCCCCTGATCCAGACCTAGCGCGGGGATGGACGGATCATGCCCAGTATCATTGCTTATGCCGCACTTCTGATCTGGCCATTCGTGATTGTGGCCATGTTCCGCAAGATGGCCCCGGAGCGGGCCTTTATCTGGGCAATTCTGGGCGGGTATATGGCCCTGCCTGAACTGACCGAGTTCAACCTTCCGGTTATCCCCGCATTTGACAAGACATCGATTCCCAATCTGACGGCATTCGCGCTGTGCCTGGTGATGCTGAAAATGCGTCCCGGTTTGTTGCCCGATGGCCTGTTGGGCAAGGCATTGGTGGTGGTGCTGTGCGCGGCGCCGGTGATTGCGGTATTCTTCAACACTGACCCGCTGGTTTTTGGCATGGCGCAAAGCGGACGACTGACGCTGACAAGTGATCACGCCTATTCAGTTCCGGGCATGCGCATATACGATTCCGTGTCGATGCTGGTGCGACAGCTTATCATGATCCTGCCCTTCTTCATGGCGCGGCACCTGCTGGCAAGCGAACAGGCATTGACCGAATTGCTGCGCGCGCTGATGATTGCCGGGCTGATCTACTCCGTACCAATCATGTGGGAGGTGCGCTTCAGCCCGCAACTGCACACCGATATCTATGGTTTCTTTCAGCATGATTTCCAGCAGATGATGCGCGAAGGCGGCTATCGCCCCATTGTTTTCATGCCGCATGGGTTGTGGCTGTCGCTGTTCATGGTCATGACTGCGGTGTCCGCGCTGTATTTTGCCAAACAGGCCACCCCGTCAGACCGGGTGCGTGCCAGCATCATCGCGGTATATCTGTTCGTCATGGTGAATCTGACCAAAAGCCTTGGGCCATTGCTGATCCTGCTGACGATTTCGACGCTCGTGGTGCTTCTGAAACCGCGTATGCAGCTTCGCGTTGCAGGTCTGATGGCCCTGCTGACATTAAGCTATCCATTGTTGCGCGGTGCTGGCCTTGTACCAACGGACAAACTGGTCGAACTTGCAAGCCAGCGCAGTCAGGAACGGGCGCAGTCATTGCAATTCCGTTTCGACAATGAAGACCTGCTGCTGGACCGCGCAGCCCAGAAACCGCTTTTTGGCTGGGGCGGCTACGGGCGGAACCAGATTTTTGACCCCCAGACCGGCGAGATGATATCGATCAGCGACGGACAATGGGTCATAACCATCGGGCAATGGGGCTGGGTGGGTTACTTGGCACTGTTCGGGTTGCTGTGCCTGCCATTGCTGGCACTGTTGTGGCGGTACCGACAGGTGCCTGACAGTGCGCTTCCCCCGCAGGCGGGTGTTCTGGCGCTGATACTTGGGGCCAGTCTGGTGGATCTGCTGCCCAATGCAACGCTGGTGTCCCTGACATGGCTGATCGCTGGCGCACTTCTGGGGCATGCCGAACTGCAGAACAGGCGCAGCCGTACTGCCCAGCTGGAACACTGGCGCAACCTGCCCGGCCGCGCCGGGCTTATGTCCACGGCGCGCACATCCGAACCCGCCCTGAAGCGCAGCTTCCTGTAAGGGCTGAAAACACGACCGTAATTGAAAAGCGTATATATCATGAGTGACCTACCCGACCAGTTCAGTGAAAACGACATTGCCATTATCGGCATGGCCGCGCATTTGCCGGGCGCCCGATCCGTGGTCGAATTCTGGGATAACCTGCGCGCAGGTCGCAGCGCCATTCGCCGCCTGAGCGAAGCCGAGCTTCTGGCCGCCGGGGAACATGGCGCAATGCTGCGCAAACCCAATTATGTGCCCCATGCCGCAACCCTTGATAATTTCGCGGAATTCGACCCCGATTTCTTCGGCTTCTCGCCCAAGGAAGCCGCGATTCTGGACCCGCAGCACCGGCAGTTCCTGGAAGTCGCCTGGGAAGCGTTCGAGGATGCGGGCCACCCGCCCGCCGCATTCGGCGGTCCTGTCGGGGTGTTTTCGGGCTGCGGCATGGGCAGCTATTTCTTTTTCAACCTGTGTTCCAATCCGCATCTGGTGGATGATGTGGGCATGTTCCTGTTGCGCCATACCGGCAATGACAAGGATTTCCTGGCCACCCGCGTCAGTCATATTTTCGACCTGCGCGGCCCGTCGGTCAATGTGCAGACGGCCTGTTCCACATCGCTTGTGGCGGTGCATTATGCGGTGCAATCCCTGCTGACAGGGGAATGCGACATGGCGCTTGCCGGGGGGGTAACAATCGAATTGCCCCATGGGCGGGGGTATCTGTTCAAGGAAAACGAAATCCTGTCGCCTGACGGGGAATGCCACGCCTTTGACCACCGCGCGCAAGGTACGGTTTTCGGGTCCGGTGCGGGGGCTGTGGTGCTGCGCCGCCTGTCCGATGCGCTGGCGGATGGCGACCGCATCATTGCAGTCATCAAGGGCAGCGCCGTCAATAACGATGGCGCGGCCAAGGCGGGCTATCTGGCCCCATCTGTCGAAGGACAGGCCGCCGCCGTGGCAGAGGCTCATCACGTTGCAGGCGTGTCCGCAGACAGCGTGTCCTATATCGAATGCCATGGTACGGGCACCTATCTGGGTGATCCGATCGAAATTGCCGCCCTGACACAGGCATTTGCGGCGACAACCGACAAGACCGGCTTTTGCCGGATCGGGTCGGTCAAGACCAATATCGGCCATCTGGATACTGCCGCAGGTGTGGCCAGCCTGATCAAGGTGGCATCCGCCCTGCAGCATCGCGAACTGCCCCCCAGCCTTGGGTATGAAGCGCCCAATCCCGCGATTGATTTTGATGCGACCCCGTTCGTGGTGAATGATCGCCTGACACCGTGGCAGGGCGATGGCCCGCTGCGCGCAGGGGTCAATTCGCTGGGTGTGGGTGGTACCAATGCTCATGTCATCCTGCAGGAAGCGCCGCCCCGCCCGCCATCGGGTGCAAGCGACTGGCCCTTCCAGCTTCTGACCCTGTCGGCGCGTAGCAAACCCGCGCTGGATGACGCCGCGCGTAACCTTGCCACCCATCTGCGCGCACATCCCGGCCAACCGCTGGCTGATGTGGCCTTTACCTTGCGCGAAGGGCGCACTGCATTTGCCCAGCGTCGCATTGTTGTGGCCGAAACCCATGAAGACGCCGCCACCCTGCTGGATGCGGAAAACCCCGGCCGCGTGTTCACCCATACTGCGCTGGACAACCCCGACATGGTGTTCATGTTCCCCGGCGGAGGCGCGCAATATGCCGGTATGGCGCGCGATCTTTATGAAACCGAACCCGTTTTTGCCGAATGGATGGATCGCGGGCTGGCCCATCTGCAACCGAAGCTGGGCTATGACCTGCGCGCCCTGTGGCTGCCTGCGCCGCAGGACTTGGCACAGGCGAATGAGGCCCTGATGCGCCCTTCGGTGCAATTACCGCTGATCATGATCACGGAATATGCGCTGGCGCAGTTGTTCATCGACTGGGGCGTGACCCCTTCGGTGCTGGTCGGGCATTCCATGGGTGAAAACACCGCCGCCGCGCTGGCAGGTGTCCTGCGGTTTGAGGATTGCATTGATCTGGTGCATCTGCGCGGGCAGCTATTCGATACGGTGCCTTCAGGCGGCATGCTGTCCGTGCCGCTGTCGCTGGACGCGCTGCGCCCCTATCTGGGGCCGGACCATGACATTGCATCGCTGAACGCGCCCGAATTGACTGTGGTTTCCGGTCCGCAGGCAGCACTTGACCATCTGACTGCCGCTCTGCGTGCGGATGATATAACGGCCCAGCGCATTGCCATCGACATTGCCGCCCATAGCCGCATGCTGGACCCCATTCTGGACCAGTTCCGCACCTTCTTGCAGGCGGTGCCGCTGAATGCACCGCAACTGCCCATCATTTCAAACCGCACCGGCCAGCCCCTGACGCCTCAGCAGGCCTGCGACCCCGAATACTGGGTGCAACACCTGCGCAATACGGTCCTGTTCGGCGATTGCATCACCACATTGGCCGCAAAGCCCAACCGCATCTATCTGGAAATGGGGCCGGGCAAGGCGCTATCATCGCTGACCCGCATGAACGGGGCCGTGCCGGGGCAACAGGTGCTGTCCGTGCTGCGCCACCCTGACGAAGACATCGCTGATGATCTGTACCATATCGGCACATTGGGCCGCATCTGGGCGCTGGGCGGGCAGTTCGACTGGGCGCAGATCTGGGGTGATGCGCGGCGCCAGCGCGTCCGCCTGCCCGCCTATCCGTTCCAGCGCGCGCATTATTTCATAGAACCGGGCAGCAACAGCGCCCCTGAAACGCCTGCCCTGGAACGCATTGATGATGTCACGCAATGGGGTTTTGCGACCGGCTGGAAACCGGCCTATGCCGATTGTGATATTGATGTCACCCGCGATTTGTCCGGCATGTCCGATACATGGTTGGTTTTCGCAGATGATGCAGGCATTGCCGCGCCGGTTATTGCGCAACTGCGCGACAGCGGCCAGCGCGTGATCGATGTACATGCGGGCGACACATTCGCGCGCAAATCTGCCGACAGTTTCACGCTGGCCCCGGAACAGGGCGCAGACGGGTATGTGCAGCTTCTGCAAGACCTGATTGCGGATGGCGTTACCCCCAGCCGTATTGCGCATTTCTGGCTTGCGGACCCGCAGGAAACATATCGTCCGGGGTCCAGTTTCGTACACCGCAATCTGGAACAGGGGTTCTATGCATTGCTATATCTGGCGCAGGCCGTCCAGTCCGAAAACCTGACCCTGCCGGTGCATCTGACCGTTGTCACCACCGGCGCACAGGCGCTGGACGGCGAACGGCTGGCCTATCCCGAAAAGGCCATGATTGCAGGCCCCGCCCGCGTGGCGCCGCGCGAAATGCCGGGCCTGACCTGCGCCACACTGGATATTGACACCAGCCGCCCCGCTGACCCTGCCCTGACGCTGGCCCTGCTGGAAGAGCTTTGCGCCACGCCCGCCAACAGCACCGCACTGCTGCGCGGGCAGCGCCGCTGTGTGCAGGTCATCCGCCCGGCGCCACTGGCCGATGAATTGCCGGACCTGCCCGAAGGTGCGCATTGGATCATTACAGGGGGTTTTGGGGGTATCGGCCTGACACTGGCAGAAACGCTGATCACGCAAAGCGCGGCGGATATTACCCTGATCAGCCGCACCCCCTTGCCGGACCGTGCGGATTGGGACAATTGGCTGGCCACGCATTCACCCGCCGACCGGACCAGCCGCCGCATTCTGGCCATCCGGCGGCTGGAAACCCTGGGTGGGCGCGTGCATGTCACCTGTGCCGATGTCTGTAACATAGACGAAATGCGCCGCGCGCTGGACGAGGCGAAGGCCACCTTTGGCGCAGCTTACGGGCTGATCCATGCTGCAGGGCATATCGCCGATGCGCCCCTTCTGGGCAAATCCGCCGCTGATGTGGAAGACGTGCTTGCCCCCAAACTGCACGGATTGCAGGTTCTGGATGAATTGCTGCCCGATGGCACGCTGGATGTGATGGTGCTGTTTTCGTCAACATCCACCCTGACTACGCCTGTGGGCCAGGTGGATTATGTGGCCGCAAATGAATACCTGAACGCTTTTGCCCGTGCGCGCACAGCGGGGAAAACCCGTGTTCTGTCGCTGAACTGGGGTGTTTGGGCGGAAACCGGCATGGCTGCGGACGCCATGGCGGAACGTCTGGGCCAGTCCCCCGCAGTGCCTGCGATGCCCTGCGCACAGCCACTTTATGATGAGATGGATTTTGACGCCGCAGGCAACCGCCGTCTGACCCTGCAACTGGACACAGGCCATTGGGTTGTGGACCAGCACCGCACCGGCGACGGCACCGCCATCCTGCCCGGCACTGCCTATCTGGACCTTGCCGCGCAGGCATTGCGCGCGCATGGTGAAACCGGCGCGTTTGAATTGCGCGACATGTGGTTTCTGCGCGCCGTGAGTGTGGCGGATGGCGGCCCGCGCAAATTGCGCGCCACCCTGACGCGCAGTCGCGAAGGGTATGATTTCACCCTGCGCAGCGATGTCATGCAGGGCGGAACCACCGGCTATGTGCTGAACGCGCAGGCGCGTGTGGTGCTAGGCAATCTGACCGCGCCTGCCGCGATTGACCCCACCGCCATTTCCGCACGCTGCCCCGATGTGACCGAAGGGAACGGCCTGCCATCCCCGCAAGAGGCGCATCTGAAATTCGGCCCGCGCTGGCGTGTCATTACCCGCACAGCCTATGGTACGGGCGAAGGGCTGGCGCATCTGGCTTTGCCGCCGGAATTTCTGGATGATCTGCGCGCGGGCCATGTGCTGCACCCCGCGCTGATGGATCTGGCCACTGGCTGGGCCATGCAGTTGATACCGGGGT
Organism: Roseinatronobacter alkalisoli; assembly: GCF_028745735.1. Lineage (GTDB taxonomy): Bacteria > Pseudomonadota > Alphaproteobacteria > Rhodobacterales > Rhodobacteraceae > Roseinatronobacter > Roseinatronobacter alkalisoli. Next base: position 49,140 of record NZ_JAQZSM010000008.1, read on the forward strand.
ATGACGCGCACGCGCTATGGGTGCCGGTGTCGTATGACAGTGTGTCGGTGTTTGCCGACCTGCCCGCGCAGATTGTCAGCCATGCGCGCTTGCGCGATGACAATGATGCGGGTTTTGCCTGTTTTGACCTGACGCTTGCCACCCCGGACGGGCAGGTGATTGCCGAGATCCGCCGCTTCACCATCAAAGAGGTGACAGGTACGAATTTCAGCGATGCGCCCCCACCGCGCGCGTCCGAGATTATGCGCGACAGTACCGCCAACACCGCCCTGTCACCGGCAGAAGAACGCCTGCGCGATATGCTGGGCCTTGGCATTACACCTGCGGAAGGCGCGCGCGCTTTCCTGCGTGCCCTGATGTCGGACCGCGCCGCAATCGTGGTGTCATCCATCGATCCGCGCGTGCTGGTCGCGCAGGCCGAAAGTGATGCAATGGTCCGGCCGCAGACCAAATTCGACCGCCCCGACCTTGGCACTGAACTGATTGCACCGCGCAACGACATTGAACGCACGCTGACCGGCTTCTGGCAGGATTTGCTGGGTGTTGATCAGGTCGGGGTGGAGGATAACTTCTTCGACCTTGGCGGGCATTCACTGATTGCGGTGCGCCTGTTTGCACAGGTGAAGAAAGCCTATCATGTGGATTTCCCGATTTCCGTGCTGTTTCAGGCCCCCACCATCGCGTCCTGCGCGGCAATGATTGCCGAACAGACCGGGCTGGACCCTGACGCGGACACCGCCCAGGCGGACACGGACCAGCCCGCACGCCCAAGGTTTACCCATCTGGTGCCCATGCATGACCGCGATTCCGGCACGCAAACGCCGTTTTTCCTTGTGGCGGGGATGTTCGGGAATGTGCTGAACCTGCGCCATCTTGCGTTGTTGATGGGGCGTGACCGGCCGTTTTACGGGCTGCAGGCGCGCGGGCTTCTGGGCGGGGATGCCCCGCATGACCGGATTGAAGATGCAGCCCGCGATTATATTGCCGAAATGCGGCAGGTGCAGCCGCATGGCCCCTATATGCTGGGCGGATTTTCGGGGGGCGGGATTGTCGCCTATGAAATTGCCCGCCAACTGGAATCCGCAGGTGAAAAGGTGGATATGGTCGTGTTGCTGGACACGCCGCTGCCGCTGCGCCCCGGTTTGTCCCGCACCGACAAGGCCCTGATGAAACTGGCCGAATTGCGCCGCAAGGGGCCGGGCTATGTTGTCGAATGGTGGCGCGGGCGACAGGACTGGAAACGCCATCTGGCCGCTGGCCCTGCCGCTGACAGCGATGATGCGTTCCACAACACCGCGATCGAGGCCGCCTTTCGCCACGCGGTCGGCGCTTATCAGGTGCAACCATGGGATGGCAATCTGGTGTTGTTCCGCCCGCCGCTGGACCGTCACTGGAAAGTGTCGGGCGGCAACTGGGTCAGCAGCCAGCGTGAATATGTCTTTGCCGATAATGACTGGACCCGCTACGCCCCCAATCTGCGCGTGATAGAGGTGCCGGGCGACCATGACAGCATGGTTCTTGAACCCAATGTCCGCGTTCTGGCGTCAAGATTGCGGGCGCTGATGCCCGAAACCCACATGAAACAAGCAGCCGAGTGAAATGTATGAGTGCCACTGTCCTGACCGTTATCGTCAATTACAAAAGCGCCGAAATGGCGCTGAAATCGGCACAGGCCGCAGAGCGCGCCATGGCTGGCATTGATGGCGCGATCACCATTGTCGATAATGACAGTCAGGACGGGTCATATGACTATCTGCGCGACCATACAGGCGGCATGCCGCGGGTTCAGGTGCTGCAATCGGGCCATAACGGGGGGTTCGGTTCGGGCAATAACATTGCCATCCGTGGGGGCCTGCCCGACGGGCGGCAGCCTGATTTCATTTATCTTCTGAACCCTGATGCCTTTCCCGATGCAGATGCCATAACGCTGCTGCGTGAACATTTGCTGCAAAACCCGCAGACAGGTTTTGTGGGCAGCGCTGTCGAAGGCGAAGATGGCACCCCGCATGAAGTGGCATTCCGCTTTCCCTCCGTCTGGTCAGAGTTTGAGGCCGCTGCGAATACCGGCATCATTACCAGAATGCTGTACAAATACCGCGTTCCTGTCGGGTTTCCGCAAAGCACCTGCCGCGTGGATTGGTGCACGGGGGCCAGTGTGATGTTTCGCCGCGCCACGCTGGACCAGATCGGGCTGTTTGACGAAACCTTCTTCCTGTATTTTGAAGAAACGGAACTGTGTCACAGGGCATGGGCGGCTGGCTGGGGTGGCGCATATCTGCCGCAGGCGAAAGTCATGCATATCGGGTCGGCGTCAACCGGTATGCAGCAATGGACCCGCGTGCCGCGCTACTGGTTTGACTCGCGCGCGCATTATTTCCGCAAGACAGGCGGGGCCGGGTATCTGGTGCTGGCGACGTTGTCGTATATGCTGGGCGCGTCAATCTGGAAGCTGCGGCGCGTCGTTGAACGAAAAGAGGATAGAATTCCGCCACATTTTCTCCGTGATCTTGTGGCATGTACGTTTCAAACCCTGATGCCGGGCGCGGCGGCCACTCGGGGGCGGGCGGGGGCGTAGGACGCGCCCTGAAAGGGGTATGTATGCAGTTTTCAAGTGTTGTGATCGGCGATGAAAGTCTGTTGGCGGCATGCAGTGATCAGGTTCTGGAACGCGGTCATGTGATTGCGGCAGTGGTCACCGACAATGCGCAACTGGCCGACTGGGCGGCCAGCCATGGCGTGCCCGTCATTGCCCCCGGTGCCGGTCTGGCTGACCGGCTGGCGGGGTTTCAGTTCGACTGGTTGCTGAACATTGCCGGGCTACGTCTGCTGCCGCGTGACGTGCTGGCATTGGCCGCGCGCGGGGCTGTGAATTTCCACGATGGGGTATTGCCGCGCCATGCGGGGCTGAACGCACCCGCCTGGGCCCTGATGGAGGGCGAAACCCGCCACGGTATTACCTGGCACCTGATCACGGATGCCGTTGATCAGGGCAATATCCTTGTTCAGTCCGAGTTCGACATTGCGCCCGATGATACCGCGCTGACGCTGAACGCGAAATGCTTTGCCGCCGGGGTCGAAAGTTTTGCGCAAGTGCTGACCCAGCTTGAAGAAGGGCAGGTAGCAGGCCAGCCGCAGGACTTAAGTAAGCGCAGCGTGCATCTGGGTTCCGACCGCCCCGCGCATGACGGGTTGCTGGATTTCACCCGCCCGGCGATGGAACTGGAACGTCAGGTTCGCGCGCTTGATCATGGCCCCTACTGGAACCCGTTGACCGCGGCCAAGCTGCGCCTTGGCCCGCAGCTTGCCTGTATCGGTGCAGCGCGGCTGGTGCCCGGCCATGGTCAACCCGGTCAGGTCGTGGCTGTGGACGCTGATGGCGTGACCGTGGCCTGCGCGGATGCGGCGCTGCATCTGTCGGGGGTGTTGTGCATACAGGGCGTACCGATCGATCCTGCAGATTTTGTCACAACAGGTGATATCCTGCCCCCCCCGCCCGACGGGGTGACAGATGCCATGGCGCGCATTGCCGCCGGTGATCAGCACTGGCGCGATGCATTGCGGGCATTGGCCCCGGCTGCACCGCTTGCACTGCGTTCTGACACGCGCATGACATTGCCACTTGATTTGCCAAAGCTGCCCGATGCGCAGCTTATCACGACATTTGGCGCGGCTGTCGCACGCCATTTTGGCGTGTCACGCATTGATCTGGCATGGCGCAACGCGGTGATTGCTGCCGCTGAGTTGGCCGCGCCGGACCATATTTCCGGCTGGGTGCCTGTTCAGGTGGATGCGCGCGCGCGCGACGTCGCTGCCGTTGTGGGTGCACGCCTGAAACTGGCCCAAACCGCCCCCGGTTTCGCCCGCGACATCAGCGCGCGTGATCCGGTCCTTGGCGTCATTTCCGCGCCGCATGTTGGCGTGACCCAAGGGGCAGACATGCCGGGCGCCGTGCTGGTGCTGGACCTTGACGCGGGCATGCTGCGCTATGACCCCGAAACACTGAACAGCGCTGCCATGGCGCAGATACGGGCCTATATGACCGCGCCCCTGCCCGCCGCTGGCGATATCGGGCAGCTGAACGACACTGCGCAGCCTTATGACCGCATCTGCATTCACCATGCGTTTGAAACGCAGGTCGCGAAAACGCCCGATGCCATTGCGCTGAGTTTCGAAAACCAGTCGCTGACCTATTCTGAACTGAACGCGCGCGCAAACCGTGTGGCGCATGTGCTGGCGGATATGGGCGTTACCCCTGATACGCCTGTGGCGCTGTGCACGGCGCGCGGGCCGAACCTGCTGATCGGCGCGCTTGGCATTCTGAAGGCGGGCGGGGCCTATGTGCCACTGGACCCCGCCTATCCCGCTGACCGGCTGGCGCATTACCTGAATGATTCATCCGCGCCGGTTCTGGTGACCGAACATGACATGCTGGACATTCTGCCTGATCATGGCGCGGCGCTGTTGCAACTGGACACGGATACCCGTCTTGGCGCGGCACCCGATATGAACCCGCAAGGGAACGCCACGCCCGACAATCTGGCTTATCTGATCTATACATCCGGTTCTACCGGTGCGCCCAAGGGGGTGATGGTCGAACATGGCAATGTCGCCAATTTCTTCGCGGGCATGGACGGACGCATCCGCCACGACCCGCCCGGTGTCTGGCTGGCAGTCACATCGCTGAGTTTTGATATTTCGGTGCTGGAACTTTTCTGGACGCTGGCGCGCGGCTTCAAAGTTGTCCTGATGGGCGATGAGGACCGCATCGCGGTGTCGCATGCGCCAGTGCGCGTGTCTGACAAGCCCATGGATTTCAGCCTTATGTATTGGGGCAATGATGACGGGCAGGGGCCACAAAAATACCGCCTGTTGCTGGAAGGCGCGAAATTCGCCGACACGCACGGGTTCTGTGCGGTCTGGACACCGGAACGCCATTTCCATGCCTTTGGCGGCCCGTTTCCCAACCCGTCGGTTTCGGGCGCTGCGGTGGCGGCGGTCACCCAGAATCTGGCGGTGCGGGCAGGGTCATGCGTGGCACCGCTGCACCATCCGGTGCGTATTGCCGAAGAATGGGCGATGATCGACAACCTGACCAACGGGCGCACTGGTCTGGGCATTGCGTCGGGCTGGCACCCGGTTGATTTTGTCATCCGCCCCGAAAACCGCCCGCCAAACAACAAACAAGCCATGTTCGAGATGATCGACACGCTGCGCAAATTGTGGCGCGGCGAAGCGGTCGAATTCGACAAGGGCGATGGTCCGGTCCCGATCCAGACCCTGCCACGACCGGTATCGCGGGAATTGCCCATCTGGCTGACCACCGCCGGCAACCCGGAAACATGGCGCGATGCGGGGCGTCTTGGCGCGAATGTGCTGACCCATCTTCTGGGCCAGTCCATTGCCGAGGTGGCTGAGAAGATCGCCATCTATCACACTGCGCTGCGCGATGCGGGCCATGACCCCGCTGATTTCACCATCACGCTGATGCTGCACAGTTTTGTTGCGCGCGACCGCGACCATGCGCGCGAAGTGGCCCGCGGACCGATGAAATCCTACTTGCTGGCGGCGGCCGCGCTGGTGAAGCAATATGCTTGGGCGTTTCCGGCGTTCAAGCGCCCGCAAGGCGCGAAAAACCCCATGGATATTGACCTGTCCACCCTGTCGCAGGATGAAGTTGACGGTATCCTTGATTTCGCCTTCCATCGCTACTTTGAGGATTCCGGCCTGTTCGGCACAGTCGAGGATTGTCTGGAGCGTGTCGAGCAGCTGAAAGCCATTGGCGTGACCGAAATTGCCTGCCTGATCGACTATGGCATCAACACCGATCAGGTTCTGGAAGGGCTGTTTCCGCTGGCGGAAGTGGTTAAACGCGCCAATGCCGGGCTGGACCTGCCCGATGATGATTTCTCGATCGCGGCGCAGGTTCACCGCCACAAGGTGACGCATCTGCAATGCACACCGTCGATGGCGCGCATGCTGGTCGCGGATGACAGCAGCCGTGCGGCAATTGCGCAGGTCAGCAATGTCATGATCGGCGGTGAAGCCCTGCCAGGCCCCCTGGCGCGCGACATTTCCAGCCTGACCGGCCAACCGGTCCAGAATATGTATGGCCCCACTGAAACCACCATCTGGTCAACGACCCTGCCCAGCACCGGGGGGGTGGGCACCGTGGGCATCGGAACGCCCATTGCCAACACGCAGATTCATATCCTTGATGACAGTTTGCAGCCAGTTGCGCCGGGACAGGAAGGTGAATTGTTTATCGGCGGCGATGGTGTCACGCGCGGGTACTGGAACCGGCCCGCACTGACCAGCGAACGCTTTATCCCCAACCCGTTCGGGGCAGGGCGGCTGTACCGCACGGGTGATCTGGTGCGTCAGGGTCCGCATGGCATTGATTTCATTGGTCGTGTGGACCATCAGGTGAAAATCAGGGGATATCGCATCGAACTGGGGGAGGTGGAAGCCGCGCTTGAAGCGCAACCGGGCATAACTGCCGTTGTTGTTATCGCCCGCGAAGACCGGGACGGGGATATGCGGCTGGTGGCCTATTACACTGGCAGTCCGTCAGGGGATTTGCGCGCCGCACTGGCAGCACAGCTTCCCGCACATATGGTGCCCGCGCATTTCATGCCGCTGGCCGAAATGCCCCTGACACCGAACAAGAAGATTGACCGCAAGGCCCTGCCTGCCCCCAGCATCCGCCAACAACCGGCGTCAATGGCGGACACTGGTGTCCCGGAAGGGGGCGGCGACACGGTAAACCGGATTGCCGCCATCTGGTGTGATGTCCTTGGTGTTGCGCAGGTCGGACAGGGGGATAACTTCTTCCATCTGGGGGGGCATTCATTGCTGGCGGTGCAGGCGCATCGCGAAATGCGCGCGCGGTTGAATATACCCGGATTGTCGATAACGGATCTGTTCCGCTTTCCGGTGCTGGGCGAGTTGGCGCGGCATCTGGACAGCAAGCAACGCCCGCTTACGCCTGCGCCTGTCACACAACTGCATACGCCCGTGGCAAGACCTGTGGCAACGAAAACGGACGCCGCTGCGCCGTCATCGGACCGAATGCAGGCTATGGCCCGCCGCCGCGCGATGCGCGCAGAAAGGTCCGGGGGGAAATGATTCTGCAGCAGTTTTCCAGCGCGGATTATGCGCGCTCCCTTTTCAGCGACACAGTGGCCATGGGCTGGGCAGACCCCAAAGCCCCCATGCCGCGCCTGCTGGGGGATGAGGTGTTGGCGATCGAGCAGGTCTCCGCCCCGCGCGCGCGCGAATTCGCGTCCGGTCGCGCTGCCGCGCGTAACGCCATGGAACAGCTTGGCCATATGCCGCGCCCAGTGCTGCAAGGCGATGACCGCGCGCCAATCTGGCCTGCGGGTCTTGTCGGGTCCATTACCCATACTGGCCATGATGCGCTTGCGGTTGTCACCGACGACCCTGCCATCCGGGCGCTGGGCATTGACATGGAACTTGCCACGCCACTGGAACCGAACCTGTGGCCTGTAATCTGCACACAGAACGACCTGCTCTGGCTGGCGGCGCTCGGCCCCACGCAACGCGGGAATTTTGCCAAGTTGTTGTTTTCCGCCAAGGAAGCGGTGTACAAGGCGCAATATCAGATCAGCCGCTGCCTGATTGATTTTCATGCGCTGGACCTGACACCCGATCTGGCGACAATGCGTTTCACCGCCATTCTGCGTCAGGATGTGCCGGGGTTTGCGCAGGGCACCCGAATCGATGGCCGGTTCCTGATTCTTGCCAGTTCCATCATCTGTGCTGTGGAAATGCGCAGTAAATGATCCGGTAGCACCCCGTGCAAGGGCGCATTCCGTGGCCTGTGTTTGCTAGAGGTAGTGGTCGTCATGCCCCCCCACCCCAAGATGTAAGACATAAGGTGCAGGCGTCTGTGGCATCCTGCCCAATGCGGCAAAAACATTGGCAAAATTGCGCATAAATCTGATAGACTGCGGCGGTAAACCCCACCCCGAGGCAGTATGCTGTTATTTTGTTAACCAACCGGTCGTTAGAATCGGCGACAGCATCTCAGGATCAGAAAGAATCGAGGGCAGAATGAAAAGAACCCTGTTGGCCGCCATCCTTTCGGCAGTCGTCCTTCCCGCAATCCCCAGTACCGCCGCCGCCAGCGCGATTGAATCCGCTTGCCTGCGATCGGACCGGCCACAGGCGACACGCGCGCTGTGCCGGTGCATTGGTTCTGTCGCGAATGAAACGCTGACACGTTCGGAACAGCGCCGCGCAGCAGCCTTTTTCCGCGATCCGCAACTGGCGCAGGATGTGCGCATGTCCAAAAGCGACCGCGACAACGCATTCTGGGCGCGTTACCGGGCGTTCGGGGACCGCGCAGAACATTTCTGCACAGGCCGCTAATGCGGCTGCCACGCGCCGACATGAGAAGTTAGCGCTGATACCCCCCAAATCGGCAGGCCGCGGGACGGCCCGCCGATAGTGCGACGGGTTTCGCGCTATTTGGGATGCAGGAACCGGCTTTCTACTTCCAGAACATAAGAAATCAGCGGGTCAGGGTGCGGATGAACGAGATACGCTCTGTCTGCCGGGGCTGCGTCGGCTGACGCAGGAGTAACCGATCCTTAACAGGCATGTGCCATCCTGAATGCCGGGCATTACTGCCGGTTCGGTGCTGTTGGCATTTCCGGCGCAAGACAAGGGTGTGACAGCATGCGACGAACAGAAGCTTTGCCGATGCGGCAGGCTAGGGTGGGCATTATTGCCAACCCGGCCACCGTCCGGGTACCTGTTCATCTGCCGCGAGATGTATGGTCCCGCTGGCCGGATATGCGGTCACGGCGGCGGTATAATGCGCGTGAACGGGGCGGCGGCGCTGACCAGCCCGAAGACCCGGTTTTGGACGGCAGGCTGCTGGGCGCTTTCGCGCGTGATATGCGCGCGGGCAAATGCGATGGGAAAACCCGCACCGCCGGATTCGGCGCGCCGCCCGACATTGCGCGGATGGGTGCCCCTCCGCGCAGGTGGGTCGCGTTGTTGTGTCTTGCCATCGTGATTGCCGCTGCCATTGGCTATGGCGTTTCGCGTTAGCGTGTGTCGCGCAAAAGTGGGAACCGGTTTTCCGCTTCCGCGAATGCGTCATAAAAAGGTTGGCGCGGGGATGCAGGTGGACTTGCGCACGCGGCAGTGTCCGGGCGTGAACCTGGCATAAGGCGCGCTTCATGCGGGTTGTGCGCATTTGAACACCGGGAGTTCACAAAACCGCACTTGTAACTTATGTGCACAGGCTGATCTTTGTGACAAGTCATGGCATGTTGCGGGACAAACTGGGCACCGGATTTCCGTTTCCCGCACATGCGTTATCAGAAGACCGGAGCATCCCCCCGATGCAACTGAATGCAAGGGGTGCGCTGGTCAGAACATTGATCGGAGTGCGCAATGTCCATTCGTCCCACGCTGGAAACCCGTAAATCCGTTCCCACGCTTGAAGGCGCGGGGGTACATCTGCATCGCGCGTTCGGTTTTCAGGATCCGAGCGAGCTGGACCCGTTTTTGTTGTTCGATGATTTCCGCAACGATGTGCCAGAGCATTATCTGCGCGGCTTTCCCTGGCATCCGCACCGGGGCATTGAAACAATCACCTATGTTCTGGCGGGCGAGGTGGAGCATGGCGACAGTCTGGGCAACCGGGGCATGCTTGGCGCGGGTGACGTGCAATGGATGACTGCGGGATCGGGCATCATGCATCAGGAGATGCCGCGCGGTAATACCAGTGGCCAGATGCACGGTTTCCAGCTTTGGGCAAACCTGCCCGGCAGTCTGAAAATGACTGCGCCACGCTATCAGGACGTGAAAGCGGCTGATATTCCCGATGTGATTGATGATGACGGCACCCGCGTGCGTGTTGTCGTTGGTGAATTCTGGGGCAAGCGCGGCCCCGTTGACGGGATCGCCGCAGACCCGCAATATCTGGACATATCTGTTCCGCCGGGCGTGCGCAAAACCTTCAAGGTTGATACCTATCGCCGGGCATTCGCCTATGTGTTTGCCGGGTCGGGGGCGTTTGCAGACGCATCGCAACCGACCGGAATCCTGCTTGAAAAAGAGGTCATGGGCCAGGAAGTGAACATTCGCGATATGTCCGGGGACCGCACCCTGATCCGCTTTGGCACCGGCGAGGAAGTGACCGTGCAGGCGGGCGAAAATGGCGTGCGGTTCCTGCTGGTGTCGGGCGCTCCCATTCAGGAACCGGTTGCATGGCATGGCCCGATTGTCATGAACACCCAGGCAGAGATCCAGCAGGCAATCCGCGAACTGCGCAACGGAACCTTCATTCGCCCCGCGCATTGATGCCGCTGTTGATGTGCGCGGGCTTGTGCCTATAGTCAGGACACACCCATGCAGGAGGATGCGTTGACACGCGCCATTATCAGACTGACCGGCACGGACCCTGCAGCGTTTTTGCAGGGTCTTGTCACCAATGACACAAGGCGGCTTGCGCCGCAGACCCCGCTTTACGCCGCGCTTTTGTCACCGCAAGGCAAATATCTGGCAGATTTCTTTCTGGTTCAGGACGGTGACAGCATCCTTCTGGATGTGGCGGCGCCGCTTGCGGATGACCTGTTCAAACGCCTGAGTATGTATAAATTACGCACGCCTGTCACACTGGAACGGGTGGATTTGCCGGTCAGCCGGGGCACGGGGCCAGCACCTGACGGGGCCGTGCCGGACCCGCGCCACCCTGCATTGGGCTGGCGGCTTTACGGGCAGGCATTGGCGGATGACGGCACCGACTGGGACGCGCTGCGTGTGGCGCATTGTATTCCGGAAGCGGGCGTAGAACTTGTTCCCAACGAAACCTTCATACTGGAAGCCGGGTTTCCGCGCCTGAACGGCGTCGATTTCCGTAAAGGGTGCTATGTCGGTCAGGAAGTCACGGCGCGCATGCATCACAAGACTGAGCTGCGCAAGGGGCTTGTCACTGTGCCCATTCGCGGGGCGGCACCAATCGGGACTGCAATCATGGCGGGTGGCAAGGCAGCGGGCCAGCTATTCACCCAAAGTGGGGACCGCGCCATCGCCTATTTGCGGTTTGATCGGGCGCAACCGGGTATGCTTGCAGGCGATGCGGTGATTGACTGGCCGCAAATGCAAAGCTGACTTGATCGGCGGCGCGAAGGCATGATAGCGGTATCATGACAGGGGCTGCAAAAGACAGATACCGATGAATCGCCTATTCAGAACGCGCGCGGCCGGGCCATTACTGGCGCTAAGCGCCTTTGCGCTGTTTTCGGCGCATGATGTTGTCGTCAAGATGCTTGGTGGCAGTTACAGCCCTGTTCAGATCGTGTTTTTCAGCGTGCTGCTGAGTCTGCCGCTGGCGTTCCTGATGCTGATGCGCGACAAGACCGACGGCAACCTGTTGCCGCGTCGTCCGGGCTGGACAGCATTGCGTACAGCTGCGGCGGTGTGGACCGGGGTAAGCGTGTTCTACGCTTTCACGGTTTTGCCGATGACGCAGGTCTACGCCATCCTGTTTGCCACGCCGCTGCTGATTACGCTTCTATCGGTGCCGATGCTGGGCGAGAAAGTGGGCTGGCGGCGCGGGGGCGCAGTTGTGCTGGGGTTGATTGGTGTGCTGATTGTGTTGCGTCCGGGGCAGGGGGTGGGAATCAGCCTTGGGCATCTGGCGGCAATATTGGGGGCATTCGGCGGGGCGGTTTCCGCGATTATCGTGCGCAAGATCGGCCATGAGGAACGCAATGTCGTTTTGCTTGTGTACCCGCTGATGGCCAATCTGGGGGTTATGGGCTTGGCGCTGCCATTCGTCTATCAACCCATGCCACTTGCGGATCTGGGGGCATGGGCGGCAATGGCGGCGATGGCCTTTGTGGCCAGCCTGTGCGTGATCGCGGCTTACAAGCTGTCCTCCGCAGTTCAGATTGCACCGATGCAGTATTCGCAAATCATCTGGGCCGCGCTGTTTGGCGCAATCTTCTTCGGCGAGTCGCTGGACGGGGCCACGGTTCTGGGCGCTGCTGTGATTATCGCCAGCGGCGTTTATATCGTCCTGCGCGAGGATTCCGCCGAGGTGTCGGAAAACCGGCCGGTGCTTGAAACCCGCACCCGCACGGAAACCGGTACATTCCCGCGCGCCAGCCAGTTGGGCCGGTTCGATGATGCGCCTGATGACGACCCCGGTACGCCGCAATAATTCTGTCGCGGCACAAGTGCAACGCCCGCGACGACTTGCTCTTCAGATGTGCTTCTGGTCTGGCCTCGGGGGGGGCGGGGCGCTATGACATGCGCGGAGTATTGCCGAGGAACCCCGCATGACCACCGCCATTCAACCGCAGCCTGGTATTCTGGATATCGCCCTTTATCAGGGTGGAACCGCAAAGATTGCCGGGCGCGATGATGCCATCAAACTTTCGTCTAATGAGAACCCTTTCGGGGCGGGTGATCTGGCGCGGCAGGCCTATATGCGCGCGGGGCATGAACTGCATCGCTACCCAACGACTGATCATGCCGCCTTGCGGGCCGCGATTGCATCGCGTTTCGGGCTGGATGCCGGGCGTATCATTTGCGGGGCCGGTTCAGATGAGGTGATCACCTTCCTGTGCCAGGCTTATGCCGGTCCGGGTGATGAAGTGGTGTATAGTCAGCATGGATTCCTGATGTATCGCATATCCGCGCTGGCGGCAGGTGCGACGCCTGTTGTCGCCCCGGAGCGGGACCGGACCACCGACATAGACGCCATTCTTGCCGCCTGTACTGACCGGACGCGGCTGGTGTTTATCGCGAACCCCAATAACCCCACGGGCACAATGGTGCCGGTTTCGGAACTGGAACGCCTTGCGGATAATCTGCCCGCGCAGGCATTGCTGGTTCTGGACGGGGCCTATGCCGAATATGCCGAAGGCTATGATGGCGGCGCGGCCCTTGCGGACCAGCGCCAGAACGTGGTGATGACGCGCACCTTCTCCAAGCTGTTCGGGCTGGGCGGCTTGCGCGTGGGCTGGGGCTATGGGCCGCAGCATGTCATTGATGTGCTGAGTCGGGTGCGCGGGCCTTTCAACCTGTCCACCACCCAGCAGGACGTGGCCGAAGCCGCATTATCCGATGATGCGCATATTGCCCGCAGCCTTGCGGAAAACGCACGGATGCGCGCCTGGCTGGCAGAGCGGCTGAACGCCATCGGGGTAGCGACTGATCCGTCGCATGCCAATTTTGTCCTGGCCCGTTTCCGTGATGCCGCGCAGGCAGAAGCCTGTAATGCTGCACTGCTGGCCGATGGGCTTATCGTGCGCAAGGTCGACAGCTACGGATTGCCGGAATGTCTGCGCATTACCATCGGTGATGAAGCTGCTTGCCGGCGCGTACTCTATACGATCACCCAGTTCATGGAGCGGCAGGCATGAGCGCAATATACCAGCGTGTCGCCTTTGTCGGGTTGGGGTTGATTGCGTCTTCCATGGCGCATGCCATCCGGCGTGCGGGCCTTGCCGGGGAAATTACCGGCACTGCGCGTTCGGCCGAAACCCGGCAGGTTGCGCTTGAAATCGGGCTGGTCGATGCTGTCTTTGACACCGCGGCTGAAGCGGTTGTCGGTGCGGATCTGGTTGTCCTGTGCGTGCCGGTCGGCGCAATGGCCGGAATCGCACAGGAAATCGCGCCATATCTTGAACCGGGGGTAACTGTCACTGATGTCGGTTCCGTCAAGCAGGCGGTGATTGCCGCGGTCGGCCCGCATCTGCCGGAACATGTTCATTTCATCCCCGGTCATCCGCTGGCGGGCACCGAACATTCCGGCCCGCGTGCGGGCTTTGCCGAATTGTTCGACAACCGCTGGTGTATCCTGACGCCTCTCGACGGCGGTGATGCGCCCGCGCTGGAACGTCTTGTCAGTTTCTGGCAGGGGATCGGCGCGCATGTGGATCTGATGGACCCGCCGCATCATGACCTGGTGCTGGCCGTCACCAGCCACACGCCGCATCTTATCGCCTACACCATGGTCGGCGTCGCCGATGATCTGCGCCGTGTAACCGACAGCGAAGTAATCAAATATTCCGCCGCCGGGTTCCGGGATTTCACCCGCATCGCTGCATCTGACCCCACAATGTGGCGCGACGTGTTCCTGACCAACAAGGAAGCCACCCTGGAGGTGCTGGGCCGCTTCACAGAAGAGCTGTTCGCGCTTCAGCGTGCAATTCGTACGGGCGATGGTGTATTGCTTCATGACTACTTCTCACGCACGCGCGCGATCCGCCGGGGGATCATCGAAGCGGGTCAGGATACCGCAGCCCCCGATTTCGGACGTGCAAAGCGTTAGCGCCAGACAAAGTCTGCACCAGCCTTCAGTTTCAGACTGATCCGCCCCCGGTGGATTGACCCGCCGCGCCGCGCCCGTTAGCCATGGACAGACAGGGGCAGGAGGGCGCGCAGCATGACGCAAACGGATACAACTGACCGGTTGACCCGCTGCAAGGAAATTCTGGCAAATCTGATCGCGTTCCCGTCTGTTTCCGCAGATGGGAACCGCGCGGTCACCGACTATCTGGCGGATATGCTGACACAAGCCGGCGCGCGCGTTGAGGTGATGCCCGATGCGACCGGCCTGCAAGCAAATCTTTTTGCATCAATCGGGCCGGACACAGATGACGGGATCATTCTGTCCGGCCATACCGATGTGGTCCCCGTCGTGGATCAGCCCTGGACCCATGATCCGTTTGCCATGACCGAAGCTGACGGGCGGCTATACGGTCGGGGCACCTGCGACATGAAAGGGTTTGTTGCTGCCTGTGTGGCAATGGCCCCGGAATTCGCCGCGCGCGATCTGACATGCCCTGTGCATTTCGCCTTCACCCATGACGAAGAAACCGGCTGCTTTGGTGCCCAGCGCCTGACTGCGCTGCTGCGGGAACGGAATTTCCGCGCCATGGGCGCAATTATCGGTGAACCATCCCTGATGCAGGTCATTGACGGGCATAAGGGATGCTATGAATACACCACCCATGTCACCGGTCTTGAAGGGCATGGGTCCGCCCCCGATCTGGGTGTGAATGCCGTCGATTTTGCCGCGCGGATCGTGTTGAAACTGGTCGAATTGCGCGATGTGCTGAAAACCCGCGCGCCTGCCGATTGCCCCTTTGACCCGCCGCACAGCACCATCAATGTGGGCGCGCTGCGCGGCGGACATGTGCACAACATTATTGCCGGGACCGCGCGGATCGATTGGGAAATGCGCCCTGTCCAGCAATCAGATGCAGATTTCGTCAAGGCAGAACTGGCTGCGTTTGTGGACATATTGCGCAATCAGATGCAGGCCACATACCCCGCAGCCGATATCAGAACCGATATCGTGGGCGAAGTGGTGGGGCTGATTCCGGAACCGGTGAACCCTGCGCGCACGCTGGCAATGGCGCTGACAGGGGCGAATGGTGCGGGGCTGGTGCCCTTTGGCACCGAAGCGGGATTGTTCCAGAGCATCGGCATTCCGTCGGTTATCTGTGGGCCGGGATCCATCGCGCAGGCGCATAAACCTGATGAATATATCGACGTTTCCGAACTCGGGCGCTGCCTGGAAATGCTGGGCAGGCTGGCGGATCAGTTGGAACAACGCTGACTTCCGGGGGACAAAGCACAGAAAACGGCGTTCGTGTCCGCCAAAAAGGGGGCTGCATATTCTGAGGCCGTTAACCCCTTTGTGGAATATTACCCTTGATACATATCAACTCCAGATTGACTGAATGCTTATAGACAGCGACACTCCCCAATGACCGAAATGAACAAGAACAGCGATTCCATGGTTCAGGCACAGACGGCATTCAGTCTGGAACGGCTTGCAATTGAACTGTTGAATCGGCTTGCGCGGGTCAATACCGAAGACGCTGACGAAGCTATCAACAGCACTCTTGGGGAACTGGGTCGCGCTGCGGGACTGGACCGGACATACCTGTTCTGGCAACGCGACCAGACATTCTGGGACTATACCCACGAATGGGTCGCACCCGGCATCGAGCCAGTGAAAGACCAGTTTCCAGGCATGTCGCATGACATTGTCGGGCCGTGGTACACGCATTTCCTGCGCGACGAATCCATCTATATCGCGCGGGTTGATGATTTGCCTGATAGCCGGACCAGCGAACGCGAAATCCTGCAAAGTCAGGGTGTGGTGTCGCTGCTGGTTGTGCCGGTGGTGGAAAACGGGCGACCTGTCGGGTTCGTGGGCTATGATACCGTGAATGGCCCGCGCGATTTCAGCGAAGATGACATGTCCCTATTGCGGGCGGTGGCAAACGGGATCGGTGGCCTGAACCTGCGCCTGAAGGCAGAGCAGGCACTGCGCGAAAGCCGTGATCAGTTGGCCGCCACACTGGCGGCAATGCCTGACCTTATTCTGGAAGTGGACCGCCATGGTATTATCTGCATGGTTCACCAATCAACCGATCAGTCGGAACTACACCCGCATGAAGCGCTTCTGGGGGAATCCCTGATTGCGACATTGCCTGCGGAAGCCGCGCGCATCGCCACCGACCTGATGAAAGCCGTTGATACCGGCACCCCTGCAACGCCCCAGCGCTATCGGCTGACCATTGACGGAAAACAGCGCTGGTTCGAAGCCCGCGCCGCGCAATGGCAAGGCACTGCTGGCGGCTATGTCTTCATCATCCGGGATATGACATCTGAACAGGACGCCGCCCAGCGCGAGAAGACGCGCAGAAACCAGTTGCAGCAGATATTCGATTCCTCGCCGATCGGGATTGTGCAAAGCGATCTGCACACCGGCGCATTTCTGGATGCGAACCCGGCATTCCTGCGTGATTCCGGCTATGACCGTACGCTTTTCCGGAAGCTGAACATGGCCGCCATCGTCAGTGAAAGTAGCCTGCAGGATGCGATGGTGCAGCATGCGATCGTCATGAAAACCGGGCGTTACGGCCCGATAGACCAGACCTATTTCCGGGCAGACGGGTCAATTGCCCATGTCAAACTCAGCGGGGTTCTGACAACAAACACCGCAGAGCAACCGGCGATCTGGCATTTTGTCCACGACCAGACGGACCGCCGTGCCCACGAAGCCGAAATCGAACGTCGCAAGCAGGATGCCGAAGATGCGTGGCAGCGCCTGACTGCCGCAGTTGAAGCGCTGGTTGACGGATTTGCCATTTTTGACCCGCTTGACAGGCTGGTGCTGTGCAACACGCCCTATCAGGACATGTTTGCGCAATCGGGCAAACATGTCCGGCCCGGCATGTCTTATGAACAGATCATGCGTCTGCGCCTGACGCATCACGAATACAAGGATGCTGTCGGACAGCAAGACGCCTGGCTTGAACGCTACATGACCGAACGTAAAAGCCCGCGGTTTGAAACCGAACTTCACATGTCCGATGGCCGTTGGATCAGGGTCCACGAAAAGGACACGCCCGACGGTGGGCGGGTGACCTTGTGCCTTGATGTCACTGAATTGCGCAAGGCCCAGCAGCGCCTGGAACTGGTTATCGAAGGGGCCTGCGTCGGTACATGGGAATGGGATCTCAGCACGCGCGTCACCATGGTGAACAACGTCTGGGGTGAGATGCTGGGCCGCCAGATCAAGCGTGATATACTTGGTGTGGCGGAATTCAGACGGATGCTTCATCCTGATGACAAACTCAAGATCGACACGGAATTCGAATCCATACTCGCCGGGCACACCAACCATCTGGATACGAAACTGCGCCTGCAACATGCTGATGGCAGTTGGGTGTGGGTGCATCTGCGTGGCAATGTCGTGCTGCATGGATCAGATGGTCAGGCCCTGCAGATGTCCGGCATCGCACTGGATGTCACCGAAGAAGTCATGCGCGAACAGGCCATTCTGTCCGCCCGCGATGCATTGGAAAGCGCGCTTAACGCACGCGACATGGCCGAAAAACGCCTGGTCGATATCGCCGACAGCAGTTCAGACTGGTTCTGGGAACAGGATGCTGAACAGCGGTTCACCTATGTTTCAGGCGGGTATGAACGCACAGTGGGCGAAGCCCCCGCCCATATCGGAAAAACCCGCACGCAATTGAACGCGCATAACCCTGATATGAAGGTCCGCTCGGATCTGGAAGACCTGCGCGCCACGATGGATGCGCGCGAACCTTTCAGCAATTTCGTCTACTGGATACGCAAGAAGAACGGCGAAAAGGTCTGGCTGCGCGCCAGCGGTGTGCCCTTCTATGATGGCAATGGCGTGTTTCAGGGGTATCGCGGGGTCGGGTCGGATATTACGCCGCTGATCGAGGCGCGGGAACAGGCAAACGCCGCGGAACAGGCAGCTGAATCGGCGATGGCGCAGTTATATTCCGCAGTCGAGGCGCTTCAGGACGGGTTCATCCTGTTCGATGCCAATGACCGGCTTGTTCTGGCAAATTCAAGATACCGCGAGATTTACCCCAAATCCGCATCGGCACTGGTAGAAGGCGCGCAGTTCGGCGCGATCCTGCAAGCGTCGCTGGATGCGGGCGAAATCGCAGATGCCCTGGGCCAGGAAGACAAATGGTTCGCCCGCAATATCGCCCATGACCGCCACGCCGAACGTGTGTTCGAACAGCGGCTGACAAACGGGCGTATCCTGCGCGTTTGCGAAATGCCGACGCGCGATGGCGGGCGCGTTGGCCTGCGCACGGATGTTACCGAACTGCATCTTGCCCGCGAAAAGGCAGAAGCTGCAAACCGCGCGAAATCTACCTTTCTGGCAAATATGAGTCATGAAATCCGCACGCCCATGAACGGTATTCTGGGCATGGCCGATTTGCTGGCGGACACACCCTTGTCGCAACCGCAGGCGCATATGCTGGATACGATCCGCGCGTCCGGCGACACGCTTTTGACAATCCTGAATGACATTCTGGATCTTGCGCGGATAGAAGTCGGGAAAATGGAACTTGATCCCGCGCCATTCGTGCCTGCGCAACTGTTGCATCACCTGCAATCGTTGCATGGTGTGAATGCGCATGCCAAGGACCTGCAAATGAAACTGGAACTTGACCCCGGACTGGAACAGGCCCGTCTGGGCGACGCGAACCGTCTGGGCCAGATTCTGGGCAACATCCTTGGAAATGCGGTAAAGTTCACGGAAAGCGGCACCATCATGGTGAGTGCGAAGGCAATTTCGGACAAGGAACTTGCGTTTTGCATTGCCGACACCGGTATAGGCATGACGCGCGATCAGCTTGGGCGCGTGTTCAACGAATTCGAGCAGGCCGACAATTCGGTGACGCGCCGTTTCGGCGGTTCCGGGCTGGGATTGTCAATCGTGCAGAAGCTGGTCCAGATAATGAATGGCCATATCGACGTTTCCAGTGCCCCCGGGCAGGGAACAAGCGTCACGCTGCGGCTGCCGCTGCCACTGGCCCAGATCACCCCGGCTGCGACCGAAAGCACACCATGCGTATTGCCGGACGGGCTGCATGTTCTGGTGGCAGAGGATAACCGCACCAACACCACCATCCTGAAGGCGATGCTGCGCAAGGCTGGGGTTGCCGCGGATTTCGCGGAAAACGGGCAGGAAGCCTGTACGCGCTGGCAGCCCGGCAAATATGATGTCCTGCTTCTGGATATTTCCATGCCGGTGATGGACGGGTTCGAGGCGCTGAATTGTATTTGCGAAAAGGCTGCTTTTCACGGCAGTACCCCGCCGCTGGCCATCGCGGCCACAGCAAATATTATGCAGGACCAGATCACCACCTATTACGAGAAGGGCTTCGTCGCGGTGCTGGGCAAACCCTACAAGACGGCTGATCTGAAGCAAGCCCTTGCCGTGGCGCTGCAGCGGCAGCGCCAGACGTCGGACTGAAACCCCGCGCAGCGTTGCGCATACCCCCTGCATTGGCGGAAATAGCACAGGCCCGCATTGCAAGCCCGGGCACAAGGCGCTAACAGGGCTGCGATTTTCATCCATAATCGGAGCGCGGCATATGACATCCCCATTGCGACTTGGAATTGCTGGGCTTGGCACTGTCGGGGTCGGGCTTGTCCGGATTATTCAGCGGAATGCGGATTTGCTGACGCTGCGCACGGGGCGCGAGATCGTGATTTCAGCGGTCAGCGCCAAATCCCGCACCCGCAATCGTGGCGTCGATATTTCCGCATATGACTGGGAAGATGACCCCGTAGCCCTTGCGCGTCGTGATGACGTGGATGTGGTCATCGAATTGATGGGTGGGGAAAATGGCCCCGCCAAGGCCCTGACCGAAGCTGCAATCGACGCGGGCAAGGATATTGTCACCGCGAACAAGGCGATGCTGGCGCTGCACGGGCAGGAACTGGCCGAACGCGCCGAGGAAATGGGCGTCGCGCTGCGGTTCGAAGCGGCTGTCGCGGGCGGGATTCCCGTTATCAAGGCCCTGTCCGAAGGGCTGGCCGGAAACCGCATCACCCGCATCAAAGGCGTGATGAACGGCACCTGCAATTACATTCTGACGCGCATGGAAGACGCCGGTCTGCCCTATGAAACCGTGTTCGATGAAGCCAGCCAGCTTGGCTATCTTGAAGCGGACCCGACACTGGATGTGGGCGGGATTGACGCCGCGCATAAACTGACGCTGCTTTCGGCCATCGCCTTCGGGGTAAAGCCTGATTTCGACGCCATCCAGACATCAGGCATTGAACGCATCTCCATCGAGGATATCCGCGCCGCTGCCGATCTGGGCCTGCGCATCAAGCTGCTGGGGGTTGCGCGCGTCACAGGCCGGGGGCTGGAACAGTCCATGTCCCCATGCCTTGTGCCTGCCGACAGCCCGTTGGGGCAGTTGAAGGGCGGCATGAACATGATCGTCATTGAAGGTGACGCCGTTGAGCAGGTCATCCTGCGCGGTCCCGGCGCAGGTGAAGGGCCAACCGCCAGTGCGGTGATCGGTGATGTGGTCGATATTGCGCGCGGCATGCATCTGCCGGTTTTCGGTCAGCCCGCGACAACGCTGCAAGCTGCCGTGTCGGCCAAGGCGACAGCGGCCAAACCCTGGTATCTGCGCATGTCGTTGCTGGACAAACCCGGCGCACTTGCCAAAGTGGCCGAAGCCCTGGGCAATGCGGGTGTGTCCATCAACCGGATGCGCCAATACGGCCACCAGGACACGCGCGCCCCTGTCGTCATCATCACGCATAAGACCACGCGCGATGCCATCGATCATGCCAGTGCACTGGCCGTCAAAACCGGTGTCCTTGTCGGGGAGCCGGTTGCAATGGCGATAGAGGAAGATTGAGTGGTTTTGCGCGCATTCGCGCGCAGAGTTGGCGCAACCACGCCAGTCAAGGCTTGTGTCATGCATCCGCAGGGGTCTAGATAACGCCAAAGCGCATTTTGCAAAGGAACTCCGCAATGACGACGTCACCCGAATTTCATGACCGCATGCTTTCCCTTGGGCTTGCGCGCGTATCAGAAGCGGCCGCGCTTGCATCAGCCAAACTGGTCGGGCGCGGTGATGAAAAAGCAGCCGATCAGGCCGCAGTCGACGCCATGCGCACGCAGTTGAACATGCTCGACATTGCGGGCCGCGTAGTCATTGGCGAAGGCGAACGCGACGAAGCCCCGATGCTGTATATCGGCGAAGAAGTGGGCAACGGCAACGGTCCTGAAGTGGACATTGCACTGGACCCGCTGGAAGGCACGACGCTGACCGCCAAGGATTTTCCGAATGCGCTGACCGTTATCGCCATGGCCCCGCGTGGCACCATGCTGCATGCTCCGGATGTGTATATGGACAAGCTGGCCATCGGCCCCGGCTATGCCACCGACACAGTGACCATGGACATGTCCCCGTCGGAGCGCGTGCGCGCCCTGGCCAAAGCCAAAGGCTGCGCGCCATCCGATATTACCGTCTGTGTACTGGAACGCCCCCGGCATGAGGACATGATTGCCGATCTGCGGTCCACGGGCGCCGCGATCCGGCTGATCATGGATGGCGATGTTGCCGGGGTGATCCATTGTGCCGAACCCGAACTTACAGGGATCGACATGTATATGGGGTCTGGTGGCGCGCCCGAAGGGGTTCTGGCGGCAGCCGCGCTGAAATGCATGGGCGGCCAGATTTATGGCAGGCTTCTGTTCCGCAATGACGATGAGATTGGCCGCGCCCGCCGCGCCGGAATCGAAGATCTGAACAAGATCTATACCCGCGATGAAATGGTGACCGGTGATGTGATCTTCGCCGCGACTGGTGTAACCGACGGGTCCATCGTCAAGGGCATCCGGACTGAACCGGGCTGGGTTACGACTGATACCTTGTTGATGCGGTCGAAAACCGGATCAGTGCGGCGCATGAGCTATCGCACCCCGCTCTGAGCCAAAAAACGGGGGCGCGCCCCCTTCCCCCCGGAGTATTTTGGGCAAGATGAAACCGGAACAGAACACGGCCTTGCTGTTGATCGACTTCCAGAAGGGTTTTTCTGCGCCTGTCTGGGGGGCGCGGAATAACCCTGATGCGGAAGCAAATGCCGCGCGCTTGCTTGCTGCCTGGCGCGCGGCGGGTGCGGCAGTTGTCCATGTTCGCCATCTGAGCCGTGACGCAGGAAGTCCGCTGACGGGTGCAGGCGCTGATTGGATTGAGGGGCTTGGCCCGCAGGACGGTGAGGCGGTGTTCGAAAAGCAGGTCAATTCAGCATTTATCGGGACAGGGCTGCAAGACTGGCTGCGCGTTCATGATCTGGACGCACTGGTCATTGCAGGGCTGACCACACCACATTGCGTGTCCACCACATGCCGGATGGCCGCCAATCTGGGGTTTCAGGTGACACTGGCACATGATGCCTGCGCCGCATTTACCAGCAATGCAGATACAAGCTGGCACACCGGACCCCCGACATTCAGCGCCGCGCAAATTCACGACATGGCCATCGCCCATCTGCATGGTGAATTTCTGGACGCAAAACCCGTCAGCGCGATCCTGTGTGATGGATAACGCCCCCCCCTTTCTTGGCGTGGCGTCATCTGCCACCGGGCGGCGCTGGACCGGGCCGGATGCGGCCTGCGACCGGTTGGCCGAAACCATAGCGCAGGCAACCGCACTGCCGCGTGCGGTCTGCGCTGTGCTTGCCCGCGCCCGGGTTTTACCGGATCAGGCCGAAAGCTATCTTGCGCCCACATTGCGCGACCATTTGCCGGACCCCCGCAGCTTGCTGGACATGGAAAAAGCCGCAGCGCGCTTTTTGCATGCAGTGACGCAGCGCGAACGTATCGCGATTTTTGCGGATTACGATGTGGATGGCGGCGCGTCTGCGGCGCTGTTGATCTGTTGGTTGCGCGATATGGGATGCCGCGCCACATTGTATATTCCCGACCGTATTGACGAAGGATACGGACCGAATGACACCGCCATGGCCGAGTTGGCGGACACGCATGACCTGATCATCTGTGTTGATTGCGGCACCCTAAGTCATGGCCCGGTCGCGGCGGCAAAAGGCGCGGATGTCATTGTGCTGGACCACCATCTGGGCGGCGAAACCCTGCCTGACGCGGTGGCGGTTGTGAACCCCAACCGGCAGGATGAAACCACCGATCTGGGCCATCTTTGCGCTGCTGCTGTGGTGTTTCTGATGCTTGTCGAAAGTAACCGGCAGCTGCGAACAGCCGGTCAGACCGGCCCCGACCTTATGGGGTTGCTGGATCTGGTTGCGCTGGCGACCGTGGCCGATGTTGCGCCGCTGATCGGTGTCAACCGCGCCTTCGTGCGGCAAGGCCTGCGTGTGATGGCGGAACGCAAGCGCATCGGCCTGCGCGCCCTTGCTGACATTGCCCGGCTGGACACGTCACCACGGGCCTATCATCTGGGGTTTGTGCTGGGGCCGCGTGTGAATGCAGGCGGGCGGATCGGCGCGGCGGATCTGGGTGCGCGCCTGCTGGCCACCGATGACCCGCATGAAGCCACGGCCCTTGCCGAGAAGCTGGAAACCCTGAATGCCGAACGACGCGAGATTGAAGCGCAGGTGCGCGCTGCCGCGCTGAAGCAGGCGGAAACGCGCGGGGTGGACGGGCCATTGGTCTGGGCCGCTGGCGAAGGCTGGCACCCGGGCGTCATAGGCATTGCCGCCGCCCGACTGAAAGAAGCGACAGACCGCCCCGCCATTGTCATTTCGCTGGACGGCGATCTGGGCAAAGGGTCCGGGCGGTCCGTGCCGGGGGTCGATCTGGGCGCGGCCATACAGCGACTGGCACATGAAGGACTGTTGCTGAAAGGCGGCGGGCACAAGATGGCCGCAGGCCTGACCGTGGCGCGCGCGCAACTGCAGGATGCCATGGACCGCTTGGGGGAGCTTCTGGCGCGGCAAGGAGCCGCCGACAGAGAGGTTTCCAGCCTGAAACTGGATGGCCTGCTGATGCCGGGGGCAGTGACCCCCGAACTGATTGACCAGCTTGACCGGGCGGGGCCATTCGGCGCCAGCATGCGCGCGCCGCGCTTTGCCTTTGCCGATATGGCGATCCGGTCCACACGGCCGATGGGCGAATCACATCTGCGGCTGCGTTTCGGTGGCGATCACGGCCCGGCGCTGGACGCTGTTGCCTTCCGCGCATTCGAAACCGGTCTGGGCGCTTTTCTGACTGCGGCGCAGGGGCGCAGGGTCCATCTGGCAGGACAAATTGAGATCAATAGCTGGGGGGGGCGCCAGACCCCGCAGTTGCGGCTGGATGATGCCGCAGCGCCTGATGCTGTCTGAATGAAAAAACTGCCCATTTCATGTGGCATTCTGCAAGAAAACCACTTGCGCTGGTCGCGCGCTTTGCCTAAACAGCGCCTCACCGCCAGCGTGGCCCGTTCGTCTATCGGTTAGGACGCCAGGTTTTCAACCTGGAAAGAGGGGTTCGATTCCCCTACGGGCTGCCATTTTTTCCTTCAAGTAGTTAATCTTCAGGGGAATTCCCTCATCATTGCCCGGCACCTCTGACAAGCCGGACGATTTGAGAACGTTTGCCAAGCCGCTGTCTTCCGGCTTCGTGCGATCTGTCTTTGGTGTGTAAGCGCGGGCAACAGGGGGTTCTGATATCTGGCTGGCCAAGCATTTGTTTTTAACACATAAAGGCGCATGGAGCCATGGATCGCCCTTTCGATTGCCGCAGCAGCGTTTCAGACGTTGCGTTTCATGTTGCAAAAGCAGCTCAGCATGGGGCCGCTCAGCGCCTGGGGCGCGACACTGGCGCGGTTCGTCTATTCTGTGCCTTTCATCGTGGCACTGGCGCTTGGATATCTGCTTGCCAGCGGGCAGGCATGGCCTGCGGTGACAGCAGAATTCTGGGTCTATGCGACCATCGGCGGGTTGGCGCAGATTCTTGCGACATGGTGCGTTGTGGCGCTGTTTGCCGAACGCAATTTCGCAGTCGGGATCACCTTCAAGAAAACCGAAGTCGTGCAGACCGCGCTTGTCGGGTTTGTGATCCTTGGTGACAGGATAACCTGGCCCGCGATGGGCGCGGTCCTTCTTGGGTTGGTCGGCGTGCTGATCCTGTCGCAAATGCCAGATATTGGCGGGCGCTGGTGGGCGCGTCTGTGCAATCGCGCGGCTGCGCTGGGGCTGATCTCGGGGGCGTGCTTTGCGGTTTCGGCCGTAGGCTACCGCGCTGCTACGCTTGAGATTGCGAGCACCGATCCCTTGTTGCGGGCGGGACTGTCGCTGGCGATCGTGACCGTGTTGCAGGCCGCGGCGCTGTCGCTATGGCTGGCATGGCGCGAACCCGGTCAGGTGGGGCGGGTGATGGCAGCACATCGCACTGCTGTCTGGATCGGAGTGACCGGAATGGCGGGCAGCCTGTGCTGGTTTACGGCCTTCACCCTGCAAAACGCCGCCATGGTCTTTGCCGTTGGGCAGGTCGAGGTGATTTTCTCGTTGCTGGCGGCAGTGTTGTTCTTTGGCGAGCGGATCAGCGCGCGCGAAGGTGTTGCGATCACGCTGATTACCCTGTCGGTGGTTGGGGTCGTGCTGCTGCGATAACCACTACCCGCATTGATGCAGCCGCGATCAACACGAAAAGACCATGCAGCGCAAACCACAATTGCGCAACATGATCTGACCTGTCGTCAACGCAGGTTCGGGAAGCAAAAAAAATGGGAACCGGTTTTCTGAGACCTGCGCTAGCGGCCGGTGTTTTCCGACCTTCACGGAAGACTATTCGGCTGTGGCAGGTGCAGCGAACGGGGCATCAATGTCAACGAAGCTGCCCATCTTCGCGGCGACGCTATCGACATAGAATGCGGACTGGATTTCTTGCAGCCCCTTTTCCATCCGTTCGGCTTCTTCGGGGGCATTGGCCATCATCGCGGTTACCGAAATGTCGCGGTGCCGTTCTTCGCTGATACCCGACAGGAAGCAGGGCGCGGAACCAACCGCCACAGCGGCAGGCCCCAAACAGGATGTTTCAGCACCAGTTTGCTGTAGGTTTCATGATATTCACGCCTCTGTCTCAAGGGGGTCCGGGCGGGGGTCGAGGCCGGCCGGGTCGCTGTCATTGTCACGCAAACAGGCCAGCGCCGCGTCCTGCAGCGCCAGAAGCAGTGTTTCGGTATAATGCGTGTCATTCAGAAAAGAGGTGGCGTCGGCGGCCGAAATCTGCCGGGCCTGCAGCAGCCTTTCGGCACGCCGGGACTGAATTGCATATGTCCGGGCCGGAAGGGCACGTTCTTCAAGCAAGGTCAGGGCGTTTTGCTGGATCGCGGGCTGGCTTTCCAGTTGCGCAATCGCCACCATCAATTCGCCGATCTGCGTGCGCAGCCCGTCATAAAGTGCGGTGATCGCGCCCATATCGTCCTGTGTGAAACGCTGAATATTCGGGCGCATATGCTTGGCGGCCTTGACCGCGCGCACGAGTGCGTTCGCGCCGTCGCGCAACTCCTGCAAGCGGGTCAGGGCCGGTTCGGGCAAGGGCAGCGCGGCTTTGCTGGTGGCAAACGCCAGTATCTCGGCATGCAGGGATTTGACCTTGTCCTGATAGCGGCGGTCGAAATCCACGCGGATCGATTCGCGGCTGCGGGAAATGGTTGTCGCCACGTCTTTTGATGCGCGCAGGTCATCCAGTCGCATGTTCAGCCCCGCACAGATCAGCCCGACAGTGTTCTGGTACATATGCCAAAGTTCTTTGTGCAATGCGGTCAGGATCGGGGCGGGGAAATCACCCAGTTCTGCCCCGATGTAGCGTGGTCGGCTGATACCAAGCGGGGGTGCGGCAATGCGGCGTTCGATAAGCGTTATCAGGCGTGGAATCAGCGGAATCATCAGCGCAATACCCAGCAGGTTGAACAAGGTATGAAACACCGCGAGGCGCAGTGCAAAATCACTTTCGCCAATGCCCAGAATGTCGCTTATGCCATCAACCACCAGCCGCAAGGGCACAATCAGCGCCAGCGCGACAAGAGCGGTCATGGTGTTGAAGATCAGATGCGCCAGTGCCAGCCGCTTGCCCTGATAATTGGCTGACCCTGCGCCGATCAATGCAGTTGCCGTAGTGCCGATATTTGCCCCGATGGCCACGGCCAGCGCGTTGTCATAGCCGATCTGCCCGGTGGCCAGCGCAGTGATGACCAGCAGCATGGTTGCATGGCTGGACTGCATGACAACCGTGGCCAGCGCCCCAATGCCGGTATAGACCAGCAGCCCGACAACCCCGTCAAGCGCCAGCTGTGTCAGGTCAAAACCGGCGCTGAACGTGTCGAACCCGTCCTTGATGAAGGCAATGCCCAGAAACAGCAATCCGATACCGGTCAGCACCTGCCCCGCACCGCGACTATGGCTGCCGCGCTGGAACATCAGCACTATGCCCAGCGTCAGTAAAGGCAAGGCATAGGCACCAATATCGACCTTGACCCCCACACCCGCAATCAGCCAGGCCCCTGTTGTCGTGCCCAGATTGGCCCCGAAAATGATGCCGATTCCCGCCTGCAACGTAATCAACCCCGCGCTGAGGAAGGAAATCGAAATTACGGAAATCAGCGAACTGGACTGCGTGATGGCACTTGCCGCAAGGCCAAACCCCATCGCGCGGGGCAAGGTGCTGGTCGTGCGCGCCAGAATACGTTCCAGCACACCGCCGCCCAGTGCCTTGAACCCGTCTTCCAGCATCATCATGCCCAGCAGAAACACCGCCACACCGGCCGCGATGCGCTGGAAATCGGTGCTCAGGGCAAAGGCCAGCGCCAACAGCCCCAGAATCAGGGCAAGGCGCAGGAGGGTGGCGTAACGCTGGACAATGACTGTCATCTTGGCGCGAATTATAGCAGTCCCGCGCACGGGGTCTATCAGCGATAGAGATGGCGAATGCGACTTGAATGCCGGGGCCAAAAGACCAAGTATGGCGAAGACAGGAAAACACATGGTCCCATGCCGCATAATAACCTGAACCAGCCCGCCCCTCGTCCCGATGTCCTGACCCGTCCGAAACTGGAAGGGGGCAGGCAGTTTCGCATGTCCAGCCCGTTCCTGCCCGCAGGTGACCAGCCCACCGCGATCGCGGAACTGGTCGAGGGGATGAATGCGGGCGAGCAGAATCAGGTGCTTCTGGGCGCGACCGGCACCGGCAAGACCTATACGATGGCGAAGATCATCGAGGAAACCCAGCGCCCCGCTATCATCCTTGCCCCCAACAAGACGTTGGCCGCGCAGCTTTATGGCGAATTCAAGGGCTTCTTTCCCGACAATGCTGTGGAGTATTTCGTCAGCTACTATGATTACTACCAGCCCGAAGCCTATGTGGCCCGGTCCGACACCTATATCGAGAAAGAAAGCCAGATCAACGAACAGATCGACCGGATGCGCCATTCGGCCACCCGCGCGCTTCTGGAACGCGATGATGTGATCATCGTGGCATCGGTATCGTGTATCTACGGCATCGGTTCGGCTGAAACCTATTCGGCAATGACGCAGGATCTGCAGGCGGGTCAGACCTATGACCCCCGCCAGATCATGGCCGAACTGGTCGCCCAGCAATACCGCCGCAACGATGCCGCCTTTCAGCGCGGGTCATTTCGCGTGCGTGGCGACGTCATAGAGCTGTGGCCCGCCCACCTTGAAGACCGCGCATGGAAATTGTCATTCTTTGGCGATGAGTTGGAAGGGATCACCGAATTCGACCCGTTGACCGGGGCAAAGACCGACAGTTTCGAACAGATCAGGATTTATGCAAACAGCCACTATGTGACCCCGCGCCCGACCATGCAGCAGGCGATCAAGGGCATCAAACATGAATTGCAGCAGCGTCTTGACCAGTTGACGTCTGACGGCAAGCTGCTGGAGGCGCAGCGACTGGAGCAGCGCACGAAATTCGATCTGGAAATGCTGGAAGCCACCGGCGTCTGCAACGGGATCGAGAATTATTCGCGCTATCTGACGGGCCGTGCGCCAGGCGAACCCCCGCCGACCCTGTTTGAATTCATTCCTGACAACGCCATTGTGTTTGCGGACGAGTCGCATGTGTCTGTGCCCCAGATCGGTGGCATGTACCGGGGCGACTACCGGCGCAAGTTCACGCTGGCCGAACACGGATTCCGGCTGCCATCCTGCATGGATAACCGCCCCCTGAAATTTGAGGAATGGGACGCGATGCGCCCGCAATCGGTGTTTGTGTCGGCCACACCGTCAAGATGGGAACTGGAACAGACCGGCGGCGTGTTCACCGAACAGGTGATCCGCCCCACTGGCCTGATCGACCCGCAGGTGGAAATCCGTCCTGTGCATATGCAGGTGGATGATCTGCTGGATGAAATCCGCAAAGTGGCGCTGCGTGACCTGCGCGTTCTGGTGACCGTGCTGACCAAGCGCATGGCCGAGGATCTGACCGAATACCTGCATGAACAGGGCATTCGCGTGCGCTACATGCATTCCGATATCGACACGATCGAACGGATCGAGATTTTGCGCGATTTGCGGCTGGGGGCGTTTGACGTGCTGATCGGCATCAACCTGCTGCGCGAGGGCCTGGATATTCCCGAGTGCGGTCTGGTGGCCATTCTGGACGCCGACAAGGAAGGGTTCCTGCGGTCTGAAACGTCACTGGTGCAGACCATCGGGCGTGCGGCGCGCAATGCCGACGGGCGCGTGATCATGTATGCCGACAAGATTACCGGGTCGATGGAACGCGCGCTTGCGGAAACCAGCCGCCGCCGTGACAAGCAGATCGCCTATAACGAAAAACATGGCATCACCCCGCAGACGGTCCGCAAGAATGTCGAGGATGTTCTGGCCGGCATGTGGCAGGGCGACACGGATATGGCGCGTGTTACCGCCCAGGTGGACAAGGTGAAACCCGGCGCGAACCTTACCGCGCATCTGGACGCGCTGCGCACCGAGATGCGCAAGGCCGCTGAGAACCTGGAATTTGAGGAAGCCGCCCGCCTGCGCGATGAAGTCAGGCGGCTGGAAGCCGTGGAGCTGGCCATTGCCGATGACCCGCTGGCGCGCCAGTCCGAAGTGCAGGACGCGGTCGAGGCCGCAGCCGTCAAGGGGCGGTCCACTGCGGGCCGTCCGGGGCAACGCGGCGGGGTCAAGCGGCGCAAGCGGTGATGTTTTGCTCCCGCAGCCTGCCTTGCTGATCCTGCGGGCGGCTTGGGTGGCTGCCGCCCCCCAAACCCCCTGCCGCAAGGAGGGGCACGCCCCCCCTTGCGAAACCCCCGGTGGATATTTTTGCCAGAATGAAGGGGTGGGACAGCGCCGCGATGGCGGGGCTTGTCGGCTGGCGCAAACTGAATTAGGTAATGTGCAACAACCGTTGGGGTGCCCTGTTTTCAGGGCTGAGAGGCTTCGCGCCAACCCATCGAACCTGACCCGGATCATACCGGCGTAGGGAACGGTGCGCATATGGGTCGCGACAGGCCCGCATTCCGTCCTCTGACGTTGGTATCTGCAACGCATGGAGGCGCGCTTGATTCCCATAGCCCTGACCATTGCAGGTTCTGATTCCGGGGGCGGTGCCGGTATTCAGGCGGATCTGAAGGCGTTTTCCGCGCTGGGTGTGTATGGCGCATCGGTCATCACGGCGCTGACGGCACAGAATACCCGCGCCGTGACCATGGTTGAACCCGCAAGCTGCGCGATGATAGCCGCGCAGATGCAGGCGGTGTTTGATGATCTGGAAATTCGCGCGGTCAAACTGGGCATGTTGGGGGACGCGCAGGCCATCGCGACAGTGGCGGCGGGGCTGCGCGGGCGGGATGTGCCGGTTGTGCTGGATCCGGTGATGGTGGCGAAATCCGGGGACAGGTTGTTGCCGACAGACGCGTTGACGGCGCTGCGCACCGAGCTGTTGCCGCTTGCAACAGTGCTGACGCCAAATCTGCCTGAAGCAGCGGATTTGCTGGATACCGCCCCTGCGTGCGACGAAGACCGGATACTGGAACAAGGGCAGGCATTGTGTGAACTTGGCGCGCAGGCGGTGCTGATGAAGGGCGGGCACGGGCGCGGGCCGGAATGTGTGGACCTGCTGATCCGTGCGAATGGCGTCACCCGTCTGAGTGCGCCGCGCCGCGCGACGCAGAACACCCATGGCACTGGTTGCACATTGTCGGCGGCGATTGCGGCGGGGCTGGCGCAGGGCATGGACCTGACGCAGGCGGTGACGCGTGCGCATGCCTATCTGCAAGGCGCGATTGCGCATGCGGACGGGTTGGGCGTCGGTTCTGGCCATGGACCGGTGCATCATTTTCACGGGATCTGGCCCAATGGCTGATGTCACCATCATCGGGGCGGGTGTGGCCGGGCTTTGGGCAGCCTGGATGCTGAGCAAGGCCGGGCTGACCCCGCGTCTGATTGACCGCAATGGTGCGCCTGGCGCGCATGGGTGTTCCTGGTGGGCGGGCGGTATGCTTGCACCCTATTGTGAGGGGGCCGTGGCCGAGCCGGTGATCGTCGGACATGGTCAGAACGCAGCCCGTGCCTGGGCAGAGGTCACGCAGGTTTCGCGGCGTGGCTCGCTTGTTGTGGCGCTGGATCGCGATACAAAGGAACTTGCCCGTTTCGGACGCCGTACCACCGGGCACGCGATGATTACCGACGGGCTACGCCAGCTGGAACCCGATCTGCATGGCCCCGGGCAGGCGCTGTTTTTCGCGGATGAGGCGCATCTCGACCCTCGTGCGGCGCTGTCTGATCTGGTTGCCGCGCTGGCCGCGCGCGGCATTGATGTCGAAACCGGCGAGGCCACGCCCGAGGAAATTGACGGACCGGTGATCGATGCGCGCGGCATGGCCGCCGATCTGCCCGGCCTGCGTGCTGTGCGCGGTGAAATGGTTGTGCTGAAGGCGGGTGACATTTCGCTGACACGTCCGGTACGCCTGCTGCATCCGCGCCACCCGCTTTACATCGTGCCGCGGGGGGACGGTGTTTACATGCTTGGCGCGACACAGATCGAAAGCGCGGATCGTCGGGGTATTTCGGCCCGGTCGCTGCTGGAATTGCTGTCTGCCGCCTATGCGCTTGATGCGCGCTTCGCCGAGGCTGAAGTGCTGGAAACCGGCGCGGATTTGCGCCCCGCCTTTGCCGATAATGTGCCGCGTGTGGTGCGGCGGGGGCGCGTGCTGCATCTGAACGGGCTGTTCCGGCATGGCTATCTGATGGCACCGGCACTTGCGAAGCAGGCTGCGGATTTCCTGACGATGGGTATCAAAGGGGATTTGTTCCATGAAGATTGATGTGAACGGCGAAGCGCAGGAGGTGGTGGGCCCGACTGTAGATGACGCATTGACGGAGCTGGGTTGGGGGAGCGCGCGGGTGGCAACAGCGCTGAACGGGGAATTCCTGCCGAAATCCGCCCGGGCAACCACGCAGTTGAATGTCGGTGACCGGCTGGAAGTGTTGGCGCCGATGCAGGGGGGATAGGCCGGTGATGCAGATGCGCCCCATTGACCGACAGGTGCCTGCGCGCCGCAACAAGGAGTGCCATGATGCGTGATTTCTATGGCGTGACGCTGGACCATCCCTTGATGCTGGGCACGGCGCAATACCCGTCGCCTGCCGTGATGGAAGCTGCCTTTCGCGCATCGGGCGCGTCTGTGGCAACGGTATCGCTGCGCCGTGAAAGCGGGCAGGGGCAGGCGTTCTGGGACATTATCAGCGGCCTTGGCGTGCATGTGCTGCCCAATACCGCCGGTTGCCACAGCGCGCGCGAAGCCATCACCACAGCCCGGATGGCGCGCGAGGTGTTTGAAACCAACTGGATCAAGCTGGAAGTCATCGGTCACGCCGACACATTGCAGCCTGATCCGTTCGGATTGCTGGAAGCGACAGAAATACTGGCCGCAGACGGGTTCGAGGTGTTCCCTTATACCACTGAAGATCAGGTTCTGGCGCAGCGTCTGGTTGATGCGGGCTGCAAGGTGCTGATGCCCTGGGGTGCGCCCATCGGGTCTGGTCTGGGGCTGAACAACCGCTATGGGCTGAAAACCCTGCGCGCGGCTTTTCCTGACATCCCTTTGGTGGTTGATGCCGGTCTGGGCCTGCCCAGCCATGCGGCGGAAGCGATGGAACTGGGGTTCGATGCGGTCTTGCTGAATACCGCCGTGGCGCAGGCCGGCGACCCTGTGGCCATGGCGCGGGCATTCGGTATGGCCGCCAGCGCAGGGGCCTTGGCCTGTGCCGCCGACCCGATGGAGGCGCGCGACATGGCCGCCCCTTCAACCCCGTTGATCGGAAAGGCATGGCTATGACATTACCCCGTTTCTATCCGGTTTTCGATTCCGTTGAATGGCTGGAACGCGCCCTGCCCCTTGGGGTGAAGCTGGTGCAACTGCGCATCAAGAACTGCGAACCTGACGCATTACGACTGGATATCCGCGCGGGGCTTGCGCTTGCGCGCCAATATGGCGCGGTGCTTGTCGTCAATGATTACTGGCAACTGGCGATTGATGAAGGCGCGGACTGGCTGCATCTGGGGCAGGAAGATCTGGATAGCGCTGATCTGCCTGCCATTCGACGTGCTGGCCTGCGTCTGGGCATTTCCACCCATGACCATGCGGAGCTTGACCGCGCTTTGGCGCTGTCGCCTGACTATGTGGCCCTTGGCCCGGTTTACCCGACCATCCTGAAACAGATGAAATGGCACCAGCAGGGGTTGGAACGGGTCAGTGAATGGAAGCGGCTGGTGGGCGATATTCCGTTATGCGCCATTGGTGGCATGTCGGTGGAACGCGCACCGGGCGCGTTTGCGGCAGGGGCGGATGTGATCGCAGCGGTCACCGATATCACCCTGAACCCCGATCCGGAACTGCGCATGCATGAATGGCTGGTGGCCTGCGCATGACCCGCTATGCCCGCCAGATGGTTCTGCCGGAAATTGGCGTGGACGGGCAGGCGCGGCTGGCGCGCGCCCATGTGCTGGTTGTGGGGGCCGGGGGGCTGGGGGTGCCGGTGCTGCAATACCTTGCCGGGGCTGGCGTCGGGCGCATTACGCTGGTCGATGGCGATACGGTGGAAACCTTCAATCTGCATCGCCAGCCGCTTTACCGTATCGATCAGCTGGGCCAGTCCAAGGCACTGGCTGCGGCGGCGGCATTATCGGCCCTGAACCCAGATGTCGCGGTCACCCCGCGTGTGGAATGGCTGGACCCCGCGACTGCGCCTGCGCTGGTGGCCGGGGCCGATCTGGTGCTGGATTGTGCCGATACATTCGCGGCCAGTCTGACATTATCCGACATCTGCCGCGACATGGGCAAACCCCTGATCACGGCATCTGCGCTGGCGCTGTCTGGCTATGTGGCGGGATGCTGTGGCGGGTCACCCAGCCTGCGCGCGATTTTCCCCGACCTGCCTGAACGCGGGGCGACATGCGCGACTGCGGGGGTCATGGGGCCTGTGGTGGGGGCGATTGGCGCGTTGCAGGCGCAGATGGCGCTATCCGTGCTTCTGGGACTGACGCCCAGCCCGCTGGGCCAGCTTGTCAGCCTTGATGCGGTGCGCTGGCGCATGGGTGGCTTCCGGTTTGACCGTGCGCCGGAACCCCCCGCACCCTTGCCCTTCATCGCGCGCGGACAGATATGCGCAGATGATCTGCTGATCGACCTGCGCACAGAAGCGCCGCCCTTCAGCCCGGATGCGCGGCATATTCCGCCCGAAAACATCACCACTCTGACCCCGCCTGCGGATCGCCGTGTCGTACTGGCCTGTGCCACGGGTTTGCGCGCGCATAATGCGGGGCAGGCGCTGCAATCATGCTGGCAGGGTGAAATTGCCCTGCTGGCGCTGAACGACTGAAGAAAGGAACACCATGAAATACCCGTTTGCCGCGCTGGCGCTTGTCGTCACCACTGCCCTGCCAGCCGCAGCACAGGACCGCCTTAGCGTGATGCTGGACTGGTTTGTAAACCCCGACCACGCGCCCATCATTCTTGCGCAGGAACTGGGCTATTTCGCAGATGCGGGGCTGGAGGTGGAAACCGTTACCCCCTCGGACCCCAATGACCCGCCGCGCATGGTTGCGGCCGGCCGTGTCGATCTGGCGATTTCCTATCAGCCGCAACTGCATCTCAGCCGCCATAACGACCTGCCCCTGCGCCGGGTGGGGACGCTGATTTCCACACCGCTGACATGCCTTGTGGTACTTGCGGACGGGCCGGTTCAGGACATGGCAGATCTGCGCGGCGGCAAAGTGGGCTTTGCCGTGGCCGGTGTGCAGGAAGTGATGCTGAATGCCATGCTGGCCCATAACGGGCTGGAACCGGGTGATGTCGAGCAGATCAATATCGGCTGGTCCATTTCGCCCGCGCTGATGTCGGGACAGGTGGATGGTGTGATCGGGGCATTCCGGAATTTCGAGTTGAACCAGCTGCAGATCGAAGGCACCGAAGGGCGCTGCTTCTACCCCGAAGCGGAAGGCGTGCCTGCCTATGACGAATTGATCTATGTCGCCAACCCCGACCGCATGGATGCGCAGGTGATCGCGCGTTTTCTGGATGCGACGGAGCGCGCGACGGGCTTCATCCTGAATCACCCCCAGCAGGCATGGAATATATTTTCGGCCACCGCAGCCGAATTGCAGACCGAACTGAACATCCGCGCCTGGGGTGACACATGGCCACGTTTCGCCACACGCCCCGCCGCCCTTGACGCAGGCCGCTATGCCCGGTTCGAAGCGTTTCTGGCGCAGCGTGGGGCAACAGCAGGTGGGTTGCCGGTCAGTGAACTGGCAGTTGATGTGACAGCAGGGGGCGGGGAATGACCGCGCCGGATTATGGCCGTGCTTTTGCCCTGTGGCGGGATCAGGCACCACAATGGCGCGAATACACGCATCATGCCTTTGTCGAAGCGGTGCGGCAGGGGGATTTGCCACGCCCGAATTTCCTGCATTACCTGCAACAGGATTATGTTTTCCTGATGCATTTTTCCCGCGCATGGGCCTTGGCTGCAGTCAAAGCCGACAGCTTGTCGGAAATGCGCGCGGCATCCGCCACGGTCCATGCGCTGGTCCATCACGAAATGCCTCTGCATGTGGAAATCTGCGCGAGAGAGGGGATTGATGCCGCAGAACTGGAAGCCACTGTCGAAGCGCCCGCCAATCTGGCCTATACCCGTTATGTGCTGGAAGCGGGCTATTCGGGGGATTTTCTGGACCTGATGGCAACGCTTGCGCCCTGTGTGCTGGGCTATGGCGAAATCGGTGCGCGGCTGGCGGGGTCTGGCGGGCCGTATTCGGACTGGATCGAAACCTATGGGGGTGCGGGGTATCAGCAATTGTGCCACGATGTGGGCGCGTTGATTGATGATGCGCTGGTCCATCGTCTGGGTGCACAATGGCATAGCCTGCCGCGCGCTGCCCGCCTGTCAGACCATTTCGCGATGGCCACACGGCTGGAAGTGGGGTTCTGGGACATGGGGCTTGCGGGCGTATGACCGCGCCGGGCCTGCACCTGCATGGCGATTTATGGCTGGAGACTGCGCCACTGATCCGCAATCTGGCGCTGGATTTCCCCGCAGGGCGGTGGTCCTGCCTTCTGGGGTCGTCCGGGGTCGGGAAATCCACACTGGGGCGGTTGATCGCGGGTCTGCCGGGGCCGTTCCGGTTGCAAGGGGCGTGCCGGTCCAGCGATGGGGTGTCCCTGCGGGGACAGGTTGCCATGATGGCGCAGGACGGGCAGCTTTTGCCATGGGCGAGTGTGCTGCACAATGTCACCATTGGCGCACGTTTGCGCGGTGACAAACCTGATACCGCCCGCGCCCGTGCCTTGCTGGCGGAACTGGGACTGGTGGGAATGGCACATCGCCGCCCCGGAACATTGTCGGGCGGACAGCGCCAGCGTGTCGCGCTGGCGCGCACCTTGATAGAGGATTGCCCCGTCGTGGTGCTGGATGAACCATTCTCGGCGCTGGATGCGGCAACCAGACTGGCAATGCAGGATCTGGCGGCGCGCATGCTGGCCACGCGCACTGTTGTTCTGATTACCCATGACCCGTTGGAAGCGGTGCGGCTGGCGGACCGGGCATGGCTGCTGTCCTCCGGCGGGGCAGAAGCGCTGGACCTGCCCGCAACCGCGCCGCCCCCGCGCAGCTACTGCGATGATGCAACACTGGCGATGCAGGCACGCCTGCTGGCGCGGTTGCAGGGCATGCAGGCGGCATGATCGGCGCGTTTGGGGCCTTTTTGCGCGGCCTGCTGGCACTGGGGTTCGGTCTGGCGCTGTGGCAGGGCGTGGTCTGGGCCAGTGGCGTGCCGTCCTTCATCCTGCCCGGCCCCGCCCGCGTCGCCGAAAGCCTGTGGGCCAATGCGGCCATGCTGGCGCAGAATGCGCGGTTTACTGCGGTCAATCTGTTGACCGGGCTGGCCGCAGGTGTGGCCCTTGGGGTGGCAACCGCGCTGAACCTTGCGCTGTCACCCGGTGCGCGCCTGTTGCTGCGCCCGATGCTGATTTTCGCGCAGGCCGTTCCGGTTTTTGCGCTGGCCCCTGTGGTGACATTATGGCTGGGCTATGGGGCGCCGTCCAAGATTGTGATGGTCATGCTGGTGATCTATTTTCCCGTCACATCGGCATTTTTCGACGGTCTGATGCGGTTGCCCGCACCGCTGGCGGATATGGCGCAGCTAATGCGGGCGACACCCGTGCGACGCCTGATCTGGATGCAGGTGCCGCATGCACTGCCGTCGCTGGCATCGGGCTTGCGCCTTGCGGTGGTCTATGCGCCTTTCGCGGTGGTGATCGGTGAATGGGTGGGGTCGTCGCGGGGGCTGGGTTACCTGATGTTGATGGCGAATGGTCGCGGGCAGACCGACCTGATGTTTGCATCCCTTGTCGTTCTGGCGGCCCTTAGCCTTATACTGTTTCTGACATTTGAAACCATCATAGGCAGACTGGCCCGCCCCGGCCGGAAGGGCAGGGTCGGGTGACCACCTGTCTGTTCGCTGCGGTCTGATCTGAAACGGTCATTGGGCCCCCAAAGGCGCGGGGCAAAGGCCGATACCGCCAGCGTCACACCAAGACTTGGTTGTCGGAGTATGCCGCCTGCATAAAGTGAGCGTCTCCAACGTGGGATCGGCAGACCCCGGCCCGCCGATAGCGCGGGCTTTATACGCAGCCCAAAGACCCCTGCTCACCTGAAACAACGCGGGCTTGCGGGCCCCTCTGACGTTCAGCGCCCGCGCGCCCAATGGGTGCTGTCGCGTTTACGCGTTAGCCGCACAATAACCGAGACAAATCCATAGACACAAAACCCGACAGGGTCGGCCTTCAGCAAGGCCAGAAAATCGGGGTGTGGTTTGTCTTCGTTCTGCATCAGGGCGGGGAACAGCGCTGCCAGCTGCGCAGTGCCCTGATCCTGCCTGCGCCGCACGCGGACCAGCCGCGCCAGACCTTCGGTCATTGGCCAGTCATATCGGGCGTTCACTTGCATACGTTCCTGCGGGGTGAACTGCAACCTGACGAAGGTATCGTCGGAAATGATGTCGGGAAACTGCCCCCAGCGCTGCCGCCCCGCAGCATTGACTGCGAACAGGCCAAAGCCTGCGGCCTGCATTCTGGCGAAGGGCAGGCGTTGCCAGAAGCGGGCATAGCGTGCGGTAACCCAACTGGCGGGGGCGGGAATCTGCGCTGTGCCAGCCGCATAGCGCGGCTGATCAACCGATAATGCGCTGGCCAATTCGGCCAGCAGATCGGGGCTGACGACAACATCTGCATCCAGATAAACGCGGATATGCCCGCTTGCGCGCTGCTCTCCTGCGTTCAATGCCCTGATCTTGCCGCCTTCGGGCAGGTCCAGAACATGAAGCGACCAGCCGCGCGATTGCGCCATCGCGGTGAAACCCTGCGCGATTGTGGCAGTGTCATCCCTGCAGCCATTGGCAACAACCACAACTTCCAGTCCGTGCTGCGGCAGCGGGCGGGACGCCAGAACAGCCTTCAGGCAAGTGCCGATATATTGCCCTTCGTTGCTGGCAGGAATGATGACGGACACAAGACCGGTCATGGCCGCGCGCCCCGCATGTGTTCACTACAGCCAGTGCAAAGTGTCATTGCGTGGCCCTTTGCATGTGCGGATTGGCAATCGCCAGCCCCGTTTCCGGCACGGATTGCACGACCGACCAGACGATAGCCTGCATCAGGTCCGCCAGTTCATTCGATGGGGCCTGCGCGGGGCTGCCATCGGCACGCAGAAGTGCATGCGGCAATCCGCGCGGGTCCTGGTGATACAGCACTGCAAAATGCGTAAGCGCGACCAGATATTTCCCCATATCGCTCAGGTGGATGGGGTCCAACTCGCCCGTGGGGGTGCGGGCAAACAGGGCGGTGTGGTCGGGCATACCGGCCAGCCCGCCCTGTGCTGCCACCGCGCGGGTCAGGGCGGCCATGACGCGGCCTGCCGGGATGACATGGATGACGCCTGTATCGGGCTGCGCCATCGCGCCCGCCAGAATGGTCCCTTCCCACAGGGTTTCCGGGTCATTGTCCAGCCGGTGCAGCCAGTCGTCCAATGTGGTCAGATGGGGCCATGATTCATACATGTAAATGCGTATACCGGGCGCATTCCGGCGGGCCGTTGCGGCCCATAATGCAGTGTGGCGCGGGGAGTCGTGCCAGCGGATGGCATCGTTCAGTTCGACCATCTCGGTCATGATGAAGGCGTCATATGCGCCTGATTCCAGCGCTTCATGCGGGTCGCGCCATGTCTGTTGCGTGGCGTTCATTTCCGCAAACCCGTTCACCGGATGCGCGGGATCCCAATGGTCGCGCAGGCTGCTGCCCCAGCCCAGCTGACTGTGAAAGCCATGCCCGGCAAAGCCCGCGCTTTCGGCCAGTTGCGCGATGAACGCGGGCATATCATGGCCCACAAGGCTGTGGCCAAGGTGGTACACTGGCAGTCCGGTTGCCGGTGCGGGCAGCGGGTGTGCGTAACTTGCGCGAAATGCATCGTCCGTCAGCTGTGCGGGGGGGCGTGGGTACAGCCACCACAGTCCTGCACCTGCGACACCTGACAAGCCCGCCATGCCCAAAACCGCGCCGCGCCGGTTCATAGGTCTTGCCCCGTTTTTGCCAGGCGTGCAGCGCGTCTGGCCCGCCACAGAAACACCAGGTTGCCGATGACATAGCGGCCGAACATGCGGCGCGGTTCCATCGCCAACCGCCACGCCCATTCCATCCGTATGCGTCGTATCCAGCGCGGGGCACGCCGCACCCGCCCGGCCAGAAAATCAAACAGCGCGCCCACGCCCATAACCAGCCGGGGGCGCAGGGCGGGTGCGTACTGTGCAAGCCAAAGATCCTGCAAAGGCACACCCATCGCCACCAGAAGAATGTCCGCCCCGCTGTCATTGATGGTGGGAATGGCCACCTCGGGGGTGGCTTGTGCAAAACCGTCCAGCGTTCCGGCAATGCGCAGATCAGGGAAGGACCGCGACAATGCATTTGCCGCATCTGCGGCGACGCCTGCCTGCCCCCCAAGCAAAAAAACCGATAATCCGCGGCGCGCGGCTTCCGCCAGAAGCAGTGGGCACAGGTCGGTTCCGTTCAGATTGGCGGCCAGACGTGCCCCCTGCCAGCGCGCGGCCAGGTCAATGCCCGCCCCGTCGGGCAACAACAGATCGGCGCTGTCCAACGCGCGCCGGTATGCGGGGTTCCGGTATGCGACATTGACGCAATGCGCATTGACGAAGGCCGCACGACATTTTGCCCGCCCCAGAAGCGCTCCGACTGCTTGCGCCTCTGACGCACTCAGCAAGGGCAGCCCGAAAAGCCGGATCAGCACATCCGTGCTGTTCCCGTCGTCACGCACTGGGTGGCATTGCTGCGACATAGGCGTTCCTGGTCCCGCAAGTTTGACAGTCATAATGTCAGATCATGGCCTGAAATTCTGGCAGAAGTAGGGACAGACCACCATAATTCTTTTGCATGGGCACCAAGGGACGATGCGCACCCTAACCTTGAAGGGCACGCACCCCGATTTCCCCTTCGGCGCGGGCACGCATTGCCATCGTCGCGGCATGACTGCCTGCGGCGGTCGTGTAGTAGGGAATTTTGTCATACAGGGCGACCGAACGGATTTCGCGGCTGTCGTCAATCGCCTGCGCCCCTTCGGTGGTATTGAGGACCATTGCAATCTCGCCGCTTTTCAGCAGATCGACAATATTGGGCCGCCCTTCATAGACCTTGTTCACGATCTCACAGGTGACGCCTTGTTCCCCCAGCCAGTTGGCCGTGCCGCGCGTTGCGACGATCCGGAAGCCCAGTTCAATCAGTGACTGCGCGGTTTCCAGCATCATCGGTCCCTTGTCGTAATCCTTGATCGACACAAAGACCTTGCCGCTTTCGGGCAGGGTCACGCCTGCACCAAGCTGCGCCTTGTAGAAGGCGCGCGCGAAATTGCGTGCCCAGCCCATGACCTCGCCGGTTGAACGCATTTCCGGCCCCAGAAGGGTGTCAACGCCCGGAAAGCGCGCAAACGGCAAGACAGCTTCCTTGACCGAAAACCACGGCGTCTGCGGGTCTGCCAGTGTCAGCGGATCGCCCATGGGCAGTGGTTCGGTGGGTTTGACATCGCCATCAAGTGACGCGCGCATAGGGAAGTTCGACAGCGGTTCGCCCGCCATCAGCCGTGCCGCAATTGACGCGATTGCGCTGTCTGTTGACTTGGCGACGAAGGGAACTGTGCGGCTGGCGCGGGGGTTCACTTCCAGCACATAGATCACATCATCCTTGATGGCGAATTGCACATTCATCAGGCCCACAACATTCAGGCCGCGTGCCATGGCTTCGGTCTGGCGGTGCAATTCAGTGATAATGTCTTGCGACAGGGAATAAGGCGGCAGGGAACAGGCACTGTCACCGGAATGCACGCCCGCTTCCTCGATATGTTGCATGATGCCCGCGACGTGGACGGCCTGACCATCGCACAGGGCATCGACATCCACCTCCACTGCGCCGACAAGATAGCTGTCCAGCAATACCGGGTTCTTGCCCGATACCTGCACCGCGTCGCGGATATAGCGTTCCAGATGCGCATCGTCGCGCACGATTTCCATCGCACGCCCGCCCAGCACATAGGATGGACGGATGACCAGCGGGTAGCCCACCTTTTGCGCAATCGCAAATGCCTGTTCCGGGCTGGATGCGATACCATTGACGGGCTGTTTCAGGCCCAGTTTGTTCAGAAGCGCCTGAAAGCGTTCGCGGTCTTCGGCCAGATCAATGGCGTCGGGGCTGGTGCCAAGGATCGGAATCCCTTCTTCCTGCAGCGCATTGGCCAGTTTCAGCGGCGTCTGGCCACCAAACTGCACGATCACCCCGCGCAGCGTGCCGTTTTCCTGTTCCACACGCAGGATTTCCAGCACATGTTCCAGCGTCAGCGGTTCAAAATACAGCCGGTCCGAGGTGTCGTAGTCGGTTGAAACCGTTTCAGGGTTGCAGTTGATCATGATGGTTTCATAGCCAACATCCGTCAGCGCGAAACAAGCATGGCAACAACAGTAATCAAATTCGATCCCCTGACCGATGCGGTTGGGACCACCACCCAGAATGACCACTTTCTTGCGGTCTGACGGGCGCGCTTCGCATTCGGCATCGCCCATGACAGGGGTTTCATAGGTTGAATACATATAGGGGGTCTGGGCCTCGAATTCGGCGGCACAGGTGTCGATGCGCTTGAACACCGCCGTTACGCCCAGATTGCGGCGTGCGCGGCGCACCTGCCCTTCGTCCCGGCCGGTCAGGGCCGCAAGGCGTGCATCGGTAAAGCCCAGCATCTTCAGATCGCGCAGGCCCTCGGCGGTAAGGGGCAGGCCATTGGCGCGAATCCGTGCCTCTTCGTCGATGATTTCGCGGATGCGGCTCAGGAACCATGGGTCAAACGCGGTTGCGGCCTGAATTTCATCATCTGACAGCCCTTCGCGCATGGCCTGCGCGATCAGGCGCAGGCGGTCGGGTGTCTGCGCGGAAATGGCCTTGATGACGGACGCCTTGTCCGGCGCACCGGGAATGGCGATTTCGTCAAACCCGGTCAGGCCGGTTTCCATGCTGGCCAGTGCCTTTTGCATGGATTCGTGGAAGGTACGGCCAATTGCCATCGCCTCGCCCACGGATTTCATGGCGGTGGTCAGTTCGGGTTTTGAGCCGGGAAATTTTTCAAACGCAAAACGCGGGATCTTGGTGACAACATAGTCGATTGTCGGTTCAAAACTGGCTGGCGTGACCTTGGTGATGTCGTTGTCCAACTCGTCCAGCGTATAGCCGATGGCCAGTTTCGCGGCGATTTTCGCAATCGGAAAGCCCGTCGCCTTGGATGCCAGCGCAGATGACCGCGACACGCGCGGGTTCATTTCAATCACGACCATGCGCCCGTCTTCGGGGTTGATCGCCCATTGCACGTTGGACCCGCCGGTTTCGACGCCAATTTCACGCAGCACGGCGATGGAGCCGTTGCGCATGATCTGGTATTCCTTGTCGGTCAACGTCAGCGCGGGTGCGACGGTGATGGAATCACCTGTATGCACGCCCATCGGGTCCACATTCTCGATGGAGCAGACGATGATGGCATTGTCGGC
Organism: Roseinatronobacter alkalisoli; assembly: GCF_028745735.1. Lineage (GTDB taxonomy): Bacteria > Pseudomonadota > Alphaproteobacteria > Rhodobacterales > Rhodobacteraceae > Roseinatronobacter > Roseinatronobacter alkalisoli. The sequence goes on from NZ_JAQZSM010000008.1 coordinate 93,088, forward strand.
GCGGTCGCGCACGACTTCCATTTCGTATTCTTTCCAGCCCAGCAGGGATTCATCGACCAGAATTTGCGCCATGGGTGATGCATCAAGGCCAGACCGGCAGATGCGTTCGTAATCATCGCGGTTATAGGCCACACCGCCACCCGTGCCCCCCAGCGTAAAGGCGGGACGGATGATCGCGGGCAGGCCGACATATTCGATGGCGGCCATCGCTTCGGCCACGCCTGCGTTGATGTCGTATTTCCCGTTGGGCAGTTTGGGGGCTGCAACAATGGTTGCGCGTGGGTTTTCAATACCCAGCCGGTCCATTGCTTCACGGAACAGCTTGCGGTCTTCGGCCATTTCAATGGCTTCGCGCTTGGCACCGATCATCTCGACGCCGAACTTGTCCAGAATGCCCATATCCGCCAGCGCCAGCGACGTGTTCAGCCCGGTCTGGCCGCCCATGGTGGGCAACAGCGCATCGGGGCGTTCCTTTTCGATGATCTTCGCGACAATTTCAGGGGTGATGGGTTCGATATAGGTCGCATCGGCAAGGCCGGGATCGGTCATGATTGTTGCCGGGTTGGAGTTGACGAGAATCACCCGATACCCTTCTTCGCGCAGCGCCTTGCAGGCCTGCGCACCGGAATAGTCGAATTCGCAGGCCTGTCCGATGACAATAGGCCCCGCACCGATGATCATGATGGACTGGATATCGGTTCTTTTCGGCATGTTGGACCCCTGGATGGCGCGCGCAGCAAATAACACAGCGCATTATTGCACCGTGTAAATTGCGCGCGTTATATCCAAGGCATGCGGCGGTGCAACCCCTGTTCGATGCAGCCGTGGAATGTTAACATCGCGTAAAACGATTGGTTGGCGAAATTCACTCAACCATAGTAGTATGTCAGAAAGTGGACGATTTAATTTTATTTCATTGGTGTGTTCATGAAAGAATTTGTTAATGTTGATCAGATGTTATGGCCAGGGATGGGTGCAAAACAGGACGACATGACAGCCGATATAAAACCCTATGGCAATGAAGCGCGTCTGACTGACATTCAGGGGTTGGTGGTCGAACTCATTAACCGATTGCTTTCCGCCAGCATTGATGAAGTCGATGCCGCCATTGACGATGGTCTATCCAAGCTGGGTGCTTTCACCGGGCGCGACAGGTCTTATGTATTTGTTATAGAAGGGGAATACGCGCGAAACTCGCATGAGTGGTGTGCTGATGGCATTGACCGGATGAAGGAACATCTGCAAGCCCTGCCCATTCGTGAACTGGAAGATATTCGCGTTCCCATGACGGCAGGGCAGGTCATTCACGCGCCCGATATCGCCCATTTTGAACCGGGAAGCGCGGAATATGAATTGCTGGCATCACAAGGAATCCGGTCGGTATTGATTGTGCCGATGCTGGATGAGGGGCGCTTTTTCGGGTTGGTGGGGTTTGACAGCGTAAGTATGCCCGGTGCCTTTCTGCCGGGCGAAATATATCTGCTGCGGTCCTTTGCGGATGTGGTGATGTCGGTTCTGTTGCGCCGTCAGGCGACACTCGATATGCGCCGTGCGCAGGACGAACTGGCCAGCGAACGTGCCTTCCTTCAAGGTATCGTCAGCACCAGTGCGACAGGTTTTGTCGTGATGTCAGAAGAAGGGCGCATCATCTACGCCAATGACGCTGCGGAAACCGTTCTGGGCGCGTCGCGCGAATTCATGATGGGCGAAATGTATAACAGCCCGAAATGGCAGATGACGGACCTGAACGGGGAGCGGGTGAAGGAAGAAGATGAACCATTCGCGCTGGTGCAAAGGACCGGGGGCATGGTTCAGAACCACCGCGTCGCCCTGCATTGCGACGACGGGGTGCGCTATGCGTCCTTCAATGCCGCCCCTATAGCCACATCGGATGGACAGGCGGCACGTGTCGTCTATGCGGTTAGCGATGTGACGGCGCTGGTCACCGCGGAACAGGCGCGGGAGGCTGCGCTGGATGAAGCGCGCCGCGCGAATATTGCGAAGTCGAACTTCCTGGCGAAAATGAGCCATGAAATCCGCACGCCGCTGAACGGTGTTCTGGGCATCGCAGATATTCTTGCTGAAACCGTCGAAGACAAGACCAGCCTGCAGATGATCAATGTATTGCGCAATTCGGGCACATTGCTGATGGGGATCATCAACGATCTGCTGGATATGAGCAAGATCGAAGCCGACGCGCTGGAACTGGAGGCGGTGCCTTTTCAGCTGAGCGATCTGGCCCGCCGCATCGAGGAGGTTCACACCCTGCGCGCCGCGGAAAAGGGGTTGTCCTTCAGCGTGCGAAGCCACGATCCTGTCGGAGCGCTGCGTTTGGGCGACCCGCAGCGCCTGACGCAAATTCTGCATAATCTGATCAGCAACGCAGTGAAGTTCACGCAGCAGGGTTACGTCAATGTCTGGCTGTCTGCGCTGGATGACAAGATGATACGGCTATGTGTCGAAGACAGCGGTATCGGCATGACAAGCAAGCAGTTGCAGCGGGTGTTCGACCCGTTTTCGCAGGCGGACAGTTCCATTTCACGCCGGTTCGGCGGTACCGGCCTCGGGATGTCCATCGTCAAGCGTCTGGTCGAAATGATGGAGGGAACGATCACGCTGGACAGCAGTGAAAAGCAGGGGACGAAAATAACGATCAATCTGCCGCTGCCCGTCGCCACAGCGGAACAGGCGGATGTGAAATACCGTCCCCCCCCCTCTCGCGGGGCGTCGTCTGAAAAATCTGTGCTGCCGCCGTTGTCGATTCTGGTCGCGGATGACAACCGGACCAATCAGATGATTCTTGGCATTATGCTTGGCCAGCTTGGCGCTGAAGCCGTGATGGCCGATGACGGGTTGGCGGCGCTGGAAAAATTCAAGCAAGGCCGGTTCGATGTTCTTGTGCTGGATATTTCCATGCCGGGTATGGATGGCGTGACATTGCTGAATGCGATCCGCACAGAAGAAAGCCTGCGCGGGCTGCCACACACACCGGCGCTTGCCTTCACCGCCAATGCCATGTCCCACCAGATTGCGGGTTACCGCGCCGCCGGTTTCGATGATTGTCTGACAAAACCCCTGCGGCGCGAAGACCTTCTTGCGGCCCTGACACGGGTCGTCAGCATGGCATAGGGGCGGAATTCCGCCCCCCGAGGCCGTTACCGGACAGCTGGCATGACAAGAGGGGACGCCGCGCAGGCGCGTTCCAGCGTCCGGGCGTCGCAGCGCGTGGGGCCAAGGTCATGTGACAGGCAGATGCGCAGTTCCTGCACCCTGCCCGAATGGCAGGTCAGGAATGCCACGTCACCCTGCATATCCGGGTTGGCCTGTTTCAGCGCACCCATCAGGTCCGCAGGTTGCACGCGCTGGTCCTGAGGCCCCGCACCGGGGGGAAGTTGCACTGCATTGAATGCGCTGCGCATGGCGGCAAAATATGCGTCGGCTGAAAGGTTGCTGCAGGTGCCGTGCTTGCGCCATTGGTGCCAGGCCAGACCCGATGACCCCATGATGTCTGTCATGCCCGCAGTCTGCGCGCGGCTGGGTGCAGGTTGGCTGCTGTCGCAGAATTCCGGCCAGGTGCCGTCTGCATTCTGGGGCCACAGCCCGTGTACAAGCCACCCGGCACCGGACCCGCGCGCGCAGCGGTCGTCATTGCGGCTGTCGCCTTCATAGGCGCACCAGCTTGGTGTCCAGCTGATCGACAATATAAAATATCCGTCGTGGCCCTGTGCGTTGGGTGCCCGTGCTGCAGGTGTCCCGTCCAGCACAGCATAGGCCGCCAGCACAAACACCAGAATAACGACCCCGAAAACTGCCCGCATTTTCACTTTCCCTTGCAGCCAGTTCTCGCTATAACCCAGCCATTCCCCGAAATCGAGGATAAGCAGGTTCGCCCTGCGGCCGATTCTCCGGCGGGAAGGATTTATGTGCGCACGTCTGGTGTGCCAAATGACAGGAGTGCATGTCATGTCGAAACCGCTGATGCCAAAGGCAACCGCTGTCTGGTTGGTGGACAACACGACTCTCAGCTTCAAGCAGATCGCAGATTTTTGCGGACTGCATGAACTGGAAGTGCAGGGAATCGCCGATGGTGATGTGGCCGGTGGCGTGAAGGGCTTTGACCCTATTGCCAATAACCAGCTTGACCAGATCGAAATTGACCGTGGCGAGAATGACGCCCGCTACAAGCTGAAGCTGAAGTATAACCCCGCTGCCGAAGGCGAGGAAAAGCGTCGCGGTCCACGCTATACGCCGCTGTCCAAACGGCAGGACCGTCCTGCGTCGATCCTGTGGTTGGTCAAGTTCCACCCAGAACTGGCGGATGCGCAGATCCGGCGCCTCGTGGGGACCACCAACAGCACCATTCAGGCGATTCGGGAACGCACGCACTGGAACATCAGCAACCTGCAACCGATTGACCCGGTGGCGCTTGGCCTGTGCCGGCAGTCAGAACTGGACAAGGAAGTTCAGAAATCTGCCGCCAAGCGCGCTGCCGAAGGTGGCTTCATGTCCGATGACGAGCGCCGCAAACTGGTATCGACCGAACAGTCGCTTGACATGGACCCCGAACCCAAGATGCCCGCAGGCATTGCCGGTCTGGAAAACTTCACCATGAACGACCTGAAATCGGATGATGAAGAAGACACTGCGCGCCCGGCCGATTACAGCGATGCTGAAAGTTTCTTCAACCTGCCCGATGATGCAGATGAAGAAGATGACGACAGCACCGACCCACGGGACCGCTGATACCTGAAAACGCGAATTTGCCCTTGTGGGACGCATAATTGGGGAAGTTTTATGAAATTCACGTTGTCCTGGTTGGCGGATCATCTGGAAACTGATGCCACGCTGGACCAGATCGCCGATGCGCTTACGGATCTGGGTCTTGAAGTCGAAGAAGTGACCGACCCTGTTGCAACGCTTGGGGCGTTCCGCATCGCGCGCGTGATCGAAGCTGTGCAGCACCCGGATGCGGACCGGTTGCGGCTGTGCCGTGTGGAAACATGGCCAAACGGACCAGATGCGCCTTCAGAAGAAGTGCAGGTTGTCTGTGGCGCGCCGAATGCGCGCACGGGCTTGCGCGGTGTGTTTGCGCCGGTGGGCACCCATGTTCCCGGCACCGGTGTTGACCTGAAACCCGGTGTCATCCGGGGGCAGGCCAGCAATGGTATGCTGTGTTCCGAACGGGAACTGATGCTGTCTGAAGATCATGATGGTATCATTGACCTGCCGGATGATGCCCCCCTTGGTCAGCGGTATATCGACTATGCGGGCCTGAATGATCCGGTGATCGATATCGCGATTACCCCAAACCGCCCCGATGCGCTGGGCGTGCGCGGCATTGCCCGCGATCTGGCGGCGCGTGGTCTGGGCAAGTTGAAACCGCTAGCTGTGACAGCGGTTGAAGGCCAGTTTCCCAGCCCGGTCAGCGTGACCATCGCGCCTGAACTGAAGGAAAAGGGCTGCCCGCTTTTTTCCGGTCGCGTCATTCGCGGTGTGACCAATGGTCCGTCGCCGGACTGGTTGCAAAAGCGCCTGCGGGCCATCGGGCTGCGCCCGATTTCCGCGCTGGTAGATATTACCAATTATTTCACCTTCGACCTGAATCGCCCGTTGCATGTTTTCGATGCCGACAAGGTGCAGGGTGGTCTGCGCATTCATCCCGCGCAGGGTGGCGAAGAAATTCCGGCGCTGGATGAAAAGACCTATACGCTTGCGGCTGGTCAGATGCTGATTTCCGATGATCACGGTCCCGAAAGCATTGCGGGCATCATGGGGGGGGCGCAGTCCGGCTGCACTGCGGACACGGTGAATGTGTTTCTGGAATCGGCCTATTGGGATCCGATAACCATTGCCGCGACGGGCCGTGCGCTGAAGATCAATTCGGATGCGCGCTATCGGTTTGAGCGCGGGGTCGACCCTGCCTTCACCCTTGACGGGCTGGAACTGGCCACGCAGATGGTGCTGGACCTGTGCGGCGGCACCCCGTCCGCGGTTGTTGTGGATGGCGCGGTGCCGGACACAACGCGCGCCTATCGGTTTGACGCCGCGCGCGTCGGGTCATTGGTGGGCATGGAGATTGCAGAAGACGACCAGCGCGCAACGCTGGCCGCGCTGGGTTTCCGGCTGGATGGTGATCAGGCGTTCGTTCCCAGCTGGCGGCCGGACATTCACGGCGAGGCCGATCTGGTTGAAGAAATCGCGCGTATCGCATCCTTGACCAAGCTGCAGGGCAAGCCCTTGCCGCGTGTGCAGGCCGGTGTACCGCGCTCCATTCTGACGCCTTTGCAGACACGCGAACGCGCAGCGCGGCGCATGTTGGCGGGGTTGGGCTATAATGAATGCGTGACCTACAGCTTCATTGACAGTACCGCCGCTGCGGCATTTGGCGGTGGCGCGGATGATGTGCGGCTGGAAAACCCGATTTCATCGGAAATGACGCATATGCGCCCTGATTTGTTGCCCGGGTTGTTGCAGGCGGCCAGCCGGAACCAATCGCGTGGTGCGCCTGATCTGGCCTTGTTCGAAGTGGGGCCAGCGTTTTCCGGCGGCGAACCCGGTGAGCAGCATATTCAGGCGGCGGGCATTCTGGTTGGTGCGACTGCGCCGCGTGACCCGTTCGGCAGCCGCCGCGCGGTGGACCTGTATGACGCCAAGGCTGATGCCGAAGCGGTGCTGTCGGCCATCGGCGCGCCGGTCAAGTTCCAGATTCACCGCAACCTGCCGGAATGGTTTCACCCCGGTCGTGCGGGCGTTATCTCGCTTGGACCGAAACTGCCGCTGGCGGTGTTTGGCGAATTGCATCCGCGCGTCCTGAAAGCGTTTGACGTCAAAGGGCCGGTTGTTGGTTTCATGGTCTATCTGGAAAACCCGCCCATGCCCAAAGCGCGCAAAACCTCGCGGCAGGCGCTGAACAGCAGCGCGTTGCAGCCTGTGGACCGTGACTTTGCCTTCGTCGTGAATGCAGATATCGAGGCGCTGAATCTTGTGAATGCGGCCCTTGGTGCAGACAAGGCGCTGATTTCGGGCGTTCAGGTTTTCGACGAATTCGCAGGGCCGAAAGCCGATGCGCAACTGGGCGCTGGCAAGAAATCACTGGCCATCACGGTCCGGATGCAACCCAGTGACAAGACCCTGACCGAGGATGATATCGATCAGGTCAGCCGCAAGATTGTCGAAAAGGTCCAGAAGGCCACTGGCGGAACATTGCGCAGCTGATATCTGGCGCGGATAGCGTTTTCGCCGGATAAAACGCCGGTGCCTGATCGCATCAGGCCCGGCAATGCCTGCATGTCGGCATTTGCGCTGACAGGCCGCGGGTGCAGCCTGTCAGCGCGTTGCCCGGCTCAGATATCGACCAGTGCTTCAAACCCGCCAATGATCATGCGCTTGCCATCGAAGGGCATCTGCATATTGGCGAACCGTTCATCCTGCATCATGCGGCGCGATCCTTCATCGCGGGTGGCTTTGTCGGGCCATTGGGTCCAGCAGAACATCAGTACTTCACCCGGTTCAGCCTGCACGGCGCGGCGGAAATCCGTGGATGTGCCATCAGGAATATCAACGCCCCAGTTTTCCATGATCCATGTCGCGCCATATTCGATAAAGATCGGGTCGACTTCTTTCGCGAAGCTGCGGAATGCCTCGCGCCCGTCCTTGGGTATGGCACAGACGAAACCGTCAAAATACCCGCCCGGCTGCCGCGATCCCAGTTCAAGCAGTGGTTCAAACCCGCCATAGATGACACGCTTGCCGTCAAAGGGCATGGGGTTGGTATCCATGCTCAGGCGCGGGTCGTTGATGGCGTCTTTCATGGCGGCGTCGTGAATTTCCTTTGATGGCCACAGATACCACGCAAAGACCACGGTTTCATCAGGCTGCGCCTTCACTGCCATCGGAAAGGATGTCAGCTTGCCTTCGGGGACGTCATCGCCCCAGCATTCTGCGCCATGCAGCATGCCATAGGCCTGAAACCCTTCCATTGCCTTTTGGGCATGGGTGCGGAACGCGTCGCGGTTTTTGGTTGGGACCGCAGCGACAAAGCCTTGGACATAGGTCATTTCAATCCTCCTGTTTGCGAATAGCCGGGGCCGGGCGGGTGGTTCTGCGCATCGGCCCCTCGCGTTGGAATCGGTGTGTAGATCTGTGTAACAATAAAAACTTGTATATACAAGTTTTTGGTGCGCGGATGGCTGACGTAACCGCAAGGGGCGTATTCAACCAGCCTTGCGCTTTCACCCTATATGTAAATGCATTCCCTAGACCGGATGTACCGGCAGTGGCAGCGCGGTGGGTGCCGGGGCGTTTCTTGCCTGCGGCAGGTAGGACCGCGCCAGCACATCCATGGAGAGCCAGCCCCAGTTGATCAGATTATCCTGTTCTGCGACTGAAAAACGGTTCAGCCGCGTCCGGATTCCGGCCAGATGCGCGATCATCTCCGCAGAGAACGCGATTTTCTGTTCTGCCGGGCGGTCCGCGATGCCACAGTCGATCTGGGAAATCGCAAAAGCGCGCCCCTCACTCACGCATGCGGTATACAGCAATCGCCGCCGCAGGCTTCGGGCCTGATCCGTGCTGATCGACAGAATTCTGGACAATTGCTTCGGCCATAACCCGCTTGCGGTTTCCGTCACCGAGAATGGCTTGCCTGCGTCACTGACAATGACCGGATTGAAATCATCGACAGATTCAAGGGCCATATTGTCATAGGCCCCCCCATCTGTCAGGCGCAATTCGCGCTTGTAATTGTTGTCGCTGAAATGGCTGGCGCCTGTCAGATTGGTCCAGGCCGATGGTTTCAACTTGATTCGTACCGGTGAAAGAACCGGCGGGAACGCACTGGATGCCGCGACCACAGTGCTTAACGGAAGGTCAGGATTGAAGATGCAGCCGATCATGTAATCAGCCATGTAGCGTTTCTGAAACCGCACTGCCCTGCCGGTTTGCAGGTTGGTGGCCTTGAAAACAAAATCCGGCGCATCAGGCAGGTCTTGCAATGTCCGCTTATCCAGCAGGGTTTCATAGGCCTTTGCCAGCCGCGCCCCCGCAGAGGTGAAAGGATTCAATGCGCCGATGACGCCGGCGGAAATGTCAATGCCGCGGCTGCAGAAATTGCGCAGCGGGGCAATGACGTGGCTGTCAAGGTTGGTGAACCGGTCGTTCACCAGTGTCATGTCATCCCATGCTATCGCGAGCCTGGCCGCCGTGATCGATCCGCCCGAAACAGCAGCGATACGCCCCATCTGCGCCAGCAACCCCAGTTCATTCAGGCGTATCAAGGCCCCGCAATGATACAGGGTCGCGCGAAACCCACCGCCCGACAGGGCAAGCGCAGGCGCGTTGCGATCTGTGGTTCGTTCAAGTTCTACAGGGTCCATTCCCGTCTCCTTTGAAAATGTGCCCCTTGCTGGCCGGAAGGGGTATCAGGAATCGTTTATCGTCAGTTCAAAATACAGCCTGTCGGTGCGCAAGCGGCGCTGGAAATGCTGCCATTGGTCCTTGCGGGTCTCTGGCGGGGCGGATGTCGGTGGTGTCAGATCACTGCGCAGCACCCGGCCTTCCGCCTTGCGGTGCAGGGCCGCTTCGATCTGCGGCATCGGGTGCGCCCATGGCCGCGCCTTGCCCATGGCCCAGGCGGTATTGGCAGGTATCATCGCCACGAATTCGCGGGCGGCGTCGCCCTGCGCCATCCAGCCAAGATTTGCATGGGCATCATCGGGTCGCCCGTTCAGGGTTGCGTTATGCGAACCATGATGCCCGACCTTGTATAACACACAATCGCGCAGCAGATCGCGCGCGGTCACCTGCCCGGAATCGGTTGTCCAGGCCAGATCGGACCAACCGATCCAGCTGCCACGCTGCGCATCGCCGGTGAACAGCAGGGTCTTGCCGGTTCCGGGCAGCCGGAAGGCAAGGACAAGGCTGGTATTGTTGACTTCGTTGTTCAGGCGCAGTGCCATGGTGTCGGTGGGGTGCAGCCATTCATCATCAATCCGGCGCCAGGATTCATCCGCGTTGTCATAGACATCGCGGTAATACCCTTCGGGTGTCTTGCGGTCCGGGTTCGCGGCGAAAACACTGCCCGGTGCGATGCAATGGCGCGTGGCGAAGGGCGCAATAGTCTGATCCGGGCCTGATGCGGGCATCAGGGCAATGGAGAGGCCCTGACCCGCGCCATCAAGGCCAAAGCCACCGCGATGCAGGTCAAACATCTCTGCCCCCTGGGGGTCAAGATCCAGCAGCAAGGCGGGGTCACGCGGCGGCCCGAGCGTGAAGACTTCAGACCGCGCCACGAAAGGCAGGGCGACGGGCGGGTTTTCTGGGCTCAGAAATACCACATCGTTCTTGGCCTTTTCACGCAGCCATGCAATTGCACGTTTATTGGTTATGCCCGCGACTGCCATTTCAGCCAGCGCAGCCGCACGGGCATGCGGGTGGGCCGCTTTGGCTTGTGTGAAGGCGTTGCGAAGCGCTGCGCAATCATCGCCGGTTTCAGTTTCCACCAGTTCCGCCATGCGTGACGCCTGGGCAGCAAGACCGGGATGCGCGCGCAGCCGCGCTTCGGCAAAGGCAAGAGTGATCAGCGTGTCGTTGAATCTTGCGCGCAGATCATTGGCAAGCGGATCGTCGCCATCCTCGGTCCAGGCCAGCCAGACCTGCCCGACCGTCAGGCGGTCAAACAGCCGCTTTCCTGCTGATCTGCGGGAAAACCCGTTCACATGATCCTGATGTTCATGCGTGACAATGACAATGTCGATATGGCCACTGCATGCGCGAAAGATATCGTCGATGATGTCGTTAATACCGGCATCAACCTCTGATCCGTTTTTCAGGCCGCAATCGATCAGCACATAGACCGGGCGCGATTTTCGCCCGTCGCGCCCGGCGAAGGCCAGCAGGAAACAATCGCCATGTCCGTGACGGTACATGCGGATTTTCACACCGGAACGGGGCGGGGCCATGCGTGCCATCAATGCCCCCCGAAATGAAACTGGCCATGATGAACATGGCGGTGCAGCGCCGCGAAACTGGTGTCGCTGGCCGTTTCGGGCGCATCAAACGCATTCATCGGGGTGCCGCGTGCTGCGGCATAATAGGCGCGCACCTGTTCCAGACCCGCGTTTTCGTCAATGCGGCAGGGTGTGCAGATCACCCGGCGTATCCGGAAACTGCGCGTGTCGATCAGCAGGGTGCAGCCGGTGCGATAGGTGAAGTCGCGCTGCAATGTCTGGCGTTGCAGAAATGGGTTTTTCGCGTTCCACAGTGCCAATGCTTCGGCCTTTTGTCCGCTATCGGCCAGTTCCTGCACTGCGTGGTCCAGATAACCGTCCCGCGACTGAACCAGTTCCACCACATATTCGCGTTCAAAATGGCCCCGGTTGCCCAGACGGCTGGCAACGCGGACGGAACGCACCCGCATCGCGGGAAGGCCGTTTATGCCCGATCGCCGGATGGTTTGCGGCGCGTCATGGTCCATGCAGATGCCGATGGTCCGCAACAGGGCCGGTGGCTGCTTGACGACAATGCCCCAGAACAGGCGCGCGTAGAAGCGGCGCGCGTGGTGGATAACCTCGCGCGGGGTGGTGAATTCAAGTTCCAGCAGGTTTTGTTGAAGCAGTCCTTCTTTCGACAATTCGTCGGCGCGATCCTCGTTGCCTGTCGCTTTCAGGCGCTCACGCAGGGCGTTGTTCATACTGTTCAGCAATGCATTCTTGTCAGCTTCAAGCAAGCTGATCAGGCCAGGCTCAGCCCCGTCGGGTTCGGGGTGTTCTGCGCGCAATTCGACCAGCAGGCGATCAGGACGGGTGATCAGCACGCCAAATCTGGCCTGAAGCGTATCATCTGCAGCCCCGATGTTACGGGCGGCGTGTTCGAATGATGGCCAGATCAGGCTGCCTTCGGACAGGACCGGCATGCCGTCCGGCACAATGCCCCATGCGGCAAAGGCTTCCAGAAATGCCGCGCGGTAGCCATGTGCGTCTTCGGGAAACAGGTCATGATCGGCGGTGATGACGGCGCGCAGATAATCGCCAAAGCTGACATTGACTGGCGGCACATAATCCATGGCCCGGATACAGATGTTCAGCATGTGGCGCGCAGACGTTGCAGCTTCATCCGCGAGTCGCTTTACAAGGTCCGGGTCCGGGCTTCCCGGTCGCAAGATTCCACTGCCGCCGGATGCAATGCGAAACAGATCCGCCACGCGCGTCCGGTAGATATTCAGAAAAGCCCGAAAAACGGCAGCTACCAGAATGGCCCCGCGGGCATGCGGTCCGCGAGCATTGCGCAGCGCGGTATTGTCCGGCACATGGGGTTGCCATTCGCCGTCCACATACCCCCCGATCGCATCCCGCAGGGCACCGCTGCGCCCCAGCCCCTGACCGAATTCCTGCGCAAGCGCGCCGAGCAAACTTTGGCGTTCAAGATCCCCGCCTGTGCGCCCGATCTGGTCTTGCAGCACCCCGGCATGTGAAAAATGCTGGAAAATGGCAACAATGTCGGAAAACGCCTCATGCAGGGCAAGCATGTCGGGGTTTGACGGTTCAACGAAATGCGGGTGCATCCCGTCAAGGATTGCATGGCACATTTCATGCACGATGATGTCCTGCGACAGACAGGTGAACATCACTGTTCCCGGCGGTGCGGCGCGGCTTTGTGCATCAAGCTGGAAATACCCGAAAAGCACCGCCTTGCGGGCCGGGTCGTAATAGGCATTCGCTTCGCGCAGGGCGTGCGGATATAGCCGCAGCCTGGGGACATAGCTGTCCTTCTGCGGTGCGTCGGCTTTGCGCGGGGACCAAAGCACATAGCGCCCAAGCGCGCGTTCAAAATTGCCGATGGTTTCCATCGCAACCGCGTAGACCATCTGCTGATGGAATCGCGGATCATCCGCTGCTGGCGTCAGCCCGTCATTGAACAGCACTTCCGGGGAATTCAGGTCAATGGGCTGGTAGAACCGGCCAGATGCCGAATCGAAATCAACCACCTCAATATATTCCCCCGATGGCCCGAAGCACGGGGATTTGCGATCAATCGGGTCCAGCTCGGACGGGATTGACAGCGTGACTTCACGGATATTGCGGTTTCCCGGGCGGATCGCGGTCCAGGGATCAAATGCGAAAATACGCAGGCGGCGTGGTGGTTCAAAACCGTTGGGCATAAGGTTTACATCCGGAAAGCATGCGCAAAGCATAGCAGAACGCCCAAGGCTTGTCTGCATGTTGCCCGATATCGCGCAGCGCATCGTGGGTCTGGCCGCGACAGGGGCGCATGATGCCCAGGCCCGTGGTTCTGACCGGATGATCGGCAATTCAGCCGCGCGGTTTCACAACCAGATGAGGCAGGAACACGGGAATGACGCGGCCGCCTGACGGGGAAAGTGATTCATTCTGAATCTGTTTGGTCCGTCCCTGTGGCAATCCCCCGGCTTGCCGGATGGCCAAAGCTTATCTAAGGTTGTCGTAAAGCGCCCGCCACCGCAAAGTCCAGTACGCAAGCCAATTCAGGGATACATGCAGCATGACAGTCGCAAAGCAACATGAAGCGCAGGAAATCACCGGATTATTGCAACGCTGGAACGAGGCGTTGCGAACAGGTGATCCCGCAACAGTGGCCGCGCTTTATGCTTCCGATGCCATTTTGCTGCCGACAGTTTCCAACGAAGTACGCAAAACACCGGCAGCCATACGCAACTATTTTGAAGTTTTCCTGAAAAGACGGCCCAGGGCGCGGGCGATCGATCAGAATATCCGGCTGTTCGACGGGCTGGCGATAAATTCCGGCGTCTATGTCATTTCCATGCTGGACAATTCCATTCCGACCAGTGTGACCTGCCGCTACACTTTCATCTATCGTTGGGAGGATACGGGGTGGAAGATCATCGAACACCACTCATCGGCGATGCCCGAATAACACAATGCGGGGGTTTTAGGCCCTGCCAGATCGGGTGACGCGCAGACGTGCCTTATTCTTGCTGCATTCTTTGATTAAAAATTCCCATTATAATATGGTACCGCATCCCGTGACAGATGTGTCGCCTGCATGCGTTTCCGTCGGGAAGCTGGCACGAAAAGGGGGACGAGAATGGGCAAAATTGTTCAACTTCGGCAGCGTGAAGCCATCGCAGTCGATTCGAGTCATATTGCCGCGATGTTCCGCCATATGGGCGCGGTGCAGGCCGAAATGGCTATCATCACGACGATGGAACACCTAACGGCCCGTTTGCGCAAAATCGAATCCTCCATATCAGCGGGTACGCTGGATCAGGTTCCCTCGGACCTGCATGCCGCGCGTGAGCATGCAGAAGAAATCGGGCTTATTTCCCTGGCGGCAATCCTTGATCAACTGGAAACGGCATGCCAGCAGCAGGACACGACTGCGGCCCATGCTCTGTGGCATCGCGCGACCCGCGTGGGTGACAGTTCATTCGTGGATCTGTGGCAATTGCCGCTATTGCAGATGTGACAGGGCCGGTCCGCGGCGCGATACATGTCGCGTTCCTGCGGATCACTGTATTCCGGTCAGACCGGCACAGGCATCAATGACGTGCATGTTCCATCGGCCCTGCCTTTCTGCCTTCATCGCGCCTGTCCGGCACATGCAAAACCGGTTCCAACTTCTGCACAACATGCTGTAGGGTTGCGTTTCATCCGAACATGACCGGAAAGCCAACATGACTGAACTGACTGCCCCGCCATCCATGCGGTTTGTTGCCCAGAGCGGGCGCACCGTTCCCTTGCATCTGGTTACGGCTGACGGGCTGGCAGCATGGACTGAAATGCAGCCCCGGCGCATGCGCGCTTGGCTGGAGGCAACGGGTTTTGCCGCGCGTGTCGGGACAGTGGCCCTTGTTCCGGATCCGGACGGGGGGCTTGCTGCGGCGGCTGTCGGGCTTGGTTCCGACATTGACCGCCAGCGCACGCGCTTCAATCTTGGGGGGGCGCGCGCCAGATTGCCTGCCGCGACATTCCACCTGGAACATGCGTTGCCACAGGCAGCACTTGATGAAGAATTGCTTGGCTGGTTGCTGGCGGGCTACAGGTTTGACCGTTTCCGCCGCCCCGACGCACGCCCGCTGGCAGACCTGATCGCGCCGGATGGGGTGGATGTTGCACGTCTGGAAGCCATTGCCGCAGGCGAAGCGCTGACCCGCGACCTGATCAACACACCCGCATCCCATATGGGGCCAGAGGAACTGGAAGGCGCTGTTGTCGGGCTGGCAAACAGATTTGGCGCAGCGGTTTCGGTGATCTATGGTGACGATCTGCTATATCACAACTTTCCGTTGGTGCATGCCGTCGGGCGCGCATCGGACCGCAGCCCACGTTTGGTGGATATGCGCTGGGGCAAGGCTGGCCCGCTGCTTACGCTTGTCGGCAAGGGCGTGTGCTTTGATACCGGCGGGCTGAACCTGAAACCCGGCGCGTCCATGGGCCTGATGAAAAAGGACATGGGCGGCGCGGCGACAGTGATCGGCCTTGCACATATGATCATGGCGCAGGGTTGGCCGGTCCGGTTGCGTGTCATCATCCCGGCTGTCGAAAATTCCGTTTCGGGCAATGCCATGCGACCAGGCGATATCCTGTTGTCACGCAAGGGCCTGAGCATCGAAATCAACAACACCGATGCCGAAGGGCGGCTGGTTCTGGCTGATGCCCTTGCGCTCGCGGATGAGGAGCCGCCGGACCTGATGGTGTGCATGGCCACGCTGACCGGGGCCGCCCGGGTCGCGGTCGGCCCCGATATTGCCCCCTTCTTCACCCGGGACCGCGCGCTAAGCGATGCCTTGATGAAAGCGGGCGATGCAGTGCGTGACCCGGTCTGGCCGCTGCCGCTACATTCCGGATATGAAACCAATATCCAGCCGGCTATTGCCGATCTGGACAATGCGCCAGCTGGCGGCATGGCGGGCGCAATCACCGCCGCGTTGTTTCTGCACAGGTTTGTCGAGAACACGCCGCGCTTCGTGCATTTCGACATTTACGGGCATCAGCCCAGTGCGGCCCCGGCGCGGCCCAAGGGCGGGGTGGGGCAGGCTGCGCGGGCGTTGTTTGACGCGCTGCCCGCCGCGCTTGCGCTGTGAGCGATCCGCGCCTGACCCCGTTCAGCGGGCGCGTCGCGCTGGACGTGTTGCGCCCCGTGATGGACGCACCGCAATTTACCAGCGGGACGCCAATGCGTGTGGGTGCGGCAGTGGCGGACCTGCTGCGCCACCCTGACGGGCCGCGCGACAGGCAGGTTCTGCGGGGCGCGGCCCTGACCCTGATTGACCAGCGCGACGGGTATTCCTTCGTGCAGTTGCAGGCCGACGGGTATTGCGGCTGGTTGCGCGACACGGCAATGGCGGCCGATCACGCCGTCACGCACCGGGTTTGTGTGCGTGCGACCCATCTGTATTCCCGCCCGGACCTGAAAAGCCCCGAACTTGGCTGGCTGTCACTGAACACGCAGCTTCTGGTGACCGAGGGCGAGGGGCAATTCCTGCGCGCGCAGTGCGGGGGGTGGGTGCCGGTGCAGCATGTGGTCCTTGTGGACCGGCCCGCCCCTGATCCTGTCGCGGTGGCGGAAATGCTGCTGGGCACGCCCTATTTATGGGGCGGAAATTCCAGCCATGGCATTGATTGTTCGGGCCTTGTGCAACTGGCCTTGCAGGCCTGCAACATGCGCTGCCCTGCGGATAGTGACCTTCAGGCGCAGGCATTTGGTCCAGCCCTGCCAGCAGGCACTGCGCCCCGGCGTGGCGATCTGTTGTTCTGGCGCGGGCATGTGGCGTTTATCCGCGATGCTGACACGATCCTGCATGCCAATGCCCATACCATGTCCGTTGCGCTTGAGGGGCTTCGTGCGGCCATGACCCGTATCGCAGCGGAGGCCGCTTTCATCGCCCATATCCGGCCGACCCCGGCAGGGTGATGAGATTGGCCTGAATCACCTGTTTGCCGGGTGATTTCCGGCCTGAAGGGGCATTGGGAATGCCAAAAGCGTGGAGCAAAGGCCGCAGGGTTTGAAGGGACCGTCGCGCCAGTGGCGCGGCGAAAGCCCGGAAAACGCGCTATCGGCGGGCCGTACCGCGGCCTGCCGGTTTTGCTGGCGTCAGTCCAAGCCTTGAAAGCCGGAGTATGCCGCCTGCATAAAGTGAACTTCTACTACGTGGGACCGGCAGACCCCGGCCCGCCGATAGCGCGGGCTACAACCAAGCCCCCAACGTCCCCTTCAGGCCAATATTCAACCAGCCTTGGGCTGTAATCAGACATCATCCCGCCTGCCCCCGACACCCGGCAATGTATATTAAAACGGCGCAAGGACATTTCCTTGCGCCGTTTTGATTCAGGAAGGTGCGGCGGGTTACTCCGCCGGGACAGCATCCGCTTCATAGCTGAGCGGCTGGGTAAGGTGAATCAGCATTTCCCTGGGGCAAACCTGCAGGAAATTCGCCCGCTCGCTGTCCCAGTTGCGCAGGATTTCCAGCGCACGCTGCGATTCGGTTTCCTTGGCATGCATCTCGATCAGGCCTTTCAACTGATCTTCCCAATGGTCAACGGTGACCGGACAGGTGACCAGCGATTCCATATTGATCAGGTCTGTCGCCATCCCGTCGGGGTCATACAGATACGCCATACCGCCGGTCATGCCTGCGCCGAAGTTCGCGCCAATGCTGCCAAGGATGACGGCGACCCCGCCGGTCATGTATTCGCACCCGTTCGACCCGCAGCCTTCGATCACGACCTTCGCGCCGGAATTGCGCACCGCGAAACGTTCGCCCGCGCGCCCCGCCGCGAACAGATAGCCATCTGTTGCGCCATACAACACCGTATTGCCGATGATGGTGTTGTCATGCGCGATCAGGGGCGATGACATGCGCGGACGCACAACCACCATACCACCGGACAACCCCTTGCCGACATAATCATTGGCATCGCCGAACACTTCAATCTTCAGGCCCGGTGCGGCAAATGCCCCCAGCGACTGGCCCGCACTGCCCGCCAGTTTGACGGTCAGGTGGTCGGGTTGCAGATTATTGCGCATGCCGAACCGCTTGACGATATGGCTGGATGCGCGTGTGCCGACAGTGCGGTGGGTGTTTTCCACAGCATAGGACAATTGCATCTTCTCGCCATCTTCAAAGAAGCGCGCGGCATCGCGGATGATTTCGGCATCCAGCGTGTCGGGCACAGCGTTGCGCGGTTTGTCGCGGTCATAGCGAATATGCTCGGACCCGTCGACCGTCAGCAACAGCGGGTTCAGGTCCAGATCATCCAGATGCGCCGCACCACGGCTGACCTGGGCCAGCAGATCGGCCCGGCCGATGACTTCATCCATGGACCGCGCACCGATGCTGGCCAATATCTCGCGCACTTCCTGCGCGTAGAAGGTGATCAGGTTCACCACCTTGTCGGCATTGCCGGTGAATTTGGCGCGCAGGCGTTCATCCTGTGTGCAGACACCCACAGGGCAGGTATTCGACTGGCACTGGCGCACCATGATGCAGCCCATGGCAATCAGCGCCGCAGTGCCGATGCCGTATTCCTCGGCCCCCATCATTGCCGCCATGACAATATCGCGCCCGGTGCGCAGCCCGCCATCCGTGCGCAGGGTTACACGTTCGCGAAGCTTGTTCATAGCCAGCACCTGATGCGCTTCGGTCAGGCCCATTTCCCACGGCAGACCCGCATATTTGATTGACGTTGCCGGGCTGGCCCCGGTGCCGCCGTTATGGCCCGAAATCAGGATGATATCTGCCTTGGCCTTGGCCACACCGGCCGCAATTGTGCCAACGCCCGATGACGCCACCAGCTTGACCGTGACTTTCACGCGCGGGTTGATCTGCTTCAGGTCGTAGATCAGCTGCGCCAGATCTTCGATCGAATAGATGTCGTGATGGGGGGGCGGTGAAATCAGCGTCACACCGGGGGTCGAATGGCGCAGGCGTGCGATCAGCTTGGTCACTTTCATGCCCGGAAGCTGGCCACCTTCGCCGGGTTTCGCACCCTGGGCTACCTTGATTTCCAGTTCTTCGCAGGCGTTCAGGTATTCTGCCGTCACGCCAAACCGGCCAGACGCCACCTGCTTGATCTTCGCGCAGGGGTTGTCGCCATTGGGTAGCGGGTGTGCATGGGCGGGATCTTCGCCGCCCTCGCCACTGTCGGACTTCGCGCCGATGCGGTTCATGGCGATGTTCAGCGTCATATGCGCTTCGGGGCTAAGCGCCCCAAGTGACATGCCGGGGGTGACAAAACGCTTGCGGATCGCTGTGATGCTTTCCACTTCTTCAATTGGAATGGCCTTGCCCAGCGATTTGATGTCCAGAAGATCGCGCAGATGAATCGGCGGATTGGCCTGCATGGCTGTGCTATACTGTTTCCACAACGCATAGCTGGACTGGTTGCAGGCCTGTTGCAGCAGATGCATTGTCTGCGCTTCCCAGGCATGTTTTTCGCCAGTGCGGCGTGATTTGTAGAACCCGCCGATAGGCATAACATCCTGCCCGTCACGCCAACCCTTGGCATGGACTTCTTCCAGTTTCATCTGGATACCGTGCAGACCAATGCCGGAAATGCGGCTGTGCATGCCGGGGAAATATTCCGCGCACAGCGCGCGCGACAGGCCCACAGCTTCAAAGTTCAGACCGCCACGGTAGGAGGACATCACCGAAATGCCCATCTTGGACATGATTTTCAGAAGTCCTGCATCAATGGCAGCACGGTAGCGGCGCATTGCGGCAACAAGCGTGCCTTCGATCAGGCCACGGTCAATGCGGTCAGCAATTGTTTCCTGCGCCAGATAGGCGTTGACCGTGGTTGCGCCGCAGCCGATCAGCACTGCGAAATAATGCGGATCGATGCATTCCGCCGACCGCACGTTCAGCGAACAGAATGTGCGCAGACCCTTGCGTGTCAGCCAGCCATGCACAGCGCTGGTTGCAAGGATGATCGGCATCGCAACCTTGTCCGGCCCCTGATGTTCGTCGGTCAGGACCAGATGGCCTGCGCCCGAACGTACCGCATCTTCGGCTTCGGCGCGGATACGTTCCAACCCGTCGCGCAGCGCATCTTCGCCCGCGTCAACAGGGAAGGTGCAATCGATGAAGGCGACCTGATCGCCGAATTCGCGCACCATTTCGTCGAATTCGCCATTGGCAACAAACGGGCTTTCCAGAACCAGAATTTCGGTCTGGCTGCTGTCTTCATCCAGCACATTGCGCAGGTTCCCGAAGCGCGTATTCAATGACATGACGCGGAATTCGCGCAGACTGTCGATGGCGGGGTTCGTAACCTGGCTGAAGTTCTGGCGGAAGTAATGCGACAGCGGGCGATAGATTTCGCTGAGCACGGCAGACGGCGTGTCATCGCCCATGGACGCAATCATTTCCTTGCCGTCTTCGGCCATGGGCGCCAGAACCTGTTCCACCTCTTCAATGGTGTAGCCCGCCGCGACCTGACGCTTGCGTAGTTCTGCCGTATCCAGCTTGCGGTGTTCCGGCACATCGCGCAGCTTGTCATTCAGATCGACAATCTTGTCGTTCCAGTCGCCGAACGGTTGCGCCTGTGCCAGTTTATCCTTGATTTCGGTGTCGTGATACAGCTTGCCTTCGGTCATATCGACCGCGATCATCTGGCCCGGACCAAGCGCGCCTTTTTCACGGACGCTCAGTTCGTCGACGACCACCATGCCAGCTTCTGATCCTGCGATAAGCAAGCCGTCACCTGTTACCACATAGCGCATGGGGCGCAGCCCGTTGCGGTCCAGACCCGCGCAGACCCAGCGCCCGTCGGTCATTGCCAACGCGGCAGGGCCGTCCCAGGGTTCCATGACCGAATTGCAGTAGGAATACATGTCCCGCCAAGCCTTGGGCATTTCCACGGCCTGTTTGGACCATGCTTCGGGGACCAGCATCGTCTTGGCCATCGGCGCGCTGCGGCCTGCGCGTACCAGCACCTCGAACACGGAATCCAGCGCCGCCGAATCAGACCCGCCTGATGCGACAATCGGCTTGATGTCATCGGCCATTTCGCCAAATGCCGCCGACGCCATCCGGATCTCATGGCTTTTCAGCCAGTTCAGGTTGCCCTTCAGCGTGTTGATTTCGCCGTTATGCGCCAGCATGCGGAATGGCTGGGCCAACCACCATTGCGGGAAAGTATTGGTCGAATAACGCTGATGATAGATGGCAAAGGCTGATTCAAAGCGCTCATCCTTCAGGTCGGGATAGAATTCGGCCACCTGTTCGGCCAGCATCATCCCCTTGTAGATGATCGACCGGCACGACAGCGAGCAGATATAGAAACCCGCGATGCCCGCTGCGGTGATTGCTTTTTCGATCCGCCGACGAATGACATAGAGTTCGCGTTCAAACGTTTCTTCGTCCGTTCCTTTGGCGTTGCGGATCAGGATCTGTTCAATCTCTGGCCGTGTTGCATTTGCCTTTTCGCCCAGCACACTGACCGTCACCGGCACATGCCGCCAGCCATAGATAGCATAGCCCATGCGCAGAACTTCGGATTCAACGATGGTGCGCGAGCGTTCCTGCGCGGCAAAATCGGTGCGTGGCAGGAAAACCTGACCCACAGCCACCAACTGGTCCACCAATGGTTCATGGCCAGTGCGGCGGATCTTGTCATAGAAGAAGCTGACGGGGATCTGCACATGAATGCCCGCACCATCACCTGTCTTGCCATCGGCATCAACAGCGCCGCGGTGCCAGATGGCTTTCAGCGCTTCGATACCGTTTTCGACCACCTTGCGCGACGGTTTACCGTCCAGTGACACGACCAATCCCACGCCGCAGGACGAATGTTCGTCTTCGGGTTTGTACAGGCCATGTTCAGCGACAAAGGCACGGTGGGCTTCTTCACGGGCGGCCCAAGCGTCATCATATTGCGTCATGTCGGGTTCCTTCGACCGGAATTGGATTATTCGGCAGCGACCTGTGCGGGTGCCGAAAGATAATTCAGAATGGATTGCGCAGCTTCGCGCCCGTCACGAATGGCCCAGACCACCAGACTGGCCCCACGCACGATGTCCCCAACCGCCCAGACACCGGGCATGTCGGTTTCATGCGTGTTGAATTTCGCGCGAACGGTGCCCCAGCGGGTCACCGGCAATTCGGGCACACCCCAAAGCGTTGGCAGGTCTTCCGCTTCAAAACCCAGCGCCATGATCGCCATGTCGGCGTCTTCGGTATAATCCGCCCCGTCGATGACTTCCGGTGATCGGCGGCCAGACGCATCGGGCTGGCCCAGACGCATTTTCTGCACCCGGACACCCGTCACGCTGCCATCATCGCCGGTAACAAAACCAGCGGGTGCGGCCAGCCAGACGAATTCGACACCTTCTTCTTCGGCATTCTGGGTTTCACGGCGCGAGCCGGGCATGTTTTCGCGGTCGCGGCGATACAGGCATTTGACCGAAGTCGCGCCTTGCCGGATGGCTGTGCGCACACAATCCATTGCAGTGTCCCCGCCGCCAATAACGACCACGCGCTTGCCGCGCGCATCCAGCACACCCGAATCGAATTCGGCCACATCGTCACCGAAGCTTTTGCGGTTTGACGCGGTCAGGTAATCCAGTGCCTTCATCACGCCTGTCGCGCCCGCATTGGGCGCATTCAGATCACGGGCCTTGTAGACACCGGTTGCGATAAGCACCGCATCATGCTTGCCACGGATCGCATCAAAGCTGATATCATCGCCGACATTGCAGTTCAGGACGAATTCGACGCCGCCCTGTTCCAGTTGTTCAATCCGGCGCATGACGATGGGCTTTTCCAGCTTGAAACCCGGAATGCCATAGGTCATCAGGCCGCCTGCGCGGTCATAGCGGTCATAGACTGTCACTTGCACGCCGGCACGGCGCAGCACATCTGCCGCCGCCAGCCCGCCGGGACCAGCGCCGATAACTGCCACAGATTCCGGCCGTTCGGTGGTAGGGGTGACGGGCTTGACCCAGCCTTCCTGCCAGGCCGTGTCGGTGATGTATTTTTCAACTGACCCGATGGTGACAGTCCCGTGCCCGGATTGTTCGATCACGCAATTGCCTTCGCACAGGCGATCCTGCGGACAGATGCGCCCACAGATTTCAGGGAAGGTATTGGTGGACTGACTTATGTCATAGGCTTCCTGCAGGCGTCCCTGGGCCGTCAACATCAGCCAGTCGGGGATGTTGTTGTGCAGCGGGCAGTGCGTTTGGCAATAGGGTACGCCACATTGGCTGCAACGCCCGGCTTGCTCGGCCGCTTTCTCTGCGGCAAATTCGCGGTAGATTTCGTCGAAATCCTCGGTCCGCAAGTCCGCGGGGCGCTTTTGGGGCATTTCCCGCTCGACTGTCACGAAACGGAGCATTTGCTGCTTGGGCATGGCTGATCCTCCAGAATTCTGAATATGTGTCTTATCCAAGGGGGAAACCAAAGAAAAGTCATAACTACTGACCTAAATCAATTATTTTTTGCCCACGGGTGGAAAATTTTGCAGAATTATGTAATTATTATGTCATAACTACTGACCTAATAAGTGGGTTGCCTTCCCCGCAATGTGGAGTAGCTTGCCCAAAAACGCCGGGGACGTCATGACATTCTTTCACCTTTTCCTGCTCGCCATGATTCAAGGGGTAACGGAATTTCTGCCGGTTTCGTCCTCCGGCCATCTGATTCTGTTGCCCGCATTGACATCACTGGATGATCAGGGGCTGGTCATTGATGTGGCGGTCCATGTCGGCACCCTGTTCGCGGTTTGCTGGTATTTCCGGGCCGATGTCGGGCTTGCGGTGCGTGGTGTTCCCCGGTTGCTGCGTGGGGATCTGCATGACAGGGGCGGGTTTCTGGCATTCTGCCTTGCGGTTGCGACTGTGCCCGTCATCATACTGGGGCTGATCTTCAAGATCTTCGGCATCATGGACATGTTGCGCAGTGTCGCCGTGATCGGCTGGATGATGATTATTTTCGGCATCGTCCTGTATCTGACCGACAGGCTGGGCAAACAGACCCGCACGGCACAGGAATGGACGGTCAGACATGCCCTGATCCTCGGGCTTTGGCAGGCGATAGCGCTTATTCCCGGTGCATCGCGTTCGGGGATTGTCATTTCAGGGGCGCGGGCCCTGGGCTATTCCCGCCATGACGCCGCGAAACTGTCCATGCTGATGTCCATCCCCACGATCATCGCCTCTGGTACGCTTATGGGGCTGGATGTGGTGCGCATTGCGGATTGGCAGGCGGCAAAAGATGGCGCAATCGCCGCCCTGATTTCCTTTTTTGCGGCCTGGGTGGCGTTGGTGTTCATGATGAAATTGCTGCGCACGGTCAGTTTCACGCCATATGTCATTTACCGGCTGATCCTTGGCGCAATCCTTCTGGCCATCGCTTATGGCTGAGTTTCCTGCGCGTTGATCGGCTTGACCGAGGCCGTGACATAATTCACCGACAGGTCACGATCCGAAATCGACCAGTTCCACCGCAGCTTGTCGAAAACAAATCCCTTGCGGTCCACCGGATCAAGCCCTGCCTGTTGCAACAGGTCATACAGTTCATCCGGGGTGATGAATTTCGACCATTCATGTGTTCCCTTGGGCAACCAGCGCATGACGTATTCGGCACCGATTATGGCCATGGCAAAACTTTTCGGATTCCGGTTCAGGGTGGAACAGATCATCAGCCCGCCGGGCTTCAGCAGGTGCTGGCAGGCTGTCAGATAGGATAGCGGGTCGGCCACATGCTCCACCACTTCCATGTTCAGCACCACGTCGAACTGTTCGCCCGTATCCACCAATGCCTCGGCGGTGGTATGGCGGTAGTCAATCGCAAGCCCCTGCTGTTCAGCATGAATCTGTGCAACGGGGATATTGCGTTCAGCGGCATCCGCCCCCACCACATCCGCGCCCAGCCGCGCCATGGGTTCGGACAGCAGCCCGCCGCCACAGCCGATATCCAGCAATCGCAGCCCCGCGAAGGGGACGGGCGCGGTCAGGTCGCGGTCAAATTCCGCCGCGATCTGCCGGGTGATGTAATCCAGTCGGCAGGGGTTCAGCATATGTAACGGCTTGAACTTGCCATGCGGATCCCACCATTCCGTGGCCATCGCTTCGAATTTGGCAACCTCTGCAGGGTCGATGGATGATATGGTCATGCGCACTCCGGTTTTTTCGTATCTGGCATATGGCAGGCCAGCCTTCGCAGGTATATAGTGCCCGTCATGGATAAGTCTGCTGGACATGACACCGCAGTTTCGGGTCTTTACCCGATATCAGACCCTTTCGACCAGCGCATGCTTGATGTGGGGCATGGGCATCAGGTTTATGTCGAACAATGCGGCCATCCTGACGGGATTCCCGTTGTTGTGCTTCATGGCGGGCCGGGGGGCGGGTGCAGCCCTGCAATGCGCCGTTTTTTTGACCCGCGGACCTACCGTGTTGTGCTGTTCGACCAGCGCGGTTGCGGGCGCTCGAAACCCGCCGCCACGATTGAGCATAACACAACGCAGCACCTGATTGCAGACATCGAACTGATCCGCCAGACACTTGGCATTCAGCGCTGGGTGGTTTTCGGCGGCAGCTGGGGCGCAACACTGGCGCTTGCCTATGCGCAGGCGCATCCTGAAATGGTGGCCTATCTGGTGTTGCGCGGCGTATTTACGGGCACTCAGGCCGAACTGGACTGGTTTTATGGCGGCGGGGCAGGGCGGTTCTTTCCCGAATTGTGGGCGCAGTTCCTGCGCCCGGTTCCCGCAGACGAACAGCATGATCTGATTGCCGCCTATGGCAAGCGCCTGTTCAGCGGCGACCGCCATCTGGAAGACCACTTTGCTCGCAGCTGGACGCGCTGGGAAAACGCGCTGGCCGCGATTGAAACGCGCGGGCCTGGCAGTGCGGAAGCGCCCGCCACTTATGCCCGCGCCTTTGCCCGGCTGGAAAACCACTATTTCCGCAATGGCTGTTTTCTGGGCGAGGATCGCGCTCTGATGCGGAACCTGGGCCGCATGCAGCATATTCCCGGCACTATCGTGCAGGGGCGGTATGACATGATCTGCCCGCCGACCACCGCGTGGGAACTGCATGCCGCCTGGGGAATGTCGCGGCTGGAAATGGTGCCTGTTGCCGGACATGCCCTGTCCGAACCGGGAATCAGTGCGGAACTTCTGCGCGTGATGAACCATATGCGCTATGAGACCCACAGGCTGAACCTTTAACCCTTGCGTTTTCACTGGCACCCACCTATATCACTGCCAACAGCGGCGCCTGTGAAGGCCCACCGGAAAAACCAACGGGCCGCGCGGCCCGTTTTTTTGTATTTTCGCCCCATGGGAGGGCTGCATGAGCGATCTGATCGCCAAAACCACACTGGACCAGCGCCTTGCCGCCATTATCTCTCCCGTCATCTCGGGGTTGGGGTTCGAACTGGTGCGCCTGCGCCTGATGGCAGGCAAGACCCGCACGCTGCAAATTATGGCTGACCGCCCCGAAGGCGGCATCGAAGTTGCCGATTGCGCAGAGATTTCCACTGCTGTTTCCGCAGCGCTGGATGTCGAAGACCCACTGGAAGACGCCTATGTTCTGGAAGTGTCCAGCCCCGGCATTGACCGCCCTCTGACCCGGCTGAAAGATTTTGACGCATGGGAAGGATATGAAGCGCGGCTGGAAACCACCGAACTGATAGACGGCCGCCGCCGCTTCAAGGGTATTCTTGCGGGTGTCGAAGGGGACGAGGTTCTGCTCGAAATCGAAGAGAACGGCGAGGCAGTGACCATAGGATTGCAATTCGACTGGCTGTCGGATGCGAAACTTGTGCTTACAGACGAGTTGATCGCCGAAATGTTGCGCACACGCAAGGCCAGCGGCGCAATCGACGAAAGTGAATTTGACCAGATTGAAACGGACGCGCCCGAGGGCGGCGCGGACCAAGAGGAGCATTGAGACATGGCGATCACCTCTGCCAACCAGCTTGAACTTCTGCAAACCGCCGAGGCAGTTGCCCGCGAAAAGATGATCGACCCTGAACTGGTCGTGCAGGCGATGGAAGACAGCCTCGCACGGGCGGCCAAGTCGCGCTATGGCGCAGATATGGACATCCGCGTTCATATCGATCGCAAAACCGGCGTCGCAGCATTCAGCCGGGTGCGCACGGTCGTCGCGGATGACGAACTGGAAAACCATCATGCGCAAGTGACCGTTGCGCAGGCCGCCCCCTATCTGGATGACCCGAAAATCGGTGATGAGATCGTCGATGTTGTTCCGCCGGTGGAACTGGGCCGGATCGCTGCACAATCCGCCAAGCAGGTGATTTTGCAGAAAGTGCGCGAAGCTGAACGCGACCGTCAGTATGAAGAATTCAAGGACCGCGCAGGCACTATTCTGAATGGTGTCGTGAAACGCGAAGAATACGGCAATCTGGTCATCGATATCGGCCGCGGCGAAGCTGTGTTGCGCCGCAACGAAAAGATTGGCCGCGAAAGCTATCGCAATGGCGACCGCATCCGCTGCTATGTCAAGGATGTGCGCCGCGAAGCGCGCGGGCCGCAAATCTTCCTGTCGCGCACCGCACCGGAATTCATGGCCGAACTGTTCAAGATGGAAGTGCCCGAAATCTATGACGGGATCATCGAGATCAAGGCCGTTGCCCGTGACCCTGGTTCGCGCGCGAAGATCGGTGTCATCAGCCATGATTCGGGCATTGACCCTGTGGGCGCCTGTGTCGGTATGCGTGGCAGCCGCGTTCAGGCCGTGGTGAATGAACTTCAGGGCGAAAAGATCGACATCATCCCCTGGACCGAAGATCAGGCGACATTCCTTGTCAACGCGCTGCAACCTGCGGAAGTCAGCAAGGTTGTTATCGATGATGATGCCGGCAAGATTGAAGTTGTCGTGCCCGATGAACAATTGTCACTGGCGATTGGCCGACGCGGCCAGAACGTGCGGCTGGCAAGCCAGTTGACCGGGCTGGACATCGACATTGTCACCGAATCCGACGATTCGGCCCGCCGTCAGGCAGAATTTGCGGAACGCACGCGCCTGTTCATGGAAGAGCTGGACATTGATGAAATGATGGCCCAGTTGCTGGTGGCCGAGGAATTCAGTTCACTTGAGGAAGTGGGCTATGTCGATATCGACGAATTGCTGGCTATCGACGGGTTTGATGAAGACACTGCGCAGGAACTGCAGACCCGCGCGCGCGAAAAACTGGAAGCGATTGCAACTGCTGCGTTGGAGAATGCCCGCGCCCTTGGCGTCGAAGACAGCCTGATCGCATTTGAGGGGCTGACCCCGCAAATGGTCGAAGCACTTGCCAAGGACGGGATCAAGTCACTGGAAGATTTCGCTACCTGTGCTGACTGGGAACTTGCCGGTGGCTGGACAACAGTGGACGGAAACCGTGTCAAGGACGAAGGGTTGCTGGAAGCCTTTGACATGAGTCTGGAAGAAGCGCAGCATCTGATCATGACCGCGCGTGTCATGCTGGGTTGGGTTGATCCGTCCGAACTGGAATCCGGTGTTGATGAAGATGCGGCAGCCGCAGATGCAGAAACTGCGGAAGACGCGAATTAGGCAGGGGCACATCAGGCATGGCCCGCGGCGGCAAAAAGACGGAACAGGACGGGCCTGAGCGGCGCTGCATCGTGACCGGCCAGTCCCAGCCTGCGCGCGGGTTGATCCGCTTCGTCGTCGGGCCTGACAGCGGGATCGTACCTGATCTGGCTGGTAAGCTGCCGGGGCGTGGCATATGGGTCAGTGCAGACCGCGACGCCCTGACACGGGCCGAGGACAAGAAACTGTTCGCGCGCGCGGCCAGGCAGCAGGTCAGCTTGCCCGAAGGGTTCGTTGATCTGGTTGAACAGCTTCAGACGAAGCGGGTTCTGGAATTGCTGTCGCTGGCGCGCAAAGGCGGGCTGGCGGTGGCCGGATATGAGAAATGCCGCGATCTGGCCCTGAAGGACCAGATGTTCGTGTTACTTCAGGCAAGTGACGGATCACCGCGCGGAAAGACAAAATTGCGCCCCCCCGACGGGGACGACAGTTACATCGGCTGGCTGAATGCACAGGAATTGGGTTTTGCATTCGGACGGGAACATGTGATACATGCCGCGCTTCGCTCTGGTGGACTGAGCAAAGCTGTTGTACAGGAAGCGGCAAGATTGGCCGGACTGCGCCAAGTAATCGGTGGAACGACCGCCGGAGAGGACAAGACGAACGCATGAGCGATACTGACGGAAAAAAACCACTCGGACTCGGCGGCAAAGGCGGCCAGGTGAAGCAGAGCTTCAGCCATGGGCGCACCAAATCTGTGGTGGTCGAGAAGAAGCGCAAGCGTGTTGTGGTCCCGAAACCCGGGGCCGCAGGCAACGCAACCGCGTCCGGCAGCGCCACGCCGCGCCCGGATTCTGCCCGCCGCCCTGCGGGGATTTCCGACGCGGAAATGGAACGCCGTTTGAAAGCGCTTGCCGCCGCCAAATCCCGCGAGGTCGAAGACGCCGCCATCCGCGCCGCTGATGAACTTGCCCGCGAGGAAGACCGCCAGCGCCGCCGTGATGAAGCCGAAGCCCGCGAGCGCGAAGAACGCGAGCGCGAAGAGGCGTTGCGCGCAAAGGCTGAAGAAGAAGCCCGCGCAACTGCAGAAGAAGAAGCACGCAAGGAACGCAAGGCTGTCGAAGCGGCAAAGCCTGCCCCTGCCGCACCCGGTGCGCCCTCGGCCCCTGAAGCGCCGCTTTCGGAACGCGCGCGCCCAACGGCAACTGCGGATGCACGCAAGGCCCCGAAACGCCCGGACGATGATCGTCAGGCGCGTGCCGCAAAGCCGCGCGATGATGCTGGCCGCCGTTCCGGCAAGCTGACGTTGAAAGACGCGCTGGCCGGCGAAGGTGGACGTCAGCGGTCAATGGCCGCGATGAAACGCAAGCAGGAACGCGCGCGGCAAAAGGCCATGGGCCAGTCGCAAAACCGCGAAAAAGTTGTGCGCGAAGTTCAGTTGCCGGAAACCATTGTGGTTCAGGAACTGGCCAACCGTATGGCCGAACGTGTGGCCGATGTGGTCAAATCGCTGATGAAAATGGGCGTCATGGCCACCATGAACCAGTCCATCGACGCCGATACCGCCGAACTGGTCATCGATGAATTTGGCCACAAGGTTGTGCGCGTGTCCGATTCGGATGTCGAACAGGTAATCGACCAGATTCAGGATGACCCTGAAAATCTGCAGACGCGCCCGCCGATCATCACGATCATGGGCCATGTGGACCATGGCAAAACCAGCCTTCTGGATGCCTTGCGCAAGACCAATGTGGTGTCTGGCGAAGCAGGCGGGATCACGCAGCATATCGGGGCCTATCAGGTCACTACCGAATCAGGCGCGGTCCTCAGCTTTCTGGACACGCCGGGCCACGCGGCATTTACCAGCATGCGCGCACGCGGCGCGAATGTGACCGATATCGTGGTTCTGGTTGTCGCGGCGGATGATTCGGTCATGCCGCAAACGATCGAAGCGATCAACCATGCCAAGGCCGCCAAGGTGCCGATGATTGTCGCCATTAACAAATGCGACAAGCCCGCCGCGGACCCCAACAGGGTGCGTACAGCACTTCTGCAACATGAAGTGGTTGTGGAAGCGATGTCCGGTGACGTGCAGGACGTGGAAGTGTCGGCGCTGACCGGCATGGGGCTGGATACACTGCTGGAAGCCATTGCGTTGCAGGCGGAAATTCTGGAACTGAAGGCCAACCCCGAACGTGCCGCAATGGGTGCCGTGATCGAAGCGCAGCTGGATATCGGCCGCGGGCCGGTGGCGACTGTTCTGGTTCAGAACGGCACATTGCGTCAGGGCGATATTTTCGTCGTCGGCGAACAATGGGGCAAGGTTCGCGCGCTGGTCAACGACAAGGGCGAGCGCGTCAAGGAAGCAGCACCTTCTGTTCCTGTCGAAGTGTTGGGCCTGAACGGCACACCCGAAGCCGGTGATGTGCTGAACGTGGTTGAGACCGAAGCACAGGCGCGCGAAATCGCGGATTACCGCCAGCAAGCCGCCAAGGACAAACGCGCGGCGGCGGGTGCTGCTACCACGCTTGAACAGCTTATGGCCAAGGCCAAGGCCGACAAGGACGTGGCCGAACTGCCCGTTCTGGTGAAAGCCGATGTGCAGGGTTCTGCCGAAGCAATCGTGCAGGCGCTGGAAAAAATCGGGAATGACGAAGTGCGCGTGCGTGTCCTGCATTATGGTGTTGGTGCGATCACCGATACCGATGTGGGGCTGGCCGAAGCTGCAGGGGCACCGATCATTGGTTTCAATGTGCGTGCCAATGCCTCTGCCCGGAATTCGGCCAACCAGAAAGGCGTGGAACTGCGCTACTATTCCATCATTTATGATCTGGTGGATGATATCAAAGCGGCGGCATCCGGCCTGTTGTCTGCCGAAGTGCGCGAGAACTTCATCGGGTATGCTGAAATCCGCGATGTGTTCAAGGTGTCGGGCGTTGGCAAAGTGGCGGGCTGTCTGGTCACCGAAGGGGTCGCAAGGCGTTCTGCCGGTGTGCGCCTGCTGCGTGACAACGTGGTTATTCATGAAGGCACGCTCAAGACCCTCAAGCGCTTCAAGGACGAAGTCAAGGAAGTGCAGTCCGGTCAGGAATGCGGCATGGCGTTCGAAAATTATGAAGATGTGCGCGTAAAAGACGTGATCGAGATTTTCGAACGCGAAGAGGTTGAACGCTCGCTCAGCTGATCAAGCAGACATGACGCAAGTTTCAATGCCGCAAGTTCCCCATGGTGCTTGCGGCATTTTCTTGCCGTTTTCAGTCGCAATCCGGCTTGCCCGAACGATTGCGGTGTCTATCTTATTGAAAAGTAATCACACAACATGCGGGGTGAATATACTCAGCCCTTTCGCATAGCCGGTAAACGGAGTCTTTCGTAACAATGTCCTCGTCCCCACAATCTGTTGATGTCCTGCGCAAAACCCGGTACCCCGATTCGGTGGCAACGGATGACGACAAGGCAGATGAGGGCGCAATGCAGGACCAGGGGTTCATACCTGATGCAGCCAATCTGCGTGCATTCCGGGATGCACTGGGACGGTTTGCGACGGGTATAACCCTTGTTACCATCAGCACGGACAATGGGCCAATGGGCTTTATTGCCAACAGCTTTTCCGGATTGTCGCTGGACCCACCGCTGGTTTTGTGGTCCCCGGCGCGCAGATCCAACCGGTTCGCCCATTTTGCGAAAGCCCCGTATTTTGCCATTCACGTGCTGCAACATGATTCTCTGGACTGGATTACACGCTTCAGCCGCGATGGTGCCGGGTTTGACGGTCTGAACCATGACGTCACACCGGAAGGCAGCCCCGTCCTGAATGATGCGCTTGCGCGGTTCGATTGCGCGCAGCACCAGACCCATGATGGCGGTGATCATCTGATCATCATCGGGCGCGTGTTGCGTTGCCACAGCCGGACTGGTGCGCCGCTGGTGTTCAGCCAGGGTGCCTATGGCAGCTTCATCCACCATAGCTGAGGGTACCGTAATACCGTGTCAATCCCAGAGACAGGGCGTTGTCCCGCCCGGCGTTCCGCGCATGAAAAAACCGGCCTCCGCGATAACGGAAGCCGGTTTTTCAACGCCCGGGTGATATGAAATCAGCCCTGACGCGCCTTGAATTTCTTTTGTGTCTTGTTGATCACATAGACACGGCCCTTGCGGCGCACAATCTGACAATCGCGGTGGCGCTGCTTGAGCGACCGGAGTGAGTTTCTGACCTTCATCGGCCTTCTCCTTATCGCGGCGCGCATGCGCCATTACGTTTATCCTGCAACATGCAGGGTTGAATGGTGGGCACGACAAGGTTCGAACTTGTGACCCCTACGATGTCAACGTAGTGCTCTACCACTGAGCTACGCGCCCTGACACGCCGTCCAACATACGCCCCAAACAAAAGGGACGCGGAGTGCGACCGCGTCAATTGCCGCCCGTATAGAAAGAATCGCAGGCATGATCAAGGGCTTTCGGAAGCGGAAACATTCGCGCTATAGTTATTTTGTAAAACATGGCCGGACAGATGAACGCATTTGATTTTTTTCCTGCAAGAATTGCAACCAGCGCGGTGGTTTTCGCATCACCGCATAGTGGCCGGACCTATGCACCAGAGTTCCTGAAAGCATCCATACTGGAAGAACTGGCGCTACGCTCGTCAGAAGATGCCTATGTCGATATGTTCCTGAAGAACGCCCCGGATTATGGTGCCCCTGTTTTGCTGGGTGGGGTTCCACGAGCTTATGTTGACTATAATCGCGCCGCAACCGAACTGGACCCTGCGCTGATTGCCGATGTGCCGAAGGCCACGTTGAATCCGCGCATCATGTCCGGGCTGGGCGTGATTCCCCGCGTGGTAGCCGGATCGCGCAGCATCTATGCGGGCAAGATTACCCGCGCTGCCGCAGAAGATCGCCTGCAACGCTTCTGGCACCCCTATCATGACCGGCTGGAATCAGTGATGGACCAGCAGCGCCGTCAGTTTGGCCGCGCCATTCTGTTCGACATGCATTCGATGCCCCGCGATGCCACCAGCCATGACCGGCGGTTCACCAGTAAGCGCCCTGATATCGTGCTAGGTGACAGGTTCGGGGCGGCATGTGCCCCTGATATCAGTCATATGGTGGCACAGATATTCACCGCGGCGGGTTTGCGGGTGGCGCGCAACGCCCCCTTTGCCGGCGCCTATATTGCGCAACGCTATGGCACCCCTTCCACTGGCCGACATGTTGTCCAGATAGAGATTGATCGCGGCCTGTATCTGAATGAACGAACAGTGACGCCCAGCCGGAATTTCGACAGTTTTGTGCAGCTTATGGATGAAATAGTCCGCGCCCTGAGCGACATTGGCCGTGACCGGGGAGGTGAAATCGCCTTGGCTGCTGAATAGGCGCAGGGATCAGCTGCCGTTCTTCTTCGCGCGCGTGGTGCCGAAGACACGCAGGTCCAGTTCGACTCCGCGCTTTGCCGCGCTGTCTGCCACAGCCTGCAGCAATGTCTTGTTGCGCGTCAGCATCCGGCGGAAGCGCTGCTCGTCCAGCGTAAGCAAGGTGGAATGGCTGATGGCGCTGACCATGGCGCTGCGTGGTTCACGTGCCAGCATACCGATATGCCCGAAAAACTCCCCCCGGCCCAGTCGGGCTTTCTGGCCTTTGCGTTCCACTTCCACCGCACCAGAGGCGATGAAGAAGACACAATTCGCCACTTCGCCCTTGCGGATAAGAATTGACCCCGGTTCGACATAGCGCGTTGTCAATGCGCGGGCCAGTTTCCGGCGCTGTTCATCGCTCATATCCTGAAACAACGGAAAGCTGCGCACAAACGCATCTTTCTGCAGCGCGAAATCCAGATGCGGCCGCGCTTCGACCGTGCTGCGCGCGGCGTCAGCGCGGTTGCGCAGTGTTGTATACAGTTCACGGCTTATCAGGCCATCGCCGAACAGGATTTCATACTCGCGTTCTTCCAGCCGCAGGCTTGTCCGGCGAATGAACCGCCGTTCCATTTCTTCGGCATAGCCCGGATACTGCAACCGCAGCCCTTCGATTGCGTTTTCTGTTTCTTCTTCGCGGCGGCGTAGCAGTTCATGCAACAGATCTGCCACGCGGCGGCCGTGAATGCGCCGGATCTTATTGTCCAGAAACCCGTGTAATTGCCCCAGAACCAGCCGTTGGTTCAACAATATCTCAAACCGGTCGGCGGTCATGTTTTCCAGCAACCATGACCAGTTCAGCCGACTGTGCAGCCAGACCGCGATGCGATACCACGCGCCATAGCCCAGCGCTATGCGCCCGGCGGCGCGGTATTCATACCGCCCGCCCTGCCGCGTGCGTTCAATCAGGCGGTCCACATCGGTCAGCATTTGTTCCACCAACCGGGCCGAAAATAATTGCTGGCGGAAATTCTCAATGATCAGGTCACGTTCGCGACCGGCCAGTGCAACAAGGCCCAGCGTAATACGGTCACGGTCTGGGATGGCCTGCGCGTTTTCGGCCATGTCCACGGCGATATCCAGCCGTTCGGCGAATCGTTTCGCCTCGGATCTGATCACCTCTTTGGGCAGCCGGTAGTCGCGGGTGGTTTCGGCCACTTCTTCGCGCACATTCTGCAGCGCGACAGCGATAACCTGATTGGACAGCGCAGTGTCCAGTGCGGGCAACCTGTCCAGTCCCAGCTTGCCGATGACCCAGCGCAGAGTCGTGCCCTGTATCAGCAATGTGAACAACGTGAATCCGGTGGCAAGAATACCCAGTTCCCGTTTTATCGCCGGGGGCACCAGCGCACTTTCGGTGACCGCCAGCGCCAGCGCCAGCGTGACGGCCCCGCGCAACCCACCCCACAGGATGGCCACGCGGTAAGGCCGGTCAACGCGCGGGGACAGTTTCAGCGCTGACAGCACCGGCAGCATGCCAAACAGGATCACCGCGCGCGCGAAAAAGGCCGCGACCACGATTACCCCGATCAGAAAAATATCGTTCAGGCGGACATCCACCATCAGCCGTGGAATCAGCAGAGCGGCCAGAATAAAGATCAGCGCACCTGCCCAATAGGCCAGCACATCCCATACTTCGCGCAGGTAATTATAGCTGGCGGGCGTCAGCCGCCCCGGCCCCAGCAGGTTCAGTGTCAGCCCCGACACCACAACCGCGATCACACCGGATGCGGAGGCAATCTGTTCCGCGACAATATATGTTAGATAAGGCAGTGCCACACTGATGGACACCTGCGCCCGCGGAAATGTCGGGATCAGCGTCATCAGTGACACGGTGACACGGGCAAAGACCCAGCCGATAAGGACACCGCCCGCGATCAGCCAGGGAAACGCCACCAGCGCTTCCTGTAATGTCGGGTCCGGCACGCCCAGCATCACGAAGGTAATGAAGAAACCGAATAACGCGATTGCGGCGGCGTCATTCAACAGGCTTTCGCCTTCGACAATGCGGGTCAGGCGTTGGGGCGCGGCGATATTCCGGAAAATACTGACAACTGCGGACGGGTCCGTGGTCGACACAATGGCCCCGATCAGCAGGCAGGCCACCAATGGCAATGTTGTAAACGGCTTCAGCGCGTATCCGATAACCACGGTTGCCACGATCACGGCCATCACCGCCATGACCAGAATGGGAACCCAGTCATCCAGCATGCGCCGCGCATTCACCATCAGCGCGACCTGAAACAGCAGTGTCGGCAGCAGAACATACAAAAAGACATTGGCGCGGATTGGTTGTTCCAGCAAACGCCGCACTGTCGGATTCAGCGCCTCGTTCAGGTCCGAACTCAGCAAATACAGCGCCACCCCGCCCAGAACGGCGCCGATAACGGCCAGAATCACGGTAAAGGGCAACCGCGCCCTTTCCGAGAGGGGTTCGGAAATCCCGATAATGATGAAAAGCACCGCAAGGGCCGCGACAAGCGTAATAATATCCATGCTTTTTTATAGCTGGAAAGTTCCTGAAATCGAATATGTTAGCATCACTTTGACGACATTTCCGGCGCAGCGCGATCTGTTTGCACTGCAGCGTGGCAAGGGCTTGAGGCCGCGCGACAAGCCTGCCGGTACTATGCGCAAAGTTTCAAAGGGTGGAACGACATGCCCGGCGGATGGCATTCTCTCTTGCGCTGGCGGGCATGCGGGACATATGGTCTGCACGAACCAGAAAATCGGGGGCCAGAATGGACATCAGGACAGTCGGAATTGTCGGCGCGGGCCAAATGGGCAACGGGATTGCCCATGTTTTTGCACTGGCCGGTTTTGAAGTGCTGATGAATGACATTTCCGAAGATGCCCTGAACAACGCTGTCGCATTGGTTGACCGCAATCTGGAACGGCAGGTTTCGCGCGGCAAGGTCACCCCAGAGGACAAGGCCGCGGCCATGGCGCGCATTCGCACGACAACCAAGCTGCACGAACTTGGCCCGTCTGATCTGATCATTGAGGCGGCGACCGAACGCGAAACAGTTAAGCAGGCTATTTTCGAAGATCTGCTGCCGCATATACAGCCGCACACGATTCTGACCTCGAACACGTCATCGATTTCGATCACCCGTCTGGCAAGCCGCACGGACCGCCCGGAAAAGTTCATGGGCTTTCATTTCATGAACCCTGTGCCTGTCATGCAACTGGTTGAACTGATCCGGGGTATTGCCACGGATGAACCCACCTATAAGGCGCTGCATGCCGTGGTTGAAAAGCTGGGCAAGACCGCCGCCAGCGCCGAAGATTTCCCCGCCTTTATCGTGAACCGTATCCTGATGCCCATGATCAACGAAGCGGTTTACACGCTGTATGAAGGTGTCGGGTCCGTCAAATCCATCGACGAATCGATGAAGCTGGGCGCCAATCACCCGATGGGGCCACTGGAACTGGCAGATTTCATCGGTCTGGATACCTGTCTTGCCATCATGAATGTGCTGCATGACGGGTTGGCCGATACGAAATACCGCCCCTGTCCGTTGCTGACCAAATATGTCGAAGCTGGCTGGCTGGGTCGTAAAACTCAGCGCGGGTTTTATGACTACCGGGGGGAAACCCCTGTGCCGACGCGCTGATCAGGCAGGTCTTGCGCCGCAACCGGCAATCCCCCGGCCGGTTGATATGGAACAAGGCAAATCCCCCCTGATTATGGCATACTGCCAGACAGGAGGAGATCGCCATGATAAATGAAAACGACATTCTGGACATGACATGCCTGACCCGCGAGCAGATTGCCATCCTTGCGGAACACGCGCATATTTCGCAGGTCAGTGCGGCAGAACTGGCTGAGTACATGATGCATATGCACCATGGCCCTCAGCATGTGCAGCAGTTGATATGCGATGATATTGCCCATGCCCTGCATGCCGATGACCTGCCAAAGGCCCGCGCGCTGTATGCCACATTGAAAGAATTCCTTGCAGCGCATCCCGAAGCCCTGCGTGGCAATGGCTGAGCGGCATCACACGTAGCGGCTGAACAGCGCTTTCAGGTCGGTGGCATTGCGGGTCACGTCATGGGCGGCCTCTACACGCGCGCGCGCCATCGCACCCATACTGGCCAGTTCTTCGGGCGGGGTGTCCATACAGGCACGCATCGCAGCCGCAAGGGCCGGTACATCGCCTGCAGGCACCAGCCAGCCGGTCTGCTGATCCACCAGTTCCGGAATGCCCGCAATATAGGTTGAAATTACCGGCCGCCCCAGCGCATGCGCTTCCATGATGACAATGGGCAACCCTTCGGCGAAGCTGGGCAGCAGCAGCGCGCGCGCGCCTGACAGCGCATCCTTGACCGCGGCATTGTCCGCCCAGCCGCGCAATTCCACATGCTCGCCAAGCCCATGGCGGGCAATCGCAGCAGTAATCGCAGGGCGGGTGTCCCCGTCACCTATCAGGATCACACGCGCCTGGGGGTGGGTCTGGTGCAGATCGGCCAGTGCCGCGACAATATGTTCCTGCGCTTTTTGCACGCATAACCGCCCGACACAGACAAACGGCGCATCAGTCGCGGGTGGCGGGGCAGGGCGTAGATCCGTCACATCCACCCCGCAGCGCACCACATGCAGTTTCGGCCAGATGCCCATTCCCCCCGCAAGCGCCAGTTGCACGCGCGCGAATTCGGTAATGGCCACAGCAAACCGCGCCATCTGCAACTTCAGGCCAAGCGATGCGGCGCCCGGGTCCAGAAACTCATCCGGGCCATGCGCGGTAAACGAATATCCCGGCCCGCCCAGCCGCGCGCAAAGCAACGCAACTGCCGCAGTGTTGGTCGAAAAATGTGCGTGGACATGGGTGCAACCATTGGCCAGCCGCTTCAGATGCACGGCTTCCATCAGATAGGCCACATGGCGCACCAATGCCCCGCGCCCGGCGTTACGATAAAGTGTCCACGCAGTTTTTGCCGCGCGCCAGAACCCTCGCGGATTGCGCAGGCTTTCTGCCATGGTCAGCAATACTAGCCGCAACCCGCCCGGCGCCAGAAGATAGGTTGTGCGGGTCTGTTCCTGACGATCCGCATCATCAACCAGTTGCTGGTCCCATGGGCGCACAGCAAAACGCCGGACCGACACACCCTGCGCTTCAAGTGCGGCGATTTCCCGGCGGATAAATGTCGCTGAAGTAACGGGATATGTGTTCATCAGATAGGCGATCTGCATCACACCAACCCCGCTTCAATATTGGGTCAATGCGTCCAGACCTGCCGACGATTGGTCGCAAAATTGTCGCCATACCCGCCGGGGCGCAGATTCGGGCGCCGCGATTTCGGTTCGATGACATTATATTCAATGGCATGGGCGCGGGCATAGGCTTCGGCGGCATCGCGCGTGTCAAAACGCAGCTTGACCTGCGCATCCATATCCCCGGAACTGGTCCATCCCATAAGCGGGTCAATCCGGCGCGCTTGCGCGGGCGAGAACTCAAGCACCCAGTTCTGTGTCTTGGCCATGCCGGATTGCATGGCATTACGGGCGGGGCGGTAAATTCGGGCACGCATGGCAAACCTCTTGTCAGGACAGGCGTTTTATGCGCGAAACCCGCACCCGATGCAAGCATTCCCGCAGGCATGTGACGGCGATGGGCGCAGGCAGAAAAGGCCGGTCGAAAGATGGGAATAAGGACGGGCGGTCCGGCAAAGGCGCGCAGGATCGCAACAGTGGCTTGAAACACCACCGCAACCGGTCTATACGCCGCGCAGGGTATTTTGTGCCCTGAACATGGTAACACGCCGCGTGGCCCCGATTCGTCGCTGATGGGGCTTTCCGGCATAGGAGATAGCGACATGAAACTGAATGAACTTCGCGATAATGAAGGCGCAACCAAGAAACGCATGCGCGTTGGCCGTGGCCCTGGTTCGGGCAAGGGTAAAATGGGTGGCCGTGGTATCAAGGGCCAGAATTCGCGCTCTGGTGTTGCGATCAAGTCCTATGAAGGCGGCCAGATGCCGCTTTACATGCGCCTGCCGAAACGCGGCTTCAACAAGCCCAACCGCAAGGCTTTCGCTGTGGTCAATCTGGGCCTGATCGAAAAATTCATCACCGAAGGCAAGCTGGACGCAGCCAGCACCATCACCGAAGACGCGCTGATCGCGTCCGGTCTGGTCCGTCGCAAGCGTGATGGCGTGCGTGTTCTGGCCAAGGGCGAGATCAGCACCAAGATCAATCTGCAAGTCACCGGTGTGTCCAAAGCGGCACAGGAAGCTGTCGAAAAAGCAGGTGGCAGCGTTGAAATTCTGGTGCCCGCTCCGAAAAAGGAAGAGGCGGCAGCCGAATAATGGTTGTGACCGGCGCTTACGGCGCTTACATCACCGCATAGGGTTTTCGCGCCGCCGACCGGGACCCCGGTCCGGCGGCGCTGACATGTAAGAGAGAGACGGGCATGGCATCTGCTGCTGACAAACTCGCGGCCAATACAAGCTGGGGGGCGCTGGCAAAGGCGACCGACCTGCGCAAACGCATCTTCTTCGCGTTGGGGCTGCTGATCGTCTACCGCATTGGCACCTATATTCCGGTTCCGGGCATTGACGGTCTGGCCTTGCGTGAATTCATGGATGAAGCGGCGGCGGGCATCGGCGGCATGCTGAACATGTTCACCGGCGGCGCCATCAGCCGTATGGGCATCTTCGCATTGGGGATCATGCCCTATATTTCTGCGGCGATTATCGTGCAGCTTGTCGGTGCGATGTATGAACCGTGGAAACAGCTGAAAAAAGAAGGCGAGATGGGGCGGCGCAAGCTAAACCAGTATACCCGCTATCTGACGGTGTTGCTGGCGCTTGGGCAATCTTACGGTCTGGCCGTATCGCTGGAAGCCGGTGATCTGGCAACAGATCCGGGCTGGTTCTTCCGTGCGGCGGTGGTCATTACGCTGGTCGGCGGCACCATGTTCCTGATGTGGCTGGGCGAGCAGATTACCGAACGCGGTATCGGCAACGGGATTTCGCTGATCATCTTCGTGGGTATTATCGCAGAAATCCCCGCAGCACTGGCACAATTCCTGAGTCAGGGACGTTCGGGTGACATTTCGCCTGCCGTCATCATTGGTGTTGTCCTGATGATAATCGCGGTCATCGCCTTTGTGGTGTTCATGGAACGCGCGATCCGCAAAATCACCATCCAGTATCCGCGTCGTCAGGTTGGGATGAAGGTGTTTGACGGCGGGCAATCCCACCTGCCGATCAAGGTGAACCCCGCCAATGTGATTCCCGCGATCTTTGCCTCATCGCTGTTGCTGCTGCCCACAACTGTCGCCACATTCTCGGGCAATTCGCAAAGTGAGCTGATGGCCACGCTGCTGGCCTATTTTGGCCCCGGCCAGCCTGCCTATCTGCTGTTCTTCACGGCGATGATCATCTTCTTCACGTTCTTTTACACGCAAAACGTGTCTTTCAAGACAGATGACGTGGCCGATAACCTGAAAAACCAGAACGGGTTCATTCCGGGCATCCGCCCCGGCAAGCGCACGCAGGATTATCTGGACTATGTCGTGACGCGCCTTGTCACTGTCGGGTCCATCTATCTGGCGGCGGTCTGCCTGCTCCCTGAAATTCTGCGCGGGCAGTTGGCGATACCGTTCTATTTCGGCGGCACATCGGTGCTGATTGTTGTGTCGGTGACGATGGACACTATCAATCGTGTGCAATCGCACCTGCTTGCGCATCAATATGAAGGGTTGCTTGAAAAGTCGCAATTGCGCGGCAAAGGCAAGCGCCGCGGCACCACAGGCAAACCGAAGGCACCGGCACGGCGATGAACATCATTCTGATCGGCCCACCGGGTGCGGGCAAAGGCACCCAGGCGAAACGTCTTGTAACAGAACGCGGCATGGTTCAGCTGTCCACAGGCGACATGCTGCGCGAGGCCAAGACATCGGGCACCGAGATGGGCAACCTTGTGGCCGATGTCATGGCGCGCGGGGAACTGGTTACCGATGAAATCGTCATTGGGCTGATTGCTGAGAAGCTGGATTCTCTCGGCGATGCAGGTGCTATTTTTGACGGGTTCCCACGCACATTGGCGCAGGCCGATTCGCTGGAAGCGCTGATGGCATCCAAGGGCAGCGCCATCGATCATGTCATCGAGATGCGCGTGGATGATGATGCGCTTGTGGCCCGTATCACCGGGC
Organism: Roseinatronobacter alkalisoli; assembly: GCF_028745735.1. Taxonomy (GTDB): domain Bacteria; phylum Pseudomonadota; class Alphaproteobacteria; order Rhodobacterales; family Rhodobacteraceae; genus Roseinatronobacter; species Roseinatronobacter alkalisoli. The sequence continues at coordinate 135,169 of NZ_JAQZSM010000008.1, forward strand.
GCTTCACCTGCGCCACCTGCGGCGAAGTGTATCATGACACCCTTCGCCCCACCAAGACAGACGGCGTATGTGATGTTTGTGGCGGCACCGAATTCACCCGCCGTGCCGATGATACCGAAGACGCGCTGCGTACCCGGTTGCTGGCGTATTACAAACAGACATCACCATTGCTGGGCTACTACCATGCCAAAGGCAGCCTGAAAGTAGTGGATGGCATGGCAGAGATGTCCGCCGTTTCCGTCCAGATAGCCGATATTCTTGAAAAGTGATCTGTCAGGGGCTGCGGCCCCTGCTTCAGTTCAGGGGCGTGTCATGCAGGGCCAGACCTATAGTTGCGAATATTCGGTTGGTGAAGCGCTGGGGCAGTTGGTGATCTGGGTCTTGCTGACCATCCTCACCCTTGGGCTGGCGCTTTTTGTGCTGCCCTATTACTTCCTGAAAGCCCCGATCAACCGCACCTATGTTCTGGACAGTGCAGGCCGCAAAATCGGCCAGCTATCTGTCGAAGTTGGCTTCACCGATATTCTGGGGCATGCGTTGCTGTGGCTGATCCTGACGATTCTGACCCTTGGATTTGCCTATCTGATTTACTGGCAATCGGTCATGAAGCGGTTGATGAACGCCACACGAACTGTGCCACTTTGACCGCGCGCGCATTGTCCCGGCGGCTTGCCCTTGACCTTTGCGCTGAAAACGCATAGGCGACACACTCATACGCAGAATCGCGCCCTGTTTTCGGGGCGCGGCTTTGTTTGAAATGCACGCGGGCCATGCCCCCGTGTTGTGAAAAAAGGTTCTGGGATTACGGAACCGCAACGAAAGGAAGATCCGCGTGGCACGTATTGCTGGCGTAAACATCCCGACGGGGAAGCGCGTCCCCATCGCCCTGACCTATATCCATGGTATCGGTTCAAAATTCGCGCATCAGGTTTGTGAAGCAACCAATATCGACGTGACTCGTCGTATCAATGAACTGTCGGACGCCGAAGTTCTGGCGATCCGCGAATATATTGACGCGAACTTCACCGTTGAAGGTGATCTGCGTCGCGAAGTTCAGATGAACATCAAACGTATGATGGATATCGGTTCCTATCGCGGTCTGCGCCATCGTCGCAACCTCCCTGTGCGCGGTCAGCGCACGCATACCAATGCGCGCACGCGCAAAGGTCCGGCAAAAGCCATTGCCGGCAAGAAGAAATAAGGGGAGGGTTCAGAAATGGCTCGTGATAAAACCCGCGTTAAGCGCAAGGTCCGCAAGAATATTGCCGCTGGCGTCGCGCATGTGAATTCCAGCTTCAACAACACCAAGATCCTGATTTCAGACGTTCAGGGCAATGCGATTTCATGGTCATCTGCTGGTACAATGGGCTTCAAAGGGTCGCGTAAGTCGACGCCTTATGCTGCACAATTGGCCGCAGAAGATGCTGGCAAGAAAGCACAGGAACACGGCGTGAAAACGCTGGAAGTCGAAGTGCAGGGGCCTGGCTCTGGCCGTGAATCGGCATTGCGCGCACTGGCTGCGGCTGGTTTCAACATCACCTCTATTCGTGATGTGACGCCAATGGCGCATAATGGCTGCCGCCCACCGAAGCGTCGCCGCGTCTGATTCAGCAGATTTTAAGGTCGGGCTGCGCGCATCCGCGCGGCCCGATTACGTCATTCTAGATCCTCGGGCGTTGCGTTGCTGGGTCATGGCAATGCGACAGGAATGGAGGCGACCATGATCCATAAAAATTGGCAAGAACTGATCAAACCGGCACAACTCGACATCAAGCAGGGTGCCGATGTCAACCGTATTGCAACCCTCACTGCCGAACCGCTGGAACGCGGCTTCGGTCTGACGCTGGGAAATGCGCTGCGCCGTGTGCTGATGTCGTCGCTGCAAGGCGCCGCAATCACATCTGTCCAGATCGATAATGTGCTTCACGAATTTTCGTCCGTACCGGGTGTGCGTGAAGATGTGACCGACATCGTTCTGAACCTGAAAAGCGTTGCGTTGCGCATGGATGTCGAAGGTCCGAAACGTGTGTCCTTGTCGGCGCAGGGTCCGGGTGTTGTGACAGCTGGCGAAATCACCACAAGTGCCGGGATCGAGGTTCTGAACAAGGAACTGGTCATCTGTCACCTGGATGAAGGCGCTTCGGTGTATATGGAACTGACCATCAACACTGGCAAAGGTTATGTATCCGCGGACAAGAACCGCCCCGAAGATGCGCCGATCGGGCTTATCCCGATTGACGCCATTTTCTCGCCGGTGCGCAAAGTCAGCTATGAAGTGCAGCCTACCCGCGAAGGGCAGGTTCTGGACTATGACAAACTGACAATGAAGATCGAAACCGACGGGTCGGTGACACCGGAAGATGCCATCGCTTATGCCGCGCGTATTCTGCAGGATCAGCTTCAGGTCTTTGTCAACTTTGACGAACCCGAAGCAGCAGGCGCGAAAGACGCTGATGACGGGCTGGAATTCAACCCGCTTCTGCTGAAGAAAGTCGACGAGCTGGAACTGTCCGTGCGTTCTGCGAACTGTCTGAAAAACGACAATATCGTTTATATCGGCGATCTGATTCAGAAAACCGAGGCAGAGATGCTGCGCACCCCGAATTTCGGGCGCAAATCGCTGAATGAGATCAAGGAAGTTCTGTCGGGCATGGGCCTGCATCTGGGTATGGATGTGGAAGAATGGCCGCCGGAAAATATTGACGAACTGGCCAAACGGTTCGAAGACCAGTTCTGACAGGTGGGGCTTCTGAATGCCCCGTCTGCCGTACAGAATGCAGGGCGCGCGTGCAGGCGCGCGTCCTACGATCCGGGCAAACGCCCCAAGGAGAGTCGTGGTCACGCAATCCACGGCCGGACAAAGTAAAAAGAACGACGTTAAAGGAGATATCACATGCGTCACGCCAGAGGTTACCGCCGCCTGAACCGCACCCATGAGCACCGCAAGGCGCTTTTTTCCAACATGGCCGGTTCGCTGATCGAACATGAACAGATCAAGACCACCTTGCCCAAAGCCAAGGAACTGCGCCCCATCGTGGAGAAGCTGATCACCCTGGCCAAGCGCGGTGATCTGCATTCCCGTCGTCTGGCGGCATCGCAACTGAAGCAGGACAAGGATGTTGCGAAACTGTTCGACATTCTGGGCCCGCGCTACAAGGAACGTCAGGGCGGGTATATCCGCATCATGAAGGCCGGTTTCCGTTATGGCGACATGGCCCCGATGGCGATCATCGAATTTGTTGATCGTGACCCCGCTGCGAAAGGCGCGGCTGATCTGGCCCGCCTGGAAGCCGCCGACGCGACCGAAGAATAAGCACGCGCTGCTTGCGCACAGTAAAAGCCCGCACATCTGGTGCGGGCTTTTTGCATTGAACTGTGCGGCGCGCGCTTCCTATATCATGGGGGCTGTCGGCTTCAGGGAAAGGATATGCACCAGATGCGTTTTGCCGTTTTGCTGTTGGTTTTCTGCACGACGATATTTTCCACCGCCACATCATCGCAAACCGTGCCCGAATCCCAGTTCCAGATGCAACTGAGCTTCGCGCCTGTTGCGCGACAGGCGGCCCCCGCCGTTGTCAATATCTATGCCCAGCGCATCGTCGCGCAGCGGCGCAGCCCCTTTGCTGATGATCCTTTTTTTGGTGACCTGTTCCGCAATTTTGGTCAGGTCACCCCGCGCGTGCAGGATTCGCTGGGTTCAGGCGTGATTGTGTCTGAGGACGGAATCATCGTGTCGAATTTCCATGTGGTCGGCAATGCAACCGAAATCCGCGTTGTCCTGAATGACCGCCGCGAATATGATGCCGATATTATCCTGACAGATGAAGAAAGCGATCTTGCTGTTCTGAAACTGCGCAATGCGTCCGGCCTGCCGGTTCTGGAACTTGCCAATTCTGATCTGGTCGAAGTCGGGGAACTGGTGCTGGCCATCGGCAACCCTTTCGGGATCGGGCAAACAGTGTCCAGCGGCATCATTTCCGGGCTGGCGCGGTCGGGCATCGCAGTCGGGTCGGGGCGCGGGTATTTCATCCAGACTGACGCCGCAATCAATCCCGGAAATTCCGGCGGCGCGCTGGTTGACATGCAGGGCCGCCTGATCGGCGTGAATACCGCCATCATCACCCGGTCCGGTGCATCCCATGGCATAGGATTCGCCATTCCCGCCAATCTGGTAGCACAGGTTGTGTCACAGGCACGCGACGGGCAGACACGGTTTCAGCGGCCCTGGGCCGGGGTTTCCGCCCAGGCCGTGGATGCAACATTGGCCGAGGCGTTTGACCAGCGCATCCCCGAAGGCGTCATATTGCTGGACCTGCACCCCGACAGCCCCCTGGTACAGGCCGGGCTGCAACGGGGCGACATTATCCTGAATGTGGATGGCGCGCCGGTCAATTCTGCGCCCGAAATGATGTTTCGTCTGGCAAGCCGCGGGATTGGTGCGTCATCGGAACTGACATATCGGCGCGGCGATACTGTGCAACAGGCCCAGATGGAGTTGATCGCACCGCCAGACTCCCCCGACCGGCAGGCCCGCTATGTTGACGGCCCGTCCGCGCTGCGCGGTCTGACGGTTGCACGTATCAACCCGGCGGTGATCGCGGAATTTGATCTGCCCCTCAACGCGGACGGGGTGCTTGTCACTGATACGCAGGATTTTGCAGCGCGCACCGGGTTGCGCATCGGTGACATCTTACTGTCCATCAATGGCGAAGCCATCACCGCCCCCGATGATGTCATGCGCATGGCCAACACCCAGTCCCGCAACTGGCAGATCGAGGTGCAGCGCGATGGCAGACGCGTCAGCCTGCGCTTTCGCATATGAGTGTCCAATGGCCGCGCATTTCCCGCTTTCGCTGACCCGGCCATGGGCGTAGCCTGCGCATATGCCTGACCTGTTTGACAACCCCGCCAACATACCACCCGACAGCAAGGCCCGCCCGCTGGCGGATCGCCTGCGTCCTGTCACGCTGGATCAGGTTATCGGGCAGGACAAGGCATTGGGGCCGGACGGCCCCTTGGGGGCCATGCTTGCCAGTGGGCAACTGGCGTCTTTGGTGCTGTGGGGGCCGCCGGGCGTGGGTAAGACTACCATCGCCCGCCTTCTGGCCGACCAGACAGATATGCATTTCATTCAGATCAGCGCCATCTTTACCGGTGTGCCTGATCTGCGCAAAGTGTTCGAACAGGCGAAACTGCGCCGCCAGAACGGGCGCGGCACCTTGCTGTTCGTGGATGAAATTCACCGTTTCAACAAATCCCAGCAGGACAGCTTTCTGCCCCATATGGAAGATGGCACCATCACTCTGGTCGGGGCCACCACGGAAAACCCGTCCTTTGAACTGAATGCCGCGCTGTTGTCGCGCGCGCAGGTTATCGTGCTAGAGCGGCTGACGCTGGCTGCACTGGAACGTCTGGCCCAGCATGCTGAACAGGAACTGGCACGCCCCCTGCCACTGACCGGCCCGGCCCGCGAGGCGCTGCTGGAAATGGCCGATGGGGATGGCCGCGCCCTGCTGAACCTGATCGAACAGGTCATGGGCTGGAAGGTGACGGGCAAACTGGACCCCGACGCCCTTGGCCAGCGGCTGATGCGCCGCGCGGCGCAATATGACAAGGGCGGGGATGCGCATTATAACCTGATTTCAGCCCTGCATAAATCCGTGCGCGGGTCCGACCCGGATGCAGCGCTGTACTGGTTCGCGCGCATGATCGATGGTGGCGAAGATCCGCGTTATCTGGCGCGGCGTCTGGCCCGTATGGCGGTCGAGGATATCGGCCTTGCTGACCCGCAGGCGCAGGCCGTCTGCCTTGAAGCATGGCAATGTTATGAACGTCTGGGAAGCCCTGAAGGGGATCTGGCATTGGCGCAGGCAGTCATCTATCTGGCGCTGGCGCCGAAATCCAACGCGGGATATGTCGCGTGGAAAGGGGCATTGGCATTGGCCCGCAAAACCGGTTCCACCGTGCCGCCGAAACATATCCTGAACGCCCCCACGAAACTGATGCAGGATCAGGGCTATGGCGAAGGCTACGCCTATGATCACGACGCCGAGGACGGGTTTTCGGGGCAGGATTACTTCCCCGAAGGCGTGAAACGCCCGGTGTTGTATCAGCCCGCCGAACGCGGTTTTGAACGCGAATTGTCCAAGCGCGTGGCGTGGTTTGCCAAGCTGCGGGCAAAACGCGGGCAATAGCGGCGCGCGCGCCCATCCGGCATATGTTTTTGTCTGGCTGCAGCGCGGATCGGCGCTTCGTTGGGGTGGCGCGCAGGGCTACCGGTTGACAACTGGCCAAAGGAAGGAAAAGGAAGGGCCACACATTCCGGGGAACAGATCATGAGCGCAGTGCAGACACGACAGGTTGGGCCGGATGATGGCGGTCAAAGGCTGGATCGCTGGCTGAAGCGCCAGTTCCCGCAGATCACGCAGATCCTGATCGAGAAAGCCTGTCGCAAGGGCGAAATCCGTGTGGATGGCGGGCGGGTGAAGGCGTCCAGCCGCGTGGAAGCAGGCCAGACCGTGCGCATCCCCCCCCTGCCTGATACGCCTGCCGCACCGCCCGTTGCAAAAACGGGCATAGCCCCGGATGACGCCGAAATGATCCAGCGCGCCGTTATCTGGAAAGATGCCCATATCATCGCATTGAACAAACCTGCCGGACTGCCCAGTCAGGGTGGCAGCGGACAAGGTTCGCGCCATGTTGACGGACTGACCGAGGCGCTGACCTTCGGGTTCAAGGAACGCCCCGTTCTGGTCCATCGGCTGGACAAGGACACATCAGGGGTGCTGCTGCTTGCGCGCACGCCGCGTGTGGCCCGTCGTCTGGCTGAAGGTTTTCGCCACCGCGAAGCCCGCAAGATTTACTGGGCGCTGGTTGCGGGCGTGCCCCAGCCCGCAAAAGGCACCATCCGTTACGGGCTGCTGAAAACCGGCGGGCGCGGCGCGGGCGAAAAGATGCGCTGCATCCACCCCGCTGAAGTTGACCGGACCGAAGGCGCAAAACGTGCCATGACCGAATTCGCGGTTCTGGAACGGCTGGCCGGGCGCGCAGCGTGGATGGCCCTGTCGCCCATCACCGGGCGCACTCATCAGTTGCGCGCGCATATGGCCGAAATCGGCCATCCGATCATGGGTGATGGCAAATATGGCGGGTCGGCGCAGGAAAATCTGGGCGATGGCTGGGGCGCGGGCATCGGCGGCGCTGTCAGCCGCAAGCTGCATCTGCATGCGCGGTCGCTGCGCATCATGCACCCGGTCACGGATAATCTGCTGGAACTGACCGCCCCCCTGCCAGAACATATGGCGCAAAGCTGGAAACTGTTCGGCTGGGATGCGCGCGATGTGCCCGCCAACCCGTTCGAGGAAGATTCATGACCCGGCGCCTTGTCATTTTTGACGTGGATGGCACGCTGGTTGACAGTCAGACTCATATTCTGGCGGCAATGGCGCAGGCTTTCGCCGCCCTTGGCCAACAGGCACCCGCGCGTGAACAGGTGCTGTCGATCGTGGGTCTTTCGCTGCCTGTGGCCGTGGCACGGCTTGCACCGGGTATGGACGCAAGTGAACAGGCGCGCATGGTTGCCGCCTATAAGGACGCATTCAGTTCCTTGCGCGCCAAAGACCTGTCGCCCCTTTACCCCGGTGCGGCCGAAACGCTGGACGCACTTTCCAGGCAGGACGGGCTTGTCCTTGGCATTGCGACGGGTAAATCGCGGCGTGGGCTGGACCATCTGGTTGCGGCGCATGGCTGGGCGGGGCAATTCGCAACATTGCAGGTGTCCGATGACCACCCGTCAAAGCCCCATCCCGCGATGATCCATGCCTGCCTGCGTGAAACCGGCATTGCGCCCGAGCATGCCGTGATGGTGGGCGATACCACCTATGACATGGAAATGGCGCGCGCCGCGGGCATTCGCGGGCTTGGCGTCAGCTGGGGTTATCACCCGGCGGCGGCACTGGGTCCACATGTGATTGATGATTTCGCTGCTCTGCCTGCGGCATTGACGCAGATCTGGTCTATGGGGGTAGCATGAGCGGCTGGGCAAGGAAACGGTTCTGGAAAAATGCCGTGGTTGAAGCGGCGGATGGTAGATTTACCGTCACGCTGGACGGGCGGGCGTTGAAAACCCCTGCCAAGGCACCGCTGGTTGTGCCGACGCGCGCCTTCGCCGAACTGATTGCGGCCGAATGGCACGCGCAGGGCGATGTCGTCAATCCCGAAACCATGCCTGCCACACGCGCGGCCAATGCCGCAATCGACAAGGTGCGCGGCCAGAAGGCCGAAGTCACCGACATGATCGCTGCCTATGGCGACAGCGATCTGATCTGCTACCGCGCCGAAGCGCCCCAGAAACTGGTGGAACGCGAAGCGCAGGTCTGGGATCCGTTTCTGGACTGGGCGGCCCATCGTTATGGCACGCGACCGGTGGCATATACTGGCGTCATGCATGCGCCGCAGCCATCTGAATTGCTGGCAAACATGCAGGCCGATATCGAACGCCTTGACGCGTTCGAACTGACGGCCTTTCATGATCTGGTGTCGATGTCCGGGTCGCTGATCATCGGTCTTGCTACAATCGACAAATTCGCCACGCCGGAAGAATTATGGGCGGCGTCACGCGTCGATGAAGACTGGCAAACCGAACAATGGGGCGCGGATGAAGAAGCTGAAGCCTTGGCCGCTGGCCGCCAGAAGGCGTTTCTTGACGCGGCGCGCTTCTATTTCGCGCTTCAGTCCGCCTGATCCAGATCGCGCGGCACTATAAATGCCGCCACACGTCCGGACCCATAGCGCACGGACCCCCAGTCCGGCGCATCAAATTCAACGATCACAGTTGAGCAGGTCGGATATCTGGTAAATCCCGGATGGGTGGGCGGGCTGTCAACCAGCATGCGTGCAAACACCGCTATGCCGGGATTGTGGCCGATCATGATGACTGTATCCGCGCTGGCACTTTGCAGGATTTGCATCATCATATCCGGCCCGGCGTGATAAAGCGCCGCTTCAAACCGGGCGGGCACGGGCGCAGGGAATTCAGCGCTCAGGCGTTCCCATGTCTGGCGCGTGCGTGCGGCATCGGACACCAGTGCCTGCTGCGGCAGATGGCCGTTGCGCGCCAGCCAGCGCCCGATTTTCGGGGCAGCGCGTTGTCCGCGCGGGTTCAACGGGCGCATATGGTCTGAATCCAGCGGATTGTCCCAGTCAGATTTTGCGTGGCGCGTCAGAATCAGGCGCAAGGTCATGGGTGAAACTGCCTCATATGAAATGCAGATTGTTCGGATTGCCTGCCAAAGGCGCGCGATACAGGACAGGCAGCGCGCACGGCACAGCCCCCCGTCATGCAGCGCTGCCCGGCCGCACTGTCAAGGAAGGCATGGCAGGCTGGCACGTTATAGCCCTGTGGTGTCAATGCGCCCACGGGGCAGGCTGTGGCGCAGGGGCGCGCGCAGTCGGTGCAGGGGGGGGCAGGGGCCGCAGGCACGTCAACTCGGTCAGAAAACCCCAGTGCCCCACGGAACGATGCCCAAAGCCCCGCAGTGTCATGCACCAGAAATTGCACCGGCGACGACCATATGCGGCCTGTTGCCAGCGCCCAAGTATAGAACGGGTGCGGCGGTTGTGTCCCGAATGGATAGATGGCGCTGGCCCCCAGTTCCTGCGCCAGCGCATCAATAATGCGACGCGACCAGCGGTCCATCGGGTCTGGGGCACGGTCCATATATTCCGGGCTGGCGGTGAATTCCGGCCAGAAGCCCGGCTCATACGGGCCAAGCAGAACCAGCGTCTGAACCCCGTCGGGCAAAGCGGCCTGATCGCGTTGAACCGCACCCATCACGGCAAGGGCATGGGCCTGCGCCAGATCAGTGATGCGTTCCAGCGTCAGGGCCATGCATCAGCCCTGTGGTTTGACCAATGGCACGGTGTCGCGGATGATACTGCCCGCGCCGTGATCAGTGAACAGTTCCAGCAAACACGCATTTGGCGCGCGCCCGTCAAGAATGACCACGGCGCGCACACCGCCCGCTATTGCGTCAAGGGCGGTTTGGGTTTTCGGGATCATCCCGCCCGCAATCACGCCCTTTTCAGTCAGGTCGCGGACATGGGCGGGGCTAAGCTGGGTTACCACATCGCCGTTTTCGTCCTTCACGCCCGACACATCCGTCAGCAACAGCAGGCGATCGGCCTTCAGCGCGCCGGCAATCGCCCCAGCGGCAGTGTCACCGTTTATATTGAATGTCTCGCCTTCCAGACCCATGCCCAGCGGCGCGATGACCGGAATGAACCCGCCAGTGAAAAGGTGGTGCAGCAGTTCTGTGTTGATGGCGGCCGGACGCCCCACCAGACCCAGTTCGGGATCATCGGCTTCGCAGGTGACCATGCCGCCATCCTTGCCTGACAGGCCAACCGCCTTGCCACCTTCCAGTTGGATGGCCTGCACGATACGCTTGTTCACCGATCCAGACAGCACCATTTCAACGACATTCATGGTGGCCGCGTCGGTCACACGTTTACCGCGCACGAATTCGGACCGGATGTCCAGCTTTTGCAGCATTTCGTTAATCATCGGGCCGCCGCCATGCACGATGACCGGATTGACACCCACCTGACGCATCAGCACAACATCGCGCGCGAAGGATGCCATCTCTTCGGCGTCGCCCATGGCGTGGCCGCCGAATTTGATGACAACAATCGCGCCGGAATAGCGCTGCAAATAGGGTAGGGCCTCGGACAGCGTCCGGGCAGTGGTAAACCAGTCCTGTGTCATGGGGCGTTGCTTCTTCATGTTCATGTCAGATCCGCGATAATCGCGCGCAATGTGGGAATGCCGTCCCCCGATTCGGAAGAGGTGACGACGATTTCGGGATAGGCCGCCGGGTGCTTCGCAAGCGCGCTGCGCACCTGTTCCAATGTCTGGTCCTGCGCGGCTTTGCTGAGCTTGTCTGCCTTGGTCAGCACCACCTGAAAGGTGACAGCGGAATTGTTCAGAAGTTTCATGATTTCCGCATCCACCGGCTTTACACCATGGCGCATATCCACCAGCAGAAAGGCGCGTCGCAACGTGGCACGCCCCGACAGATAGGCTTTCAGCAGGCGCTGCCAGCGTTCCACAATGGGAATCGGTGCCTTGGCAAAACCATAACCTGGCAAATCCACCAGATAATGGCTGTCGCCCGCAGTGAAATAGTTGATTTCCTGCGTACGTCCGGGGGTGTTTGACGTGCGCGCGATGGCCTTGCGGCCGGTCAGCGCATTGATCAGGCTGGATTTTCCCACGTTGGACCGGCCCGCAAAACACACTTCCATCCGGTCGGCAGGGGGCAGGCCATCCATGGCAACGACCCCTTTCAGAAATTCCACCTGCCCGGTCAGCAGTTTCCGGCCCTTTTCAGCCAAATCCGCTGAAGGTTCTGCCGCGATGGGAAAGGGTAATTGTGTCATGCAGCAAGCTCCGGTTTGTCGCCCGCGCGGATGATGCCGCCGCGCGTTACGATGGCGTAGACGCCAAAATCAGTATGGCCATAGCCCGCATCCAGTTCCGCAAGCGTGTCAACATCAATCCGGCCAGTGGTGCAGTCTACCATCGTGGCGCGGCAGCGGGTAATGCGTTCGACAATCTTCAGCCGCGCATCCCCGATTGCCAGTTCACGGCCCAGCAGGTCAAATTCCTCCCAAGGGGCAAGCCCGTCCAGCCACAGATTGCCGCGCCAGCGATCCAGCCCAAGATCACAGCCCAGACGCTTGCCCAACACACGGTTGGACGCAAGATTCAGGATCGAGATGGATTCGAAGGCGGTATCCGTCATGCCGCGCCCGACTGTCACCAGCCGCACCGGCTGCGCCCGCCCGCCCGCCATCAGGGGGGCGACCCAGTTCAGGAAATCCGCCTGCCCCTGCGCGGTATCAGGGGCAAAGGACAGCGGGTTGCGGGCCGGATGGGTCAGGGACACCTGGCGCGTGGCCTCATCCAGTTGCGCGGAAATCGCCTGTAATGCGGGGGTCTTGGCCCCGCGCGTGAAATTCATGCACGGGTTCCAGCCATCGCGCAGGCGGGCTACTTCATGGACCACGGCCCAATGCCGGTCAAAGGGCAGGCAGCGCCCTGCGGACAAGGCAACATGTGCCAGTTCCTGCCGGCCATGCGCCTTTATGGGATGGCGAAAGATATGCGCCAGCCGCCACCCCACGGGCCTAGGTCTTTTTCTTCTTGGTGAAGATATTGCCCAGAATGTCAGGCCTGCTACCATTCATCGACATGATCAGATATTGCTGCGTGAAGGTGATGACGTTGTTCGCAATCCAGTACAGCACCAGCCCTGATGCGAACCACCCCAGCATGAACATGAATATCCACGGCATCCACATCATGACCGCCTGCTGAATGGGTTCCGTGGGTGTCGGGTTCAGTTTCATTTGCAGCCACATCGACACACCCAGAAGGATGGGCAGAATGCCGATGAATACCATTGCCAGAATGCTTTCGGGGTGCGGAGCGGCCCAGGGCAGCAAACCAAACAGGTTCATGACAGATGTGGGGTCAGGGGCGGACAGGTCGTTGAACACCCCGAACCATTGCGCATGACGCAGGTCGATCGTGACGAAAATCACCTTGTAGAGTGAGAAGAAGATGGGGATCTGCAGCAGGATCGGCAGGCAACCCGCAGCCGGGTTCACCTTCTTTTCCTTGTACAGTTTCATCATTTCCTGCTGCATCATCTGGCGGTCGTCGCCGGCACGTTCCTTCAGCGCCATCATTTCCGGCTGAAGTTCCTTCATCTTGGCCATGCTGACATAGGATTTCCACGCCAGCGGCAGCAGAATCGCCTTGATCAGCAGTGTCAGGGTTATGATGGACCACCCCATATTGCCGATGATTCCATTGATGAAATACAGCGTTGCAAAGATGGGTTTGGTCAGAAAGAAGAACCAGCCCCAGTCGATGGCATCGATAAAGCGTTCAATCCCTGAATCGCGTTCATAAGCGCGGATGATGCTCCATTCCTTGGCGCCGGCAAAGAACATCGTCTGAACCTGATCGGATTCGCCCGGTCCGACAACCAGCGTCGGCAGATCGGCACGGGTCTGGTAGACATCGCGCGAGGGAATATAGCGCGACACAGCAGAAAATGCCTGTCCGGGTTGCGGAACAAGGGTCGCCATCCAGTACTTGTCGCTGATTCCCAGCCAGCCGTTTTCGGCCACATCGGTCACGCGGGCATTCGTATTCTCGCGTTCATGAACGCGGAAATCACGGACGGCCTTGTATTTATCTTCGTTCAGTTTGCCATCGGCAACTTCGATGAAACCTTCGTGGCTGATGAAGAAGTTTTCCAGATCCGACGGTTCGCCATGGCGCGACAACAGGCCGTAAGGGGCAACGCGCGCGGTTGAATCGCTTGTATTTTCAACACCCTGCGTGATGGTAAACATGAAGTTTTCATCAACGTCATAGCGCTGGGTAAACCGGACGCCCTGATCATTGGTCCAGGCAAGCGTCACATGCGACCCCGGTGCAAGCCGCGTGCCTTCGACCAGTTCCCAGGGGGTGCTGGCGCCGGGCACATCGTCCCAGTCCATGTCGCGCCCCGGCCGCCAACCATGCAGCGCATAGAACGCTTCGCGCGAGCCTTCGGGCTTCAGCAGATGAACGATACCGGAACCTTCATCGACTGTTTCGCGGTAATCCCGCAATGCAAGGTCATCAATACGGCCACCGCGCAGGTTGATCGTGCCGACCAGCCGCGGGGTGTCGATGTCGATGCGCGGAAGCTCCGGCAGGCCATCGGCACCAATGCCTTCGACCATGGCCGGCGCCTCTGCCCCTTCTGCAAGCGGCAGTTCGGCCACCTCGGCGGGGTCTTGTGGTGTTGGTTCGGGGGGCGGGAACATCCACATCCAGGCAACCAGCACAAACAGGCTGAGAGCAAAGGCCAGAAGCAGATTGCGGTTCTGTTCGTCCATGAAAAGGCCGTTTCCTGTCACATCAAGGGTCGCGCCCGGTTCAACAGAAGCACCGGGCAAAGGTCAAGCGGTTTTCCCTGTTAAATCCGATCACAAGGTCAGATCAGGGGCCGCATTCAGCTCTGGGCGGGGTATATCGTTCCGCGCAAGGGCCAGGAAGTCGAAAAGCTGTGGGTCAGGCATATGCGACGGGCGGATATTCATCAAGGCACGGAACATCACATTCCGCCGCCCCGGACTGCGGCGTTCCCATTCATTCAGCAATGCCTTGACCTGCATCCGTTGCAGCCCTTCCTGTGAACCGCACAGGTCACAGGGAATGATCGGGTAGTTCATTGCGCGCGCGAAGCGGTCGCAATCATCTTCCGGCACAAAGGCCAGTGGCCGGTACACAAACAGATCCCCGTCTTCATTCACCAGCTTGGGCGGCATCGTCGCCAGACGCCCGCCATGGAACAGATTCATGAAAAAGGTTTCCAGCAAATCGTCGCGGTGATGGCCCAGAACAACGGCACTGCACCCTTCTTCGCGGGCGATGCGATACAGGTTTCCGCGCCGCAGCCGTGAACATAGCGCACAATAGGTGCGGCCCTGCGGTACCTTGTCCACGACAATCGAATAGGTGTCCTGATATTCTATCCGGTGCGGGATCTGCATGCGCGTCAGGAATTCGGGCAGCACTGTCGCCGGAAAATTGGGCTGGCCCTGATCCAGATTGCAGGCCAGCAGATCAACCGGCAAAAGCCCGCGCCATTTCAGTTCGATCAGCGCAGCCAGCAGCGTATAGCTGTCCTTGCCACCTGACAGGCATACCAGCCAGCGCGCGCCCGGTTCCACCATGCCATACTGGTCAATTACAGACCGGGTTTCGCGGATGATACGCTTGCGCAGCTTGCGAAACTCTGTCGTGTCCGGCGCGCCTTGCAGGATCAGGGGCAGATCAGCGGTTTCATCAAGCATACTGGGGTCCATCCTTGGTGCTGTGGCTATGCCATAAAAGGCACGGCACTGCAAAGTCAGTGGCGATGCCGTTCATGTTCATGATGTTGTTCATCATATGCCGGATCGGCCCCCGGCACAGGGTCATAGCCGGAACTGCCCCATGGATGACACCGTCCGATACGCCGGATCGTCAGCCATGCCCCCTTGATCGCGCCGTGCCGTTCCAGCGCTTCCAGAGCATAGGCGGAACAGGTCGGCTGATATCGACAGCCATGCCCGACCCAAGGGCTGAACACCACGCGGTAAAACCGCACCGGCAGCGAAAAGACCCAGGCCAGCGGGGTCATCGGGCTGGCCCATGCAGTTTTTTCAACGCGCGTTCAAGATCGTCACACATCGCGGAAAAATCACGGCTTACCGTCGCATCGGGGCGCCCGACCAGCACATAATCCCAGCCGACACGCCCGTGCCGCGCCATGACCATACGCGCGATTTCACGCAAGCGCCGTTTGGCGCGGTTGCGAATAACCGCATTTCCGACCTTCTTGGAACAGGTAAACCCCACGCGAAACGTGGCTTCGTCCCCGCGGGGACACGCCTGCACCAGAAAGGCAGGGCAAGGCACGCGCTTCGCTTTGGCCGCGCGCAAAAAATCCGTGCGCTTTTTAATGACAGCGGGTTTTGCATATGACAAAACCGCCGACGCATTCGCAGCGCAGGCGGCTTGCCCGGCCACATCTGCCTTCGGCGGTGTCATCCTGGTCCCTTCCGACCCGAAGCTACGGGTCAAATGCCTCAGGCCGACAGATTCTTGCGGCCGATGCGGCGACGTGCGTTCAGAATCTTGCGGCCGGCTTTGGTTGCCATGCGCGCACGGAAACCGTGACGACGCTTGCGGACCAGATTGCTGGGCTGATAGGTGCGTTTCATCGCTCCGTTCCTTCATTCCGGCAACCGCAATCCACCCGGATTCGGCCACCCATTCAATTACAGACCCGCCAGATACGGCCCCGAACCGCCCAAGTCAATTCGCAATCGCACGGTTTCAGGTTGAATTCCGCAAAAACCACTTCAGACTGTAACATTCGCGGCCATATCCTTGCAGGTGATCAACCTGTTGTGATCATGGTACCATGCGGGAAACAATTGCGCCATCTGATGCGAAGACAGGGTGAGCATATGAACAAGGATCACCGCGTGCACAATTCTGCCCCTTCGTCTTCGTCCGGCTGGCGCCAACGCCTGCCGCTGATAATCATCGTGATTGTTGCTGTGACCGGCGCAATCTTGCTGCGCGATCATCTGAGTTTCGATGCCCTGCGTGAAAACCGCGCGGCGTTGCTGGGCTTTCGTGATGCGAATTATGCGCTGACGGCGGCGGCCTTCGTGGCGGTTTATATTGCCATCGTCGCCTTTTCGTTGCCCGGTGCAACCGCTGCCACATTGACAGGGGGGTTCCTGTTCGGGGTGTTTCCCGGCGTGGCATTCAATCTGATTGCCGCCACAATCGGTGCCGTTCTGATATTTCTGGCGGTGCGTGCGGGTTTCGGCCGTGCCATGACCGCCAGAATCGATGCCAGCGACGGGCGCATGAAGCGCCTTATCACCGCCATCCGCGAAAACGAAGCGCCTGTACTGTTCTCCCTGCGCCTGATGCCGGTCCTGCCGTTTTTCGTCATGAATGTCATTCCGGCGCTTATCGGGGTGCGGCTGTCAGTTTTTGCGGCAACGACATTCTTCGGGATCATGCCCGGTGGTCTGGTCTATACATGGGTTGGTTCCGGTCTGGGAGAGGTGTTCGCCCGCGATGAAAGCCCGGATCTGGGCATCATATTCGAACCCTATATCCTTGGTCCCTTGCTGGCGCTTGCGGCCCTTTCTGTCATACCCGTTGTGGTGAAGGCCATGCGCAAGAAGGAATTCGGTACATGAGCAACCTGAAAACCGATATCTGTGTCATCGGCGGCGGTTCGGGCGGGCTGTCGGTGGCGGCAGGTGCCGCGCAGATGGGTGCGCGCGTCATCCTGATTGAAGGGCATAAAATGGGCGGGGATTGCCTGAATTATGGCTGTGTCCCATCCAAGGCGCTGCTGGCAAAGGCCAGGGCCGCCAAAGCACGCGGCACCATAGCGGAGGATGATTTTCGCGCCGCGATGGACCATGTGAATGCCACCATAGCGGCGATTGAACCGCATGATTCCGTTGAACGGTTCGAAGGGCTGGGTGTTCAGGTCATTCAGGGGTTCGCGCGGTTCACTGCCCCGGATACAGTCACGGTTGACGATATCACCATCCGCGCGCGGCGTTTTGTCATTGCGACCGGATCAAGCCCGCTGGTTCCCCCGATTCCCGGCTTGGACCGCGTGCCCTTCATGACAAACGAAACCCTGTTTGCGCAGAAGGAATGTCCCGGCCATCTGCTGATCATCGGTGGCGGGCCAATCGGGCTGGAAATGGCACAGGCGCACCGCAGGCTTGGTGCGAAGGTTACGGTTATCGAGGGGGAGAAGGCGCTGGGGCGCGAAGACCCGGACGCGGCAGCGGTCGTGCTGAAGCAATTGCGTCGTGACGGCGTGGAAATCATAGAGGACGCACAGGTTGAAAGTGTATCCGGCCACGCCGGCGCGTTGGAAGTGCAGGTCAGGGGTGGCACCATTTTTGCGGGTACGCATCTGCTGGTTGCGGTGGGCCGCAAACCCAATCTGGACAGGCTGGATCTGAATGTGGCGGGCATTGCGTATGACCGTGGCGGCATCACGGTGGGTACGGACCTGCGCAGCACCAATCGTCGCGCCTATGCCGTCGGGGATGTAGCGGGGCATGGGCAATTTACCCATCTGGCGGGCTATCACGCAGGGCTTGTCATCCGATCCCTGCTGTTCGCCCTGCCGGTGAAAGCGCGCCATGACCATATTCCCCGCGTGACCTATACTGACCCCGAACTGGCACAGATCGGCCTGACCGAAGCGCAGGCCCGCCAGAAATACGGCGGCCAGTTAAGTGTGCAGCGCATTGGTTACGACCAGATTGACCGTGCGCAGGCAGATGGACGCACAGATGGTTTCATCAAGCTGATGGTGGCGCGTGGCCGCCCGGTTGGCGTTACGCTGGTCGGCGCGCAGGCGGGAGAATTGATCGCTCCTTTCGCACTGGCAATCGCCAGTAATCTGAAACTCAGCGCGATGGCCGGAATGGTGCTGCCTTATCCGACATTGGCGGAAATCGGCAAACGTGCCGCAGGGGCCTATTTTTCACCCAAGCTATTTGATAACCCTACTGTGAAGCGCGTCGTCAGAACGGTGCAGAGATGGCTGCCCTGAGCATTGCCGCGCGTATGAGGGGGCATGTTCGTCAACACATTGTCGGGTCGGTTCCTGTTGCTTGCCGTTATCTTCGTGATGCTGGCAGAGGTGCTGATCTTTGCCCCGTCGATTGCGCGCTACCGCGAAGAGTACCTGCTCGCCCGGCTGGAGCGCGCGCAGATTGCATCATTGGCGTTGCTCGCCTCTGACGGGTCCATTGCCGGGGAACTGGCGGGCGAATTGCTGGAAAACGCAGGCGTCTATAACGTTGTGCTGCGCCGTGATGAAGTGCGCGAACTGGTGCTGTCATCGCCTTTGCCCGCGCCGGTCGATGCCACCTATGACCTGCGTATGGCCGGTGTGTTCAGTCTTGTCCGCGATGCATTTCAGGAACTTGCACAAAAAGAACCGCGCATTATCCGTGTCATCGGCGACCCGGTTCAGCGCGGTGGGTTGCTGATTGAAATCACGCTGGACACGCAAGATCTGCACCGTGAATTATGGGATTATGGCGGCCGTATCCTGCTGCTGTCGCTGGCGATTTCGATCTTCACCGCGCTGCTGCTGTTTTTCTCTGTGCGGATGTTTGTGGTTACGCCCATGCGCCGGGTGATCCAGTCGATGGCGGTCTATGCCGAATCGCCCCAGGATCAGACACGCATCATCACGCCCCGCTCCAGCATCCGGGAATTGCGCGATGCGGAAGAGGCGCTTCATCATATGCAGTCCGATCTGACGGGGCTGTTGCGCCAGAAGGACCGGCTGGCCCAGCTTGGCGGTTCGGTGGCACGAATCAGCCATGATCTGCGCAATATGCTGACAACCGCTTCCATGCTGGCTGACCGTATGGAAGCCAGCGACGACCCAAGGGTGAAACGCGCCGCACCCAAACTGGTGGGGTCACTGTCGCGAGCCATCAACCTGTGCGAAGCCACGCTGGCCTTCGGCAAGGCGGAAGAACCGCCGCCCCGCCTGTCGCGTGTCCAGCTTGCACCCCTTGTCGAGGATGTGTTCGAAAGCGAACGGCTGGCTGTATCAGATGCCGCGCAGGTAACATTTCTGGCCGATATTCCCGCAACGCTGCACCTGCGCGCCGACGAAGAACAGTTGTTTCGTGTGCTGCATAATCTGGTGCGCAATGCGCGTCAGGCATTGGAAGCCACCCGCCAACCCGGCGTGATCGAAATTTCGGCACAAGACAGTAAATCCGATGGTCAAAGCGGCTTTTGCATCCGCGTGGGGGACACTGGCCCCGGCCTGCCTGCGCGCGCGCGTGAGCATCTGTTTGAGGCCTTTCAGGGCGGGGTGCGCAAGGGCGGCGTCGGGTTGGGGCTGGCGATATCGGCGGAATTGGTGCGCGGTCATGGCGGGCGGCTGGAACTGACGCGATCAGATGAAGAGGGGACGGAATTCCGCATCTGGATGCCCAGTGCAGATTGACCGGATTTTTGTCCAAAAATACTTGCGTGCCCCCCTTGCAAAGCGCGCGGGGGGCGGATAGTTAGCCCCCAACGCGCCCGTAGCTCAGCTGGATAGAGCACCAGACTACGAATCTGGGGGTCAGAGGTTCGAATCCTTTCGGGCGCGCCATTCATCTTATTGTGATGTGTCAGGGATTGCTGACTCAGGGTTCGGTTTCCGACCCACGGCCCCGCATATGCCGCAGAAATCATCACCTGCCCGTGTGTCTGTTTTCCCGTTCCGCCAGTGGCGGTGACAGGGTGACGTTCTGATACAGGACCCCGCGTATTCGCAGGGTCCTGAAGCGTTGTCAGTCTTTGGCGAAAACAGCCTTATACGTAAGCCCTGCAACAACTGCCCCCATGATAGGGGCTGCGACAAACACCCAAAGGTCGGCCAACGCCTTGCCACCCGCGAAGACTGCAGGCCCGAAAGAGCGTGCCGGGTTTACGGAAACACCTGTGACATTGATTCCGACCAGGTGGATGGCTGCAAGCGTCAGACCGATGGCAAGGCCTGCCATAGCTGCTGGCGCAGTTGAAGCGGTGGCCCCCAGAATGACCATGACGAAAACGAATGTTGCCACGAACTCGAATATCAGCGCGGCTGAGAGGGAATATTCCCCCAGATAACCCGCCCCGAAGCCGTTCTGTCCAAGCCCGTTTGCCGCAAGGGAATAGTCTGCCTGCCCGGAAGCGATCAACAGAATGACCAGCGCACCGATCGTCGCGCCGACAAGCTGCGCGCCGATATAGGGCACCGCTTCTGAACCCGGCAAACGACCAGAAGCCACGGCGCCAAGTGTCACGGCAGGATTGAGATGCGCGCCCGAAATCGCACCGATGCCATAGGCAGCGGCGACAATAGCCAGACCGAATGCCATCGCGATGCCATGCATTCCTATCTGCGCGCCCATCAGGACCGCTGATCCACAACCAAAAAATACGAGAATGAAGGTTCCAAGCGCCTCAGCGCTCATTTTTTGTAACATGTTTACTCTCCAGAACTTGTTAAGCGGAAGCGGTCACACCGAAAATGGCATCACGCGATCCCGTACTCTGGGTAGGGATATTGTTGCGCTGCATCAAGTTGTTTTGCACATCCGCGCTTTAGCACCCCCATCGTTCCGCATTGCAGATAAGGCCGGAGGGTGCGGTATACCGGGGCAGGGCGCGTGAACGCCAATGAATGCGGCGCGCCCTGAATCGCGTAAAGCCCGAAAATGCAAGAACCGGATAAGGCGGATTCGCCTTAGCAAATTGAAATACAGACACTTATTTGTCTGCCTTTTCGGCGGCAGTAAATCAGTGCGATCTAGTCTATACTGTTCTGGCTGGACCAGCGGCGGGGCTGCGGAAAAGCTGCTGATCCAGCGTATCGAACGCTTTCTGAAACACGTTCTCATGCACATTCGGAATCAGCGTCAGATCATCCTGCGGGGCTGCGGTCCAGTCGGCGGTCCACACCGCGAAGGTATGGTCGCAATCGGTCAGCGGATAGAGTTGCGCACCAGCATGATAGTTCAGCCATGGCATCGGGCTTTTCAGAATGCGGTAGCGAAAGGCATGGTCGTGATCGGACAGCCATGTAAGCTGTTCATGCAGCTGCCCGTCGCCGAATATGAAATCACGCACGCCGGACACCTTGTCTGACCGCACGCTGTCGATCATCGCCATTTGCGGGATATCCTCGTGCCAGTCTTTCATTCCGGCAAAATCGCGCATCTTTTCCCAGACTGCAGGCAGTGGTGCGCGGATCACGCTGGAGGTGAAGACCTTGGCGGGGCGCAGGCCCTGCCAGCGCGCATCATCGATGGACGGCGCGGGTGCGTGGGCAACATATTCGGCCAGCGCCTTTAGACCGGCGGCGAACACATCCTTGGAAATCAGCGCGCTGTATTTTCCGCTGTCGGCAGGCGCTTCGTCAAAGCTGGCATGCCAGCGCGCGAAAGTCCGGTCGCCATTGGTGACGGGGACAAGTTCCAGCGTGGCAAGGTAGTTCGCCACGGGAAATGCCGGGGTTTCGAAATTATAGCGCATCCGGTAGCGGCTGTCGTCCAGTTCCAGCAGCCGTTCGCGCACGAAACGCCCATCGGCCAGATGAAAGGCCCGGATGCAGCCCACGCTGTCGGCGTCGCGCCCGTCCTCTATGTTGCTGTCGCGAATGCCGGGGTTCCAGCGTGGCAGGCCATTGAAATCGCGCAGGGTTGCCCAGACTGTTTCCACAGGCGCATCGATGATGGTTGTTGCAACGGCCTCTGCCATGATGTCCTCCTTAAAACGTAAGTGCCTTGAACGCGCGGGTTGTATCGCTTAGCGCGGCTTCGGTTGGCAGTCGCTCCATGGAACTGGCGCCATAGAACCCATGACAAAGCCGGGTCTGTTGCAGAACGTAGGCCGCGTCCTGCGGCGTTGCAATCGGCCCGCCGTGGCAGATGATCAGGATATCCGGGCGCACGCGCAGCGCGGCTTCGGCCCATTGGTCAATGTCGCGTACGCAATCATCCAGCGTGCGGACCGTTTCAGCGCCGATGGTCCCGCCGGAAGTCAGGCCCATATGCATGACCAGAATATCAGCCCCTGCGCTGGCCATGGCCACGGCCTCTTCTGCGGAAAAGACATAGGGCGTGGTCAGCAGGTCACGTTCATGGGCCATGCGGATCATGTCGACTTCCAGTGCATAGCTCATGCCGGTTTCTTCCAGATTCTGCCGGAATACCCCGTCAATCAACCCGACAGTCGGAAAATTCTGCACACCTGCGAAGCCAAGCACCTTCAGCCGGTCCAGATGCTGTTCCATCATCACGAAAGGGTCTGTGCCATTGACCCCGGCCAGAACCGGTGTGCTATGCACGACCGGTAGCACTTCGCGCGCCATGTCCAGAACGATTTCATTGGCATTGCCATAGGCCAGAAGCCCCGCCAGCGACCCGCGCCCCGCCATCCGGTAGCGACCGGAATTATAAATCACGATCAGGTCGATGCCGCCGCTTTCTTCGCTTTTGGCGGAAAGTCCCGTGCCAGCGCCGCCCCCGATGATTGGAATGCGCCGTGCGGCCATGTCATGAAACTTGCGCATCAGCGCGCTGCGGTCGCGGTGTTGGTTCTGGGTCATGGGAGCATCCTGAGAAATTCGGCGGCCATCGCTGTGGCGAAGGCCGGATCGTTGATATGTAGGGGAAGTTCAATCAAGCGGCGGTTTGGTCCGGGCGTGAACGTGTCGCGGATTGTCGCGAACAGGGCGTCATTTGCCACGGGGTCATGAAAGGGCATGCCCGGCGCATCGACCGCCGACACCCCGCCCAGTGGCAGAAACAACGCCACTGGCCCGTTGCACCGGTTCAGACGTTCGGTCAGAAAACGCGCGATCTGCACATTTTCCGGTGGCGTCGTGCGCATCAGGGTGATCTGTGGATTATGGACCAGCAGATGCCGGTCGGAAAACTTGTCCGGTACTGTGTCACGGCCTGCGAAATTGACCATATCCACCGCACCCACGGACCCCACCCAGGGAATCCCCGTCCGCGCGACCACGCCATAGCGGTCAGGTGAACACGGCATGACACCGCCCACCAGATGATCTGCAATCTCTGTTGCGGTCACATCCAGCAAACCGGCAACAAGGCCGGATTCCGCCAGCTTTTCCATTGCCGCGCCGCCAGTGCCGGTGGCATGGAACACATAGGGTTCCGCCTTGCCCGACAGTTCCGCGCGCAGATGGTCAACGCAGGTGGTGGTGACGCCGAACATTGTCACCCCCACACCCGGCAGATCGTCCGGTGCGTCAGCGATGGTGTTCTGTGCCATTCCGGC
This sequence comes from Roseinatronobacter alkalisoli, assembly GCF_028745735.1. GTDB lineage: Bacteria > Pseudomonadota > Alphaproteobacteria > Rhodobacterales > Rhodobacteraceae > Roseinatronobacter > Roseinatronobacter alkalisoli. The sequence goes on from NZ_JAQZSM010000008.1 coordinate 158,645, forward strand.
GGCGGCATGGGCGGCATTGCCGATCACACGGCGGCTGATCGCATTCAGTCCCGCGACATCCGTAACCGAATGGACCATGCCCAGATCAGTGGCCCCCACATAGGGCGCGACCTGCCCCGATGCGACAGTGGACACCATCAGCTTGGGTACGCCAACCGGCAGTGCGCGCATGGCCTGTGTGACCAATGCGGTGTTTCCTGACCCGCCCAGCCCCAGCACGGCGCCAATGTCATTGCGTGCCAGCAACCAGCAGGTCAATGCCTCGGCCATTCGGGTTACGGCGGTGCCGCGATCGCCGCTGCCCAGCACCGCGTCAGCACCATCGGGGTGGCAGGCGGCAATTTCGGTGGCGGGGACATCAGCGCGCGACCCCAGGCCGTGCGTGCTGACATCGACCAGCACCGGTGTCGCGCCTGCTGCGCGTACCCTGTCGCAGGCATAGGCCAGTTCCGCCTGTTTCGTGTCGCAGGTTCCGATCACATAAACGCGCCTAATGCCCATGGCTGACCCCCAGATACCGGTTTTGCATGTCGCGGTCGCTGGCCAGTTCGGCAGCGCCGACCGTCGCCGCAATCTTGCCCGTCACCATGACCGACACCTGATCCGCAACAGATGTGGCAACCCGCAGGTTCTGTTCGATCAGCAATAGTCCCATGCCTTCGGCAGCGATGGTGCGCAGCACGTCTATCAGGTGATCAACAATCACCGGGGCCAGCCCTTCGGATGGTTCGTCCATAATCACAAGCCGCGGATTCATCAAAAGCGCGCGTGAAATGGCCAGCATCTGCTGCTCGCCGCCTGAAAGCTGGTTACCGCCATTCTTGCGCCGTTCCGCCAATCGGGGAAACGTGTCATAGACCCGCTCGATTGTCCAAGGCGGGCTTCCGCGCTGCGCCACCAACAACAAATGCTCATGCACCGAAAGCGACGGGAACATGCGTCGCCCCTGCGGTACAAGCGCAATACCCTGTCGCGCCACGCGGCCAGTGCCAAGCCCCAGCACCTCCTGCCCGTCCAGACGGGCGCTGCCGGTTGCGGGCACCATGCCCATCAGGGCCAGACACATCGTGGTCTTGCCCATGCCGTTGCGCCCCACTACCGACAGCGGTTTGTCTTGGACCGACAGGCTGACCCCCTGAAGGATGGTTGCCTTGCCGAAACGCACATGCAGATCGCGAATATCCAGATGGCCCGCCATCAATGCCCTTCCCCCAGATAAATCGCCTGTACAACCGGGTCATCAACCACCTTGTCGGGCGTTGATTCCACCACCACAACACCGTCCTTCATGACGGTGACCTTTTCGGAATTGGCCAGGGCCACATCCATGTCATGTTCGATCAATATCAGCGTCAGATCGCGCGGCAGGTCTGCCAGCAGGGTGACCAGTTCGGGGCGTTCTGCGGCTGACAGGCCGGCTGCCGGTTCGTCCAGCATCAGCAGTTTCGGAACCCCAGCCAGCGCCATGCCGATTTCAACCTGCCTGCGCTGCCCGTGCGACACGGAATCGATGCGTGCATCCAGAATATGATCGACCCGCACCTGTTCTGCCAGGGCACGCACGCGCGCCAGATCCGCATGCCCCGGCCCCGGCTTGATCAGTGAAAACCTGCCGGGTTTCGCGGCGCGGACAGCAAGATACAGATTCTCGCGCACTGTAAGACCGTTGAACAGGGTTGAACTTTGATAGGTGCGCCCGATACCCAGCCGTGCGCGCCGATATGGTTTGAGTTGCGAAATATCGGCCCCGAAATATGTTATCTTACCGGATGTCGGCGGGTAGTCGCCGCAGATTGTATTGAACAAGGTGGTCTTGCCTGCCCCATTCGGGCCAAGGATCGCCCGACGTTCGCCTGTCCTGATGCGCAGGGTCACGTCGCTGACCGCATGCAGCGCTCCAAAGCGGCGACCGACACCGGCCAGAACCAGCGCAGGCAGATCAGAAGCTGAAGAAGTTGACGGTGTCATCATATGTCCTGTCTGAAAGAAGCCCGCCCCGTTGTTCCCAAGGGGGCGGGCAGGGCCAGATCAGTTAAGCTGGCGGGCAGGAAGGATTGTCGCGCGAGGGCGAACCAAGCGCGAGGAAGGCGTCGGCTTCCATCCCAAGGGTCTGGCTGACATCGGGGGTGCGCCCAAAGGCTTCGGTGCGCATTGTGCCACCATCATTGACGATACGGGTCAGGAAAATGTCCGAAATGGCCTGACGGTTTCCGTCAAGGCGGACATTTGCACCGGTCGGGGCCGTAAACTCGATCGATGCCAGTGCCGCCTGAAAGGCTGCCTGATTATCCGAAAGATCGCCACCCACTTCTTCCAGCGCCTGAAGCACAGCGATGGTGTTGGTGTAGTAGTTCACCGCATGGATCGACGGCGAATCGAACCCGTCCGGCCAGCGTTCACGGTAATCTGCTACGAATTGCAGCCAGTTGGGATCGTCGTTCAGGTCCGCAATCGGCCCTGCGGCGACCATCCCTTCCATCAGGCGCTGATGTGGTCCGCGCGCCGAAAGCAGCGTCTGATCCGCCGTGATCGAACCGCCGATGATGGGCAGATCGCCGCCCACTTCGGCATATTGTGTCAGAAAGGCCAGCGCATCCGTGCCACCCTGAATCAGCAGCACTGCATCAATATCATCGGGGAACTGCGCAATGATGGATGAGAAGTCAGTGGTGTTCAACGGCGACCACAGCTTGGTGACCGCCCCGCCCAGTTCACAGTATTCATGCATGAAACCAAAGACCTGCGCATAGGGAAACGCATAATCAGCGGCCACCAGTGCAACATGGCGAGAGTCCATGTCTTCATAGGCATGCGTGCCCAGACCAGCCATCCATTGGGTGCCTTCCGTGTTGAAACGGAAGAAATTTGGCGAAGGATCGCGCAGGGTGGTATCGGCGGCACCGGATGACCCGTTCACAATTGTCCGCCCTTCCAGCGTGCGGGAATAGTCGCGCAGCGCGATCCCTTCAGCACCGGAAAGCGGGCCGATGATGATATCCACCTCGTCCTGCTCGATCAGTTTGCGGGCACGTGCCAGCGCCACATCAGGCGTCGCATTCGAGGATTCGCGGATCCATTCGATCTGGCGTCCGCCGACAGTGTAGTCAATTGCCTCGAATGCCATTTCCATGGCGCGGTACGCATCCTGCCCGCCAGTGGCAAAAGGCCCTTCCAGCGTGGTAATCGAACCGATGCGGATAGGCGGTTGTTCCTGCGCCATGGCCCCGGACAGCGCAAAGACCGCTGCCACCGTGCCCATTGCCCAGGCTGTTCTATGTCTGCGTGAAACTGACATTTGATGTTCTCCTCCTTGTTGTGCCGGGTTTCCTCCTCCCCGGCGGGTAGTTCTTTGACCCTTGTGATCAGCAGGTCGGGCGCGGCCGGGTCCGGGTGCCGCGCCCCCGGTTCAGCGGGTTGCCCCGCCGTCTGCATTCTTGTTTCTGTTGCGCCCGCCAAGCGCTGCGGCCAGCCTGCCGCCCACCCCCCAGATGCCATCGGGCGACAGCAGGACGATGACCAGAAAGACCATTCCGATCAGCGTGTTGAACCGGTCATGCCCGATGATGGTGGACGCAAATGTGTCCATCAGGGCGAAGATCAGCGCGCCGATGAATGCCCCCAGCGGATGGCCAAGCCCGCCAATGACCGCCATGATCAGCACACCCACTGTGGCCCAAAGCCCGATCGAACTGGGCGTGATGCCGATGTTGTAGAACGTGATCAGTACGCCGCCCCAGCCCGCAATGAACCCGGCCAGCGCGAAGGCGGCAATGCGGTGCAACCCCACATGGAAGCCGATAGCAGCAGTGCGCCTGTCGGAATCACGGATTGCCTGAAGTACCAGTCCGAACGGCGTGCGCACCACATACAGCACCAGCAGGTACAGCAACGCCGCGACAACCAGTGCGGTGTAATAAAACACCAGCGGTGTGCGGAAGGGCCTGCCAAATATCTCAGGCCCGACAATGTTGCGAATCCCCTCATAGCCGTTGAACCATGTGATGTTGGACTGTGCGAACAGGCTGAACCCGACGGCCAGCGCAAGGGTAATCATCAGCAGATAAATCTCGCGTGTGTTCACGGCGATCAGCCCGACAATCGCGCCTGCCATAGTTGCCGCGAATACCGCCAGCGGTATGGCCAGCGCATAGGGCAGGGCCATGTCCCCAAGGGGAATCGCTGTCGGGGCCATCATCGCCACGGAATAGCCCGCGACGCCCGCCACCATGGTCTGGGCCAGTGACACGAAGCCGCCGTAATGCGCCAGAAAGGTCAGCGACAAGGCCACGATCCCATAGACCAGTGCGCGGCCGAATATGTTTACCAGCCAGAAATTGGGCAGCAGCAGCGGCAATGCCAGCAGAATTACAAGTCCGATTGCGGTCAGTGCCCAGCGGCGCGTGCTCATGATGATCATGTGGGTTTCCTCCCCAACAGACCTTGCGGCCAGACAGCCAGCACCGCAGCCATGATCACAAAGGTCAGGATCACCGAATAGGTGGGGAACAGTACCTGCCCCCATTGTTCTGCCAGGCCGATCAGAAGCGCGCCCAACGCAGTGCCGCCGATGGACCCCATCCCGCCGACAATCACCACCACCAGCGACATCAGCAGGAACCGGGCATCAACGCCCAAGGCCATGGGTTGTGCCGTTGCGCCGATTACACCGCCCAGTCCCGCCAGCCCCGCACCAAGTGCAAAGACTGTCGCCGCAACCAGCGGCACATTGATCCCGCAAGCCGCCAGCATCTGCCGGTCATCGACGCCCGCGCGGACGACAATGCCCAGCTTGGTCTTGTTCAGCAACAGCCACAACCCGACCCCGACGGCAATCGCCAGACCAACCTGAAACAGCCGGAACACCGGATAGCGACCAATCAGCGGCACCTGCACGGGACCAAACAGCATATCAGGGGCGAAAAACTGGAAGGGATTGCCACCAAACCGGGCAAGCAGTTGATCCGCAATGATAATTGACAGACCGATTGTCACCAATGCCTGACGCAATTCCTGCCCCTGCATCCAGCCCAGAAAGGCCACCTGCATGATCACCCCCACCAGCGCTGCGGCGGCTATCCCGGCCAGAATGCCGATCAGCCACGCTTGCGAGGCCCAGACGCTTGAGGCATAGAGTGGGTCAAACACCGCGAAGCCGACATATGCCCCGACCATATACAGCGAGCCATGCGCCATGTTCACTGTCCGCATCAGCCCGAAGATCAGCGAAAAGCCGCAGGCCACGATGAAATATAGTGACGCCAGCGTCAGCCCGTTCAGGGTGACGGTCAGAATGAACTGCAAGGACACGTTTTCCTCCTCGTCAGGCGCGGGCAGCCAGCATGGCTCCTCCCTCCGCGCGGCGGACGATCAATTGGTCTTGTCTCAGGGGATTGTGCAGCGCGTGGCGGAAGGTGACCACCGCCATTTTGAAAGATTATTGGGTAAAAATGGGTAACAGGTCTGACACCGCGCCCGTGAATCCGCTGTCGGAAATCGCGATCAGCGCAATTCTTCCATGCCCCGGTTCCAGCCACGAATCGTGCCCGCCACAGATATTCGCGCCATGGCTTGCGGAATTGCCGGTCGCGCAACGCGATCTTCTTGCATTGCTGCCGGTACTGGATGTGAACGGCGCAATCTGCACGGCCTTGAACGGGGGGCAAGCTGCCCGACCCGGAGTGACTGCTGCACTGCTTTGCGTCGATCCCTTCTTGCGGGTGCGCGATATGGCGGCCCTTCTGAAGGCCGCCGGTATAGGCGGGGTGACGAACTTCCCGACAGTTCAGGTGATCGATGGCGTGGCGGCGCTGGGCTTTGACAGTGCGGATCTTGGCGCGCACCGTGAAGCCCGGATGCTGGCCCGTTTCGCTGAGGAGGGGCTGGCTGTGACAGGCTTCGCCACCACAGCGCAGAATGGCCAGCGGCTTCTGGATCATGGCGCCACGGCCTTGGTGGTGCATCCCGGCCCGCCATCGGTTGACTGGCGCAACCGCGCCATTGCCGCACGCCACGCCGCAGACACACTGCAAACGCTGCGCCCGCTTTGCAACGTGCCGCTGCGGCTTTTCTGCCCGGATGCCTATGGCGCGGAACTTGACCCCGCGCGTGCGCTGGCCGACGGGCTGGTGCGCTATGCCTGAACGCGGCATGCGCGCTTGATCAGCCGCATGACAAGGATGCATCTTTGCCGTGATGCTTTCAGCTGTTCCCGCGCCGCCGGATGGGTATGCTAAACGCCATGGGGCAGGGACAGCTTGACTGATGGAAAACACACTGAACCAGATGTTGCGCAAAAGATCGCCCGGTAGCGGAACGCTGCTGATCGGCGGGGCGATTGGTGTTGGTATGACTGCCGAGGCCGCGGTGCGTGGTGGCGCGGATTTCCTGCTGGCGCTGAATGCGGGGCGTTATCGGGTCATGGGTGCCGCGTCGCTTGCCGCGCTTCTGCCGCTGAGCAATGCCAACCAGTTCACAGATCAGTTCGCGCGCCGCGAAATACTGGACCGGGTTGCGGTGCCGGTGCTGTTCGGGGCGTCCTGTTTCGATCCGTCGACAAGTCCCGAAATGCTGGTTCAGCAGACATGCGATGTCGGGTATCAGGGCATCGCGAATTTCCCGTCATCCATTCATTTCGATGGGCGTTTCCGCCGATTGCTGGAAGAAGCCGATCTTGGTTTTGCCCGCGAAGCGCGGATGCTGGCACTGGCACGTCAGGCAGGGTTGCTGACTTTCGGCTATGCCAAGACCCGCACCGAGATTGCATTGCTGCTGGACGCGGGCGTCGCCATGATCTGTCTGAATTTCGGCTGGAATGCGGGCGGTGTTCAAGCGGTGGCGCAAAGCTTCACCATTGCGGAAGCTGCCGACCGGGCGCGGCGCATTTTTGCATCAATCCGCAGCCGTGCGCCCGACACGCTTTGTTTTGTCGAAGGGGGGCCGATTATCAACCCCGATGACATGTTCCGCGTCTGCAACGAGGCCAGCGCCGACGGCTATGTCGGCGGTTCCACACTGGACCGCGTGCCGCTGGAAATTTCTGTCACGGAACGAACATCCGCCTTCAAGGCGTTCGGGCTGCTGAAACAAGCGAATACTGCGCAATCGCGTGAACTGAACCGCGCCGCGCGGATTGCAGGCATCGTGGGACAGTCGGAATTCGTGCTGGCGGTGTTGGAACAGGTTACGCGGCTGGCGGGCACCCGAATTCCTGCGCTGATATGTGGCGAACCGGGCCTTGGCCGGGGGGCGCTGGCGCGTGCGTTGCACCCACTTTCCGAACGTAGCGGCCCTTTGGTGACATTGCGCGCCATAAACCCGCAGGCAGCGCCGGAAGCGTTCTTGTTCGGCGAAGCGCCGCGTCGTCAGGGCGTGCTGGCAAAGCCCGATGCAACAGTGGTGATCGAAAATGCCGAGGCCCTGCCGATCAGCGTGCAGCGCCGCCTTGCTGACTGGCTGGAACAGGGCATGCTGGGCGTTGACGGCCTTGCGCGCGACACCGCCGGGGCGGCACATGGCGCGCGGCTGGTTCTTGTCTGCCAGACTGAACCCGGCCGCGATACGGCGCTTATTCCGGCGCTGATGCAATGCCTTCGGGCGGGCCGGATTGAGATTCCGCCCCTGCGCGAACGCCCCGAAGACGTGCCCGCCCTTGCACGGCACCGGCTGGCAATGCTGGGCGGCGGGCAGCAGATTTCGGCGGATGGCTATCGGCTGTTGCTGGCACATGCATGGCCCGGCAATATTCCCGAACTGCGCGCAGTCATCGACCGGGCCGCCCTGCACAGTGAAAGCGAGATCATAGAATCGATTGCGCTGTCGGCGGCAATCGGCACCGGCCCGTCTGGCGACCCCGCAAATGACGACCACGCCCAGCACCCGCGAACGGAACGTGACTGGCTGCTGGAAGCGCTGCGCCGCAACCGTTTCCGGCGTGGGGACACAGCCGCCTATCTGGGTGTTTCGCGCAAGACGCTATACAACAAGATGCGCCGCATGGGGTTGCTGGAATAGCGCGCGTCGGCGTGGTGGGCGGTCCGGCAGGCCCCAAAGGATTCAAGCTTGGTGCCGAAAGCCCTGCAAGTCACTGATGATCGTCAGTATCAACTTTCAGAACGCCACAGCGGTGCATTCCGAAGGCAGGTTAACATGAACAGTTTTCATGTTAGTGTTCAGGATAATGAGGTTTTGTTGTGCTTCCCTGTGGCCTAGACAGACGGTTCAGGCCAGATGGGATCGCAATGACAAAGACCTTCACTTTTCCAAGCACACCGGCGGAAGCCCAGCTTCGCAAACTGGCGCACGAACGCGTTCTTGTTCTCGACGGAGCCATGGGCACGCAGATTCAGACGCTTGGCCTGTCGGAAGAGGATTTCACCGGCCAGGGTTCCGGTTGTGCCTGCGCCCATCATTCCGACCATCCCCAGAAGGGGAATAATGACCTGCTGATCCTGACTCAGCCCGACGCGATTGAAGAAATTCATTTCAGCTTCGCGATGGCGGGGGCGGATATTGTGGAAACAAATACCTTTTCCTCTACCTCGATCGCGCAGGCAGATTACGGGATGGAACATGCGGTCCATGACCTGAATGCGACAGGGGCCTGCCTTGCCCGTCGCGCGATGGACCGGGCGACCGCCATCGACGGGCGACCCCGTTTCGTGGCAGGCGCACTCGGCCCGACCAACCGGACGGCCAGCCTCAGCCCCGATGTGAACGACCCCGGCTACCGCGCGGTCACCTTCGACGATCTGCGCGTAGCCTATGGCGAGCAGGTGCGCGGGTTGATCGCGGGCAAGGCGGATCTGATACTGATAGAGACAATCTTTGACACGCTGAACGCCAAGGCCGCGATTTTTGCCTGCATGGAAGTTTTCAGCGAAACAGGCCAGCACCTGCCGCTGATGATTTCGGGCACCATCACCGATGCGTCGGGCCGAACCCTGTCGGGCCAGACGCCGACGGCCTTCTGGCATTCGGTCATGCATGCCCGCCCGTTCACTGTGGGGCTGAACTGCGCGCTGGGTGCGGCGGCCATGCGTCCGCATCTTGCCGAACTGGCAGGCGTGGCGACAACGCTTACCTGCGCCTATCCGAATGCGGGCCTGCCCAATGCCTTCGGCCAATATGACGAAGGACCGGATGAAACCGCAGCCCAGATCGAAGGTTTTGCGCGCGACGGGCTTGTGAACATCGTTGGTGGCTGCTGCGGCACCACACCAGACCATATCCGCGCCATTGCAGAAGCTGTGGCCGGTTTTACCCCGAGGGCAACACCATGACCCGCTATCTGCGCCTGTCCGGGCTGGAACCTTTTGTCCTGACCCCGGATATTCCTTTTGTGAATGTCGGCGAACGGACGAATGTGACCGGCAGTGCGAAATTCCGCAAACTGATCGTGAACCGTGACTATGCTGCTGCGCTGGACGTCGCGCGCGATCAGGTCGAGAACGGCGCGCAGATCATCGATATCAACATGGATGAAGGGTTGATCGATTCAAAGGCCGCGATGGTCGAGTTTCTGAACCTTGTGGCATCCGAACCCGACATTGCGCGCGTGCCGGTGATGATTGACAGTTCCAAATGGGAAGTGATCGAGGCAGGCCTGCAATGCGTTCAGGGCAAATCCGTCGTCAATTCCATCAGCCTGAAAGAAGGCGAGGATGCGTTCCGCCACCACGCGCGGCTGTGTCTTGCCTATGGGGCGGCGGTGGTCGTCATGGCCTTTGACGAGTCGGGCCAGGCAGACAGTTTTACACGGAAAACCGAAATATGCGCCCGCGCCTATCGCATTCTGACCGAAGACGTAGGCTTCCCGCCCGAAGACATCATCTTTGACCCGAATATCTTTGCTGTCGCCACCGGGATTGAAGAACATGATAATTACGGCGTTGATTTCATAGAGGCAACGCGCTGGATCAGACAGAACCTGCCCCATGCCCATGTGTCGGGCGGGGTTTCGAACCTGTCGTTCAGCTTTCGCGGGAATGACCCGGTGCGCGAGGCGATGCATGCGGTATTCCTGTATCATGCCATTCAGGCGGGCATGGATATGGGGATTGTCAATGCAGGCCAGCTTGCGGTCTATGACCAGATCGACCCGGACCTGCGCGAAGCCTGCGAAGATGTGGTCCTGAACCGCCGCCCGAAAGGGGGCGGCACCGCAACTGAACGGATGCTGGAAATTGCGGGGCGCTTTCAGGGCGGCGCGCGTGAAGAAAAGGTCCGTGATCTTGCTTGGCGTGACTGGCCGGTGGACAAACGGCTGGAACATGCGCTGGTCAACGGCATCACCGAATTCATCGAGGAAGACACAGAAGCCGCCCGCCTGACGGCAGAACGCCCGCTGCATGTCATCGAAGGCCCGCTGATGGCTGGCATGAATGTGGTTGGCGACCTGTTCGGGGCGGGCAAGATGTTCCTGCCGCAGGTGGTGAAATCGGCGCGGGTGATGAAACAGGCGGTGGCGGTGCTGCTGCCCTATATGGATGCCGAAAAGCTGGCGGGTGGCGGTGAAGGCCGCGAAACAGCAGGCAAGGTGCTGATGGCCACGGTGAAGGGCGATGTGCATGATATCGGCAAAAACATCGTTGGTGTCGTGCTGGCCTGCAACAATTATGAAATCATCGATCTGGGCGTGATGGTGCCCCCACAGAAAATCCTGCAAGTCGCCCGCGAGGAGAAGGTGGATATCATCGGGCTGTCGGGCCTGATTACCCCCAGTCTGGACGAGATGGTGCATCTGGCCGCTGAAATGGAACGCGAAGGGTTCACCATTCCCCTGCTGATCGGTGGGGCCACCACGTCCAAGGTGCATACGGCGGTGAAAATCGCGCCCGGTTATAGCGGTCCGGCGGTCTATGTGCTGGATGCCAGCCGCGCCGTGGGGGTTGTCAGCCAGTTGCTCAACCCCGTGCAAAAGACCGCTTACGTTGACGCGATCAGGACCGAGTACGCCGAAGTATCCGACCGCCACGCCCGCAATGAGCGTGCGAAACAGCGCCTGCCGCTGGCACAGGCGCGGGCCAATGCGCTGCGGCTGGACTGGCGGGACTACACGGTTCCCGCGCCACAGTTCCTGGGGAGTCGCGTGATCGATGACTGGGACATGGCCGAAATCGCCCGTTATATTGACTGGACGCCGTTTTTCCGGACATGGGAGTTGAAGGGCAATTATCCGAAAATCTTGCAGGATGAAAAGCAAGGCGAAGCCGCCCGCGCGCTGTTTGCCGATGCACAGGCGATGCTGGAACGGATCATCAACGAGGGTTGGTTTACCCCCCGCGCCGTGGTCGGTTTCTGGCCCGCGAATGCAGTGGGCGAGGATATCCGCCTTTTCACCGATGACAGCCGGGGCACGGAACTTGCCACGCTGCACACCCTGCGCCAGCAGCACACCAAGCGCGCAGGGCGTCCGAATGTCGCGCTGGCGGATTTTGTGGCACCCGAAGGCAGCGTTCCCGATTATGTCGGCGGCTTTGTTGTGACGGCAGGGCCGGAAGAGGCCGAAATCGCCGAGAAATTCGACCGTTCAAACGACAATTACGCGGCGATTCTGGTCAAGGCGCTTGCCGACCGAACCGCCGAGGCCATGGCCGAACTTCTGCATCAGCGTGTGCGGCGCACGCTTTGGGGCTATGCGCCCGATGAAAACTTTGCACCCGATGAACTTGTCAGCGAACCCTATTGCGGCATCCGCCCGGCACCCGGCTATCCGGCACAGCCGGACCATACCGAAAAGCTGACCCTGTTCCGCCTGCTTGATGCCGAAGCCGCCACTGGGGTCACCCTGACAGAATCGATGGCAATGTGGCCGGGATCGTCGGTGTCGGGCTTCTATATCGGGCACCCGGACGCCTATTATTTCGGGGTCGCCAAGGTAGAGCGCGACCAGATCGAAAGTTACGCAGCGCGCAAAGGCATGACCTTGGCCGAAGCCGAACGCTGGCTGGCCCCGGTGCTGAATTACGTTCCGGGCAAGACATCATCGCGTGAGGTCGCCTGACGGCCTGTCGGTAGCGTGTGCTTTGCTCTGCGTCCAGTCATCTTCTGATGGCTGCATCGTGTATGATGCTTGCCACCTTGCGGTTCCACCTGATCTGAAAACGCCACACAGTGTCCCCCCCGCGTTCAGTTTCCGGTGAGGAGATTTTCGAGGATAGCGGCGGTTTTGGGGATGCGGTTGTGGTTGTTGCGCACTTCCAGGAGGAGTGGCGGTTGCGCGGGGTGTTTTGCGAGTGCGGTCATCAGTGGTTTCCAGTTGATGCGCCCGTGGCCTGGGTGCCAGTGTCTGTCGGCATGTCCATCGATATCCTGGAGGTGGACATGTGCCAGATTTGTGCCGGCGTGTTGCAGGAAATCGATGACGGGAGGTGCGCCATATTTGGCATGGGCAAGATCGGCGTGGCCTGTATCGACGGAGAGTTTCAGATTGGGGTGGTTGATCTTCGCGATCAGATCGCTGCGGTCTGCGGGGCTTGTATCGTCGATATTTTCCAGCACGAGTGTCACGCCTGCATCTGCGGCGCGTTCCAGCACGGGTCCGAGGCAGTCTGCTGCGGCCTGGAACAGGGTTTTGCGCAGCAAGGGGTAATTGGTGTAATTCAGGCTGTGCCAGAAGGTGAAGGGGGAATGCAGGACCATCCATTCTGCGTGCAGGGCACTGGCGATATCGAGGGCCTTGTACATGCGGGCCTGTATGATGGTGCGGATTTCGGTGTCGGGATTGGTGATATCAAGCCCGAAGAACGGCCCGTGAATGCCGCGGGGTCCGTGATGGCCCTGAAGTGCCACCTGCCATTGCCGGAGCAGCGCGCTGGTATCGCCTGCGATTATGCCGGGGGGGATGAAATCCTGTATCTCGAGGGGGCGGTCCTTGTCGAAAAGCCAGTCGCGCAGGATATCCATGTTGTGCAGCAGCATTGCTGCGCCGATTAGCGGAACTGTCACGCCATGTCCTTTCTTCCGGGGTATTGGCCGGAATGTTGCGCATGTCCCGGCTGTGGTGACAGCGGGGCTGTCTGTGGCCGGGCGCAAGGCCGGGTTGCTTCGTTGCGCGCGCGCGGCGGGCGCGGCGGGCTTGGTCTGGTGCATTCACGCATTCTGCTCTGGCTGTTTGATAACGCATATCCGGGGCGCGGGAAACCGGAACCGGCGCTGTTGTGTGACATGTTCTGTCGCATAACTGGCGGGAAGGGAACCTGTTCCGGGGCGGGCTGCCGGGAGGGCGTGCGGGAGGGCGTGCGGGATGGGGGCGCATGGGGGTGGCGTGCTGTGCGCTGCGGGGGGGCTGGCAGGGTTTGATTTTTATTTTTCCTTTATGAACAGGTGCTTGGCTTGATTTTTGCGGTTTTTGCGTGCGGCGGCGGTTATTTTTTTCGGGAATCTGGAATTTTGACCTTGCGTGTATTTGGTTGATTGCCTAGATAGCGCTTCACCGGCGGCGGGAACGTTGTTGGGTCTTGGATCGGTTGACTGGATGCGAGTTTGGTTCTGGTCTGAGTGCGAGATTTAGGAGCATGGATT
>NZ_JAQZSM010000080.1 GCF_028745735.1 Roseinatronobacter alkalisoli
TTGGCCTTATTCAGAATCTGACATCCGGTCACGAAACCAACTGGCAAGCTCGGTCACCTGCCGGTGAAGGTCCACTGTCAGTCGTACGCTGGTCAAAACTCAACCGTTTCTGTCACAGGCAGAATAGACCGATTTTGTCGTTAAGTGTTTTCAACACAATCCGGGCTTTCGCGGCGTGATGCACGAAAGTACGTTAAAGCTAAGTATACTCATATCGAATGCGTTGCCCGCTCCGGTGGAACGCCTTGGACTAGAGAGGGATAGATAGTGGCAGAAGATGATGGGCAGGCGCCGAAGAGGCCGAAGAGTATCGATCTAGCGAAGCTGGTGGGCGATGACACCGCGACGGGACGGCTGCGAAAGCAGATAAAGGCCATGGAAGCGCTCGAAGACCCCGCCGGGTTTAGTGCTCTTCGTGCTGCACTAGGCCCTACCAGCGCCATTCAAGAGATGATGGAGTCCCATCGCGCCGCAATCGATACGGCGCGCATCCTGCCAGACATGTCAGACTTCGCGGGGATTGCTGCTGCGTCGCGGCTGGCGGACTCCTACCGTCTGCCGAAATTAGCCAGGCTGGGCTTGATGGACGCCTACAAGTTGCCAGAAATTGCGGGGATCGGCGCTGTCAGCGATGCCCATCTAAGGATTATGGACTCGTTTCGCGCGGGATCGCTTGTGGACATGATTGGCAGTCAGGGCGCACTTGCAGCACTCGCGCCGTCCCTCGGGTTGGTGAAAACAGATGCCTTCGCAGGATTGATGGAGGGCGTTCGGTCGCGTCAGTCGGCGCTCAGTTCCGCCATAGCAGCCTACATGGATCAGCAGCGAGAGCAGGTAGAACGCATTCCGGGATTGATGGAAGCGCTGGCAATGCCGCGTATCGATCCCGCTAGATTCGGCATTGCCAGTGCGCTTGCTCTGGGCGAAACGGACGCATTCAGGATCGCGGGGCTGACGCCCGATTATGTCGATCAGTATCGATCAATACTCAGTGCGGCGAATGAACGTATCAACGCCTTCGCCGGGCTAAGCGCGGCGGCGAATACATTCGCGTTGCAACCGGATTTGGTCGGCGGGATCGGCAGCTTGTTGGAGCGCGCGTTGGCGCAACAGGAAGCTCTTTTAGAACAGCAGCGCCAACAAGGCGAGCAAACAGCAAACGCCCAGCCAAAGACGCCCTCGCGGCTCGTGCAGCAGCTTTACATGCTGGCAGCAATCGTCGCTATCCTGCAGTTCTTCATCTTCATCGCACTGCAAATCGAGGAACGAATGCTTGGTGGCGACACTGCGACCTTGAATAACACCGCCGCCATAGAAGAGAACACGCAGGCAATAGAACAGATGCGCAACTCGTTCGACGTGCTGGCGGGCCAGATAGAGCGCATGCGCGTTGTGCAGGAAGAGGCAGCAGAAGAGGAGAGGGCTGCTGACGCTGCCATCGCCGAAATCCTGCGCGAGATTGCCGACACGCTGGCGGATCAGGCGGAAGGGGAGGGAGAAACCCCATGAATCAAACCGTCGTTTTTTGCCTCATCTCAATTCTCCTCATACCCTCAGAAAGCGGAGGGTAAAAAAGAGTAAGAATTTTTTACTCTTGAAAATTCCCCCGTGACTCTGCATGTTGATCTCACAATCCTCACAGAAATAGGAGATTAATGAAGTGGAAAAGGCAGAGTATAAAGCGAACCTTAGAGGTGCAGCGATCCGCGCCATAGAGGAAAAAGGGCACACTGTTCGAGATGTGTCTTCGGGTTCGGGTGTCCCCAAGCTTTCAAGGCTAGAGATCACAAACGGGCAAGAGAAGCTGACCTGCGCCGTGAAGATCACCACCCACCCCCAAGGCCGCATCTCTTTCACTCGTAGCCATGACGGCACCTACAAGGTGCTTAGGGACAGCGATCGAGTAGTCTACGTCTGCCCTGCTGCTAGTGATGAGACGAAGGTGTTCATCGCGATGTTCGACGCGGCGACAGTGAAGCGAGCTTTTGACGTCAACTTCGCTGCTCGCAAAGGCACAGACCAAGAAGACCTGCCGATGTGGCTCAGTCCTGAGCTGGAACCGGGGCAGAGGTTCATCGGGTCAGGCTTCCGAGAGAAGGCCCTCTGGTCTGAAATAATACCGATGCCTGACCAGATCGATGAATCCGCGGCAGGGGACCAGCCGACGACACCGCTGCCTCCTACCGCAGGGGAAGGCGAGACGGCCATGGGCATTATGGACCGGATCAAAGCGATGCTCTCTGGGCACATGGGGGTCCGCCCGGACCAGCTCGAGATCGATGTTCGGGTCAAGCTATGAGTAGCAGAGGATTCTGTCGCGGACTTCCATCTAGAACAGAACCCACCGTTCTTGTGACGCTGAACTGTGACGGGTTTGCCGTTCTCGTCCAGATGGCTGGAAGCCGCGGCGAAAGCGCGCCCTACCAAGAGAAAGAGAACGACAAACCTGGCGCTCCCCAACTCGCTATAGGAAAAGTTTTCATTATCTGTTTGTATAATGGCCAAACCAATAGTTGGACACCGGATCGCAAGTTGGAATGTGAAGCAGTATCTTTTGCGCGGCGAGCAACAAGTGGCCGCTCCAAGCCTCCATTGGTCTTTGCAGAAACACCATTTGGTGAAACAGTCGAAGTCTGGCTCAAAGCGCCACGCCTCCACCCTGGCATATCCGACACGGCACCTTCGCGCGAATGGATGGCCGCGCGCTTGGCCGAAGACTTGGGTCTACCATGCCCTCCTCCTATCTTGGTCAGGCTCACCGATGACTTCACGGAGAGTCTTTCGGACGAAAATCTCGCTGAGTCGCTGCGAGCGGGCCCAAGCGTCGTCTATGGGGCGATTCACTTAGGTTCTGGTTGGCGCCGATGGTCAGAGGCCAACAAGATGCCTCGGCATCAGCACCAAATCCAAGGGCAGACATACCTCTTCGACACTATCATCCAGAACTGGGACAGACGCATTGCCAACCCCAACATACTCAAAAAAGGCGATGAATTTCGGATCCTTGATCACGAAGAGTGCTTCGGGTCTGCCACCGCCCCTGATGATGAAAAACCCTTCATTCATGTTCCTTGGAGCGTTGGCGGCCTTACTAACTTTATCGCTGGGGACTACCAGCACCCGTTCTGGAGGACACTGAAACCCAGCAATCACGTTGACTTCAATGTCGCCGCACAGACTTGGAAAAGGCTACCCGCAGACACATTTTCCATGTATGCCAACGATGCGCCCCCGGAGTGGGGCGCGGCATGCGACGACATCGCATCTTATCTCACTTTGGCTGTGCAGCACATCGATGAGGTCGTTGTGGCAATAGAGGGAGCCCGGCAGCTATGAATCGTAGCGCCTACACATACACTGTCCTGCAATACCGTCATGACGCTTGGTCTGGCGAATGCATGAACGTGGGTATTCTCTTCTTTTGTCCTAAATCTCAATACGTTGACTTCAAGTTCCGCCGCGGAGGGTCACGCCTGAGTAACGCCTATCCAAGTCTCAACCGATCTGCATTATTGCAAGATTTGAAAGAGATGAGTCGATGGTTCGACCGTCGCGCCTCCCAGCCTTCCGATATGTGGATGTGGAAGTCAGCGCTCGAACTGGGGCACTCACTGCTTGGCGACGACGACAGTAGTTTTCGTTGGAACCTAGACGGTAGTGGCACCACCAATGATCCTGAAAAGACGATATCGCTACTCTTCGAGCGCTTTGTCATGCGATATGACGCTGTCCCAGGTCGCTCGCCCAGAACTGATGAGCAGGTCTTTGACACAGTCAAAGACAAGCTAAAGCGTGCGCAACTCCTGAACCGGATGGAATCCTATACGGTTCGAACAAAGTTCACTGAGGTCACATTCGAACACGCAATCAAGAACGGGAAGTGGCACTGCATCCAAGCGATTTCGCTCGATTCCGCTGACGCAGACAACATGCAGCGGAAAGCTGAGCGGTGGGCCGGAAAAATGGTCGGCTTGCTTGAAGCGGATAATGTTCCCCAAGTTTACTTGGTCACCGGAAAGCCAACTGAGGCGTACCTGCAAAGCAAGTATGAAAAGATGACAGAGTGGCTACGCCACAATCCGGCAAACCCGGTTGTCATCGAAGAAGAACAGAGCGAAACTCTGATTTCGAGGCTCGCGACTTTGACCTGATCGGCCAGTCTACCTAAAAACGGCGCGACGCTGGAAAGAATTGCACTGGTAGCAAATCCATGCATCGATCAGGACAATGAAGCCCTATGCCCGACGGGACTAGGTGTTCAGTCCCGGCATCTGGTGGATCGGATTTAGGATGAATCTGTCTGGCTCGGATGTCCAGATCTTGCAGATGTATTCATAGGGCGTGAGACCGCCGAGGGTCTTGAGCCTGCGCGCGAAG
>NZ_JAQZSM010000081.1 GCF_028745735.1 Roseinatronobacter alkalisoli
CTATTCTGCCTGTGACAGAAACGGTTGAGTTTTGACCAGCGTACGACTGACAGTGGACCTTCACCGGCAGGTGACCGAGCTTGCCAGTTGGTTTCGTGACCGGATGTCAGATTCTGAATAAGGCCAAGATCAACTATCGCAGCCATGCCCGGAAGAGTCGCTCAAGGTCCTGTTCGTCGGGGACACGACGCGCGCCGACATCAAGGGGCCGCGTGCGGCCGGGATGAAAGCTGTGCATGTGGGCGAGCTGGTCGCGGCATTATTGCCTGCCTGATCTTCATCTTCCCGGAAATATCTGCGGGGGAATGCCCGCAAGGGCAGGGGGCAGACAGCCTCGAAATGGCGGATCTCTGTTTCACCGGCCAAGTATTGCGGATTTCGTCCACACGGCTTTTCTCAGATATTGACCCGTGAGTGATTTTTCTGCGTCCACCAAATTCGATGGTAGCCCATTAAAGACGACCTTGCCGCCATTTCGCCCGGCTTCCGGTCCAAGGTCGATGACCCAATCCGCCTGTGCAACGACTGCGAGATTGTGTTCGATGACGATCACGGTGCTACCTTGATCCACCAGCCGGTCGAGAATAGCGATCAGGCGGTCTGTGTCCTGAGGGTGCAGACCTGTCGTCGGTTCATCGAGAACGTATATCTGCGCGGGATCATAGAGTTTGGTCGCAAGTTTCAGCCGCTGTAGCTCACCCCCCGACAGGCTCGAAAGGGTTTGGCCGAGACCCAGATAGCTAAGGCCGACATCAACGAGCGCGCCAAGACCAGCGGAGACTTTCGACTGGTCGAAGAAAGTTGCCGCGTCAATGATCGACATGTCGAGGACATCACCTATCGACTTGCCCTCTACCGTCTTTTTCAGAACGTCCTGCCTGAAACGCTGACCTTCACAGGTTACGCAAACAGTCTTGATCGGGTCGAGAAACGCCAGATCAGTGTAGGTGATGCCAAGACCATTGCAGTCTGGGCACGCCCCTTTGGAGTTGAAGCTGAACAGCGACGGGCTGGATTTCGTTGCCTTGGCGAAGATGTCGCGAATGGGGTCCATGATGTTGGAATAGGTTGCAGGCGTTGCGCGTGACGAAATCCCTATTGCGCTCTGGTCGATCACGACCGCCTCGGGGTGGCAGTCCATGAACGCGCCTGTAATCAGTGAGCTTTTTCCAGAACCGGCGACTCCCGTCACGACCGTCAGAACCTGCTCCGGAATATCAACATCGACGTTCTTAAGGTTGTTTCGCGTGACATTCCGCAAAGGCAGAAAGCCTTTCGGAGTCCTGACCTTCGACTTCAACGCCAGTCCCACACGCATGGCTTTGCCGGTCGGAGTATCTGCATGGCGCAGCCCATCGACCGAGCCAGCATAAATCACCTCACCCCCTTTTTGACCCGCGCCTGGTCCGATGTCGATGACGTGATCCGCGTTGCCGATCATGTCCGGATCATGCTCGATCACCAGGACCGTGTTGCCCTTGTTGCGCAGGTGAACGAGCATGTCGGTCAACCGCTCGACGTCCCGGACATGCAGACCGATACTGGGTTCATCAAGGACGTATATGACCTCGATCAGGCTGGAATTGAGATGTCGCAGCATCTTGATGCGCTGCGACTCCCCGCCGGACAATGTCGATGTCTCGCGCGCCAATGTAAGATAGCCGAGTCCCATATCCACGAACTGCTGTAAACGCGGAATGATCTCACCCGTGAGACCGACACCCACCTCGCCAGAAATCCGACCGATTTCGGCAATCAAATCGGCACATTCCATCTGTGCCATGTCCGCGATGTTCAGGCCGTTGATGCGGCTGGCGAGAGCCTTCTGGTTCAGCCGTGCCCCGTGGCAGGTTGAACAGGTCCGGGAGACGATGAAGGCCTCTGCTGCGGCGCGGTTTGCAGGCGAAAGCTCCGATGTGTCGCGCTGGACGTAGAGGCGCTTGAACTTGTCGATGACGCCTTCGTAGTTGGTGTTGTGTGCGCTTGCTCCGCTACCGATACGCACCTTGTGATCGGAGCCGTAAAGAAGCTCCTGCCACTCATCCTTTGAATAGTCGCGCAATTTCTTGTCGTTATCGAAGCGCCCGGACTGCGTGTAGACCTTGATATACCAGCCGTCTGCGCCGAAGGGTCCATGCCGGAACGGCCCTTCGTTCAGGGATTTGTCCATGTCGAAGAACTGCTTCCTGTCGAGCAGCTTCCGCCTGCCGATACCTTCGCAATCGGGGCACATGCCCTCTGGATCGTTGAAGGAGAAAGCGTTCGAGTAACCGGCGAATGGCTTGCCCAAGCGCGAAAACAGGAGGCGCATCAGCGCATAGACATCGGAATAGGTGCCGACTGTCGATCGTGCGTTTCCGCCGATGCGTTTCTGCGAAATCATCACCGGAGTCGAGATGTTGGCGATTAGATCGACATCCGGGCGTCCGAAGCGCGGGAGCCGGTTGCGCTGAAACATCGTGAACGTGTCGTTTAGCTGACGCTGCGCCTCCGCTCCGATGGTATCGAAGACGAGGGAGGTCTTGCCTGAGCCGGATACGCCGGTGAAGGCGACGATTTTGCCGCGAGGGATATCGACATCGATATTCTTGAGATTGTTCTCGCGGGCACCGCGAATGACGATGCAGTTGTGAGGTTCCCGATCGTTCGGGCCTTTTGAAGAACCGGTGCTCAAGTGAGGCCACCATCAGCAACGATGTTCTGACCCGTGACCCATCCGGAATCAGACCCCGCCAAGAAGCTGACGACGCGGGCGATGTCCTCGGGTTTCCCGATGCGCCCGAGCGCGGTCATGGCCCCGACACCATCGAGGTCGGCGACGGAGGCCTGATTGCGTAGCAGGTCGGTATCGGTGGGTCCCGGCGAAACCGAGTTGACCGTGATTCCCCGCGCGCCCAATTCCCGCGATGCGACGCGGCAGAACTGCTCCACCGCTGCCTTGCTGGCCGCATAGATCGCCTCGCCGAAAGAAGGCCAGGCCGTGCCGATGGTAGAGACGCAGACCATACGGCCGCCGTCCCGCATGTGGCGTGCCCCCTGCTGCATGGTGAAGAAGGTGCCACGCGCGTTGATGGACATCACGCGATCGAAGAAATCCGGACCGATACTATCGATGGGAGCATGTTCGATAACACCTGCCGAACAGACCAGGACATTGAGGAAGCCGTGGTCCTTACCGCCGCCCCAGGCCCCGACGTTATCAAACATATCCGGCGTTTTCCCGATATCCGCGATGTCGGCGCAGATTGCCTTGGCATTGTGCCCTCGCGCCTCCAGTTCCGCGACGAGATCGGCCGCCGCAGTCTCGTTTTCGCGGTAGGTGAATGCGACGGAGAACCCGTCTTTGGCCAACCTCTCGACGATGGCGCGTCCGATGCCGCGCCCACCCCCGGTGACGAGCGCGATCCGCTTCTGATCCGACATGGCAATCTCCTTCCGACAACGACTCAGGCCCGTTGACACTATACCCGCCCCCCTGACAGCATAGTGTCAGGGGAAAACACCATGCGTCGTGCAGAACGTCTGTTCAGGATTGTCGGCTTGTTCCGCGACAAGCGGGTGCGCACCGCGTCGGAACTCGCCGCGGCACTCGAAGTGTGCGAGCGGACGATTTACCGCGATATCGCCCATTTGCAGGCGTCCGGCGTGAACATCGAGGGCATCGGGGGCATGGGTTATGTCGCCGACGAGCGTCTTGATCTGCCGCCATTGAACTTCAACACGGCAGAACTGGAGGCCTTGGCGCTCGGGCTGAGCTTTGTCACATCGGCAGGAGACAGCCACCTTGTGGCTGCTGCGGCATCGGCCCGTTCCAAGATCGACAGCACCGCGCCAGCCGCTGCAAGAGATTTCATGGACCGGAACGCCCCGATCTCCTCGCGTCGTGTCTCTGGTCGGGCACCTGAGTTTGCCGCCAAGGTTCGCAGGGCGATTCAGGAACAAAGGGTTCTGGTGTTCGCCTACCGGAACCAGTCCGGTGCGACAACCTCCCGGCGGTTGCGGCCAATGACGCTGACTGCGTTCACAGACTGTTGGGTTGTCAGCGGTTGGTGCGAAGCGAGGCGCGCGTTGCGCAATTTTCGGCTCGACCGGATGAGCGAAGTGGAACTTTTGGAAGTGCGCTTCGTGCAAGACGCTGAATTGCCAAACTTCGCCTAAAACGGT
>NZ_JAQZSM010000082.1 GCF_028745735.1 Roseinatronobacter alkalisoli
TGTCAGCGGTTGGTGCGAAGCGAGGCGCGCGTTGCGCAATTTTCGGCTCGACCGGATGAGCGAAGTGGAACTTTTGGAAGTGCGCTTCGTGCAAGACGCTGAATTGCCAAACTTCGCCTAAAACGGTGGATTCCGCCGATGACAAAAACGGAAGAGTTTTGACCGTTGAGCGCGGCATAGCGGACCTTCGCCGATGGGCTGAAAGCTGTCCGCAGTGCGGGACGGAGCGGCCGTTCGTTCCGACCAAACGAATGGCCGCTCTGGGGCCAACTGCGGCCAATCTGGTTGATGGCCCCCTACTGGGTTAGCCGCCATTCCCGACATCTGCTCTTTGGCGTCGGCTTCCCCGACCAGATTTTGCCATTCTGCAGCCGACGCTCCAGTGTCTGCTCTCGTTGAAACTGGAAATTCGCGACACTCATTGCTGCTAGGCAGCATGGCGCCCTCATCTCGGTCATTCCCGGCGCTCTTCCTTGAAGTGCGCTTCGATCGCCGCAAACTAAGGCAGTTTCGGGTTGGTTAGTCGGATGACCTATGGATCAGGATGCGAGCGATTGACAGGGTAGAGCGGCTCTGAGCCGGACCAAAGCAATCCCGCGACATCTAAACAATGCGTGTCCAAAACGAACGCGTTAGGGTGACTCACACACGAGAAGGCTGCTGCCAGCTTTTACCGGCAAGGATATGGAATGCAAGGTTCAGATACGTCGGGTGAACGCCCGGCATCGGTTTGGAGGTTCGATCACAGCGCTCTGCAGGATGGCGATGTCATTCTGGAACGCGGGCACCGGCCGGCGAGCAAGGTCATAATGGCGGTCGATGGCGGTCCCTACAGCCATGTCCTGCTGTGGCTCGGTGGCACCGATTTCCTCGAAGCGGTCGAAATGGGCGTCAGGCTGATCAGCTATGCCCGGTTCTTTTTACGCGATCCGGCGGACTGGATGGTCCTGCGACACCCCGATTCGAAGGCCGGATCCCTCGCGGCTCGGGAGGCACGCTCGTTCGCACATATGGAATATGGCTTGGGCGGTGCGATCGCGACTAAGATCCCGGGCGCCTGGAAGACGAACCCAGCCGCGATGTTCTGCTCGCAGGTAGTAGCGGCGGCCTATGAAAATGTTGGCTATCCGCTCGTCTCCAAGGCGTCAGCGAAAGTCTCACCGAACGATTTGACACGCCAGTCAGCGCTGGTTCCAGTGAGCCCGATCCCCCTTTTGGAGCATGTCCTGTCTGAGGAGGAACATGCCGACATCGACCGGTGGTTCGATCGCGATCGGGCTTACGCAGACACGGCGATGGCGCGGGAGGTGCAGGCCTCGCAAGAGGTTTTTGAGCTTATACGCGGGCTCTATCCCAAGCTCACGCTTCCACCGGAATTTCGACTCGCCTGTCCGCCGCGCAACCTTGGCGAGGCATTCAATGTGCTGCAATTTCTAGACTGGGCCACAGCGTCACGGATCTCGGGGGTCATGCTGCCAGAGCTCGAGCAACGCGGCTATTTTGATTTCCTTTTCCCGGGACTGAATGAGTTGAGCGAGCGGCTGGATGGAGAGACGAGCGCGCTGGCGGCAGGTCACTTCGACCCGGTCACATTGGCGCGATTGGTGGCGCACTACAGGGACGTTCTGCCGAGCCACCGCAAGACGATGGGTCATCACCGCGACAACGCCGATGCGTATGGTCGGCTTTTTATGCAGCTTTTCCCGCTGCCAATTTTTGAGCGTATGGCGCGGATGCACCGGCAGATCGAAACGATGCTCCAGTCCATCATAAGGCTGGAGGAAGAGTTCGTCGCAGCAAGCGCCCGGCGGCAATAAATGGAGGGTCGAGACAAGGCTCCACGCTGGGCCGAGCGAACCAACGCCCGGCCTCTGTGGCACATTAAAAAGTCCGCAGTTCATTAGGGATTTGCGGTCGGCGTAGTCTGGGAGAGAAAGCCAGGGAGCGGCATAAGGTCCAAAAACACCCTCACTGGGGGAACAGAAAAACTTTCCTGCGCGGTTCGGAACCTGCTGTTCCGGAGGAATAGGCGACCCGGATGGAAGAAAAAGGGCTTTCACGCCCAGACGAATGGCCGGTTCCTATCGGTGCCGGACGCCGCAATAGGTCGCGGCGATCGGCAGTAATATTCCAATCCACTTCCTTCGGTCAGGCAGGTGCCGGAACCTTGGGGCGAAAGGTTTTAGGAAAAGACCCCGAGCACTGGAAGGATCGGAATGAGGTGCAAAGCTGACGTTCGAACTTGCCACGGCATTGTGCAATTTGGGCTCGGACCGGGATTTCGCCGCATAGCCGACGAAGGTCTGCTACCGGACATAAACCCCTTGCCAGAACCCATGCGTCAAAAACGGTGGATTCCGACCGGGACAGAAACGTCTGAGTTTTGACCACCTGAGGCGCACACCAGCGCCTTCATCGGCGCTCTGATGACCGTCCGCATTGCGGGACGAAGCTGCCGGTCATGAAATGTGGACCTGTGAAGCGATAGGGGCAATGCAGGTCAATAAACGCGCCTTACCATAATGACTTGAGCGCTGCCGTTGTACCTTGGGCGTGCAGACGCAGCTGCGCTTCTGAAAGCGAACTTTTGATCACCACCATTCGCCAGTATATTGATGACGGCAAAAAATCGAGGGCGATGTCGCGATCGATTGCTTCGGGTAATTCTCCACGTGAGATTGCTCGATCAATAACTTTCTTTGCCTCATCACGTCTCGTCTGCGCTACGCGATCACTGATCGCCTTCATTTCATCTGAGCGGGCAGCTTCCGCATAGATGTCTGGAAGGATCTTACGCACTACGGGATGTCTGAACACTATACGCAGGCGACGGTGAAATGCCCTTATGTCTGCTTCAAGCGAACCCTTATCTCCGAAAGCGGCCATCTTGAGCCCCAGAGCATTGACCGCCTCGTCGGCAAACTGCAGCTTTCCGGGCCAGCGACGATAGATGGCCGCTTTGCCCGCCCCCGCCCGCGCCGCTACCCGCTCAAGGCTGAGCGCTGAAAAACCATGTTCAGCCCATTCGAAAAACAAAGCACGATATAGCGCCTCTGTTAGTTCGATTTTTTGCACCGCCGCTCCGGATGGCGCTCTTGCCTTACGGTCGGAACTCTTGCGTTCCATCGTGTTCTACCCTATGTGGTTGAGACGTTACCGTTCCATTCATATGAGAGCCTGCTATGATCAACAAGTATCCAACACTATTCGAGCTCGTACATGCAGCCTTAGGAGATAAAGTTGCCGAAGCTACCAACTTTCTCGACCTCTTCACCGACGACGCTGTCCTGGACTATCCTTTTGCGCCCCCAGGCACGCCGCAACAGATTGTTGGTAAGGAGAGCATTGCTGCTCATGCTATCCGTCTCGCCCCGCTGCTCGAATTTGGCGACTTCACATTGGGTAGCGTCTATCAACTAACTGATGTGGTCATCTTCGAAGCCTCTTGCCGAGGTCGCGGGACTGAAACAGGTCTTCCATACAATCAGCAGTATATTTGCGTACTTCATCTGCGCAGTGGTAAGATTGCACGCTGGCAGGACTACTGGAACCCTCAGGTGCTGATTGCGGCACTCGGTGGCCAGGCAGAGATGGCCAAAGCCTACTCACGCTAAGGCGATCAGCCTACTCGTGATCGATCCGACAAGAAGCCCTGCGGCCACGTCAAAAGCACTCGGCTTGGAGGACCCGTCACCGTTAGTTATCCTAGCAGTGACGGGCGGCTTTGGGCTCCAAGCCGACTTGCGGCGGTGCAGCACGCCGATTCACAGCCGGATGGCGGGTGTGCGGGACGGTGCGGACGCTGGAACAGAGCCGACAGTCCTCAATCAGCCGTCGCGTAACAGACAGCTTGCAGCTTGTTGCCGTCAGGATCGCGAACATATGCGGCATAGTAATTATCGCCGTATTGCGGTCTTGGACCCGGTTTTCCCGCACAGCTTCCAC
>NZ_JAQZSM010000083.1 GCF_028745735.1 Roseinatronobacter alkalisoli
CGCAGAGGGCGGAAACCCGACCAATGCACATGCCGCAGGGCGAACATAGCATCGCGCCACTGCGGACTTTCGAGGGATGTCACCCCCGGGACCGCGCTTGTTGCTCTGGCGCCGCATGGCTGGGCGTCCTCTCAGACCCCGAGATGCTTTAACCGGATGTGCTGCTCCAGTCGAAACGCCTGCGGGCGGCGGTGATTTCGTCGAGGTGACGCACGGCCCACCCTGCCAGCGGCGTGATCTGATGCATCAGCGATGCACCCAATGCAGTCAGATCGTAATCGACGCGCGGCGGCGTCGACGGCGTGACCTCGCGCGACACAAGCCCGTCGCGCTCGAGCTTGCGCAAAGTCTGGGTCAGCATCTTCTGCGAGATATCCGGGATGTCGCGGCGCAGGGCGGAAAACCGGCGCGGCCCCCCGCTGAGGGCGATCAGGATCAGGATCGACCATTTGTCGCCCACGTCGGTCAGGATCTGCCTGACCGGGCAACTTTCGATCGGGGTGCTGGTCAGGATGTCTCTCATGTAGCGGTTACCAAAAAGTGCCGTCTTCCACGGAAGCTAGGTATCAATTACGCTCTTGGTATCAAAAATGCACTGACTTGAAAAGGATAAAAAATGTTCCTGCTCGACCGTCGAAATTTCCTGCAAGTCACCGCCGGCGCCGCGGCTGCCAGCCTGCTGCCCGGCTCCGCCCTGGCCCGCGTCGGCAACGCCGAGGTCTTCACCTCGGATGAAGCGGGACTACTGGTCGACAGCGCCGTCATCATGGGCGAGCGTTCGGCGGTTCTGGTGGATGCGCAGTTCACGGCGGGCAATGCCGCGCTGCTCGCCGACATGATCGCGGCGACGGGTCGGCGGCTGGAGAGCATCCTGATCACCCATTACCACCCCGATCACCTGCTGGGGCTGCCGATCCTGCTGGATCGGTTTCCCGAAGCGCGCGCCTATGCGCAGGCCGATGTCCAGGCCTTCATCGCGCAGGTGGCCGAGCCAATGTATGCCCAGATCGCGGGCAGCGCGCCTGCCGGGGTCTTTGCCGACCGCGTCGTCGTGCCCGAGGTTCTCGGGGCCGACCATCTGATGCTTGAAGGCGAGCGGATCGAGATCTTGCCGCCCATGGCGGGCGACACCGCCCTGATCACGCCGGTGCATATTCCCGGCCTTGATACGCTGATCGCTTCGGACATTGCCTATATCGACACCCATCTGTGGATGGAGGAGGCAGCCGCCCCCGGTGGCGTCGAGGCCTGGCGCGCCAGCGTGGCCCAGTTGCGCGCAATCGGGGCCGGAACGGTCATCCCCGGCCACCGCAAGCCGGGCAGCGCGAATGATGCCGGCGTGTTCGATGCGACCATCGCCTATCTCGACCATTGGGATGCCGCGCGCGCGGCCTCGGGCAGCGCCGAGGAATTCCGCATGAAGCTTCTCGAAGGGACCGGCGATCTGGGCTTTGCCTTTGCGGTCGACCGGGCGGTCGCCGCGGCCTTTCCGGGCTAGGCCCGACGCGAGGGAAGACGATATTCAAACTGGGAGGAAACCATGAGCAACCATCAAACGTCCGCCACGAACCAGACGGATCCAGAAACCCGAAATATCGGAAACTTTGCCGAGGCTCTGGAAGCCATGCGGACGGCCATCGGTGAGGAGAATGTGCTCACCCAGGATCTGGCGGATTATGGCGATCCGTTCGCGCCGCCGGGCGAGTGGTACCGGCCCGGCGCCGTGCTCCTGCCGGGCAGCGTGGAGGATGTGCAGGCCATCCTGCGCATCGCAAACGACCATGGAACGCCGGTCTGGACCAGCAGCCAGGGCCGCAACAAGGGCTATGGCGGCGGTGCTCCCCGCGTTTCGGGCACCTTCGCGCTCAGCCTGCGGCGCATGAACAAGGTGCTGGAAGTCGACGAAGAGAATTGCATGGCGCTGGTCGAGCCCGGTGTCCGCTTCTTTGACCTCTACGACCACCTGCAGAAGACCGGCTCAAAGCTGTGGATGTCGGTTCCGGACCTTGGTGCTGGCAGCGTGGTCGGCAATGCGCTGGAACATGGCGTGGGCTATACGCCGATCGGCGATCATTTCGGGAACCATTGCGGCATGGAGGTCGTGCTGCCTGACGGCGACATTCTGCGCACGGGAATGGGCGGCATGTCCAATCCGCGCAACTGGCTGATCTATCCGCACAGCTGTGGTCCCTCGTGGGACGGGATATTCAGCCAGTCGAATTTTGGCATCGTCACCAAGATGGGGATCAGCCTGTTCCCGGCGCCCGAGGTCTATGCCCCCGGCTGGTTCACGCTGGACAATGAAGAGCATTTCGAAACGCTTCTCGACGTGCTTCGCCCGCTGATGATCGACGGCACGATCCCCAATCAGCCGATGATCATCAATGCCGTCTGCGCGGCAAGCGCCTTTGGCGAGCGCAAGCAATGGTTTGACGGCAAGGGCGCTATCCCCGATGAGGTACTCGACAGGATTGCCGCCACTCCGGGCTTCGGCCGCTGGGTCATGCGATTCGCGCTTTACGGCGACGCGCCCGTGGTCGCGCATAACCGCGCCAAGGTCGAGCAGGCGCTCGCCGCGATTCCGGGCGGCGCGCTTATGTTCGACGCGTTCGACGGGCGCAATCTGCCCGATTTCGAGAACCCGCATCACCGCGTGCAGGCCGGCATCCCGTCAATGGCGCTCGACCAGATGACCCGCTGGTACGGCGGCGAGGAAGGCGGTCATATCGGCTTTTCCTGTGCGATGCCAATTTCCGGCAAGGACGGCAGCACAATCCGCGACCTGTCCCGCAGCGTGCTGAACGCGCGCGGGCTGGACTATTCCGCCGCGATCATCGTGGGCAAGCGCAGCATGATCCACGTCGCGCTGGTGGTGTTCGACACAAAGAACGAGCAGCAGACCCTCGAGGCCTATGCGGCGACCAAAGCGATGCTCGAACCGGCGGCGAAGCTTGGCTACGGCGAATATCGCAGCCATCTTGATTTCATGGACGAGGTCGCAGCCATCTACGACTTCAACGACAACGCCCAGCGTCGCTTTGCCGAACGCATCAAGGACTGCCTGGATCCCAACGGCATCCTGTCGCCCGGCAAGCAGGGGATCTGGCCGACCCGGTTCCGGTCTGGGACTCGTGGTCCGCTTGAAGCTGGCCCTGCTGCGTAAGGCAAGCCCTGCGCAGACACGGGGGGTGATGAGCTGTCCCCGCGACTGTCAGCCGCGGGGACAGAGTGACTGTGGCCGTTCTTCTTGACGAGGGATGGCCATCACGGATCGACAACCTGCGCATTCTGAGCGGGGTTAGGGTGGTCGCCGACTCGTCCTTCGGATTGGCACCGGCAAAGGAAGCCTTCAACTTCGCCGAGGATCGGGCGCAGGCTGGCCGCGATGTCGAGATGTTCGTCCCTGCGCCCGTCGGTGGATTGCACCTCGCAGATGGCGGCGATCACGCGGACCGACCGGGGCCATCGGGGTTGGCTACAGACCGACGCTGGCGAAAATGCGGCAAGACAGGCGCCGCAAGCCTGCGTGTCCCCCTTTCACCCCCCGCTGATCAGTCGAGCCAGAGCGCGACCGGCCCCGTGATGGCGTCTTTGGGATGCGCGGTGTCGAGGATGACAAAGCTCTGCACCCGCCGCGCCGCTCCAGCTGCCTGCGTGACCGCTTCCGGGGGGCGCCGCGCAGCATCCGAGGAACTCGAACGGCGGC
>NZ_JAQZSM010000084.1 GCF_028745735.1 Roseinatronobacter alkalisoli
CCCTTTTCGGCCGTGTTGAAACCCAATAACATCGAGCGACACCTTTCGCGTTGGGAGCGACGGGGATGCTGTAAATCTGATTAGAAGGGGTGTCGCTTGGCTGATGTAACGGTTGCAGATGTTCGCAGCGTATTAATCCCAGGACGAGTGATCCAGTTACTAGAAGGTCGCCAGGCAATCACACGGAGATTGACTATGATTTCTGAGGATACAGACGGCTGGCACAATTATTCAATAATGCCGATATTTGCGCATCTATACTTGGAAGACAGTTATGTCTTGGGCATTGTTTCGTTCGGGGATATTATAGAATTCCAAATGGAGTTCGTGCTGCATGAGGACCATCCATTTTATTGTGATCCAAAGCCGGACGAACAATATTGCTACAAAAGAGGCGGACTAAAATTCTCAAATATTCGAAGCCTGAAAGAGTTTGTACGTACGGATGTTAAGGCCGTCGATGCTACGGGAGAAGTAGACTTCGGGAATATTGATTCATTTGTCTGTCGAAACCATCGGTATGTACTGGAGGGTGAGTGGGGTAAATTAGATATTGAGTCGGATGAACCAACGATCACCTACATCTAGTGTTCCACGCCAAAGAGAGCCAGGGTTTTAATGCGAGCTATCAACCAATAGCTTTTGTGGTTGCCGCCCGTAGTGCAAGAAGTTTTTGACCCATTTGGCGTGTGATCGAGTGCGAACTTTTGTCAGGCCTTGAGATGCGGCACTTCCAAAAGCCGCTGGCCGGGATGGTGATCAGCGGATTAGGTCCAAATCTCGCATGCGTGCTTGCAGCACTAAGCTTATGCCTGGTTTCCCCAATCCAGATCTATTCGATCGTTTTGCCCATTTAGGTCATCGTCTTCTCACACTCCCCTTGGCACCGTCGCTAGCAGTCCAGCATGATAATCATGCACCGCCTGCCAACGCCGGATCCCTGTAATCTTCGTTCTTTGTCAGCATCGCCCAAATCTGGCGGGCCATCTTGTTCGCCAGTGCGATCGCGACCAACATCCTGGGTTTGCGCGCCAACATCCGTGATAGCCAGCTGCCTTCCAAAATGCTTCGCTGCCCAAGCCAACCCACTCGCGACATTGCCCCAATGATCAGAAGGCGCCGGATGTCAGCTTGGCCAGCCTTGGTCATCCGCCCCAAACGTTCTTTGCCTCCAGAAGAATGTTGCTTGGGCACCAGACCCAACCAGGCAGCAAAGTCACGTCCCGTTTTGAACTGTGTCATATCAGGCCCAAACGCCTCTACAGCGATGGCCGTCAGTGGCCCGATACCGGGCATAGTCTGAAGCCTGCGCGCCCTATCTGACTTGGCGGCCAGAGTCTTCAATTTCGTCGTGCGCTCAATGATACGCTCCGTTTTCTCTGCAATCTGCGCCAGCAGGTCCATGCACTCCTCCCGGATCAGCGCGTGCAGATCGGTGGTCTTATCCTCTACCAGTATCTTCATGCGGTTAAGGTTTCGTGTGCCTTGGGGAAAAACATGCCCATGCTCATGCAACAGCGCCCTCAATGCGTTCACATCTGCAGTGCGCTGATGAACCAGTCGTTCTCGACCACGGAAAACCGCTGCGCGCGATTGTTGCTCCGCAGTTTTGCGGGCGACGAAACGCATCTCGGGTTGACGAGCCGCGATAACAATTGCCTCCGCATCAGCCGCGTCATTTTTCTGACGCTTTACGAACGGACGAACATACTGTGGCGCAATCAGCTTCACCTTATGGCCAAGAGCCTCCATCTCATGCGCCCAATAATGCGCGCCGCCGCACGCCTCAAAAATGATAAGGCAAGGTTCTTGCTGAGCCATGAACTCAGAAAACTGTGTACGCGTCAGCTTCTTGCGGAACTGAACCTCCCCCGTGTGCAGGGCACCATGAACTTGGAAAACATTCTTTGCCAGATCGATCCCGATCATCATATCCTTCATATCGCCGTCCTCCTCTTTGCGTGGCGTTGAACACCACGACTTTGGCACATTGCGATGCCGTCTGGGGAGGGCGGCAACCACTCCATCTCGCATGGCGTAGTACAGACGCTGCGGGTGAAGCGTGACAAGCCCCTCACCCAACGTGATTGGAACGCTGGCCCTCAGGGCGCATCATGAAGCTGCCACCCTCTTGCTTTCGCAGGTGACCGACTACAGCGAAGAGGTTGTCGGCGCGGGGATTGCCTTGCGTGCTGAGCATACGCATCAGGCTCTTTGGGCTCTTGTCGAGCTCAGCTCCGAGCTTTTCGAAGCCCACCGTGGCGTTCACATAGTCGCGCAGCAGCAGCTTTCCAGTCTCGGTGTCATTGCTGAGGAAAGCTTCAATCGCTTCCTCGAAAAGGCCACGACGAAAGGCCGGATCGCGTTGTGCCCGCGCTTGGATCGTGTCCTTGAAATCCCGTGTCAGTACCATGTCAGGGTCCTTTCTGTTTGCGCGCCCTGTAGTCATCCCAATAGGCCTTGGCCTGTTCGATGTCCTTTGACTGGCGTTTCTTCGTTCCGCCACAGAGCAAGATCACCAGCTTGCCGCCATCTTGGCCAAAATAGACGCGATAGCCCGGTCCGAACGTGATACGTCGTTCCGAGACCCCCTGCCCTACCGGCTTCACGTCGCCCAGATTACCGGTCTCGATCCGGGCAAGCGCAGTGCGGACCTTCAGAGCGGCCGCCGTGTCGAGACCGTCGAACCAGTCCGTGAACGGTGCTTTTCCATCCTCGGTGATATAGATGACGAGCTCGATCATATGTTAATAGTAACACATGGGATACCAATAGAGCAAGATGTTCTTGCCCTTGCGGGAACTGTTGAATTCCGCGAAGAATTGACCCATTTTTCCAAAACTCCGTGACCCACTGGCATCAAAGATTCCGCCGACTTTTCATGAGTTTATCATAGTTCAGAGGGGTCAGCGCGAAATGGAAAAATGGGTCAGTTCTCAGTGACAATCAACACACGTCCATCATCTGTTCGGCAAGCAGCTTCTTAAGCTTGGCATTCTCGGCCTCTAGCGCCTTCAGCTTCTTCGCATCTGACACTTCCATGCCTCCAAACTTGGCACGCCATTTATAAAACGTCGCATCGCTGACGCCGTGCTTACGACACAGCTCCTTCGCGCCAAGCCCTGCCTGGTGCTCCTTCAGAATACCGATGATCTGTTCTTCCGTGAACCTTGATCGCTTCATCGTCTGTCTCCTTCGATAGGAACAGACTAACCCAAAATTGCGGACTTTTCAGGGGGGCAGGTCAGCTGCAACCGACGATCCCACATCTGACGCGTTCAGCTTTGCATCGGTGCCTTCAGCGTCACGGCATCTCTCGGCTGCCTGATGTGGAAGGTGACAAGCCAAAGCGTCAGAAGTTCAAGCGCTACCCC
>NZ_JAQZSM010000085.1 GCF_028745735.1 Roseinatronobacter alkalisoli
AAGACTTGCAGCAGCGAACTTCCGCTCCACTGGGCGCGACATTGGAGCCGAAGGGGGCGGTCATCACGACGACCGTCTGCAAAGGGCTGAACAACGGTCATTGGTTGCCGCGGGTCGAACGGTAGCAAGGTCCCGGACTGCGGACGCTCGTTCATGGCGCAGCGAAAAGCCGCTTTCGACACCCGATTCCGAGGGGAGAGGCTCGGGGCGTAAGCCGGTCTTACCGGCTGAAGCCTGGAGCGCGGTCCCGCAAAGGATTTTCTTTTGCCACCAGCTGCCCACCCACAGACTTATCCCCAGATTTTGGGGATAAGTCTGTGGGTGGGGAATGGTAACTACCCGGTAAAGCCGGAACTGCGGATCGGCCGGAAGCGTGCCCCGCCAGGCGCCCGCCACGCGGAACGCCCCGGAACGACTATAGACTTGCAAGGATATCCTTTGTGGCTATATAGTATATCCAGAAAGGATATTCACATGCCCCTCTATATCAAAGACCCTGACGTGGACCAGCTGGCTGAACGCTTCCGTGCAGCATCCGGCGCGAAGAACAAGACTGAGGCAGTTCGTGCCGCACTGTTGAATAGTATAGCGGATTTGGAAAAACGGGAAACCCTTGCGGAGCGCGTTGCAAAGGTTCAGCGGAAAGCGGCTGCTGCCGGTCTCGGTCCCCGAAAGGCCGACGACAAGCCGTTCATGGATGAGCTGTGGGGCGATAGCTGATGTTCATTGACGCCAGTGCATTATGTGCCGTGCTACTGAACGAGCCAGAGGCCCCGGCCATGCTGAAAGCTATGGAAGGTGCAAAGGGCAAGCTGATGATCTCGCCGATAGTCCGTGTGGAAGCAACACTCGGGATCGCGCGCAGCCTGCGAGACACGGCGAGGGCGACCCATATCAGCGAGGCACACTTTGACGAAGCGAGCAGACTGGTGGACGAACTGATCACGACGCTTGGGGTCAGAGAAATGCATTTGACGGAAAGCATGGGCACGGCTGCGATCGCGGTACTCAGGAAGTATGGGAAGGTTGCCGGGCATCCTGCGAAGCTCAATATGGGTGACGCACTGGCCTATGCTGCGGCGAAGGCGTTCCATGCGCCGCTTCTCTACAAGGGTGAGGATTTCGCCAGAACCGATCTGGCCTAAGGGCATTGCCAAGTTGTTTATGTGGCATGACTTTGTTGATTGTCACTGAGACCTGACCCCC
This sequence comes from Roseinatronobacter alkalisoli, assembly GCF_028745735.1. Classification (GTDB taxonomy): domain Bacteria; phylum Pseudomonadota; class Alphaproteobacteria; order Rhodobacterales; family Rhodobacteraceae; genus Roseinatronobacter; species Roseinatronobacter alkalisoli. The sequence goes on from NZ_JAQZSM010000085.1 coordinate 1,207, forward strand.
GCCGGGTCAGGTCTCAGTGACAATCAACACAGCCGAGAGTGGTCGTCACCGACAAGCTGCGTAGCTATGCTAAGCCGATCGCACAGCTGGCATCTAATGCTGACCATCGCGCCCACAAGGGCCTCAACAACCGGATCGAGGGTAGCCACAGGCCTACCCGAAGGCGGGAGAAGATCATGGGCCGCTTCAAGTCTCCACGCCAGGCACAGCGCTTTCTCGCCGCACATGACCAAATCAATACGATCTTCAAACCCCGCCGCTACCGACTGACAGCCACGTCCTATCGCCCCGCCCGTGCTGATGCCTTCGGGTTGTGGGCCGGCTATACCCGTGAAATGACCGCAGGAATGCACGAGGCACAGACCACCGCACCTAACGGACAACAACTTGGCAATGCCCCCCAACCGCCCGGTGCAGGTGGGGCGCCGCGGGGACCGGGGCCTGCGGGGGTGGCAGTGCCGCAGCGGGGGCGAATGCGCATGGCACGCTCGGCGCGGTTGGCAGGGAGATGAGTATGGAATTGACGCCAATCAGCTTTGGGGTGATCGTGCTTGCGGCCCTCCTCGTCGTGATTATTGCCGCCTGGCTATCACGCAAGGGCGTCTTCGCGCCCCCGTTTGAACGCCGCCCGCTCATGAACCAGACGGAGTTGCGGCTCTTCAGAATGCTGCGCGCAGAGTTGCCCGCAGGCTGGAGCGTGATGTGTCAGGTCTCTTACGGTGCCTTCCTTCGTAACAAAAGCTACAAGCGCTACATGAGCATCAATTCCAAACGGGCGGATTTCGTGGTGCTTGACGCTGAGCTGAATGTCGCCGCCGTGGTCGAGTATCAGGGCACGGGCCATTTCGGGAACTCCCGTCGCAGCCGCACCCGCGCAGAGAAAAGCGATGCAGTCAAGAGGCAGGCCCTGCGCGAGGCCGACATTGCACTGATCGAGCTGCCCGCGAAGTTTGATCGCGACAGTGTTGTGAGGATGATCCAGACACTGGCCATGCGAGATGACAACGGACAGCAGCGCATCGGTGACAGGCGCTGAACATCTGCACCAGCCACACGATTATTTCTTCTAATCTTAGCTACCTATGCAGTCAGAAGCCTGACATCGGGCAGGCGCGCGGCTTTGCGATCAAAAGTCACGAGTTCAGATGCCCCGGCACGCTTGGCGGCACTCGCGATCATCAGATCAGCAAAGCCAAAGCCATCATTGCGGTAGCGCTCAACGGCCTGTCCCACATCATCAGCCGCCTCGATCTCCAGTTCGATTGCGGACAGCAGACCATCCAGCGCCACAGCAATATCGGGCCGCGCATAGCCATAGGCGCGCTCGAGAACCCATACCAGCTCGACGAGCACCTCTCGGCTGACAAAGCCTGGGGCAGAACCGGTCAGCTGTTCGAACAGGGCATTCGCCATGCGCGCCTGATCAGGGTCATCCTGCACCAGAAACCGCACCAGCACATTGGTATCAAGCGCGATCATCGGTCAGGCATGGCGCGCTCGGACGCGGTCGTGCCAATCGCCTCATCCATTTCATCAAGGGACACGGGCCGCTGGTCCGGACGGGCCAGCATGCCGCGCAACTCCTTGACCGGCCGGGCTTTCAGGATGCGCACCTCCCCGTCGAGGATCACATAGCGCACGCGATCGCCGCTCGTCAGACCCAACGCCGCCCGAACATCCCGCGGCAGGGTGGTCTGGCCTTTCACAGTGATGGTGGATTCCTGTGTCACCGGACATTCCTTACCTTATGGTCGACCTCCTTACCATATGCGTTTCTGAATTGCAAATGCAAGAAAGGGATGGGCGCAGCTCTATTTTCGTCGCAAGCCTCAGCTCAGGGCTTCGCTTGCAGTGAATGGTCTGCGCCGGGATATGGGGAAGGTGGTGCACTGATCGCCATTATGACTGACGACTAACTGACTTGGAGCAACGGAACCGTAACTTCCGACGCTAGGTTCATTTACTCAGGCCGCACCGACGGCATTGCCAAGTTGTTGTCCGTTAGGTGCGGTGGTCTGTGCCTCGTGCATTCCTGCGGTCATTTCGCGGGCATAGTCGTTCCATAGCCGGAAGGCATCTGCCCGAGCGTGTCGATAGGACGTGGCTGTCAGTCGGTAGCGGCGGGGTTTGAAGATCGTATTGATTTGGTCATGTGCGGCGAGAA
>NZ_JAQZSM010000086.1 GCF_028745735.1 Roseinatronobacter alkalisoli
GTCGCGACCCCTGCAAAAGCGTTTCTACTTCACGCACAGAACGCTTATTTGGAGGCCGTGATTGGCAATCCTTAGATCTTTGTAAGCGGACATCCGTTGGCGTTGCAGCATTTGGCAGAGTGGGCTCGATCCCGACCTTCGCCGCAAATGTCACGAACGGCCACTGTCGGACAAAAACCCCTAGTCATAATGTGTGGGACTAAAACGGTCGGTTTGGCTGTCGTGAACTGCCCCACGTGAATTCAGGCAGATAGGTGTGACAAAACCCCAAGGCAAAACAGGATGGATTCTGACAGGTTTCTGTCCGGCAAGCCGGTAACAGGTTCGCCAACTCTTTACAAAGAGTGCATAATGTAAAGAGTGAGTGATCTGACCCCCAACGTTGGACCGCCCGAAGGCAGAGTTTTCCGGCTTCTGCCCCGCTCCCCAAGTTTGGACCATCGGAAGCTGGATTTTTCCGACTGCCTCACGATGACGGGCTGGTGACGCCATCGGGATAGGGGCCCTTGATTTAACGATAGAGCTTCCAGAAGACAAAGCGGCATGCGAAGCAGCAGAGGCGGTAGCCAAGGCCACGACTAAGACAGGGCAGGCACTGTGTTGCCATATTGTTCTTTTGCTCCTAAACTACCCGCCTGAGTCACTGGCACCCGTTTTAGTATATGTGCCCCTGACACCCACAAATTATGGCGCGTACATGATCGCTAACGAGTACCACATGGGACGCAAGGCAGGATCGAGCATACTGCACAGTGTCCGCTCTGCTGAAGCGCTTGGACGCCCGTTAAATACGTTCGTGACCATCAATTTTTGGCAACTTGGAAGCACAGCGGAGACGATCTTCAGGGATTTCGCAGACCTACGCGAGGCGTGGTTCCAGAGATGGTCGTCTTGTCGACCGCGCAAGAGCGCCACACCGCGCAATGGCGTCCCGACCTATGCCTATGTCCATGAGGCGACACACGACCTGCCACACACACATTGGATGGTGCATATCCAACCCGAGAATGTGGCGCTTTTTACCGCTCGTCTTGAGCAAGTTCTAAGAAAGACGTTCAATCTTTCAGCCCTCCCCGATGGCGCGATATTCGTCACCACCATTGAGAACGCTGAAGGCTTGAAACTATACATGGTGAAGACGATCGATCTCCGCTTTGGTCGCCTTTGGGGGATCAGGACAGAAAACGGGGGCCGCATCGCGTTTCGACGTGCAGACACGAGCCGCAACATCGGCCCATCATTCTGGCAGCCTCAGAAAGCCCGATACAGAGCATACTTGCGCCAGGTGAGGGTAGCCTGAATCGCGGCGCGTCGTTCAACCGCGTATAGCGGCACTATACATAGCTAGCCTGCTTGATGCCTTGGTGACTCCTTACTGAAGCAGCTTGACGTCCTCCATATCCTTCGGCTCGTTCACTGCTAGCTTGTGTGCGATCAGGAGCCGACGACTGACAATTGGTATAGGCACGCTATCTACCTCAAAGATCTCCGCGGTACTGACTGCTTCTTCGATTTCGAGACCCGGAGCGAAGGTCAGAACGTCGATCTTGTACAGCCCCTCAACCTTGAAATGGGCCACCCTCCGGTCTAGTAGCTGCGCCCTAGCATTTTGATCCGCCGACAGCTTCGGTATTGCCGCGACCAGACGGGAGATTGTCGAGGGTTCTGCACCGACGAACAGGTCAACGTCGCCCGTGTCTCTTGCTGGGTGATAAAATTTCACTGCAACCCCGCCGATCACGACGAACGGAATGTCGTGATCGATTAGATTTCTCTCGATCCATCGCAGTTGATGCGGTTGAATGAGCGTCATCGGCTGCTATCGGCCTCCATCTCGCGACGGTCGACGGCGGTGATGGTGCCGTGAGGGCTCAGATTGGGCTTCAGACAGCCCTTCTCCACCATGTGATTTAAAGCGTCTTCTATCTCGTTGTCAGTCAGCGGAACAGGCACAAAGTATCTCCTAAATGAATGCTGGGGGAGGCGTCAGAGGCATTGCTGGGAATTATAGCGTTGCCGGAGTGGTGATCTGCGCTAGATCAGCACCCTTTCTACTTCATCCAGCGTCACCTCGTCGGATCGTCGGTCATAGAGCTGCGTCGTCCTGGTCGAGGCATGATTTGCCATCTGTGCCGCCTTTTCCAGTGTCCCACCGTTCTTCAGATAGGCAGTGATGCCGGTGGCGCGGAAGGTGTGGTTGCCGACCTTGGTGGAAATATCGGCGGCGGCTGCGCGACGACGGATCATCTGGTAGGCATTTGCTTGGGGCAGCGGTGTGCGGGTAAGCATCTGCGTGCCGCGCCCGATGGTGCGAAACAGCGGTCCCTTGGGGTCGTCGACGATGCCTGCCATTTCAGTGTAGGCGTGCAGGTAGCTTTCCAGGTTATGGTGGCAGGGCATCTCATGCCGCTTGCCGCCCTTCTCATGCAGCCGCACCCAGAGGCGGCGCTGCTGCGTATAGATGTCTTCGACCTTCATGCTGAGCGCCGCACCGATGCGGGCGAAGGAATAGACCATCAGCCCGATCAGCGCACGGTCGCGCAAGCCTCCTACGGTGGTGATGTCGATAGCGTCGAGCAGCTTGCGCGCCTCGGCAGGCTCCAGCACGGGCGTCCTGCCACGGCGCACCTTGTGCGACGGACCGCGTACTGATGCCGCCGGATTGACGGGCACGATCTGCCCCGTTACCAACCAGTCGAACAGGTGGCGGATCGCAGCCAGGCGCTGCTTGACAGTCGGCGTAGAAAGCGTCGCGGTCATTTGCTCGATATAGGTGGCGACATGCACCGGCTGCACCGCTGTCAGTGATGGGATGCCATGCAGCTCGCACCAGCGGAAGAAGTCGCCTGTAGCGCGAATATAGGCGCGGCGGGTGTTGGGGTTGCGGAGCGTCGCCGCGAAAAACTCGATGTAGCGCATGCGGGCTCGGTCATCGGCGGCGGTCAGCAGCGCGGGCAGGACAGG
>NZ_JAQZSM010000087.1 GCF_028745735.1 Roseinatronobacter alkalisoli
CGCGTGGAGAACCACAGCTTCAATCCCTGGGGAGAAAAGACCGCAGGCCTTGCGCCCAGCCAGACCCTGCCTGAGACCAAAGGCTGGATCGGCGAGCGGTTTGACGAAGATGCGGGGCTGCAGTATCTCAACGCCCGCTACTACGACCCCAAACTCGGCCTGTTCCTCCAGCCCGACTGGTTCGAGGTCACTCAGGCTGGCGTCGGAACCAACCGGTACTCCTACTCCTTCAACGACCCGGTGAATCTGCTCGACCCCAACGGGAATGTTGTGCCCATCGCAGCCATTGCAATTGGTGCTGCCATAGCCTTGCTTGGAAGCGGGGATTATGCAAATGCACCAACATCCAGCTCTGGCTGGGATGGCAGCGATGGCGGGTCTGACACCTATTCACGCTCGAGCCTCGATATAGCCAGCACCATGGTTGGCGGCGCGGCGGCGCGCGGGATTTTGCGCGCAGGGCTCGAACTGGCGCGCCGTGCGGCCGCCAAATATCCTCGTTTCACGGAAGCGGCAGCGACGGCACTTGCCATAGACAGCATGGGTGAGCCCGGGGGTGGTTTTGGCGCTGGCGCCCGCGTGGTCGTGCGGCAGACAGCACGGAGCGGTAGCAATATAGGGGTGAATGCCCCAAATACGGGAAGTCTTCTTTGGGGAAGTTGGAATGACTACCCCAAGGTCACTATAGGTAGCCGTGATTATGCGCAAATTGGCGGACGTAACTATCCGCGACACGCCGTTGATCGGACGCAACCAAGCGGCCTTGGAACACCAGCTGGTGCGGACGGCCCCGGTCGTAATGTTACGCCTAATATGGTTGAGGATGTCATCAACGGTGGCTCGGTGAGGACGACAACGGTTAACGGTGTGCCTCGGGCAATTTATACGTCTGGAAATGTGAGCGTTGTTACCGAGGATGCCGGAAGGACTATTGTCACCATTTTGAGGAATAGGTCGCCATGACCTCGAAATTTATTTACCCGGATGTGATATCGGAAATTCTGGCGACTTGCTCTGATCACGTCGATGGATCGGCTTCGGCTGATGCTGTACAGCGTTCAATTCAGCGTGGTGAAGTAGCGGTTGTTGCAATTGAAGAAAATGACATTCGACGCTTTCTTACCGATATAGAGGGGCAGCTAGAGCTGGTTAAGTTCACAGTTGATGATGACAAGCAGCTTTCTGAAACACAGAAGATTGCAGGCCGAGTAATTGCATGGTTTGCTCAGCGGGAGAGAAGGGCAGGAGGTTATTCCCCGCCTTTCTCTGGCGCCTGATACCGTGGCATACTGATCGGGCAGAAGTATCCGCCCGTTGCGTCCTGGATTGGCGTGGCGACCCCTGCGCGCGCGCGGTCGAAGCGACTCGAGGTGCCCTTGATTCAATCAGTCGCAGCATTCAGAATGGCCCTCAGTTACCTGTGCCGGTCATTGGTCCGGGGCGCGGTTTAAGACCGTTTTAGCGCAGAGGTAAAGATGACACAGTTTCGGGAAAACTTTAGCCTCAAGGCTATACTAGAGCCCGCCTTCCGTGAACCCAATGGCGCGCTACACTCAACCCTCCCAGATGAGGTGCTCGCCTCTTGGTCATGGGCTGCGAGTGAACTCGGCTTGCCAATTGATCAGGCACAAAAGCATCCATGGTTTATTTCCAAGGCAAGAGGTTATTTCTGCCGACACGAGCCGCCCACAGGTCCCGGCAGCACGTATGACTTTCCACGTAACACCGTTCGACAGGTTTGGGAGGCTGTCACGCGTGCAGTACAGGACACGGGGCGCGGATACAGCCTTGGCGACAACATAAAGGTCGCAGGAGCTCGGGTGAAGACCACGAGTATCTCTATTGAATTACCGGACGAGACAGCGCCCTATCTCTATGGTTTAAAATATCGACACGCACATCGCGGAAGCGCCGATAAACTTGAATTCCAGCTTTTTGATAAACCACTGGATTTGGGATATTTTGGTCATATTACTGGTGACTGCCGGAGCGACAGAATCATAGTGTCAGAGGATTTTGAGGTCATTCTGGCCAGATGCATAAACTATATGGCTGTAATCGACGGCTATGTGGAGAGTTATTGGAAATAGAATTCTATCGTGCAAATCGAGGGGTTTCTGAGAAAGAATTCTGTGTTTCACCACTGCGGGGCAGAACACCAATTTCAGCTATGATGCGAATGGCAACATGATCGTGGGGCTTGAGGCCAAGGCCACGACTTGTGATGCCGAGAACCCGCCGCTTTCGGTCACGCGTCAGGGCGCGCGCACCTGCTATGTGGGACTGTTGCATTAACGGCCATCTTGTCGTGAAGTTGTTGATGAAAGGACTTCTACATGTCGAGCAAACAGCCGTTCAAGCGCCACCGGTTTCCCGCGGAGATCATCCTGTGTGCGGTTCGGATGTATCTTCGCTACCCTTTGTCCTATCAGGATGTGACTGACCTGCTGGCCGAGCGAGGGCTGGATGTTGATCGCGCGACGGTCTTTCGATGGGTGCAAAAGTTTGGGCCGGAACTGTCCAGGCGGGCCGAGCGTCATCTCAGCCGTGCAAGCCTGAATTGGCACGTGGATGAGACCTACATCCGCGTTGGTGGAAAATGGCGTTACCTCTGGCGCGCGATTGATGCCAACGGCCAATTGGTCGATTTCAGGCTCACTGCCAGACGCGATGCAAAAGCTGCAAAAGCCTTTCTGAACAAGGCCATTGAACGTGTACGGCGACACCGCCCCTTGTCGATTTGCACAGATAAGGCTCCGACGTATCGAAAGGTAATTCGCGAGATCAACCATCGCTACGATCCACACTTTGTAAGCGACGGCCACGCCCCATTGATTTGTCCGGCATTGCCAAGTTGTTGTCCGCTGGGTGCAGTGATCTGCACCTCGTGCATTCATGCGGTCATTTCACGGGTATACTCGGCCCACAGCCCGAAGGCATCGGCACG
>NZ_JAQZSM010000088.1 GCF_028745735.1 Roseinatronobacter alkalisoli
ATGTCGGCGATCTCGCGATCAACATCGACTCGCGACCAAGGCTGCGGAAACCTGCCGTCGTAGCTCAGGATTGCCATGAACTGATCGTCATATTCTAACTCACCAATCGCGATGCTGAACCGATCAACGGTCAGAGCCTGTGCCGCGTGGAGAGTCGGCTTCCATATCGTCTCGTCCATCAGTAGTGGCCTTGTCTTAGAACATCTCGTGCTCGCCCTGTGGGCAAAGGACTTTCTCTGGTTCGACCGGGTGTATCAAGCCCGGTAGTGTTTTCTACTTGTATAGTGGTAAGCGCTGCCGCCAATATTTTACACGCCTCAGGTAAATCCGGGATATCCTCGATCTGTGCAAGACTTTCCGCCAGAATTTGCCTCATCGGCGCTGTTCCCGCTACAGGTGATGCCGTACCGATCGCGTTGAATGCGCCTCGCAACTGACCGTGCAGTCCGTCCGGATCGCTGGTGTGTTGCTCGGCCTTCAGACAGATTGACATGCCCTGATTGAATGTTGGTGCGCGCTCGTTGTTGATCCGCTCCGCCGTCGAGTTTCTCTCAGCTGCAGTTCTCGGCCTGCGTCCAAGACGGTAAACCATATCCGGGACGATATGGTGTGTCTCCCCGTTGCAGATAGGCTCTATTTCTTCAAATGGACCGACCTTGCATTCGCGCTGCGATCCTTCATCATCCACCCGCGTCCCTGTATCCGTATCAGTCTGCGTCTGGGGCGCGGCCTGCGCCAGCGATTCCGCCCTCTCGCGCTCCGCACGCTCCCGGTCCATCTCTTGGTCGTACTCCCCGCGCACATGGCCCTGCCGCCCGCCATTACGCAACCGCTCCACGGCGCGGTCGTGGATCTCGCGCTGGGTGTCGTTGAAGCTGTCAACACCGCCGTATCTTTCCGCCTCGCGCGCCATGTAGCCTTCGGGCTCATCCCAGGCGCGCTGGTTTTCGCGTTGGCCCAGGTCATAGCCGTGCAGAATCCAGCCCAGAACACCGATCCTGCGCAGCAGCGGTCTAACGGACGGGAGCCTGTTCGGCGCGCCGCTGCCAGGGGTGGGGGTGGATGGCCCGGGAGCGGGCGCAGAAGGCGGCGGTGCGGGGGCGGTGGTCGGGGGCGCTTGCACCGGCGGAGAAGGGGCAAGGAAATAGCTTGAAGAAGCCCCCGTCGCCGCCAGTTGCATCGACCCCGGCAGCGGGTCGTCATCCTCGGGCGGGGCGTAGGTCGCGGTGTCGCGCACGAAGATGGCCTCGCCCACCGTGTTGCGGTTGTTCATCCAGAACCGGTCGAGATGGCGGATGACGGGGCTGCCCTCGGCGCGCACCTGCGCGGCATGGCCGATGGGTTCACAGATGCCCCCCACTGTGCCCGACACCACGCCCTTGCCGATGCCGGGTTCATCGCCGCTAGAGTCTATCTCAACTGGACCGGAAAAATCTCGGCGTGCGTGTTTTGCATACCATTTTCCGTTATGAACTCGGTCACACTTACGGTCTCGGAGAGAATATTATCCAGCAGGTCGCGAATGTCTGTTTTGACATAGGAAGCCGGGATATTTTCAAGTTCTGCGCTACGCAAAATATATATCTGATTTGCACTGATTGGCCCGAGTAGTTTCATCACCTCGCTTGGCAACCGCCTCCCGTCTTCACCAATGTAATTCCTGTACGTTTCGGGACTAGCGCCAATCGCCAATTCATCCCACACCGACAGCGGGCCGAGTTTGATCCGACTGACAGCTTCCTCATGACTCGCGGGCATCTCAATGCCTGCAAGTGCATAAAGATCAGCGATGTCGTGCGGTGGTGGTTCGTTATCTCGTCTACTGGTCTGATCGGTCAAGGCGCCGAACTGGACATCAAAACTGAAGATGCGCCCGTTTTCATGACAGAGATCGACAACTCCAAACGCAGAATACCCCACGGCATGGAGTTTTCCGCGAAGCGTTGGGATATTAGCGAGAAGCCGCGAGAGCAACGGGTAAAAGGTATCCGGAGTGCAGAGCCGATAGAAACTGCCTGCATAGGCGCCAATCCCATGGTCTATCCAGAAGTCGACGAGATCATCTGGCACAAGTCCACGAAACCGCTCGGCAAGGTTCCTATCGACCAATTGGCTGGTTTCCGGGGTGCCAAAAATTTCAAGAAAATCTTCTTTGTTCATAGGTATCCTCAGCTTGCTATCAGCGCGGTTTGCATCGATGGACATCCATTATTACACTGATCCTTGGCATAGGTGGCCAATTCCGTGACCTTGCCGCCCGAGCCCCATTGCCCCCCAATCGAGCGGTTTTCACTTCGCCCCCCCAACCTAGAAAAAACCATGGGATTGCCGCCCGCAACCATATCCAACGTGTGGATCGCGTCCTTACCTGTTGCTGCTGTGCGGGCCATGTCCAAGGCAGCATTTGCGCTGAGTGACGGGTTGAGGGATCTGATCCGAGCTGCATCTGCTTGGATGTACCTCTCGCGCGCACGAGGCCTTTCCCTCTCTCCAATAGGCCTGTTGACCGGATATTGCGCGATGTCCGCCGCCGCCTGACAGGGGTTCTTCGCGTTGAGTGCGGTCTGCTGTAGCGCAAGCTGGCGGCCCATTTCGGTGGCGGTCCCGTTGGCTGGTATTGTGAAGGACAACGTCAACACATAGCATCTCGGCCGGTCAACCCGCGTGTTGTCGGTATTGGGCAAGGGAACCGCAGCCGGTGCGGGCGCGTCGCTCTCTGCCTCGCG
>NZ_JAQZSM010000089.1 GCF_028745735.1 Roseinatronobacter alkalisoli
GGCGTCCCTGGCTATCGCAGATGGCATGTAACTTGGTATTCATGCCGCCCTTGGTCCGCCCGATCAGGCGACCACGCCCCCCTTTTTCACGCCCATGCTGGTCGCGGTGCGGTGTGCTTTGAGGTAGTCATATCTGATCGCCGCCCCGTCGACATATATGGTTGGTGGACCGGTAACCTTGGGGTTCAGTCTACCAGAGCTTTGTGGCTTAAATATTATGTTTTCTCCATTCGGTCCTGTACCACGCAGGTTGCCATGCCACAACAAGCGCGTGGCTTCACATCTTCACGAGAAGGGGGGCAATCGGTATGCGTCGGACCGACCATGAACAGACGCGCACCTATGGCCCACGTGGACGCCAAACCAACACTGCCGAACAAGGCCTTTCGTTCCGTGATACGCTTGCGCGAGATATTCGCGATGTGCGGGGAGTCGACAGGGGGTACACCCCCGCGACAAGAGAAATGCTCAACTACTACCGATCAAACTTACCGGACCTGATGAGGTGATGAGATGAGAAGAGAGGTTTTAGAACTGCTTAAGCTTGGAAAACTGCCGACCGATAAAGATGGCGATACCTATTGGGATGAGTATTTTCTTATTCTTGATTCTATTGAAGAGCCGACAACAATCGAAGAAGCAGAAGCTCTTCTCCAGTGTTTTCACGATTCCGAAGAGGAAGGTGCGCATGGAGGTGCGCAAACACTTATGCACATTATCGAAAGCTCAGGATTTCGTTTCAAAACTCGTCCTGATTTCCGCAATGCGTGGCATCGATATATGTGGGAACGCCAGAACAGATAAACAGCTGTCGCGTAGCCCTTAATTGGGCTCTGCCTCACTCTGTGTGGCGGAACGGTAGCATTCTCGCCCGCAACAATTATGGGCCGGCTCGGCCGTACATGGCGCGCTTGAGGGTCTTCAGGCGATTGATCTGACCTTCCGCCTGGCCGTTGCTCCAGGGCATCTCGATGGCGTTTCTGACCGCATCGAAGTCCCGGTTCAAGGTGCGGGCAAAGCGCACGATGGGCGCCAGGTCGGTTTCGATCGCGTCGTCGATCCATGCAGGGAGTGGGTCTGCTTCGCGGCCGCGCAGCATGCCGTTGAACCGCATGGCCAAGGATGATGGCAAGGGCATACGTGGCAGCGCGTGTGGTGGTCATGGGGTTATCCAAAGGGTCACAAGCGGCGTGTGTAGGCAGGGGGCTTGCTGCTGTTCTTGTTCGTATAGTGAACGGTCACGACCAACAGGGCCATCCCCAACGCTGTGCCAATCAAACCGGGTGCAGGATCGGCCTCGGAACTTAGCAAGAGATGGATGATGCTCACAAAAGCGGTTATTGACATCCACTCCCCAACCAATAGCGTCACTCGCGCCAAGTCGCTGGCCCCATGTTTGCGCGGTAATGTCATCGGCATGATCGCATTCCCAATCAAGCCGATCATGAACAGCCAGACCCAGATCACCTGCGGCGCAGGCCAGCCTTTCATGACCCCGAAAAAGACCGCCAAGCCAAGTGCCGCGCCAAACACTGAGCCAAACTCCTTGATCAAAACGCGGCGCATTTGGGGGTGTCGCCATAACATAGGCCCGAACCACCACAGCCAGATTGTGCTCAATGCAGCCAGCATGATCAGTGTGAGCGAGAGCTCATCGAAGAGTTGCAAAAGCGTTAATCCCTGCGCTGCGCCAGGAAATCTCAGATACAGGCTCATCAGTGGTAAAAGCCCCAGAATGAACAGCAAATACCTGCGCGCCTTGCGTGGCCCTTCGGCTGTGGCGGGATTATGCGTCTGTTGCAACCACCCCGGCATCAGGAGAACCGCAAACACGGCCACGTGGAATGCGAAGCGCCCCCAATCGGTGGCTCGGTCGGCGCCCTGCGCGGACAGGTTGTGCAATAGCGTGATCAGAAGCGCAGTGCCAAAGATTGTGCCCCAGAAGAAATAGGCTTCGCGGTCGGTGGTCATTAAGCGGTATCCATCTGAAATATCGCCCTTACTGGCGGGTGCGACTTGGGCGGGTACTTTGGGGAAAAAACCACGGCAAGACCAGCGCAGCCACCGCCAAGGTCCCGGCGACCGCCAGCGCGGATGTGACAAGAAAGGCGATTTGCTGGTTGGGATCTCCGGGGTGCGCGTATCCGCTGATCCAGAAAAGCACCAGAACCGCCGCCCCGAAGGATAGGTTTTCGCCCAGTCCGATCACCCAGCGCCCCAGCCGTGTTGCGCCCGCGCGCGGCACTGTGCCGGGCATCAACGTGCCCGCCACGACGCCCAGACAGATCAGCCACATCCACAGCGCCTGCACCGCCGTTGCCTGCGCGATCAGCCAAAGCTGCAGGGCCAGAAGCGTGGCGAACCCGATGCTTCGCAGCGCACGGCGGGTCAGAATGCGACGGGCCGAGGGGTGCAGGCGGTTGAATGACTTTATCGAGGGCAAAAGCAACGGGACGCCTATGATCAGAGAGAAGAGACCCAAGAAGAACAAAAGATTCACAACACTGTTTGCAGGGGACTGTTGCATTAATCGCAGTGTCTTGCCATTTTTTGCTTTTAAGGTCCAGCATGCCGCGCAAATCGCCATTCAGATACCACCGCTTTCAACGCGGGATCATCCTTTGTGCGGTAGGTTGGTATTTGCGCTATCCGCTGTCATATCAGGACGTGGTCGATCTTCTTGCTG
>NZ_JAQZSM010000009.1:0-133252 GCF_028745735.1 Roseinatronobacter alkalisoli
CGGCCGCCTTCGCGGATGGCGAAGCGCAGTTTTTCTTCCATGGCGATGGGCGCGATCAGTTCAACCACGAATTTCAGGTTGTCGCCCGGCATCACCATTTCCGTACCTTCGGGAAGCTGCACCATGCCGGTCACATCCGTCGTGCGGAAGTAGAATTGCGGACGGTAGTTCGCAAAGAACGGCGTGTGGCGGCCGCCTTCTTCCTTGGTCAGGATATAGGCTTCGGCTTCGAATTTGGTGTGCGGTGTCACCGATTTCGGTTTGCACAGCACCTGGCCACGTTCCACGTCTTCACGGCCGATACCACGCAGCAGCGCGCCGATATTGTCGCCTGCTTCCCCGCGGTCCAGCAGCTTGCGGAACATTTCCACACCGGTACAGGTCGTGGTCTTGGTGTCGCGGATGCCGACGATTTCAATCGAATCGCCCACATTGATCACGCCACGCTCCACACGACCGGTCACAACTGTCCCGCGACCGGAAATCGAGAACACATCCTCGATCGGCATCAGGAAGGGTTGGTCAACCGCACGCTCAGGCGTCGGGATGTAGCTGTCGACAGCCGCCAGCAATTCGCGGATCGAGTTCTCGCCGATCTCGGGATCGCGGCCTTCCATCGCGGCCAGAGCCGAGCCTTTGATGATCGGAATATCATCGCCGGGATAGTCGTAGGAGGTCAGCAGCTCGCGGATCTCCATTTCCACCAGCTCCAGCAGTTCCTCGTCATCAACCTGGTCAACCTTGTTCATGTAAACAACCATGAACGGGATGCCGACCTGGCGGCCCAGCAGGATATGCTCGCGCGTTTGCGGCATGGGACCATCAGCCGCGTTCACCACCAGAATCGCACCATCCATCTGCGCCGCACCGGTGATCATGTTCTTCACATAGTCAGCGTGGCCAGGGCAGTCGACATGCGCATAGTGACGCGAGTCAGTCTCATATTCCACATGCGCGGTCGAAATCGTGATCCCGCGCGCTTTCTCTTCCGGCGCACCGTCAATCTGGTCATAGGCGCGGAAATCACCGAAATACTTGGTGATCGCGGCCGTCAGCGTCGTCTTGCCGTGGTCAACATGCCCGATCGTCCCGATATTCACATGCGGTTTATTGCGTTCAAACTTTTGCTTTGCCATTGTTTCGGCACCCTTTGTTGCTGAGCCGCAGATACGACCCCGAGATGACACGCGCGCCTGTTACTGAGTCAAAGGCAAAAAATCAAGCGCACATCGGCCGGAATTTGCGATTGTCCCTGAACCTTATGTTCAACTTTCGCTTGCGGCAGCGTCAGGCGGGGCATTTTCCACGACTTCCGGTTCCACCAGCGTCGTGCGGGGCGGGAACCATTCGGTCTTGGTGGCCATCCAGCGTTCGATCGCTGCAACTGCATTTTCTGACAGGTTCTGCATCTGCTCTTCCGCAGATTGGGTCAGGCCCGAGCTGATGACGGTTTCCCCCGACAGGCTTTCCAGCACTGTGATCCGGTGTGGTGTGTCATTCAGCTTTTTCTGGGCTGCGTCATCCCATATGGTCACACCAAGGATCAGCACGGATTTAGGCGCGGCCACAATCGGGATACCGGGAATCGCCAGCACATAGCCCTGCACCGCAATGGCGATATGGTAGTATTTATCGCCATCATAGCGCCCGAAACGGCGTTGGACTTCATCGGTCAGGGTACTTTCCCACACGCCGGGATCGGCGCGGCGCGATGCGGGGCCAATGGTTGCGCCATCGGTAACGACAATCGCGTGCCCCAGACGGAAATCGCCCAACTCGCTGCGTTCTTCACCAAGCTGTGCCCCGCTGGTGCAGGCCCCCAGCAACGCCAGCGCTGCAAGCGCACCACATATGCGTGTTTTCAAACCGGAAAATTCCATATTCCGCACCCTATATCCGTTTTGCCTTGGTCTAGCGGATTTACCCTGAATGCGCAAATGCACAGCGCATTCAGGTGAAGCGGTTGTCACGCGGGAACCCGCGCGGGGCCATCCGCCCCGCACTGGCGCGCTTACCCAGCCATTCGGCAAGGTCCGTTTCCAGACGGGTGCGCCCTGCAGGGTCTTTCCAGCTAAGGCCATTCTGCAATGTCAGGGTTGTCAGATCCGACAGCCCGCCATCCTTGTAGGATTGCAGTCTTACCCCCTTGCCGCGCACCATTTCCGGCAGTTCAACCATCGGGAATACCAGCAATTTGCGGTTTTCACCGACAACGGCCAGATGGTCACCTTCGGCAAAGCGGCACACATGGGCGCGCACACCCGGTTTCAGGTTCAGAATCTGCTTGCCGCTGCGCGTCTGCGCGACGATTTCGTCGGCGGGCACAACGAACCCGTCCCCCGCACTGGAGGCAACGACCAGCCGCCCCCCGGCCCGGTGGGTGAACAGATCGACTATTTCGGCCTCGTTGGGCAGATCGATCATCAGGCGCACAGGTTCCCCCATGCCACGCCCGCCCGGCAGATTCGCCCCCAGCAGCGTGTAGAACCGCCCGTTCGACCCGAACAGGACAATCTTGTCGGTGGTTTCGGCATGAAAGGCAAAACGCCCGTCATCGCCATCCTTGAACTTGAACCCCTGATCCAGCGCGACATGCCCCTTCATCGCGCGAATCCAGCCCATTTTCGAGCAGACGACCGTAATCGGTTCACGTTCGATCATGGCTTCCAGCGGAACATCCTCGACGTCCTGACCGATGGCGAAATCGCTGCGGCGTCGGCCCAGATCGGTTGCCTTGCCAAATGCGCCCTGCACCTCGCGCAGCTGGGTGCTGATCAGCTTCCATTGCAACCGGTCAGACGCAAGCAGGTCTTCCAGCCCGGCGCGTTCGCGCAGCAGGTCATCGCGTTCGCGCACCAGTTCCATTTCTTCCAGACGCCGCAAAGACCGCAGACGCATGTTCAGAATGGATTCTGCCTGAAGCTCGGTCAGTTCCCCCTCGCCTTCGGGGGGGGAAACATAGTCGGCTTCAGATGTGGCGCGGATGAAGTCACGCCCCCAGAGTTCGCGCATCAACGCCGCGCGCGGGGCGTCATCATAGCGGATGATGTCAATCACCCGGTCAAGGTTCAGAAAGGCAATGATGAACCCTTCCAGCACTTCCAGCCGGTGGTCGATCTTGGCCAGCCGGTGTTCGCTGCGACGTTTCAGCACCTCGCGGCGGTGGTCCAGAAAGGCGCGCAGAACCTCGCGCAAGCTGCACACCTTTGGTGTCAGACCGTCGATCAGCACATTCATGTTCAGGCTGAAACGGGTTTCCAGATCGCTGTTTCTGAACAGCATTCCCATCATCAGATCAGCATCGACGCTGCGTGACTTTGGTTCCAGAACAATGCGCACATCATCGGCGGATTCGTCGCGCACATCCGCCAGCAGCGGCACTTTGCGCGTCTGGATCACTTCGGCCAGTTTTTCGATCAGGCGGCTTTTGGGCACCTGAAACGGAATTTCAGTGACCACCACCTGCCATTGCCCACGGCCCAGATCCTCGATCTGCCAGCGCGCGCGCAGCCTGAATGACCCGCGCCCGGACTGATAGGCGGCAAGGATCGATTCGGCGGGTTCCACGATCACGCCGCCAGTGGGGAAATCCGGGCCGGGAATCAGCTTGACCAGGTCCGCATCCGGCAGATCAGGCGCGGCAATGAGCGCCAGACACCCTTCGATCAGTTCATCCAGATTATGCGGCGGAATATTGGTCGCCATGCCAACCGCAATACCGCTGGCCCCGTTGGCCAGCAGATTCGGGAATGCTGCGGGCAGGACAACGGGTTCTTCCAGCGTGCCGTCGTAATTGGGGCGAAAATCAACTGCGTTTTCGGACAACCCTTCCAGCAACGCCTCGGCGGCTTTGGTCATGCGCGCTTCGGTATAGCGCGCGGCGGCGGGGTTATCGCCATCGATATTGCCGAAATTGCCCTGCCCGTCGACCAGCGGGTAGCGGACGTTGAAATCCTGCGCCAGACGCGCCATCGCATCATAAATCGCGGCATCGCCATGGGGGTGATAATTGCCCATCACATCGCCGGTAATCTTGGCGGATTTGCGAAATCCCCCGGTGGGCGACAGTTTCAGTTCGCGCATCGCAAACAGAATGCGCCGATGCACGGGTTTCAGCCCGTCGCGGGCATCAGGCAGGGCGCGGTGCATGATGGTGGACAGCGCATATTGCAGATAGCGCGACCCCAGCGCCCGGCGCAGGGATTCGGCCACCGGGGCGCTTGCGTCTTTGGAATGATCGTCATCTTGTGCCATGTTTTTGCAATAGCCCCAACCATGCCACAGGTCCACCCCCAAGACGCAGACTGCCCGTCCCTGCGGGTGATCACGCAAAGGTCGCTTGCGCGGCCAGCCTGCGGCGTTCTACGCTGCCCCGAAATACCCGAAACGGAGAGTATAAACCGATGCGTTCCCTTCCACTTGTCATCATATGCGCAGGTTTCAGCCTGCCGGCCCTGGCCGAAACACAGATACGTGCCGTCACGCTGTCCACAGCGGGGCTGGCCATGATCGAAGCGCAGGCAAATCTTGGCGCAGACGGGCTGCGCCTGCCGGTGCGGCGCGCCGATATTGACGATTTTCTGAAATCCCTGCGCCTGTCGGACCTGCAAGGCCGCGTGCCCCTGCTGACGCTGACCGGCCCGGGCGGGTTGCAGGACAGTTTTGACGCGCTGCCCTTTGACGCAGCGGCATTGACCAACCTGCGCGCGCTGATGGATGCGATGATCGGCGCACCTGTCGCTGTGTCGCGGCGCGGTCTTGACCTTGAAGGGCGCATCATGGGCACCCGCGATGTGCCCTGCACAACCGACGGGCAACAAGGCTGTGTCGCGCTGGCCCTGCGCACGGATACCGGGCAGATACGACAGGTCCTGCTGGATGATGCAACCGAAGTAAGTTTCAGCGATGACACCGACAGCGCGGCGCTGGGGCGCGGGCTGGATGCGCTGCGCGCCGCTGGTCAGGGGCATATGCTGGATGTTCAGCTGAATGTGGCCAACCCCGGCAGCATGGCAGATGCGGATGAAATTTCGCTGGCATGGCTGCAATCCGCCCCGGTCTGGAAAACCGCTTGGCGGGCTGAAACCGGGCCGGACGGGACAGTTCTGGACGGTTGGGCCGTGGTTGAAAACGCCACCGGGCATGACTGGCAGGATGTGCAGCTGACGCTGGCCACCGGTGCGGTTCAGGCGCTTCAGGCGCAGCTTTATGACCGCCAGCATGGCAGCCGCAAACTGGCCGCGCCGATGCTGGCCGAATCTGCGGTGATGGCCAGCGCGCCTATGGAACGCAGCATGGGGTTTGACGCAGCCTATGACGTGGCGCCTGTGGCCATGGATGATGGCGACAGCTTTTCGCGCTTCACCCTGTCCCCCACTGTCACATTAAGCGCAGGCGACATGATCAGCCTGCCCTTCCTGCGTGAAACACTGGACGATGCACGGCTGACAATTTTCCGCGGCGGCACAGGCGCGCGCCATCCGATGATTGCCATTGTCGTGGAAAACCCGCTGCCGCTGCGCCTGCCTGCGGGCATCATGACGCTCTATGACGCCGGGCGCGGCCATGCGGGCGACGCCATGATCCCCGAACTTGCCCCCGGCGACACCGAAATCGTGGAATTTGCCCATGATACTGCCGTGAGCCTGCGCGAAGATGTGGCGCAAACCGAAACCGTGCAATCCGCCCGGATTGTCGACGGTGTCATGCTGGCCGAAGAACGGCTGGAGCAACGCACCACCTATCATATCGAAGGTGCCGCGCAGGGCGCGCGCGTTCTGACCATCGCGCATCCGCTGCGGCAGGGTTGGCAGATCGGCACCGAAGGCGGCACATTGGGGCTGGATGACATGCGCTTCACGCTGGAGTTGGAAGAAGGCGAACTGACCACGCATGAGGTTGTCGAGCATCGCCGGACCGCGCGGCGGATTGCGTTGCTGGATCTGGACCTTGACACATTGGGGTACTGGTCCACACGCCTTGCCGGTAGCGACATGCAGAACCTGCTGACGGACATGCAGGAACTGCGCGCGGAAGAAGCCGGCCTGCAGCGCGAGATTGCACGCCTGCAAGACGCCGAAGCAACCCTGATCGCAGATCAGGAACGTCTGGTCGGGCTGATCGTTCAACTGGGCGATGACAGCCCTGCGTCGCGCGATCGCCGCGCACGGGTCGATGCAATCGAAGCCGAAATCGACACCGGGCGCGCAGCGATCACGGCTGCCGAAACCCGCATGGAAACCATCCGGTCAGAACTGCGCGCGCTGATCCGCAACGCTGAATGAAAAAAAGGGGCGGCCGGGTGATCCGGCTGCCCCATCCCGGTTACGGGAGATGGCGTGAAACGGGCGTTGGGCACACAAAGTTCGCGCCAACATTGGACCGGGGTCTGCCGCTCCGACGTTGGGGGAGTTCACTTTATACCGGCGGCATAACACCCACGTTCAGGGCCTGGCGTAACCGGCAGGCCGCGGGACGGCCAGACCTATGGCGTGGGCCAGCCTCGCGGTTTTTGTTTCGCGCGCGTTGGGAATCCCAGACACCCTTTTCACGCCGAATCCAGCCACCCTTTGCAAGGCAGGCTAGATGTCACCCTGATCCGGCACCCCGCCGCTTCAGTCCGCGTCAGTGCCCCCGCCCGCTTCCAGCGCCGCAAGGCGCGCTTTCAGCGCTTCATTTTCTTCCCGTGCTTTCTGCGCCATCGCGCGCACTGCGTCGAATTCTTCGCGCGTGACGAAATCACGATCAGCCAGCCAGCGGTCCAGCAGGCTTTTCATCGCGGTCTCGGCTTCAGTACGCGCACCTTGCGCCACGCCCATCGCGTTGGTCATCAGTTGTGACATGTCGTCCAGAAAACGGTTGCGGCTTTGCATCTTGGCCCCTTTGGCGTTTGGCTTTTATCCTATATGTGACCTTGGCGCGGGAAACTCAAGGTTGACTTCCCCTGCCATGCCGCGCCAGACAAGCGCGACATTCCTTTGCTGAAGGCCGCCAGATGACCCTTCCCCTTGCCATCATGTTTCCCGACCTTTCTCCCGAAATTTTTCAGATCGATCTGGGCAGTTTCACTTTCGCGCTGCGCTGGTACGCGCTGGCCTATATCGTCGGGTTCTTGCTGGGGTGGTGGATCATCCAGTCGCTGATGAAACGCCCTGCCCTGTGGCCTGCCGATACCGCCCCCATGCCCCCCGCCCGGGTCGAGGGGCTGCTGACCTATGTCATCATCGGGGTCATTCTGGGCGGGCGGCTGGGATTCGTGCTGTTTTACCAGACCAGCTATTACCTGACCTATCCGGCTGAAATTCTGCGCATATGGGAAGGCGGCATGTCCTTTCACGGCGGGCTTGCAGGGGTCATCATCGCAGGCCTGATCTATTGCCGCCGCCATGGCGTGCCGCCCTTGCAACTGGCTGATTCCATGGCCCTTGTCGCCCCCATCGGCATTGGTCTGGGACGGGTTGCCAATTTCATCAATGCCGAATTATGGGGCCGCCCGACAACCCTGCCATGGGGCGTGGTCTTTCCCGGCCCGCAGGCGCAGTCCTGCCCCTGGGACTGGCCAATGGCGATGTGCGCGCGCCACCCGACCCAGCTTTATGAAGCAGCGCTTGAAGGGGCTGTGCTGTTCGGCCTTCTGGCCTGGCTGGTCTGGCGCAAGGGCTGGCTGAAAACCCCCGGTGCAATCACCGGCGTCTTTATCGCAGGCTACGGGATTGCGCGTTTCACGGTCGAATTCTGGCGTCAGGCCGATGCGCAGTTCATTACACCCGGGAACCCCCTGGGGCATGTGCTGACACTCGGTCCCCTGGGCGTCAGCATGGGACAGGTTCTGTCACTGCCCATGATCATCATCGGTCTGGCCCTGCTGTGGAAAAGCAGGCGTTCATGACTGCACTGCGCGACAGCCTGATCCGCCAGATCGCGGCACAGGGGCCGATTACCGTGGCGGAATACATGACCACCTGCCTGCTGCACCCGCAGCATGGCTATTACACCACGCGCGACCCGTTCGGGACGCAGGGTGATTTCACTACCGCGCCTGAAATCAGCCAGATGTTCGGCGAAATTCTGGGGCTTTGCATCGCGCAGGTCTGGATGGATCAGGGCCGCCCCGCACCATTCACACTGGCGGAGCTTGGCCCCGGTCGCGGCACGCTGATGGCCGATTTGCTGCGCGCCACCCGCGCTGTGCCACGCTTTAATGATGCCGCCCGCCTGCACCTTGTCGAGGCATCGCCCGTATTGCGGCGCATGCAGGCCCGAAACCTGCCGGACGCCCAATTTCATGACAGCGCCGACACATTGCCCGATGCGCCCCTGTTCATCATCGCCAATGAATTTTTCGACGCGCTACCCATCCGCCAATTCCTGCGCGCAGGCAACGGGTGGCGGGAACGCATGGTGGGCCTAAGGGACGGCAAACTTGCCTTCGGGCTGGGACCGGTCACAGCGCTGGCAGCACTGGAACACCGGCTTGCCGACATGGCAGAGGGGCAGATGGTTGAAACCTGCGCGCCCGCCGCCCATGTTCTGGCGGCGATGGCCACACAGATTGACAAGCATGGCGGTTGTGCGCTGATCATCGATTACGGCGACTGGCGCAGTCGCGGTGACACGTTTCAGGCGCTTTACCAGCACGCCCATGATGACCCGCTGGCTCATCCCGGACAGGCTGATCTGACCGCCCATGTCGATTTCGAAGCACTGGCGCAGGCAGCCGCCCCCCTGCACGCCACCGACCTTACCCCGCAAGGGGTGTTTCTGGAACGGCTGGGCATTACGCAGCGTGCGCAAACGCTGGCGCGCAGTCTGGACGGGGCGGCCCTTCAGGCACATATCGCGGCGCATCGGCGCTTGACGCACCCGCAGGAAATGGGTCACCTGTTCAAAGTGCTGGGCCTGCATCCGCAGACCACCCCTGTCCCGCCCGGATTTGGATCATGACGCTGGAAATACTGACTGCCGACAGCCTGTCCCCCCTGCGCCACGGGTTCTTTACCCGGCGCGGCGGCGCGTCATCGGGCATATTCGCGGGGCTGAATTGCGGGCCGGGTTCAACAGACCAAAGCGAAACCGTGCGCACAAACCGCAACCGGGTGGCCAGTGCCATGAATGTTGACCCCGCAGCGCTGGTCACCCTGCACCAGACCCATTCCGCGACTGTCATTTCCCTTGATGGTCCGCTGCCCGATGGCCAGCCGCGACCACAGGCCGATGCGATGGTGACCACCACGCCGGGTCTTGCGCTGGCTGTGCTGACCGCGGATTGCCAGCCGGTGCTGTTTGCAGACCATGACGCGGGCGTGATCGGCGCGGCGCATGCCGGGTGGCGCGGTGCGCTTGCGGGGGTTCTGGAAAACACCCTTGACGCGATGGAGGCCCTTGGCGCAACCCGCGCGACCACATGCGCGGTCATCGGTCCCTGCATCAGCCAGCGCGCCTATGAGGTGGGACCGGAATTTCTGGATGAATTCATGGCCGAAGACAGCGGCTATGCACGGTTTTTCGCCAATGGGCAGGATGGGCGCTATATGTTCGACCTGACAGGTTTCGGCCTGCACAGGCTGCGCGATGCCGGGATCGGGGATGCCTGCTGGACCGGGCATTGCACCTATTCGGACCCGGCAATGTTCTATTCCTTCCGCCGGTCCGTGCATGAAGGGCAGGCCGATTACGGACGCCTGATTTCAACGATCCGGCTATAGGGTGCCCCGGCCCCGTCGAAAACGGACCATTGGAGGATCAAAAGGCGCGGAGCAAAGGCCGCAGGCCGCCGCGCCACCGGTGGGCCGTCCCGCGGCCTGCCGGTTTCGCTGGTGTCATGCCAGGGCTTGAAGGCAGGGATATGGAGCCTGCATAAAGTGCACCCCTATCACGTCGGACCGGCAGACCCCGGCCCACCGCTTGCGCGGGCTTGGTGCGTATCCGCCCCCCCCTCTCAGCACAATCAGACAAACCGCCGCGCGGCCTCAGAAATCCTTGCGCGCACGCAGGGCCGCGCCAATCGTGCCGTCATCCAGATAGTCCAACTCGCCCCCCATTGGCACGCCCTGCGCCAGCGCGGTAATCTTCACGCCGGTATGCCCCAGCGCGTCAGCAATGTAATGCGCAGTGGTCTGGCCATCGACTGTGGCCGCAAGCGCAAGGATCACTTCGCGCACCCCCCCGTTGCCCACGCGGTCCACCAATTGGGGAATGCGCAGGTCTTCCGGTCCAATGGCATCTAGCGCCGAAAGTGTGCCGCCAAGGACATGATACTGCCCCTTGAACACGCCACCGCGTTCCATCGCCCACAGATCCGCGACATCCTCGACCACGCAGATCTCCCCGGTCGCGCGCCGCGTATCGGTGCAGATTGCACAGACCGGCGCAGTCGAGATATTGCCGCATTGCGAACATGTCTGCGCGCTTTGGGAAACGCGGTCCAGCGCCGCCAGAAGCGGGCGCATGGACTGGTCGCGGCGCTGGATCAGATGCAGCACCAGTCGGCGCGCAGACCGCGGCCCCAGACCGGGCAGACGCGCCATCTGTGCGATCAACGCTTCTATGTCATTGGGGGCGCGGTCCATTCGCGTTGGTGTCTAGAACGGCAGGTTCATGTCGCGCGGCAGGCCCAGGCTTTCGGCCATCCTGCCCATTTCTTCCTTGGAACGCTGCTCTGCTTTGGCCTGCGCGTCCTTGATGGCGGCAAGGATCAGATCCTCAACCACTTCCTTTTCTTCGGCATTGAAGATGGAAGGATCGATATCCAGCCCTGTCAGTTCGCCTTTTGCACTCGCTGTTGCCTTAACCAGCCCGGCCCCGGATTCACCCGTCACCATGATGGATTTCAACTCTTCCTGAAGCTGGGCCATCTTGCCCTGCATTTCCTGCGCGGTCTTCATCATCTTGGCCATATCGCCAAGACCGCCCATACCCTTGAACATGTCAGTGTCCTTTCATCATCTATCGTCAAACGGATCCCAGTCCGGGTCCAGTTCATCTTCGGCGGGGGCAAGCGCTTCGCTTTCGATCTGCGCGTCCGATTGGCCGATCTCGCGGATATCGGCAATCCGCGCCTGTGGGAAGGTCTGAAATACTGCCGCAACCAGCGTATTATCCATGGCTTCGGCTTCCTGGGCGCCGCGCTGCTGCGCGCGGGTTTCGGCCAGCGTCGGCCCGCCGCCTGTGGATGTGACCGACACGCCCCAACGCGCGCCGGTCCAGCCCTGCAAACGGCCCGCAAGCCGCGCGGCCAGATCAGGCACCGCATCCGGCGTGGGTTCGAATTCCACCCGTCCCGGACTGTAGCGCACCAGACGCAGGCAGTTTTCCACCTCCATCAGCAGGGCCATGTCGCGCTTCTCGCGGATCAGGGCAACAACATCGTCAAACTGCGGATAAAATGCCAGCGCGGGGGCCGCCCCTGCAAGGGCCGCTTGCGGGGTCGCACCTGTACCGGCCCGACCGGATGCCATGGCAGGCGCGCCATTACGGCCGGCACTGACTGCGGCGGATGGCGCGCGCGTGGTCCCACCACCACCGGATGGTGCGGGTGGGGTCTGGTCATGCCATTTGCGCAGCACTTCTTCGGGGCTGGGCAGGTCAGCCACATGGGTCAGGCGGATAATCGCCATTTCAGCGGCCATCATCGCATTGGGCGCGGCGGCCACTTCTTCCAGCGCTTTCAGAAGCATCTGCCAGGCCCGCGTCAACACCCGCATCGGCAGGGCCTGCGCCATTTCCATGCCACGATCGCGTTCTTCGGGGCTGATGGTGGGGTCGCTGCCCGCGTCCGGCGTCACCTTGGTCACACTCAGCCAATGGGTAATTTCCGCCAGATCACGCAACACCGCCATCGGATCGGCCCCGTCAGCATATTGCGCCGATAGTTCCGCAAGCGCCGCACCCGCATCGCCGCGCATGATATGGTCAAACAGGTCCAGCACCCGCGCGCGGTCCGCAAGCCCCAGCATGGCGCGCACCTGATCGGCGCTGGTTTCCCCCGCGCCATGGCTGATGGCCTGATCGAGCAGCGACATGGCGTCACGCACCGACCCTTCGGCGGCGCGCGTGATCAGCGCCAGCGCATCATCGGCAACCTGCCCGCCTTCGGCCTGCGCCACACGCGCCAGATGCGCAATCATCACTTCCGGTTCAACCCGGCGCAGATCAAACCGCTGGCAGCGCGACAGGACCGTCACAGGCACTTTGCGGATTTCGGTTGTGGCAAAAATGAATTTCACATGCGCAGGCGGTTCTTCCAGCGTTTTCAACAGCGCGTTGAAGGCGGAATTCGACAGCATGTGAACTTCGTCGATGATATAGATCTTGTAGCGCGCCGATGCCGCGCGATAGGCCACACTGTCAATGATTTCACGGATGTCGCCCACGCCTGTGCGCGATGCGGCGTCCATTTCCATGACATCAACATGGCGGCCATCAGTGATGGCGCGGCAATGCTCGCACTGCCCGCAAGGTTCGGTGGTCGGCCCGCCCTGCCCGTCCGGGCCGATACAGTTCAGCCCTTTGGCGATGATCCTTGCCGTAGTCGTTTTGCCGGTCCCGCGAATGCCGGTCATGACGAAAGCATGATGAATGCGGTCTGCTGCAAAGGCGTTGCGCAAGGTGCGCACCATCGCGTCCTGACCGATAAGATCGGCAAAACTCTCTGGGCGGTATTTACGCGCCAGAACCTGATAGGGGGTTTGACTGTCAGTCATGTGTCGGGGCCTTGGTCATTTGCGCCTACCCTAACGCGCGGCAGGCAGGATGGGAAACGGGTTTTCATGTTTGCCGCGATGCGTTTTTGGTATGGGAGGGTGACTGCATATTTTTTGCAAGATGAAATCAGTATGAACCGCGGGCCAGAAAACCGCAGTCACACAGGAATCCGGTGACAAGCCGCGAGAATTCTTCGGGCTGTTCCACATGGGCCAGATGGCCCGCGCGGCGCAGAATCGCAAATTGTGACCCGGCAACCAGTTCCGTGGTTTCGCGGACCAGATCAGGCGGCGTCAGCGCGTCGCGGTCACCGGTCAGTCCAAGAACCGGCAGGGCAAGGCGGGCCGTAGTGGCATAGAAATCACTGCCCGCGATTGCCTGTGCGCAACCCGCCCAGCCCTGCGGCGGGCATTCAAACAGCATGTCACGCCAGACGGAAATGGCGGGGCTGCGCTGAAACGCGGGCGTGAACCACCCTTTCAGCACCTGTTCGGCAATTACCGGGAGTCCCTGCGTCCGCACCCGCTGCGCGCGCGCCCCCCATAGTTCCGCTGTGTCCAGACGCGCTCCGGTGCCCGACAGGACCATGGCGCGCAGCAGATCAGGGCGTTTTGTCGCCAATGCCTGCGCCACCAGCCCGCCAAGACCCTGCCCCAGAAAAACAGCCCCCCGGATACGCAGATGATCCAGCAGGGTTTCGGTATCGCGCACCAGTTGCCCCATCGTATATGGCCCGTCCGGCGCCAGAGATTCGCCATGTCCACGGTGGTCGTAGCGCAGCACACGTATGTCCTGCGGCAGGCAGGGCAGCAGCGGTTCCCAGACCCGCAGGTCACTGCCCAGCGTGCCGGACAATACCAATGTCAGCCCGCCTTCCGGACCGGTCACCCGGTAATGCAGTCCCCCCGGATCATGCCGTGGCGCGGGCATCATCACCGGTTCCGCCTGCCAGCGCGCGCTGGAAAACGGCGCGGTCCACATTCCCCCCCGATACGGTCACGATGACGCTGTCGCCCGTAATCTGCTCGGGCAGGAACAATGCGGCGGCCAGCGCCACGGCACCGCCCGGTTCGACAACAAGCTTCAGCCGCTCGAACGCCAGCGCCATTGCGGCCAGTGCCTGCGCATCACTGACCACCAGCCCCGGCCCGCACAGGCGTTTCAGGACCGGCCATGTCAGCTTGCCCGGCGCGGGCGTGACAATCGCATCACACAGCCCGCTGCGCAGCGCATGTGTCACCACCTGCCCGGATGTCAGCGATTTCGTCACATCATCAAAGCCTTCTGGTTCCACAGGGCGCACCTGCATGTCCGGGGCATGGCGTTTCAGCGCCAGCGCAATGCCTGATGTCAGCCCGCCACCACCGCAGCACACCAGAACTTGTGCAGATGTCACACCATGTTCCGCGGCCTGCTGCGCAATTTCCAGCCCCGTCGTGCCCTGCCCCGCAATCACCTGCGGATGGTCAAAAGGCTGGATCAGGCTTAGCCCGCGTTCCGCCGCAAGTGCCGCCCCCAGCGCATCCCGATCCTCGGATGCGCGGTCATACAGCACCACTTCGGCCCCCAGCGCGCGGGTATTGGCGATCTTGATGGCAGGCGCGTCATGCGGCATGATGATAACTGCATTCAGCCCCCGCAAGCCCGCCGCATAGGCCACCCCCTGCGCATGATTGCCCGATGAAAAAGCGATAACCCCGCGCACATCATCAGGCAACGCCGTCACCGCCGACCACGCACCGCGAAACTTGAAACTGCCGGTATGTTGCAGGCATTCCGCCTTGATGAACACCTTGCGTCCCGCAATTTCATCCAGAAACGGCGACGACAACAGTGGCGTGCGCCGCGCATGGCCCTGCAGGCGCAGGCTTGCTACTTCGATCATGTCAATATTCACAGGCACATTCCCAACCATTGATGAATCGCGCGCAGCGATTCTGCTTCATCCAGAAACGGGATATGCCCGCGCCCGGGCACCTCCTCAAGGATCATGTCGGGGCGACGCTCCTGCATCTGCTGGGCCGTTGCCGCGCTCAGCAAATCCGAATTCGCCCCGCGGATAAGCGCCAGTGGCAGACCGGCGCAGGCGTCAAACAGCGGCCAGATATCCCCGCCGCCCCCGTCCATCGCAGCAAGAAAGGCGTCGCGCAGCGCGGGATCGTAGTTCAGATCCAGCCCCTGATCGGTCTGGGTGAAATGCCTGCGCGCTTCGTCCATCCAGCGCCCCGCTGGCAGATCAGTGAATTCCGGATAGGCCCGCGCCAGGGCCATCGCCGCCTCGGAATGACTGCGCGCAGCGGGCGTTCGCCCGATATAGCTGGCAATCCGCGCAAGCCCGTCTGTGTCAATCACCGGGCCAATGTCATTCAGGCAGATCCCGCGCAGCCGGTCATGGGCCGTTGCCGCCAGATACATGGCAATAATTCCGCCGCGCGACGTACCCAGCACCGCCACCTGATCCAGCCCCAGATAATCCAGCAATTCCACCACATCAGCCCCTTCGCGCGGCACCGTGTAGCTTTCGGCACCCGACCATTGCGACTGCCCGCGCCCACGATAATCCAGCCGCAGCAAGCGCAGCGGTGGCAGATGCGGCGCCAGATAGTCGAAATCGCTGCCATTGCGCGTCAGCCCCGCCAGACACAACAATGCGCGCCCATGCCCGGTATCAGTGTAATGCAACTGCGTCCCGTCAGAAGCGGTGAAAAACGGCATCAGATATCCCCCGGTAGCGGCAATACGCCATGCAGATCGCGGGCAATCGCATCCGGCCGCCCGAACAGCCGGTCCACCGGGGCACCCGCGCGGTTCACCCACAGCGTGCGGAACCCGTAAGCCGCGCCTGCGCAAATATCCCACCCGTTGGATGAAATGAACAGCACCTCTTGCGGCGCTGTGCCGAACCGCTTGCCCACCATGTCGTAAACCGCGCCCGCCGGTTTGAACACGCCCACATCCTCGACCGACAGAACCGCCTGAAACATGTCCTGCAACCCCGCCGCACGCAGCGCAGATGCCAGCATCGAGGGTGTGCCATTCGACAGGATTGCAAGCGCCATACCTTGTGCTGCCAGCCCGCGCAGCACCTCCGGCACTTCGGCAAAGACGGGCAATTCCTGATAAAGCGCCAGAAGCCGCGCGCGAAGGCCGTCATCTGCAAGCCCGGCATCTTCCAGCGCCCAGTCAAGCGCATCTTCGGTCACTTGCGCGAAATCGGCATGATGGCCAGCTGCGGCACGCAGCCATGTGTATTCAAGCTGCTTGCGCCGCCAAACCGCCGATATGCAAGGCCAGCTTTCCGCCAGCGCGTCCCCGCCCGGCCCCTTGGCCGCAATCTGCGCCGCTGCATCCACATCGAACAGCGTCCCATAGGCATCAAACACACAGAGGCGGACGGACATGGTTTCTCCTTTTTTTTGCAAAATGAACACCGCGACGCGTATCCCGCGCATATTTCATCTTGCCAAAAATACACAACCGCACAACGCGCGGTCATGCAACCGGCATCAGCGGTTCAACCGGTCCAGCCTTGCGCGCACACTCAGCCCATGGGCTTGCAGGCTTTCGGACATGGCCAGTTGTTCCGCCGCCGGTCCGATTGCCGCCAGCGCTTCCGGGGTCATCCGCGCCAATGTGGTGCGTTTCATGAAATCCAGCACCGACAGACCCGATGAAAACCGCGCGGACCGCGCCGTGGGCAGCACATGGTTCGGCCCGCCGATATAATCGCCAATCGCTTCCGGGGTCCAATGGCCCAGAAAGACTGCACCCGCATGGGTGATCTGCGCCAGCAGCGCTTCGGGGTCTGCCACACAAAGTTCCAGATGTTCCGGTGCAATCCGGTCAGACAGGGCCGCCGCCTCAGTCAGGTCGCCCACGGTGATGATCGCGCCATAATCGCGCCAGCTTGCCCCCGCAATCGCGCGGCGGTCCAGTGTTTCAAGCCGCTTGTCCACCGCCCGCGCCACGTCCTTGCCGAATGCCGCATCCGTGGTGATCAGGATGGATTGCGCGCTTTCGTCATGTTCGGCCTGTGACAGCAGATCAAGCGCAATCCAGTCCGGGTCCGACTGGCCATCTGCAATGACCAGAATTTCAGACGGGCCAGCAATCATGTCAATGCCCACGCGGCCAAAGACACGGCGTTTTGCCGCCGCCACAAAGGCGTTGCCCGGCCCGGTGATCTTGTCCACCGGTGCGATGGTCTGCGTGCCATAGGCCAGCGCCGCAATCGCCTGCGCGCCACCAATCCGGTAAACCGTTTCAACCCCCGACAGTTTGGCCGCCAGCAACACCAGCGGGTTGACCTTGCCGCCCGGTGTGGGCGCGCAGATGACCAGCCGCTGCACCCCCGCCACCTGCGCAGGAATGGCGTTCATCAGAACCGAGGACGGATAGCTGGCCAGCCCCCCCGGCACATATAGCCCCGCTGCCGCCACTGGCCCCCAGCGCCAGCCCAGTTCCGCGCCCGACTCATCAGTCCAGCGCATGTCCTGCGGGCGTTGGCGGTCGTGATAGGCGCGGATGCGCGCCGCCGCCAGTTCCAGCGCCGCACGCTCTGCCTCGGGCACGCGGGCACATTCGGCCTCTATCTCGTCACTGGTGAAGGCAAGCGTGTCGGGTGTCAGATCCAGCTTGTCGAATTTCGCGGTCAGTTCTATCACCGCCGCATCGCCGCGCGCGCGCACGTCAGAAATGATCGCGGCGACTGTGTCATCCACATCGACCGCATCTTCACGCTTGGCGTTCAGCAACGTGGTAAAGGCCGCTTCAAACCCGGCATCGCGGCTGTCGAGATACACAGGCATCAGATATCCTCATCCAGCGGGTGCTGCGGCACTTTGCCCGATGGCGCGCGATAGGGCCGCGTCACGTCGGACAACGCCGCATCCAGACATTCCACCGACAGCCGGATTTCTCCGTCCCCCGCCAGAATAACCGACACATGCCCCGCGCCATCTGTACCTTGCTCAAACCTGATGGACAGGACCGACAGCACCAGATCGGTATCCTTGCGCGAAAACCCCTGACTGGCCACACCCATCACATCGCTGACAACCAGAAGCGACTGCACACGTTCATGGGGGCCGTCATTGCCCGCGCGCACCCGGTCTTCCCAGCGAAAGCGGTTCAGCAGCATGGCAAAGCGCCGCTTCTGGCGGTCCCATGCCATTTCCGACACTGGCAGAACGGCGTCCTGCACCAGCGCGGACAGGATTTTCAGATCATCCGTGTCCAGCGCCTGTACCCGCAAGGGCCGGTCTGTGCCATCCTCAAAACGTGCATCGCTCATGACGTTCTGACCCGTTCGATGCGTGCCCCGCAGGCACCCAGTTTTTCCTCCACCCGTTCATAGCCGCGATCAAGGTGATAGACGCGGCTGACAACAGTTTCCCCTTCCGCGGCCAGCCCTGCAAGGATCAGCGACACCGATGCGCGCAGATCAGTGGCCATGACCGGCGCACCGCGCAGGCGTTCCACGCCCGTAACCCGCGCCGTGCCGCCATGCACATCAATCCTTGCGCCCATGCGCGCCAGTTCGGGCGCATGCATGAAGCGGTTTTCAAAGATATGTTCTTCCAGCACCGATTCGCCGTCCGCTGTGCACATCGCCGCCATGAACTGCGCCTGCAGATCGGTCGGGAAACCGGGGAAAGGTTCGGTCGCCACATTCACCGCGCGCAACCTGTCGGTCTTGCGCGTAACGCGCAGCCCGCGCGGCGTTTCCTCTACCTCCACCCCGGCCGCGATCAGTTTGTCGGCAAATGCCTGCACCAGTTCCAGCCGCCCTCCCAGCAACTCGACCGACCCGCCCGCAATCGCAGGGGCCAGCATATAGGTGCCCAGCTCAATCCGGTCGGTCACAACCGGATGGGTCGCAGCCCCCAGGCTCGCCACACCCTGAATGGTGATGGTGCTGGTGCCTTCGCCTTCGATCTGCGCGCCCATGCGCTTCAGGCATTGCGCCAGATCCACGATTTCGGGTTCGCGCGCAGCGTTTTCCAGCACAGTCGTCCCGCGCGCCAGTGTCGCCGCCATAAGCGCATTTTCCGTGGCCCCCACCGACACGATGGGAAAGGCGAATCGCGCCCCGCGCAACCCGCCCACCGCTTTTGCATGCACATAGCCATCGCGCAGGTCCAGTTCCGCCCCCAGCGCTTCCAATGCGCGCAAGTGCAGATCCACAGGCCGCGCCCCAATGGCGCAACCACCGGGCAGGGACACAACCGCATGCCCGTCACGCGCCAGCATCGGCCCCAGCACAAGGATAGAGGCCCGCATTTTCCGCACAATATCATAATCGGCGCGGTGGCTGGTCAGGTCATGGCTGGACAGCGCCAGCACCTGCCCGTCCTGCAGGCTGGCCACTTCCGCGCCCAGTGATTCCAGCAATTCCGTCATCGTGCGGATATCCGACAGGCGCGGCGCATTGGTCAGCGTCAGCGGCTGGTCTGTCAGCAGCGTGGCGGGCATCAGCGTAAGACACGCATTCTTTGCCCCTGCAATCGGGATCACCCCGTTCAGGGGGCCATTGCCGGTAATGACGATCGAATCCATACTGCTTGCCCTTATTCGTTATGATGCTCTGTGTCCTGCGCGGCGTGATCCTGTTGCCCGCCCTGCGCGTCGCGCGCACGTGCCTGTGCCTTGCGTCTGGCGATATTCGCTTTCAGCGCCGCTTTCAACCGCGCTGCGCGCGCGTCGGGCGGGGTTTTGGTGCGGCGGGTGGGGTCGGGTTTCTTGTCGCTCATGCGCCCTTCGTATCTGAAGTTTGAAAAAGCGTCCAGATTGGGGGTTGCATGCGCAAAATTTTCGGACTACCTAGCCGCCCAACGCCACCGTGTGACGCTGCTGAAGGCAGGGTCGGGTCGCCTTTCTGCAAGGGCGGTTTCAGGTGGCGGAACGACATAGGCTTTTCCAGAGCCTGCTTGCATCGGGGGAATGACCGGGTTAGCTATCTGGAAACTGGTAGGCTGTGGTAGCTCAGTGGTAGAGCACACCCTTGGTAAGGGTGAGGTCGAGAGTTCAATCCTCTCTCACAGCACCATCTTTTCCCTGTAAAAGTACCGGACAGCCCTGCCTTTGCCAGTCAGAGAAATTGCCTCTGCCCTTGGGATCGCGTCAAAAATAGCCTTTCGCTGCGCCATGAACGAGCGGCGGCGGTGCGGGACCACGCGGCCGTTCGCTACGGAAACGACGAGTGTCTGCCTTGGGTGGTTTGGCGACGATCCGCCTGTCGGGATACGGGTCCGGGTAGCGGACTTTCGGCTTAGGCTGATCTGGTGCGCAGCCGACCTTCGTAGTCGCGCTTGCCAAGTGGCACGCCACGTGATCGCAGGATGTCGTAGGCGGTGACAGCGTGGAAGTGGAAATTCGGCATTGAGAACGACAAGAGGAAGGTCTCGGAGGTGAAGGCCAAGGTGCGCGGGTCCCACGGTGTCCAGGCATCCTCTTCGTCGAGCGGTCTATGAAGCTCGATGTTCAGCTCCTTGCCGGACCAACTGTTGACCTCGTCCGGAGTGAATGTCTCCAGCGCCATCTCTGCCTTGCCGACCATCGCCTGCAGGTCAGTGAAGGGAACAGGTCCGACCAAGGCGGGAGGGGTGAACGCGCCGGTCTTGAGAGCCTCGATCCCCCACACGGAATGATGCCATGCCGCTTCGATTTGAAAATGAAAAGGCGCCATATCGTCAAAGAGACGTGCATTCACGAAGTCGTCGGGATCAGTGCCCGCCTCCGCGCAATGCGTGACCGCACGATCAAGGAATGCTCCGACAGCCCGCACGGTCTGCAGGAAGGTTGGCACACTGAGGTCGTAGAGTGATATCGCCATCGACTTTCCCTCACTTGGAGCGGCTCGTATTTCCGGTTTTAAGGATGTGGCCGAACGGCGGCAAGGGTAAGAACGGGTCACAGGCGGACACGAGGAAGGTAGCGGCTGACCGGCGGCTCTGGGCTCTTCTCGCCGCTTGCTGCACCCCGCGTTTTTTTTCATCTTGACCTTGGCGCGGGCTTGGCGCAATCGCACGGCCATGGGACAAACACAGCTTCATATCGATCTTTCCGCCCTTCAGGAAAACTGGACGGGGCTGGATGCGTGCTCGGCTGCCGGTGTTGAAACCGCAGCAACGGTCAAGGCCAATGGGTATGGTCTGGGTGTCGGGCCGGTCGCGAATGCGCTGGCAAAAGCGGGCGCGCGGCGGTTTTTCGTGGCTATTGCCGAAGAAGGCGCTGCATTGCGCGCAGCCCTTGGTCCCGATCTGCCGATTCATATCTATGGCGGGCATATGCAGGGCGATGCAGCGCTGATTTCCGGCGCCAGGCTGATTCCCATGCTGAACGCCCCCGAACAGGTGCAGCGCCACCGCGCCGCCCTGCCCGGCCACCCATATGGCGTGCAGTTGGATTCCGGCATGAACCGGCTGGGCATGGAAGCGCAGGACTGGGCCGCACTTGCGCCTGATCTGCTGGCCGGTCCCTGTGCATTGGTCATGTCGCATCTGGCCTGCGCCGATGAACCCGATCACCCGATGAATGCGCAGCAACTGGCGGAATTCCGGCGCATGACGGACGGGACCGGGGTTGCGCGGTCGCTGTCTGCAACCGGGGGCGTGCTGTTGGGGCGCGATTATCATTTTGACATCACCCGCCCCGGTATCGGGCTTTATGGCGGGCAACCCTATGCGGATGCGCGCCCGGTCGTGCGCCTGTCCATCCCGGTGATCCAGACACGGATTGTCGCAAAAGGGGAAACTGTGGGCTATGGCAACAGCTTCACCGCCCCGCAGGATATGCGTGTGGCCACCATCGCTGCGGGCTATGCCGATGGGATACACCGCGCCTTGTCGGGCAAGGTAACACTGTGGCATGGCGCAACACCCTGTCCGCTGGTTGGCCGCGTGTCGATGGACCTGCTGACGATTGATGTCAGCGCGCTTGATGACGCGCCGGAAGCGCTGGACCTGCTATGCCCGCATCAGGGGGTGGATGATATTGCCGATCTGATCGGCACTATCGGCTATGAAATACTGACATCACTTGGCCAAAGATATAACAGAATTTATGAGTGATATTAATTCTTTGCAGGCATAAATTAATGCAACTCGCGAAGTATGACCGCCCCTGTATCAAGTGCCTGTTCCAGCTTGTCCACAGCCTGCGCCAGCCCTTCATCGATGATATGCAGATACTCGGTCCAGTCATGCAGCCCACCCAACGGGGCCTTGCCGTCTGAAATGCCGCGCAGCGCGATCAGGGGCACGCCAAAGAGCTGACAGGCGCGCAGCACCGCATAACTTTCCATATCGACCATATCCTGCGCGATCGCGTCATAGATCGCACCGGAAATCACCGCCCCGCCGGTGGACAGGCTGGCCTGTGCAATACCGGGGATCTGATGGGCCAGCGGTATTTCCGCAGGCTGGTCCAGAAACGGGGTTACGCCCCGTGCAAACCCCAGCGCTGACGCATCCATGTCACGATAGGCAATCGCGCTGGCCTGATATACGCCACAATGCGCCAGCCGCGCTGACCCGGCCGACCCCAATGACACAACCAGATCAGGCAGCCCATCCGCCCCCTGCAACGCCGCCAGGGTCGCCGCCGTGACCACCCCGCCCTCCACCGGGCCAACGCCAGTCAGAACCGGTTCGAAACGCGCGCGCAGGTGCGTCCCGTATTCCGCCTCCACCGCCATCAGGAACAACACCCGATACCCTTTGACCGGCGTAATGCTCATGTTGCGCGGCGCACCACATGCACAGCGCATTGCGTGCGCGACACCACTTTGGTTGCAGTGGACCCCAGAAACAGCCCCTGCGTGCCCGGCCGGTGCGACGCGATGACAATGCAATCCACCCCCTGCATCTGCGCGACATCCAGAATTTGCTGGGCGGCGTCCCCTTCGGTGACATGGACCGCTGTATTTTCCCAGTCACCGGCAAGGGTTGTCAGGTCTGCCTCGATCGCGTCGTGCATTTCATCACGCCAGCCATCGGGCAGATAGCTTATGGCAAAGCTGGGCGGCGGGTCCATCACGTGGATCAGGCTGATCTGCGCCCCGGCATCCGCCAATGCGCGCGCCACCCGTAGTGACGGGCTTGCGTCATGGCCTTCGTCATATGCGACCGTCACCAGAATATGCTTATACATCAGACCCTCCTTTGGTTCGGGTCCAGTAAACCAAGCCCGCAGGAAAAGGGAAAGGGCCAAAAGCAAACCGCCCGGACGTGATGCCCGGGCGGTTCCATTATCTTGCAGGTAAAAAACCTTAACGCTTCGAGAACTGGAAGCTGCGGCGGGCCTTCGGCTTGCCGTATTTCTTACGTTCCACAACGCGGCTGTCGCGGGTCAGGAACCCTGCCGCTTTCAGCGGTGCGCGCAGGCTGGGATCGTAAAGTTGCAGCGCCTTGGAAATGCCGTGCTTGACTGCACCGGCCTGACCCGACAGGCCACCACCGGTAACAGTTGCCATCACGTCGAACTGGTCCACGACACCGGCCACCTGAAACGGCTGGCGCAGGATCATCTGCAACACGGGGCGGGCGAAATAGACGCTCATTTCCTTGCCGTTCACCACGACCTTGCCGGAACCGGGGCGGATCCAGACACGGGCGACAGCATCCTTGCGCTTACCGGTCGCATAGGCGCGGCCCAGATCGTCGCGCACTGCTTCGCGCAGGGGCGCAGCTTCTGCAACGGGGGCGATGGCGGACTTCAGATCGTCGAGGGTTTTAAGATCGTCAGACATGATCATGCACTCCGCGTATTCTTGGTGTTCATCGCGCGCACATCCAGCACTTCGGGCTGTTGTGCTTCATGCGGATGCTCTGTTCCGGCGTAAACGCGCAGATTGGTCATTTGCTGGCGCGACAACGGGCCGCCGGGCAGCATGCGCTTGACCGCTTGCGTCACGACACGTTCGGGGAACTTGCCTTCCAGAATCTGGCCGGTGGTGCGCGACTTGATCCCGCCGGGATAGCCGGTGTGCCAGTAGTTGGGCTTATTGCGCTTGTTACCGGTCAACTGCACCTTGTCGGCATTGATGACAATAACATTGTCACCCATATCCATATGCGGGGTGAAGGTGGCCTTGTGCTTGCCGCGCAGGCGCATTGCGATGATCGAAGCAAGACGGCCCAGAACGATGCCTTCTGCATCAATCAGGATCCATTTCTTTTCGATCTCCGCCGGTTTGGCTGTGTAGGTTTTCATGATGAGACCTTGCAGAGAGATTGAACATTGCCGCATGCGAATTGCACGCGGGATTGCTGCGTTTTAGGGATTTGCGCGGTCAGGTCAAGCCCGTTATGCCGCAAAATAACAAGCGTTTTCAGTTGCTTATTATTTAGGTATAATAATACCCCAAATTTTGCTTCCCTCAGCGCAGCTTTGGGGGGGTATCCGGGTCCATCCCGGGTGCTTTAGGCGCGGCGGGTTGCTGCGCGCGCGGCAGATCGAAGCGCAGGCCCACACGGGCAAATTCCGGCGCGCGCCCGTCAGATGCGGCAATGAAGGTCACATCCAGCACGCCCGCTTCCACCCCGGAAAAGCTGAGTGCCCCATGCACGGCGCGGGCCAGCGCGGGTTCTGCCCCCTCCAGCGCATCGACAAAGGCCAGCATATGCCCGCGCCTGCCGCCTTCATATTCGGCGGCAACCAGATAGGCCATATCGGCAAGCCCTTCCATACGGGCAAGACGCTGGTCCAGTGCGCGCAGCAATGCTTCCGGCAGGCCCTTCGGCGGCAGCAGGGCCTGCGCGCGTTCCTGCAATTCTTCGGGGTGTTCGGACAGGGTCTGCGCCAGCCAGTTCATGATTTCAGGCGGCAACAGCCGCGCAGACGGTGCCACACCCAGATTCAGCCCCAGCCCCAGCGGCGGCGTGCTGCCTGCCAGCATTTCCACCAATGCCCGCCCCGGAATCGCGGCATAGGGCGCGGCGATGCCGGTAAATTCTGACAAGCGCTGTTCCAGATCGAAGGCAACGACAATCGGCCCGTCTTCCAGATCGAACACTTTCGGGGTAATGCTGTCGCCATCAGCTTCGGCTTCCAGCAACAGATACAGTTCCCCCTCGACCAGCCGGGAATAATACCGCAGCCGCGCGGCCACGTCATCGGGGGCGGCTTCTGATGCGGCATATGCCTGATCCAGCAATGTTTCGGCCATGGCAGTGTTCCTTGATCAATGCAGGCCCGCAGCTAACTTGACGCCGTCCGAATGACAAGCCCCGCCCCTGCAAGGCAGGTTGTGCCACACGCACCACCGGGCAGCCCGGAACAGGCGCGACGATGCTGGAAAACGTAACACAATCGCAAAATGGAATAATTGCATTCAATATCCCGGATGCAGGGGGATATTTCTTCCGCAAGCGTCCGTTCCGCCGAACCATATCCCGCATCCCTGATGAATGTCCGGAAATCCGCCGCACCGGTCATAGGCCTGCGCAACGCTATTCCCCTTGCCGAAAGCCGCCTCTGCCCCTAGCTGATGGGCAATGACGGACAAAATGTCCTGTCGCGCCCCTATCTTATCAGGAGTCTGCCCGATGCTGCGCCAAACTGCCCTGACACTGACCCTTGCTTCACTGCCCGGCCTTGCGCTTGCCACGCCACAAGGATGGTCACCGCTGCTGGAACCCGACCAGCTTGCGGGCTATCTGGACAGCGATGACGACATCCGCGTGATCCATGTTACCGGCGATTTTGATCAGGGCCATATTCCCGGCGCTGCCTTTTCGCCCTATTCGGAATGGCGCGGCGGGCCGAATAATCCCGGCGCGCTGCGTGCAGAACTCGACTATGAAATGGAAGCAACCCGCGTCGGCATCGAAGCGGATATTCCCACAGTTATCGTGCATGCCGGCACCAACCCGTCCGATATGGGGGCGGCCGCGCGCGTGTACTGGACACTGAAATCACTGGGCGTTCAGGATCTGGCGCTGCTGAATGGCGGTTTTGCCGCATGGGCCGAAGCGGGCTTGCCCGTGTCCACGCAGGCGGTTGAACCTGCCGTGTCCGATTTCATGGCGCAATGGACGGATGAATGGTATATCTCCACTGCGGAAGTGGCCGAACTGTCGGAAAGCGGCGCGGCGCGGTTGGTGGACAGCCGCCCCGAAGGCTTCTTTCAGGGGATCACATGGTCCATCGCACGCCCCGGCACAGTACGCGGGGCTGAAAACCTTGAATTCTCGGATTTCTTTGAGGGGAACCGCATGGTCGATGCCGCGCGCGCCCGCGAAATTGCGGCGCAACAGGGCCTTGATGATGCCCCAATCACTGTTTCCTTCTGCAATACCGGACATTGGGCCGCGTTGAACTGGTTCGCCCTGCACGAACTGGCAGCGGTGGAAAACACCCGCCTTTACGCTGAAAGCATGGCCGAATATGCGGCCAGCGGCAACGCGCTGGACAATGAACCTAGCCGCATAGCCTATTTGTGGATGTCGACAAAGCGCTGGGTGGAAGGGCTGTTCTGACCGGCCCGCAGGGCATATAACACATCAGGAAGTCATATTTGTCGCGCGCATCATCTGCGCGCGACATGCTGTCATGAAAGGTCCGGATCAATGTTCACACGCCGTATTTCCGTTGTCCTGCTGCTGCTGGGGCTTACGGGGTTCACCTTTGTCATGGCTGGGCCACGTGCGGGGTTTCTGGTCATGATCGGGCTTGGCTTCGGGCTGGTGCTGGAAGGGCTGCGCTTCGGTTTTGCCGGACCATGGCGCATGATTGTCACTGACCGCGACGGGCGCGGGTTGATCGCGCAATTCATCGCCATCGCCCTTGTGGCCGCCGTGGCCTTCCCGCTGATGGCGGCAAACCCGCAGGAACTGAACGGCGCACATGCCCCTGTCGGGCTGGCCATGATCCTTGGTGCGTTTGTCTTTGGCGCGGCGATGCAGCTGGTCATGGGCTGTGGGTCCGGCACACTGATAAACGCAGGCAGCGGCAATCTGGTCGGGCTGATCGCACTTGCGGGCTTCATCATCGGCAGTTTTGCGGGCACGCTGCATCTGGGCTGGTGGACAGGGATTGCCACCCTACCCGTCATTTCGTTTCAGGGGGTGCTGGGCGCACAGGGCGGGCTGATCCTCACGCTTGCGGGGCTGGCAGCGCTGGTGCTGATCACCGCATTGCGCGCGGCCCCCGGAAAGCGCATGCCCCCTGCACGGCTGTGGTGGGCGGCGGCATTGATTGCGGCACTGGCACTGGCCAATCTGGTGGTTGCAGGGCAGCCATGGGGCATTGTCTACGGGCTGGGCCTGTGGGGTGCGAAAATCGCGCAGGCCGGTGGTGCAGACTTGGGCACAATCGCGTTCTGGGCGGCACCGGGGAACGCGGAACGCCTGGGCGCATCCATTCTGACCGATGTGACATCGCTGACAAATATCGGCCTGCTGATGGGTGCATTCGCGGTCATGCGCTGGCGCAGTGACCCCGGCGCACCGGCACAGGCGCTGACAACCGGCACCTATGGCTGGGTGCTGCTGGCCGGTGTGGTGCTGGGCTATTCGGCACGGCTGGCATTCGGCTGCAATGTAGGCGCGTTCTTCAGCGGCATTTCAACCGGGTCACTGCATGGCTGGGTCTGGTTGATCGCGGCCTTCATTGGGTCCACCCTCGGGATCAGATTGCGCCCCTATATCCTGCGGCCGGCACTCGCGCGGGGGGTGGCAGTATGACCGGGTTCCGTCAGTTTTCGCGCCCTGTGGTCGGCGGGCTTGCCCTTGGCCTGATGCTGGTCATTCTGGCGCTGGATCTTGCGCGCAGCGGCGCGCCGGACCTGTTTGCCGCACCGCCCCCCTTCGCACTTGGTTCGGGAGAGGCGCCGACCGGCGCACATTGCACAGGCGGCTAAGGGACGCGCATCCACGCGCTGGAAACATTGCTCCCGCGCCCGCCGATTGCGGCAAAGGCCACAGGCCAGGACCAGTTTAATCTGGCCCTGACGGGTTTTTTCTGTTTTTCTATGGGTGTCAACTTCCACATCAGTAAGGACATGCCATGCGCAAAATCCTGTTCACCCTGCCTGCCGCCCTGGCATTATCCGCCTGCATTGAAGTGGATCTGTCGCTTGAGGTCATTGACGAGGACACCGCCCGCATGACCGGTTTCATGCAGATGCAGCGCCAGTTTTTTGACATGAGCGGGGGCGATGCGTCCTTCTGCGACGAAGACGACGGCGGCACCCTGACGCTGACCGACACCCATGCGCGCTGCGATTTCGACCAAACCGGCACCTATGCCGAAATCATGAACCCCGAAGGTGTAGATGCACCCGACGATGACATGCAGGGCAGCATCACCTATCTGGGCAACAACCGCACCCAGGTGCTGCTGCCGCTCAGCACCATCGCCGAAGATATGGCAGGCGATGATGCCGACCCAGCGATGATGGCCATGATGCGCCAGATGCTGGCAGGCATGTCCATCAACCTGTCGGTGACCGGCGCGCGGATCGAAAGTTCCAGCGGCGTCATTTCCGAGGATGGCACCCGCGCATCCATCACACTGGATGTCGACAGCTATTTCGCCCCCGCCGCCGAAGCGCCGGTGGATTTCGACACGATTGTGGAATTCTGACCCCTCCTGCCCCTACCGGATCACGGGCGGGGGCAGGATCAGGTTGAAAACGGCGCGTTGACGGGTGGTTGCGGCGCCAAGCGGGTGTTGGCCCGCGCAGAGCCTGCGCTATCGGCGGGCCGGGGTCTACCGGTCCGACATTCAAGGAATGCACTTTATGCAGGCGGAATATCCCGACATACAAGGCGTGCTATGACGCTGGCATAATCGGCAGGCCGCAGGACGGCCCGCCGATAGCGCGGGGGCCTGCGGCCTTGTTCCGCGCGATAGCATGCGTAAACCTCTGGATTCAACCCACCTGATGCGCGCGCAGATAGCCCAGCAATTGCCGCGTTGACGGGTCTTTGGTCGCCATCGCCGCCGCATCGCCGTCAAGCAGCGGGGCCAGTGCCACGGCCAGTTCCTTGCCCAGCTCGACCCCCCATTGATCAAAGGAATTGATCCCGAGGACAACTCCCTCGACAAAAACGCGGTGCTCATAAAGCGCGATGATCTGGCCCAGCGTGAAGGGGGTCAGTTGTGGATAGATCAGCGTTGTGGACGGGCGATTGCCGGGGAAAACCCGATGGCGGGCCTGCCGGTCCAGCTCGGCGCCCTGCAACCCTTTGGCAGCCATGATACCGCGCGCCTGTTCCAGGGACCGCCCACACATCAGCGCTTCGGATTGCGCCAGGCAATTGGCCACAAGCAGTTTGTGCTGATGCGCCAGTTCCGGCTCCTGCCCCCGTGCGGCCAGCAGGAATTCGCAGGGCACAACCCGCGTGCCCTGATGGATAAGCTGATAAAATGCGTGCTGGCCATTCGTGCCCGGCTCGCCCCAGACAACCGGCCCGGACTGGCGGTCCAGATCGCGGCCGGACATATCGACACGCTTGCCGTTCGATTCCATCTCCAGTTGCTGCAAATAGGCCGGAAGCCGCGCCAACCGCTGATCATAGGGCAGCACGGCGCGGGTTGCATGGCCGCAGATCTGGTTATGCCACACACCCACCATTGCCAGCAGAACCGGCATATTCTGTTCCAGCGGCATATCGCTGAAATGGCGGTCCATCGCCCGCGCACCCGCCAGCATGGCATCGAATTGCTGCGCGCCGATAGCGATCATCAGCCCCAGACCAATCGGTCCCCACATCGAATAGCGCCCGCCGACCCAATCCTCGAACCCGAACACCCGCGCAGGCGCGATGCCGAAATCGACGGTCTTGTCCAACGCAGTGGACACAGCCGCAAATTGCGCCGCAGGGTCAGAAACCCGCCCGGCCATCCAGTCACGTGCAGTGCGCGCATTGGTCATCGTCTCAATCGTGGTGAATGTCTTGGAGGCCACGATCACCAGCGTCGTTTCCGGGTTCAGCCCCTTCAGCGTGTCGGCAATATGCGCCCCGTCCACATTGGACACATAGTGAACCTTTGGCCCGTCATGCCATGGTGCCAGTGCCAGCGTGGCCATGGCCGGCCCCAGATCGGACCCGCCAATGCCGATATTGATCACATCGGTAATCGCGCCGCCCTGCCCCCGGAACCGGCCCTGCCGCACATCTTCGGCGAAGGCATAGGCACGCGCGCGGATGTCGCGTAACCGGGGCATGACATCATCCCCGCCAACAGTGATAACCGCGTCATCATCCGCACGTTGCGCCACATGCAACACTGCGCGCCCTTCGGTTTCGTTGATCTGCTCGCCGCCAAACATGGCCGCGCGTCGCACGTCAACCCCGCTGTCGCGCGCAAGCTGCACCAACAAATCCCGCGCTTCGGTATCGATACAGGTCTTGGAATAATCCAGAACCATATCGCCCGCGTGCACAGAAAATTCCGCCGCGCGGTGGTCATCATCGGCGAACAGATCCAGCATATGCCGCCCTTCGGTCGCGCGCTGATGCTTGGCCAGTTTACCCCAGATGCTCATTCCCTGCCCCTTGCTTTGTCATGTGACGGATTGGTTTTCATCTTGCCATATATACTCAAAAACAGGGCATCAGCCCTGTTCCCTTCATTCGGCCCAATGCACCTGCGCCTGATCCAGAATGCAGGCAACCGGGGCCTCCAGCGGGGGCAGTTTTGCAGCCTTTTCCAGCGCCGCACGCTTTTCCGCGCCGGTAATCAGAATATGCACCCGCAACGCCGATTTCAGCACCGGCGCGGTCAGGGTGATGCGCGGCTCGCCGGCCGCATTCGCGCGCATCGCCATCAGGGGGGGCGCGTCATTGCGCAGCGCCTGTTCCAGATTATCGGCACCTGGAAACAGGCTGGCCGTGTGCATATCCGCCCCCATTCCCAGCAACAATACCGATATCGGCAAATGCGCGGATACACCTTCGGCCAGATCGTCGATCGCATCTTCGGGAGTGGGCGCGTCGGCATATAACGGCACCAGCGTCGCCGCAGCCGCCCGCCCCGTCAGCAGCCGTTCGCGCAACAGCCGCGTATTGGACCGCTGGCTGTCCTCGCTTACCCAGCGTTCATCATTGAGCATGACCGCCACATTTGCCCAATCCAGTTCTGCCCCCGACAGCGTATCAAAAACCGGGCCGGGCGTTGTGCCACCGGGCACTGACAGGCTGGCTCGGCCACTGGACCGCAGCGTTTCACCCAATTCCGACGAAATGCGCTGTGCCAGTCGCAGCATCATCATTTCACGGTCAGGATAGCTATGGAATTCCATTATCTGATCTCCCGCCAGCGGCGTCCGTCCTTATGCATCAGCATCAGCGCCCCTTCCGGCCCGGTAGAGCCGGGTTCATAAGGTTCAGGCTGATCTCCATGCTTTTCCCATGCAGCGATCACCGGATCAACCCAGGCCCAGGCGGCCTCCACCTCATCTCCGCGCATGAACAGGGTCTGGTTCCCGCGGATCACATCCATGATCAGCCGTTCATAGGCATCGGGAATATCCAGATCGCTGCCCAAAGCTTCGGCAAAGCTCATGTCCAGCGCCACATCTTTCAGGCGCATGCCCCCCGGACCCGGTTCCTTGATCATCACGCGCAGATCCATGCCTTCATCAGGTTGCAACCTGATGA
The DNA here is from genome assembly GCF_028745735.1 of Roseinatronobacter alkalisoli. Taxonomy (GTDB): domain Bacteria; phylum Pseudomonadota; class Alphaproteobacteria; order Rhodobacterales; family Rhodobacteraceae; genus Roseinatronobacter; species Roseinatronobacter alkalisoli. The sequence goes on from NZ_JAQZSM010000009.1 coordinate 31,314, forward strand.
CAAGCACATTTTCCCGCCATTGGTTCGATTCCCCGAAAATCGAATGGGGCGGTTCCTTGAAGCTGACAGCAATTTCCGAGGCGCGCGATTTCAGCCGCTTGCCGGTCCGCAGATAGAAGGGCGTACCCTTCCAGCGCCAGTTTGACACATGCAGTTTCAGCGCAATGAAACTTTCGGTGCGCGATGCAGGGTCACCGCATTCCGTCAGATAATCATCCCCGCCTTTTCCCTTGTACTGACCGCGCACAATTTCAGCCGGGGTCACAGGGTCCAGCGCGCGAATCACCTTCAGCTTTTCATCGCGCATGGCATCGGGTTCAAAACAATGCGGCGGTTCCATCGCGATCAGGCACAGCAGCTGCATCATGTGGTTCTGCACCATGTCGCGCATCGCGCCGGATTTATCGTAGTATTCGCCGCGCCCGCCCACGCCCACTGTTTCAGCAACCGTAATCTGCACATGGTCCACGAATTGCGAATTCCACAGCGGTTCAAACAGGATATTGGCAAAGCGCACAGCCATCAGGTTCTGGACGGTTTCCTTGCCCAGATAATGGTCGATCCGGTAAATCTGATCTTCCTTGAAGAATTCTGCCAGGATCTGATTCAGGGCGCGCGCACTGGTCAGGTCATTGCCGAAAGGTTTTTCGACCACGATTCTTGACTGGCGATGCGCAATGCCGCGTTCATGCAGCCGTTGCGCCAGATCCCCGAACAATGCGGGCGCGACCGAGAAATAGAAGGCGCGCACCACATCGGGGCGCATTTTCGCGGCCAGATCTTCCCAGCCAGCAGTGCCGCGCGCGTCAATCGTGACGTAATCCAGCAGGTCAAGAAAGCTGGCGACAACGGCAGGGTCCAGTTCGGTTTCCGGCAGAAATTCGGTCAACGCTTCCTGCACAAGGGTGCGGAAATCATCGCGGGTGAAGGAACTGCGCGCCGCACCCACAATCGCCGAGCCTTCGGGAATCTGACCTTCTTTCCAGCGACGGAACAGACCGGGCAGTATTTTCCGCCGTGCCAGATCACCGGTTGCACCGAACACAACCAGATCAAAACACTCCACCGGAATGACGCGAGCGACCATGACACCCTCCTGATGCTGCGGCGCAATATCGCCGCGTTAGCGCTATCAATGACCATTTACAGCGCCGGACACGCCCTGTCCAGCAAACTTGCCACCGGGTTTTGATTTTCGCAGAACAAATGCCCGGTTTCACCTGCCATGGACAGAATGCGTGAAAACAATGACGCAATGATAACGTCCGGGTCACAGGTTGCGCAGAAATTTGCGGCGGGTTCATGCGAAATGCATATGCCGGAGTGCGAAAATTTCCAGCACCAATGCAAAAGGTCAGGCAGTTCATATAACTGCCTGACCTTGATTTCGCGGGGTTTCACATCCGTATACCGCAGGCCTTCAGGCGTGGATCGCGCCGTCCCCGCAGGCAAGCGCCGCTTCGCGCACCGCTTCCGAATAGGTGGGGTGGGCATGGCAGGTGCGCGCCAGATCCTCTGCAGCGGCACCGAATTCCATCGCAACACAGATTTCATGAATCAGATCCCCCGCATAGGGACCAATGATATGCGCCCCAAGAATGCGGTCCGTGTCCTTGTCGGCAAGGATTTTCACGAAACCATCGCCTGCGAAATTCGCCTTCGCGCGGCCATTACCCATGAAGCTGAACTTGCCGACCTTATAGGTGCGCCCCGCCTCTTTCAGGGTTTCTTCGGTTTCTCCGACCGAAGCCACCTCTGGCCAGGTATAAATGACGCCGGGAATGACACCGTAATTCACATGGCCCGCCTGCCCTGCAATGATTTCGGCCACGGCCATGCCTTCATCCTCTGCCTTGTGGGCCAGCATCGGCCCTTCGATCACGTCACCGATCGCATAGACGCCAGCAATGCTGGTCGCGTAATGCTTGTCGGTTGCGATCTGGCCGCGTTCGGTCATTTTCACGCCAAGCGCGTCCAGCCCCAGCCCGTCCACAAAAGGCCGCCGCCCCGTGGCCAGAAGCACTGTATCGGCGTCCAGCTTGTGTTCACTGTCATCCTTGCGCAACTTATAGGTCACGGTCGCCTTGGTCTTGGTGGCTGACGCTGATTGTACTGCCGCGCCCAGAATGAACGTCATCCCCTGCTTGGCGAGCAAGCGCTGAAAGGATTTGGCAACTTCGCCGTCATTGCCGGGGATGATGCGGTCCAGATATTCAACCACTGTCACCTCTGCCCCCAGACGCGCAAAGACCGAGCCCATTTCCAACCCGATCACGCCCGCGCCGATGACAACCAGTTTCTTTGGGATTTTGCCCAGTTCCAGCGCGCCGGTAGAGGAGACGATGGTTTTCTCATCCACCTCCACGCCTTTCAACGGGCTGGATTCGGACCCCGACGCGATGACGATTTTCTTCGTCTCATAGGTCTTGTCGCCGACCTGCACCTTGCCTGCAGCGGGGATGGATGCCCAGCCCTTGATCCAGTCCACCTTGTTCTTCTTGAACAGGAATTCAATGCCCTTGGTGTTCTGGCCGATCACGTCGGATTTATAGCCCAGCATCTTTTTCCAATCGACCTTTGGCTTGGCACCGGTCAGGCCCATCGTGTCGAAATTATGCTCTGCCTCGTGCAGTTGATGCGTCGCGTGCAACAGCGCCTTCGAGGGGATGCAGCCCACATTCAGGCAGGTTCCGCCCAGTGTGTCGCGCCCTTCGACACAGGCCACTTTCAGGCCCAGTTGGGCGGCACGAATGGCACAGACATAGCCGCCGGGGCCAGCGCCGATCACGATGAGGTCGTAGGACATGGGTGTCTCCTTTTTTCAGGCGAAGAGGCGGGGGGCTGTCTGCCCCCCGCACCCCCCGAGGATATTTTTGCCAGAATGAAGCATCACAACAGCGCCGCGATCAGCATCAGCAACGTGGCTGCCCAGCCGATGGCCCAGATGAGCGAGCGCCACGGGTTCAGACCGAAAGCATAGGCCGGGATATAGAGGATGCGGGCGGCAAGATAGGTGAAGGCACAAGCGGCTGTGAAACTGCTGGACTGGCCGGATATTGTGATGACGGTTGCGGCGATACCAAAGAGGATCAGCCCCTCAAAGTGGTTGTTCAGTGCGCGTTGCAGGCGGGCGGTACGTTTCGACATGGGCTTGTCGGGGGCGTAATCGCGCGAGCTGCCCGTGTAATTTGTGCCAAGCTCCAGATTTGCGGGGATGGCAAAGAGGAGGAACTGCAGCATTTGCAGGAGGGCGGCGAGGGTGAGGGCTGTGAGTTCGGGGGTCATGGAACAAATCTCATCATCAAGTTTTGCTCAGGGGCGCAAGAACACTTGAACCTGAGCGTGCTAATAACCACATCCATGGCTCCAACAACAAAGGAGCGCAAAATATGGACAGTAATACAAATAAAGCTGACGGATTGCGAGAGTTTCAAATCATGCGACTCTTGGTGTTGACTGGCTTGGGTCAGGACAATCCGAACCAATGCTCGGACTCTGATCTGTTTGCGTGGTCTTCTTCCACGTTCCCCATTTTCACTTCTGGCAGTCTCCACCGAGGCTTTGAGGAGTTCTTTCACCCCACAGAGCAAATGATGGACGTCCTGTCGAAAAAACTTAATGATGCATTCCTTAAGGATTCCGCGCCACCGACCGTATATCAGCTTGAAACTGAGTTGGGGATCCGGAGCGGTGATTCTAGCTGGACAAGGAGCGATCTCATAAATGCACTCCGCTACTTTTCGTTTTGTAGCGACAGATTCACACCAGAGTTCTGGGTTTCCATGACTCGAGATGCAGGCGCGCCCTCGGAGGCAAACAGTTTCTTTCGACCGTTTGAACCAAAATGGGACGCCAGCCCATACTAGGGCTGGCATTTCTCTTTTGGTCCACGACAGCAGCATAAACTTCACAAATCCATCAACAACCGCCGCGGATCCTCCAGCGCCTCTTTCACGCGCACAAGGAAGGTCACCGCGCCTTTGCCGTCGACGATGCGGTGGTCATAGCTGAGCGCCAGATACATCATCGGGCGGGCCACGATCTGGCCGCCGACAACCATCGGGCGTTCCTGGATTTTGTGCATGCCCAGAATACCCGATTGCGGCGGGTTCAGAATAGGCGAGGACATCAGCGAGCCGTAAACCCCGCCATTGGAAATGGTGAAGCTGCCGCCCTGCATTTCGGCCATCGACAATTTGCCGTCACGCGCGCGTTTGCCCATTTCGGCGATGCGCTTTTCAATCTCGGCGAAGCCCATCTGATGCGCGTCGCGCAGAACCGGCACGACCAGCCCGTTCGGTGTGCCCACGGCCACGCCCATATGGACGTAGTTCTTGTAGATTACATCGGTGCCGTCGATTTCGGCATTCACTTCGGGCACTTCGTTGAGCGCATGGCAGCAGGCTTTCACGAAGAAGGACATGAAGCCCATCTTCACACCATGCTTCTTCTCGAACTGGTCCTTGTATTCCTTGCGCAGATCCATGATGCCGCCCATGTCGGCCTCGTTATAGGTGGTCAGCATGGCGGCGGTGTTCTGCGCATCCTTCAGGCGGCGCGCGATGGTCTGGCGCAGGCGCGTCATCTTCACCCGCTCTTCGCGCGCAGCGTCATCGGCGGCGACCGGCGCCCGTGGGGCAGCGGCAGGGGTGGGCACAGCCGGTGCAGCCGCAGGCTGGGCCGCTGGGGCCGCCGCTGCTTTCTGCACGTCTTCCTTCATGATGCGCCCGTCACGGCCGGTTCCGGTAACCTGATCAGGCGACAGCCCTTTTTCGGCCATCAGCTTCTTGGCCGAAGGCGCGTCTTCCACATCCCGCCCGCTTGAAGAGGAGGGCGCGGCAGGTGCCGCAGTACCGGATGCACCTGATGCCACGGCGCCGCCGGAAATCACCGCCAGCTTGCCGCCTGCGGCAACTGTGCTGCCTTCCTCTGCCAGAATTTCCGCCAGCACGCCGGATGCGGGCGCGGGCACTTCGACCGACACTTTGTCGGTTTCCAGCTCGCACAGCATTTCATCCTGTTCGACCGCATCGCCGGGTTTCTTGAACCAGCTTGCGACAGTCGCCTCTGACACGCTTTCGCCCAGAGCAGGCACCATGACATCGACATTGCCGCCCGCATCATCTTGCGCTTCAGGGGCCGCTTTTGCCGGGGCCTTGGCTGCTTCGCTGGGGGTTGCGGCGGCACCGGGTTCGCTGATCATCGCCAGCAGCGCATCAACGCCTACGGTGTCGCCTTCCTGCGCGACAATCTCGCCCAATGTGCCTGCCACGGGCGATGGTACTTCAACGGTCACCTTATCGGTTTCCAGTTCACACAGCATTTCATCAACCGCAACTGCGTCACCGGGCTTCTTGAACCAGGTTGCAACCGTCGCTTCGGAAACGCTTTCGCCCAGTGTGGGCACTCGAACTTCGGTGGACATGGTCTTGTTATCCCTCGATTGTCAGCGCTTCATTCACGAGCGCTTCTTGTTGTGCTTTATGTTGACTGGCAAGCCCTGTCGCAGGCGAGGCACTTGCTGTGCGCCCCACATAGCGGGGGCGTTTGCTGGCCCCTTTCAGACGTCCCAGAACCCATTCGATATTCGGCTCGATGAAGCTCCAGGCACCCTGGTTCTTCGGTTCTTCCTGACACCAGACAATTTCTGCATTGAGGAAGCGTTCCAGTTCCTTCAGCAGCGCCATCGCCGGGAAGGGATAGAATTGCTCCACACGCAGCAGGTAAATATCCGTGATCCCGCGCGCATCGCGTTCTTCCAGCAGGTCATAATAGACCTTGCCCGAACACATGACCACGCGCTTGATCTTGTCATCAGCCACCAGTTCCGTGGTGCTGTTGCCCTTTTGCGCGTCGTCCCACAACACCCGGTGGAAGCTGGATCCTTCGGTGAAGTCAGCGGCTTCCGAAATGCACAGCTTATGGCGCAGCAGCGATTTCGGCGTCATAAGCACCAGCGGCTTGCGGAAGCTGCGGTGAATCTGGCGGCGCAGAATATGGAAATAGTTCGCAGGCGTGGAGCAGTTCGCAACGATCCAGTTATCCTGCGCGCATTGCTGCAAGAAGCGTTCCAGCCGGGCGGAACTGTGTTCCGGCCCCTGCCCTTCGAACCCGTGCGGCAACAACATTACCAGACCGGACATGCGCAACCATTTGCTTTCGCCAGAGCTGATGAACTGATCGAACATGATCTGCGCGCCATTGGCAAAATCGCCAAACTGCGCTTCCCACATCACCAGTGCATTCGGTTCGGCCAGTGAATAGCCATATTCAAACCCCAGAACCGCATATTCCGACAGCATCGAATCGATTACCTCGAAGCGCGCCTGCCCTTCCTTGATATTGTTCAAAGGATAGTAGCGATCCTCGGATTGCTGATCGACAAAGGCGGAATGGCGCTGGCTGAACGTGCCGCGCGTCGAATCCTGACCAGACAGGCGCACAGGATACCCTTCGGTCACCAGCGATCCGAAGGCCAGCGATTCGGCTGTCGCCCAGTCAAAACCGCGACCGGACGCGAACATTTCCTTCTTGGCCTCCAGCTGGCGCACAACAGTCTTGTGAATGTTGAACCCTTCGGGATAGCGCGTCAGCGCTCCGCCCAGTTCCGCCAGTGTTTCGCTGGGAATCGATGTCTGACCCCGCTGGTATTCCTCGCCCTCTCGGTTCAGGTGTGACCAGCGCCCGTCCAGCCAGTCGGCCTTGTTGGGCTTATAGGTTTTGCCGGTTTCAAATTCATCATTCAGATGCGCCTGAAACGCGGCTTTCATATCATCGATTTCCCCTTCGGGAATCAGCCCGTCCGCGACCAGACGTTCCGTATAAAGCTGCAAGGTCGATTTATGCTTCTTGATGCGGGTATACATGGCCGGGTTGGTGAACATCGGCTCGTCGCCTTCGTTATGGCCGAAACGGCGATAACAGAATACGTCGATCACGACATCTTTCAGGAATTTCTGCCGGAATTCCGTGGCCACCTTGGCGGCATGCACCACCGCTTCCGGGTCATCGCCATTCACGTGGAAAATCGGCGCTTCCACCATCAGGGCGATATCTGTCGGATAGGGCGAAGAGCGGCTGAAATGCGGCGCAGTGGTGAAACCAATCTGGTTATTCACAACCAGATGGATCGTGCCGCCCGTGCGGTGACCGCGCAGCCCCGACAGGCCGAACCCTTCGGCAATGATGCCCTGCCCTGCAAATGCCGCATCGCCATGCAGCAGCACCCCCAGAACCTGACGGCGTTCCGCATCGCCGATCTGGTCCTGTTTTGCGCGTACCTTGCCCAGAACGACAGGGTTCACTGCTTCCAGATGCGACGGGTTGGCCGTCAGCGACAAATGCACTGTGTTACCGTCAAATTCCCGGTCTGACGACGCGCCAAGGTGGTATTTCACATCACCTGACCCGTCCACATCTTCGGGTTTGAAGCTGCCGCCCTGAAATTCGTTGAAAATGGCGCGGTAAGGTTTGCCCATCACATTGGCCAGAATGTTCAGCCGGCCCCGATGCGGCATGCCGACTGCGATTTCACGCACCCCCAGCGCGCCACCGCGCTTGATGATCTGTTCCATCGCGGGAATGACAGCTTCGCCCCCGTCCAGACCGAAGCGCTTGGTGCCCATATATTTGACATGCAGGAACTTCTCGAAACCCTCGGCCTCTACCAGCTTGTTAAGGATGGCGCGGCGGCCATGTTTGGTGAACTGGATTTCCTTGCCCAGCCCTTCGATGCGTTCCTTCAGCCAGGACACTTGTTCCGGGTTGGAAATATGCATGAACTGTAGCGCGAATGTGCCGCAATAGGTGCGTTGCAGGATGTCGATAATCTCGCGCAGCGAGGCGACTTCAAGACCCAGAACATTGTCGATGAAAATCGGGCGGTCCATATCGGCTTCGGTGAAACCGTAAGAACGCGGGTCCAGTTCGGGATGTGGTTCTTCGCGTTGCAGGCCCAGCGGGTCCAGATCAGCAACCAGATGGCCCCGGATACGATAAGCGCGGATGATCATCAGCGCGCGCAGGCTGTCCAGAACCGCGCCGCGCACCTGTTCGGTGGTCAGGGTGACGCCGTTTTCGGCGGCCTTGGCGGTGATCTTTTCAGCAGCGGCATCCGCTTCGCCGCTTGCGGGTTTCGTGGCGGGTTTGGGCGCGGCGGCGACCGGCCATTCGCCGGTCAGCGCAGCGGTCAGGTCATCATTAGGCAGCGGCGGCCAGTCGCGGCGTGCCCAGCTGGGACCAGCGGCTGCGCGTGTCGCGTCGCCGTTTGTTTCGCCAAGAGCGCGGAAATATTCGGCCCATGCCGTGTCAACCGATGAAGGGTCAGCGGCATGACGGGCCTGAAGGGCCTCGACATATCCGGCATTATGCCCTTCCAGGAAATCCTGCGTGTTCATCTGATCGTTCGGGCTGTGGTCATTCATGTCAGCACCTTTGTGCTACGGTGGGAAAGTTTATGCGCGTTAATGCACGCGCGGTTCGGGGCCATAGGCGTTGGGTCCACGCTGGCTGGGGCGCGACATCCAGAAGACGATGACCAGCCCTGCCAGGACCTGGACAAGGGACATGACGCCCACAAGCCCCCCCGGCCCGCCCCGTACCGCAAGACCGAACGGGGACAGAACAAGGCTTATCATCTGCTGGAACACCGACCCCGACACAAACGTGCTGGCCACAACAATCGCGGCAGGCACCAGCAGGAACCAGCCGGGGCGACCGGTATCCTGTAAGCGGCGCCAGCCCACGGCCAGAAACGGCAGGAACACAATGATCTGGAATGCGCGCAGCAAGACCCCGCCAGTGGTGCCCCCAATGGCAAGTTCAAGCGCGCCCAGCACCCCGGCCCCGCCAAAGACAAAGGCAAAAAACAACCAGTATTCAGGACGGCGTGACCGTCCTGAGAATGTCAACGCTTTGCGAAACCCGTCCTGAATAGCCTGCGCTACGGTCATTTTCTGCCCCTCTTTGGCGGGATCGGTTTATTTGCCAATGGCTTTCAGCACGGCCTCGCCCAGACCGGCAGGGCTGTCAGCAACGATGATCCCGGCGCTTTTCATCGCCTCGATCTTATCGTCAGCCCCGCCCTTGCCGCCAGCAACAATCGCGCCAGCATGGCCCATACGCCGCCCCGGAGGGGCCGTGCGCCCTGCAATGAAGCCCGCGCAGGGTTTGGAACGCCCGCGTTTTGCTTCATCTTTCAGGAATTGCGCCGCTTCTTCTTCGGCACTGCCACCGATTTCCCCGATCATGATGATTGATTCGGTTTCATCATCGGCCAGAAACCATTCCAGAACATCAAGATGCTCGGTCCCTTTGATGGGGTCGCCGCCTATACCAACGCAGGTGGACTGGCCCAGGCCTACATCCGTGGTCTGTTTCACCGCTTCATAGGTCAGCGTACCCGAACGCGACACCACACCGACCGAACCGCGGCGGTGAATATGGCCGGGCATAATGCCGATCTTGCACGCATCGGGCGTGATGACACCGGGGCAGTTCGGGCCGATCAGCACCGATTTGCTGTCAATCAGCGCGCGTTTGACGCGCATCATGTCCAGAACCGGAATCCCTTCGGTGATGCAGACAATCAGTTCCATTTCCGCATCGATCGCTTCAAGGATCGAATCGGCGGCAAAGGGCGGCGGCACATAGATGACGGTGGCATTGGCTTCCGTCACGGCCTTCGCTTCATGCACCGAATTGAACACTGGCAGGTCCAGATGGGTCTGCCCGCCCTTGCCGGGCGTAACCCCCCCGACCATTTTCGTGCCATAGGCAATCGCCTGTTCCGAATGGAACGTACCCTGAGAGCCGGTGAAGCCCTGACAGATGACTTTCGTATGTTTATCGACAAGAACTGCCATCGGACTTACCCCTTCACCGCTTTGACGATTTTTTCAGCCGCATCCGACAGGTTGTCGGCGGCAATCACATTCAGACCGGATTCATTGATGATCTGCTTGCCAAGGTCCACATTCGTACCTTCCAGACGCACCACCAGCGGCACCTGAAGTCCTACGACCTTGACCGCCGCAATCACGCCTTCTGCGATGATGTCGCAGCGCATGATGCCCCCGAAGATATTGACAAGAATACCCTTCACATTGGGGTCCGAGGTGATGATCTTGAACGCTTCGGTGACTTTTTCCTTGGTCGCACCACCGCCCACATCCAGGAAGTTGGCTGGTTCGGCCCCATACAGCTTGATGATATCCATTGTCGCCATGGCAAGGCCCGCACCATTGACCATGCAACCAATCTCGCCATCCAGCGCGATATAGTTCAGGTCATATTTGCTGGCGGCCAGTTCCTTGGGGTCTTCTTCGGATTCATCGCGCAGTGCCAGAATATCGGCCTGGCGGTACAGTGCGTTTGAATCGAAGCCCATTTTTGCGTCAAGGCATTTCAGGTCGCCATCGGTGGTGACAATCAGCGGGTTGATTTCAACCATTTCGGCGTCGCGTTCAATAAACAGCTTATACAGCTTGTTCACCAGATCGACGCATTGCTTGACCTGCTTGCCTTCCAGTCCCAGCGCGAATGCGACGCGGCGGCCATGGAAGCCCTGAATGCCGGTTGCAGGGTCAATACTGAAGGACAGAATTTTTTCGGGCGTCGATGCAGCGACTTCTTCAATGTCCATCCCGCCTTCGGTGGACACGACAAAACTGATGCGGCTGGACACGCGGTCCACCAGCAGCGCCAGATACAATTCACGCGAAATATCGGAGCCATCTTCAATATAGATCCGGCCCACCTGTTTGCCTGCCGGTCCGGTCTGATGGGTCACCAGCGTGCGGCCCAGCATCTGCTTGGTCATTTCTTCGGCTTCGCCGACCGATTTCGCCAGACGTACCCCGCCTTTTTCACCGGCGGATGCTTCCTTGAAATGCCCTTTGCCGCGACCGCCTGCATGGATCTGCGCCTTGACGACCCAAAGCGGGCCATCCAACTCGCCAGCAGCGGTTTTGGCTTCTTCCGCGCGGAAAACGATGCGGCCATCCGACACGGGCACCCCATAAGAGCGCAGAAGGCCCTTCGCCTGATACTCATGAATATTCATGAAACTGTCCCATCTTCTGTGTTATCTCACACCGTCCATGCCAGATTTCCGGCAAAAAACAATGTATAACTTCTGGAAAGCCGCAGGATTGGCGGAAAAATTCAACTTTGTGATCACACGCTGAAAAACTGTGATCACAAAAAACAGATGCTACCGCCATCATCACGACTTCGTGAGCATTTGCGCGTAATTCCTGCCCTCGTCATACAAGAAGGGCCGCGGTTTCACGCGGCCCATCTACTGCCAGTCCGGCAGAATGTTCAGAACAGGCTTATGCCAGGCTGGGGTCAATCCCCTTGCAGGCGTCAACCAGCCCGCGCACAGCCGCGACCGAGCTGTCAAACATCACCTGTTCATCCTTGGCCAGCTTGATGTCCACAATCTTCTCGATGCCACCGGCACCGATGATCGTGGGCACACCCACATACATGCCCTTCAGGCCGAATTCGCCGTCACACCAGGCCGCGCAAGGCAGCAGGCGTTTCTGGTCTTTCAGATAGGCTTCGGCCATTTCAATGGCGCTGGTCGCAGGCGCATAAAACGCCGAGCCGGTTTTCAACAGGCCAACAATTTCCGCCCCGCCATCACGCGTGCGCTGAACAATCGCGTCCAGCTTGTCCTGCGTGGTCCAGCCCATCGACACCAGATCCGGCAGCGGAATTCCCGCAACTGTCGAATAGCGCACCAGAGGAACCATTGTGTCGCCATGCCCGCCCAGCACAAAAGCCGTGACATCGCGCATGGACACGTTGAATTCCACGCTCAGGAAATGGCGGAAACGCGCGCTGTCCAGAACGCCCGCCATGCCGACAACCTTGTTGTGAGGCAGGCCGGAAAATTCGCGCAAGGCCCAGACCATTGCATCCAGCGGGTTGGTAATGCAGATGACAAAAGCATCCGGTGCGTGGTTGCGGATCCCCTCGCCCACCGATTTCATGACCTTCAGGTTGATCCCCAGAAGATCATCCCGGCTCATGCCCGGTTTGCGCGGAACCCCAGCCGTGACGATGCAGACATCCGCGCCGGCAATATCCGCATAATCGGTGGTGCCCTTCAGCGCGGCGTCAAACCCTTCCGAAGGGCCGGATTCGGCGATATCAAGCGCTTTGCCTTGGGGCGTGCCTTCGGCAATGTCGAACAGGACAACATCGCCAAGTTCCTTGATCGCGGCCAGATGGGCAAGCGTGCCGCCAATCTGTCCAGCGCCGATCAGTGCAATTTTGGGTCTGGTCATCAGTGATCTCCGGATCGTTTGTGTGACCCGCACTGCCTAGTCCCTTCGCGGCAATCACGCAAGGGCCACAGCCCTTGCTGAACCGTCTGATTGCGCCCACATCCGGCATTTTCGCGCAAATATGTATACAACGGCACACCGACCGGGAGCACATCTGCCGCCAAACGGCAGAATCATGTCTGCCCTTAACGTTCGGTCAGTTTCAGCTCAATACGGCGGTTGCGCGCGCGTGCCTGCGCGGTATTGGCGGGGTCAACAGGGCGGTATTCCCCGAACCCGGCGGCGGCCAGCCGGTTTGCCGGAAAACCCAGGGTTTCGGTCAGATAGCGTACGACCGACAACGCGCGCGCCTGACTGAGTTCCCAGTTATCCGCAAACTGCGCCCCCGGCGCAATCGGCAGGTTGTCCGTATGCCCATCCACCTGCAACACCCAGTCGATGCCCGGCGGTATACGTTCTGCAACCTCCTGCAGGATCGACACGACATTGCCAATCTGCGCGCGCCCCGCGGGGGCCAGATCGGCGGAGCCGAGTTCGAACAGCACTTCGGACGAAAATACAAACCGGTCGCCCACGATTTCGACGCCCGACCGCCCTTCCAGCACCTGACGCACCTGCCCGAAGAATTCGGACCGGAACTGTTCCAGCCTTTCGCGTTCGGCGGCTTCCATATTGGCGCGGCGGCGTTCTTCGGCGGCCAGTTGCGCTAAGGCCAGGTTCAGATCCGCGCCAAGAAGTTCGATCTGGGTATTTGCGGCATCTTCGCGCGCACGCGCTTCGCCAAGCAGTTCCTGCAAGCCCCCCACCTGCCCGCGCAGGGCCGCAACCTGCTGGTTCAGCAATTCCAGCCTGCGCTGATCTTCGCTGGACTGGACCTGCGCATCGGCCAGCGCGGTTTGTGCGGCGCTGCGCAATGCCGCCTGACGTTCGCGTTCTGACAATTCGGCGTCCAGATCCGCCTGCAGTTCGGCCTGTGCGGCGCGCGCTGCGGCCAGAAGCGTCAGGGTTTCTTCGGCGCGGGCGCGTTCTGCTTCAAGCTGCAAGGTCATGGCGGTCAGTTCAGTGTCGGCCTGCGCCAGCCGGTCGCGCAATGCCTGTGCGGCAGCGGCATCAGCAAGGCGGCGGCGTTCTTCTTCGCTCAGTGCGGTTTCGGTATCTGCCAGCCGCACGCGCAGGGCTTCGGCGGCGGCGGCTTCGGCGAGTCGCGCGGCCTCGGCGGCGTCCAGATCATCCAGCGTGGCGGCCAGTTCCTGTTCCAGCGCGCGTTGTCCTTCGACCGTGGCAAGGCGCGCATCTTCCGATGCGGCCAGTTGCTGCGCCAGTTGCGCAAGCGATGCCTCCTGCGCCGCCGCATCCGCCTGTGCTTGCGCGAGGGCCGCTTCCACCGCTTCGGCGCGCGCCGCCGCCAGACGTGCGGCCTGTGCTTCGGCGTCCAGTTCACCGCGCAACCGCGCAAGCGCCAGTTCCATCGCTTCCTGTTCCGAAATCAGCACCTGCCGCGCGGCTTCCAGGTCTTCCAGATCGGCAGTGAGTTCCGCCCCCCGCGCCAGCGCGCTGTCACGTTCGCCGATCAGTGCAGCCACTTGCGATTCAAACTGGGTGATTTGCGCCTGCGCGGCACTCAATTCAGTTTCGCGCGCATCCAGATCGCGTGACAGCCCCGAGATACGGGCAAGCTGCGCCGCCATAAGGGCGCGGGCATCATCCAGATCCCCTTCCAGGCCCGAAACCTGCCCTTCCAGCGACGCGACACGCGCGCGCGACAGCCCCAGCGCATCGGCCAGACTGGCCACTTCCGCGCTCAGCCCTTCCAGTTCGGTTTCGCGCTCGGTGATAGTGTCGCGCAGCACAAACTGAACGATCATGAAGATCGACAGCACGAACATCAGCACCAGCAAAAGCGCCGTCATCGCATCGACAAAACCCGGCCAGATTGCGCCGCTGACCTCTCTCCGCTGGCCCCTGCCGCGTGCCAGCGCCATGGCTTACGCCCCCCCGTCGCGGCGCACGCCAAATCCCGCGCGCGACAACTGGCGCACCGCCATTGTCAGGTTGGACAGATCAGACCGCAAATCAGCTGTTGTTTCCAGCCGACCGGCGGACAGTTCTTCGGAAATGCGCAGCAGCTGGCCATCGATATTGCGCAGGCGCAGCCTGATTTCGGCTTCGGCATGGGGGCCGCCTTCGACCGCGTCCTGCCGGTAATAGCCCAGCAGTTCTTCCTGCGCCGCCGCAATGCGTTCCAGAACCGCAGACGAGGCCTGCACATCGTCACCGCCAAACCCGCCTTCGGACAGCCGGTCGATGGCCTGCACCAGATAGCCAAGCGCCTGATCCAGTTGCCCGCGTTCGTGATCGGCCTGCACCTGCTGGCGGTGCATGGCTTCCATCTGTTCGGCCATGGCGTCCAGCACCTGCACCACGGCACCCATTTCCCCGCCGCCATGTTCAGGATCGGTCCCCGCCATGCCAAGCCGGGTAATGGAGCTGAGCCATTCTTCAAGCTGGCGGTAAAACCGGTTCTGGCCATGGCCTGCAAACAGTTCCAGCATGCCCACCACCAGCGATCCCGCAAGCCCCAGCAACGAGGATGAGAACGCCGTTCCCATACCGCCAAGCTGCGCTTCAAGCCCGCTCATCAGATTGTCGAAAACCTGAATGCCGGTCTGGTTATCTTCCGGCGCCAGCGAACGGATCGTGTCGACCACTGCCGGAACCGTGGTTGCCAGACCGTAGAATGTGCCCAGCAAGCCAAGGAAAATCAGGAGGTTGATGATATAGCGCGTGATGTCGCGCAATTCATCCAGCCGAGTTCCGACTGAATCAAGGATCGAACTGGCCGAACTGGAACTGATCTGGCTGCCCTGCCCCCGCCCGCGCAGCAGCGCCGCCAAGGGCAGCAGCAATGCGGGCGGCACTGTGGCGTCATGCCCCGGCGTACCCGTGGCGAACCCCTCAATCCAGACAATGGACCGGTTCAGCTGGATCACCTGCCAGAAGGTCGCAAGAACCCCGATGACAAACACCAGAAAGATGAATCCGTTCAACCATATATTCGCAAGGAATATGCCTGCCACGCGTGGCAGGGCAAAATATGTTCCCAAGGCAACCAGAATAATGACAAGCAACATCATCACGATCTGGCGGACCGGTCGGGAAAACTGCGTCTGAACCCCAAGCTGGGATCTTGCCATATCGGGCTTCCTGATCCTCTGTTTTCCTAGGGCACCCTAGGTCAGTCAGGACTGCCTGCCAACAAGTGTTTTAGGGATAACGGGAAATATCAGGGCATTTTCTGCGACTGCTTGCAACAGGCACACAGATTTGCATGAAACAAAGGCCCCGCGAAAATTCCGGGGCCTTTGGCAGGCGGAAAAACCAGTGACTTCCGGTCTCAGGACGGATCGCCTGCAGGTTGGCCTGCATCACGCTTGCGGCGGTTTTCTTCCATGAACTGGTCGAATTCAGTCTTGTCCTTGGCTTCGCGCAACCGGTGCAGGAAGCTGTCAAATGCGGCCTGCTCATCTTCCAGACGGCGCAGCATGTCCGACTTATAGGAATCAAAGGCCGTATTGCCCGAACTACGCATCATCGCGGCACCATGGCGGGCCTGTTTTCGGCAGGATTTTCCAAACATCTGTTTCCCCCAGATCATATAAGCCAGAAGCCCCAGCCCCAGCGGCCAGAACAGTATGAAGGCCAGCACCATCGCGGCGATCCAGCCCCCTTTGCCAAAGCCGTCAAGCCATGCTTCTGCCTGACGGGCCCATGACATCGGCGCGGTCGTTGTCGTCATGTGTCGTACCCCTTTTCGTTGCTTCGTGAATGTTATTCACATTTACATATGTGGCATATCCCAGCAGGAATTCAAGTCCAAATGTAAAGATGTTTTACATTTTTCTGCGAGCGGAAAAATTACGCGTGACGATCATGCACGCGGAACGCGCATCAGGTGTCAGGGTCCAGAAAACCCAGACCACGCAAATAGACGCCGACACCGCTTTCCAGAAGCTCTTCTGGGGTGAAAGGCGCGCGCGCGCCGGGGGTGCCACGGGCATAAACGGCAACGATACCGTGGCTTAACGCGGTGATATGGGCCGCAAACATCGCGGCCGGCGGGCGGCGGTCGGGCGGCATGCGCGCCGATAAATCCGCAGCAGCGCGGATCAGAACCTGATTGGCCCGCGCGCAGGCGGCAGCAAGTTCCTTGCTGGCATTCACCGGAATGCCTGATTCGAACATGGACATGTAATGCCCCGGATGCTTGCGCGCAAAGGCAAGATAGGCGCGGCCCACTGCTTCGAACGCGACAAGGGGCGATGGCTGGCCGTCCTGATATGCAAACTCCAGCACATCGGCCAGCAGGTCATAGCCCTGCCGCGCGATCTCGATGATCAGTTCCTCGCGTCCGGTGAAATGACGATAGGGGGCGGCGGCTGACACATCTGCGCGTTTGGCCGCTTCGGCCATGGTAAACCCTTGCGGGCCGGTTTCCGCAATCAGTTCCAGCGCGGCCTCTACCAGGGCCTGCCGCAGATTTCCGTGATGATAGCCTCGCTTGGCCATGCCCGCCCTGTCTGATTACCTGATCCTTCATAGAACAATACAGGCCGGAGTGGAAATCCGTTTTGACCCGGATTTTTGCTGAATCAACATGTTAGCGCATAGCGGCAACGCAGCGGCATGACAGATGCAGCGCGGGCCCGCCGAAAACAGCCACGATGGCTTGCATTGCCCGGCGCGAACGCATAGATACCCCCGCGAGAGGCTGGCGCGGGCAAACGCCTTGCCAACCCGGTCAGGTCCGGAAGGAAGCAGCCGCAGCATTTTCCGTTTGGGTCGCTGTCCAGTCTCTCACCTGCATCATCCGGAAAATGGCGATACGCAGAAAGCTATTGTTGCAGGCTGCGCAGGTAGTCGAACAAGGCCGCCCCCCCCTGACGCAATTCAACATGCATTTCCGCGCTGGCATCCGGGTTACCCGTTGCACGCTGCAGGAACTGTTCGGGATTGGTCAGATAGGCCACGAAATTATCCTGCGTCCAGCTGACACTGCGGTTACGCGCGGCACGCATTGCGTCGGAATAAAACCGAAAATCCCCGTCAGACCCCGCGACCCGTCCGGCAATGCCATAGAGGTTCGGGCCACTGCGCCCGCCACGCGCCAGAACCGTGCCATCGGGCGCAGTGACAGCGTGACAGGTTCTGCAATCCGCCCACATGCGTTCGCCCGCCTGCACCCCCGGGGCAAGCGCAGCAAAGGCCAGAACCGTTGCGGCAAATATGCGACGCTGTTTCACCATGCCCCCTTCGGCGTTAACTGCTGTCAGATATAGCATCACGGCGCATCAATACAAGCAGACCCGCACCCGCGCGGGCATAAAGGCACGGAACCGTGTTCCACGCTTACGGCTTCATCCGGTATCCGCTGCGCAACCAGAACCAGCACAGCACGCAGACAGCCAGCGCAGTAGCCCCGGCGACAAACAGCCCCAGCACCGGCGACGCATCGGACGCCCCGATCATGCCATAACGCGCCCCGTCAATCAGATAGAACACCGGATTGAACCGGCTGATGGTTTCCAGCACCGGCGGCAACCCCGAGATGGAATAGAATGTCCCCGACAGGAACGACAACGGCACCACGATGAAATTCGTGATCGCGGCGATCTGGTCGAACTTGTTGGAAATGATGCCCGCCGCAATCCCGATCGCGCCCAGCAGCACCGCCCCCAGCGTCAGAAAGGCCAGCAGCCACAAGGGATGCGCTATTCCCTGCCCCAGCAGCAGCCACAACGCCAGCACGATCACCAGACCGACAACCAACCCGCGCACAAGCCCACCTGCAAGATAGCCCAGCACCAGTTCCAGCGGCGACAGCGGCGGCATCAGCGTGTCAACGATATTGCCCTGCACCTTGGAAATCACGATGGAGGATGATGTATTGGCAAAACTGTTCTGGATAACCGTCATCATCAGGATACCCGGCGCAAGGAACTGGATGAAGGGCACGCCCAGCACATCGCCGCGCGCAGGCCCGATTGCCAGCGAAAACACCGCCAGAAACAGACCGGCGGTGACCAGTGGTGCCACCAGCGTCTGGGTCCAGACAACAATGAACCGCATCACCTCGCGCCATGCCAGCGCCTGCAACCCCAGCCAGTTCATACGCCCGAACCGGCGCATTCCCATGTCCATCCTGTCGGGGGACTGAATCTTCTGTTCCAACATTATTACTGCCCTTTCCGGCTTTGACGTGAGATTCGCACGCTTGGTCATTGTATTTATGCAGCGCGGCTTGTATTTCACCACCTTGTCCATACTCTTGGGCAATAGAATTCCAAAAGGGGCGCGTGACAAGCCCGCCCTGCCGCCAGCCGTGGAGCAGATCATGTCCTGGACCGACGAACGGGTCGAATTGCTGAAGAAAATGTGGATGGAGGGGCAATCCGCCTCTCAGATCGCCAAGGAACTGGGCGGTGTGACGCGCAATGCCGTCATCGGCAAGGTGCACCGGTTGGGCCTGTCCAACCGCACCGCTGCGGAAGGGGACGCGTCAGTGACCGCCCCGCCGCCGCCCAGCGAAGATACGCCGCCCCCCGCCACCAGCGCCTCGCCCGCCGCCGCGCGCGCCGAAATGCCGAAAGAAGCGCCCGCCGCAGAACCGGCAGCCCCGGTTGTGGATCTGGCACAGGCCAAGGCCGAACGCGCCGCGCGCCCCAAACCACCGGAGCCAGCGCCCGAACCTGTCGCGACAGAGGTCACGACCACCCCCGCACCCTATAACCCGCGCCCGATCATTCCCGCGGGCCAACCACTGCCGCCGCAGCCCTCGACCGATGAAATTGATCCCGAAGCGCTGGCAACTGTGCGCGAAGTCGAAAAGACAGCCCGCAAACTGTCCTTGCTGGAACTGACCGAACGGACCTGCAAATGGCCCATCGGTGACCCGGCCACGGATAATTTCTGGTTCTGCGGCCTGCCGGTGAAGCCCGGAAAACCCTATTGCGAAGCGCATGTCGCTGTGGCCTTCCAACCCATGAGCAGCCGACGCGACCGTAAACGGTAAACCCGCGCGCCAGCCAGTATGAAATGAAACCCGCGCCACATCATGGTCGCGGGTTTTTCCATTTTGACAGGCCAATTCCGTGGACGCTGACAGAATGTCGCAACATGCCGGGAACCGCCAGAAGTATGTTGACGAAAGAAGTCAGGTATAATATCCGACGACATCAGTAGGGATTACGCGGCTTTCCGCAACAGCCAGGTGCCTTGTGGCACCATCGCCAACAGGGTTCCTGCATTGTAACTCAGACCCCTGAAAGAGGTTCACATGACAATTTTGCGCAATTCCGTCTTCGCATTGGCAGCTTTCGCCGCGACGCCCACGCTGGCAGATATCACATTGTATTCAGGCCGCGGCGAGTCACTGGTCGCGCCCATTATCGAAGCCTTCACCGCACAGACCGGCATTGATGTGAATGTGCGCTACGCAGGCACTGCCGAACTGGCCATTCTGCTGCAGGAAGAAGGCGATGCATCGCCTGCCGATCTGTATTGGGCGCAGGATGCAGCGGCCCTTGGTGCAGTGGTCGATCTGTTCGCCCCCCTGCCTGATGCGCTGATTGCCGATGTGCCCGCCGCCTATCGCGACAGCGAAAACCGCTGGGTCGCAACATCCGGCCGTGGCCGCGTTGTTGCCTATTCCCCGGAGCGCGTCAGCGAAGAAGACCTGCCCGCGTCGATCTTTGATCTGACTGATGAACAATGGAAGGGCCGCATTGCGCTGCCCGCCACCAACGGTTCTTTCCTGGCCCATGTCACCGCGATGCGCGTCATTCACGGCGAAGAAACGACCCGCGAATGGCTGGAAGGGATCGCGGCCAATGAACCCGTTGCCGTGCGCAACAACACCGCCCTTATTCAGGCCATCGGCGATGGCGAGGCCGATATCGGGATCACCAACAACTACTATCTGGTGCGTTTCCTGAACCGTGACGCAGAATTCCCCGTCACCCAGACACTGTTCGCGAATGAAGGCGATATCGGCAACCTGTTGCTGGTCGCCGGCATGGGCGTTCTGGAAAGTTCCGATCACAAGGAAGACGCGCAGGCTTTCATCGAATTCCTGCTGTCGCCTGCGGCACAGCAGTATTTCACCGGCGAAGTGTCGGAATTCCCGATTGTTCCGGGCACAATTGTCACACGTCAGGATATCAACATTGACGATGTGACCCGTGTTGCGCCAGAAGTCGACCTGAACACCATCGGCGATCTGGAAGGCACATTGGAAATGCTGCGTGAAGTTGGGCTGATTTGAACCTGAGCACCGCAATAACACCGGGCCTGTGGCGCATGCCACGGGCCCGCGTGATCTTTTCGGCCCTCGGTCTTGCGATCGGGGGCCTGATGGTATTGCCGCTGATCTGGCTTGTCATGCGCGCATTCCAGGCCGATCTGGCCACTGTGATCGACATGTTCACGCGCCCGCGCACGCTGCAATTGCTGGGTAACACCTTCGCACTGGTGGTCTGCACGCTGGTGCTGGCCACAGCAATGGCGCTGCCGCTGGCATGGCTGGTCAGCCGCACTGACCTGAAATACCGCAGGGTTGTCAATATTCTGGCGGTCATTCCGCTGGCCACACCGGGCTATGTGATGGCCTATGCACTGATTGGCCTGTCAGGCAATTTCGGTTTCATGAATCAGGTCTTTGGCTTCACCATTCCGCGCCTGCAAGGGCTGTGGGGGGCAACGCTGGCGCTGGCGCTTTATACATTTCCCTATATCTATCTGAATCTGCGCGCGGCTTTTTCCGGGCTGGACCAGTCGCTGGAAGAAGCGGCGCGCGCGCTTGGGGCCACGCCGCGCGAAGTGTTCTTCCGCGTCACCCTACCCCATCTGATGCCCGCGCTGATGGCGGGCTGGCTGGTGGTGGGTCTTTATGTTATCGGCGATTTCGGGGCGGTGGCGCTGATGCGGTATGAAGTGTTCAGCTACGCCATCTATCTGCAATATTCCGCCATGTTTGACCGTGTCTATGCCGCATGGCTGGCGCTGATGCTGATCGCCATCGCATTGTCTGTCGTTTGGTGGGAAAGCCGCCTGCGCGAGGGCGCGCATTTTGCCCGCACCGGGTCCGGCGCGGGCACAGGGCGGCGGCGCCTGTCACTGTCGCTGCCCGGTCAATTTATTGGCTGGGGCTTCGTTGTGGTGGTTGTGCTGGCATCGATCGGATTGCCGGTTGCCGTCCTGAGCTTCTGGATGGTGCGGCTTGATGATCTGCCCACAGTGCTGCCTGCGCTGGTCCGCGCGTTCTCGCAATCGCTGTCGGTTGCGGTGCCATCGGCACTGATGGCCGCAGCAATGGCGCTGCCGGTCGCGGTGCTGGCGGTGCGCTATCCCTCGCGCCTGTCAACCTTCATCAACCGGCTGGCCTTTGTGGGATATGCGGTGCCCGCGCTAGCCTTTGCGCTGGCTTTCGTGTTCTTTTCCCTGAACGCTGCGCGGTTCCTGTATCAGACCCAGTTTCTGCTGGTCACTGTCTATGCGCTCAGCTTCCTTGCACTGGCGCTTGGTCCCATCCGGTCCGCGCTGTATCAGGCCCGCCCGTCCGTGGAGGAATCCGCCCGCGCGCTGGGATACGGGCCGTTTTCCGTCTTTGCAAAGGTGACCCTGCCCACGATCCGCCCCGGTGTGGTGGCGGGCATGGTGCTGGTGTTTGTCATCGCGATGAAGGAATTGCCCATCGCATTCCTGCTGGCCCCCACCGGGTTCCGGCCGCTGTCGATCACCATGTTTTCGCGCACATCCGAAGGTATGCTGATGGAAGCCGCGCCCTATGCCGCCGCCATCATGGCGTTTTCCGCCCTTTTCGTAGGCTTCGTTTTGCGGCATGACAAGAAGGCCGGATAACGGCCAATGAAAGACATCGCATGACCACCCTGCCCAAAAGCCTGCGTTTCAAAATGCCAGCAGAGGCAACGCCACTGGGGTTTCGCCCCGCCCCCAAGGCCCTGCTGCTGGAAATCAAACGCCTGCGCAAGCATTTCGCCCATGGCGATGCGCCAGCGGTCGAACGGGTCAGCCTTGATCTGGGCGAAGGGGAAATGCTGGCGCTGCTGGGTCCGTCAGGCTGCGGCAAGACCACCACATTGCGCATGATCGGCGGGTTTGAAACCCCTGACGAGGGGACGATCAGCCTGCATGGCGAAGACATTACCAGCCTGCCCCCGGAAGCGCGGGGCATCGGTTTCGTCTTTCAGGATTACGCGCTGTTCCCGCATCTGAGTGTGCTGGACAATGTGAAATTCGGCCTGCGCAAGCTACCCCGCGCGAAGGCCGTGGCACGTGCGCAGGAAATGCTGGCGCTGGTCGGGCTTTCGGGGCTGGATGCGCGCAAGCCGCATGAATTGTCGGGCGGGCAGCAACAGCGTGTCGCGCTGGCACGCACCCTTGCAGTTGCGCCGCCCCTTGTGCTGATGGATGAACCGTTTTCCAACCTTGATGCCGCGATGCGCGTGGAAACCCGTCAGGAAGTGCGTAAACTGCTGAAAGCCGCAGGATCCGCCGCCATTCTGGTCACCCATGATCAGGAAGAAGCGATGGCCGTCGCCGACCGCATCGCCGTCATGGAATCCGGGCGCGTTGTCCAGATTGGCACCCCGGACGAAATTTACCGCAACCCGGTATCGGCCTTCGTCGCGTCCTTCCTTGGCCGGTCCAACATTCTGACAGGAACCGCGTCGGGCATGCAGGTGCAGACCGAATTCGGCAACCTGCCCCTCAGTCGCGCCGCCAATGGTGCCGTGTCGCTGTCGGTGCGCCCCGAACAGATCATGCTGGAACCAGACCCCGATGGCACGGCATCGGTTGTCGGGCGCGAATTCCGCGGGCATGATCAGTTGTTCTGGGTGCAGGAAGGGGAACGCTGCATGTTGGTGATTTCCGGTGCGGGCGCAAGCATCGAGGTCGGATCAAAAGTACGGTTGCGGATTTGCGATTGCGTGGTGCCGCTGGCCTGACGCGGCACAGGACTTGCCCGCAGTTTTCCCGGTCAGGAAACGGGTTGTTAGTATTTTGCGGCGATGCTGTTGCCTGAAGTCACTTCCGGGGCGCGCGCAGGCACATGTTTCAGTCTTCCAGTATTTCAAGCTCTCAGTCTGAACTTGACCGCCTTGCGCGGCAGGCCGTTGACCTTGGCCATAACGTTGTCATGGTTCACGCCTGCGTCGATATGCTTGATTCCGTTATGGAACATCAGGTCGCACTTGTCGAAGATGCCCAGAAGGCTGCGGAACGTATTTCCGACGCGAACAATTCGGTCCGCAAGGCCGCTGAAAATGTTGGCCATTCGGTCAGGGACACATTGGAAACTGTCGGGGATTCGGCAACACGCATCCGTACGACACTGGGCAAAAGCCAGACTATCGCGGAATGGGTACAGACGCTTGACGCGACCATGACCACCATAACCCAGACCCTTGCCGAAATGTCCAGTCGTGCAAACGCCATCGGGAACATCGCCCAGCAGGTCAATATGCTGGCCATCAATGCCCGCATCGAAGCGGCCCGGTCGGGTGATGCCGGGCGCGGATTCGCTGTCGTCGCGCAGGAAATCGACCGCCTGTCACACCAGACTGCGGAAACGACCGAAGGGATCACCGTGTCCATCGGGGATCTGACAGGCAGCATATCCAGACTGCGCCAGGATTCCGGTGTCATTGCCAAAGCGGCCAGCCAGACCCTGACGGACAATACCGCGATTGACGATGCATTGGGGCAGATCATCGAAAAAGTCACCCGAAGCGAAGGATCAGTCAGCGAAATCATGACCAAGGCGGCAGATGTTGATGCCGCCAACAGCAGCTTCATGCCGGTATTTTCCACAGTGAAAAATGGTATCTCGCAAACCGCCGAACATTTGCATGAAGCGCGCCAGCAGCTTGGTGTTGTTGTCGATATCAGCGAATCGATGGTGCAGAAAACCGTTGAGATGGGCGGCGCATCTGATGATGCGCAGATGATCGAACTGGTTCAGAAAACCGCAGCGGATATGGCGGACGCATTGGAAAAGGCCGTGGATCGTGGTGAGATCAGCATCGCACAGCTTATGAATTTCACCTATCAGCCCATCCCCGGTACCGCCCCCCAACAGCATCTGGCCCCGTTCACCGAACTGACCGACCGAATCTTTCCGCTGTTTCAGGAAGCAGTGCTGCAAGCCAATCCGGGGGTCACATTCTGCGCAGCAGTGGACCGCAACGGTTACCTGCCGACGCATAACAGGAAATTCTCAAAACGGCAGACGCATGACACGGAATGGAACGCCGCGCATTCCCGGAACAGGCGTATTTTCAATGATCGCGTCGGGTTGGGCGCAGGGAAGAACACCAAACCATTCCTGTTGCAGATCTATCGCCGCGACATGGGTGGGGGGGAACACCGGATGATGAAGGACATATCCGCACCGATTATTGTAAATGGGCGCCACTGGGGCGGCCTGCGGCTGGCCTATGAATACCAGTAGCGTGTCCAGACCAGATGAGGGGTACCATCAGGGGCCGGGTCATCCCCTACCGCGCGCGCCCACCGCCTCCGGGTCAGGTGTTGGGATCAGGCATTCTGGGTCAGGCGTCTGGATCAGACCGTCGGGGGGGGGCGTTCCGGATCAGGCGGTCTGGGTCAGGCGGTCGTCGGCGGACGTTCCGGATCAGGCGGGCGGAGATGGGTCAAGCTGGCATGATCATACGTCTGACCTGGCCCGACGCTCCCCGGCCCTATCCTTGCAGCGGTCCCATGCCCTGCGGCAGGATGAAGGCCCGCCCCCGCAATTGCCTCTTTCCGGGGTTTACCGATTCAGCGACTGTGCCATCTGGCCGCGCATGAGCCTTTGCACGGCAACACCCGCACGCCCCATAAAGAATGCACACCTGTCAGGGCGCCGCAATACTGGCCCGCGGCATCAGAACCGGCGCGCACTCATTCACATGACCATCGCGCCGGTCACAAGTCAGGCTTCGGCGTCCAGCCCTGCCGATGCGGCCCCTGCCAGCGCGGCATCTGCGTCATTGTCGGATGTGTCGCCGGTTACGCCGATCGCGCCAACCACAACGCCGCCTTTGCGCAGCAGCACACCACCGGGAACCGGCACGACCTGCCCGCCGTAAACCCCGTTCACTGCGGCCATGAAATAGGCCTGCGCTTCAGCGCGCGCCATTTGTGCGCGCCCCGCCATGCCCAGCATGACCGCGCCATAAGCCTTGCCTTGTGCAATCGCGAACCGGCCCGGTGCCGCACCATCTTCACGTTCAAAGGCCAGAACATGGCCGCCACTGTCCAGCACCACCACCGACAGGGGCTTCAAACCCATCTCGCGCCCTTTGGCGCGGGTGGTGGAAATAATAGTGCGTGCCTGATCAAGTGTCAGTGTCATGTCTGCTGTCCTTCATGCAATTCATCCCGACCAGACATACCCGAGCGCGCGCCATACGCAAGGTTCAGATGCGTTCCAGCGCCAGCGCGATCCCCTGCCCGCCGCCGATACACATGGTCACAAGTGCGCGCTGCCCGCCTATACGGTCCAGTTCATGCAGCGCCTTGACAGTGATGATCGCCCCCGACGCGCCCACCGGGTGCCCCAGCGCGATCGCCCCCCCGTTCGGGTTCACGCGCGCAGGGTCCAGCCCGAGTTCCCGACTGACCGCCAGGGCCTGCGCGGCAAATGCCTCATTCGATTCGATCACGTCGAAATCACCCACGCTCAGCCCTGTGCGCGCGCATAGCGCCTGCACCGCTGGCACTGGCCCAATTCCCATGACATCCGGGCGCACACCGGCATGGGCATAGCCGGTAATGCGCGCCAGCGGCGTCAGACCCGCCTTTTGCGCCGCGCTGGCCCGCGCCAAAACCAGTGCCGCCGCCCCGTCATTGATGCCGCTGGCATTTCCTGCCGTCACCGTGCCATCCTTGGCAAATGCCGGGCGCAGCGCGGCCAGCGCCGCCTGCGTGGTGGTTTTGGGGTGTTCATCCGTGTCGAAAACCACATCGCCCTTGCGGGTTTTCAAAGTGACCGGGACAATCTGATCGGCAAAACGCCCCCCCGCAATCGCTTCGGCAGCGCGGGTCTGGCTTTGCAGGGCGAAAGCGTCCTGCAGGTCGCGGGTAATTCCATATTCGCGCGCGACATTTTCAGCCGTGACCCCCATATGCCCGGTGCCGAACGGGCAGTTCAGCGCGCCCAGCATCATGTCGATCCCGGCCACATCGCCCATTTTCTGCCCGAACCGCGCGGCAGGCAGGATATAGGGCGCGCGGCTCATGCTCTCCGATCCGCCCACCAGCGCGAAATCGGCATCCCCCAGCGCAAGCGCCTGAACGCCAGAGATGATGGCCTGCACGCCGGACCCGCACAGCCGGTTCACATTCATTGCGGGCACAGTTTCCGGCACGCCCGCTTTCATGGCCGCAAGGCGTGACAAGTACATATCGGCGGGTTCGGTGGCGATGACATTGCCGAAGACCACAGTGCCGATCTGCCCCCCTTCCACGCCTGCACGTGACAGCGCCGCGCTGGCAACGATCCGCCCCAGTTCCACCGGGCTCAGCGCGGCAAGCGCGCCCCCGAACGTGCCGATCGCCGTGCGCGCGCTACCCAGAATAACAATATCGTCCATCTTCGCCCCCCGTTTGATAGCCTTTCGGGGTCAGCTTACGGCCTGAGCGGATCGCAATCCATCACCAACGGATATGACGCAGCGTCCGATGTCAGCGGCCCTTGCGTTTGGCCTTCTTGCTGGCTTTTGCGTCGCCGGTCCGGCGTTTTCCGACCGCGCGCCGCACAGGGCGGCCGCGCCCATGGCGGCCCCGCGGGTTGCGGGCGGGGGCTTCGCCCTCCACCTCCAGCAGTTCCAGCGCCAGCCCGCCGGTCACAGGTTCGGCCTCTGCCAGCTTGACCTTCACACGCTGGCCCAGACTGATGCGAAAGCCCGTGCGTTCCCCTTCCAGAACCTGCGTTTCCGGGTCATGGCGGAAATATTCATCCCCGATCGCGCGAATGGGCACCAGCCCGTCCGCGCCGGTTTCATCCAGTTTCACAAAGACCCCGAAACGCGCAACCCCCGACACGCGGCCGGTAAATTCCGCGCCGACCCGTTCGGTCAGAAACGCCGCCAGGTAGCGATCAACCGTGTCACGTTCAGCAGCCATGGACCGGCGTTCGGCTTCAGATATTGCCTTGGCGGTTTCATCCAGATGGTCGAGATCCCATTGCGTCAGCCCGTCATCGCCCCAGCGATGCGCTGAAACCAATGCCCGATGCACAATCAGGTCGGCATAGCGCCGGATGGGCGAGGTGAAATGCGCGTATTCCCGCAAGGCCAGCCCGAAATGCCCGAAATTGCTGGCATTGTAATAGGCTTGCGTCATAGATCGCAGGGTGGCCATATTGATCAATTCGTCAAATTCGGTGCCTTCGGCCTGCGCCAGCAACTGGTTGAAATGGCGGGTTTTCAGAACTTGCCCTTTGGCAAGGGTGAAGCCGGATTCGCGCGCCAGTTCCCGCAGCGATTCCATCTTTTCGGGGCTGGGTTCCTCGTGCACGCGATAGAGCAACGCCGACCCCCTTTCGCGCAGGGTTTCGGCGGCCGCAACATTGGCAAGGACCATGAAATCCTCGACCAGTTTATGCGCATCGAACCGTTCCTTGAACGCCACCGATGTCACGCGCCCTTCATCCGACAGCACGATCTGGCGTTCGGGCAGGTCAATATCCAGCGGCTGGCGGCGGTCGCGCGCATAGCGTAGCGCGCGATATGCGCCAAACAGGTCGCGTAGCCCGTCTGCCAGTGGCGTGGTCGCGTCGTCCAGTCGCCCTTCATCCGCGGCCTGCGCCTGCTCATAGGTCAGCGACGCACGCGAACGCATCATCGCACGGTGAAAATCATGCGTCAGCTTGTTGCCATGCGTATCAATCACCATACGCAGCGCAATGCAGGGCCGGTCCACCCCTTCATGCAGCGAACATAGATCCCCCGACAGGATGTCCGGCAGCATGGGCACAACGCGGTCGGGAAAATAGGTGGAATTGCCGCGCCTGCGCGCTTCACGGTCCAGTTCAGACCCAGGGCGCACATAGGCGGCAACATCCGCGATGGCCACCCACAGAATGAACCCACCGGGGTTTTCGGGGTCGGTATCTACCGTGGCCATGATGGCATCATCATGATCGCGCGCATCCCATGGGTCGATCGTCATCAGCGCCAGATCGCGCAGATCACTGCGGCCCGCCAGTTCTGCGGGTTCAGCCCTGTCCGCTTCGGCAATCACCGCATCAGGGAAGGCATCGCGGATGCCATGCTGATGAATGGCAATCAGGGACACGGCCTTGGGGGCGGTCGGGTCACCAAGGCGCGCAATGATGCGCGCGGCGGGCGGGCCGAAGCGTCCCTTGCCCAGCGGTTCAGCATGGACCAGTTCGCCATCCTGCGCGCCCTCAGTATCATGGGGGGCCACGCGCCAGTCACGATCCGCACCCTTGTCGATGGGAACAACCCGCCCGCCTTCGGCTGATTTGCGGAATACCCCCAGAATTCGCGCGGGGTTGGTGCCGATCTTGCGCATCAGCCGCGCCTGATAGTCATAATCCGGGCCGCGAATGGCCTCCACCCGCGCCAGAACACGGTCGCCTTCTCCAAGGGCGGGGTCATCGCTGCGGGTCAGGAACAGAATGCGCGGCGCAGGGCCTTCGCTGCGCCATTCGACCGCACGCGCGAACAGATCGCCCTGCGCGTCAGGGGCCAGAATTTCCAGCACCGTGACCGGCGGCAATGCGCCCGTGCCCCCTTTGGAACGGCGGCGCGGCAGAACGCCCTCGCCCTCCAGCTCGCGCAGCATGGCCTTCAGGTCAATCTTGGCGCCACCCTTGATGCCAAATGCCTTGGCAATATCACGCCTGCTGGCGGCGGGGTTTTCCGCAATCCATGCGCGCAGCTGGTCCAGGTTTGGCAACTGTTTCATACAAATTCCCTGCGTTCAGTATGGCCCGCGCACGTTGCGCAAGGCAGGGGTAAAACCCCTGCCGGGGGTGGGTGGGCGGGGCGGAACGGGCGCGGGCCAAGGCCGGACGGAAAGCGTGTCATCCGCACCCTCTAGCATGCGCTGCCTGTGCCGTCACGGCGCATTCCGATCACACCGGACGCAGCATATCACGATGCGCAATACCCGCATCCAGATATTCCGGCCCAACGGCAATAAAGCCCAGCCGTTCATAAAACCCGATGGCGTATATCTGTGCGCCCAGCTGCGCCTGTGTAACGCCCTCGATCTGGCGCATGCAGTCAAGCGCGGCCTCGATCAGTGCAATCCCGATGCCCTGCCCGCGTTGGTCCGCCAGCACGCATACACGCCCGATCTTGCCTGTGGTGCCTGCAACGATGACGCGCGCGCACCCCACTGCGCGCCCGTCCTTGCGCGCCAGCAGATGCAGCGCATCCCCGTCGCGTCCGTCCACTTCCTCGATCACCGAAACGCCCTGTTCCTCGACAAACACAGCGCGGCGCAGCGCGTGACAGGTGGCAATATCTTCGGTCAGGGCGATGGACAGACTCATGCGAAATATTCCCGCAGGATACGGCCATAGATGGATTTCAACTGGTGTATGTGGTCAACCTCGGCGAATTCATCCACCTGATGCATGGACGTGCCTACAAGCCCGAATTCCACCACAGGGCAATGGTCCTTGATAAAACGCGCATCCGATGTACCACCCGATGTGGACAGCACAGGCACAATTCCGCATTCGGCAGTGACGGCGGCGGCCACCAGATCCGACAGCGGCCCCGGCGGGGTCAGGAAACTTTCGCCCGATATCTGTATATCCAGATCCAGCGTCACGCCTGTCCCCGCACTGATTTCATCCGCTACATCGCGCAGCCAGTCCGACAGGCTGGCACCCGAATGCAGGTCATTGAAACGAATATTCAGCGCCGCGCGCCCCTGCGCGGGGATAACATTCGTTGCGGGATTGCCCACATCAATGCTTGTCAGCGCCAGTGTGGACGGGTCGAAATGATCAGTGCCATGGTCCAGCGCGTGACCTGCCAGCCGGTCCAGATAGCGCACCAGCACCGGCAGCGGGTTTGCTGCGCGGTGCGGATAGGCGGCATGCCCTTGCCGCCCGCGTGCCACAACATGTGCGTTCAGCGACCCACGCCGCCCGATCTTGATCATCTCACCCATGGTTTGCGGGCAGGTCGGCTCCCCAACGATACAGACCGACATCGCCTCTCCGCGCGGGGCCATCCAGTCCAGCAGCGCCAATGTGCCATCACGCCCCGGCCCTTCTTCATCGCCGGTGATGGTCAGGATCACGGCCCCGTCGGGCGGCGTATCCTGCACGAAATCCACAGCCGCCGCCACAAATGCCGCGACACCAGATTTCATGTCACACGCGCCACGCCCCCAGATACGGCCCGCATCAATATCCCCGCCAAAGGGTGCGCGGGTCCAGTCATCGGGGTTGCCAAGCGGCACCACATCGGTATGGCCATTAAACCCCAAGCTGCGCGCATGCCCCCGCGCGCCCCAACGCGCGAACAGGTTGGGCGTGCCGTTGCGGTCAACACGGATGCAGGTGAACCCCGCCCCTTCCAGCACGGATTGTAGCAATTGCAGCGCACCGCCTTCTTCCGGGGTGACAGACGGGCAGCGGATCAGGCTTTGCGTCAGCGCAACGGGGCACAGCGTATCAGTCATTTTCATCCGCATCACTGAACCATGTTTTCTGCGCAACAATCACGGCGTTTTCGGCCAATGCGCGCGCCATCAGGTCACGTTCTTCGGCGGGCACTTCGTCACCCGCAGCAAGCCGTTCATCCAATGTACCATAGCTGGTGACATCCAGGGGGCGCAAATCAGCCTGTTTCAGCACGGCCACGGTTTCGCGCACGGCCTCCCCCTCATCCACGCCGGTCGCATAGACCAGCAGCCCCGCGCCAGTCGCCCCTTTGGGCAAGCTGTCACCAGGCATATGCCCCAGTTCAACCAGAAGCGTATACACCTGTTGCGGGCGTTTGGGCTTTTCGGGGGCCGGGGCTGGTGTGTCGGGCATGGGCGGGGTTCCTTTTGCTCTTTTCACTGTCAGGAATTAGCCCGCAGGGCAAGCCCCCGATGCGCGCAGGGGGCTGGTCCCGGTGGCCGGGTTTCGGTATGGAAAGGGCTGAAACAGTCAAGCGGAGTGCCAGCCATGCCCCATACGATCGCGGAAATTGCCCAGGCATTGGGACTGCGTGCCGAAGGGGCGCTTGATCTGGCCATCACCCATGCCGCTGAACCTGCACAGGCGGGGCGTGATGCGCTGGCCATGGCAATGGACCCAAAATATGCCGCAGGGCTGGCGCAGGGGCAGGCACAGGCCGCCATCCTGTGGGACGGCGCGGACTGGCAGGCGCTGGGACTGAAAGCTGCGGTCTTTGCCCCGCGCCCCCGCTGGGCCATGGCGGGCATTTCCGAATTGCTGGATCCGGGCTATGATTTCGGCGCAGGCATTCACCCGCAATCCTTTATTCACCCGAGCGCACGAGTGGCCGACGGGGCTTGCATCGGCCCCTTCACCAGCATCGGCGCGCGCGCGGTCATTGGCCCGAATGCCCGCATTGCCCCGAATGTCACCGTGGCCGAAGATGTAGTGATCGGTGCGGATGTCATTTTGCATGCGGGCGCGCGCATCGGCGCGCGTGTGCGCATCGGGGACCGTTTCATCGGGCAGCCCAATTGCGTTGTGGGCGGTTGCGGGTTCAGTTTTGTCACCCCCGAACCATCCGGCGCGGAAGATGTGCGTGCCAGCCTGTCGGGGGAACGGCAGGTGCGCGCACAGAAATGGCACCGCATCCAGTCTCTGGGGGCCGTGCGCATTGGCGATGATGTGGAACTGGGCGCAAATTCATCCATCGACCGGGGCACCATCCGCGACACTGTTATCGGGTCCGGCACCAAGATCGATTCGGTCTGTCAGATCGGCCATAATGTTCAGATGGGCGAAGACTGCATGATGTGCGGCATGGCGGGCGTTGCGGGGTCCGCGCGCATTGGCAACCGTGTCCTGCTGGCGGGCAAGGTTGCCGTGAATGACAATATCTTCGTGGGCGATGATGCGATTGTCGGCGGGGCCAGCCGGGTGTTTACCAATGTCCCCGCCGGGCGCGCGGTTCTGGGTGATCCGGCCACCAAGCTGGAAACGCAGCTGGAAATCCGCAAGATCATCCGCCGCCTGCCGCGACTTGTGGCAAATGTTGCCAAGTTGCAGGACGCCGTTTTCGGCCCGGATCGCAAGGGGTAACGGGCCACGTTCAGCCTGAAGTCCAAGGGTCGCGGGCCGTTGAGTTCCCAAAGGCGCGGAGCCAAGGCCGCAGGCTGGCCCGCGCCACCGGTGGGCCGTCCCGCAGCCTACCCGTTCCGCTGGCGTCATGCCAAGCGTTTGAGCTTAGGATCATGCCGCCTGCATAAAGTGAATTCCTCCGACGCCGGACCGGCAGCCCCCGGCCCACCGCTGGCGCGGGCTATATTCATTCACCACTGCCCCCCTCAGCCCTGAACCGGCCAGCACTTGCGGTTGCCATCCGATACGAACGTGTCCATAAATCAAAGCCCGCAACCGGAAGGCTGCGGGCTTTGGGATGTTTCATATCACTGCTGTTCAGGCGGCCTTGCGCGGCGCGGCTTTCGCGGGTTCGTTTTCTGCTTCGGTCACCATGGCATGGTGCAACACCTTGATCGCCTCATTCTTGCTGTCGCGCGGCAACAGGAACTGCACTTCGACACGGCGCAGGCCCTGCTGGGCGGCCAATGCCTTGATACCGGCATCTTCCAGCGCCATCAGACCGCGCGCCAGCACCGAAATCTCGCGCAGGTCAGACCCGATGACTGACACCATGGCCAGCGGACGCGCTGTCACTTCGGCATTGGGATAGGTTTTCAGGATATCGCTTTCAACACGCCGGATGGCCTTCAGCGACCCGCTCAGATAATGGGTGATGGTATTGGCATTGGAATGTTTCGACACGATCCAGATATTATGCCGTGCCAGCGCCTCCAGAATGCAGGCGTCATAGCCTTTGACACCCACCATATCGGGTTCATGCACTTCAAACGCATGCACACCAAGTCCGGTGACCATTTCCACCCGCCCGGCACTTCCGCCATCGGGACCGATCAGCGTGCCCGGATCTTCGGGTTCAAACGCGTGTTTCACGCGCAAGGGCACATCCGCGCGGCGCAGCACGCGCGCCGCATTCGGGTGAATAGCTTCCATCCCCAGATTGGACAACTGATCGGCCACGTCATAGCTGGTGCGACCAATCTTGCGGGTGTTTTCTTCGCCGACGATTTTCGGATCCGCCGATGACAGGTGGAATTCCTTGTGGATGATCGCTTCTGCCGCGCCGGTCTGGGCGGCCAGATGCGCGAATACCACTTCAGAATAGCCGCGATCATATTCGCGCATCAGCCCTTCCGCGCAATGCGCGTAACCCGTGACAATCGGCAGTTCAGACGCAAAATCAATGCCTTCCATCGCATTGTTCAGGCGATCTGACAGGGAAGGATTGCTGTCATCACGCCAGCCTGACAGATCGACGAAGCGCGCGTTCACGCCTTGGCGTTGCAGCAGCAGTGCCGTGACAAAGGCGGAGTGCGCCTCTCCCATGCCGGACAGCAATTCGCGCACGGTCTGCATTTGCTGATCGATGCGGAAATGGCCATACGACCCCAGACGCTGCAAATCCAGCAGACAGGCACGCGCCCCTTCGATCCGGTCGCGCACGAAAGCATCGGCGCGGTCGCGGTCGCCGTCATGATCCAGGATATCACCGTGAATTTCGCACATGCGCGCGGCAGTATCGCGCAACGCATCGCCCCAGCCCGCGCCACTGTCATCATTGGCAAAACGGGCATAGACACCGGGCGATCCGGTCTTTTTATGTTCCAGCAGCATATTGGTGATGCCGCCAAATGCCGACACGACAAAAACGCGGTTATAGATTGCGCCCTGATCGCGGTTGCCGACATATAACGTGTCCAGCAATTCGCGGGCGCGGCTCATACATGTGCCGCCGATTTTCTCAACTGTGTGGGTCATGGGGTTTCGGGCAGGTGGCTTTTCACCCCTGCCCACCTTTGGTTCAGGAATTTTCCAGCGCGTAAGACCCGTCTTCGCGGTGCACTTCATTGCCCGTCACAGGCGGGTTGAAGCAGCACGCAAAGACCATTTCGGTCTTGCAACGCAGCGTGTGCTTGTCATGCAGGTTCAGCGCATACATGACACCGGGGCGCAGCTCATGCACCTCGCCGGTGGCAAGATCTTCAATACTGCCTTCGCCCGCGATGCAATACACGCTTTCAAAGTGGTTCTTGTAGTGGAACGTATGTTCACTGCCCGCCGCAATGGTGGTGATATGGAACGAAAACCCCATCCCGTCATCGGCCAGCAACAAGCGCACCGATTCCCATTGCTGGGCGCCAACACGGCGGTCGGTTGTTTTTTCCTTGTGGAAATCACGAATGATCATGGCTGCTTACTCCGCTGCGATTCTTTGACTGGCTTGTGCCTGAACGGCAGCTTCAAGGATATCAAGCCCGGCTGCAAACTGTTCCTGCGCAATGGTCAGCGGGGCCAGAACCTTGACCACTTCATCATGCGCGCCGGATGTTTCGATGATCAACCCATGCTCGAAACATGTCGCACAAATGGCCGCAGCCATGTCGCCATTGCCCACATCGATACCCTGCATCATGCCGCGCCCCTTCAGGCGCGCACCCGGAACACAGGCCGCAATCGCGCGCAGGCGTTCGGTCAGATAAGCGGATTTCGCTTCGGTCTGGCGCTGGAATGCGTCATTCGACCAGAATTTTTCCAGCGCGACCCGTGCCGTGACAAAGGCATGGTTATTGCCGCGGAACGTGCCGTTATGTTCGGCCGGTTTCCACACATCCAGATCAGGGCGGATCAACAGCCCGGCAAAGGGCAGGCCCATCCCCGACAGGGATTTCGCCAGCGGAATCAGGTCCGGCTGAATGCCCATCCCCTCGAAACTGAAGAAGGGACCAGTGCGGCCAATGCCTGCCTGAATGTCATCCATGATGATCAGCGCGCCATGTTCGCGCGCAAGCGTTTGCAGCCCTTTCAGGAATTCCGTGCTGGCGGCGTTCAGCCCGCCTTCGCCCTGCACAGGTTCGATCAGGAATGCCGCAGGCGCGTCAATCCCGCTGGACGGGTTTTCCAGCATCGCACGGATCATCGACAGGGAATCAACCCCTTCCATAGCACCCTCATAGGGCATGCGCACCACGCCGGACAGCGCCATACCGGCCCCTGCCCGCTTGCCAGCATTGCCGGTTGCAGCCAGCGCGCCCATGGTCATGCCATGAAACCCGTTGGTAAACGCAATGATCGTTTCGCGCCCTGTGGTCTTGCGCGCCAGCTTCATCGCGGCCTCGACCGCGTTCGTGCCGGTGGGGCCGGTGAACATGAATCGGTAATCCATGCCGCGCGGTGTCAGGATCAGGCGTTCAAACGCGTCCAGAAACTCTGCCTTGGCGTCGGTATGCATGTCCAGACCATGGGTCACACCGTCACGGCTGATATACTCCAGCAGCGCTGCTTTCATGTCAGGGTCGTTATGCCCGTAGTTCAGCGAGGAACACCCGGCCAGAAAGTCGGTATAGTTGCGCCCCTCGGCATCGGTCATCGTGGCGTTCTGCGCCTTGGTAAATGTCACCGGAAAGGCGCGGCAATAGCTGCGCGCCTGCGATTCACGGCGTGAATAAATGTCGGTCTTGGAACCGTTGGTCATGGCTTTTGGCCTCTCAATACGTCAATGAAGTGGTCTGCCCGCGGTAGGATTCAGGCTGCGATACGCAGCGCCTTGCGTGGCAGGTTGATTGTCACCAGATGCTCGGTCGCATGCTGGCCATCCAGATGATTATCGCAATCGAAATGCGGTGCATCCGCAAGACGCCCCCCCAGATCGCGCGCGAAACTGCGGAACAACCCCCAGGACGCGCCGTTGCTTTTGGTAATCGTGGTTTCCATGGCCTGCACTTCTGCGCAGGCGGGGCGGTTGAGCAACGCCTTCAGCATACGTTTGCCCAGACCAAGCCCGCGCGCATCTGCATGCACCGCGACCTGCCAGACGAATATCGTATCGGGCTGGTCGGGCGGGATATGGCCGGAAATCCAGCCCAGCACCTGACCATCGCGTTCGGCAAGAACGCAGGTTTCGGCAAAATGGTCGCACTGAACAAGGTTCATATACATCGAATTCTGATCCAGCGGTGGGCAGGCCGCAACCAGCTTCCAGACCTCGGACCCGTCTTCCTTGCATGGCTTGCGCAGGTGTAACAGGTCACCACTCGCGCTTACAATTTTCAGGTTTTCTTTCGACATGTGCTCATTTTCTGGTCGTTTCCTTTGGAGTACGATATATAGCGACCTCAGATATTTTTTCAACCGTAAGGAAATATGGACGCAGCTTGACGAATTATTATAAAAATATCATATACTTACCACCATAATACCGCTAAAATTCCACCTGAATCCAAAAAATTGTTTCGTTTATGCAATTATTCGCTTGGCAAAGCATTTTTCGGGCGATCGGCGAAAACCTTATAAAGATGGGCCTTGAACTTATGCATCCCGCGCGGCAATGTGGCGGTTACCCATTCCAGAACTGCAAGGCTGACGTGACCGACCGTTCTTCTGACACGCTGATAGCGCTGCGCCGGATCATGCATGCGCTTGACGGCAATGCCCGCGCGATGGCGCGGGCGTCCAACCTGTCGCAGGCGCAATTGCTTGTGCTTTATACGCTGGCCAGCAACGGGCAGGAAATGCCGCGCGACATTGCGCGCGCGCTTGGCGTTGGTCAGGCCACGATTTCCACCCAGATTGACAAGCTGGAACTGCGCGGGCTGGTGCGGCGCGAACGCCGTCATTCCGACCGGCGCGCGATTTGGGTTATCCTGACAGATACCGGGCGCGCCCTGCTGGACCAGACACCCGACCCGCTGCATGAACGTTTCACCACGCGGTTTCGCAAACTGGAAAGCTGGGAACAGACCATGTTGCTGGCCGCAGTCGAACGCCTGGGCAGCCTGTTTGACGCTGAAAACACAACGCCCTTCCCCCCGACAGAGGATGCGCGCAGCACAATCGTCGTGGAAGAGGCAGAGGGTTAACCCCTGCCCCTGATCTGTCAGGCAATATCCTGAAGTTGCGCCAGCGCGCGGCCAAGGCGGTCAATCTCTTCCCCCAGAAGGGCGGATTTCTCGCGCGCTTCACTCACCACCTCTTCCGGCGCGCTGGCCACGAACCGGGCGTTGTTCAACCGCCCTTCAATGCCCGCGCGTTCCTTTTCGGCCTTGGCCTGTGTCTTTTGCAGCCGGTCTTTTTCGGCGGCAATATCGATCACCCCCTCCAGCGGCAGCCCGAACGTGCCCCCTTCGACCGCGACGGTAATGGACCCTTTGGGCAGGGCATCGACCTGTTCCAATGACGCAATCCGCGCCAGTTTCGACACCAGCGCCATGTTGCGCGCCAGCGCCGCCTGCCCGTCTGCATTCAGGTCCAGTTGCACCATGTTCAGCTTCAGCCCCACCGGCACGCGCAATTGCTGCCGCGCGGAGCGGATGGTTTCGATCAGCCCGATCACCCAGTTCATTTCGCGCATGGCGGCCGCATCGACCAGTTCCGCACCATACTCGGGCCAGTCCGCATGCGCGCAGATCTTGTCGCGCGCCCCCGTCAGGTGCCACAATTCTTCGGTGATGAAGGGCATGATCGGGTGCAGCATGATCATGCACTGGTCCAGCACCCAACCCATGGTGTCGCGGGTTTCCTGCGCCTGATCCCCGTCAAACAGCGGTTTGGCGAATTCCACATACCAGTCGCACACTTTGCCCCAGACGAAGGCATAAAGCGCATTCGCGGCATCGTTGAACCGGTAATCATTCAGCGCGGCATCCACGGTTTCGCGCACTTTGGCGGTTTCTGACATGATCCAGCGGTTGACAGTCGCTTGCGCTTGCGGTGGGGCCGCTTGCGTTCTGTGGTTTTCCCAAACCCCGTTCATTTCGGCGAACCGGCAAGCATTCCACAGTTTGGTGGTGAAATTGCGATACCCCGCAATGCGTTGGGTGTCGAGTTTCAGAACCCCGCCCATGCTGGCCATGGACGCATTGGTGAAGCGCAGCGCATCCGCGCCGAATTCGTCAATGATTTCCAGCGGATCGACGACATTGCCAAGCGATTTGGACATCTTCTTACCCTTGGCATCGCGCACAAGGCCGTGCAGATAGACATGGTGGAAGGGGATGTCATCCACCACCGCCAGCTGCATCATCATCATGCGCGCGACCCAGAAGAACAGGATGTCCTGCCCGGTGATCAGAACAGAGGTCGGGAAGAACCGTTTAAGCTCATCCGTCTGCTCCGGCCAGCCCAGCGTCCCGATGGGCCAGAGGCCCGAGGAAAACCATGTGTCGAGGACGTCGGGGTCGCGCCAAAGTCGCACGATCACTGCACCGGGCTTTCCTGGGAGATCAGGCCTTTTCATATGCCAAGCACCAAGATCCGGTTCATACCGCGCGAATTGTATCTCTACTGGCTCGCCAAGTTTCTTCGAGAAGTATGCGTGAGCTTCGGCATAAACTTCCTCTAGGGTGCCTTTGCAAAACTGGCGCGTTATGTGACCGAATTTTGCACCGTAGGGATGATCGAATGAACCCTGTTGCTCCAACTCGGACGCAGGTCTGATGAAACCATCATCTCCAATATCGCCCGCGTACCAAACCGGTATCTGATGCCCCCACCACAACTGCCGCGAAATGCACCATGGCTCGATATTCTCCAGCCAATGGAAATAGGTCTTCTCACCCGACTCCGGCATGATCTTCACCCGGCCATCACGCACCGCATCCAGCGCAGGCCCGACAACCTTTTCGGCATCGACAAACCACTGGTCGGTCAACATCGGCTCAATCACCACTTTTGAGCGGTCGCCAAAGGGTTGCATGATCTTCTTCGCCTCAACCAGCGGCACCTGCTCTGCGGGATCATCGTCCTCGCCCAGCTTGCGCCCCAGCCGCGGGTCATCCGCGCGGGTCATCACCGCCAGCCCCTCGGCGGTGATTTCCGCCACCACAGCCTTGCGGGCGTCATAGCGGTCGAGGCCGCGCAAATGGTCGGGCACAAGGTTCAGCGCGTCGGCCTCTGCCTCCGACAGCACCCGCTCGCCGCGCGCCACTGCGCCCGCAATCTCAGCCGCCTCGGCATAAGGCGCACCATCGGCGCGCATCTGCGCTTTGGTGTCCATCAACCGGTACATCGGAATCCCGCCGCGCTTGGCCACGCCATAGTCATTGGCATCATGCGCGCCGGTAATCTTGACCGCGCCGGACCCGAAGGCGGGGTCCGGGTACTCATCGGTGATGATGGGAATCAAACGACGATGTTCTTTCGGGCCAACAGGGATTTCACATAGTTTTCCGATAATTGGCGCATAACGTTCATCTGATGGATGAACTGCAACCGCGCCATCGCCCAGCATGGTTTCGGGCCGCGTGGTGGCAATGGAAATGTAATCGCGCATTTCATCGACAACCACAGCCCCATCGGCATCCTTCTCGACATAGCGATAGGTCGCGCCACCGGCGAGCGGATATTTGAAATGCCACATATGCCCGTCCGTCTCGATATTCTCGACTTCCAGATCGGAAATGGCGGTTTCGAAATGCGGATCCCAGTTGACCAGCCGCTTGCCGCGATAGATGAGGCCCTTGTTATACATGTCCACGAAGACCTTGATCACGGCATCGTGGAAATTGCCGTCCTCGCCGGGCGGGCAATTCGGCGCCCCTGACATGGTGAAGGCATTGCGCGACCAGTCCAGCGAACAGCCCAACCGCTGCAACTGCCCGATAATGGTGCCGCCCGATTGCGCCTTCCACTCCCAGACTTTCGCAAGAAATTCGTCGCGCGTGAAATCAGTGCGCTTCTTGCCGTCCTTGGCCAGTTCGCGTTCCACCACCATCTGGGTGGCAATGCCCGCATGGTCCTGCCCCGGCTGCCACAGCGTGTCGAACCCCTGCATCCGCTTCCAGCGCACCAGAATATCCTGAAGCGTGTTGTTGAACGCATGGCCCATATGCAGGCTGCCGGTCACATTGGGCGGCGGAATCATGATGCTGAAGGCGTCATCGCGGCGCTTGTTTGCACCTGCCTTGAACGCGCCGGCCTGTTCCCAAAGCGCGGCAATGCGCGCCTCGGCGGTTTTTGCATCAAAATTCTTGTCCATCGCCATCTGTCCGGCCCCGCTTTTCGTGTTTGACCCCGTATGTAACGCCCCGCGCGGTCAAGGGAAAGCCCCGCAACAGCACGGTTTGCGGGTTCGGTGCTTTGGGTTAAGATAGGCAAAACAGCAGTGCGCAACACGGGTGCAAGGCCATGCAACGCAAACCGGTATCCTATTGGCATCTGATCAAGCGGCTGCGGCTGTATTGGCTTGGCTTTCCACTGGTTTTTGCGTTGGGATTCGGCGGTATTGCCCTGAGCATAGGGGCGCAAGTGGCGCTGCTGGCGCGCGAAGGGGTAAGCGGTGACGCCCTGGTGATTGCCCGCCAGATTGAACGGCGGCGCGATTCGGATGGCAAGGAAACCGTGTCCTATTACCTGCGCTATCGCTACAATGCCGAAGGCCGCGCCGAGCCGATCGAGAAACGCCAAAGCGTCAGTCGCAGGCTGTATGACCGGGCGCGCGAAGGCCAGTCCATTCCCGTAACCTATGCATGGACACAGCCCGAACGTGCCAGCGTTGATCTGCGCCATGACCGGATCGGGCTGATCATTTTTGGCACGATCGGCGCAATCGCTTCTGTGGTCACGCTGGGATTGGGCTGGTGGATGCTGGGGCGCAAGCTGTCGATCATCCGCGCCCTGCGCCATGGTGAAATCCGCGAGGCGCGTGTCACGGCGCTGGAGCGCACCAATACCGAAATAAACAAACAGCAACAATACAGGCTGGAATGGCGCGACGCGACAGGGGCCGAGGGGCGCTCGATGATGGCAAGCCATAACAAGCTTGCAGCCTACCCTGTCGGCGATGTGATCATTGTCTATATCGACCCGAAAACCGGCACCGGCTGGTGGGACGTGCAGGTCTGCTAGGCTTTGCGGATGGTGTCGCCTTGCTCGACCCGGGGCGCAAGCTCGATCCGTTTGCCACCGATGATGCCGTCATCGCTGACCCCGGACACGATCTCGGCCGCTTTCCGACCAATTTCATGGCGACACGCGTCAGTGGTGGCCAGCCGCATTTTTAAGCCCGCCAGCATTTCCAGCCCGTTAAACCCTGCAAGCCCGATTGTATTGGGCACGTCCATCCCCTGATCCAGGCAAAACAGCAGGCCCCCTGCCCCAATCATATCATTGGAGTAATACAGAAAATCCAGATCTGGACTGCGCTTCAAGATCGCTTGTGTCATCTCGCGCCCCTTGGCCAGAGATGACCCGCCCGCGTAATGTTCGGTATCTGCAAGCTGCAAGCCTGCCTCGGCCAGAACCTCGGCAAAACCTTCCAGGCGTTTGCGCGCGCGGTGGTCATCTGGCATTTTCGAGCCCAGAAACCCGATCCTGCGATAGCCCGCGGCCAGAATGGTCTGTGCCATCTCGCGGCCCGCCCGCTTGTGCGAAATACCGACAAGAGCATCAATTGGCTCGCCGTCAATATCCATGATCTCGACAATCGGAATACCGGCATTTGCCAGCATGGCTCGCGCGGCATCGGTATGCTCTAGCCCTGCCACAATCATCCCCGAAGGCCGCCATGACAGCATTTCATAGATGACGTTTTCCTCACGATCGAGCTTGTAATCGGACGCGCCAAAAACGGGTTGCAGCCCCGAATCTTCCAGCGCTGTTGAAATCCCGCCCAGCACTTCGGGAAACACCATATTGGCCAGCGACGGTATGACCACCCCCACCAGATTAACCCGCTGGCTGGCCAGCGCACCGGCAATCTTGTTGGGCACATAGCCAAGCGCCTTGGCCGCAGCCAGCACCTTGTCACGCGTTGCAGGCGACACATCGGCACGGTTGCGCAACACGCGGCTGACAGTCATTTCGCTGACACCGCTGGCTTCGGAAACATCGCGCAGCGTCAGCGGCCGGTGGCTTTCGGGGGGAAGATAAGGGGGCAAATCGGTAATCCTGCAAGTGTCTGGATAATGTGATGTTAGCGCCTGATGACAACAATGAGCAAGAGC
Source organism: Roseinatronobacter alkalisoli (assembly GCF_028745735.1). Taxonomy (GTDB): domain Bacteria; phylum Pseudomonadota; class Alphaproteobacteria; order Rhodobacterales; family Rhodobacteraceae; genus Roseinatronobacter; species Roseinatronobacter alkalisoli. Next base: position 73,922 of record NZ_JAQZSM010000009.1, read on the forward strand.
GAAGCCGCCCCCCCGTGACAAGCGCCGCGTGAAGGGGTATTGCAGGGCGCGCTGGCCCCGTGGCTCAACTGGATAGAGCAGCCCCCTCCTAAGGGGCAGGTTGCAGGTTCGAATCCTGCCGGGGTCACCAAGATTTCAATGATCTGCGCGGCGCTGGTACTTCCGCGACCCCCGTTCACCCCGGCAGATTGGGCTTGGTCCGGCCACATTATTCTCGGCAAACATGGCGACAAGCTTTCCACTTGTGCGCAGCAAAGGCTCTGGCGAATCTTTGCGTTAATGCGCGCGGCCTTCGCCGGTTGAGGGTGCAGGTCATCGAAGCAGAAAACCGGTTCCCGCCTTATCCCTCAACCTGCGCCAGTTTATTGCGGGGACAGGCCGCGCATCCGTTCGCCCCTGCGGCGCAGCAGTTCAACCACAGTCAACAGCGCAACCGACACCATGACCAGAATGGTTGCCACTGCCAGAATTGTCGGGCTGATATCCTCGCGGATACCGGACCACATTTCCCGCGGAATGGTGCGCTGTTCAACGCCGGCCACAAACAACACCACGACAATTTCATCAAATGAAGTGATGAAGGCAAAGAGTGCGCCCGAAATCACGCCGGGCAGAATAAGTGGCATCGTGATCTTGAAAAAGGTGCGCGTCGGCGATGCGCCCAGATTGGCCGCGGCCCGCGTCAGGGAATGGTCGAACCCGACCAGGGTCGCTGTGACCGTGATCACGACAAAGGGGGTGCCAAGCGCCGCATGTGCCAGCACGACACCCAGATAGGTCTGTGCGATATTGATGCTGGAGAAGAAGAAGAACATCCCCGCAGCCGAAATGATCAGTGGCACAATCATTGGCGAAATCAGAACGCCCATGATCAGCGCCTTGGCGGGCATTTCCGAGCGCGACAGACCAAGTGCGGCCAATGTTCCCAGCGATGTGGACAGCAGGGTTGCCGCAATCCCGATACCAAAGGAATTGCGGATTGACCGCATCCAGCTGTCAGACCCCAGAAAATCCTGATACCAGCGCAAGGAATACCCATCCGGGTTCAGTGTCAGCATTTCCCGCGTGAAGGTAAAATAGGGCTGCGCATTGAAACTCAGCGGGATCATGATCAGAATCGGCGCCAGCAGGAAGAAGAAGATCGCAAAGCAGATCACCCGGAAGGCGTAATGCCAGATCTTGTCCTTGGCGGTATAATATGCGGGAAGTGCCATGTCGTTGCCCCCTTACCCGAGTTTCAGGCTGTCAGCGCCGACAAGCCGGTTATACAGCCAATACAGCACCAGAACCCCCACCAGCAGCATCGTGCCAAGTGCGGCCGCCAGCCCCCAGTTCAGGGATTGCTGGATATGACGTGCAATTTCATTGGAGATCATCCGCCCCGACTGGCCACCCACAAGCGCGGGCGTGATGTAATAGCCGATGGAAATGATGAACACCAACACGCCCCCTGCCCCGATTCCCGGCAATGTCTGAGGGAAATACACACGGCGGAACGCGGTCCACGGCGTGGCGCCAAGGCTTTTGGCCGCACGGGTATAAGTGACGGGTATGGTGCGCATGACCGAATACAGCGGCAACACCATGAAGGGCAGCAGAATATGCGTCATAGCTATGATCGTGCCGGTCTGGTTATAGATCATGTTTAATCGGTTCCCGTCCGAAATCAGCCCGATATTGACCAGCAGTTCATTGATGACACCTTGTTGTTGCAACAGCACGATCCAGGCAGATGTCCGCACCAGAAGTGATGTCCAGAAGGGCAACAGCACCGCGATCATCAGCAGGTTGGCATAGCGCATCGGCAGATTCGCCAGGAAATAGGCAATCGGGAAACCAAGCGCGAAGGTCATGAAGGTAATTGCAAGGCTCAGCGCCAATGTGCGCCCGAACAACGAGACGTAGATCCGCCGGTTTTCATCGCGCTGCACGATATTTCCGGCCTCGTCATATTCGCGGTCCAGCGCCGCGACATAGTAGGATGCGGTAAGCGGGCGGCCTTCGCGCTTGATAATGCGCCATAGTTCCGGCTGGCCCCACAGGCGGTGGGCATCCGTGAAGGCGTCGGAAAACGGGGCTTCGAAATTCGGGACATCACGCGAGGTGCGCGAAATTGCACTGCGCGCCGCGCTGAGTTCATAGTTCAGGCGAATGCCAAGCGGACCGATCGCCTGTTCACGGCGCGGGCGATCAAGGTCTTCCAACATGTCGGCATGCAGCGCGGCAAAGACAGGTTCATCAGGTATGCCCTGCCCGTCCCATGTTTCCAGCGCCTGAAGGGTGCGCGGCAATGCATTGACGATCTGCGGGTTATCAACCGACCGCCACATCATCTGTGCGATAGGAAAAGCAAAGAAAATCAAAATGAAGGCAAGCAACGGTGCCACCAGCGCCAGCGCGGTCAGTTTGCGGCGGCGGTTCGCACGTTCAAGCGCCCTGCGCAATGGCGTTCCATCCGCGGTGACCAGTTTTTCGCGGCGGGCGGGTGGCGGCGCAGTTAGGGTCGCATCGGCCTGAGACATGAGTAATTTCCTTGCAGCATAGGCAGGACAGCCGGTCACGTACCGGGCGCGCGGTACCGCGCGCCCGGTTTGTTCAGGATACGCAGATTATTGCAGCATCCAGTTTGCAAAACGCTCGCGCATTTCATCGCCGTAATCGACCCAGAAATCATTATCCAGCACGATTGGCGCATAGTAGTTGTCGGGGTTCGTGGGCATATGCGGGCCCATGTCAATTCCCAGATCAGCATGCTCGCCGACAAGTTCAGCCGATGATGCGCGCGCCGGACCATAGCTGATGAACTTCGCCTGATCTGCCAGACGCTGGGTGTCGGTGGCGAAATGCAGATAGTCCATCACCACTTCCATGTTCGGGCCATCTGCGGGCACAACCCAGCCGTCCCATTCCACGACCTGACCATCCCAGATGATGGCAGCATCCATGCCCTCGACCTCGATGGCCTCGAACATCCGGCCGTTATAGCCGGTGGCAAAGGCAACTTCGCCATCCGCCAGAAGCTGCGGTGCCTGTGCGCCTTCGGTCCAGAAAATGATGTGGTCCTTGATCGTGTCGAGTTTCGCGAAAGCGCGGTCCACACCTTCAGGGGTTCTCAGCACGTCATAGATATCTTCGGGGTCCACGCCATCGGCATAAAGCGCCCATTCCATGTTCGTGCCCGGACGGTCCTGCAGTGCGCGACGACCGGGGAAGTTCTCGACATCAAACAGATCATTGATGCTGGCCGGATGCGCACCATCTTCGAATGCGCCCGGACGATAGGTCAGCACAGTTGAATACACGATCTGCGGAATGAAGCATTCCCCAAGGCTGCCGGGAAGGAAATCTTCGCTGGCAGGCGTGCCATCGGGTGCAGCGGCCAGCATTTCATCATGGTCGATCTGCATGATGATGCCTTCGTCACAGGCAAGCTGCGCATCAGACGGCAGCATGTCGACCAGATCCCAGGTCACGTTGCCCGCCTGGCTTTGCGCCCGCAGACCGGCCAGCGCGTTGGCAGACCCGTCGTCATTGTTGATGGTCACATGTGGGTTCGCTTCCATATAGGGATCATGATAAGCGCGTTGCTGGCTGGCGGTATATGCGCCGCCCCATGATACGATGGTCAGCGAAACCGGGTCTTGCGCAGCCGCACTCAGCGCCAGAACGCTGGCAGCGGCACTCAGACCGAACAGTTTTGTTGTCGATGACATAGATAACCTCCTTGGTTAGTTAATCGCGCCAGATATACTCTGGCGTTTTTTATGTTGTCCCGTCCCCGGTCCATACAAATATTGGCCGCGCATACCGCGTCAGGCGTGGTCGAGCGCGCGACAATCCGTCGGCATCCAGCCGATTTCGATCATGTCACCCGGCTTGTGCCGCACCTGATCAGGCGCGTTGCGGGTTTTCATGATGAAATTCTCGTTTCCGGCCACTTTCAGGCGCGTGCGAAACACATCGCCCATATAGATGAATTCCTTCACCTCGGCCTTGATGGTGTGGGCGTGGGCGCCCAACCGGTCCTTGTTGGACTCTACCCGTTCGGGACGAATGGACACAGTGGTCCGTTCACCAACCTTGTTCACATTGACAGGTTTGGCGTCGATAACCTCGCCACCATCCAGCTCAACAATACAGGTTTCGCCCCTTATCTCTTTAATAACGCCATCCAACGTGTTGTTTTCGCCGATAAACTGCGCAACGAAGCTGTTACGTGGCGCTTCATACAGCACATCCGGCGGGTCCAGTTGCTGGATGCGCCCGTCATCGAACACGGCAACATTGTCGGACATGGTCAGCGCTTCGGTCTGGTCATGGGTCACATAGACAGTGGTGATCCCCAGATCATGCGCAAGGCGGGTTATTTCAAACTGCATATGTTCGCGCAATTGCTTGTCCAGCGCGCCCAGCGGTTCATCCATCAACACCAGTTCGGGTTCAAACACCAGCGCGCGTGCAAGCGCAATACGCTGCTGCTGTCCACCCGAAAGTTGCGCAGGCCTGCGATTGGCGAAGGCGCCCATCTGCACCATGTCCAGCGCGCGCATGATCTTCTTCTCGCGGTCGGACTTGCCCATTCCCCGCACTTCCAGCGGAAAGGACAGGTTTTCTCCCACTGTCATATGCGGAAACAGCGCGTAATTCTGGAACACCATGCCGATGCCACGCTTATGTGGCGGCACCGAATTGATCGGGCGCCCATCAAGCAGGATTTCGCCATGTGTTGCTGTTTCAAACCCTGCCAGCATCATCAGGCAGGTTGTTTTGCCGGACCCGGACGGGCCGAGCATTGTCAGGAACTCCCCCCTTCCCACCGAAAGGTTCAGATCCTTGACCACCAGTGTTTCGCCGTCATAGCTTTTCTGGACGCCATCAAATACGACAAATCCGTCGCGCGATTCAGATGCGCTCACGCTGATCTCCCCGTGTGTCGGCGGTATCCCGCTCTTTTCATGACACCAGTAAAACCAACGATTTCCAACATTGCAACCAGTAACTACAGAGGCGTCGGAATAAGCAAAAAATCAGTAATAATTCCGGCAAAATGCTTAATTTGCGGTCGTTTTCACCGCCTATCAGGCAGGGAAGCAACCATATTGCCATATACGCATCTGCCGCCACACCCCGGGAACCGGCATATGACGCAAAACTGGATTCACAGGCTTCAGATAAATGGTGCGGTCGAGAAGACTCGAACTTCCACGGGAGTTACCCCACAGCGACCTCAACGCTGCGCGTCTACCAATTCCGCCACGACCGCACATGACTTGGTGGCGGCGTAATACTCGGTCACCTTGCGCTTGTGAAGGGGGAAAACGCGCAGAATTCACGAAAGCGGCGCTGGCCCTGACAGAAGGGCGCGCAAGTGACTGCGCGCCCTTCACTATTGTACTGTTCTTTCTGCGCCGGATCAGTCTTGCGGGATCACGAAAACCGGCAGGGCCACGTCCGTGGCGGTGGCGTCGGGTTGTTGCGGCACCTGGCCGAATACAGCATCGCGCAGCAGGCTGTCGCGTTCAGGCTGCGTGGGCGCAAAGACCGCGCGTTTTGCAGGGTCAAACCCCAGCTCATACCATGCCAGCGCCAGATCCTCGCGCTTGGTGGCGCCAAAGCCCTGCACCAGATGGTGGCCCATTAACTCGCCATAGGCACGTTCGCCCAATGTGGCCAGCAACAGTGCCGCGCCAAGGGCAACATCCAGTTTGTCCTGACGATACCCCACCGCCAGACAAATGCGCGCCGTATCCGTCAATTGCTGCGGGCTCATCCCGGTTTGCAGCACGAATGCGCTGACCGACGCCATAACGTCCGCCTGCGGCTGAACCGACAGGGCAGACACAAACGGCTGCAGCGACGGGGCAAAGGCCAGACACTGTTCTGTGATCTGCGCCGCACTCACGCCTTGCACCTGCGCAATCAGGTCTTCGCCATCTGCCATGGCATAGGTGCGCGCAAGACAGAATTGTTCGTTCAGAACCATCGCAGGATCGGTCATGGTATCGCGCGTGGTAAAGCCGCCATTGGCATTTGTCAGCAGGTTCACACGGTCACAATGCGACACCAGCGAACGCTCTGCCTGCGCGGTCCCGAAGAAATTCGGGATTGCGGGCGCAGCTGCGGCGGCAGCCTCTGAATCCGGATTGCGTGCCGCGGGCTGCGCCGATGGCACCGACAGCGCAACTTCGGTGCTGGGGGATGGCGCTGCGGGAACCGCTGGTTGGGGGGCGGCCACAGTCACCGGTTGTTGTTGCGCACCCAGTTCACATGCGCCGCGCGTACAGGTGAACATCGCGGGCGTCACATTGAAGGCCTGAAAATCATTGCGGACATAGCCTTCGGGGGTGGATACGAACACCTGCACCGTGCAGGCCTGCGCACTGCACCAGAAGGCACTGCCCGTCACCGATGTATCCAGAATATAATCCGTGCGCCCGTCCCCGTTCAGATCCGCAAGCTGAATGAACCCGGCGCGCTGGACCAGTTGCATCGCACTTGGGTCAGACGAGGCCGCGATTTCATCAACCGCAGTGGCAACGGCGGCGGGCAGGCCGTAATTGCCCGCGCTTTGCGTTGGGCTGCGGCCCGACATTTCATCGCGCACCACCATGACCAGCCCGCGCAACCCGTTGGGATGGCTGGACACGGTCTGCGCCACCTGCGGCCCGCCGGAAATGGCACGCTGATGCGCGGTCAGCAGGATGTTGCGTTCAAACTCCGACAACTGGCCAGTGCCCGCAAAACCCAGAAATACCTGATATTCGGAAATACCTGCGCGGGAGCGTGGCCCGATCGCGCCATCCGGTGTGCCCACATTCCAGCCGAAATGGTTCAGCGCGGTCTGCACCGACCGGTTCTGTTCGCGCTGCGCGGTGTTGACGGCGGCGCGCGGCGCGGTTCGTTGTACCTGCACGCGCTGTTGGCGGTTGCGTTGGTCATTGACGATGGCACCGCCAATAATCCCGCCGATAATGCCGCCCACGATCCCTTCCTGCGCTTGCGCTTGCTGGACCGGGAACGCGGCGACACTGATAGACAGCGCAGCTAATAAACTGTATCTGGCAACCATTGGAATGCTCCTGCTGAAAATGACATTCGTTCACTTTAGCGCGAGTTTCCATGCAGGCCCATCTTTTTTTGCCGCCACAGCAAGAGGACCGCATGACCACCACCCCCGTCGAATGGCGCAACCTGCCCGGGCTTTCGGATTACACCGCGACCCTGCGCGCCATGGAGGACCGCGTTGCGCAAATTGCCGCAGGCGACGCCGCTGAGGCGGTCTGGCTGCTGGAACACCCGCCCCTTTATACCGCAGGCACCAGCGCCCGCCCCGAAGACCTGACCGCACCCGACAGGTTTCCGGTATTTCAGGCAGGGCGCGGCGGGCAGTATACCTATCACGGCCCCGGCCAGCGGGTCGCCTATGCCATGCTGGACCTGAACCGGCGCGGGCGCGATGTGCGCTGCTTTGTCCACCAGATGGAAGACTGGGTCATCGCCACGCTGGACCAGTTCGGCATTCGCGGCGAACGGCGTGCAGGGCGTGTGGGTGTGTGGGTTGTGCGCCCCGACAAGCCCCCTGCCCCTGACGGCACCCCGCGCGAGGACAAGATTGCAGCAATCGGCATCAAGCTACGCCGCTGGGTCAGCTTTCACGGGTTGTCCATCAATGTGGAACCTGATCTTGGCCATTTCGACGGAATCATCCCCTGCGGAATACGCGATCATGGCGTCACGTCACTGGTGGATCTGGGTCTGCCGGTGACACTGGAAGACGTGGATCTGGCGCTGCAACAGGCTTTCGCGCAGGTCTTTGGCGACACACCGCAAAAGTGCGGTTGAGTCGCGCGTCATCATGTCGCAGGCGCCTTGATCCAGATCAAAAAAACCCGCCATTGCGACATATTGACGTTGCCCAAACGCATGTCACATTCTAGAACCACCATATGCCGTATCTGGCGTGGTCGGCCCTGTCTGACCATTCAGCACGGATTACGCGCGGGCGGGGACAGCCCCCCGCTTACGAGGGAAAGCAGTCGCGGACAACGCGGCAGGAACCGGGAACTGGAGTAGCCAATGGCCGACGCAGCCACCCATGATCACGGGCACGAAGACACCCGCGGGTTCTTCACCCGCTGGTTCATGTCCACGAATCATAAAGATATCGGGATATTATATCTCTTTACCGCCGGCATCGTCGGCTTTATCGCAGTGGCCTTTTCGGTTTACATGCGCATGGAACTGATGGAACCGGGTGTTCAGTACATGTGTATGGAAGGCGCCAGCCTGACCGCGCAAAGTGACTGTACGCCCAACGGCCATATCTGGAACGTGCTGGTCACGGCGCATGGCATCCTGATGATGTTCTTTGTGCTGATCCCGGCGCTGTTCGGTGGTTTCGGTAACTATTTCATGCCGCTGCATATCGGTGCCCCGGACATGGCCTTCCCGCGCCTGAACAACCTCAGCTACTGGCTGTTTGTCGCAGGTTCGGCGCTGGCAGTCGCATCGGTTCTGTCGCCGGGCGGCAATGGCCAGCTTGGGTCCGGTGTGGGCTGGGTTCTGTATCCGCCACTCTCGACAAATGAAGCCGGCTATTCCATGGATCTTGCGATTTTCGCGGTCCATGTGTCGGGCGCGTCGTCCATTCTGGGCGCAATCAACATCATCACCACGTTCCTGAACATGCGCGCACCGGGCATGACCCTGTTCAAGGTGCCGCTGTTTGCATGGTCAATCTTCATCACCGCATGGATGATCCTGCTGGCGCTGCCGGTTCTGGCCGGGGCCATCACCATGCTGCTGACCGACCGGAATTTCGGCACCACCTTCTTTGATCCGTCAGGTGGCGGTGATCCGATCCTGTATCAGCACATCCTGTGGTTCTTTGGCCACCCGGAAGTGTATATCATCATCATTCCCGGTTTCGGCATCATCAGCCATGTTATCGCGACCTTCTCGCGCAAGCCCATCTTCGGCTATATGCCAATGGTCTGGGCAATGATCGCGATTGCGGTTCTGGGCTTCATCGTCTGGGCGCACCACATGTACACTGTGGGCATGTCGCTGTCGCAGCAGACCTATTTCATGATGGCAACCATGGTGATTGCGGTGCCCACAGGCATCAAGATCTTCAGCTGGATTGCAACCATGTGGCGTGGGTCGGTGTCGTTTGAAACGCCGATGCTATGGGCCTTCGGGTTCCTGTTCCTGTTCACCGTGGGTGGTGTGACCGGTCTGGTCCTGTCGCAGGCACCGATCGACCGCGTCTATCATGACACCTATTATGTGGTCGCGCATTTCCACTATGTGATGTCGCTTGGCGCTGTATTCGCGCTGTTTGCGGGTATCTATTTCTGGATGGGCAAGATGTCGGGGCGGCAATACCCCGAATGGGCTGGCAAGCTGCATTTCTGGGCAATGTTCATCGGCGCCAACATCACCTTCTTCCCGCAACATTTCCTTGGCCGTCAGGGCATGCCGCGTCGCTATATTGACTATCCCGAAGCCTATGCGCTGTGGAACTACATCAGTTCCATCGGGGCGTTCATCAGCTTCGCATCCTTCCTGTTCTTCATCGGTATCGTCTTCTACACGCTGCGCTACGGTCAGCGCATCACCGAGAAGAACTACTGGAACGAACATGCGGATACGCTGGAATGGACCTTGCCCACGCCCCCGCCCGAACACACGTTCGAGCAGCTTCCCAAGCGCGCGGACTGGGACAGGGCACCCGCGCATTAACACCCGGAGGCATGGCATAAATCATGCCCGCATACTGGACGATAACACCAAAGGCCCCGGGCACTGCGCCCGGGGCCTTTGCGTTGACCAGCGCGGCCGGGGCCGAATACCGGCTGGACCTGCGGCCGAATATTTCCATGGGAAACCGTGGCTTTGTCCGCGTTATCAGCATCAGCGCGTTGTTCCTTGCGCTGCCCCTGATCGCTGTTCTGGGAACGCCGGTGCTATGGGGGCTTTTGCCGTTTATGGGGCTGGTGCTCTGGGCGCTGTGGTATGCGCTGATGCGCAACCGCAGCGAACGCGAAACCCTGTATGAAACCCTGCGCCTGACCCGCGATGCGTTTGAACTGACCCATGTAACGCCCCACCGCCCCGCGCAGCACTGGCAGGCCAACCCGTTCTGGGTACGGATTTCGTTGCAGGAAAAGGGCGGGCCGGTGGAAAACTATCTGACTCTGCGCGAGGGCGGCGGCGGCGGCGGTGGCGGGCGCGAGGTCGAACTCGGCCGGTTCCTCAGCCCCGACGAACGCGCAACGCTGCATGACGATCTGTCGCGCGCGCTACGCCATCTGCGTTGAAGGCACTGTACTGATAAGGGGGAATGGGGCTGTCTTGGGGTGGTTCTTTCAGCATGAAATGGCCGATGTCGCGCACGAAGCCCGCGCTATCGGTGGGCCGGGGTCTGCCGGTCCCACGTGGAAGGGGTTCACTTTATGCAGGCGTCATAATCCTAAGCTCCAAGGCTTGAATCAGCACCAACGGAACCGGCAGGCCGCGGGACGGCCCACCGGTGGCGCGGGCCAGGCTTCGCCCTTGGCTCCGCGCCTTTGGGACATACCATTCTCTGATATGCAAAAGCAGCCCCTACCGCCGCGCGGCACTGAACCCGTCTGCCACGGCTGACGCGCGCATCCGGTCCTGCGCGCATTCCGGTCCCTGCCCCCAAGGCCGGAAGCGCAGACGAAATGCCTGCAGGCGCTTGTCCGATGCCGCATCAGGGTAGCCGATCGCATCAAGACTGGGGCCAAGCGGGCGGTCCGTCCCCTGCCCTTCGGGCCACAATGCCAACCCCTGAAGCGCCAGACGCCGCCAGTCGAAACGCGCGCCGGGGTCTTCCTTGCGGTCGGGGGCCATGTCGGAATGGGCAATCACATCGACAGCGGCGATTTGCCAGCGCGCCATTATCTGACCCAGCAAGCTTTCCAGCGCAGTCATTTGCGGGTTCGGGAACGGCATATCCCCGCGATTGGCCAGTTCAATCCCGATGGAGCGCGAATTGACATCGCCCTTGCCGCACCATAGTCCCGCCCCAGCATGCCAGGCACGCTGATCCTCTGCCACCATCTGCACGACATCGCCCTGCGGCGATATCAGGTAATGGGCCGAAACCTGAAATTCCGGGTCGCACAGGCGCTGAAGGGCGGCCGCAGTGCTGTGCATGCCGGTATAATGCAGGACAATCAGTTCAGGCCGCGCGCCATTGCGCCGCGGCCCGTAATTCGACGATGGGTGCCAGATTGCCCCCATGGCGCGCTACTGGCGCGCGCGCACAGTCGTTGCGGCCTGCCGGAACGGGGTCGGGTCCCACCAGCAGGCAAATCCGTCGCCATCAGGGTCCAGATGGTTGGGGTCACGTTCCGGTCCGCCCGCCATCAGGAACGCATCCTGCGCCAGATCCTGCGTTGCGAATTGCGAACAGGCCGCTTCCCAGCGCTGCCAGCGCAGCGGGTGGCGGCGGGTATAGCGCTGCTCGCCCACATTGTGGCGCGTGGACAGCGCATAGACAAACAGGTTCGGCCCGTCACCTGTGCCGATCTCATCCTGTGACACGCGCACCTGCGGAACATGGTCGCGCGTCACAACGCGGTTTTGCTGGGGCGTGCCAAAGGGTTGCGGGGTGAATTGCTGATCACTGACGCCTGCACTGCTGCTGGCCGGTGCCTGCTGTTGCGGCGCCGCGTCGGCGGTCTGGAACTGACCGGACGGTTGTTGCTGCACCGGTGTTGGCTGTACGGGCTGCCCGCGCACGGCCGCGACCGCTTCGGCACCGATAGCGCCGCCTGCCGCCGCCTGCTGGGTGCTTTGCTGCTGGGGCGCGAATTGCGGCCCTGCGCGCCCGGCAACCTGCCCCTGCGCGGCCTGTTGCCGCCGGATGCGCGACAATTCTTCCTGCGCGCGCATATACTGGGCATAATCGCTGAAACCGACACCCCGGCCAGTGGTGTCAACCACGTTGGAATAAGGTGGCGCCGTGTCACACGCTGCAAGCGTGATCAACGCGGCCAGGGCCACAGCGGGAACAAGTACATAGCGTGTCACGTTATTTATGCCTTCGGATCATTTTGCCGGAACTTACCACCATTTCGCGGGTTTGGAAACAAATCCGGCGGCCCCCTCAAGAACATGTGCAGTCTTCAGCAATTCGCCTTCTTCCCAGGGGCGGCCGATCAGTTGCAGACCCAGCGGCAGACCCTGAGCATCCAGTCCGGCAGGCAGGGCAATGCCCGGCAGACCGGCCAGATTAACCGTCACAGTGAACACGTCATTCAGATACATCTGCACCGGATCAGCATTGGCCATTTCCCCCAGACCGAATGCAGCAGACGGGGTTGCCGGGGTCAGGATCGCATCAATCCCATCCGCGAACACAGTGTCAAAATCGCGCTTGATCAGGCTGCGCACCTTGCGCGCACGGTTGTAATAAGCGTCATAAAACCCCGCCGACAGAACATAGGTGCCGATCATCACGCGGCGCTGCACTTCGGCCCCGAACCCTTCGGCGCGGGTTTTTTCGTACATCTGGGTAATGCCGTCGCCTGCGGCCAGTTTCGCGCGGTGGCCATAGCGCACCCCGTCATAGCGCGCCAGATTGCTGGACGCTTCGGCAGGGGCAATCACGTAATAGGCCGGCAGCGCGTATTTCGTGTGCGGCAGCGAAATATCCACAATCTCCGCGCCCGCATCACGCAGCATATCGGCCCCTTGTGCCCAAAGTGCCGCAATCTCTGTGGGCATGCCATCAATCTGATACTCACGCGGAATGCCGATCTTCTTGCCGCGAATGTCGCCTGTCAGCATTGATTCGAAATCCGGCACCGGCAAATCGGCGCTGGTCGAATCCTTGGGGTCATGGCCGCACATCGCCTGCAGCATGATGGCCGCATCACGCACGGTTTTCGTCATCGGCCCCGCCTGATCAAGGCTGGACGCAAAGGCCACAATCCCCCAGCGCGAACACCGGCCATAGGTGGGTTTGATCCCGACTGTACCGGTAAATGCCGCAGGCTGGCGGATGGACCCGCCCGTGTCGGTTCCCGTGGCGGCAAGGCACAGATCCGCCGCGACCGCAGCCGCCGACCCGCCCGATGACCCGCCCGGTGTCAGGTCACGCCCGTCCACTTTCCACGGGTTGACCGCATTGCCATAGACCGAAGTTTCATTGCTGGACCCCATGGCGAATTCATCCATGTTCAGCTTGCCCAGCATCACTGCGCCCGCATCGCGCAACTGCCCGCTGACGGTCGATTCATATTCGGGGCGAAAGCCCTTCAGAATGCCGCTGGCGGCCTGCGACGCCACGCCTTCGGTGCAGAACAGATCCTTGATGCCCACAGGAATGCCGCACATTGCGGGCGCATCGCCTTCGCTGATGCGTGCATCCGCCGCTTTCGCGCGTTCCAGCGCCAGATCAGGTGTTTTATGCACAAAGGCGTTCAACTGGTCCGCGCCATCAATCGCGCGCAGGCAGGCTTCGGTCAGCTCCACCGAGGTCACGTCACCCGCGCGCAGACGGTCGCGCGCATCGGCCAGTGTCAGTTTGTTCAGATCGCTCATTCGACCACCTTCGGAACTGCAAAAAACCCTTCGCGTGCATCGGGGGCATTCGACAGGATACGCGCCTGAATACCGCCATCGGTCACCGCATCTGCACGACGTTTCAGCCGCATCGGCGTCACCGATGTCATCGGTTCCACCCCCTCGACATCCACTTCGTTCAGTTCTTCCATGAAGGTCAGAATGCGCGACAGGTCTTGCGCCAGCGCGGGCAGGTTTTCATCGGGCACGGCAATACGGGCCAGATGGGCGACCTTGCGCGCGGTTTCCAGATCGATTTCGGACATGATGGCTCCGGCTTGCACAGGGATACAACGGGGGGGCGTTCATGCGCGGTTTAGCGGGATGGGCCGGGGGGTGCAAGCGGCGCGACAGGGCAAGGCAGCATTCCCGCCCTGCCCTGTCGTTTATAATGCGCAGATCACGGGATCAGCTTGGCAATGATCATATCTGCGGCCTCTTCCGGGGACATGCGCGTGGTATCGATGCGGATTTCAGGCGCATCGGGCGCTTCATAAGGGGAATCGATCCCTGTGAAGTTCTTCAACTCCCCGGCGCGCGCTTTCGCATAAAGGCCCTTCACATCGCGCTTTTCGGCCTCTTCCAGGGGAGTGTCCACAAACACCTCGACGAACTCGCCCGCAGGCAGCATGCCCCGCACCATGTCCCGTTCCGACCGGAACGGCGAAATAAAGGCCGTGATCACGATAAGCCCGGCATCGGCCATCAGCCTGGCCACTTCGCCCACCCGGCGGATGTTTTCAACACGGTCCGCTTCGGTAAAGCCAAGATCCTTGTTCAGACCATGGCGCACGTTATCCCCATCCAGCAGGAATGTGTGCCGGTTCATGCGCGCAAGTTTCTTTTCCACCAGATTGGCGATGGTCGATTTCCCCGACCCCGACAAACCCGTCATCCACAAGACCAGCGGCTTCTGGTTCTTCATGGCGGCGTGATGCTCGCGCGAAATATCCGTTGCCTGCCAGTGGATATTCTGCGCGCGGCGCAGCGCAAAATTCAGCAGACCCGCGCCAACCGTGCGGTTGGTCATCTTGTCGATCAGGATGAAACCACCCAGATCACGGCTTTCGGTATACGGCTCAAACGGGATTTCGCGGTCTGTCGTCAGGGTCGCCACGCCAATACCGTTCAGATCCAGCGTTTTACAGGCCAGATGTTCCATCGTATTGACATTGATCTGGTATTTAGGCTGCGCAACAACCGCGCTGACGGTTTGCGGGCCGATTTTCAGCCAATAGGCGCGGCCGGGCACCATGTCGTCATCTTCCATCCAGATGACAGTCGCTTCGAACTGGTCGGCCACTTCGACAGGTTTTTTCGCAGCCGTGATCACCTGCCCGCGCGAACAGTCAATCTCATCCGCGAAGCATAGCGTCACCGCCTGCCCCGCCACGGCCATGTCCAGATCGCCATCCATGGTGACGATGCGCGAAATTTTCGTCGTCTTGCCGGATGGCAGCACGCGCACATCATCGCCCACCTTCACCTGCCCGGTCGCAATGGTGCCCGCGAAACCGCGAAAATCCAGATTGGGGCGGTTCACCCACTGCACCGGCATGCGAAACGGCTTCAGCTGTTCGGCGGTCTGGTTCAGTTCCACCGCTTCCAGATGTTCCAGCAACACAGGGCCATCATACCAGGGGGTATTGTCGCTGCGGGTGGTGATATTATCCCCCGCCAGGCCCGAAATCGGGACCGGCGTGAAGTCTGCAATCCCGATGCTTTGGGCAAAATCGCGGTAATCAGCCACGATCCTGTCGAACACAGCAGGGTCATACCCCACAAGGTCCATCTTGTTGACGGCCAGCACAATATGGCGAATGCCGATCAGATGCGCCAGATAGCTGTGCCGCCGCGTCTGGGTCAGGATGCCCTTGCGCGCATCAACCAGAATCACAGCCAGATCCGCGGTTGACGCACCAGTCACCATATTGCGGGTGTATTGTTCATGCCCCGGCGTGTCGGCGACGATGAACTTGCGCTTTTCGGTCGCAAAAAACCGGTACGCCACATCGATTGTAATGCCCTGTTCGCGCTCGGCCGCCAGCCCGTCCACCAGCAGCGCGAAGTCAATCGCTTCGCCCTGGGTGCCGACACGTTTGCTGTCGGCCTCCAGCGTTGCAAGCTGGTCTTCGAAAATCATCTTGCTGTCATACAGCAACCGCCCGATCAGCGTTGATTTCCCGTCATCCACCGACCCGCAGGTGATGAAGCGCAGCATGGTCTTGTGCTGGTGCGTTTCCAGATATTGGTCGATATCTTCGGCAATCAGCGCATCGGTCTTGTAAATCTCGTTCATTGCGTCATGCCCCTCAGAAATAGCCTTCTTGCTTCTTTTTTTCCATGCTCGCGGCCTGATCATGGTCAATCGCGCGGCCCTGGCGTTCGGATGTCGTGGTCAGAAGCATTTCCTGAATGATTTCCGGCAGGGTTTTCGCGGTGCTTTCGACCGCGCCAGTCAGCGGGTAGCAGCCCAGCGTCCGGAACCGGATGGACCGCATCACCGGTTCTTCCCCATCCGCAAGGGCAAAGCGGTCATCATCGACCATCAGCAACAGCCCGTCGCGCGTGACGGTCGGGCGTTCATCGGCATAATACAGCGGCACAATTTCAATATTTTCCAGATGGATATATTGCCAGATGTCCAGTTCGGTCCAGTTCGACAACGGGAAGACGCGCATCGATTCGCCCTTGTTCTTGCGCGCATTATAAGTACGCCACAATTCGGGGCGCTGGTTTTTGGGGTCCCAACGATGGCTGGCCGTGCGAAAGCTGAAAATCCGCTCTTTCGCGCGACTTTTCTCTTCATCCCGGCGCGCGCCCCCGAAAGCGGCGTCAAACCCGTGCAGGTCAAGGGCCTGTTTCAGCCCTTCGGTTTTCCACATATCAGTGTGCAACCCGCCATGATCGAAGGGGTTGATGCCCTGACGCACCGCGTCGGGGTTTTGATGCACCAGCAATTGCATGCCAGCCTTGCGGGCCGCCTTGTCGCGCAGCGCATACATGTCGCGGAATTTCCAGGTCGTATCGACATGCAATAACGGAAAGGGTGGCGGTGCCGGATAGAAGGCTTTTTTCGCCAGATGCAGCATCACGGCACTGTCCTTGCCGACGCTATACAGCATAACGGGCTTGTCGGCCTGCGTGACCACTTCACGCATGATATGGATTGCTTCCGCCTCCAGGCGTTGAAGATGGGTCAGGTTGGTCACATGCATGGTCGGTATCTCTTGTTCTTGTGCCATGCACAGGGCTGTAACGACTGGCGCACTGCTCGTCACCTCCCATTTGGGAGGAATTTACTTGCAGGCAGATCATTTTTCCGGATTCCGGCGAAAAATTTCCGAATGCCGAACAATATTCCGGATTTCAAGCAACGAGCGCTTCCGCGTTTCAATGATACCTCTCTCTTATGTGCGCCAAAATGCGTATCCCTGCCCGTCGTCCATTGCGGCCAGTATCAGGTGAACGCCGCGTCCTCACTTCAGCGGCGCAGCAATGTCAGCGCGACCGACGCAGGCGACATGGAAACCTGCATCTCGCGTATCTGGGACATCACCAGAAACCGCTTGATCAGCTTGTCCATATTCTCTGGTTCGGACAGCGCTTGCAGGTTCGAGACATTAAACCGGCGCGAAACAGAGGATTTCAGGCGCACGACCTGCTGATCCACATCCAGCGCGCCGAATTCCTTCGGCAGGCCCAGCGCTGTTTCCATGACCTTTCGCATTGGCGCATTGCCCAATACCGCAAACCATTGCGCGTTATCAGATGCATATCCCTGTACCAGATCCGGCAATTCGCGCTGCAGGGCCAGCGCCATGCGCATATCCTGATTCTGCGCGCCCACCGCCCGCTCGAAACTGCGCGACTGGAATTGCGCTGCGATACGTTCCTTCAGATCACCGGGTGCCACGGTTTTGGAACCAGCAGTCAGAAACCCCAGATCCTGCGCCAATGCCTTATAGCGTCTATCTGTCAGGCGATTGGCAAGGGCCTTGCGGTCATCAACCCCGTCATCGATGATCTTGCGGATGAACGCCCCGCTGTTGATGTCATCCTCCAGCCCATAGGCCGACAGGATAACCCGAAAGCTGCGGCGGTCCTTGACCAGATCTTCGGTGGACGAAATCGCCGCAAAATTCTGGCGGAAATGCGCAAGATCGTTCTTTACCGCAGGCGCGGCAGTAAAACTTGCTTCCTGCCGCTCTCGCGTCTTGTTCAGGAAGGCCCAGCCGGCAAGCCCCCCGATGGGGATGACCGGCTGGAAACTCATTGCCGGTTCGAGGCAATCAGCCTCGCCTCTCGCGGCAGCAACGCACGCAGCGCCTTGAGTGCGGCATAATATTCCGCATCCGTGATTGCGGCTGTCGCATCATCCAGCAGTTTCCTGCTGTCGTGGTCAGTAAAAACCTGGCTGAGCTGCTCGATGGACCGCAGCAGGGGCTGGCGCGTATCCTGCGGCAGGGCATCCCCCGACAAGACAAGCTGCGCAAGATAGCAGGTGCGCTTTACCGGGGTATTTGCCTGCTGTGGGTGGATCGCGTCGCGCAGGCGCAGGACATGCGCGTTCGGGGTCCGCACGGACAGGCTTGTGCGCCGGTCCCCGTTTTCGATCACTGCGCCATTCAGCAGAACCCGTTCATGCGGCGCAAGCCGGATTACAAGATTGCTCATGTGGTTTCCGCCTTTCCTGCAAGGCCCCGCATGACAGCCAGATTAATGTCAACCAGCACCTCTGCGTTTTCCCTGCCATCCAGCACCTGATCGGTATGGCGCAGGGAAAACTGTGCCAGTCCAAGAAGCTGCAGGCGCAGGCTGTCGGGCAACTGGTTACCCGGCGTGGCCAGATCAATCGCCAGTTCCACCCAAAGCCTGCGGTTTTCATGCATCGCTTCAGCCAGAGCCGCAAAGATGAATGGCTGTGCCTTGATCGCGCTACGCATTCGCGAGGTGATTCTGGAAATCAGTTCATATTCGATTAGGCGTGGCGTCTTGTAGGCTGTATTCGGCACACCATAGGCAGCGGCAGCCATGACATGGGCGTTCATCCTGAATCCCCGTTCTGGAATTGAATAATGATCACTGATCTGGACATGAGTCCCCCCGAAGGGGGGAACTCACATCATATTATCAGCGGAAGAGCGCCAGAATGTTCTGGGGCTGCTGGTTGGCGATCGACAGCGACTGGGTTGCCAGCTGCTGCTGCACCTGAAGCGCCTGCAGGCGTGCAGATGCGGCTTCCATATCAGCATCAACCAGACTGCCGATACCAGTTGTCAGCGCGTCAGACAGGTTCTTGATGAATTCTGCCTGCGTGTCGATCCGGGTCTGGGCGGAACCGAAAGCCGCCGCCGAATCGATGGCGGTCTGAATCAGACCTTCGATTTCCGTCAGGGCGGAACGCGCGCCTGCCGCGTTGCTGACGTCAATCTCGGCCAGCGCTTCCAACCGGCCGCCGACTTCAACATCATTGGTCTGAATTGCCTGAAGGTTGAACGTGTCTCCAGCCACACCTGTCTCACCCGTGAAGGTCACCGTTGCAACACCATTGGCCGCAACCGTCACTGCGGCCGCAATGCTTGTATTCGCCCCAAGCGTGCCTGCTTCAACGGCAGCTGCCACGCGCTGGTTGAACGCATTTGCCAGGCCGTTCGCCACATCCGTCTGGGTGTCCCCGTCGCGCGCGACATAGCTGACATCACGCGTCATATCGTTGAACGCCGCACCGACAGTACCGGCCGATCCGGTGATGTTGATCTGAACGCCCATGCCGGCCACAGCGCTGTCAATAACCAACGCCGTCGTGTTGGGGGTCGCGGCACCAGCGAGCGGTACCACGGCGGCGGCATCCAGCGCGCCGCTAATATTCGCACCACTGCCTGCCGCATCAGCCGTGCCAACGCTCCAGTCGGTCGCCTGCGTTCCCAGATCCTGCTTGATAACACCGATATTGGCCGATGCAACGGTGCCATCAGAAGACCGGTCAAGAGAGGACAGGATATTCACTGTGCCCGAACCCGCAGTGTTCTCACGGTTGGTCAACAGGTTCAGCCCGTTGAACTGTGCTGCAGAGGTGATCGTGCTGATCTGTTCGCGCAGTGCAACAATATCCGTCTGGATTTTTCCGCGATCGACATTTTCTTCCTGCGCCGCGACAATCCGCCCCTTCATCTGGGTCAGCAGGTCGGTCACGGTTTCCGCCGCCTGCGTGGCCACGGCCACAGTTGAACGGCCCAGCGCCAGACTGTCAGAAATTGCAGAAAACCCTTTGACATCAGCCTGCATGGATTTCGAGATTGCCCAGACCGCTGCGTTGTCTCTCGCCGAGTTGATCGATTTCCCGGTCGAGATTTCGCTTTGGGTCTGCGCCATTCCCTTATTGATGCCGCGCATGGTTTGCAGCGCCACCATTGCGCCGGTATTGGTCAGAATGCTTGACATGTTGTGCCTTTCCGTTTGTGCATTTTGCACATGAGTTTTGGGTCATCCGCCGGATGAGGTTTGGTGCATTCTGCATTCAGCCGGGTTGTTTGAAACCGCGTCAGATCAGCCTTCTGCCAACAGGGTCGAGATTGCGACAAGCAGGTTTACAGATAGTGAACAGACGCATGATTCGATGACGATCTGCCCGGATTTCCACCAACATGGTAAACGCGGTCTCAGGCCTTGCGGGCCAGTTTCCCGGACTGCGGCAAGAGCGGATTCTGCGTACCATCCTTCTGATAGAACAGCGCATTTCTGGCATTGTGATGTTGCATCACCACGCTGCGCACGCCTGCGATTCCCTTTGCGACCGCGCCCAGAAACGCCTGATTGCGCAAATTGGCCTTGCGCAAGGTATCAAGCCCGGCCTTGGGCAATGGTTGCCCCGAGAGCGCGCCGAGAAGCGCTTCCTTCTGTTCCGCCAGCGCCTCCAGCCTGTCAAAATCCGCCGCCAGAAGGGCCTGCCCCTCCTCCGTGAGCACGGCCTTCAGCTGCGACAGTAATTCATCAGGCATTATTCACCCTCCCTGTTCCGGTCGCTTGCGCGAATCATCATCTCCGCCAAGCCAATCCCGCCCTGTGCCGCAATTGCGCGCGCCTGCGCATCCACAAGGAAGGAAGCGAACTGGTCCTCGCCGACACCGCTTTCAATGCCGGATATGGGTTTCCCCGCGCCTGCAGCGCGCAATAGCTCTGCAAGAACAATAGCTTCGAATTCTGTGGCGGCCGCCCTATGCGGGTCTGCACGGGCTGAGGGCGGCCTGTCAACTACCGTCATCCGGGCGTGCATCTGTGTGACTTCAAGCATGTGAATCCCCTTTCATGCGTGGCTGATCTGAAAATACCTGCCTGCTGGTAAAGATTCGGTAATCACTTTGTGCGATGGTGCCTTATTCAGGAGGATGCGATGGTCATCGGCAGCGTAACAGATCCGCCCGCACCGCAGGGCAAAGTGACATCCGCGCAAAAGGAATCGGCACGCAACTCTGGTCCTGGGCCCGGACATGGCGGTGAATTCGCGCATGTCATGGCGGACCTGTCCAGATCCGCCGTGCAACCTGTGCGGCCATCGCCGGATCAACGCGGGGCCACACCGGATGCGCCCCTTCCTGCGCAGATGGAGTTGGATGACACGCACATCCCGACACTGCATATTGACGCGGCCACCCGCGGTATGGACGACAACGCGCCACATCCACCAGCGCAGGAACTCGCGGAAGTTTCCGCCCTGCCCGCGCCACCGGAACCCGATGACACATATCCGGAACATGAAACAGCGGCAGCCCCTGTCGGACTGCATTCTGCGCGATTACTGCAGCCGGATGAACCGCCAGTCGCGTTGCGGAATGCAGCGGTGGTGCAAACGGACATACCGCGCAAAATAACGCAACCCGGGCTACAAACCGAGTCAGAAGCAAAGTCGGCGCGCAGCCATGCCCATTCCCTGCTGGCAGCGCAGGTCACCGCATATGAACCGACAGTTTCCGTGCCTGCGCTGAAGGCTGCGTATGACCTGCCATTCGGCAATACGGTCGCTGCTCCCGCCCCGGTATATGTATATAATGCGGAAGACGTGCCGCAATTTCCGTCCGGGCCGGGCAGACCGGAAATAACTCCCATCCAGATTCCGCAAGCCACGGTCATCACCGCCGCAGAACCGCATCTTTGCGGCCCGGCGCTGGCGCGAAAGGACACCCCCGCGGCCGGGACACCGCAGGTTGTGAGCGCAACCACAGCGCCTTTGCCGAGTTTGGCGGGCCACGATACCCAGGTCCTGGCAACACAGCCGCAACTACCGCACGCCCCCGGCCCGCACGGCGCATTCGCCCCCCCGGACGAGCCTGATCTGCCCCCCCCCGATGACGCGGCCCCGCTCCCAGTCGCGGGCCTTGGGGCAAGTGAAACAACCGCCGGACAGACCGCACGCCCGGTCATGCCCGTGCTAAGGGGGGACGGACCGCTTCCTTCCGCACTTGCGCAGGCCCTGCATGAGGCAGCACAAACCGGCGAAACCGAACTTGATCTGGGTGACAGGGGCAGACTCCGGCTTGCTGTATCGGCGCTGGACGGATCCGTCCAGATATCCATGCTTTCGGGGCGCACAGATATGCTCGACCAAATAAAAAGGTCGCTTCATCTGCTCCTCGACGATCTGACGGCGCTGGGTTTTCAGAAAATTGACCTGAAGCTGGTTGACGACTCGGGGGGGCGGGCCATGCACAGGATCCAGGTTACCGACGGAATTGCCGAGTATCCTGCCCCTGCGATAACCGGACAACACGGCGCACCGCCCGGCAGCATTGGAATGGATATCCGGCTATGAACATAAGGATACACTGCCCGCGCGGGGCAAAGCAGGTCTTGCAAACCAAATGTCGCTCCGCGCGCCAAAGCCCTGTTCCCGCCGCCGGACACGCTTGGCCCTGTCCCCCTGACCCAGCATAAGAAGGACGCCCATGTTCAGCATGATTGACACAGCCACGACCACCAACGCTGCATCCGGCAGTTCCGCCCCGCCAACGAAAAGCGGCTTCAGCGACGGGTCAGATTTTGCCATGTTCCTGCGGATGCTGACCACTCAGATGCAGAACCAGAACCCGTTAAACCCTGTGGAAGCGTCCGATTTCGCTGTCCAGCTTGCGACATTCTCTGGCGTCGAGCAGCAGATTCAGACCAATCAGCTGTTGGGCAGGCTCGCGGATCAGATGATCTTCTCTGATCTGGCAAACTGGCTGCACAAGGACGTAGCTACGGATGCGCCCATATATTTTTCTGGCGCGCCCCTGACTGTAAATGCCCCGCCGGTGGCGCATTCCACCAGCCGGGACGTGGTTATTTCGTCGGTTGACGGGCGCGAACTCGCGCGGGTTCCCGTCAGTGCACAGCGGGGCGACATCACGCTTGATCTGGGGCAGGATCTGCCTGACCCATTGCCGCATGGAGCCTACCAGTTCACGGTGGAGGATTTTCAGGGCAGTGGCAGCTTGGGTACCAGCAAGGCTGTTCAGTATGCCCCTGTGCAGGAAGTCCGCAACAATAATGGCCAGATCGTTCTGGTTCTGGAAGGCGGAGTCCAGATCAGTAGCGCGCAAATCACCGCCGTCCGGTAAACGTGGATGCGAATCTCGTGATACCTGCGCTGTGGGTTGCATGCCCTTACCCGAAGGGGCCTCGCCCAGCCTGCCCGCGTCCTGCCCAATGGTCCACCACGCCCTGCACAGACATATTGCCCTTGTCTGGAAAGCGCGACACCGGTTTCAAGCCACGCGCGTCATGCGCCGTACCGCGCGAGTAGCGCATGTTGCCAGACAAAGGGGGAGCCGTTTTCTGCTTCTCGAACATCCGAAATCAAGAGGTCAGAATGCGGCGCGCTTGTTTTATGCTGATCCCGGCTTTTGTGGGAGTAGAGAGCCAGCGCGCCACGCCATTTTAGCGCGCACTGGCGGTGGTCGGATCGTCACGGGCTTGGTCGTGAAGAACCGTTTCAGGGTGTGATCAGCTATTATCTTCGCCTGAGGCCTGAACGGGTACAAGACGATGCATGACGCCCTCTGCACCCAGCATAGGACAAGCAGGTTGCGCAATAAACGGCCGACAACTCGTTGCGGGGCGCGCGAATGTGAATGCGCACGCGAAGTGATCCGGCATCATGATCATGTCTGCCGGAACCGCAAGCGCGCCTGACGCGGATGACAGCCATGCACAACGCCGCACCATCGGCGACCCGGCGTCTGCCGGTCCCATGTCGGATATGTTCACGTTACGCGGCCTCCATACCCCGGCATCCGGGCGCGGGCCTGTTCCGCGTTATTCAATCCTCCGGGGGGCTACGAAAGGCCAGCCCCCGCAAACGCGATGTCCAAACCCGGATCGATCGCGCGCTAACGCTGGCTACAGGCCCAATCGGGTGCCATGCTGGGGGCCAGGTTTTCGGGGGCCAGGCATCTGCCAAGGATGTGATCGGCAATCTTTTCCCCGACCATGATCGATGGCGCGTTCAGGTTCCCGTTCGGAATGCGCGGAAAAACCGAGCTATCCGCAACCCGCAGCCCCTGTACGCCAATGACACGGCCCTGCGGGTCCACCACCGCAAGCGGATCGTCAGCTTTGCCCATGCGCGCGGTGCCACAAGGATGATACGCACTTTCGACATGCTCGCGGATGAAATCATCCAGGCCCGCGTCCTCGCTCACCTGCGCGCCGGGCTGAATCTCGTGGCGCAGATAGGGTTCGAATGCCGCCTGCCCCATGATTTCGCGCGTCAGCCGGATGCAACTGCGGAACTCCGTCCAGTCGTCCGGATGGCTCATGTAATTGAAACACACGCGCGGGGTATCCTGCGGGCGCGAGGAGCGCAGCTTCACCCAACCACGGCTTTTGGACCGCATCGGGCCGACATGGGTCTGGAAACCATGCCCTTCGGCCACGGCCTTGCCGTCATAGCGCACGGCAATCGGCAGGAAATGATACTGGATATCGGGGTAATCGATCCCCGCGCGCGACCTGATGAAGGCACAGGCCTCGAACTGGTTCGACGCGCCCGGTCCCTTGCGCGTGAACAGCCATCGCGCACCCACCCATGCCTTGCCTGGCAGCGACCAGTATTTGTAAAGCGTGATCGGCTGGGTCGCGGCATATTGCAGATAGAGTTCCAGATGGTCCTGCAGGTTCTGCCCCACGCCGGGGCGGTCCGCGCGCGGCGCAATATCATGTTCAGCCAGATGTGCTGCGGGGCCTATTCCCGACAACATCAGCAATTTCGGGGTGTTGATGCTGGATGCGGCCAGAACAACCTCTGCGCGCGCATGCAGAATGCGCCCATCAATCAGCCTGACGCCGGTTGCGCGTTGATCGTCGCTGAACAACACCTGCGCAACCTCGCCGCGCACCAGCCGCGCCCGCCCGGTTGCCAGCGCGGGGCGCAGATAGGCATCCGCCGCCGACCAGCGCTGCCCGCGCCAGATCGTGGCTTCCATTGTGCCAAAACCTTCCTGCGCGGCACCGTTATAATCGTCGGTCAGCGGATAGCCTGCCTGCTGCCCGGCGGTCACAAAGGCGTCGAACAAAGGATTTTCGCGTGCGCCGCGTGTCACATGCAGCGGACCACCAGTGCCGCGCCATGGCGAGGGGGCACTGCCATGCCAGTTTTCCATACGCTTGAAATAGGGCAGCACATCGGCATAACCCCAGCCGCTGGCGCCACTCTCGGCCCAATGGTCAAAATCTTTTGCGTGGCCTCGGACATAGACCATGCCATTGATGCTGGACGACCCCCCGATCACCCGCCCGCGCGGGCAGGCCAGAACCCGTCCGCCCAGATGCGGCTCCGGTTCGGTCCGGTAGCCCCAGTCATAGCGGCGCATGTTCATGGGATAGGACAACGCGCCCGGCATCCGGATGAAGGGGCCAATATCGCTGCCCCCCGCTTCGACAATCAGCACAGAACGCCCGGCTTCAGCCAGTCGCAGCGCAACGGCTGATCCACCGGACCCCGCGCCCACAATGATGTAATCAGCATCCATGTTCGTCTACCCCGTCAGCGGCATTGCGCCTGCGCGCCGACAGGCGCGCCAATGAAAATCGTGTCGCGCGCCCTTGGGCGCGCGTCCGCAAGGTCAGGCCAGGCGGCACGGTCAATAAGGTGCATCGACATCGCCCAACCCCAGATAGACTGATTTGACACGTGTATAATGCTCCAGTGCGGCATGGCCGTTTTCACGCCCCACCCCGCTGGCCTTGACCCCGCCAAAGGGCATTTCAACCGGGGTCAGGTTATAGGCATTCACCCAGACAATGCCTGCCTGCACGGCGCCTGCGACCCTGTGCGCCCGCGCCAGATCGCGGGTGAACACCCCTGCCGCCAGCCCGTATTCAGTGGCATTTGCCCGCGCGACGACATCTGCCTCATCAGTGAAATCCAGCACCGACATGACAGGGCCAAAGATTTCTTCGCGCGCCAATGCCATGTCATCGCGGACATCGGCAAAAACCGTGGGCTGCACGAAACAGCCGCTTGTCCCATGGCGCGCGCCGCCACAGACCAGCCGCGCGCCCGCGTCAATACCGCCCGCGATATGACCCAGCACCTTGTGCATCTGCGCATCCGACACCAGCGGTCCCATCTGTGTCGCCTCATCCAGCGGGTCACCCAGCCGGATCCGGTTGGTGCGCGCGGCCAGCCGGTCCAGAAACGCCGCCTTTATGTCCTGATGCACAAAGACCCGGGTACCGTTGGAACAGACCTGCCCCGCCGAATAGAAATTGGCCATGATCGCCGCGCTGACCGCATTTTCCAGATCCGCATCGTCAAAGATGATCAATGGTGATTTGCCACCCAGTTCCATGGTCACGGCGCGCATACCTTCGGCGGCAGCGGCATAAACCTTGCGCCCGGTGGGCACCGACCCTGTCAGCGACACTTTGGCCACGCGCGGATCAGTGATCAGCCCCGCGCCCACTGCGCCGCGCCCCTGCACCACGTTGAACAGCCCCGCAGGCAGGCCCGCCTCATGCAGGATTTCGGCCAGTGCCAGCGCGCTTAGCGGCGTCACGTCTGACGGTTTGAACACCACCGCATTGCCGAAGGCCAGCGCGGGTGCCGCCTTCCAGCAGGCAATCTGGATCGGGTAGTTCCACGCGCCAATACCCACGCAGACCCCCAGCGCCTCGCGCAGGGTATAGGCCATATCGCCGCCCAGCGCGATGGTCTGGCCAGTCACAGTGGGCGCAAAGCCTGCGTAATATTCAAACGCATCCGCGCCCGATGCCGCATCCGCGACCAGCGTTTCCTGCAGCGGTTTGCCAGTGTCGAGTGTTTCGAGAACCGACAGATCATGGTTGCGCGCGCGCAATATCATCGCCGCGCGATGCAGGATACGGCCCCGTTCCACCGGGGCCAGCGCCGCCCATGCGGGCTGAGCCTGCTGCGCGGCGCTCAGCGCGCGCGACATGATGTCAGGGGTCGCTTCATGCAGGCGCGCGATCACCTCTCCCGTGGCGGGATGGATGCTGTCGAGCACCGCGCCGCTTGTGTCCTCAATCCATTCACCTGCAATGAAATGGCTGGCTTTCGGTTGTGCTTTCATCATGCCCTCTTGTTCAGGGCGGCGCGCAGCCAGCCCGTGACCTGTTGTTCGGCGCGCGCGCCATTGGGTTCGCCCTGACCCAGCGCTTCGCGCAGGTAAACGCCATCGATCATGGCCGCCACCGCTTCGGCCATATCCGCCGCAGTTCCCGTCCCCGCAAGCGGGCGCAGGGCATGGCGCAGATTGCTGCGCAGGCGTTGCTGATAAATGCGCAGCAGGCGCGCGGCCTGCGTATTGCGCTGTGCCATCACATAGAAATTCAGCCATGCCGACACGGCGTCCCGGCGGAAATTACTGCCACTGAACGACACCCGGATCAGCGCCTGCAAGCGTTGCTCCGGTCCCTGCGCCATGACCAGCGCGCCGCGCATTTCCGCGCCATAGACCGCAAGAATATGACGCATCGCCGCCAAAAACATCTGCTCTTTGGACCCGAAATAGTGGTGCGCCAGCGCCGATGACATGCCCGCGCGCCGCGCAATCCGGCTGACTGTGACCTCCAGCGCGCCGGTTGCGCCAATCTCGGCAATTGCTGCCTTGATCAGTGCGTCGCGCCTGATAGGCTCCATTCCAAGCTTCGGCATGGTCAATCCTTGCGTATTCAGTTCATATTTTCGGTTGCAAGATGACTAGCTTATTGTTTATTGATTGGTCAATCAAGAAAAACTCAAAACCGGGAGAGATGCCTATGACCCTTCGTCTGACAACATTCGCCGCCGCCGCAACATTTGCCGCAGCGCCCGCTTTCGCAACCTGCGACCAGATCACATTTTCCGATGTGGGCTGGACCGACATCACCGCCACCACCGCTGTTGCAACCACCCTGCTGGACGCGCTTGGCTATGACACCACCACATTGGTCCTGTCGGTGCCCGTCACCTATACATCCATGGCCAATGGCGATGTGGATGTGTTCCTTGGCAACTGGATGCCCACGATGGAAGCAGACATCGCCCCCTATCGCGACGCGGGCAGCGTGGACACTGTGCGCCGCAATCTGGCCGGTGCGAAATACACGCTGGCCACCAATGCCGCAGGCGCGGCCCTTGGGATCACGGATTTCGCCGGTATTGCCGCGCAGGCCGATGCGCTGGAAAACCGCATCTACGGGATTGAACCGGGCAATGACGGCAACCGCCTGATTCTGGACATGATCGAAGCCGATGCCTTCGGCCTGTCGGGGTTTGAAGTGGTCGAAAGTTCGGAGCAAGGCATGCTGGCGCAGGTCGCCCGCGCCGACCGCCGCGACGAGCCTGTCGTCTTTCTGGGGTGGGAGCCGCACCCGATGAATGCCAATTTCGACCTGACCTATCTGGCCGGGGGTGATGACTGGTTCGGCCCTGATTTCGGCGGTGCAGAAGTCTATACCAACACCCGCGCCGGTCTGGCCGCGGAATGCCCCAATCTGGGCCAGTTCCTGAACAATCTGGAATTCACCCTTGCGCTGGAAAACGAAATCATGGGCGCCATCCTGAATGACGGCACCACCCCGGAAGATGCCGCACATGCCTGGCTGTCGGCCAATCGTGATGCGATCACGCCATGGCTGGACGGGGTAACCACCCGCGACGGTGGCGACGCGCTGGAAGCTGTGCTGTCCGCACTGGACGGCTGACGCACAAGGCAGGCCCCGATTCACCGGTCGGGGCCGGTTTGCGTGCCGGACCTGATCCGGAGCTATTTGCCAGAACTGGAGCAGCAGCGTGAGCGACATTTTCACCAAACCCGTCACCGATGCGAAAATCCCTGTCGGGCGCAGCGTCGCAGCCGCCTTTGACTGGCTTCAGGATACGTTCATCACCGCCTTTGACGGGCTGGAAGCCGCCCTGCGCAGCATCATCGGCCTGCTGGCCACCATGTTGCAGACCCCGCACCCCTTTGCCGTGATCGCGGGGTTTTGTGCCGTGACTTGGGTGTTACAGCGCCGCCTTGTGCCGGTGCTGATTGTCGCGGCCTGTATGCTGTTTGCCCTTAATCAGGGGTATTGGGTGCTGACCATGCAAACCCTGACTCTGGTGCTGGCATCCTGCATTGTCTGTATGGGGGTTGGTGTGCCCGTCGGCATTTATTCCGCGCATCACCCACGGTTCTACCGTATGCTGACCCCGGTTCTGGACCTGATGCAAACGCTGCCGGTATTTGTGTATCTGATCCCCGTGCTGGTGTTGTTCGGGCTGGGCATGGTGCCGGGGCTGGTGGCCACAGTGATATTTGCCATGCCTGCGGCCATCCGGTTGACGGAACTTGGCATCCGCTCCACCCCCAAGGCGCTGAATGAAGCGGCCACTGCCTTCGGGGCGACCACGGGCCAGCGCATACGCAAGGTTGAACTGCCCTATGCCTTTCCGCAGATCATGGCGGGGTTGAACCAGACCATCATGCTGTCGCTGTCCATGGTCGTCATCGCCGGGCTGGTCGGGGCGCCGGGGCTGGGTGTTCCGATTGTGCGCGCCCTGAACACAGTCAATGCCGCATTAGGGTTCGAGGCAGGCGCGGTCATTGTCGCCGTTGCCATCATGCTGGACCGCATGCTGCGCGTGGAGGTGAAACCATGACCGACCCCGCCATCCGTTTCCGCAATGTCTCCATCGTTTTCGGCAAGAATCCTTATAAGGCAATTCCGCTGATGGAAACCGGCCAGAGCCGCGATGACATCAAACAGGCCACGGGCCAGGTGCTGGGCGTACATGACTGCACGCTTGATGTCGGACATGGTGAAATTGTCGTTCTGATGGGCCTGTCGGGGTCCGGAAAATCAACGCTGCTGCGCGCGGTCAACGGGCTGAACCCCGTTGTTCAGGGCGATGTGCTGGTCCATGACGGGGTGGGGCTGGTCAGCGTGCCAAAGGCCAACCGCGCCAGCCTGCGCCGCCTGCGCACGCGCAATGTTGCGATGGTATTTCAGCAATTCGGCCTGTTGCCATGGCGCAGCGTGCGCGAGAATGTGGGTTTTGGGCTGGAACTGGCCGGCGTGGCGCGGCGCGACCGGCGCGACAAGATCGCTGAACAGCTGGAACTTGTGGGCCTGTCGCAATGGGCCGATCAGCCCGTCAGCGCGCTGTCGGGCGGCATGCAGCAACGTGTGGGGCTGGCGCGCGCCTTTGCCACAGATGCGCCGATCCTGCTGATGGATGAACCCTTTTCCGCGCTGGACCCGCTGATCCGCGCGAAATTGCAGGATGAGCTTCTGGAATTGCAGCAACGCCTGAAACGCACCATCCTGTTTGTCAGCCATGATCTGGACGAGGCCTTCAAACTGGGCAACCGGATTGCCATTCTGGAAGGTGGCAGAATGGTCCAGTGTGGCACCCCGGCGCAGATATATTCAAACCCCATCAGCCCCTATGTCGCGGAATTCGTCGCCAATATGAACCCGCTTCAGGTACTCTGTGCCCGCGATGCACTGGCGCAGGGCAGCGTGCCGGGGGCAATCGGCACGGTAGATGCGGATATGCCGGTGCTGGCGCTGATGGACCGGATGACCACGCGCACCACCTGCCTTGCGGTGCAGGATGGAGACCAGACCCTTGGATATGTCACACCGCAATCCATTCTGACCGCACTGACCGCAAAACGTGGTGTCATGCACTGACGCGGCGCGCGCTTTTGTGGCCTGAAGGGGACATTGATGCTTGGATCAAACCCCCGCAATCGGCGGGCCGGGGTCTGCCGGTCCGGCGTTTGAGAAGTTCACTTTATGCAGGCGGCACAATCCTGAGTTCATAAGCTTGGCGTGACATCAACGAAACCGGCAGGCCGCGGGACGGCCCCTACCCTGCACGCCCGATATGGAACACGCAGCCATCGCTGGGCAGTTCGGGCAATGTGGCGCATAAGCCCCGCGCCACCAGCCAGGATGCCAGCACCTTTGGTACATAATCGCGGGTTTCGGCATAGGGGGGAACGCCCGCATTGCGCCGCACGGCCCCTTCGCCTGCGTTATAACCCGCCAGCGCCAGCACGATGTCATTGTCGAAATGCCCCAGCAGCCAGTTAAGGTATGCGACCCCGCCGCGGATATTCTGGCCGGTGTCAAACGCATCCGTCACGGAAAACCGCGCCGCTGTGGCGGGGATCAGTTGCATCAGCCCCTGTGCGCCCGCATGGCTGATGGCATCGGCGCGGCCCGCTGATTCAACCGCGATGACCGCCAGCACCAGCGCGGGCGACACATTCGTTCCGACCGTGGCGCGCAGAATATCCGGACCATAGGCCTGCGCAACTTCCTGCAGGAACTGCAGGCGCGGCACCGGCACATCGCGCCCGGCGGGCGGGGCGTTCAGCGCCGACATCGCCGACAGGAACCGCCCCTGTTTGTCGTCAATTGCGGGCGACACGCTGTCCCAGAACCAAGCAAGGCTGGATGCGGGCGCGGGTGCTGGCCCCTCTCGGTCAGTCCGCGCCATGGATTGCGGGCTGGGGCGGGCGGCCATGAAGCGCGCCTGTTCTTCGGGGTCGATCTGCACAGTAATGCGCGGGCCGGTGCCCGCCCCCGGCACAACACGCCGGAAGGTGAAATCATTGCCCTGGGCCATAGTGTTTTCCTGGGCCGGACTGGTTTGCGGGGCCACCACCAGTGCCGCGCCCAACAGCAATGACGCGGCCCATGGGGCCAGTGGGCGCGAAGGCGCGATTTTCGACATCCGGTTTTACTGCTCTTTCACTTTTTTGCATCAATATGCCCTGAAAGCGGAAAATTTTCCAGTTCTTAAATTTTACCGGTTCTTTCCGGCATGGCTGCCCGCTGACACGCTGCCGCTGCTGTGGTGACGCCTGTAAAACAAGCTGTGCCTTCGGTTTTATGGCCCGCAAACCCGCCTGAAAGAAAATTAAAGAAAAATACACAAAACCCTGAAGGGTACGAAAATCGTACCTTTTCTGCCCAAATCAGAACACGATTCACTGGCTTATTCATCCTCAGCCAAACGGTGAACGAAATGGTCTGAGTAACCGGTTCGGCAGAGTAGAAAACGTTCAAACCTGGAGAATATATTATGAAACTGTTCGCAAACATCAAAACCTTCGCTGCTGACGAATCCGGTGCTGTTACCGTGGATTGGGTCGTTCTGACCGCCGCCATCGTGGGCCTGGGCATTGCGGTTATCGCATCGGTCCGCACCGGCACCAGCGATCTGGCCAGCACGATCGGCGGTGCACTGACGGGTGCCACAGTTGACGCAACCGGCGTTACGCTGGGCACCGGCGAAGAAGATGTCGACGGCTAAGCCTCACTGGCATCAAAAGAATTTCCTGTTCGCCGCGCATCACCGGATGCGCGGCGACTTCCTGTGATGCCGCCGCCCCGCGTGCGCCATTCCCAAACTTGCCACAGTCGGGCCAATAAGGTGCCGCAGTTTCGTGGGATATTCGGCTGTAATGGTAAATCCCTGTCAGGGGATCTTCGTAGTACGTAAGGAAACACGCTATGCGCCTATTATTCGCAGCAATTCTTCTGGCAGGGCTTGGGCTTGCAGGCTTTGCTGTCTATCAGACCCAGCAATATGTCGGCCAGATGGAACGCGAACTGGTCGCAGCCCGTTCCGCGCAATCCGCCGGTCCCGAAACCGTCGAAATATACCTGACCAGCCGCAACCTGCGCTATGGTGAACGCATGGTACCGGCAGACCTGATCACCGCCCCTTTCCCCGCCAATGCGGTACCCGTGGGCAGTTTCACCGATATTGACGCAATTTTTCCCGATGGCATCGCGCACCGCACTGTCTTGCGCGCCATGGACACCCGCGAACCCCTGCTGACCAGCAAACTGACCGAACCGGGCAAGGAAGCTGGCATCACATCGCATCTGACCCCTGGTAAACGCGCCTTTACCATTGACGTGAACCATACCAGCGGGGTTGCGGGCTTCCTGAGGCCCGGAGACCATGTTGATGTGTTCTGGACCGGGCGTTCACGCGAATCCGGCGAAATGACCAGCCTGATTGAACCGCGCATGCGCATCATCGCCGTTGACCAGAGCGCGGATATGGAACGCCGCTCCGAAGCCACGCTTGCGCGCAACGTCACGGTCGAAGCCCTGCCCGAACAGGCCGCGGCACTGGCGCAGGCACAAAGTTCCGGCCGTTTGTCGCTGGCGCTGGTGGGTATCAATGACGATTCCATATCAGGCGCGATTGAAATGACGCAGGA
The DNA here is from genome assembly GCF_028745735.1 of Roseinatronobacter alkalisoli. GTDB lineage: Bacteria > Pseudomonadota > Alphaproteobacteria > Rhodobacterales > Rhodobacteraceae > Roseinatronobacter > Roseinatronobacter alkalisoli. Next base: position 107,239 of record NZ_JAQZSM010000009.1, read on the forward strand.
CCGCCTGCTGGGTGTCGTGCGCGAAGAACATGTCGCGGTCGAACCGGAACGCACCTGCCATGTGCGCACCCGTCGTGGGAACCAGCTTGTGCTGATTGAAACGCCCTGCACAAACTGACGGATTTCCAGCATTCTGCCTGACTGACAGCGCGCGGTCCCGCATCGCGCGCCCTTTTGTCCCTCGTATTATACCCCTGATGTTGCCTGACACAGCCACCATATGCTGTGACAGTGGTGCGCGGCCCTGCCAGATCAGGCCCGTTCATGATAAAAGTTGCAAAATTCACATCAGCAACGCGCGCCAAGCACTGAAAACTTGCAAAAAAATCCGATTTACGCCATGCTCTGGCAAAATGGGGAAAACCCCGCAATGAAACAGGCAGTTGTTCGAGGCAGGTTCAGATGAAGTTCAAGACATTGGCGGCGGCACTGCTTGCAGCAAGCGCGCTTGTAGTTGCGGTCCCGACGGGCGCGCATTCGGAAACATTGCGCGTGCTCAATGGCACGTCATCATCCACCCTCAGCATTCCGATGAACAGGGCCGTGGTCGTGGAAACCGACACGCCCTTTGCGGAACTGTCGATTGCCAATCCCGGTATCGCCGATATTTCCACATTGTCCGACCGGTCCATCTATGTGCTGGGCAAGGCACCGGGGCGCACCACGCTGACCATTCTTGGCGCGGATGGCAGCCTGTTTTCCAATGTCGATGTGCAGGTCACCCCCGATATTGCCGAATTCCGCGAAAGATTGCGCCAGATCCTGCCTAATGAACGCATTGAGGTGCGCACCGCCAATGACGGCATTGTCCTGTCGGGCGTCGTGTCCACGGCCGCGCGGCTGGATGCCGCCATGGAACTGGCGCAGCGCTACGCGCCTGAGCGCGTGTCCAACCTGATGAGCGTGGGCGGCACACAGCAGGTCATGCTGAAAGTACGCTTTTCCGAAATGAACCGCGAAGTGCGCAAAAACCTTGGCATCAGCTTTCAGCTGAATGCGGGCACGCATGCACAATTCAGCAGTGGTACGCTGGATGGTGCAGGTACGGGCCTTCTGCCCGGTGCGACAGGTGGCCGCGAAGGGGCGTTGGGCTTTCGTGTCGGGGGCGGCAGCCTGACCGCGCAAGTGCTGCTGGAAGCGCTGGAAGCGCAGGGTATGGCGCGAACATTGGCCGAACCGAACCTGACTGCGCTGTCGGGGCAGGAAGCGTCCTTCCTTGCGGGGGGCGAAGTTCCGGTGCCTGTGGCCTCGACCGATGGGAATATCGCCGTTCAGTACAGGCCATTCGGGGTGGAACTTCAGTTTACCCCGCGCGTGCTGGATGACAATGTCATCAACCTGACGCTGAATGCTTCCGTCAGTTCGATAGATACTGCCCTGTCCGGGGACGGGATCGGTGCAGGTGGCATTCCGGCGCGAGCCTTCCGCACGCGCGCCACCCAGACCACAGTTGAATTGCGCGATGGTGAAAGCTTCGCAATCGCGGGCCTGCTGGAAGATGATTTCCGCGCCAATTCTAGTTCCGTGCCGTGGCTGTCCGATATTCCCATTCTGGGGGCCCTGTTCCGCAGTTCGGGCTATGAACGCCGCCAGACGGAACTTGTGATCATCATCACGGCGCATCTGGTTACCCCCACCCGCGGCGAGGCATTGATGCTGCCCACAGACCGCGTGCGCCCGCCGTCGGAACGCGACCTGTTCCTGAGCGGCCGCCTGACATCGCGCAACAGCGGCGCCGAAGGCGAAGTGGCCCGGCAGGATTTCGGCGGCTCTTACGGCTATGTATTGGATTAAGGTATGAACAGACGTTTTTTCATGCTGGGCGCTGCGGGGGCCGTGCTGGTCGCCTGTGATGGTCCGAATGCGCCGGAAGCAGGTATCGGTCTGGACGAAGGCGGCTTCGGCAACCCGACCATGCATAACACATTGGTACAAACCGGCCGCATCAACATTGCGGAAATTATGACCCGCCGGTTTGAAGCAGAAGTTCCCGCAATGGTGAATTTCGCCTTCGACAGTGCCGTACTTGACGCAGAAGCCCGGCGCATTCTGCGTCATCAGGCACATTGGATGAAACAGTTCCCGGAACTGCGTTTCCGCATTTTCGGCCATACTGACGCCGTGGGCAGTGCGGCCTATAACCGGCGTCTGGGCCAGCGCCGCGCTGATGCCGTGCGCAGCTATCTGATGCAGCAAGGCATTCCGCGCAACAGCATCATCGCCACAGTCTCGCGCGGGCAGACACAGCCGTTGATCGTCACCCAGGGGCGTGAACGCGCCAACCGCCGGACGGTCACAGAAATTGCCGGCGCGATCCGTCGTCACCCCACAGTGATGAACGGCGAATATGCCCGCATCCTGCACCGTGAATATGTGGCCAGCGCGGCCCCGCGACCAACGCAGGGAACACCCTGATATTTCCCATCTGCTGAACACGGCCCGCGCCAGCATGTTCCCGCATCTATTGGCGGCGTGGGCGTTTAGTGGTGTCTGTGATGCCCATGGCCGCTGATTGCGTGCGGGCCCCACGGGGACTGGGCGCATCCCGCCATAATGCGGGCATTCGCGCAACCAAAGGCGCGGAGCAAGGACGCAAACCCGCCGCGCAATCAGCTAGCCGTCCAGCGAGCCACCGGTAGCGCGGGCTTTAACGTCTGTTTCCCACCGCCAGACGGGCCATTCCATCCTGCACCAATCATGGCGCAGGATGCCCCCCTTTCGCAAAACCGTCGAACAATTGCATTTGTTTAGCCTAATTCTTGCCAGATTTGGGGACAATCCTGGGACAGTGTCATGGTCATTCCGTATCAGGGATGATTCCGCACATTGTATCGAACACGTATCAGTTAGTATTGGGGTTGGCCAAATGGCAGGCGGAGTAACGGAAGAACCACGGATTCGGGCCTGTACGGTCTGCCGGGACGTTCGGAATTTCGATCTTCTGATCGAGGATATGGAAGCAGTTTTCCCCGAATCCTGGGGCGAGCTGACCTTTATCGAAACTGTGTCATTCCTGGATGATCCTGAAGCAGCCGATCTGGAATTGCTGGCCATCGCGCTCGATGATGAGGATGCGGCCCAGACCAATCTGGTGCGGCTGCTTATTGAACGCGCGGCGGCGAAATCCATCCGGGTCATATTGATCGCGGAATCGCTGTCACCCATCCTGCTACACCAGTTGCTGCGTGCCGGTGCTGATGATTTCGTGCCCTACCCCCTGCCCGAAAACGCCCTGAAGGACACGATAGAGCGGATGCGCAAATCCGCCCTTGCCGCAGTTGGCACGCCGACGACACCTGTATCAACCGGCAGAAACGGCAGAGTGTTCGCGGTGCAGGCCCTTGCAGGTGGCGCCGGGGCCACGACATTCGCGGTCAATCTGGCGTGGGAACTGGTTCAGGCACAGAACAAATCCGCGCCATCGGTCTGCATTCTCGATCTGGATTTCCAGTCCGGGTCTGTGTCCACCTATCTGGACCTGCCACGGACAGAGAAGGTCTATGAAATGCTGTCCCAGACCAGCACGATGGACAGCGATGCGTTTTATTCCGCCTTGCAGAAATTTCAGGAAAAGCTGCATGTGCTGACCGCCCCGTCCGACATGCTGCCGCTGGACCTGCTCTCCCCCGAAGAAATCGAGCGCGTCATCGGCATTGCACGGGATAGTTTCGATATTGTCGTGGTCGACATGCCGCGCACCATAGTTCACTGGACCGAAACGGTACTGAGCGCGGCGGAGCAGTATTTCGCAATGATGGAACTGGACATGCGCAGCGCCCAGAATACCCTGCGGCTGATCCGCGCGCTGAAGGCCGATGGCCTGTCCACCGACAGGTTCCGCTTTGTGCTGAACCGCGCACCACGTTTTACTGACCTTGGCGGTCGTTCACGCGCGAAGCGCATGGCCGAAAGCCTTGGCATTTCCATCGAAACCTTCATCCCCGATGGTGGCGCGCAGGTGCGTGACGCCAATGACCACGGCCTGCCGCTTGGGGAATTCGCGCCCAAGAACCCCGCAGGGAAGGAAATCCGCAAGCTCGCGCAGTCACTGCAACAGCCGCAGGGCACGGCAAAAATAGCCGCTGAATAACAAGGTTCGTATCAATGTTTGCACGTTATCGCAAAGACACCGGCAGCAAGCCCGTTTCCGTGACCGCTGAACCGGTCACCGCAACACCCGCTGCCAGCCGCCCTGAAACCCCGGTCCCTGCCGCCCCCCGTCCCGACGCACGGCACGCCGCCCGCGCTGCCGCCCCCGACAAGGTTGCGCTGCGCAGATTGCGGATCAACGCGATAAAAAGCGATCTGCATAAACGCCTGCTGGAAGACCTGAACCTGGCCGCGCTGGAAAAAGCCAGCGAAGCAGAGGTCCGTGCCGAAATCAGCGCGATCGTTGCAGAAGCATTGTCTGAATTTGACGTGGTGCTGAACCATGACGAGCGGATGATGCTGAATCAGGATCTCTATTTCGAGGTGATGGGTCTTGGCCCGCTGGAACCCTTGCTGGGCGATGACACGATCAACGATATTCTGGTCAATGGTCCGAAACAGATTTTCATCGAACGCGCGGGGAAGCTGGAACTCAGTGATGTGACCTTCCGCGATGACCGGCACCTGATGCGGATTATCGACAAGATCGTGTCTGCGGTCGGGCGCCGTGTGGACGAATCCAACCCCTATGTCGATGCCCGTCTGGCGGATGGGTCGCGCTTCAACGCGATGGTTGCGCCAGTCGCAGTGGATGGCGCGCTGGTGTCCATCCGGAAGTTCAAGAAAGAAAAACTCGGCATTCAGGATCTGGTGAATTTCGGGGCCTTTTCGCCCGAAATGGCGCTGTATCTGGAAGCGGCAGTGGCAACGCGGCTGAATGTCGTTGTGTCGGGCGGCACCGGGTCAGGCAAAACCACAACCCTGAACGCGCTGTCCGGTTTCATTGGCAATGAAGAACGTGTGCTGACCATCGAAGATACCGCCGAACTGCAATTGCAGCAGATCCATGTGGGCCGTATGGAAAGCCGCCCCGCCAATATGGAAGGCAAAGGGGCCGTCACCCAGCGCGACTGTCTGCGCAACGCCCTGCGGATGCGCCCGGACCGTATTATCGTCGGCGAAACCCGCGGCGAGGAAGTGATCGACATGTTGCAGGCCATGAATACCGGCCATGACGGGTCCATGACCACAATCCACGCCAACAACGCCCGCGACGGGATCAGCCGCCTGGAAAACATGGTCGCCATGGCGGGGCTTGAAATGCCGTTGCGCGCCGTGCGCAGCCAGATCGGTTCGGCGGTCAACCTTATCGTGCAGGTATCACGCCTGCAGGACGGGTCGCGACGTATGATGTCCATCACCGAGATTACCGGTATGGAAGGCGAAATCATCACCATGCAGGAAATCTTCCGCTTTGAACGTACCGGCCTGGAACCCGGCGGCAAGATTGTCGGCCATTTCACCGCAACCGGCCTGCGGTCACATTATGCCGATCGCTTTGCCCGCTGGGGCTATGAGCTGCCCGCAACCATTTATGAACCCACCGGCCCGAGGTAACACATGTCCCTTAGTCCCCTGATCTATCTGGCGATATTCGGCGCGGTTGTTCTGGTTATTCAGGGCATCTATCTGCTGGCCTTCGGCAAGAGCATCGAGCATTCCACAAAAATGAACCGGCGGCTGGACCTGATGGATCAGGGGCGCACCAAGCAGGACGTGATGGAACACCTGCGCAAGGAACGCGCGGCGCATGGGCGCGGCGCATCTGCGCTGCCGCTCTACGGGATGCTGCAATCGCATGCGCGCAAGGCCAATGTGGCCTTTACCCCTGCAACCCTGATCCTGCTGATGGCGGGGCTTGCGGTGTTCAGCTTCCTGCTGCTGTCGCTCACCACCTCTGCGACATTCGGTCTGCGCGCGGGGCTGGCTGCGGGATTCGGGTTTGGCGGGGTTTATTTCTGGCTGGCAGGCAAGGCCAAGAAACGGGTATCAGCAATCGAGGAACAGCTTCCCGAAGCCATTGAACTGATCGTGCGCAGCCTGCGCGTGGGGCATCCGTTCGGTTCGGCAATGACCATCGCATCCGAAGAAGTGGCCGACCCCCTGGGCACCGAACTGGGCCTGATCGCGGATGAGGTCGCCTATGGCCGCGACGCGGGCGAGGCAATCGCGGAATTCGGCGACCGCCTTGATATGCAGGATTTGCGGTTTCTGGCCGTGTCCGTGTCCATTCAGCAAAAATCCGGGGGCAATCTGGCGGAAATTCTGGAAGGTCTGTCGAAGGTCATCCGCGCGCGGTTCAAACTGTTCCGCCGTGTCAGGGCGATTACCGCAGAAGCGAAATGGTCCGGCATGTTCCTGTCGGGGTTTCCGATTGCTGCAATGGTCATGATTCAGGCCATCAAGCCCGACTATTATGACAGCGTGAAGGAAACCCCCTTGTATATTCCGCTGGCCATTGTCGTCTGCGTCTTTTTGGTCGTGAACATTCTCTACATGCGCAAGATGACAAATATCAAAGTGTAAGCCTGATCCTCGTATGGGGGCAGGACGTTTTAACGAAGGACGGGCGTAAGATGTTGGACATGTTTCAGGGTGCATTCGGCATGATCATGCTGGCGGGGATCGGTGGTGTGGCCCTGATCGCAGTTGCCGGGCTTGCACTGGTGGCAAACGGACGGCCAGACCCGATGGCCAAATTCAGCGAAACCGCGTCACGCGCACGTCAGAATCAGGGCAGTGCCCAAACCTTGCGCCGCGCCGCCACTGGGCTTGATATGGCGGCCCTGCGTAAATATGCCAAGTTTCTGGAACCCACCGATGAAAAGGAACTGTCGGAAGCGCGCAAGAAACTGGTTCTGGCCGGCTATCATGGCAAAAGCGCTGTGCGTGACCTGCACGCGATCCAGTTCCTGCTGGCGATCAGCGGTCTGCTTTTTTCGCTGTTGTTGATCTTCGTCATCCTGCCCGACAAGCTGAACGGAACTGCCACTCTTGCGGCGGTCATGGTGGCACCCATGCTGATTGGCTACTTCATGCCACGCCGCTGGGTGGAACAACGCGCGACGGCCCGTCAGGAAGAAATCATGGCCGGGTTCCCCGATGCACTGGACATGATGCTGATCTGTGTTGAAGCGGGCCAGTCACTGGACCAGTCCATCCAGCGTGTCGCGCAGGAAATCCGCCCCGCCTATCCGGCGCTGAGCGAGGAACTGACAACTGTGGGCGATCAGGTGCGCGCCGGGCGCGAACGCGGCGAAGTGCTGCGCGAAATGGCCAAACGTGTCGATCTGACCGACATCACGTCCTTTGTCACCGTAATGGTGCAGGCCGCAACCTATGGCACATCCATCACGCAGGCATTGCGTATCTTTGCTGCTGAAATGCGGGATAAACGCATCATGCGCGCCGAAGAGAAGGCCAACCTCTTGCCGACCAAGATGACATTGGGCACAATGATGTTCACGGTGCCGCCACTGCTGATCATTCTGATCGGTCCTTCTGTCGTTGGTGTGATGACAGAACTGAATGCAGGCGCCATCATGGGGAATTGATGCCGCGTTCTGTTCTTGTTGCCTTCGCCTGCCTTGCCATTGTGACCGCAGCCTGCAGCCCTGCCCCGCCCGGGGGCGGCGGAACTGAGTTTGGCAAGGGGCCGGACCAGATGGGTCCGCAGGCCGGGCGCGGCGATGTCGCTGATGCCGTGGACGGGCTGATCGTCGGCCACCGGCTGATGGCGGCGGGTGAATTTGAACTGGCGCTGCGCGCCTATTACCGCGCGATGGCGGAACAGGGCACATCGGTTGACGCGCTGTCGGCGATCGGGTCCGCAAACCTGCGGCTGGGCCGCGTTCAGCAGGCCGAACAGGTCTTGCGCCGCGCATTGGAACTGGACCAGCAGTTTGTGCCCGCGCATAACAATCTGGGCGTCGCCCTTGCCGAACAAAACCGCTGGGGCGAAGCGCAATTGCATTTCCGCAACGCTTTTGCCTTTGACAGCGGGCAGGCGCGTGAAATCCGCGAAAATTTGCGTTTAGCCATCGAAAAGACTGCGCAAACCGGCTATGATGACACCGAGGCACATCAGCTTTCGTTGATGCGGCGGGGAACGGGCAGGTATCTGTTGCTGTCCACGCCACTATAAGAGCAGTGAGGACGCAAAAATGCGCCACCCCGGATTGATTGCGCTGCTGGCAGGCAGCGTTTTTGTCGTAGCCGCGTGCGAAGGCAGCAAGCAGGCCGCAGTAACCCGCGCGATTGACAGCGTTGTTGCTGTCGATAATCAGAATATGGCCGATCTGATGCTGGCTGCGGGCAACCCCGAAGAAGCCGTTTCCTATTTCGCAGCGCAGGTGGAACGTGATCCCACCCATCTGGGCAGCCAGCGCGGGCTGGCGCGGTCACTTGTACGCGCCGGGCGCGTCGCAGATGCGCTTCCCGTATGGCAGCGGGTCACAGCGGATGCGGATGCGACCCATGATGACCGCCTGATGCTGGCCGATACCTATATCCGCGCCAATCGCTGGGCAGAAGCCGAACGCACCCTGAACGCGGTTCCGCCCACCCATGAAAGCTATGATCGCTACCGTCTGGAAGCCATCATCGCCGACAGCAAACAGCAATGGCAAAAGGCCGATCATTTCTATGAAACCGCCGCTGGCCTGACCACGCGCCCTGCGGGTGTGCTGAATAACTGGGGCTATTCCAAACTGACGCGCGGCGCGCCCCGCGACGCCGAAAGCCTGTTTGCACAGGCCCTTCAGCATGACCCCGACATGTTCACTGCCAAGAACAACATGGCACTGGCACGCGCGGCACAAGGCAATTACAGCCTGCCGCTGGTGCGTATGTCCCAACAGGAACGCGCGATGCTGCTGCATACGATGGCCATCGCCGCCATCCGCAAGGGCGACACCAATGTCGGCCGCACCATGTTAAGCGAGGCCATCGAAACCCATCCGCAGCATTTCGAGGAAGCCGTGCGTGCGCTGCGTGCGCTTGAAGGCGGGGGGCGCGGTTGATGACACTTGCAAGCACGTCGGCGCTGTGGTTCCTGCCTTTCATTGCGCCAATCAGCCTTTGGGTCGCCTGGAGCGACATGAAATGGATGAAAATCCATAACAAGGCCGTGCTGATCCTTCTGGGGATTTATCTGATCGTCGGGCTGATCGCGCTGCCGTTGCAGACATGGGCATGGGGCTGGGCCAATTTCGCCGCTGTGCTGGGCGTGGGCTTCGTGCTGAATGGCGTGGGCCTGCTGGGCGCGGGGGACGCAAAATTCGCCGCAGCCATGGCCCCGTTCATCGCCCTGGGGGATCTGAGCCTGTTCCTGACCTTGCTGGGCGTGGTTGTCATCATCAGCTTTGCTGTGCATCGCGTGCTGCGGCGGACCCCCCTTGCGCTGCATCTGGCGCCGGACTGGGAAAGCTGGCACCGCAGGGAATTTCCACTTGGACTAGCGCTGGGGCCTGCGCTGCTGTTTTATATTGCGCTGGCCGCATGTCTTGGCAATGGCAGCGCAGCTTAACGTTTTTTCAGGGGCTGGCCCCGACCATCCGCCCATAAGCGCGAGCATTCCTTCATGAATAGGCAGACACCGACCATCCAGCCCCCCGCCCCTGTCCGCACGCTTGCCGCCACCGGGCTGAGCACGGTGCTGATGCGCGATATTCTGATCAAGACCATCTACCGCATGTCACTGTCGCGGATCACTGATATCGCCCGCCATATCTGCCTGCCAATCCCGCAAACGATTGAACTGGTCGATCTGGTGCGTGCCGAACGCCTGCTTGAAGCGCGCAGCACAAAATCCGATGATGACGGAACCGAAGCCGCGTTTGAGCTGACCGAGGCAGGCAAGGCGCGCGCGACCTATGCGCTGTCGCAATCCGAATATTACGGGCCTATGCCCGTGCCGCTGGACAGCTACCGCGAACAGATCGAACGCCAGACCATCCGCAATATCCGCATTACCCGGCGCGAACTGAAAATAGCGATGGGCGACCTGATCCTGCCCCCCAGCCTGATGGATGATCTTGGCCCTGCTGTCAGTTCCGGGCGGTCAATCCTGATGTATGGCCCGCCGGGTAATGGCAAATCCTCGATCTCGAATGGTATCCGCGCGGCGATGGGGGATTGCATCTATGTGCCCCGCGCCATTGAAACCGCAGGTCAGGTGATCAGTGTTTATGACCCGATCGTGCATAAGCTGGTCAAGACATCCGACGACAACCCGTCACTTCTGCGCCAGAGTGGCAACCGCTTTGACAACCGCTATGTCTATTGCGAACGTCCGACAGTGATAACCGGCGGGGAACTGACCCTGTCGATGCTGGATCTGAACTACAATCCCACATCACGTACCTATCAGGCGCCCTTGCAGTTCAAGGCAACAGGCGGCGTGTTCATCATTGACGATCTGGGACGGCAGGAAGAACCGCCACAGGCGATCATCAACCGCTGGATCGTGCCGATGGAAATGAATTATGACATCCTTGCCCTTGCGTCGGGCGAAAAATTCATTGTGCCCTTCGATACGCTGGTCATCTTCTCGACCAATTTCCACCCGAATGAAATTTTCGATCAGGCCGCGCTGCGCCGGATTTTTTACAAGGTCAGGATTGACGGCCCCAACCAGGCAGATTTCCTGAAAATCTTCGCAATGGTGGCCAGAAAACGCAGAATGCCACTGGATGAAGATGCAATCATCTATCTGATCCAGAAGAAATATCCGACCATAGACAATGTCTATGCCAATTATCAGCCGATCTTCCTGATCGACCAGATGATCAATATCTGCGAATTCGAAGGCAAGCCACGCCACATGACCCCCGAACTGATTGACCGTGCGTGGAAAAACATGTTCGTCCAGATGGAAGACATCGCAAGGTAGGCATCTGGTGGTTCAGATCAGATCGCAATATCCCGTTTACGGGTGGTTCCGGGCATAAAGCGGATGTTGGCGCGCGCATGTAGCCCGCGCTTTTGGAATCCCCAAACACCCGCTTCATGCTGGTTTCTACCCAATCTTGCATTCCTCTGATGTCGGAATACTGCGGCGATTACCCGATTTCTGCCGCGCGCGCTTCCAGCACATCAAACGGCACCCCCGGCTCCGCCTTGGCGCAGCGGATCACAAGCGATGTCTTGACCGTTGCGACATTCTCTGCGGCCAGCAGATCCTCTGTCAGGAAACTCTGAAAGCTTGACAGATCAGGGGCCACGCATTTCAGGATGAAGTCTATCTCGCCATTCAGCATATGGCATTCGCGCACCAGCGGCCAATCCCGGCAGCGCTGTTCGAAACGCGACAGGTCGGCCTCTGCCTGGCTGTTCAGACCGACCATTGCAAATACCTGCACCTCGAATCCCAGATCACGCGCATTGACCTGCGCATGATAGCCGCGAATATATCCGGCTTCTTCCAATGTGCGCACGCGCCGCAAACATGGCGGCGCCGAAATACCGACTCGTTTGGCCAGTTCAACATTCGTCATGCGACCATCTGCCTGCAATTCGGCCAGTATCTTGCGATCGATGGGATCAAGCTTGCTGCCTGACATGCGGACACTCCTTGAGATTTGCGACTTATGTATGCCGAAGCGCCCGCGCGCGCAATAATATTTCAAAGTTGCGCAATAAATTGTTCCGCCCCACGCGGCAAGGAATGCCTCTTGTGCTGCCCGCCCAAGTGCCTACATTGCGCGTGAATTGCCAGACTGAAGGACGCGATCATGACTGACACCCGCCATACAAGGCTTCTTATCATCGGCTCTGGCCCTGCGGGCTATACGGCGGCAGTCTATGGCGCGCGGGCAATGTTGCAGCCGCTTCTGGTACAGGGCATCCAGCCCGGCGGGCAGTTGACCATCACCACCGAAGTCGAAAACTGGCCTGGTGATTCCATGGTCACCGGGCCGGAACTGATGGTGCGGATGGAAGCGCATGCCCGCGAAATGGGGACGGAAATCATATCCGACCATATTGCGGCACTTGACCTGTCGCAGCGCCCCTTCATCGCCACTGGCGACACCGGCACCACCTATACCGCCGATGCCATCGTTCTGGCCACAGGCGCGCAGGCGCGCTGGCTGGGCCTGCCATCGGAAGAAAAATACAAAGGGATGGGCGTGTCCGCCTGCGCCACCTGTGACGGTTTCTTCTATCGCGGCAAGGAAGTCGCGGTCATCGGCGGCGGCAACACCGCTGTCGAAGAAGCGCTGTTCCTGACCAATTTCGCATCGAAAGTGACACTGGTTCATCGCCGCGACAGCCTGCGTGCAGAAAAGATCCTGCAACACCGGCTTCTGAACCACCCCAAGATTCAGGTGATCTGGGACCATGCCCTTGACGAGGTGCTGGGCGATACAACCTCCCCCGGTGTCGAAGGTGTGCGCCTGCGCCATGTCACCAGTGGCGCATCCCAGGAGATCGCCTGCGCAGGCGTGTTCATCGCGATTGGCCACAGCCCCGCCAGCGAACTGGTAAAGGACCAGCTGAAAATGCAGGAAGGTGGCTATGTCTGGGTCGAACCAGGCAGCACACGCACGTCTGTCCCCGGTGTCTTTGCCGCAGGCGATCTGACCGACCACACCTACCGTCAGGCCGTCACCAGCGCAGGTATGGGCTGCATGGCCGCGCTGGATGCCGAAAAATTCCTGGCCGAAAAGGCGTAATGCCATAGAAGGGGCCTGCGTGGCTGCGCGCGCATGCAGGCCCCACTGATGCATGTCACCCTCGCATCTTCGCATGACGAAAACCGGTTCCCACGTCCGGGAACTGCACCCGCCCTGCTTCATCTTGCCAGAACATTCAAAACCATGCAGTGCCAGCGCACACCGCCCGATAAAATGACGGCCAGACGCAGTTGCGTCATCTGCCCTTCCCCCTACTGGCACATTACAATTCCCAGCCCTATATTGGCGGCATGAAGAAAATTCTTGCCGCGCTCTGTCTGTTCCCTGCCCCCGCTTTGGCCGATTGTGTGGTGTTGCTGCATGGGTTGGCGCGCAGTGAATATTCCATGGCGGTCATGGAAGAAGCGCTGGAATTGCATGGTTATCAGACTGTCAATCATGGCTATCCGTCCACCGCAGCCCCCATCAAGGATCTGCTGCGCCATGTGGGACTGGCCGTGCAGGAATGCAATACGGCGGGGCCGGTGCATTTTGTTACCCATTCGATGGGTGGCATACTGGCAAGGGCCTGGCTGGACCGCACGCGCCCGGCGCAAATGGGACGGGTCGTGATGCTGGCCCCGCCCAATCATGGGTCGGAACTGGTGGATTACTTTTCCGATATCGAAGCATTTTCCTGGTTGAACGGCCCCGCAGGGCTGGAACTTGGCACGCATGAAGACGCGACACCGCAAATGCTGCCGACAATGCCGGATTATGACCTGGGCATCATCGCGGGGGATCTTTCGCTGAACCCGCTGCTATCGTCGCTGATCGAAGGCGCGGATGATGGCAAGGTCTCAGTCGAAAGCACACGGCTGGACGGGATGCGCGACCATATCGTCATATCCGCCACCCATACATTCATCATGAACAACCCACTGGTCATTGCCCATACACTGGAATTTCTGGAAGACGGGCAGTTCGACCATGACCTGACCCTGGCGGATGCGCTGCGCTATCTGGCCACGCCCACGCCATTTGGCGTCCTGACAGAACAAGGCGCATTTCAGTCCATGCTGGAACGCAATCTGTTGCAGCATATACCCGATTCCGACACGCTAAGTCGCTGGGTCAAACCCGATATCCTGCGTAACCTGACCACACCGCGCGACATCGAAAACTGACACGGCGCGCGCAGGGGGATGAAACGGGTGTTGCACCGCACCATCGGTGGGCCGAGGTCTGCCGGTCCGGCGTTATAGGAGTTCACTTTATCCATGTCCATGCGGCCTCACTTCTGCATTCAAGGCTTGGCATGACGCTGGCGAAACCGGCAGGCCGCGGGACGACCCGCCGATGGCGCGGCGACCTGCGGCCTTTGTTCCGCGCCTTGGCAGTCCTGATACCCGTTCTCCGGCCTGAAACCACCCTCAGACAGAATGGGTAGGGTCACTCTCACCCGGCATCTACCCCTTCGGGCGCTGAATATGGTTCACATGGCCCATTTTCCGCCCCGCGCGACACTCTGGCTTGCCATAAAGATGCAGCGCCACATCGCGGGCTTTCAGCAATTCCGGCAGGCGGTCCATGTCATCGCCGATCAGGTTTTCCATCACCACATCGGCATAACGCCCACCATCGCCCAAAGGCAGGCCCGTGACCGCGCGGATATGCTGTTCAAACTGGTCCACCGCGCAGCCATCCTGTGTCCAGTGGCCGGAATTATGCACGCGCGGGGCAATTTCATTCACCACCAGCCCCTGCGCCGTGACGAACAGTTCCACACCCAGTACGCCGACATAATCCAGCGCATTCAGTATTTTCGCGGCAATCAACACAGCATCGCTGCGCTGCGCGGGGCTTAGCCGCGCAGGCACACGGGTTTCGCGCAAAATCCCGTCACGGTGCAGGTTCTCGCCCGGATCAAACGCCGCTACATCGCCATTCAGCCCACGCGCGGCAATCACCGACACTTCATGGCTGAACGTGACAAACCCTTCCAGAATGGCCTCTGCGCCTTGCATCACGGCCAGTGCGCCTGCCGCGTCATCCGCGCTTTGCAGTCGCGCCTGCCCCTTGCCGTCATAGCCCAGACGGCGGGTTTTCAGAATCGCAGGTGCGCCAACCTTCGCCAGTGCCGCGTCCAGTTCCGCAGCGGTCGCGACGGGGGCATAAGGCGCAGTTGGCAGCCCCAGTTCGCGCAGGAAATCCTTTTCACTCAGCCGGTCCTGTGACACGGCCAGCGCCTGCCTACCCGGCCGAATGGGACGCAGCGGTTCCAGCAGATCCAGCGTGGCCGTGGGGATGTTTTCAAACTCAAAGGTAATGACATCGACACCGGCGGCGAAGTTCTGCAAGGCGGTCGCATCATCCCAGGGTGCAGTGACCACCTTTTGCGCGACATGGCCCGCTGGTGGCAGGGGCGCAGGGTCATAGATGTGGCAGCGATAGCCCAGCCGCGCCGCCGCCATCGACAGCATGCGCCCCAACTGCCCGCCACCCAGAATGCCGATCACGCTGCCTGCTTCAAGCGCGTCAGTCATCGCTGGGTTCCTCCGGGATGGAGGCCGACAGATCATCGCGCCATTTATCCAGACGCACGGCAAGGTCAGGGTCGTTCAGCGCCAGAATACCTGCCGCCATCAGGCCCGCATTGGCCGCCCCCGCCGCCCCAATGGCCATTGTCGCCACGGGAAAACCGCGCGGCATCTGCAATATGGAATACAGGCTGTCCACCCCCGACAGGGCGCGGGTCTGCACCGGCACACCGATCACCGGCACCCGCGTTTTCGACGCCATCATGCCGGGAAGATGCGCCGCCCCGCCCGCGCCCGCAATGATGACCTGCAAGCCGCGCGCAACTGCACCGCGCCCGTAATCCCACAGCCGGTCGGGCGTGCGGTGCGCTGACACGATTCGCGTTTCATAGGGAATGCCCAGATCATCCAGCAGATTTGCAGCTTCGCGCATGGTCGGCCAGTCGGACTGGCTGCCCATGATGATCCCAACCTTGATATCCGTCATCTTGCCCCCGGGTAAAAATGATTGCGCGCACTATAGCGATGGGCTGCGCGGGTGCAATTGCATCAGGCAATGATATCAGGGGTCAGTTCATCTGTGATACGGGAAATCTGATCCTTCAGCCGCAGTTTTTCCTTTTTCAGGCGCTGGATGGTCAGTTGCTGCGCCGATCCCTTTTCCTGCAAGGCGTCAATCGCCTCGTCCAGATCACGGTGTTTCTGCCGCAATACTTCCAGTTTGACGCGCAACACGCCTTCATGATCCATTTCCTGCGGAGAGTTCATTTTTATCCGTCATCTTTGTGTAACCTGCCGCTACAATAGCCGCAAATTCCCGTTCGCAAAAGCTTTTGTCGGCGCTGCTGCATATTCAGGCACCACGCGGGTGCGTACATCTTGCGATTTACCGCATCCGCCCCATATATTTGACAAGGCTGCCATAACGGGGCCTGCAGCAAAGTCGCTTATGAAAGGGCCGGGCTGATGAGTAAACTGACTTTTCCTTCTCACCCTTTGCTTTTGGGGTTTGACCAGCTGGAACGCCTTGTTGAACGCACGGCACGCAACGGCGCGGATGGCTACCCCCCCTTCAATATCGAAGTAACGGGCAGAAACAGCTTTCGTATTACCCTTGCTGTGGCCGGTTTCGGCGATGGTGATCTTTCGATTACGGTCGAGAAACGCCAGCTCATAGTGCGCGGCCATCAGCACAGCGACGACAAGGACGACCGCGTTTTCCTGCATCGCGGCATCGCGGCGCGTCAGTTCCAGCGCGTTTTCGCACTGGCCGACGGGGTGGATGTCGCACAGGCCTGTCTGGAAAACGGCCTTTTGCATGTCGACCTCAGCCGACAGGAACAGGAAGATACTGTGCAGACAATTGCGATCAAGCGTAGTCAAGGAAAGGATGCGACCCATGGATAACAGCTTTCCCCTGAAACATACGGCGCGGCCAATCGTCTATGTCCGCCCGATCAAGGCCAGCGATCTGCCCGACGAAATTCGCGCGCAGCTGCCCGATGTCGCGCAAGTTTACGCCATTCACCATGAAGAAGGTGAACAGATGGCCGTGGTCACGGACCGGACCATGGCCTTCGTGATGGCCCGCCAGAATGATTATGACCCGGTCAGCGTTCACTGACCTGACGGGAATAATCACAGCGCGACACGACATATAAAAACGCCCTTAGGGGCGTTTTTTTTGTATGCGCCGCAATCGCTGCGCGGGTTCAGTAAAATGCGAAAAAGGGCCGCGACATGCGCGGCCCTTCCATTTCTGCCAGTTGGTGACAGGGCGTCTTACATCATGCCGCCCATGCCGCCCATGCCGCCCATGTCGGGCATGCCGCCGCCGCCCTGGCCTTTCGGCTCCGGCTTGTCGGCGATCATGGCTTCGGTGGTGATCAGCAGACCGGCAACCGATGCTGCATCCTGAAGTGCGGTGCGCACAACTTTCGCAGGGTCGATCACACCGAATTTGAACATGTCGCCATATTCTTCGGTCTGAGCGTTGAAGCCGAAGGTCTTGTCGTTGCTCTCGCGGATTTTGCCCGCCACAACGGACCCGTCCACACCAGCGTTTTCAGCGATCTGACGCAGTGGCGCTTCCAGTGCCTTGCGCACGATCGAGATGCCGACCGTCTGGTCGCTGTTTTCACCGGTCAGACCTTCCAGAGTTTTGCCAGCCTGAATCAGCGCCACGCCGCCACCGACAACGATGCCTTCCTGCACGGCCGCACGGGTCGCGTTCAGGGCATCATCAACGCGGTCTTTGCGTTCCTTGACTTCGACTTCGGACATGCCGCCAACGCGGATGACTGCAACACCACCGGCCAGCTTGGCCAGACGTTCCTGCAGCTTTTCTTTGTCATAGTCGCTGGTGGTTTCTTCGATCTGCTGACGAATCTGGGCAACACGTGCTTCGATTTCAGCTTTCTCGCCGGACCCGTCAACGATGGTGGTTTCGTCTTTGGTGATCTTGATGGTCTTGGCGGTGCCAAGCATGTCCATCGTGACACTTTCCAGCTTCATGCCCAGATCTTCGCTGATCACCTGACCACCGGTCAGAATGGCGATATCCTGCAGCATGGCCTTGCGACGGTCACCAAAGCCGGGCGCCTTGACTGCTGCGATTTTCAGACCGCCACGCAGTTTGTTGACCACCAGCGTTGCCAGTGCTTCGCCTTCGACATCTTCTGCAATGATCAGAAGCGGTTTTTGCGACTGGATCACCTGCTCCAACAGCGGAACCATCGGCTGCAGCGAGGACAGTTTCTTTTCGTGGATCAGGATCAGTGCGTCATCAAGTTCCGCAATCATCTTGTCGGGGTTGGTCACGAAATAGGGTGACAGGTAGCCGCGGTCGAACTGCATGCCTTCGACAACATCGGTTTCTGTTTCCAGACCTTTGTTTTCTTCGACAGTGATCACGCCTTCATTGCCGACTTTCTGCATCGCATCCGCGATCTGACGACCGATTTCAGCTTCGCCATTGGCGGAAATGGTGCCAACCTGCGCAACTTCGGCGCTGTCGCTGACAGGGCGTGACGCAGCCTTGATCGCTTCCACAACCTTGGTGGTTGCCAGATCGATGCCGCGCTTCAGATCCATCGGGTTCATGCCTGCGGCAACCGATTTCAGACCTTCGCGCACGATAGCCTGTGCCAGAACGGTTGCGGTGGTGGTGCCGTCGCCAGCTTCGTCATTGGTGCGTGAGGCCACTTCTTTGACCATCTGCGCGCCCATGTTTTCGAACTTGTCTTCCAGTTCGATTTCCTTGGCAACCGTTACACCATCTTTGGTGATGCGCGGTGCGCCGAAGGATTTGTCGATGACGACATTGCGGCCTTTGGGGCCAAGGGTGACTTTCACCGCATCGGCCAGAGTATTGACGCCGCGCAGCATACGATCGCGGGCGTTGGTGTTGAATTTGACGTCCTTAGCAGCCATTGGGGTGCCTCCTGGTTGTCTCTATTTCTTGAAAATCGGAAGCGATCAGGCCAAAACGCCCAGAATATCGCTTTCTTTCATGATCAGCAGCTCTTCACCATCGACGGTGACTTCGGTGCCCGACCATTTGCCGAACAGAACACGGTCGCCGGCTTTTACAGCCATCGCGATCAGTTCGCCGGAATCCTTGCGTGCGCCTTCACCGGTTGCGATGATCTCGCCCTCGGCGGGCTTTTCCTTGGCGCTGTCTGGAATGATCAGACCGCCCTTGGTTTTATCGTCGCCTTCGACACGACGGACGAGAACACGGTCATGCAGCGGTTTGAATGCCATCTGAGAACGCTCCTTTGGTTCCAGGTTGAAATCTGTTAGCACTCATGCGGCACGAGTGCTAACGGCGCATAGGTAGGCATAGGATCATCCGCTGTCAACACCCGTATACCGGAAAAATAATCGTCACGTGGCAGGGGTTCACCTGCCCCGGTATGGGTGGTTGATGTCGCGGCGATCAATCTGCCAGCCCTTGCGTGACAATGCGGCGCTGCGGCGGTATAAACCTGCGCGAACACATCCCAGCCCAATATGCGGACCTTCAAAATGATCAAAGTCTTCGGCCATTTTTCCCCTGATACCGATTCGACCGGCTCGCCTCTTATATGGGCCTGGTATCTGTCACAGGTGCGGAATACCCCCGCACAGGCCGTGCTTCTGGGGCAACCCAATTCGGAAGCGAAATTCGTGCTGAACCATTGGGGCATGGACCAGCCCGACATCCTGACGGACCTGCCCGCGGGCACGCCCGTTGTGATTGTTGACACCAACAACCCCGCCGAACTGCCCGCCACCATCAATCAGGCCGATATCCTCGCCATCATCGACCACCACAAACTGGTGGGCGGGCTGGAAACCAAAGGGCCGATCGACATTACCATGCGCCCGCTGGCCTGCACCGCGACCATCATGCATGAGCTGATCGGCGCGGACATGGCGCAGGCGCCGCGCGCCATCAAGGGGCTGATGCTGTCGTGCATCCTGTCGGACACGCTGGAATTTCGTTCACCCACCACCACGCCCACCGACCGCGCCCTGGCCGATGCGCTGGCCGAGGATCTGGGCGTTGATATGGGCGAACTGGCCAGCGCGATGTTTGCTGCAAAATCCGACATTTCCAGCTTCAGCGATGCGGAATTACTGCGGATGGATTCCAAGAATTTCGAGGTGGGCGACAAGAAATTCCGCGTGTCGGTTCTGGAAACCACATCCCCCGGTCAGGTTCTGGCCCGCAAGGACAGCCTGATGCGCAGCATGGAAACCGTCGCGGCAGAGGATGGCGCGGATCAGGTGCTGCTGTTCATCGTGGATATCCTGAATGAAGAAGCCACGCTGTTGCTGCCCAATGACCTGACGCGCAGGCTTGCGCAGAAATCCTTCGGGGTGGATGCGACAGGCGACAATGTGGTGCTGCCCGGTGTCATGAGCCGCAAGAAACAGATCATCCCGGTACTTGCGCTGTGACGCGCCTGCTGACGGGGTTCGCGCAGGTTGCGGCAGATTATGAACTGGCGCTGGTAGATCTGTGGGGCTGTGTCCATAACGGGCGCAGCATTCACGCCAGCGCGCAAGCTGCGCTATGTGCATTTCGTGAAAATGGCGGGCGGGTGCTGCTGGTGACGAACGCGCCGCGCACGGCGGCTTCCGTGCAGGCCCGGCTGGATGAGATGGGCCTGTCGCGCGACGCCTATGACGGCATTGTCACATCTGGCGACGCCACGCAGGAAGCGCTGCTGACTGGTGCTGTGGGCCGCAAGGTCTGGCACCTTGGCCCGGCCAAGGATGATGACCTGTTCCTGAACCTGCCCCATTGGGCGGCGGAACATGCCCCCATCACCCGCGTCGGTTTTGATGATGCTGAAGGGATTGTCTGCACTGGTCCCTTCGACGACATGACCGACACGCCGGAAGATTATCGCGGGCGTCTGTTATCGGCCAAGGTGCGGGGGCTGAAAATGCTGTGCGCCAATCCCGACCTTGTGGTCGATTACGGCGATACGCGGATTTACTGCGCCGGGGCGCTGGCGCAGCTTTACACTGAAATGGGCGGCGAGGCGCTGTATTTCGGCAAACCCCACCCTCCGATCTATGACCTGGCGCGCAGGCATGCCGCGCAACTGGGGCTGAAATTTTCCAGCGACCGGGTAATCGCCATAGGCGACGGTATTCATACCGATATTCAGGGCGGCATTGCCGAAGGCATCGACACGCTGTTTGTGACCGGCGGTCTGGCCGCGCATGAATTCGGCCCCAACCCTGCCACGCCGGACCCTGACCGCTTGCAGGAATGGCTGGCGGCAAAGGAACTGATGCCGACTTTCGCAATTCCTTATCTCGGTTGATACGGACATTCGCGCACCTACAGGCGCGGAGCAAAAGCCGCAAGGCCGCCGCGCCACCGGCGGGCCGTCCTGCGGCCTGCCGGTTTGGCTGGCATTGCCTCTCGCATTGAAGGACGGGGTATGCCGCCTGCATAAAGTGATCCCCTATAACGCCGGACCGGCAGTCCCCGGCCAGACCTGTGGCGCGGCTACATCCATGACCAGAACACGTGCGACCCCGCCATACCCTGGTCACGCGCGCCCTGCATTGCCCCCTCGGCACCACAGGTCCGGGATCGCAGACCGAAGTAATAAAATTACTACAATAGTCGTTATTTGGAATTAAAATTCCAAGGCATGTTGCGCGACGCCGCGATTCAGGGTAATGCTGCACTGCAACAAAACGTCAGATTCGGCGCGACGAAAGGTATGCAGCAATGTTGGACCATGGCATGAATGACAATCTTCCCCGCGGCACCATCTGTATTGAGGATCTTGAAATCGGGATGACGCGCCATCTGCGCAAGGAAATCACCGATCGCGATATCGAACTTTTTGCCGAAGTCTCGACCGACCGGAACCCGGTGCATCTGGATGATGCCTATGCGCAGGACACCATATTTGAAGGGCGCATTGCACATGGCATGCTGACCGCAGGACTGGTTTCCGCAGTGATTGGCGAACAACTGCCCGGCCATGGCACCATCTATATGGGCCAGAGCCTGAAATTCATGGCCCCCGTGCGTCCCGGTGATGTGGTGCTGGCAGAAGTCTCGGTTCTGACCATTGATTACGCCAAGCGCCGCGTCACTCTTGATTGTCGGTGCAGTGTAGGCAATACGACTGTTCTGAAGGGTGAAGCCACTGTGCTGGCACCCAGCCGGAAATTCGACTAAGTCGGGATGCATGCGCGCCATTGTATCCCGCAGGGGACAGATGCGTATTGTAAACCACTGGACATCGCTGGACGCGCATTGCAGGGGCGCATCGGTTGCCATGGGCAATTTCGATGGCGTGCATCTGGGCCACCAGACAGTTATCGACCTTGCACGGCGCGATAATGCGCCTTTGGGCATTGTCACCTTTGAACCCCATCCGCGCGAATTTTTCGCCCCTTCCGCCCCCCCGTTCCGGCTGATGAATGCCGAAGCCCGCACCAACCGGCTGGCGCGCATGGGGGTGTCATGCCTGTATCAACTGCCATTCGGGCCGGAACTGTCGGGGTTTTCGCCGCAGGATTTCGCGCAGATCGTGCTGCATCAGGGGCTGGGCGTGTCGCATGTCGTAATCGGCGCCGACTTCTGTTTCGGAAGGGGCCGCAAGGGCACCGCGCAGGATCTGGCACAATACGGGCGCGATCTGGGGTTTGACGTGACCATCGCGCCCTTGTTGCGCGACAGTGACGCGGTATTTTCGTCCACCGCCATCCGCGCCGCGCTGACGGATGGCCGCCCACGCGACGCCGCGCGCATGCTGGGCCATTGGCACCGTATCGACGGGGTCGTTCTGCATGGCGAGAAGCGCGGGCGCGGGCTGGGCTACCCCACGGCGAACATGTCCATCGCTGGCCTGCACCCGCCACGATTCGGGGTGTATGCCGTGCAGGTGGATGTGCTGACCGGCCCGCATACCGGGCGCTATGGCGGCGTTGCTTCCATGGGGGTGCGGCCGATGTTCGGGGAAAACCAACCCAATCTGGAAAGTTTCCTGTTCGGTTTCGATGGCGATCTGTATGGCGCGCATCTGTCTGTGGCGTTGGTTGAACACCTGCGTGATGAGATGAAATTCGACGGCCTTGATGCCCTTATCGCGCAAATGGACCGCGATAGCGCACAGGCACACACCATTCTTGCGGCATTGGACTGACGCGGGATGATGTTGACTATTGGCCTTTTCGAACGCTGATTACGAGACAAAAGCCCGCGCTATCGGCGGGCCGGGGTCTGTCGGTCCCAGGTCGGAGACGCGCAGTTTATGCAGGCGGCATACTCCGGCATCCATGGTGTGCTGTGCGCAGGGGTCATCGGCAGGCCGCGGGACGACCCGCCGATGACGCGGGACTGCTTGCGGCCTTTGCTCCGCGCCTTTGGGCGTCCCCTTCATGCAAGAAGCAAACGCAAACAAGGTATTTCACGCTGATCGTATGATACTCCGCTATCTCCCGCTCAGGGCCGCGCCATACGGGACATGTCGACATCCACCTGCTGCGACAGGTCTTGCAGACTGTCATACAGGATTTGCAGCATATAGCGCGGGTTATGCACATAGCCGCCGGGATCCTTGGCCGCGACCTGATAGTTGTAAGCCGCCTTCAGCAGGCGCGGGGTCCAGGACTGATAGCGGTTGCCATGCGTTGCCTGTTCATAAGGCAGCTCACCCGTACCATCAGGATCAGCAAAGAAATACGGATGACGCGACACATAGGCAATCGGTGCACCCGCAACCTGCGCGCCATATTCACGGATCGCCGCCAGAAGTTCGCCTTGTAATGCCATGATTTCACTATGAATACCGCCCGCCCTGTCACCTGTCCCGGCAAAGTCGCGGTGCTGGGTCCGGATGTCGCGGATATCAGCCACCCCCTGATGGCAGGTCAGGCAGCCATCGGTTTCAACAGCAGTGCTGTGTGGATCATGGCAGGCCACGCAGCTATCGGCACCGGGCACATGCATGAACCGCCCCGCATAGCTGCGCCCCGCATAGTGATAGCCCGGCCCCGCCTGCGCGCCCAGCATCGTGGCCGCAGACGCCGCATAATGAATATTCACGAAGCCCAGATCGGCAGACACTGCGTCATCATCCATCCCCGCAACCCGCGCCGCAACCTGGTCGCCCGATTGCCGCCCCTGATGGCATACCATGCAGGTGGCCTGCGCGCCCAGATCTTCCGCCACCACGCCGGACGGAAAGGTGACCGCATCCAGCGCATGCGCCTCGGACGTGTGGCAGGCCACGCAGCCTATGGGCGAATTTATCACACCGGGGCTGTGGACTGCGCCTGCCGGGCTGCCATCGGCGCCCAGAAAATCCAGAAACCCCGTTTCCGAATGGCACATGGCGCAGGATTCGGGCACCTGCCCCGCGTCATTCCAATAGGTGAAAGACAGTGAATGATAATCGCCATGCGGGGAATTCAGCCATGCCGCAATCAGCCGCTCCAGCCCGACCAGATCGCTGGCACGGGCTTGTGGCGGTGCAAGCAATACCATCACCATGATCAGAATGGAAACAAGGCGCATCTGCCCCCCCTTTTGCCTTCGCTATGACAAGGGTAGCATGCCGCCTGTCCACAACGCTTGATCTGCATCATGGCAGATGTGATCCTGTGCCCCACAGTCTGGCCGGAACAGGAGTGCATTTCAAGCCATGCCGCACATGAACGCCTTTTTCGCCCTTCGCCCGTCCGGCCCCGGCCTTGCACTGGGCTATGTGCTGGCAGCCACCCTGCCGCTGGCCCTTGCCCTGACCCAGAAAACCGCCCCGGCGTCCGGCTGGGAATATGCCGCAGCGGCAATGGGCATGATCGCCCTGCTGGGAATGGCGGTGCAGTTCGTCACATCAGGGCGGTTCGAAAACCTGTCCGGGCGGCTGGGCATCGACAAGATCATGGGTTTTCACAAACTGGCCGCATCCTGGCTGGCTTTGGCCGTGGTGCTGCACCCGCTGGCCTATATCTGGCCCACATTTGCCGCAGATCCCGCATTGGGCTGGCTGCGGCTGCAATTCTATCTGACCGCCCCCGCCTACCTGTCCGGTGTGGTGGCGCTGGGGGCGTTGGTGGTGCTGATTGCCAGCTCCATCCTGCGCGACCGCCTGCCATGGCGCTACGAGGCGTGGCGCGCGGTGCATGTAGTGCTGGCGCTGGTTGCCGTGGCTGGTGGGCTGCACCATGCCATTGCCGTGGGCCGTTTCAGCGCGCAAGGCCCGCTTGCAGCATTCTGGTGGGCGGTGGGCGCAGTTGTGCTGGCGGTGATGGTCACGCTCTATGGCTGGCGTTGGGCGCAGTTGCGTCGGCACAAGTGGCGGCTGGCATCCGTCACCAAACGTGCCGACCGCATGTGGGAACTGGACATACAACCCGCATCCGGCACCCCTGCCTTGCCCTATCACGCGGGCCAGTTCGTCTGGATGACCGAAGGCACGCGGCGCTTTCCGCTGTTTGACCACCCGTTTTCCATATCCGACAGCCCCGCACGCCCAGGAATAAGCCTGCTGATCAAGGAAGCAGGCGATTTCACCAACCGGATCGGGGACTTGCCGCAAGGCCACGCCATCGGCATTGACGGGCCATATGGCGAATTCAGCCTGCAGGCGCATGACCCGAAGGCCGTGCTGCTGATCGGCGGCGGCGTGGGGATCGCGCCGGTGCTGGGCATCTTGCGCGACATGGTGGCGCGCGGCGACACGCGGCCCGTGCGACTGGCCTATGCGGTCGGCGCATTGCAGAATTTCGCCTGCCTGGATGAAATGCGCGCCGCCACACGAACACTGGACCTGCGCCTGTGGCTGACCTGCGAAGATGGCGCAGCGCGCCCCGACATACTGCCCGGTCGTCTGACACGGGAACGGCTGGCAGACATGCTGGACGGGCTGGACCCTGCGCAAACCAAGGCCCTGATCTGCGGCCCCGGCCCGATGGTGGTGGCCGTGTCGGATACGCTGCTTGATCTGGGCCTGCCTATGGCCAATGTGATCTATGAACGCTTCGACTATGCCGCTGGGGCACGGTCACGACAGGACCGCGCCCGCACGCGCAACATTCTGGCTGTGGGCGGCGCCGTTGCAGCGCTGGTGGCTGGCTTTACAGCACTGGCGGGGCTGGTCTGAAGCGGCGCGCAAACCTCCCGGGACACGGAACAACCACCGCAACACGCAGCACAGGGGCACAAACACCCTGTCTGCTTTCATTCTGGCCCAAAATATCCACCGGGGTTTCACAAGGGGGGCGTGCCCCCCTTGTGGCAGGGGGCTTGGGGGGGGGGGGCCCCCCCCCCCCCCCCCCCCAAAAAACCCCCCCCCCACAACCCCGGAGGCGGCGCGTTGCAAAGAAGCCCTAAAAACCCAC
>NZ_JAQZSM010000009.1:133262-155027 GCF_028745735.1 Roseinatronobacter alkalisoli
TCTGCCGGCAACAACACCCCGCGGGGGGTGCCGCGGGGGGGGGCCCCCCGGGGGGGGGGGGGGGGGGGGGGGGCCCCCCCCCCCCCAAGCCCCCCGGAAAATCACACCCCGCCCGGAAACCGCTTCAGGCGACGTTTTCCATTTCCGCAATAATACCGTTCACCACATCAGCCAGCAGACCTTCATCTTCGCATTCCGCCATGACACGCACCAGCGGCTCGGTGCCCGATTTGCGGATCAGCAGCCGCCCGCAGCCATCAAGCCGGGCCTTGGCTGCATCGATCGCGGCCTTCACCTGATCGGATGACAGAATATCAACCCCCGGCACGGTGCGCAGGTTGCGCAGCATCTGCGGGACCGGGTCGAAACTGCGTGCCAACAGGGATGCGGGCTTCTGGGTTTCCATCATCGCGGCCAGAAAATGCAGCGCCGCAATCAACCCGTCCCCGGTCGTGGCATAATCCGTCATCACGATATGGCCGGATTGCTCGCCCCCCAGATTCCAGCCTCCCTGGCGCATACGTTCCACGACATGCCTATCGCCCACGGCCGTGCGTTCCAGCCGCAGGCCATGGCCCTGCAGGAACCGCTCCAGCCCCAGATTGGACATGACCGTTGCCACCAGCACCCCGTCATGCAACCGGTCCGCCAGGGCCCAGCGATGGGCGAACAGCGCCATGATCTGGTCGCCATCGGCAATCTGGCCGCGTTCATCAATGATGATCACCCGGTCCGCATCGCCATCCAGCGTGATGCCCAGATCGGCGCCGGTTTCCAGAACCTTGGCCGCGCAATGGCGCGGATGGGTCGATCCGCAGTCAAGGTTGATATTGGTGCCATTGGGTTCCACACCCACCTTGATCACCTCTGCTCCCAGTTCCCACAACACCTGCGGGGCGACCTTATAGGCCGCGCCATTGGCGCAATCGAGCACCACCTTCATCCCCGAAAGCTGCGTGCCGCGCGGCAAGGTGGTCTTGGCATATTCGACATAGCGCCCGCCCGCATCCTCGATGCGTTTGGCCCGCC
This sequence comes from Roseinatronobacter alkalisoli, assembly GCF_028745735.1. GTDB lineage: Bacteria > Pseudomonadota > Alphaproteobacteria > Rhodobacterales > Rhodobacteraceae > Roseinatronobacter > Roseinatronobacter alkalisoli. The sequence goes on from NZ_JAQZSM010000009.1 coordinate 134,292, forward strand.
CGATATTGGCGGGCTGCACCGGGGTTATCGCCCCGCTCACAATGCGTTCGATTTCTGCTTCATCCGCATCGGACAGTTTGAACCCGTCGGGGCCAAAGAACTTGATGCCATTGTCCTGATGGGCATTGTGGCTGGCAGAAATCATGATCCCCAGATCCGCGCGCATGGAACGCGTCAGAAACCCCACTGCGGGCGTAGGCACCGGACCCAGCAACAGCACATTCATGCCCGTGGATGTCAGTCCGGCTGTCAACGCGGTTTCGATCATATAGCCTGACAGCCGCGTGTCCTTGCCAATGACGACACGATGCCCGTTCGACCCGTCACGCCGGAAATGCCGGCCCGCTGCCGCGCCCAGTTTCAGCGCCATATCCGCAGTCATCGGATAGCTGTTTGCCGTGCCGCGCACCCCGTCAGTGCCAAATAATTTCCCACTCATACCTGTTCCCTGCCATCCATCATGTTCAATGCCCGCCACATGGCCAGCGCCTGTCGTGTCTGCGCAACATCATGCACGCGCAAAATCTGTGCGCCCGCGTCAGCAGCCGCCAGCGCCACAGCAAGCGATCCGGACACACGTTCCGCCGCATCCTGCACCCCGCTGATACTGCCGATGAAGCGTTTGCGCGACGCACCCAGCAAGATAGCACACCCCGTCATGTGAAAGAGGGCGAGATCGCGCAGCAAGGCAAGATTATGCTCAATCGTCTTGCCGAATCCGATGCCGGGGTCCACGATGATGCGCTCCGGCGCAATGCCCGCATCCGTGGCGCGGGTAATGGCCCGCATCAGCCAATCAAACACATCCATGCGTACATCATCATATTCCGGGTTGTTCTGCATGGTCTGCGGGGTGCCCTGCGCGTGCATCAGGCAGACAGGCACGCCCGCATCCGCAACCACCCGCGCCAGATCACGGTCCCATGTCAGCGCTGAAACATCATTCACAATATCAGCGCCCGCTTCCAGTGCGGCCGCCGCGACAGCGGCCTTGCGCGTGTCAATCGAGATGGGCTGCGTTACCCCTTCGGCGCGCAAGGCGCGGATCAGGGGCGCGGTGCGGGCGATCTCTTCGTTGGCGGGGACTTCCTGCGCGCCGGGCCGGGTAGACTCGCCGCCGATATCCAGAATATCGGCCCCGTCCGCCACCAGCCTGCGCGCCTGCGCCAGCGCGCCATCCATGCTGTTGAAACGCCCGCCATCGGAAAAACTGTCCGGCGTGACATTCACAATACCCATGATGCGGGGGTGGTCCAGCGCCAGCCCGCAAAGCAGCGCGGGTGATGCGGTCAAAACATGGTCTGTCGCGGGGTCAAACCCACGGCTGGTGCGCTGCGGTTCCGCGCGCGTCAGTATGTCGATACCGGCGATACGCAGCCCGGTCTGTCCGCGCAAGGCAGGCAGAGTATCCGGCACCTGCGCAGCGGGGCGCAAAAACGGGCAGAGATAGCTTTTCATGCCAACTCTTTGCCCTTAACTGCGCCCCGGCACAAGATACCGCGCAAATTCTCAGGCGGGTAACCGCCCTTGCGGGACATGGCTGCCGGGCGGAATAAGCATGCCTTCAGGCACCAGCAGGCGTTCGGCGGCGACATGTTCCGCCAGCCACAGCGCCAGCGCCACGCCGTCACGCGGGCTGCAATCGGGGCTGTCGGTTGAATCAAGGATCAGCTTGGACGGTGCCCAGACAATCATCTGGCCCTGCTTCATGGCCCAGTCGATTTCCGTGCGGCTGGCCACCACCACGCAACGCCGGTCCAATGCCGCCAGACGCCACGCATTCTGTTCCAGCGCCAGAAGATCGATGCGGCGCTGCACAGCGCGGGGGGTAACTGCGGGCGGTGTTTCAGGTGGCATGCCCACGCACAGAATCACCGGCGGGCCACTGGCCTGAAGCCCATCCAGCCGCGCCGCCAGACCGGGCGCTGCAATCATGTCATTGTCCAGATAGACCACCAGCGGATGCACTGGTTCTTCCTGCCCCGCCGCATCCAGCGCGCGCAACGGCTGGGACGCACGGTTGCGTACGATTTCCACCCCCAGCGCGCCCGGCCCGCGATCCAGCTTTTCGACACGGACAAAGGCCCGCATGGCCTGTGGTTCCAGCAAGATACGGTCGGCAATGCGTTCGGCCAGTGTTTCCAGCAGGTTCAGCCGTTCGGCGGCCAGTTCTGCGGCAATTGCATCGGCAATGCGGTCATAGGACAGGATGCGGTCAACATCATCTTCCAGAGGGGCAGGGTTTGGCCGCACCTCTACCACGATATCGAAGCGCACGCGCTGGCGCTGGCCACGTTCGGCCTGAAACGCGCCGATCTCCACCTCGACGATATGATCGCGCAGGCTGATGCGGTCACGCGGATCAGCGGGTGCCGATGCTTCGGCACGCGCTTCGGGATGGGCAAAAGCCAGTCGTATATCAGAGCTCATCACAGGGGCATCCTTCATCACTGCGCCCGTCATACCGACTATGCAGCGGGGTTCAACGCGTATTCGCGCCCTCAGGGCGCGCATATACGACATGGCCCTGCCCCATCACCGGATCAACCACGATAGAAAAGATGCGCACCAATCCGTGTTGTTTGCGTGAAACGATCAGACCATGACGGGTTTACCGCAGTGGTATGGAAATAATGCGCGCCGCCGGTCAGCCCGCGATGCGCACCCTGCGACATGACATAGGCGATGCGGCGCGCCAGATCTGCGGCGCGGCGATTGGGCATATTTTCCGAACGCCCGTCACAGGCAAAACTGAACTGACAGCCTCCGATACGCCCCGCAACGGCACCTTGATAGACCACACCGCAAATGCTGTTGGGAAATTTGCGCGACTGGGCCCGGTTCAGGATGACCTCTGCCACAGCAAATTGCCCCCGCAGGGTTTCACCACGCGCTTCGTGATAGATGGCGGTGGCCAGACATTGTGCCTGTTCATCCAGTTCGCCGATCTGCTGCCTGCGCAGCCAGGACGCCGAATACTGCACCACGCGCCGTTCCAGTGCTGCGGGGCGCGCGACAGGGCGCAGGGATACATGCGGTGCAAAACTGCCGCCAAGGGCAACAGGGGCCGCCACTACGCCACTTGTCGACAAATGCGCGTCAACCGCCGCCACCATCTGCGTCGCCAGCACAGGCGGGGACTGCGGTGGCGCATCGGCAGTGCCATGCGACCGGTCGGTCATGGCAGTCAGCGCCGCAAGATCCACATTGCGGGCATAAACCCCTGTCCGGTTCAGACCGAAGCTGTCAATCGTCACCCCCTCACCGGGAACAGCGACAGGCCGCGGATCTGCGGGCACGGACACATCGCCCAGCCGGTCAGTATGCAGCGATATGTCATTGCGCATAGCGGGATTGCTGCCTTGCAAGGCCGCCATCACCAGTTTGGCGCGCATATCGCCGTTCAAAGTCGCGTTTTCTACCCGTGATCCCATACTGGGCAGTGCAACCAGCAAGGACATGCCCCATATCGCGGACACCGCCAGCGCTTTGCGCCCGCGTCCGGTCCGGCGCTTCATGGAAGCATCGGTTGCAGCGTCAGGCCGCCCTGTTGCACAGGACTTCCGGGCCACTGCCATATGTTGAGCAGCTTTGTTCATTTTAACGCCGCGCCAACCCTTGGCGCACTACACCTATCTGAAGCAATATTACGATTTCGTGAATGCCTTAGTCCAAAACCGGACAAAAATCCACCCATGCAATGCAATCACATGCAATATCCGGCATATTCAAGCCGAGGCGGTCGGGAAATTCCCTTGCAGTACGGGCTATCATGGGGTCAGGATAATTCTTCCGCGATCACAAGCTGCGCCGCAGCAAGGCGTGCAACCGGCACCCTGAAGGGCGAGCAGGACACATAATCGAACCCCAGGTCGCGGCAAAAACGAATCGATTCCGGGTTGCCGCCATGCTCGCCACAGATCGAAAGCGTCAGGTCATCGCGCGCAGCCCGCCCCCGTTCCGCACCAAGGCGCAGCAATTCGCCCACCCCGTCCAGATCCAGCGTGTGGAACGGATCTTCGGGGAAGACGCCCTGCTGCACATAAACCGACATGAAACGCCCCGCATCATCGCGCGACAGGCCATAGGTCATCTGTGTCAGGTCATTCGTGCCGAAGGACAGGAAACTGGCATGCAGCGCAATATCGCCTGCGCGCAGCGCCGCACGCGGTGTTTCCACCATCACCCCCAGCTTGTAATCGAACGTTCCGCCCGAACGGGACCGGACAGCAGCGGCCGCGGCATCAATGCGGGATTTGACCAGTTCCACCTCTCGCATGGCGGAAACCAGTGGGATCATGATTTCCGGCACGATATGCGCATCGCGTCGGCTGATTTCGATCGTGGCCTCGAATATCGCACGCACCTGCATTTCATAAATTTCGGGAATGGTCACACCCAGCCGCACGCCACGCATGCCCAGCATCGGGTTGAATTCCGACAATGCCTCTGCGCGGCGGGTTATTTCGGACAAGGGTTTGCCAAGCGCATCGGCCAGAAACCGCAGCCCTTCCTTGGAATGCGGCAGGAATTCATGCAAGGGCGGGTCAAACAAACGGATGCAGACCGGCTGACCCTGCATGATTTCGAACAGGTCAATGAAATCAGCACGCTGCATCGGCAGCAGGCGTTCCAGCGCATCTGACCGGTCCTCGGCCGTGTCCGCGAAGATCATTTCGCGCATCAATGTCAGGCGGTCATCCTCAAAAAACATATGTTCCGTGCGGCACAGCCCGATTCCCTGCGCCAGAAAATCCCGTGCGATGCGCGCATCCGCAGGCGTGTCGGCATTGGCGCGGATGCCAATGTCGCGGCGCGCATCCGCCCAGGACAGCAGCGTCTGGAACCGGTCATCCAGCGCGGGTTCCAGCAGCGGCACCTCGCCCAGAAAAATATGCCCGCTGGTGCCGTCCACTGTCACGACATCCCCTTCCGACAGGGTGCGCCCGCCTGCGGTCAGGGTCTTGCGCCGCGCATCAATCTGGACACGCGACACCCCCACCACACAGGGCACACCAAGCCCGCGCCCGATGACGGCAGCGTGGCTGGTCATGCCGCCGCGTTCCGTCAGCACAGCGCTGGCGGCATGCATGCCGCGAATATCCTCGGGCGTGGTTTCGCGGCGCACCAGAATGCAGGCCTCGTCGCGGGCGGCGCTGGCCTGTGCCGCGCCGGAACTGAACACGATCCGCCCGATGGCCGCACCGGGGCTGGCCGCGATACCGCTGGCGAAAACCTCTGGGCGGCTGCGGGGGTCTACCTGACGGTGCAGCAACTCGCTCAGCGCCTTGGGCGGAATGCGCATCAGCGCCTCATCGCGCAGGATGATATTGTCATTGGCCAGATCGACCACCACGCGCACCGCCGCGCGTGACGACCGCTGCACCGTGATCGCGTCCAGCACCCACAGCTTGCCATCATCCAGCGTGAACTCTATCTCCATTTCCTCGCGCAGGCGCTGGCGCGCATTGCGCCCATGCTCCAGCAATTGCGCATAGGCATCGGGGCAATATTCTTCCAGCGATGGCCCGCGCGGGTCGCGTGTCAGATAGAGCACATTCTCGCCGTTCTTCAGGGCATCCGCCCCGTGCTGCCCGTCAGACCGGAACCGCCCCATTACATTGGGCACGCCTGTATCCGTGTCGATGAACCGGATCAGCCCCGCCCCGCTCAACCCGATACCGACACCTCCTGCCATGGCCTGCACCACCAGCCCCAGACCGGCATCGACAGGGGCACCCTTCGCCTGCCGCAGCAGCCGCGCCGACGTCCCTTCCCAGGCGCGCGCCATCGACCGCAGCACATCCGCCAGCTGTTGCGCGGGCGATTGGGGGAATGGTTCTTCCACCTCAGATTCATATTCGCGCAAGGCCGCATGCAACGCCGTCATTGACGGTTCAACTGCATCGAACATATCGGGGTCCAGATGGGCCACATGCGCCGCGTAGGATTGCACGAAACGCAGGTAAAGCGCAGTCGCCACAGCCGCGCCATGGGTTTCGCTGATCTGGGCGTGCATCTCGTCATTCATGCCGATATTCAGAATCGCCGCTGGCCCACCCCATTCCGGATGCTCTGCCGAGGGGCGCACGGATAAAAGCTGCCCCTTGGGGAAATGCCCCAGCAGATGGCGCAGGTTCATCTGCGCACCGGTCGCGATTTCGCGCACCACCGCGAATGACAGCGCCACGGTCTGCGGCACCGGCATGTCCAGCCGCACCAGCCGTTGCAGGCATTTTGCGCGCCAGCCATGGGTCTGGCGTTTGATGGGCGCGGATCCGGTGATCTGCGCATAATCGGTCAGGGTCAGGTATTTGGGCATGTCACACCTATTGGCTGCGGCGCAGCATAGGCCAATGCGGCGCAGACTCAAGGTTTTGTTATCGGAGCAGGAAACGGCGCTTTGCCCCCAGTGTGCGGAACAAGGGCGAAGCCTGGCCCGCACCACCGGTGGGCCGTCCCGCGGCCTGCCGGTTTGGCTGGTGTTATGCCAAGCCTTGAATGACGGAGTATGGAGCTTGCATAAAGTGAACTTCTAAAACGTGGGACCGGCAGACCCCGGCCCACCGCTGGCGCGGCTTGGTGCAGGCGCGCCCTACCCTTCAACCCGCGTCAGATCGGCCACTTGCAGGCAGGTGGCGCGGATGCGGTGCAGCAGGTTCAGCCGGTTGCGGCGCAGGATCTGGTTGTCCGCGTTGATCTGCACCGCGTCGAAAAACGCATCAATCGGCGCGCGCAAGCTGGCCATGGCCTGCATGGCGGTGGCGAAATCTTCCGCCCCCATGGCGGGGGTGATGGCGGCCTCCGCCTGATCGAGCGCTGCAAACAACGCGCGTTCCGCGCCATCTTCGGCCAGTTTCGGGTCAGGCCCGAAGCTGTATTCCACCCCGTCCTTTGCTTCGGCCTGCGTCAGAATGTTATTCGCGCGCTTGAACCCTTGCAGCAGGTTCCCGCCATCCTCGGTTTTCAGAAACGCCGCCAGCGCCTCGGCGCGTTTGACCAGCAGCGTCAGGTCATCATTGCCCGGCATGGCAAGGCAGGCGTCGATCACATCATGCCGGATGCCCTGCTCGCGCAGGTGGACTTTCAGGCGGTCGTGGAAGAAGGCGAGGAGGTCAGGAGTACGGAATAGCTGATTTTCTAGAAACTGAAAATAGATCGATTTAGCGATAAACTCATCCCAGATGTTACTCGACAACTCTTGCCCAACAAGATTTTCCAAGCTTTCTTTGAACGACTTCCTAACATCTGAAACAGAGTCATAGTTCCCGCGTAGGATGCGTCTTGCAACCACTTCAATTTCTTGATCGTCCTTGTGAAGGATTGCGGCAATGTGCTTACAAATACCCATGAAATCTTTGTGGTTAGGTTGAGTGCCTTGGAGATGCTGCTGATTCATTTGCAGCTTTAGCAAATCGCTGAGCCCAATTCGCACCTCATTCCCCAACACCAACCGAATAACCCCCAGCGCTGCCCGACGCAGCGCGTAAGGGTCTTTCGACCCTGTAGGCTTCTCATCAATCGCCCAGAACCCTGTCAGCGTATCAATCTTGTCCGCCAATGCCACGGCGACGGATACTGGCGAGGACGGCACGGAATCCGACGGCCCCAGCGGTTGGTAATGCTCCACACAGGCGCGTGCCACATCTTCGGGCAGACCTGCCGCCCGCGCGTAATAACTGCCCATAAGCCCTTGAAGTTCGGGAAATTCCCCGACCATTTCCGAGCGCAGATCGGCCTTGACCACCCGCGCGGCCTGCGCGGCCAGATCCGCATCCGCCCCCACCAGCGGCGCGATCTCGCGCGCCAGCGCTTCAATCCGCGCAATCCGGCCAGCCTGCGACCCCAGCTTGTTGTGGAAGGTCACATCCTTCAGCCCTGCCCCCATCCCTTCAAGCCCTGCATCAGCAACCATCCGCAAGTCATTGTCCCAAAAGAATTTTGCATCCGACAACCGCGCCGCCAGAACCTTCTGATTGCCGGCCAGAATAGTCACGCCATCATCCACGGTTTCGCGGTTCGCAACGGTCACAAACCCCGTGATCTGCCCGGATTTCGGGTCGCGCAGCGAAAAGAACTTCTGGTGTTCCTTCATCGAGGTCTGCAGCACTTCCGGCGGCAGGCCAAGGAATTGCGCATCAATGCGCCCCATCAGCACCACCGGCCATTCGACCAGCCCCGCCACCTCAGTCAGCAAGCCGCGATCCTCCACCAGATCCAACCCCGCCGCAAAGGCCATCTGGCTGGCGTCATTCCAGATATGGTCGGCGCGTTCCACAGGGTCCAGAATGACCTTGGCACGCTTTAACTTTTCCGCGTAATCCTCGACATTCACAACAGAAAATTCATCCGGCGCCATAAACCGATGCCCGCGTGTGCGGTCGCCCGACACAATACCGTCCACATCCAGCGGCACCACATCCGCGCCCGCCTCGGTGGAAAGAATGCACAGGATTGAATGCAAGGGCCGCACCCAGCGCAAACTGCCTTCGCCCCAGCGCATGGATTTGGGCCATGGGAAATTACGGATCGCGCCTTCCAGCACCTCGGCCACAATGGCACTTGCCGCGCGCCCTTCGGTGACGACATTGGCGATATAGACCTGCCCCTTCTTGTCGTCGCGGATTTCCAGATCCTCCAGCGTCACCCCGGTGGAACGCAAAAACCCCTCCACAGCCTTTTCGGGCGCACCCACCTTCGGGCCGCGGCGTTCTTCGCGGGTCGTCGGGCTGTGGTCAGACAAGCCCTGCACCGCCAGCGCCAGTCGGCGGGGCGTGGCAAAAGCCTGCGCATGGCCATAGGTCAGGCCGCGTTCCACCAGCCCGTCCGTGACCAACCGCTTCAGCGCATCGCAGGCGCCCGCCTGCATGCGCGCCGGAATTTCCTCGGAGAACAGCTCGATCAGAAGGTCAGCCATGGGATATGTCTTTCAGCGTTCAGGTGGGGGCGGACAGCCGGGCGGGACCGGGTCGCCGTCGAAATGGGCGGTGCCACAGGGGTTGATCTGCTGCCATGCATAACCGCGCCCGTCCATAAGGACCACAACACGGTCAATACCATAGCGGATATTCGACACCCCCATGACCGCCTGCGCCTGCCCGCTTTCCAGCGCAAGGGTCAGCGCGCCCGCATCGAAACAGTCAAACCAGTCAGGCGCGAACATGGGCGTGGCATTGGCATAGGGGGTCAGCGCACCCGCATCCGCGTCAATGTCAAAACACGCGCGGTAGCGGATGGGCGAGCTGTCGGAATCAATGCCGCGGAAATTGGTGACCGCGAAATCCTGCGCGGCCAGTGCGCCCACAGGGGTTAGTTGCACCTTATCCTGCGGGGGCAGTTCGTCATAAAACGCATAGACCTGGACATACCACATGCCCGCTCCCGCAAGCACGGCGCAGCCCAGCAGCAGAATAACCAGAAAACGCCCCATCAGGCCACGGCCCCACCCGCTTCGGTCTGCACGAAAGCATCAGCGCAGAGTTTGGCCAAGGCCCGCACCCGCCCGATATAGGCCTGACGTTCGGTCACCGAAATGACGCCGCGCGCGTCCAGCAGGTTGAACAGATGGCTGGCCTTGATGCATTGATCATAAGCGGGATGCACCATGATGATGCGTTTGCCGGTCGCGGGGTCATCGGCACCCATATCCAGCAGGCGCGCGCATTCCGATTCTGCATCCTCGAAATGGCGCAGCAGCATATCGGTGGTGGCGGCGTGGAAGTTGTGGCGCGAATATTCTTCTTCCGTCTGGCGGAAGATATCGCCGTATTTCAGCGGGATCGGCGCATCAGGCGCGTTGAAGGGCATGTCCATCACATGATCCACGCCCAGGACATACATGGCCAGCCGTTCCAGACCATAGGTCAACTCGCCCGAAACAGGGCGGCAATCATGCCCACCCACCTGCTGGAAATAGGTGAATTGCGACACTTCCATCCCGTCGCACCACACTTCCCAGCCCAGACCCCATGCGCCAAGGGTGGGGGATTCCCAGTCATCCTCCACGAAACGAATGTCATGCAGACTGTCATCGATGCCGATGGCGCGCAGACTGCCCAGATACAATTCCTGCAAATCCGGCGGGCTGGGTTTGATGATGACCTGATATTGGTAGTAATGCTGCAGCCGGTTGGGGTTTTCCCCATAGCGCCCGTCCGTGGGCCTGCGCGAGGGCTGAACATAGGCCGCAGCCCATGCTTTCGTGCCAAGCGCGCGTAAGGTGGTGGCGGGGTGAAACGTGCCCGCGCCCACTTCCATGTCATAGGGTTGCAGCACCGCGCAGCCCTTCGCGGCCCAGTAATTCTGAAGCCGCAGGATGATTTCCTGAAAGCTTCGCGGCTTTTGTGAACGGTTTTCGATAGTTTCAGCCATTGCGGCCCCTTGCCTTGCGCGCGCATTATCTTAAAGCTGCGTCTCAATAGGCATGCTGTCGCCAAGGGTCAACGCTTAAACCCCTTTGCGTGGGCAGCGCATGAAAAATGAACGACGAAGAAAGGTTTTCGGGAATGCTATCAGGGTTACGGAACTGCGCATATTTTGCCGCGACAGTATCAGTCACAGCGATGTCCGGGGGCTGGTGGGGTGTCTCCGCGCAGGAGCAACGCTGGGTGCAGATAGAAGCGCATCGTGATCTGGATGAAGCACTGGACGCCGCGCGGACATATGACGCGCGTATCGGCAGTGTCAGCGGGTTCCTGCTGCCCAGCGACTGGTATGCGATCAGCGTTGGCCCGTTTGAAAACGATACTGACGCTTTTGCAGTGCGCCGACAGTTGCGCAGCGAAAACGCGATTCCGATTGATGCCTTTATCAGCAATGGCGCGAATTATCTTGATCAGGTTTTCCCCACGGGCCCGGACGCGCCCCGCGTTGCACCTTCACCGTCGATCAGCACGGCCCCTGGCGATGATCTGCCTGCTGAACCTGATACGCAGTTTGCCGAAACCACGCCAGCGCCGGAACCGGAGCCGGAACCCGCACCACAGCCCGAACCTGAACCCGAAGAAACCTTGCGCGAGGCGCAGGCTTCAGAACGCCTGCTGACACGCGATGAGCGCGTTGATCTGCAAACCGCGCTGCAATGGTTCGGCCATTACACATTGGGCATAGACGGGGCCATCGGACCGGGTACGCGCCGGTCGATGCAGGCATGGCAAGCGGATCAGGGGCTGGAGGAGACCGGCGTTCTGACCACGCGCCAGCGCGCGCAATTGCTTGACGCATGGCAGGGGGAACTGGCCATGCTGGGTATGGACACATGGCGCGACGAAGATGCGGGCATCAGCATTGACCTGCCCCTGGCCATGATGCGCTTTGACCGTCGCGAGACACCCTTCGTTCATTTTGACGAACGTGACGACAGCGGCGTGCGCGCGCTTCTGATCAGCCAGACCGGCACGAATGCCACCCTGTTCGGTTTGTATGAAATCATGCAGACGCTGGATATCGTCCCCCTGGAAGGGGAGCGAGAGCGCCGTCAGAACAGTTTTCTGCTGACAGGTCAAAGCGATAGCTTACGATCGCATACCGTCGCGCAGTTCCGCAATGGTCAGATCAAGGGCTATACATTGATCTGGACACCGGAACGCGATGATCAGATGGCGCGTGTTCTTCCAATGATGGAATCAAGCTTCGAGACATTCGGCAGCGCGCTGCCCGACAGTGCCGGACCCGCCAGCCTTGTGCCGCGTGGTGACCTGCTGTCGGGGCTGACAGTGCGCAGGCCCGCCTTTTCGCGATCAGGCTTTTATATCGATGCGACCGGCACTGTACTGACCAGTGCCGGGGCCGTGGCCAATTGCGAACGCGTCACCCTGGACGAGGCCAATACCGCGCGCGTGGTCGCGCGTGACGACGCACTTGGACTGGCCATTCTGGAACCCGAGAACCCATTGGTGCCCATGGCCTTTGCGCAGTTCCAGCAAGACGCGCTGCACCGTGGCAGTGATATCACCATTTCCGGCTTTTCCTTTGAGGACATGCTGACACGTCCGGTGCTGACCTTCGGCCGGATCGAGGATCTGAACGGCCTGAATGGCGAAAGCGACCGTATCCGCCTGAGCGCGGCAGTCCGCCCCGGCGATCTGGGCGGTCCGGTATTCGGCGCGAACGGGGCGGTTGTGGGGGTGTTGTATGGGCAACCGCGCGATGACGCACGCCAATTGCCGCCCGAAGTCAGTTTCGCCGTGCCGTCCGACGCAATCCGCAGTTTTCTGCGCAGCAATGATATTGCGGTCGGAACATCAGCCGACAACGCGGCCATCATGCCCCCTGAAACGCTGACCCAAGTATCGGGCGACGTTACGGTTCTGGTGTCCTGCTGGCAATAGCAGGATGCTTCAGGTTGCAACGGCCCGTTGGCGGGCGGTTTGCAACCTGAAACGCATGTGGGAATCCCAAAGGCGCGAAACAAAGGCCGACAGGCCGCCGCGCCACCGGTGGGCCGTCCCGCGGCCTGCCGGTTTTGCTGATGCTGATTCAGTCCATGAATGGCGGGGTTATGCCGCGCGGATAAAGTGAATCCCTACACCGCCGGACCGGCAGGCCCCGGCCCACCGCTGGCGCCGCTACATCCATCACCCGGACGCCAGCGCCCCCGCCATACCCCGGTCACGCCCGCCAGAAACGCGGCAGCAACAGGACCAGAACGGCCAGCACTTCCAGCCGGCCCAGATACATCCCCAGTATCATCAGCCATTTCGCCCGGTCGGGAAACCCGTCCACGGCACCGGTTTCGCCCACTTCCGGGCCAAAGGCCGGCCCGATATTGCATATCGCGGTCCATGCCGCTGTCAGCGCTGTGCGGGTTTCCAGCCCTGTCAGCGCCAATGCGACAGCCAGAATCATGAAAATACCCGCAAAAGCCGTGAACATGACAATGACGGAATTGATCACGTCCTGCTCCAGCCGTTTGCCGCCCAGCTTGATGGCCATCACGCGGCGCGGGCTGCTGAGCTGGCGCATCCGCATCTTGATCGCCTCGAACAGCACCAGAAACCGGAACACCTTGATCGAACAGCCCGTGGATGCAGTGCAGGCCCCGATGAACCCCACCAGCATGACAACAAGCAACGGGAAATCCCCCCAGGCGCCCACATCCTCGCTGCCATATCCGGTGCCGGTGAACAGCGTGATCACATTGAACAGGGTGCCGCGCAGCACATCCCAGACCCCTGCATCCGTCACGGCCAGGCGATAGGCCATCACCGCTGCAACCGCATAGACAATCCATCGCAGAAACGCGCGTATCTGGACATCCTGCCAGATCGCCTGCACCGACCCGCCCATCAACTGGATCAAGCGGATAAACGGCAGCCCCGCCAGCACCATGAACAGCGCACCGACATATTCCAGCGGCCCCACGAATGCCGCGAATGATGCATCGCGCGTTGAAAAGCCGCCTGTGGCAATGGTGGTCAGACCATGGTTCAGCGCGTCAAACCCCGACATGCCAAACCCCATATAGGCCATGACCGCCAGCAGGGTCAGTCCCAGATAGACCTGAAGCAACGCCGCCGAAATATCATAGACCCGTGGCATGACCTTGCCCATGGTGTCAAAGGCTTCGGACTGGAAATGCTGCATCCCCCCCACCCGCAGAACCGGCAGAAATACCAGTGCCACAATGATGATACCCAAGCCCCCCAGCCATTGCAGGATCGAGCGCCACAGCAACACCCCCGGCGGCATGTCATCCAACCCGACAAATACCGTGGTGCCGGTGGTGGTCATGCCTGACATCGCTTCGAAATAGGCATGGGTAACATCGGCCTGTGGTGCGCCCAACAGGAAGGGCAGCGCCCCGAATGCGGGCAGAACCGCCCAGACACTGCCCGTCATAAGAAAGGACTGCCGCCGCCCCAGACCCTGATCCAGTGCCGAACGGGTGCTGAGCGTGGCGGTCGCCCCGATCAGGCAAGTCAGGAACGACGCCTGCGCAAACCCTTTCCAGTTGTCATGGCCTGCCTGCCAATCAACAGCAAGCGGCAGCAACATGATTGCGCCAAGGGCAAAGGTCAACAATCCGACAAGGTGAATAACAGGGCGAATATCCAACATGCGAGAGCCATCGCGCCAGCGCGCGGCCCTGTCAAGCACGAAGCGTCTGCAGGGTGCATTCCGGCAGAATTGCCTGCATATCTGCGCGTCGGCACAGCGCGGTGCCGTCGGTCATGACCGCAGCCGCCGCCGCCGCCGTGCCCGTTAGCAATGCCTGCGCCATGTCCTGCCCGCGCGCCAGCGACAGGGTGAAGGCGCCGGTGAAACTGTCACCAGCGCCGACCTTGCTGGCCACCTGCACCTGTGGCGGGCGGCAATGCAGCGCCAGATCCCGCCCCGCCAGCACCGACCCGTTGGCGCCATGGGCAATGCAGACATGTGCCGCGACGCCACGCGCGACCAGTTTCTGCGCGAATTCCAGCACATCCGCCACCTGCGGCAGGGGGTGCGCGGCCTGTTCCTCTGCCTCGGCCTGATCCAGACGCAGGACATGCAGCGGTGCTGCGGGGTCGGGCTGGCCGACAACCTGCGCCAGCGCTGCACCCGATGTATCCAGAACCAGCCGCCCGGCGTGCAGCGCGCGGGCCAGTTGTTGCGGAAAAGCGCCATCCATACCGGGCGGCTGCGACCCGCTGAGAACAACCAGCCCTGCCGCCTGCGCGACAATATCGGCAAGGGCACGGTCCGCATCGGTCTGTGTCCAGTCCGCGCCCGGCAGTTGCAGGCGGAACTGCTGGCCCTGCCCGTCAGTAATAGCCCAGCTTTGGCGCGTGTCACCGGGGGCGTCGAACTGGTGAACATCCACCCCCTGCGCGTGCAGCAGGGCGTAATGTTGCGCGCCGGTACTGCCCCCCAGCGCAACCCATGCACGCACCTGCCCGTCCAATGCATTGATGGCGCGCGCTACATTGACCCCGCCCCCGCCCGGTTCATACACAGGGTCCGTCATGCGCAGCTTCGGTCCGGCCACCATTTCAGGAACCCGCGCGGACAGGTCCAGCGCCGGGTTCAGGGTCACGGTCAGAATTGGTGTTTGCGCCATCATGGGCGCAACCTGCCATCAGTGGCTTACAGGCGCAAGAACCTTAACCCACATGAAACAGCGTGCTGAACAGGCGCGGATCAAGGCTTTCGGCCTGGAATGCCGGACCGCGCGTCAACACGCTGACCGCATCATGGCTGTGCAGGCTTTCCTGATGGCTGGCAACAATGCGGAAATCCCCGATACGCGGATCATTTTCCAACTGTTCGCAGAAACTGCGCGCTGCATCCTCGACAAATATCGGATTGGCGGCGTTCAGTTCGGCGAAGGCCTGTTCATCCTCGCGCTTGACCATGACCTGCGTTTCCGTGGGCACAGCGGCACGGCACAGATCGACCAGATCTTCATACCACAGCGGCGGGCCATCCAGCACCTGCACCGACACACGCGCAACAGAACGCTGCGAATGCGGCGTGGCCAGTTGCCCCCGTGTGGCGCGCGCATGTTCGCTGAGTTCCAGCGAACAGGGACAGGTTGACGAATAGACATAATCCAGATGCATGAAGACCTGCCGCACACCGGCACTATCCACCAGTTCCAGCGCGATATCATAATACTGATACCCGGTCAGACCGGAGCGCAGCGAGCGCACCTTCATCGGGAATGAAAACCGCATCATGATCCGCGCGTCAAAGCTTTCCAGATCGGCCTTGTAATCTTCCAGCGCGGCGCGGATCACATCGATGCTGAATGTGCTTTCGGCATGCGCGTAGAAACTGCGCATGATGCGGGACATGTTGATGCCCTTCTTTTCCGCTTCAAGGCTGACAGTGCCCGTGACAGAGGTTTCCAGCATCACATCGCCATTGTCGCGCGTATGATAGCGGATCGGCAGGCGGAAATTGGAAATGCCCACATGCTGGATCGGGGCCTTGGCCCCCACGATCAGGCTGGCAGGCCCGTTCTGCAAATCCGGCAATGCGGATTTATAGGCGTCCGTCACCTGAAAATCAGCCGGGTAGTCGCGCGACAGGGCCGGATAGGTCGCAGCGGGCAGCAAATCTGTCACTGCGGACACCACTTGCGCGCGGTCATCCGCCGGGGCCGTGTCGGCGAAACGGCGCAGCAAATCAAGCGCCGCTTCGACCTCATCCCTGGTCGGGGCCTGATCCAGTCCTGGCAGGTGGATATTCATCGTGGTGTCCCTTCCTGTCTGTCGCTTTCCATACATAAGCGTCAGTTTCCTGATTTCCACGATTATACGGGTCAGACGCAGAATCGGATGGAAATCAGACCGCGTCAAGTGCGCTGCGGAGATCGGCGACCAGATCGGTGGTCGCTTCCAGCCCCACTGACAACCGGACCAGACCGGGGCTGATGCCCAGTTCCAGTTTCTGATCATCGGGCAGGCGCTGATGCGTGGTGGTGGCGGGATGAGTCACGATTGACCGCGCATCGCCCAGATTATTGGAAATAACAGCTATTTTCAGCGCATTCAGAAAGCGGAATGCCGCCTCCTTGCCCGCCGCGATATCCAGCGCCAGCACGGTGCCGAAACCACCCATCTGCACCTTCGCAACCGTATGCTGCGGGTGGTCCGGCAAGCCCGGGAAAATAACGCGCGCCAGTCGGGGGTCACCTTGCAGCGCTTCGGCGATGGCCTGCGCGCTGGCCGCCTGCGCGCGCACGCGCAGGTCCATCGTGGTCAGACCATTCAGCATGATCCAGGCGTTGAACGGGCTAAGCGCGCCGCCGGTATGTTTCATGTAAGGTTCGACAGTACCACGAATAAATTCGCGCGTGCCGCAGATCACGCCACCCAGCGCACGCCCCTGCCCGTCGATATGCTTGGTGGCGGAATAAATCACCACATCCGCACCCAGTTCAACCGCGCGGCTGAAGATCGGCGTGGCAAAGACATTATCCACCACAACTGTTGCGCCCACCGCATGGGCAATTTCCGCGATTCCGCGCAGATCCACCACTTCCAGTGTTGGGTTGGACACGGTTTCAAAAAACACTGCGCGCGTATCGGGGCGGATAGCTGCGCGCCACTGGTCCAGATCGGTGCCATCCACGAAATCAACCTGCACACCATAGCGGGCAAGCACTTCTTCCAGGATATACAGGCATGACCCGAACAGCGCGCGCGATGACACGACATGATCGCCTGAACGCAGCATGGATGTGAGCGCGCCCGACACCGCCGCCATGCCCGATGCGGTGGCAAATGCGTCTTCGGTGCCTTCGATCGCGGCAATCCGTTCTTCGAACACGGCGACTGTGGGGTTGCCATAACGCGCATAGATGAATTCATCCGCGCCGGTTTCCAGAAACCGCGCTTCCGCCGCTTCGGCCGAGGGGTAGACAAACCCTTGCGTCAGAAAAATCGCTTCGGCCACTTCGCCATATTGGCTGCGCCGCGCGCCCGCATGCACCAGTTTCGTGCGCTTATCCCAGTCTTGTGCCATGCCAGCCCCCGAGGCAAAGAAAAACCCCCGGACTGTCACAGGCCGGGGGCGAATCACGCCCTGACCTCTTTAGCGGTTTTTTTAACGTGGCCCGCAATCCGGTAACAAAGCGCCACGTCGCATTGCCATAAGGCTTTCGTCAGGGCAGGTCAATCGGGCTTTGCGCAGATCAGGCAACGTTTTCCAGCGTAACCTGTGGCTGTACGCCCAGCGCATGGCAGACATCGCGCGTCAGGTAAGCGCGGTTCAGGGTATAGAAATGCAGATCTTCCACCCCTTCGGAAATCAGCCGGTCACACATTTCAGCGCAGATTGCTGTCGCCAGCAGGTCTTCGCGCCCATCGCGCGCGGCCTTTTCAAACGCCTCATCCATCCATGCCGGAATATGCGTGTTGCAGGCGCTGGCGAATTTGCGGATTCCGGCCCAGTTTTCAATCGGGATGATGCCCGGAATGATCTTGCCGGTAATCCCCTGACGCGCGCATTCATCGCGGAAGCGCAGGAATGTTTCGGGTTCAAAGAAGAACTGCGTGATGGCCGAATCCGCGCCAGCCTGAAACTTGCGCTTCAGCCACATCACATCGGCACGGGCATCGGGCGCATCGGGGTGGGGTTCAGGATAGGCGCCGACGCGGATCTTGAACTTGCCGGTATTGGCCAATGCCTCGATCAGTTCGATCGATGATGCGAAACCATCGGCATGGGGGGTGAACCTTGCGGCCCCTTTGGGCGCATCACCGCGCAGCGCCACAATCTCGGACACGCCGGCATTGGCATAGGCATTCACAATCTCCAGTGTTTCGGCGCGCGTGGCATCCACACAGGTCAGATGTGCCGCGACATTCAGCCCGTATTGCGCACCGATGGTGGTGACGGCTTCATGCGTCAGCTGTCGTGTTGTGCCCCCTGCCCCATAGGTGACCGACACGAATTCCGGGGCAAGCGGGGCCAGCATGCGCACGGTCTCCCACAGCCGGAAGCTGGCATCCAGCGTCTTTGGCGGGAAGAATTCGAAGGAAATGCGCGGTGTGGTCATCGTCTGTGCTCCGGTTTTGGTTGCCCTCTTGTGCCACAGTCGCGAATGTGAAACCAATTCATTATTCTCATCACCATTATGAACGGGATTGAAGGATGCATATCGAATTCCGGCATCTGCGCACCATCAAGGCCATCCATGACGCCGGCGGGCTGGCCCGCGCCGCCGAACTGCTGAACATGACCCAGTCCGCCCTGTCGCATCAGGTCAAGGGGTTGGAAGAACAGGCAGGGGTCGAATTATTCGTGCGCCGGTCCAAGCCGCTGAAACTGTCGGCAGCCGGGCAGAAAATGCTGCGCGCCGCAGAAGATATCCTGCCGCGCGTCACGGCGCTGGAAGAGGAATTCACCGGGCTGGTCAAGGGCCGGTCGGGACGGCTGCATATCGCCATTGAATGCCATGCCTGTTTCGACTGGCTGTTTCCGGTGCTGGAACGGTTCCGCAAGGCCTGGGGCGATGTCGATGTCGATATCCGCCCCGGTCTGGCCTTTGATGCCCTGCCCGCGCTGAAACGCGAGGAGGTGGATCTTGTCATCTCCTCCGACCCTGAAGATCTGCCGGGCATCAGCTTTCTGCCGCTGTTTGATTATGAACCGGTTTTCGTGGCATCAGCCACCCACCGGCTGGCAGCACAGGACTATGTTACCGCACCCGATTTTCGCGAGGAAACGCTGATCACCTATCCGGTGGACCGCAACCGGCTGGATGTGTTCACCCAGCTGCTGACCCCCGCCAAGGTCGAACCCCGCGCGATACGGCAGGTGGAACTGACTGCCGTTATCCTGCTGCTGGTGGCATCAGGGCGCGGCGTGTCGGTCCTGCCCGACTGGGTGCTGCGCGATGTGCGCTATCATTCCGACTATGTGACCAAGCGCATCACAGAACACGGCCTGACACGGCGGCTTTACGCGGCGGTGCGCGATGAAGATGCGGGGAAGCCGTTTATGGCCCATGTTCTGCGGCTGGCGCGGACAGAGCCGGTGAAATTGCAGCGGGGGTGAGGGAAGAAAGAAGTCTGCTGTGAGAGAGGTCATTTATGTTCTCCTGACTCGCAGCCTTGGAAAATTACGCAGGAAAGACATCGTCCCCCAATTCAACTCCCTCTTGCTCGGCGATCAGTCGAACATATCCCCTTAACATTGGATCGCTAAACTCATACCACCCAGACTTTCCTTTTCTCAAGAATTCTCTTTTGTAGAGACTTTCTAATGCATTCCTCAAATCTTGCCCGTTATTCTTATCTATATCGTAGCCATTTCTTCTAGGCCGTTTTGCCATAATCCTCCTATAATCCTCCATCACTTCTTTAAATTGTCGAGCTAAATGAGGACCGTTCGCCAGCGCAAATAAAACTTCAACGTACCGATCCGTACCCTTCTGAATAGCTGCGTCGTAGGCCGTCCTAAGCCTTGTAGCTGCTTTTTCTGCAGAAACTCTTAGTGAATTAGTAAAAACATCTGAACAGACTACTTCTTCTGTGTTCTCATTTTCAAACATAGTTAATAGAGAATACTTCAAAATGAGATGAGCAAAATGCGGATATCCACAAGATATTTGACTTATTCTCACTCGCTGCCCGCGATGAAATTTGACCCCAAACTCCAACTCCACATCATCAATTATTTCCCAAATCGCATCTGCTGTAAGTGGCTTGAGTTCAACACCCTGAACGTATCTATCAACTGATTCATGAGCGCTAAGAAGATCATCTAGATCGCGTGTAACCCCACAAAAAATAAATTTTACGTTGCACCCCGACACTGATAACTGCTTTAGGGTCAGGACCCATTGATTTCATGCGTGCATCGTGATTCACCGCCCGAAAACGGAGCGGTGATATGTCTGATCTTTTCTGGTTAAGCGATGCGCAGATATCGCGTTTGGCGCCTTACTTCCCGAAGTCCCATGGCAAGCCCCGCGTCGATGATCGGCGGGTCTTGAGTGGGATTATCTTCATCAATCGCAATGGCTTACGGTGGCGAGACGCCCCAAAGGAATACGGTCCCCACAAGACACTTTACAACCGATGGAAACGATGGAGTGACAAGGGCGTCTTCGCCAGGATCATGGCCGGTCTGGCAGCCGAGCATGGCGAAGAGAAGACCGTCATGATCGACGCGACCTACCTCAAAGCACACCGCACCGCGACCAGCATGGGCGTGAAAAAGGGGGGCGTGGTCGCCTGATCGGGCGGACCAAGGGCGGCATGAATACCAAGTTACATGCCATCTGCGATAGCCAGGGACGCC
>NZ_JAQZSM010000090.1 GCF_028745735.1 Roseinatronobacter alkalisoli
CCCGATCCCGTCCCGATCTCGGAAGTTAAGTGCCGCCGCGGCAATGGTACTGCGTCTCAAGACGTGGGAGAGTAGCTCACCGCCAAACCTGAAAAGAAACACAACTCTCTCTCAACGATACAAAAAACCAGCGCGGGGTGGAGCAGCCAGGTAGCTCGTCAGGCTCATAACCTGAAGGTCACAGGTTCAAATCCTGTCCCCGCAACCACTGATAACGACAAACCCGTAGCATCCACTGCGGGTTTTGTTGTTTTTGCAGCATTTCCAATGGCTTGGCGTTCTGTCCAATTGAGGATCGTGCCCAACTCGCCGTGCAGTGTTGCGTAAATCTCGCCGCGTTCCGGCCCCGGTGTCAGCGAAATCTTCTCGATCAGGCCTCGCAATGTCTCCGCCGCTTCCTGTCGCTCTTCCTTCCGATTGAGCGCCTTGGTCAGGGCCGAAATCTTCTTCGCATAGATCGCCGAGGCGCTCGGCAGAATGTCCGGTGTGTCCTCTGGCGCGTCGGCCAGCAGGGTGCTCAGCTCGGTCTTGCGCGCCTCCAGCGTGTCCATCTCTGCTTTCATGCTCTCGTGGAACATCCCGGCCTTGATCGCTTCGATGATGCCGCGGATCTGCTTCTTGATCTTTACCAGTTCTGCTTTCCAGGCATCGCCGCTGGAGCGGCGTTCCCGGTTCAGCCGGTTGGTCTCCTCCGCATAGGCGCGCATCGCCTCCTCAACGATCTCCGGCGCCATCATCCTGTCCTTCAGGCCGGAGAGCACGCGGGCTTCCAGATCCTCACGCGGTATCGTGCGGCTATTTGAACAGGCGCCCTTGCTGATGTGGTTCGAGCAGGCAAACCGATCGGCGCCGCGAAGCGAGTAGGGGCCTCCGCAGCAGCCACAGAACACCAGGCCGGAAAGAAGGGACTTCGGCCGACGTGTGCCGTTCAGGCGGTTCTTTTTGTGGTGCTTGCGCACAGCCTCGGTGACGTTGGCAAACTTCTCGGCGATCTCGCCCTGCCGGACACGGACCGAATGCCAGAGTCCGTCATCGACAATACGCAGCTCTGGCACATCCTTGATGATCCATTCCGATT
The DNA here is from genome assembly GCF_028745735.1 of Roseinatronobacter alkalisoli. Classification (GTDB taxonomy): domain Bacteria; phylum Pseudomonadota; class Alphaproteobacteria; order Rhodobacterales; family Rhodobacteraceae; genus Roseinatronobacter; species Roseinatronobacter alkalisoli. The sequence continues at coordinate 1,079 of NZ_JAQZSM010000090.1, forward strand.
CCGGGTTCAGACGTGAGACGCGCTTTCCGGTCGATGGATCTTTGATGTAGCGAAGCCGGTTCCAGATCAAACGACCGATATAAAGTTCATTATTCACCAGCCCCGTGCCGCGCTTCACATGGCCGCGGATGGTGGTGTCGCTCCAGAGCTTGCCGGCCGGACCGCGGATACCTTCCTCGTTCAATGTGCGGGCGATTGTGCGCGGACCCACGCCGGCGGCGAACTCGCGGAAAATGCGCCGGACAACATTCGCTTCGGCTTCGTTGATCTCCCGGTCCCCGCGAATGGGATCGCCGCGCGCGTCAAGCTGCTTGACGACATTGTAGCCAAAGCACAGGCCGCCGCCTGACTTGCCGTCCTCCACGCGGCCACGGATGCCGCGATGCGTCTTTGCCGCGAGGTCTTTGAGAAATAGCGCGTTCATCGTGCCCTTGAGGCCGACATGCAACTCGCTGATCTCGCCCTCGGATAGCGTGACAATCGGAACGCCGGCGAACTTGAGGTGCTTGTAGAAGGTGGCGACGTCAGCCTGGTCACGACTGATACGATCCAGCGCCTCGGCCATCACGATGTCGAAATGTCCCGCCTGTGCATCCTGAAGGAGTGCCTGAATGCCGGGGCGCAGGATCATGCTCGCGCCTGAGATGCCAGCATCCTTGTAGGTTCCGACGATCTTCCACTTCTCGCGCTTCGCCTGCTCGCGGCAGATGCGCAGCTGGTCTTCAATCGACGCCTCGCGCTGATTGTCGGAGGAATATCGGGCATAGAGCGCAACGCGGGTCATATCGGCAGTCCTCTCAAGCTCCGTGTTCGGGGGAGGTATCTTAAATCCGTTCAGGTTCGGAGGCGGCTCCGACGGGCTTGTCCCTGCGCTGCGCCGCTGACAGTAGCTCGTCATATTGGGCGGCCGACATCAGCACAAACTCGCGTCGGCCATGTCGCGTGATCTCTACCGGCTCACGGTGAGACTCGTTCAGATACTGTCCGAACTTGCGCTGAAATTCGAGGGAGGTTGTGGTTGGCATCGCAGACTCCAGAAGAATAGGTCTGCCAATTTAATACGTAATATACGTATAAATGCAAGGGGATTTGCAGGTCAGCTACGCAGGTGGCGTTGTGCTTTGCGCTCCGCTGCCAGTTTACGCTCGAACTGCTCGCGGGCGATCTGGCGACCAATCAGGCGAGCCAGCAACATCAAGGCATCGTCTTTGGGTGCGGGATCATTCCGGTCCGTTTCTGGTCCGGTCGAGGGGGTAACCTTGATATTGATCCTGTTCCGCTTGACCGCCATCGTCTCCAATATCCCATGCCCGGAAAGGGACTGGGGCAATGGAAGCGCGGAATGTCATCGCAGGGGAAGGCCTCGGGCACCGCTGTGCGGTGAATAGGATGCCGTGGCGTAGAAAAGGGAAGGGTCGGTTTGCGCGTTTCGCATGATGGCGGGCACTGATTTCAGCTGATCGTGGGCAGCGATTTCACGGGAAGGCGGGCACCTGTTTCACGCGATCGCGGGCAGTGATTTCACGCGATCATGGGCAGGACTGGCCA
>NZ_JAQZSM010000091.1 GCF_028745735.1 Roseinatronobacter alkalisoli
GCTCGGCTCGAATCTCTAACGTTGAGAGTTGAATGACGGTTTGATGTGAGGTGTCGTTGCCCTTGGCACGCTGTGCGGCGTGTCTGCGGGGTCGTGCTGTGAAGCGCGCCCCAACTATCTTGGCAATAGAGAGGACAACGACATGGAAATGTATATCGGTTTGGATGTCTCCCTCGCAAGCACTGCGATTTGTGCGGTGTCCGCGCAAGGTAAGATTATCAAGGAAACGACAGCCGTCAGCGAACCGGAGGAACTGGTCGAAGTTTTGCAGGCGCTGCCTGGGAGCGTGATTGCGGTGGGCCTGGAGGCCGGTCCCTTGTCGCAATGGCTGCACCGGCATTTGACCGAAGCTGGATTTGGCACTGTCCTGATGGAGACCCGGCAAGTGAAGGGGGCACTGAAGGCAATGCCGATAAAGACCGACCGTCGGGATGCTGAAGGGATTGCCCGGCTCCTGCAAATGGGTTGGTTCCGGCCCGTCCACCGCAAATCGATGTCAGCGCAGGAGATGCGCGCCCTATTGTCTGCGCGCAAGGCTGTCCAACAGGCAGCGATAAATCTTGAACTTTCGATCCGCGGCGTTCTGCGAAACTTCGGGTTGAAAATGGGACGCGTTGCCAAAGGGCGCTTCGAAGAGCGGGTACAGGAACTGGCTGAGGGCAACCCCATGCTGGAAGCTGCGGCAAAACCAATCCTGACTGCACGACGTGTACTGCGCCAGCAGCAAGCGAGCCTGGAGAAAGTTCTGCACGATCACGCCAAGTCCGATCCGGTGTGCCGCCGGCTCATGACCATGCCTGGGGTTGGCACTCTCGTTGCACTGACCGTCAAGTCTGCAGTCGATGACCCCGAGCGCTTTCGCTCTTCAAAAGACGTTGGTCCTTGGGTTGGCTTAACCCCAAGGCGCGAGCAATCTGGCGAACGCGACATCATCGGTGAGATCTCCCGTGCTGGGGATGTGGGGCTGCGCACGGCTCTCTATCAGGCAGCGACGGTGATGTTGCAACGTGGCCGACCAAACTGGTTAAGCGCATGGGCGCTTGGTGTCGCCAAGCGGCGGGGCAAGAAGCGCGCCACTGTTGCGCTCGCCAGACGGATTGGTGTGGTTTTGCATCGAATGTGGAAGTGTGGCACGGAATTCCGATTTACTCGACCGGGCGCCACTAAAGCTGCAGCGGCGTAAGCCCTAACCCCGGAATCGCCGCCGACAACAAGACAAATTAAAAAGGAGGCTTTGGCCACGCCTAACGGTGCTGGCTCACCGAGGTCCCGACCCGGGACGCGGTCCCCGATGATGCCGGAAATGTCACTCGTCGTCAGCCAGCTCATGGCTGAACACGCTTCTCAGATAGGCACGCGGGAACCGTTCTTGGACTTGGCATAAAGTGGCAGCCTCAGCGCTGACTACGGACAGAAGCATCATCCCGGCGCGGGAAACCCCTCGGCACCCAGAGCAAACGGCAACGCCATTATCCCAAAATAGATGTGAGCCACGAACTTCACCCCGCAGATGCGTAAATTGGCGGGGGTTGCTTTTGTGGAAAAACTAACTTGACTCGAAAGGCCCTGTTACAGAAGCGATAAATCTTGAACTTTCGATCCGCGGCGTTCTGCGAAACTTCGGGTTGAAAATGGGACGCGTTGCCAAAGGGCGCTTCGAAGAGCGGGTACAGGAACTGGCTGAGGGCAACCCCATGCTGGAAGCTGCGGCAAAACCAATCCTGACTGCACGACGTGTACTGCGCCAGCAGCAAGCGAGCCTGGAGAAAGTTCTGCACGATCACGCCAAGTCCGATCCGGTGTGCCGCCGGCTCATGACCATGCCTGGGGTTGGCACTCTCGTTGCACTGACCGTCAAGTCTGCAGTCGATGACCCCGAGCGCTTTCGCTCTTCAAAAGACGTTGGTCCTTGGGTTGGCTTAACCCCAAGGCGCGAGCAATCTGGCGAACGCGACATCATCGGTGAGATCTCCCGTGCTGGGGATGTGGGGCTGCGCACGGCTCTCTATCAGGCAGCGACGGTGATGTTGCAACGTGGCCGACCAAACTGGTTAAGCGCATGGGCGCTTGGTGTCGCCAAGCGGCGGGGCAAGAAGCGCGCCACTGTTGCGCTCGCCAGACGGATTGGTGTGGTTTTGCATCGAATGTGGAAGTGTGGCACGGAATTCCGATTTACTCGACCGGGCGCCACTAAAGCTGCAGCGGCGTAAGCCCTAACCCCGGAATCGCCGCCGACAACAAGACAAATTAAAAAGGAGGCTTTGGCCACGCCTAACGGTGCTGGCTCACCGAGGTCCCGACCCGGGACGCGGTCCCCGATGATGCCGGAAATGTCACTCGTCGTCAGCCAGCTCATGGCTGAACACGCTTCTCAGATAGGCACGCGGGAACCGTTCTTGGACTTGGCATAAAGTGGCAGCCTCAGCGCTGACTACGGACAGAAGCATCATCCCGGCGCGGGAAACCCCTCGGCACCCAGAGCAAACGGCAACGCCATTATCCCAAAATAGATGTGAGCCACGAACTTCACCCCGCAGATGCGTAAATTGGCGGGGGTTGCTTTTGTGGAAAAACTAACTTGACTCGAAAGGCCCTGTTACAGAAGTGACAATCAACA
>NZ_JAQZSM010000092.1 GCF_028745735.1 Roseinatronobacter alkalisoli
TGCGCGTTTCGCATGATGGCGGGCACTGATTTCAGCTGATCGTGGGCAGCGATTTCACGGGAAGGCGGGCACCTGTTTCACGCGATCGCGGGCAGTGATTTCACGCGATCATGGGCAGGACTGGCCAACGAACTGCAGTTACTCCGCCTCCTTAAGAACAGGAGGATTGGAATGCCGACAGGACGTTTGACCATGCGCCGTATTCGGGACGTATTGAGATTGAGATTTGCCCAAGGGCTGAGCGAGCGTGCGATTGCCGCCTCGCTGGGGCTTGGGAAAGGAAGTGTTGGGACCTACCTGCGGCGCGCGCGCGCCGCTGGCTTGGCGTGGCCGCTGCCGGACGGTCTGGATGACGACAGCCTTGAGCTGTTGTTGTTTCCAAATGCATCGGATGTATCCGATCCGGACCGTCCAGTTCCGGATTGGGCGGCGGTGGACAAAGAGCTGCGCCGGCGCAGCGTGACCCGCATGTTGCTGTGGCAGGAGTATCGTGCGCAGCACCCCAACGGGTTTGGTTACACCTGGTTTTGCACCCATTTTGAGGCGTGGAAGGGCCGCGTCCGGCCGAGCATGCGACAAACACATGTCGGCGGCGAGAAGGTATTTATCGATTTTGCAGGCGACACGGTCGACATTGTCGATCCAGCCACGGGGGAGGTCAGCGAGGCCAAGCTGTTTGTCGCGGCGATGGGTGCATCGAGCTATACCTATGCTGTGGCCGTCGCCAGCGAAGGGCTTGAGGACTGGATTGCGGCCCATGTCGGAATGTTCGCTTATCTGGGCGGCGTGCCGCAGGTCGTCGTGCCTGACAATCTCAAGTCGGCCGTGATCAAGGCAGACCGGTATGATCCTGGCTTGAACCGCACATATGCCGAAATGGCGGAACATTACGGCACGGCGATCCTGCCTGCGCGCGTGCGCAAACCCAAAGATAAAGCCAAGGTCGAGGTGGCCGTGCAGGTGGCCCAACGCTGGATCCTCGCGCGGTTGCGCAATCACAGGTTCTTCTCGCTGGCTGAGCTGAATGCCGCCATCCGGCCGTTACTGGACACATTGAATATGCGTGTCATGCGCGATTATGGGGCAAGCCGGGCGGATCTGTTTGCGACGCTCGATCGCCCGAACCTGCAGCCATTGCCAGCGGAACCCTATGTCTTTGCGCGTTGGAAACGTGCCCGTGTTGCGCCGGATTATCATATCGAGGTGGATCGCTGTTGGTATTCCGTGCCGTTCAGCCTGATCCGGCAGGTGGTTGACGCACGCATCACCCACCGGACCGTAGAGATATTCCATCGTGGCACGCGTGTCGCCAGTCACCTGCGTGATCCCGGACGCCGCAGCCATATCACGGCGCCAGAGCATATGCCCTCAGCCCACCGCCGCTATGCGCAATGGTCGCCTGCGCGGATCCTGAGCAGTGCTGCAAAGCTGGGACCCTCGGTAGCTGCGTTTTGTGACATCGTGATGCAGGACAGGCCGCATCCCGAGCAGGGCTTCCGGACCTGCCTGGGCATACTGTCGCTGGCCAGAAGCTTTGAGCCGCAACGGCTTGATGCTGCGTGTCGTCGCGGGATCAGCATCAGAGCCCGGTCGGTCTCATCCATCCGTTCCATCCTGAAGACCGGGCTTGATCAGGCCTTCATGGACCCCGAACCCGAAGAACTGCCGCTGCAACACCCCAACATCCGCGGCCAGAAATATTATCACTGAAAAGGAGACAACCCTTGCTGACACATCCCACTTGCGACCGCCTGGAGGCGATCGGGCTGACCGGTATGGCACAGGCCCTGCACGAGCAGCGCCGCGCTGGCGCCATGTTCCAAAGTCTCAGCTTCGAAGAAAGGCTGGGCCTGCTTGTCGATCGCGAAGCGGCAGAGCGTGATGCCAAGAGACTGGCAACCCGGTTGCGCTTTGCCGCCCTGCGTCATGCAGCCTGCGTTGAAGATATCGATATGCGCAGCTCGCGCGGCATCGATGCAGGTGTCATGGCGCATCTGATCGATGGTAGCTGGATCAACCGCCATGAAAATCTGTTGATCACTGGCCCAACAGGCTTGGGAAAAAGTTGGATTGCCTGCGCCCTCGGAAACAAGGCCTGCCGTGATGATCGGCGCGTCGTCTATCACCGTGTGCCCCGCCTGTTCCAGATGCTGGCCATCGCCAGGGGCGACGGACGGCATGCCCGTGTCCTCAAGGCAATCGAACGCACTGAATTGCTGATCCTCGACGATTGGGGGCTGTCAGTTCTTACACCGACCGAGCGTCGCGACCTGCTTGAAATCCTCGATGACCGCCAAGGTCGTGGTTCAACCATTGTGACCAGCCAGTTGCCTGTCGATCAATGGTTCGAGGTGATCGGAGATCCCACTCTCGCAGATGCCATCCTTGACCGACTGGTCCACAATGCACACCGCCTGACGCTCACAGGCGACAGCATGCGCAGAAAAATGACCACGATGAAAACGCTTGACCAGGGCGCCCAGACCTGACTCTATGAAACCTGTTGGCCAGCCTGCCCGAGGGCGTGAAATGGCTGCCCGCGATGCCGTGAAACGCGTGCCCGAGATCACGCGAAATCACTGCCCAAATTCCGCGAAATGCGCA
>NZ_JAQZSM010000093.1 GCF_028745735.1 Roseinatronobacter alkalisoli
CAACATCGACACCTCGTTCTTCCATTATCTCTTCGAGGTCACGATAGGAAACAGGGTAGCGCAGGTAGAAAAATACCGCGAACAGGATAACTGATTTTGGATAATGCGCGCCCTTGAAATCAACCATTGCACTCATCCGACCCTTGCTGTGAAGTCACCTCCTACGCCGATGCTTCATACAAAGCCAACCGGAAACCAAAAATCTTTGCGACAGAGCCGTATTTGATCACCCAGCGGTTCAACGTTGCATGGTCAACATCGACGCCGCGCTCCTGCATGATTTCCTCAAGGTCGCGATAAGATACTGGGTAGCGCAGGTAGAATAATACAGCAAACAGGATCACCGATTTCGGGTAGTGTGCGCCTTTGAAGTCAACCATCGTAACCGTCCAATCACACCCAAGCGTCAATCCCAAACCACGATACCGGTGAAGCGGCACAACCAACAAGCCGAAAATCTTTGCGACAGAACCTCTTTTGGCTTTGAATATCAATGAGTCTGGAGCCTAAACTACTTCTTCGGACCAGAATAATTACGAGGATACCCATCTTCCCCGAAATATAGTTCCGCGGGGATTCCTGGAGAAGTACGGGTAATTAACTTAAAGAACTCAGCGCAGGCTGTTTCTTCATCATCAAATACCTGATAAACGTATTCATTCCCCTTTTCCATTCCAAGAATCTTCCAAACGCTATCTTCACAAATTAATGCATCACGCCTCTCGACCCTTTTGCCAATTGTGTATCTCCGCTGATAGCCTAGTGCGTTTAACTTTTCAGCCAATTCTATAGTATTCATGGAGCTATCTCCCTAAGATGTGTCCCGATGTACCTCCCAATTGGTGCTGGTAGCTGTATCTGCCAACCCCCGCCCGGTTGCCCATATGCAGGTGCCACACGACTTACGCTGGCGCCTTCAATCGGTCGAATTACTTCGAAGTTTCGATAAGTTCCAATGTTCTCCGGCGGCAAGGCCCTCTGCTCGCACGGTACCCCACTTGGTGACATAAATCCACCCGTGTCGCCGCCGTATACGGATCGAACACAAGTCCTACACAGGACGAAATTTTGATCGGCAGGGTCTTGAACAGTGCAGGAGGTACGTTTCTGTACTGTGCAACTGCCTGTTCTGATGCTATCAGAGAAATTCCTGAATTCAGCGATCTTTCTGGATCAATGTTCCCCCAGAGGCTTGCGCGTGAGATGCAATCTCTCGTGGCAACCGGCAGAGTCCGGGAAGTAAAAGAATTTGAACTTCGGCAGCTGTTTGGGCAGGCGACTTCTCCGAATGATGGAGCTTCTATGCTGATAGACGACCGCTCTGACAGAGATAGCGATGATTATATGTAGAAAAAGTAAGTTTATATTTTATTTCTTTGGCGTCGCAATATTTTTGTACGCGCTATTTTTGTTGACCGCAGTTGTAATAGGAGAGCCTCTATCGACCGACAACATAAGGCCTGAGCTAAATACAGTTTTTATGTTTTTCTTTGGATCTGCAATAGTTTCTATTTTGGTATTGTATCGTGTGAAATTTGTACTGTCAATTTTTACAATTATGTTGTTTTCATTTATTAATAAACCACTTTTCGGATTCATTTCATATGTTCTGTTTGAAACCCAACCTCTTAGACGTAGTTTATTTGGTTTGATATCACCAGTCTCATCACTTTTGCTCGGATTTGTTGTTTCTTTAGTGCCGCTCTTAATAGCGTATTTAGCGCTCTTTTTTATGCATCGAGCTCTACTGGATAGAAGATCGTAGAAAAAAGGCTATCTAACACCTGTCAGCCCGCCAACCTCGGTCGCAGCGCTTAACAGAATGGTTCTGTCGCAAATTCCGACATGGTTGAGTGTAGGCTGATGCTGGACGGAATTATGCTGCGAGCTGAGCAAACTGCTGAAATGCGTTCAAGCCGTTGGCGTGGAATTGGCCCTTACGGATCATGTGCGCAGTCTCGATTCTCTCCAGCGTGGCCGAGGCGGAATAAAACGCTTTGAAGCCGAGCATTCGCCCAGTGATGCGTTTGATAAACCGGTGATCCTGCTCGAGGATATTGTTCAGATATTTGACCTGCTGGATCTTGATCGTCCGACCTGAACCGGTGAAATTGAGGATCACATTTACAGCTTCCAACCCTGCCAAGTTTGCGCCGCTTTTGTCGATAACGATGCGGTCGGGGACACCGTTGGTGCCAATTGCCCG
>NZ_JAQZSM010000094.1 GCF_028745735.1 Roseinatronobacter alkalisoli
GCCATACCGGCCAGCGGCCATGTCAGCGCCGCAGAGAAAGGCCTGATACATGACCGCACCCGATCACACGCTTGAGCCGTTCAGAAACTACTTGCACTGACGGGGGCATCCATACATGCACAAATCGAGTGAGGGATTCACTGTTTGAATCCAGCATGGTAGCTGGCGGGCATGAGCAGTTGGTCCCCAACGAAGTACAAGTGTTGAATTCCAAGAGGAATTGTAAGCGACGGCCACGCCCCATTGATTTGTCCTGTTCCTGACGCGTGACATGCCTGCGAGAAGGTCTGCGCGAGCAGATGGAGGTTTCGCATGGCGGATGGTGGCGACGGATTTATGGGTCGGTGTGAAATTGTTGAACCGCGACGACGCAATCGCCGATGGCCAGCGGGAGTGAAAGCGAAGATCGTCGCGGAGAGCTATCAGCCTGGGGCTCGGGTCGTGGATGTGGCTCGCAAATACGATTTGCTCCCACATCACCTGTCAGATTGGCGTCGCCATGCCCGGCAGGGTCGGCTGGCTTTGCCGGGTGACCTGATGGATACGCTGAACGGATCGCCTGCGTCGGAGGCGGCGGAGCCTGCCTTTGTGCCGCTGTCCATTCTGCCTGAGCCGATGGATCAGCCGGTGTCTTCCACGGCCGAGGCCTCGCAGGATGGCTCTGGTGTGATGACGATTGAGGTCGGGTCCGATCTGCGCTTGCGTATTCCCGGTGATGTTACGGTGGAGCGCGCGGCGGCGCTGGTGCGTGCATTGCGCGGGGTGACATGATCGTCGCGGGTCAGAGGCTGCCGATCCTGATCGCGACGAAGCCTGTGGACTTCAGGTGCGGGCACAATGCTCTGGCGCTGATCGTGCAGACGGAGCTGAAGCTCGACCCGCATTCCGGGGTGACGGTGGTGTTTCGGTCAAAACGCGGGGACAGGTTGAAGATCCTGGTATGGGACGGCACCGGAATGGTTCTGATCTACAAGGTCCTGGAACAGGGCGGCTTTGCCTGGCCGAAGATTCAGGACGGGGTTATGCGGCTGTCCCGGGCGCAGGCGGAAGCCCTGTTTGAAGGTCTGGACTGGGGGCGGGTGGTGGCGCAAAGGGTGCTGGCACCGACTGCGGCAGGATGACTCAGGCCGTTGTTTTTAGCGTTGATTTATTGGCCTTTCTGTCCCGGATCGGGTAGAAATGCGCATGTCGCAGCCCTTCGATCTCAGCCAGTTTCCAGACCTGCCACCCGAGGTGGTGAAGGCTTTTGCGGCGCAGCAGAAGGCGCTGGAACATGCGAGATTTGAAGCCTCCGTCGAGCGTGCTGCGCGCCAGCACGAACAGGCTGTGGTCGCGGAGAAGGAAGCCTTCATCGCAGAGCTTGAGGCGCTGATCGAGAAGCTGGAAGGTCAGGTTCAGGATTACCGGCGCACGAAGTTCGGGCCGAAATCCGAGAAGCTGGACCCCGCCCAGCTGGAACTGGCGCTGGAAGATCTGGAAACCGCCATCGCTGAAACGCCGGCGCAGATTGCCGAGGTGGAAGAGAAAATCGCGGCCAGTGCGAGCGATCCGGAGAAGAAGAAACCCCGCAAAACACGCAAGGCCCGCGCATTGCCCGAAAGCCTGCCCCGCGTCGAGAGGGTGGTCGAACCCGACAGTATCGTCTGCCCCTGTGGATGCGGTGACATGGTCCGGATCGGCGAAGACCGCACGGAACGGCTGGATTACATCCCCGCGCGCTATCAGGTCATCGTCACCGTGCGCCCCCGATATGCCTGTCCCAAGGGGCGCACAGGTGTGGTACAGGCCAAAGCCCCTGCGCATCTGCTGGAGGGGAGCTGGCCCACCGAGGCGCTGCTGGCACAGATCGCCGTGTCCAAGCATTCAGAATATATGCCGCTCAATCGCCAGTCCGTGGTGATGGCCCGCCATGGTGTGCCTATCGACCGATCTGTGTTGGGGTCTGATGGGCGTTGTTGCAGAACTCTGTATGCGAAGGATTCACATCGTGAATCCATGCGGTTAGAGGGGGTGCATGAGCAAGCCTACACCCGCCCGCTACCGCACGACGAACTGGTCCAGCTACACGGCTTCGCTTCGCAAGCGCGGATCGCTACTGATCTGGCTGGACAAGGAGATGACCTGGCTCGCGCCTCATGACGGCAGCCCAGGTCGCCCCGCGGTGTT
>NZ_JAQZSM010000095.1 GCF_028745735.1 Roseinatronobacter alkalisoli
CCATCGAGGAGCAGATGAACCTTCACGGCCGTGCGACCGGCAGGGCGCTGTTGTTCGACGCCGACAACGTCACCGCTGCCGGAAGCCTTCTGAAGTCCCGCCTTGCGCACAGGACGTCTCGGGAAGAAATTTTCACCACCATCCATGCGCTCCGAAATCAGGGGCTTACCTGCAGCGAGATCGGGCGACGGACAGGGTTCCCGCGTCGCAGCATCGCGAAATGGCTGCAGTTCGAGACGCCACCGGACCGCAGGCGGGCAGCTTTGAAACCGACTTCGCCGTGGTACTTTGAAGAGGTCCTGAGCAAAAGTTGGAAGGACGGCATTCGAACCGGAAGCGCCCTTTTCCGTTTGATCCAAGAGCGCGGCTACGAGGGGAGTCAATCGCATTTGCAGCGGCTGCTGGCGGGCTGGCGCAGAGCCGAAAAGCAAACGAAGGGCCCCGCCGTGGAGCACCAGATCCTGGAGCCGGTCCGGGATCCGGAAACAGGGCACGCGATCTCCCCGGTCATCGCGGCCGCGCTGTGCATCAAACCCCGCGGAAAGCTGACTTCGGATCAGGCGCGGAAAGTCGACGCGCTCAAGGGCGGTTCTCCCGCCTTCACAAAGATGCGCAGCCTAGCCATGCGCTTCAATGGCATCCTGCGAGGCTGCGTGGCAGACCCGCTCCCTGCATGGATTGACGACGCGATTGAAACCGACTTGGCGCCAATCGTGCGCTTTGCCCGCACATTGAACCGGGACTTCGATGCGGTCAAAAACGCCATCGAGATGCCCTGGAGCAACGGCCAAGCAGAAGGTCAGATCAATCGCCTGAAGACCCTCAAGCGCGCCATGTACGGCCGAGCCGGTCCAGAATTGTTGCGGGCGAGAATGCTACCGTTCCGCCACACAGATTGAGGCAGAGCCCAATTAAGGGCTACACGACAGCGGGGCTTCTTTTCTACTTGCTATCATTATACCAAAATGATATCATACTGGCAGAAAAGGAGATCCGATCATGTCCCAGATTTTGGTTCGCCAGTTGGCCCCTGAAGCACACCGCGCCTTGAAGGCCCGAGCCCATAAGCTGCACCGCAGTGCGGAGTCTGTTGCCCGTGAAATTCTCGAAAGCTCGCTCTTGCCGGAATCTCGCCTTGGCTTTGGCGACAGGATGGCAGCACTATGGCGCGGCGCCGATCTTTCCGACATCGAGCTTGAGCGTGATAAGACTCCTTACGAGCCAATTGACCTGCAATGATTGTTCTCGATACCAACGTTATTTCCGAGATCATGAAGCCCTCGCCCGATCCAGTTGTGTTGGAGTGGATCAATCGACAATCCGAGGACGCACTGTTCATCACGTCCATAACCGTTGCCGAAATCAGCGCAGGCATTCACAAACTGGACGTTGGCAAACGCCGCGACGATCTGGACCGCCGCTTGCAAGACATGGTGCAGTTGTTCAATGGCCGCACCCTGACCTTCGATCTGGGCGCGGCCATGTTGTTCGGGCGCCTCATTGGCGATGCGCGGCGCAACGGGCTGGCAATAGGCTTTCAGGATGGTCTCATCGCTGCCATTGCCACTTGGCGCAAATGCGCCGTGGCGAGCCGTGACATTGGTCCTTTCGAGGCGGCGGGGCTTGAGGTTATCAACCCGTGGTCCGGCCCTACAGCAGCCGATTGACGCCACCGCCGGAATTTCCCCGGCGACTGATACAAGGGCCAGCCTGGCAGGGAATTTCTGTCGGGCCAGGTCAGGAATAGATCCCTGCCCCGGCCCGACCTGCGCTGTCAACAGGCGTCATCGGCTTCATGATGCAGAGCGGCGCCGAGATCACCGGCGATGGCGACACATTCTTCATGAGCGTCTTTGACGGCGTACAGACGGTGCTGTCCCAGCACGGGCTTGATCTGGTGGTCCTGCTTTGCGCCGCAGATCAGGATCGCGAAGAATACCTTCGGCGCACGGTCGCGCGCGGCTTTGCCGATGCCCTGATCATATCCGGCACCAGAATACAGGACGGCCGCATCGACTTTCTGGTCATGCGCGTTTCGCATGATGGCGGGCACTGATTTCAGCTGATCGTGGGCAGCGATTTCACGGGAAGGCGGGCACCTGTTTCACGCGATCGCGGGCAGTGATTTCACGCGATCATGGGCAGGACTGGCCA
>NZ_JAQZSM010000096.1 GCF_028745735.1 Roseinatronobacter alkalisoli
GCATTTTGGGCTCCAAGCAACGGCGAACTCGGGCAAAAGCCATGTGTTTCTGCCTCGGGCGGAAGCGACCTTATCAGTCCCAGCGGTTGCAGCTGTTTGGGCGGGCAGCAATGCGGGACCTTGCTACAAGAAGTTCGACAGCAAATTGGGTAAATTCGCCATCTGCAGTTTTCGGATGCTATAGTTTTCAATGATTTACCGTCCCTGAGCTTCCTTTTTGGCGAAGTCGTGTTGTAACACGCTTATACAACAATTGGCTTGCAAGTTTGGCGCATTCGGACTTAACGTTAGTCCAATGTATACGCGTATCTCAAAGTCAGGCGGTCGAAGCTATCTCCAGTTGGTGGAGGGGCATCGCGACGCGGAAGGCAAGGTCAGGATCAAGGTGGTCGCCAACCTTGGTCGCCTGGACAGGCTATCACCCGAGAAGCTCGATCCCCTGATCAACGGGTTGAACAGAGCCGTCGGGCGCATAGAGAACACAGCGCACGAAATCACACACGATCCCGCCCGCACCTATGGCACGGTCTTTGCGCTGCATGAGCTGTGGAAGGACCTTGGGTTTGATCGCGCCCTCAACCGGGCGCTGCGCTCCGGCAAGCGCAGCATTGATGCCGAGGCCCTCGTGCGGGCCATGGTGTTCAACCGGCTGTGCGATGCCACAAGCAAACTGGGTTGCCTGCGCTGGCTGGAAACTGTTGCCATGCCGGCCATGCCCGAGACCGTCACCCATCAGCATTTGCTGCGCGCCATGGACGCGCTGATGGACAACGCTGAAGGGGTCGCGGAAGCTTTGGCGCGCCAGATCCGCCCGCTTGTCGATCATGAGCTGACGATGGTCTTTTATGATCTGACGACCGTGCGCATTCATGGCGAGGCCCGACTGGAAGATGATGTTCGTGCCTTTGGCATGAACAAGGAAACCGGTGATATCGCGCGCCAATTCGTGTTGGGCGTGGTTCAGACCGCTGAAGGCCTGCCGCTCATGCACACAGTGCATCCGGGCAATGTCTCTGAGACCAAGACCCTTCAGGGCATGCTCTCGACAGTGCTGGAGCGTTTCCCCATCCAGCGCATCATTCTTGTCGCAGATCGTGGCCTGCTGAGCCTCGACAACATCCACCACCTGACGGACATGGCCGATCAGGACGGGCGCAAGCTGGAGTTCATCCTGGCCGTGCCTGCGCGCCGCTACAGCGACCTGCTGGAAACCTTCCAGAACTTCGACTTCAGCGACGGTGACGGGTTGCGCGAGGGCAGCTTTGAAGGGCACCGCCTGATTGCGGCGCATGATGCCGGGCGCGCGAAGGAACAGGGTGCGGCGCGCCGTGCAAGGATTGATGAGCTCGATGCCATGGGCAATGCCATGGTCGCCAAGCTTGATCGTCAGGACGAAGGAAAAAGCGAGAAAGGTCGCCGCGCCTCAGATCGGGGGGCCTATAGCCGGTTCGTCCGCGCCATTTCAGACGCGGAACTGACGCGCTTCATCAAGGCCGATCTCACGGCGGATCGCTTCAGTTGGGACATAGATGAAGAGGCCATCGCCCGGGCAGCCCTGTTTGATGGCAAGCTCGTCCTGCTGACCAATGTCCCCGAGATCACACCGGCTGACGCCGTCGCGCGCTATAAGGCATTGGCCGATATTGAACGTGGCTTTCGCGTGTTGAAATCAGACATCGAAATTGCGCCGGTTCACCACCGGTTGCCAGACCGTATCCGCGCCCATGCGCTGATCTGCTTTCTGGCCCTCACCCTGCACAGGGTCATGCGCATGCGCCTGAAGGCCAAAGGCCATCACGCAAGTCCTCAGCTCGCCCTCGATATCCTGTCGCGCATTCAGAAACACACCGCATATGCCGGAAGCCGCAGCTTCCACGGAATAAGCAAAACCACACCGGAGCAACTGGACCTCTTCGACACCCTCAACCTGCCAAAACCCAGCTGACCGCGTCCTTGTTGTAACATTTTTGGCCATTCGGCCTAAATGAAATCAGACACTTATCGATTTTGCTGATGAACTTGGGTGCTACCGTTCGACCCGCGGCAACCAATGACCGTTGTTCAGCCCTTTGCAGACGGTCGTCGTGATGACCGCCCCCTTCGGCTCCAATGTCGCGCCCAGTGGAGCGGAAGTTCGCTGCTGCAAGTCTT
>NZ_JAQZSM010000097.1 GCF_028745735.1 Roseinatronobacter alkalisoli
GATGGCGCGGCTGCGCGAGGGCGACTGGCTGATGGATGATCTGCGCAGCGTGGCCGAGCATCACGGGTTGGATCTCTCGAAGCAGGATGATCTGGACCGCGCGCTGGAAGAGGTGGACCGCGTGCATGACCGGATCGGGGATGATGTCGGGCTCGATCTGATGCCGGAGCAGCGCGAGGCGCTGGAGGACAAGACGTCGCAGAAGATCGAAGACGCGATCACGGCTTTGCGCCGTGAAGGGTTTGACAGGGCATATATCTCATCGCGCTCATTCGATATCGAGGATCAGGCCCGCGCAGAGGCGCGGGCCGAGGTTCTGGGTGTCGCGCGCACGGCAGATGCAGCGCCCGCCGAGGCCACACCTCAAGCGCAGCCGCCACAGCGTACAGGCGCGGAGGCAACAGATCGGCCTATGTCGCAGGCAGGCTTGGCAGGCGAGGCGCAGGCAGACAGCATCGCACCCGCGCGCCGCGGGCTCGATCCGCTGGATACCCCGTCTTCCTACTATGAGCGGTTCGTGGTGACCAAGCAGGGCGACCGGCAGGAATTTTATCGCCATTACGATGACGCGCGTGCGGCGATTGTCGATACGGGCAACACGCTCAGCACCAAGGCCGCCGACAAGGCGACAGCCCTCGACATGGTCAATCTCGCCGCCCATCGCGGCTGGGAGTCGATGAAAGTGACCGGCCCGCAGGACTTCCGGCGTGAGATGTGGATTGAAGGCGCGGCCAAGGGTATCAAGGTCGAAGGCTACAAGCCCAATGAGCGCGATATCGAGGAAGCGGCACGGCGCAGTGACATGGAACGCCCGCGCAGCCTGCAGCGGACGGATGGGCCTGTCTCTGAGGGTCGCGATATGGGCAGCAATGACTCTCGTGACGTATCCCGTGATCGGGCATCACCTCTTGCCGCCAACACGACCAGCGACAAGGTTGATTACAGCCAGGGCGTGCGCGGCACGGTGCTTGCGCAGGGTACGCGCCCCTATCTCGATCGCTCCGGGGCTGCGGAGTCTCCCTATGTGCGCTTGCAGCTTTCGAACGGCCGAACGCATGATGTCTGGGGCATGGGGGTCACCAAGGCGCTGGCGGATCGGGGCGTGACAGCGGGCGACACAGTGACTCTGTCCTCAACCCGCTCCGAGGCCGTCACCATCACCACGCGCGATCCCGTGAGCAATGAGGTCATCGAGAAGCAAGGCAGCCGACGGGCCTGGGAGGCGCAGGATATCCAGCGCGGCACAGCAGCAGACACCGGGACGGGCACGGGGATCAGCACCGGCGCGGCCGCGACGACCGCCGCAGCAACTGCCGCTGCCGCTGGCATGCTGATCGCTGCGAAATCCGATCTGGCAAAACTGCCCGCGCCTACGGACGCGAAACGCGCGGATGCCTATCGCGAGGCTGTGGAGGAGCGTCTGACACCCGACGAGATCGCGCGCCTCAAACAGGGCGATATCTCGGGGCTCGACGGTGTAGGCAGTCGCGAAGACCAGCTTTCTGTCGCGCGCGAATATCTCAAGGCCGAGGGCAATTCGCCCCAGGCCCTGCGTCAGGTCAGCGAAGAGTGGTTTGATGAACGCGCCGCCAATGCCGCGCAAGAGCGGGGGCTCGAGCATGATTAAGACACGCATTCTGGCGGGCCTGGGCCTCTTCGCTGCTCTCGGGCTCGCTCTCGCCTATATATTGGCCTCAGGCTATCTGGCACTCAAACTCACCGGCAGTGCTGCCACGCTCGATTGGGGCCTGCTCCTCCATAACTGGCAGGCAATCCGGCTCCACCATCCCGATCTCTGGCAGGTGATCGGGCTTATCTTCCTATTTGCCACCCTGGGCAGTTTGCTGCTCGGATCCTTCGTCGTCCATGAGGGGCTGACCCGCTTTGGCGAGACCCACTGGCAGTCCAAAGCCGAACTGAAGCGCAATCGCTTCTTTGAAAAGCCTGGGCGCGGGTTTC
>NZ_JAQZSM010000098.1 GCF_028745735.1 Roseinatronobacter alkalisoli
CTTCGCGCGCAGGCTCAAGACCCTCGGCGGTCTCACGCCCTATGAATACATCTGCAAGATCTGGACATCCGAGCCAGACAGATTCATCCTAAATCCGATCCACCAGATGCCGGGACTGAACACCTAGGTGCATGGTCTCTGGCATGGCAGCAAGCCCGGTGCCGGGCATGCCCCGGTCACTTATTCTACGTACGGAGTGCGTGGGTTGGGATGCTGGAAACGATCACGGTGCTTTCCGCGCGCCTGATGCGGAGGCGAGGCGGTCTGCTATTGCGGCCATCATCATGACCGCAATCTCGCCTTCGACGTTGCGCAGGAAGCGCATGGCTTCCTGAAAATGCCCCTGTGTCGCAAGCTTGTCCGCCACCGTCATCATTGCCATTTCTCGAATGCCGCTATCGGCATTCATCGCAAGTTCATACGCCTCGTCGACCTTCCCGAGCGAAGCCAGTTGGGCGGGAACCGCATTGGCGAAATGCCGCAACATCGCGCCCTCCGGGCCCGCTTGCTCAGACATCACCAGAAGCTCATTGAGGATGTTTTCTGCCTGCTCGGGAGAGTCCGCACGGGCGAAGGCCTCAGCGAGAGCAAACAATGCAGCCGCTTTCTCGATCGGCGATGGAAGTGTCATGGCTTCCACATGGGCGCGTTCGAGAAGCAATCGTGCCTGTTCGCCTTCGTCGGCCTCCCTTATCGCGTCCGCGAGTTTCGGCGCAAGCAGGAGTGCCGTCACTCGCCCTGGTGCATCGTTCAGAGATGCTTGCGCCCTCTGCAGGAAGGCTGTGTTGCCGTCGCCGGAGGATACCAAACCCGAAGACAGACCCGTCCATATGGCAAATTCGAACGCCGACGGGTCGTGCTTTCCGATGATCGTCGCAAGTTCCTCGGCGGCCTCGGTCGCCGCCGCCGCGTCGATGGAGGCCCATGTCTCGAAGATCTGCAGGATCAGTTCTGGCGTAACCTCCACGTCCTGATCGAGCATCAGCGCGTATGTTTCTTCGACAATCGCCGCCGCCTCAGCACGAAATCCGATCTCAGCCTCGGCTTCGGCGACCTGAAGCATCAGCGCTATAAACATCGGATTGAGCGGAATCAGGTTGCGATATGCGGCGATGCCGTCGAGAATGGCGCGACCTTCCTCGCCCGAGCCGGCTTGCGCGAAGGCTTCCGCGATCAACCGGCTCTGCCGGGTAACGTTCAAGCGGTCGAGATCGCTCTGGCCATCGGTTAGCAAAGTGTCAGCTTCGCGTAAGCGCTCCAAGGCCGATTCATTGTCTCCTTCCGCGATCAGGTTCCTTGCGTAGCTAACGAGAAACTCAGCCCGTGCGGTCTTCGCTTCGAGTTGTGCATATGAGGAGAGAGCCTGTTCGATAAGTCCGTCCGCCAGTTGCGCCTGCGCCAACGCCAGCATTGTGCGCTGACGTCTGAACGGGTCCATGTCGGCGGCAAGGAACGATTGAATTTCTCCGACAAGGCAGGCCGTGGTTACTCTGTCTCCGCATTGGTGCGATTCGACGGATACAGAAACCTCTTCCTGCGGTGAAACTGGGGAGTGCTGCGCCGATGCCTGACCGGCCAAGAAGAACACGGCAATTAAAGAAAGCAAGTATCTAGGCATCAAACGAGATCGAACCTTCGGGGATAGAGAACGCCAACCACTTCGCATCTGGGCTTTAGGATTTCGACTCTACGGTGGAAACGACACCAGATCAAATTAGAAAAGAGGGTTTCTGCGCTTGCAAGCGTTAAATTACCATCGTCGCCGCGCTGCTGTTCGACAATCCAATGGGTGGCATCTGTATGCACGGTCTCTATGGGCTTTGTTGATGGCATGGATGCCCCCTCCCGACGGCATCGTAATGTGCCAAGGTGATGTTTGCTGAAGACATCACAGAAGGAGAGAGCATCCATGTCCGAAGTTACCATCATCGGGATTGATCTTGCAAAGCGC
>NZ_JAQZSM010000099.1 GCF_028745735.1 Roseinatronobacter alkalisoli
CCCCCCCCAAGAAGTACCGTTCACAGGAATGGTTTGACAATGCTGACAATCCCGGGATGACGGCGTTGTATCTGGAGCGTTATCTGAATCAGGAATACACGCGTGCTGAATTGCAGGGCGGGCGGCCGGTGATCGGGATTGCGCAAACGGGCAGTGACCTGGCGCCGTGCAACAAGATCCATGTTTTTCTGATGGACCGCATCAAGGCCGGTATCCGCGACGGGGGCGGGATACCGATGGAATTCCCCGTCCATCCGATTCAGGAAACCGGCAAGCGGCCCACAGCGGCGCTGGACCGCAATCTGGCCTATCTGGGGCTGGTCGAAGTGTTGCATGGCTATCCCATCGACGGGGTGGTGCTGACCACCGGCTGCGACAAGACCACGCCTGCCATGCTGATGGGGGCGGCCACGGTCGATCTGCCTGCGATTGCGCTGAATGGCGGGCCGATGCTGGATGGCTGGTGGCAGGGCAAGCGCGCGGGATCAGGCACGATTGTCTGGGAAAGCCGCCGCCTGATGGCCGAAGGCAGGATCGACTATGATGAATTCATGGAACGGGTCTGTTCTTCCGCCCCCTCGCTTGGCCATTGCAACACCATGGGCACGGCCAGCACCATGAACGCCATGGCCGAAGCGCTTGGCATGACCCTGCCCGGCGCCTCTGCCATTCCCGCTCCGTTCCGCGAACGCATGGCGATGGCTTACGAGTCCGGACGGCGCATCGTGGCCATGGTGCATGAGGATCTGAAACCCTCGGATATTCTGACGCGCGCGGCGTTTGAGAACGCCATTATCGTCAATTCCGCCATCGGCGGGTCGACCAATGCGCCGCCGCATCTGCAGGCCATTGCGCGCCATGCGGGGGTGGATTTACATGTGAGCGACTGGCAGACCCACGGCTTCAACATCCCGCTTCTGGTCAATATGCAGCCTGCGGGCACGTATCTTGGCGAAAGTTTCTTCCGCGCGGGCGGTGTGCCTGCGGTGATGGGGGAATTGCGCAAGGCCGGGCTGTTGCATGAGGATGTGATGACCGCCAGCGGCGCGACGCTGGGCACCAATCTGGCGGGCTGGGACAGCCGTGATCCCGATGTCATCCGCCCTGTTGCCGACCCTTTGCGCGAGAATGCGGGCTTTCTGGTGCTGTCGGGCAATCTGTTCGAGTCCGCGCTGATGAAAACATCCGTGATTTCCCCCGATTTCCGCGCGCGTTTCCTGTCAGAACCGGGGAATGAGGGCGTGTTCGAGGCCCGCGCCGTGGTGTTTGAAGGGCCGGAAGATTACCATGCCCGCATCAATGATCCGGCGCTGGAAATTGACGAGGAAACGATCCTGTTCATCCGTGGCGTGGGCTGTGTGGGCTATCCCGGTTCGGCCGAGGTGGTGAATATGCAGCCGCCGGACGCGCTGCTGCGCGCGGGCGTGCAGCACCTGCCGACAGTGGGTGACGGGCGGCAATCGGGCACATCGGAAAGCCCGTCGATCCTGAATGCCTCGCCAGAGGCCGTGGTGGGCGGCGGGCTGGCGCTGCTGCAGACCGGCGACCGCGTGCGGCTGGACCTGAATGCCAGCCGGATGGATGCGCTGGTCGATGCGGGCGAATGGGCCGCACGCCGCAACGCCTGGACCCCGCCGGAGCTGCACCATCAGACCCCATGGCAGGAAATCTACCGCTCCCATGTCGGCCAACTCGCCGAAGGCGGCTGCCTCGAACTCGCCACCGCCTATCAACGCATCCGCCAAAACCTGCCCCGCGATAATCATTGA